>NZ_JH932293.1:0-31804 GCF_000301075.1 Bergeyella zoohelcum ATCC 43767
TCATTTCAGAAGTGGAGGATTTAGAGCTACTTTTAAAGGAAATAGATTTCCCTATATCAGAGGAAAACAAAATTTCTAAGAAAGAAATAGAATATCTCACAGGCAATTGGCTAGAAGAATATGTTTATAATAAACTAAAATCCACTGGATTAACAGATGATGAAATACGAATAGGGGTAAGTAGAAAAAATGAAAATACAGAAAATGAACTGGATGTAGTCTATATCAAAGACAATGTTCTCCATGTGGTAGAATGCAAGACCTACATCGTTAGTAAAGAAAAAACATCATTACCCAATGACACGATTTACAAACTGGATAGCATCTTAAAAGAGCTGGGGCTATTTCCTAAATCGTACATCGTAACTTTAAACCAAGAAAACGAAATAAGCGATACACATAAAAAAAGAGCTAAACAATATAATATCAGCCTTATTTCTGTGGAAAAACTTCAGGAAAGTAATTTTCAAAACCAATACTTTCACCTCTAATGCTCATTAATCTATCCAATCATCCGCTCAGCCAGTGGAGTGAGCGACAAAGGGAGGCTGCCCATGCACAGTTTGGCAAAGTGAGAGATATACCTTTCCCTGCCATAGACCCTTATGCCACAGAGCAAGAAATACAGAATTTAGCAAAAGAATACTTCACCCAAATAGAAAAGATGCATCAGCATGAAAGGGTAAAAGCCGTACATCTTATGGGCGAGTTTTCATTCTCTTTTGCTCTAGTAGATTTACTGAAAAAAAGCGGATTTAGAGTAGTGGTTTCCACATCAGAAAGGAATGTAACTGTACTAGAAAATGGTGAAAAACAAGTGAAATTTAATTTTGTGAAATTTAGGAACTATTGATTCCTCATACTGAAAAAATATGAGGAATCTTATATCTATCATAACTATAGCTATGAGTATTCCTTATTATATCTTCAGTAACGGCAGACTCTCTAAACAGGACAATTCTCTGGTACTTCATTATAAAAATGAAGAAACCCGAGTAGAGGAGAAGCATTTTATTCCTATAGAAAATGTGGATAATATTTACTGCTTTGGGCAGATGGACTGTAATTCTGCCCTACTCCACTTCCTAGGTAGAAAGGGAATCAGTCTGCATTTTTTTGATTTTTATGAACACTATACCGGAAGTTTTATTCCAAGGAAAGACCTCCTAAGTGGCAAAATGCTGGTACAGCAAGCTCTTTTTTATCATGATACCGCCCAAAGACTTTGGTTAGCGAAACGCTTTATCATGGGTGCCGCCAAAAACATGTACCGAAACCTAAAATATTACCTACAAAGAGGCAAAGAAGTACAGCAAAGCATCCTTAAAATAGAAAATCTCTATCCCAATATCAAGGAAGCCCAAAGCGTACAAGCATTGTTCGGGGTAGAAGGGAATATCCGTATTGCTTATTATGAGACTTTTGACAAAATCATCACAGGATTTACTTTTGATAAAAGAAGTAAAAATCCGCCAGTAGATGCCATCAATAGCCTCATTTCTTTCCTTAATATGGTATGCTACACCATATGTACAGATGCCATACACCACACCCAGCTGAATACTACCATCGGTTTTCTCCATGAACCCAGTGAGCGGAGACATTCACTAGCGCTAGATGTAGCCGAAGTATTTAAGCCACTATTGGTAGATAGAACCATTTTTACTTTGGTCAATAAAAAAATGGTACAGCCAGATGACTTCGAAGTATCTAAATTTGGGGTAACCATCAAAACGAAAGCCAAGAAAAAAATAATTAAAGTATGGGATGAAAAACTGAGTGATACCATTTTCCATAGAGAACTACAGCAGTATGTTTCCTATAAGACTTTGGTACAAAAAGAATGCTATAAGCTTCAAAAACATTTGCTGAAAGAAGAACCCTATAAACCCTTTCATGCGTGGTGGTAAGCCCCTCAAAATCCCTACCCATAAAAATATTTCATCTTTTAATTTAATGCTTATGCACATCATATTAGTTTATGACATTAGTGGCAATAAATCTGTAAAAATGCTTAAGCTATGCCGCAGATATCTGAATTGGGTTCAGAATAGTGTCTTTGAAGGAGAGATTACAGAAGCTAAACTGAATCAGTTAATTGCACAGATCCATAGAATCATTAATAAAGAGTTAGACTGTGTCATTATTTATAGTTCCCGCCATTCCAGCTGGGCGGAACGGAAAGTACTGGGCATAGAACAGAATCCCATTAAGAATATTTTGTAATTGTCGTCTATCTATTGTAAATTTGTGGGATAAAGATGTTCTTTGACATTCCGAAAAACATAACACACGCACAGCCAATGAGATAAAACACCGTCTATCTCCTTAGTTTTTAGAGTAAAATAAGACCGACGATTTTTTAAAAAAAATAGACTCCAAAAATCACGAAAACATTAGGGGTTTTCAGTCTTTTTTACCTACTTTTGTAACCTATTCTAATCGCACCATAAGGAATTGAAACTGAAAAAAACACCGCACGAAAAAACGCTTTTTATCATTCTAATCGCACCATAAGGAATTGAAACTGACATGTCTTCCGTAGATGGAAGAGCTATCTCAGAATTCTAATCGCACCATAAGGAATTGAAACTCTCTCCATTTGGCTAATGTTTTTGCACTAATGCCAATTCTAATCGCACCATAAGGAATTGAAACTTAGATTAGGTAACTCACCACTCTTACTTAACTTTCATTCTAATCGCACCATAAGGAATTGAAACCTAATTACCTTTACACCACTTTAGATTAAAGTGGTGATTCTAATCGCACCATAAGGAATTGAAACCTCTCTTAGTACTATTCATTATACTATTCCATTCAATTCTAATCGCACCATAAGGAATTGAAACTTTTCTAAGAGTTCCCGTTGTTTTTGTTGGTTATAATTCTAATCGCACCATAAGGAATTGAAACTAATCCGCCTCCTTTTGCTCCATTCTTTGTAGGAATATTCTAATCGCACCATAAGGAATTGAAACTCATCTGCAAACTTCCGAGCCTTGTAGATATTGAAATTCTAATCGCACCATAAGGAATTGAAACTCCGTAGCCGCTACACTATCATTGCCCATTAGCTTTTTTCTAATCGCACCATAAGGAATTGAAACCCCAAAGCGGTGAAATTATCCGCATCTACTATTCCCATTCTAATCGCACCATAAGGAATTGAAACTTCTTTTACTTTCTTCTCTGAGTTTCATTTTTTTTCATTCTAATCGCACCATAAGGAATTGAAACTTAGATAGAGACTTTAAGAGCTTCTTTGCGGACTCAATTCTAATCGCACCATAAGGAATTGAAACACTTTTCGGGCTAATTTCTTAAATCTGTTCATCTTTATTCTAATCGCACCATAAGGAATTGAAACATTACCCCCTCTTTTAATTGCTCAGCACTTGCTGGGATTCTAATCGCACCATAAGGAATTGAAACTCAAAGAAACCATGCCCTTTGTAGCTGATAATCCATTCTAATCGCACCATAAGGAATTGAAACAGTTGCCATTCTCATCTTTTTTAATGCTGAAAAATGATTCTAATCGCACCATAAGGAATTGAAACACTTTTCGGGCTAATTTCTTAAATCTGTTCATCTTTATTCTAATCGCACCATAAGGAATTGAAACGACGATAAACTGCGTTATATTGTTTCTTTTTGTTCATTCTAATCGTACCATAAGGAATTGAAACCAAAATCCCATAACTCAATAAAATATTGCCTTATAATTCTAATCGCACCATAAGGAATTGAAACAACAACTCATCTCTTTTCTTTAAAAATTCTATACAATTCTAATCGCACCATAAGGAATTGAAACATTGATAAAATTCCACTTCATCGATGAAATTTCCATATTCTAATCGCACTATAAGGAATTGAAACAGAGTAGCTAAAAGTTGATTAAAATTCTTTATCTTTATTCTAATCGCACCATAAGGAATTGAAACTGCAGTCCGTTATGTAGGAGAGCTTTATTCTGCATTATTCTAATCGCACCATAAGGAATTGAAACAAAATGATGCTTTTTTCTTCGGGATATTTCTCAAACATTCTAATCGCACCATAAGGAATTCTCTTCTTTCGGAGTGGGTTCGGGAGGAAAAATAGAACAATTAAAAAACGGTGATTAAAATCAAATCTCGAACTACTCAAAAAAAATCAAATGCTAAATGACGGAGGGCGAATAGTGGTGGCAATTAGCGAATAACGAGGAGTAAAACGATTCAAAACACGCAAACATTAAACTCCTATTATTCCCCAATTAATGCATGAAGTTATTAGTGGATTAGATTCATTCCATGAAAAAAAGCCATCGTACTAAAATGTTTAGTACGATGGCTTTTTTTACGGGATATAACGGGTTATTTCTTAGGTTTCCATTGGCTAAAGAAGTGTGCTACTTTATCTACATCGTAGCTTTTATCAGCCTCTAAGCTACCACTTTCCTGAATGTGGAGTAGCTTCCCTGCAGCATCTATAACGATGAACACTGGGTAACCATGTTTTTTTCCTGGGTCTCCATATTTGGCAAATACCGCTTCGTTTTTATTTTCTTTGGAATAATTCAGATGATAGTAAAGATAATTTTCATCTACTATCCTCTTAATCTCAGGAGTGGTATTTACAAAATTATCAAACCTTAGGCACCATATACACCAGTTGCCCCCCGCTTGGAGTATGATATTCTTCTTTTCTTTTTTAGCTCTCTGCATGAGTTCTTTGAGCTTTTGCTCTGCATTTTCCTCTGGCTTATAGGGTTTAGGAAGTTTTGCTTTTTCCGTATTTACTTTTTCGGCACTATTCTGTGCATACGCCATACCTCCCATGACCAATGAGAAAGCCAATATCCATTTTACTACAATATTTTTCATCTTTTCTATACTTTCACTTATGGGCAAAGGTAAAGAAAAAATTATTCCAAAATTAAAAAGAAAGAAAAAAGTATCCCAAAAAATTGTATCCAATAGTGGAATTGAAAGCTATTTTCCACCGAGGAAAATAATCTCGTCCACGCGAATCTCGGTAACGAAATGCTTTTTGCCCTCCTTTTCGTATTGGCGATAAGTGAGCTTTCCTTGGACTGCAATTTCCTTTCCTTTGGTGACATATTTCTCCATGGTTTCTGCCACTTTTCCGAATGCCACAAGGCTATGCCATTGGGTATCCTCCACTTTTTCATTATTCTGATTATAATAATAATCATGAGTAGCTAAAGAAACAGATGCTTTTTTACTTCCATTATCGAACTGGATTACTTCTACTTCACCCCCTGTTCTACCGATTAAGGTAACTTGATTTCTAATAGACATGACTTTAAATTTTTAAATATTCAACTTTAGTGTAATTTTCTGTTTCAAAATTGTCATTTTAGAAAGTAAAGAATCGGTAGATAAACATTTTTAGTCGATTATAACCGATTAAAAACGGATAATAAACTATAATTAAGGACAATAAAAAAACCACTCCTTTTTAGGAATGGTTTTTATTTTTATGGAGAGCTTATTACTCTGCACTTTCTGCTTTTGGAGTTTCCTCTGCTGGTGTTTCAGCAGTAGCCTCTACAGTTTCCTTTTTAGTAGAAGATCTACGGCTTCTTCTGGTTGCCTTTTTCTCTTCTGCTTTAGGATTATAAAGCTCATTGAAATCTACAAGCTCTATCATTGCCATATCTGCAGCATCTCCTTGGCGGAATCCTGTTTTGATGATTCTAGTATATCCTCCGTTTCTCTCAGCGATTTTTGGAGCGATAGTACGGAATAGTTCTGATACCGCGTACTTATCTTGAAGATATGAGAAAACTGTTCTTCTATTGTGTGTCGTATCTTCTTTAGATTTTGTCAAAAGGGGTTCTACATACACTCTCAAAGCTTTTGCTTTTGCAACTGTAGTGTGAATTCTTTTGTGCAAAATAAGAGAACAAGCCATGTTTGAAAGCATTGCCTTACGGTGAGAGGCCGTTCTACCTAGGTGATTTATTTTTTTACCGTGTCTCATTTTTAATTATTTATCAGCGTCCAACTTATATTTTGATACATCAAAACCGAAGTTTAAACCTTTTTCATGAACGAGTTCTTCCAGCTCTGTAAGAGATTTTTTTCCGAAATTACGGAATTTCATCAAATCCGATTTACTGTAAGCTACTAGTTCTCCTAGGGTTTCTACTTCTGCTGCTTTCAGACAGTTCAAAGCTCTTACAGAAAGATCCATATCTGCGAGTTTAGACTTAAGTAACTGTCTGATGTGGAGCGTTTCCTCATCATATTGTACTGATGCTTTCACTGCTTCTGTTTCTAATGTAATTCTTTCATCAGAGAACAGCATGAAGTGATGGATAAGAATCTTAGAAGCTTCAGTAAGTGCATTTTGAGGAGTGATAGACCCATCGGTTTCGATATCGAAAATCAGTTTATCGTAGTCGGTTTTTTGTTCTACACGATAGTTTTCTGTGGAGAATTTCACTTTTTTCACAGGGGTGAAAATAGAGTCTATCGCGATAGTACCAAGTGGAGCATTGTTAGATTTATTTTGCTCAGACGGGACATAGCCTCTTCCTTTCTCGATGGTGAAAGTAATTTCAAAATTCACATCTTTGTTAAGATTGCAGATTACGAGATCACCATTCAGTACTTCAAAACCTTTCACAGACTTCCCTAAATCTCCAGCAGTGATTACTTCTTTACCAGAGAAAGAAGCCTTTACGGTTTCTCCCGCTTGGTTTTCTGCTTTTGCTTTCAGTCTGAGCTGCTTAAGGTTAAGAATGATTTCAGTAACATCTTCGATGACACCTGGAATCGTGGAAAACTCATGCTCTACACCTTCTATTTTGATAGAAGAAATAGCATATCCTTCCAAAGAAGAGAGCAAAACCCTTCTAAGTGCATTACCGATAGTAATACCAAATCCAGGCTCCAATGGGCGGAACTCAAACTGTCCGCGGAAATCATCGGATTGGATAAGAATTACTTTATCGGGTTTTATGAATTGTAAAATTGCCATATTGTTGAGCAAAATTGGGTTGATTAATTATTTATTGTAAAGCTCTACGATGAGTTGTTCTTTGATGTCCTCAGGAATTTGGATTCTTTCAGGAGCAGAAACGAAGGTACCTTCTTTCTTTTCATCATTAAACTGTAACCAGTCATAGTTTGCTTTAGAAGCCAAAGCACCTGCTACCACTTCTAAAGATTTTGATTTTTCTCTTACAGCCACTACATCACCCGCTTTTAATAGATAAGAAGGGATGTTTACAATTTCACCATTTACAGTGATATGTCTGTGAGAAACCAATTGTCTTGCGGCCGCTCTGGTTTTAGCGAATCCAAGTCTGTACACTACATTATCCAATCTTGATTCACAAAGCTGCAAAAGCACCTCCCCTGTTACCCCTTTGGTACGCGTAGCTTTATCATAAAGGTTAGCGAACTGTCTTTCTAGGATACCGTAAGTATATTTTGCTTTTTGTTTTTCTGCTAACTGAATTGCGTATTCAGATTTTTTAGCGCCTCTTCTTTTGTTAGGGCCGTGTTGTCCAGGAGGTTGATTTTTTCTTCTCTCGAAGTTTTTATCATCTCCGTAAATTGCAGCACCGAATTTACGCGCAATTTTCGTTTTTGGTCCAATATATCTTGCCATATTATTTTAATTTGAGGTTTGAGATTTGAGATTTTGAACACTGTCAAATTTCAAATATCGAATAATTATTATACTCTTCTTCTTTTAGGTGGTCTACATCCGTTGTGTGGCATCGGAGTTACATCTACGATTTCGCTCACCTCAATTCCTGAATTGTGGATAGAACGGATAGCAGATTCTCTACCAGCACCTGGACCTTTTACGAATACTTTTACTCTTCTAAGACCTGCCTCGTGTGCTACTGCGGCACAGTTTTCAGCAGCCATTTGAGCTGCGAATGGAGTATTTTTCTTAGAACCTCTGAAACCCATTTTCCCTGCAGATGACCAAGAGATCACCTCACCGTTTTTATTGGTAAGGGAAATAATAATATTATTGAAAGTAGCTTGGATATGAGCTTCGCCAATCGCTTCTACTTTTACTTTTCTTTTCTTAACGACTTTATTTTGCTTTGCCATAATTCTATCGATTATTTACTTGCCTTCTTTTTGTTAGCAACAGTTTTTCTTCTTCCTTTACGGGTTCTAGAATTATTTTTCGTTCTTTGGCCTCTTAAAGGTAATCCAAGTCTGTGACGTATTCCTCTTTGGCAACCGATATCCATCAGACGCTTAATGTTCAGCTGGATTTCAGAACGAAGTTCTCCTTCCACTTTTACATTTTCAGTGATGTAATTACGGATTAACGCCAATTCATCGTCATTCCATTCGTTGACTTTCTTGTCTTCGCTGATACCGGCTTCTTTTAATATCTTAGATGCAGTACTTCTACCGATTCCGTAGATATAAGTAAGACCGATAACGCCTCTCTTGTTTTTTGGTAAATCAATACCTGAAATTCTCGCCATAATTTAATTTTAGCCTTGTCTTTGTTTAAATTTTGGGTTCTTCTTGTTGATTACATAAAGTACACCTTTTCTGCGTACGATTTTGCAATCAGCACTTCTCTTTTTAATTGATGCTCTTACTTTCATATTTTTATCTTTAAAATCCCATAATGATTGTAAAAATGATTACAATCATTATGGAAGATTTAATTTTTAGTATCTAAATGTAATCCTTCCTTTGGTAAGGTCATAAGGAGACATTTCTAATTTCACTCTGTCCCCAGGTAAAAGTTTAATGTAGTGCATACGCATTTTACCTGAGATATGGGCTACGAGTACATGTCCATTTTCAAGTTCCACACGGAACATTGCATTGGACAATGCTTCCACGATAACGCCATCTTGTTCTATGTGCTTCTGTTTAGCCATTATTCAAAATTACTTGTTCTAGAAATCTTAGATTGCATCAGTCCGTCATAATGATGGTTCAGCAAATAGGTATTAATCTGCTGTACCGTATCTAAGACTACCCCTACCATGATGAGTAACGAAGTTCCTCCAAAGAATAAAGCAAAATTCTGAGTCTGAACCAGCCATCCATATACTAATGCAGGAAGGACTGCAAAAATAGCTAAAAAAATTGAACCTGGCAAGGTAAGTTTAGATAATATATCATCTAGATAGTCTGCCGTCTCTTTTCCAGGTCTCACTTTCGGTATCAGACCACCATTTCTCTTAAGGTCATCCGCCATCTGGTTTACTGGAATAGTAATGGCAGTGTAAAAGAAAGTAAAGATGATGATGAGTAAACCGAAAAGAACATTGTACTGCCAGCTGAACACATTTTGGAAACTTGCAAAGAAAGCGTTAGATTCATCTACCTTGGTCAAAAGCCCTGGTACGAACATCAATGCCTGTGCAAAGATAATAGGCATCACCCCTGCTGCATTTACTTTCAATGGAATCCACTGTCTTGCTCCTTGCATTAGGTTTCTGGCATTTCCGCCTCTCGCCTGTGCTCTACTTACATACTGAATAGGCACTTTTCTTACAGCTACCGAAAGTACAATAGCCAGAAGAATTACCAATAACCAGAAAATCACTTCAAGGAAAATCATGATGGTTCCAGCCCCTCCGCTTCCCGTTTGAGTTACGAACTCTTGCATGAAGGCTTCTGGAAATCTAGAGATAATTCCTACCATGATGAGGATAGAAATACCATTTCCTATTCCTTTATCTGTAATTTTCTCTCCCATCCACATCGCGAATACAGAACCTGCAATCAAAATAACGATAGAAGGCAACCAAAACATGATGGATTCTGGATGCACATAATACGCTTGTGAGAACTGAGAGTAAGGTAAAAACACCTGTGTAATGGTAGTAAGGTAAGAAGGTGCCTGCACCAAACATACCGCAATGGTAAGCCATCGGGTGATTTGGTTAAGGGTATTTCTACCAGATTCACCATCTTTCTGTAATTTCTGTAAGTAAGGAACCGCCATTCCCATCAGCTGTACAATAATGGATGCCGAAATGTACGGCATAATCCCTAGTGCCATGATGGAGGCATGTGCAAAGGCACCACCTGTAAAAGACGAAAGCAAACCAAGAAGTACACCTCCTTGGTTGTTTCCACCTTGATTTTGATAATGCTCTAATAAGTCTCCCACTTCCGCAAGATTAATTCCTGGAAGAGAGATGTAAGTCGCAAATCTATACACTAAAATCATACCGAGCGTAAAAAGAATTTTTTCTCTCAATTCCTTTAAGCTCCAAATGTTTTTAAGTGTTTGTATAAATCCTGACATAGATTTTTTTATTAAAGAGTGATGGCTTTACCGCCTACTTTTTCGATAAGCTCAGAAGCAGATTTTGTAAATTTATGTGCTGAGATAGCAACAGATGCTTTAAGCTCACCACGACCTAAGATTTTAATTAAATCATTCTTAGATGCAAGTCCATTGGCTACCAATACTTCTTGGTTAATTTCTCCTGAAACGCCTTTCTTATCGATAAGGTTTTGGATAGTATCCAAGTTGATTCCTCTGTACTCTTTTCTATTTACATTATTAAATCCGAATTTTGGTAATCTTCTCTGAAGCGGCATTTGCCCTCCTTCGAAGCCAATTTTCTGTGCATATCCAGAGCGAGATTTCTGACCTTTATGCCCTTTTGTGGAAGTACCACCCTTTCCACTTCCTTGTCCTCTACCAATTCTTTTTGAATTGTGTGTAGAACCAGCAGCTGGCTGAATATTATTTAATTTCATTGTTTTTTAAATATTTTAAGAAGTTAGAGGTTAGAATTTAGAAGTTAGAAAGAGAATAAAAGAAAAACTTCAGTCATCTATTTTCCAATATTCATTATCTAAGGATCTATTTTTCTAATATCCAACTCTATATTAAAATTTACTTTTGAACTTCTACTAAGTGATTTACAGTAGCAATCATGCCAAGAATAGCAGGAGTTGCTTCGTGTTCTACTACTTGGTGAAGTTTTTTCAAACCTAATGCCTCAAGGGTTAACTTTTGGTTTTTAGTTCTCCCGATAGCACTTCTTACTTGTTTTACTTTAATTGTTGCCATTTTTTACGAAACATTAATGTTTAAAAACTTTATCCAATGATACACCTCTCATTCTTGCAATTTCTTCTGGTGTTCTGATGTCCAAAAGTGCTTTGAATGTAGCTTTCACCACATTATGAGGGTTAGAAGATCCTTTTGACTTCGTTAAGATATCTTTAATACCTGCAGATTCTACTACAATACGCACGGTGTTACCAGCAATTACTCCAGTACCATGAGACGCAGGACGCATAAATACATCTGCTCCACCATATCTTGCAGAAACTTCATGGTGAATAGTTCCATCTTTAGTTACAGGAACTCTTACCAAGTTTTTCTTCGCATCTTCTACCGCCTTAGAAATGGCAGTAGCTACTTCTTTAGATTTACCAAGTCCGAAGCCAATAACACCTGCTTCATCTCCTACTACTACGATAGCAGAAAAGCCGAATGCTCTACCTCCCTTGGTTACTTTAGTTACTCTGTTTACAGCTACGAGACGATCTTTTAGTTCTAATCCTCCCGGTTTTACTTTTTCAATATTGTCTAGTCCTAACATTTTTCCGAAATTTTATATGATTAGAATTTAAGACCACCTTCGCGTGCTCCATCAGCTAATGCCTTTACACGACCGTGATACACAAAACCATTTCTATCAAAAACGATGCTCTCTATTCCAGCCGCTTTTGCTTTTTCTGCAATGGCTTTTCCTACTTCTGTAGAAATTTCCACTTTGGTTCCTTTAGCGTTTAATGCTCTAGAAGAAGCAGAAGCTAAAGTTTTTCCTGCTTTATCATCAATAAGCTGAGCGTAGATTTCTTTATTACTTTTGTAAACAGAAAGTCTTGGTAACTCAGCAGAGCCAGAGATTTTACCTCTTACTCTTCTTTTTATTCTTGCTCTTTTTTGTTCTTTATTAAGTGCCATAAGTTTACAATTTATTATGCTGATTTACCTGCTTTTCTTCTTACTATTTCACCTACAAATCTTACCCCTTTACCTTTGTATGGTTCAGGTTTTCTGAAAGATCTGATTTTTGCAGTTACCATACCCAGCAATTGTTTGTCATGAGAAGACAATGTAATGATTGGGTTTTTCCCTTTTTCTGTAAGTGTATCTACTTTCACTTCCTCAGGAAGTTCCACCACGATACCGTGAGAGAATCCAAGAGCAAGTTCAAGTCTCTGACCTGAGTGAGATGCTCTGTACCCTACCCCTACAAGTTCTAGTTTCTTTTCAAAACCTTCAGAAGTACCTATCACCATGTTATTGATAAGTGATCTGTACAATCCATGAAGTGCTTTGTGCTGTTTAGAATCAGACGGACGAACCACTGTGATTTCATTTCCGTTCTGTTCAAAGGTAATACCTCCTGTCAATTCCTGAGAAAGTTCCCCTTTTGGGCCTTTTACAGTGACTACTGCACCATCTACTGATACGGTAACCCCTGCAGGAACTGTAATAATTGCTTTACCAATTCTTGACATTTTCCTTTTTTTAAAAATTAATAAACATAGCAGATTACTTCTCCACCTACATTTTCTACCTTCGCTTGTTTCCCCGTCATCACTCCCTTAGAAGTAGATACGATAGCGATACCAAGCCCATTAAGAACTCTTGGAAGTTCCGCAGAACCAGCATAGTACCTCAAACCTGGACGAGATGCTCTCTGAATAGATTTGATTGCTGGCTTACCTGTAAGCTTGTCATACTTTAAAGCGATTTTGATGCTTCCTTGAACAGAGTTATCCTCGAACTTATAGTTCAAAATATAACCTTGGTCAAATAGAATCTTCGTAATCTCCTTTTTGATTTTCGATGCAGGAATTTCCACCACTTTGTGGCCTGCGCTTTGTGCGTTCCTTACTCTAGTTAGGAAATCTGAAATTGGATCTGTTACCATTTTTCTATTGTTAATTATTATTGGTCTATGATAACCAGTTTTGCAGATGTTCTTTAGCCTACAGCCAATTAGCCAAATCACTTTCGCAACTTAATTATCTGATTTTATTTTTATGCTATAAAATAACGAATCCAAAGTTTTCGCTTACCACCCTACTACTGATGGTCATTTGAATGTTATTTTTATTCCTTCGCCTCCTCTATTACACTTTTTGAAAATAAAATAATCAAAGTGGTAATGGTGTTAAAGTCAAGACATAGATTTACACTATATCGGGCGACAAAATTAATAAAAATATTTCATATAATAACAATTTACATTGCTATTATTGAAAAAACAATTTTAAAAACCTATTAAAGAATTAATTACTAGACAATTAGATATAAAAAACTTTTCAAGAAAATTCAAATTTAAAAAAGCTATAAACAAGAAGCAATGAACAGGAAGCTTTGATCATCAAATGCTAAATTATAAAACCAACTATTCTGACTTTTTATTTTGATTGAACTTTCTAAGTCTTAATACAATTTTAGAACGCTTTGTCAAAGTTTTTAGTTACTCTGGTAAAATATCAAAAACATGAAACTCTTTCGGCTAAACAGGTTTGATATTTGCCATATAATAAAAAAAACTTGTAGCCATTTCTGACTACAAGTTTTGTTATAATTAAAATATTACCAACTAGCTTTTTTCACGCCTGGGATAAGTCCTTGGTTAGCCATTTCACGGAAAGTTACTCTGGAAATACCGAAGGTTCTCATATACCCTCTTGGTCTTCCTGTAAGTTTACATCTGTTGTGAAGTCTTACAGGTGAAGCGTTTTTAGGCAACTTTTGCAATGCTTCGTAATCTCCAGCTTCTTTCAAAGCCTTTCTTTTCTCTGCATATTTTGCTACCATCGCTTCTCTTTTGCGCTCACGCGCTTTCATTGATTCTTTAGCCATTCTTAGTTCTTTTTAAATGGTAAACCGAAGTGAGTTAATAATGCTTTCGCTTCTTTATCCGTCTTAGCAGTAGTTACGAAAGTGATGTCCATCCCTTGGATTTTTTTCACTTTATCGATAACGATTTCTGGGAAAATGATTTGCTCGGTAATACCAAGGTTATAGTTTCCTCTTCCATCGAATCCGTCTGCCTTGATTCCGTTAAAGTCTCTAATTCTTGGAAGTGCAGAAGATGTCAATCTATCCAAAAATTCGTACATTTTATCGGCTCTCAAAGTTACTCTAGCACCTACAGGCATTCCTTTTCTCAATTTAAAAGCGGCTTCATCTTTTTTAGACAAAGTACCTACCGCTTTTTGACCTGTGATGGCAGTAAGTTCTTCTACTGCATAATCGATAATTTTTTTATCGGCAGTAGCGTCTCCTAAACCTTGAGATACTACGATTTTCTCTAATTTTGGCACTTGCATAATGCTTTTGTACCCAAATTCTTCCATCATTGCTGGAACAATTTTTTCCTTATAGGCTTTCTTTGGTCTTGCAATATATTCCATAATTAGATTTCTTTACCTGTTGATTTAGCGATACGAACTTTCTTATCCCCTTCTACTTTGTAAGCCACTTTAGTAGCTTTTCCGTTTTCATCTACTAGAGCTACATTAGAGATGTGGATAGAAGCTTCTTTCTCTACGATTCCTCCTTGAGGGTTAGCAGCAGATGGCTTCACATGTTTCTTAACGATGTTTACTCCCGCTACGATTACTCTTGGGTCTTTTCCTTCTTTTTTGATTACTTCAAGAACTTCCCCTTTGCTCCCTCTATTTTTTCCGGTGGTAACGATAACGCTATCCCCTCTTTTTATTTTAACTTTTGTCATTTCAATTTCTGGTTTAAAATGTTAAAGTACTTCTGGAGCTAGTGAAATTACTTTCATGTATTCCTTATCACGCAATTCTCTTGCTACAGGACCGAAGACACGCGTTCCTCTCATTTCTCCTGCTGCGTTAAGTAGTACACAAGCATTATCATCAAATTTGATATAAGAACCATCTTTACGGCGAACCGCTTTCTTAGTTCTTACCACTACTGCTTTAGATACTTGTCCTTTTTTTGCGTTTCCTGAAGGTGTAGAATCCTTGATAGTCACTACGATTTTATCACCAACGGAAGCATATCTTCTTCTAGTTCCTCCTAGAACTCTGATTACCAATACTTCTTTAGCACCGGTATTATCAGCTACTTTTAGTCTTGATTCTGTTTGTAACATTACTTA
The DNA here is from genome assembly GCF_000301075.1 of Bergeyella zoohelcum ATCC 43767. Lineage (GTDB taxonomy): Bacteria > Bacteroidota > Bacteroidia > Flavobacteriales > Weeksellaceae > Bergeyella > Bergeyella zoohelcum. Next base: position 15,149 of record NZ_JH932293.1, read on the forward strand.
GCTTTTTCAATGATTCTTACTAATCTCCATCTTTTATTTTTGCTTAAAGGGCGAGTTTCTTGGATAAGAACAGTATCCCCTTCGTTGCACTCGTTGTTTTCATCATGTGCGGTATATTTTTTCGTTTTCAATACGAATTTACCGTACATTGGATGTTTCATTCTCATTGTTTCGCTCACAACAATAGTTTTTTCCATTTTGTTGCTGGAAACAACTCCGATTCTTTCTTTTCTTAAATTTCTTTCCATTGTAAAATGAATTATTGTTGTTTAGCTTTCAGTTCAGTATTCAATCTTGCGATTGTTTTTCTTAAATCACGAATCTGGATTGGATTTTCAATTGGGCTAATTCTGTGAGCCAATCTTAACTTAGTGTATTCTGCTTTGGCTTCAGTAAGCTTATTTTGAAGATCACCAGCGCTAAGATTTTTTATTTCTGCATTTTTCATTTTCTGTAATGATTATTGAGGTTTAACAAAATCGTTAGCTGTTACGAATTTAGTAACTACTGGTAATTTTTGAGCGGCAAGACGAAGTGCTTCTTTTGCTACTTCGTAAGGTACCCCTCCTACTTCGAACATAATTTTACCAGGTTTTACTACGGCTACCCAATATTCCACAGCACCTTTACCTTTACCCATCCTTACTTCAGCTGGTTTTTTAGTAATTGGTTTATCTGGGAAAATTTTAATCCATAGCTGACCTTCTCTTTTCATATATCTCGTCGCAGCGATACGAGCTGCTTCTATCTGACGAGCAGTAATCCAAGCTCCTTCGATCGCCTTGATTCCGAAAGTACCATACGCCAATTGGTTTCCTCTTTGCGCATTTCCTTTCATCTTCATCTTGTGAACACGACGGAATTTGACTCTTTTTGGTTGTAACATAATGATTAAATATTAGATGTTAGATGTTAGATGTTAGATGTTAGATAAATTTTCAATCAGTTCTTGTAACGGAAGATCTAATTACTAATTTCTATCTTCTAACCCCTAATTAATTATTATTTCTTCTTGGTCTTCTTTCTCTACCACCAGACTTTTTACCTTGCTGCTGTCCTACAAGTGGAGTAAGTTCTCTTTTTCCGTACACTTCTCCTTTCATAATCCATACTTTCACACCTAATCTACCGTAGGTAGTATGTGCTTCAGCCCAGTTATAATCAATGTCTGCTCTGAAAGTGGAAAGTGGGATTCTTCCTTCTTTGAAGTGTTCACTTCTTGCCATTTCAGCACCGTTTAGACGACCAGAGATCTGAACTTTGATACCTTCTGCACCTGCTCTCATTGTAGAAGCGATAGCCATTTTCACAGCTCTTCTGTAAGAGATACGGTTTTCTATTTGCTTAGCGATGCTTTCAGAAACAAGCACTGCATCTAGTTCAGGTCTTTTAATTTCGAAGATATTGATTTGAACATCTTTTCCTGTCAATTTTTTCAATTCTTCTTTCAGTTTATCTACTTCCTGACCACCTTTACCGATGATAAGTCCTGGTCTTGCGGTAGTGATAGTTACTGTAACTAGCTTTAGAGTTCTCTCAATATAAATTCTTGAGATTCCCGCCTTAGATAATCTTGCCTCAAGGTATCTTCTGATTTTATAGTCTTCCGCGATTCTGTCTCCATAATCGTTTCCGCCAAACCAGTTAGAATCCCATCCTCTGATGATACCTAATCTATTACCAATTGGATTTGTCTTCTGTCCCATACCTTGAATTAATTTTCTTTATTACCTAAGATTAAAGTTACATGGTTAGATCTTTTTCTGATTCTGTACCCTCTTCCTTGTGGAGCTGGTCTCAGTCTTTTCAGTTGTCTTGCACTATCCACGAATATTTCTTTCACGATAAGGTTAGCATCCTCGATGTCTGCCCCCTCGTTTTTCACTTGCCAGTTAGCAATTGCCGAAAGAAGAAGTTTTTCTAATTTATTAGAAGCCTCTTTTTTCGAGTATTTCAATATATACAAAGCTTTATCCACGCTTTCTCCACGGATGATATCGGCTACCAATCTCATTTTTCTTGGAGAAGAAGGACAATTATTCAAACGAGCTTTTACTACATCTCTGTTTGCTTCTTTTCTAGCGATTGCACTATCTTGTTTTCTTGATCCCATAATGATTATCTACTGCCTTTATTTTTATTACCACCGTGACCTCTAAAAGATCTTGTTGGAGAAAATTCACCTAACTTGTGACCTACCATATTTTCAGTAATATATACAGGGATAAAAGTTTTCCCATTATGTACTGCGATGGTTTGTCCTACCATGTCTGGAGAAATCATAGATGCTCTAGACCATGTTTTGATTACAGTCTTCTTACCAGACTCTATATTTGCCTGAACCTTCTTATCTAAATGATGTGCAATGAAAGGTCCTTTTTTAAGCGATCTTGCCATAATTATTTTCTTTTAGATACGATGTAACGGTTAGACACTTTATTTTTCTTTCTTGTTTTGTACCCCTTAGCTGGTTTACCGTTTCTAGATCTTGGGTGACCTCCGGAAGATCTTCCTTCACCACCACCCATTGGGTGATCTACTGGGTTCATTACTACCGCTCTGGTTCTTGGTCTTCTTCCGAGCCATCTGCTTCTACCTGCCTTACCAGATACTGTAAGCTGATGATCCCCATTGGATACAGAACCTACCATAGCGATGCACTCTGTAAGAATCATTCTAGACTCTCCTGAAGGCAATTTTACGATAGCATACTTACCATCTCTAGAAGTCAATTGTGCTGAAGAACCTGCTGATCTTGCCAAGATTGCCCCTTGTCCAGGTTTCATTTCGATACAAGAAATCACAGTTCCTAAAGGAATGTTTTTCAGCTTCATAGCGTTTCCTACATTTGGTTCCGCAGTTTCCGAAGAAATCACTTTCTGACCTACTTTAATACCATTTGGAGCGATGATATATCTCTTCTCTCCATCGGCATATTCAAGAAGTGCAATGAAAGCCGTTCTGTTCGGATCGTACTCTACAGATTTTACCGTAGCTTCAACATCGAATTTGTTTCTCTTGAAGTCGATAATTCTGTATTTCTTTTTGTGTCCACCTCCGGTGTAACGCATGGTCATCTTACCAGTGTTATTACGCCCACCTGACTTTTTAATACCAACAACCAAAGATTTCTCTGGCTTGTTTGTAGTAATTTCCTCAAAGTTATTTACAACTCTGAATCTCTGTCCCGGGGTGATAGGTTTTAATTTTCTAACAGACATTACTATTGTTTATGATTAAATTATTTTATTTGCTATATGCTTTAGGCAGGAAGCAGGAAGCCTACAGCCCATTGCGTCCTGCCTATAGCGTTTTATACTGAAAATATATCGATTACTTCTCCTTCTGCAAGTTTTACCACTGCTTTTTTAAGCTTATTGGTTTTCCCTACTTGAAGTCCTTTTTTCGTATATTTTTCTGAAACTTTTGGCGCATAAATCATCGTATTTACATCCGCCACTTTTACTCCGTAAGCCTCTTCTACCGCTTGTTTGATTTGGATTTTATTCGCCTTCGTATCTACTAGGAAAGAATAAGTCCCTCTCAAATCTGTCAAGTAGTTTGCTTTTTCTGAAATTACTGGTTTAATAATTACTGACATGATTTATTTCTTTAAGTTTTCTGTGAATTTCTCTACGGCTCCTTCAATGAACACGATCTCTCCCGCATTGATTAAATCATAAGAGCTGATTTCATTAAATGGCAACACCTTTGTTTTTGGCAAGTTACGAGAAGAAAGATATACATTTTTGTTCAATTCTGGCAAAATGTACAATGCCTTTTTCCCTTCAAAACCAAGTGCGTTATTGATATTGATAAACTCTTTTGTTTTAGGCGTATCAAAATTGAACGCTTCTAATACTTTAATAGAGTTTTCTTTCATCTTCTGAGAAAGGACTGATTTTTTAGCCAATCTCTTTAACGCTTTGTTCAATTTAAAACGATAGTTTCTTGGTTTTGGACCAAATACTCTACCTCCACCCTTGAATACTGGAGATTTAATATCACCATATCTTGCCGAACCAGAGCCTTTCTGTTTCTTTAATTTCTTAGTAGAAGCGGTAATTTCACTTCTTTCTTTAGATTTATGTGTACCTTGTCTCTGTGCTGCAAGGTATTGTTTCACTTCTAGATAAACCGCGTGTTGGTTTGGTTCGATTCCGAATACAGACTCGTCCAAAGTAACTTTCTTTCCGGTTTCTTTCCCTTGGATATTTAATACTACTAGTTCCATCTTCTTACAATTACATATGAATTTTTAGCACCCGGAACAGCACCTTTTACTACCAAAAGATTTTGTTCTTCATCTACTTTCAACACTTGAAGGTTTTGTACGGTAACTTTTTTACCTCCCATTCTTCCTGCCATTCTCAAACCTTTGAAAACTCTTGAAGGGTCAGAACCCGCACCGATAGAACCTGGCGCTCTCAATCTATTGTGCTGACCATGGGTAGCCTGCATTACCCCACCGAAGTTATGTCTTTTCACAACCCCTTGGAAACCTTTACCTTTAGAAGTCCCTGTAACATCTACAAATTCTCCTTCTGAGAATAGATTTACCGTTACTTCATCACCTACTTTTAAGTCATCAAATCCATGGTGGAATTCATGCAACTTTGCTTTCGGTGTAGAGCCAGCCTTTTTAAAATGACCCGCTAATGCCTTCCCGACATTCTTCTCACTCTTGTCATCGAAACCTAACTGATAGCCTACATAACCATCATTTTCTACGGTTCTGACCTGTAAAACCGAGCATGGACCTGCTAAAATAACCGTACAAGGAATATTCTTCCCGTTCTCGTCAAATAGCGATGTCATACCGATTTTTTTTCCAATAATACCTGACATTGTTATATAAAATATAAATTTATCTCTGTGTTTCAACTCATTAAAGCAAGTGCAGTGATTTCTATTTTCTATTTAGGCACACTCCCCACCTTAATTGAGTGTGCAAATATAGGAAGTTTTTTTGTAAGCACCAAATTAATTTTGAGTACTTTCAGCCAAAGATACTTCATCATAACAGATCATAAGATGGATGACAAATCTGCTCAATCTTAAAAAAAAACTATAATTATTTTACAGGATACACTATTGCCTTATTTAATTCTATGGGGTTATTATTTTTCCGGATTTGCTTTTGATACATCTGAGTGAGCTCTTTCGCGTTTAGCGTTTTTACATTACCATTCTTATCCTCTACCACCATACTTTGAGTTTCAAAATCTTTCAATGGATTGGTATAATAATCCAATAATAAATTCGTCATTTTTTTCTCAGTAATCATGATAGCAGGTGTAGTATCCGTATTTTCTACATAAAACGAAGTATCAAATTCCTGTGGTAAAACTTTGGTCTTCCACAACTGAAAAATATAATGTTCTTGGGCATCTCTCAATTCCACAATAAGCCCTGGCAACCCTCTAAATTTATAAGGTCCTTCTTGAAAAGGAATATCCGTGGTAAACCATGCCTCCCAATCACGCCCTCCGAAATTAGTCGTCGCTTTTTGAACTGTAAATTGTGCTATAGTTTTCTTTTCCGCCAAAACATTCCACTGCACTTCATCATAGGTTTCATAGCGATAATAATTGGGTGTAAGTGATACATAATTCATATTTTTATATGTGCCTTTTTCACGAATAAGCTTATAGCCTAACTTACTATATGAAAACTCATACACATTGTAATGAAGCCTGATAGAGTCTTTCTCCAAAATATCTGAAGGATAAAATTTTACTTTATCTTTCCCAATATCTAAAATAGCAACTTCATTCGTATGTTCCTTTGCCAAAGAATCTTTTTTAAATTTGATTTCATAATAAAAGCGGTAGGTTTGTGAATTTACAATCCATAGACCACACAAAACTAAGGAAACAAAAAATATTTTTTTCATAATAACAAAAATATACAAATAAGGAGATATAACAATATCTCCTTTAACTTTAACACCACATCAGTTATTCAGCAATTACTATCACATTTGGACATCTAACTGGATGCAAGGTTCCATTTTTATCTCTATTATAACATCTGGTTTTCGAAACCTCATTATCAACCACCAAAACAACATCAGACACTTGCCCTAATTCGATTGTAGTGGATTGTACTTGCTCCTCATCTTTTTAAAATAAAACTTCACTTTGTGCACTAACAGTGCCTACAACAAAAAGTGTCGCTACCAATAAAAACTTTTTCATGGGCTTAAAATTTTAATTAAAACGAATGTAAGTATAAATATAATACTACACAAGTTTTTTTTCAAAAAAAAGACATCTCGCTATGAGATGTCTTTTTTAGTGAGTGATTAAAAACACATTAGTAAAGCCCAATAAAATACTGATCCGCTCCTGAAACCGTAGCTGCTCCTTTAGTTCCTACAGCCGAAGTAGAATGCACATCATAAGTGTAGATATGCCCCTGTTGCCCCACAGGTGCTAAAGCTATATAAAACTTACCATTTTTAATCACAGAAGTTTGCCACTGTGTAAGCCAAAGATTATCTGGAACTTCCAAATCCACTACAGTTTTAAAGTTCAAATCTATTCTGGCCAATCCCCATGGTGAAGACTGTGTAGGATTACCTTGAGGATCTACTCCAATTTGCTTAGCAGGAATATGCTTTTTCTCGTAAGGCATAAACACAATTCCATTTCCGGCATAAAAGAATCCATTAGATGAAGTTTTTCCAGGTCTTCCCAATGCTTCATCTAAACTAAATTTATAAGTAGCATCATATTGCCCATTAACCAACTTTACAATATGCGTTTTTCCAGAGCGACTATTAACCAATTGAATAATTTCTCCATTTTCAGTAACATACTGTGTAGGAGTACGGTAACCATTGGTAGATCCTTTTACCAAAGCGGTTTCTACTACAGTAGGATTTTCAAGACTTGGATAATCTACCACTAAAGTCATGGCTTTATCTGCCTCTGAATTTTTCCCTGTAGTAGGATCAAATTTACTTACTGCTGCACCATAATACAGTTTACCATTAGATAACACTGGAGCATCTATCCTCGTAATGTGATAGCCCTGACTAGGCAAATTCCCTGGTAAAGTAAAAGGAATATTCTTCTTAACACTGGGTTTTACCGTCATGGTATTAAAGTCTAATATCCCTAATGACAAGGACATCTTATGATGCTTATAAGTAGTTCCATCTGGTTCATATTCTGGTTCTGATTTTATATAATGCACAGAGCCCTCATTGTTATTTAATTTATAAAATCGTATTCCTTTATTTCCCAAAGGAATTCCTGCATCTATTTCTCCTACCTTTTTATAATTACTACCTCCCAGAAATTCCCATTTCCCTATAGTACCCACTTGATATGCCAATGAATACACATATTTTTTATCATCTGAATGAAATATTCTAGAAGTTCTTGCTTCACTGAGCAAATATCCCTTTCCATCGAAGGAAACTGTTCCTTGGCTAAGGTCATCCATGCCTCTCATATACACCCCAGTAATAGAACCAGAGCCACTAGAAAATGCTAACTGGAATTCCTTTCCATTGTCCTCATTTATGTTTTCATCTCCATTTCTGTCACACGAAGCCAGCGTAAAAGCGGCTGTTAACGCTAAAAGCGTTTTTTTGCTAAAAAAACTCATTTTGATTTTATTTAATATTAAAATTTTCGTTTTCTGTTATTTACAAATATCTATCGTATTTTTTAAAAAATATGATAAGTAATCTTTCCATAAAATGCTCTTCCTGATTTTTGCAATCCAAAATTGTCATACAATTGACGATCAAAGATGTTCTTCACATCAAAACCAATCATTATTTTTCTTTTCGGAAAAGCATAAGTGAAGCCTATGTCATTGGAAAACTGTGTAGGAATAATATCTAAATTATTGAGTCCTACATTAGACCAATTTCTCAGGAAACTTTCTACAAAATGAATATTATAATGAAGTGATGCTCTAGAACCTTTAACGAATACATCATCCAAATAATAAGTAGCGTTTGCGTTCAACTTAAACGAAGGTTCGTTACGAATTTGTTTTTTATAATAAAGATATTTTTCTCCTTTAGAATTGTATTCTGTATTAAACAAAACATCAAATTTAGAAACATTCAAACCAATATGAAGCTGATTAGCAAAAGCATAATTAATTTCAGCATCTATACCTTTAGTAAGCACATCTTCTAAGTTTTCATAGTAAGTAGTTCCACTATTACCTGAGGTTTCTGCCTGACGAATCATCCCCTGAGTATCTCTGTAGAATACGGATACATTTCCTCTAAGCGTATGCTTTCCGAAAGTAAATCCTGCAAAATTAACCCCTACATTGGCATTAAAACTTTGTTCAGCATGCACATTACTTGGATTAACCAAATTATCAGGACTTCCAAAAATTTCATTCTCATTTGGAAAACGAATTGCTTTTTCTGCCGATGCCATAACGAATAATTTTGGAGTAACAGAATAAGACATTGCCCCACCGAAACCATTATATTCTTCTACTTTATTTCTTTTTTTCACATCATACACCAAAGGCTGAGTGGAGACCTGAAAAGGTTCATTAGAAGTTACTTTTTGTCTATAATATTTGTAAAAGATATTCGTTCTTAATCTTTGCTTGAATGCCAAATTTTCATAAGTTACAGAAGTGATATTTTTCTGTAAATCAAGAGTATTTGTTAGTAATTGAAGCCCTAATGGTAAATAAGTATCCTGCACTCCTCTATCAAAATTATTAAAGAGATGATTAACCATCAGCGTATTATTTTTAAAAAATTGATACGCGACATTTGCTCTAACCACAAAAGTTTTGTTAAAATTGGTTTCATCCGTTTTTCTATTTCCTAATTCTGAACCCATGGTATATCTCACAGGATTTCCATCAGGATAGAGAATAGGTCCACGCCAGTCATACATAATACCTACAGTGTCTATCGCTTGTGTTTTTCTCTGACCGTAACTTGCATCTACATTGAGAGATAGTCCTTTGGTAAATATATCCTTTTTACGGTAATTAAGCGTAGCGATATTGGCTTCTCTTCGGCTATGTCTATCTCCAAAAACCCTTTGCATAGTAACCCCATGCTGTATTTCCTTATAGTCATTAGAAAACACCCCTCCAATAGTAAACCTATCTGCCCATTTCACTCCTTCAAAACCGATGTCTATTTTAGAACCATAAGAACGAAAAGCATCATGAAATCTTTTAGCTTTATGACCTCGTGTAATGGCTCCCTGATAATCTCTAAAACTAATTTGTTCTCCCCAAACATGATAGCTATTATCACTATAATTATAAAAAGTAGAAATATCTACCAAAAGGCCCTTTTCACTTCTATGACTCACATTAGCACTCGCCTGATGAGTATTAAATGACCCTACAGAATAAGCAAGATTCAGTAAATCTTTTTTATGCTTTTTTAAAACGATATTGATAGCTCCTCCTAAGGAGTCTTCTGAAAGATGCCCCGGAACCACTCCTTTGTACACTTCTATTCTCTCTATAAGAGCTGGTGGAATACTATTAACCGAAAAAGATCTACCGTAATTAGTAGCAGGTACGCCATCAATAAAAATTTTGATTGCATTACCCGTCATTCCATTAATATTAAAATTAATCCTAGAACCTAGCCCCCCATCTTGACGAAGTCTAAGTCCTGCCGTTCTATCCAACAGTTCTGTAGTCTGAATATTACGGATGACCATATCTTTAGTCTCCACTACATTCACAGCAAAACCCTCCCTTTCTAGTTTTTCCTTTATAGGAATAGGTTTATGAAGGACTATTTCCTCTATTTCTTTTACTTTTTCATTTTTTTGAGCAAATACAGAAATAGAAATCAATCCAAAAATAATAGCTGTTTTCTTCATCATTATGATTTAAAATGCAAATATAGTTTATTTAGAATAATTATATATAAATATTAAATCTAATTACAAAAAAATCCCCACTTAGCGTAGGGATATCATTCTTATATTTTTTAGAATCAAAATTATATACCGAAACCAAAAGAAACTCCCACAAATATAGGGTTACTCGTCCATCGGATATAGTTACTTTTAGCCATAGGTGTGCTAAGCGTATAATTCCCTACAACTCCTAATCTATAATTTCCAAAATGATACATATAACCTAACTCTCCTTTTAATCCAAATACCAATTGATTCACTGATATTTTTTCATCGCCTACACTATAATAGGTATCTTCTAGTCCATCTTCCGAAATGCGTACCTTCACAGCAGGACCCACACCTACGAAGACGAAGCCATTCCCCAGCATTGCAGGTTTATATCTAAATACAGAAGATGCATACACATATCCCCATTTCTTACTTATATAATCATAAGGAGAAGAAAAATGAGGGTTTACATCCTTCCCTCCTAGCTGAGTGTATCCTACTTCGTTTGATAAATAATAAGAATCTCTTTCCAGTAAATCAATCCCCAACCCCACCGTTATTACCTGCTGGGTTTCTCCGAGCATGGGTAGATTTTTCTAATTCTTCACACTTGTCCATCCACTCATGCCCACCACTTTCACATACTGAGAAAAAGCAAGATGGGAGAACAATAGAAATAAAAACAATAAATACCTCATAGTTATACATTTATATTGTGTGCTAAGATACAAAAATAAATTAAAAAACGCTCTTTCCTTTTCGGAAAGAGCGTTTTACTATATCAAAGCTGAAATTATCAAACTTTAATTTCTACATCTACCCCAGAAGGCAATTCTAGCTTCATAAGGGCATCTACTGTTTTAGAAGAAGAAGAGTAGATATCCATCAAACGCTTGTGGGCAGATAGCTGGAACTGCTCTCTTGCTTTCTTATTAACATGCGGTGAACGAAGAACCGTGAAGATTCTTTTGTTCGTTGGCAATGGAATAGGTCCATTCACCACCGCACCAGTAGCTTTCACCGTTTTTACGATTTTTTCAGCAGATTTATCCACCAAGTTGTAATCGTAAGACTTAAGTTTTATTCTGATTCTTTGTGACATTTTATTTAATTTTTAGCTTTAGGCATTAGGCTTTAAGCATTAGGCAAGAAACTTATCGCTTACTGCCTACGGCTTATTGCCTACTGCATTGTTACCCTTTTGCTTTTGCGATTACTTCATCAGCGATATTCTGCGGAGCTGCTTCATACTTTTCAAACTCCATAGAAGAAGTTGCTCTACCAGAAGACAAAGTTCTCAACGCCGTTACATAACCGAACATTTCGGAAAGTGGAACGAACGCTTTGATTACTTTTGCGTTGTTTCTATCGTCCATACCGTTTACAGTACCTCTTCTTCTGTTAAGGTCTCCCACGATGTCTCCCATGTATTCTTCAGGTGTTACTACCTCAAGTTTCATGATAGGCTCCATGATTACGGCCTTGGCAGCTTTTCCTGATTCTTTGAAACCAAGTTTCGCAGCCAATTCAAATGACAATTGGTCAGAGTCCACTGCGTGGAAAGAACCATCTTTCAGGGTAACTTTCATTGCATCTACTTCGAATCCTGCCAATGGACCATTCTTCATCGCTTCTTTGAAACCTTTTTCTACTGATGGAATAAATTCTTTAGGAATGTTACCCCCTTTGATTTCGTTGATGAATTCAAGACCAGATTTACCTTCGTCTGCTGGACCGATTTCGAATACGATGTCCGCAAACTTACCACGACCACCTGATTGCTTTTTGTACACCTCTCTGTGGTTTGCTACTGCAGTAAGTGCTTCTTTGTACTCTACCTGTGGCTGTCCTTGGTTTACTTCTACCTTAAATTCACGACGCATACGGTCTACGATGATATCTAGGTGAAGCTCTCCCATACCAGAGATGATGGTTTGTCCAGAAGCCTCATCAGTCTTAACGGTAAATGTAGGATCTTCCTCTGCCAATTTTGCCAAAGCGTTACCCATTTTATCTTGGTCAGCCTTTGTTTTAGGTTCCACAGCGATACCAATTACTGGATCTGGGAAAATCATAGATTCAAGAACGATAGGGTTTTTCTCATCAGAAAGCGTATCCCCTGTTTTGATATCTTTAAAACCTACTGCTGCACCAATATCTCCAGCCTCGATATACTCTACCGGACTTTGCTTGTTGGCGTGCATTTGGTAAATTCTAGAAATTCTTTCTTTATTTCCTGAACGCGTGTTCAATACATAAGAACCTGCATCTAATCTACCAGAATAAGCTCTAAAGAATGCCAAACGACCTACGAATGGGTCTGTAGCAATTTTAAATGCCAAAGCTGCGAAAGGCTCTTTTACATCTGGTTTTCTAGTGATTTCTGCCTCTGTATTAGGGTCTGTTCCTTTAATGTCATCTTTATCCAAAGGAGAAGGCAAGTAACGGCAAACCGCATCTAGCATAAACTGTACCCCTTTGTTTTTGAAAGAAGAACCACAAGTCATCGGAATGATAGAAAGGTCAATGGTAGCGGCTCTCAACGCTGCATTAATTTCATCTTCTGTAATAGAATCTGGATCTTCGAAGAATTTCTCCATCAAAGTTTCGTCGTATTCAGAAACGGCTTCTACCAATTTTTCTCTGTACTCCATTACCTCATCCTTCATATCATCAGGAATCGGCACTACATCGAAAGTAGCTCCTTGAGTATCCTCATGCCATACAATAGCTCTGTTTTTAATCAAGTCTACTACTCCTTTAAAGTCCTCTTCAGAACCGATAGGAAGTACGATAGGCACAGCATTAGAACCGAGCATTTCTTTCACTTGATTCACTACATTAAGGAAGTCTGCACCTTGTCTGTCCATTTTGTTCACGAATCCCATACGAGCAACTTTATAGTTGTCTGCAAGTCTCCAGTTGGTTTCAGACTGAGGCTCTACTCCATCTACCGCAGAGAAAAGGAATACGAGTCCATCTAATACTCTCAAAGAACGGTTTACCTCTACGGTAAAATCTACGTGCCCTGGGGTATCAATGATGTTAAAGTGGTATCCTTTTGTTTCTGGTAAGTTTTTTCCTTGATCTGTTGGGAAGTTCCAGTTACAAGTAGTTGCTGCTGAAGTAATGGTAATCCCTCTTTCAGCTTCTTGCTCCATCCAGTCCATCTGAGAAGACCCTTCGTGAGTTTCCCCGATTTTGTGTGTTTTCCCTGTATAGAACAAGATTCTTTCTGTGGTGGTAGTTTTACCCGCATCAATGTGTGCAGCAATACCAATATTTCTTGTGTATTTAAGATCTCTTGCCATTTCAGATTAGAATTTGAAGTGAGAGAAAGCTTTGTTTGCTTCCGCCATTTTGTGAGTATCTGTTTTCTTTTTGAAAGCTGCACCTTCTTCCTTAGAAGCTGCGATAATCTCTGCCGCTAATTTTAACGCCATAGACTTATCATTTCTTGCTTTCGCATACTTAATGAGCCATTTCATTGCCATAGAGATTTTTCTATCGGCTCTGATTGGCATAGGAATCTGGAAGTTAGCTCCTCCAATTCTTCTGGAACGAACTTCCACATGCGGCATTACATTCGTAAGTGCATCTTTCCATATCTCCAAAGAAGTTTTCTCGTTGTCTCCTTTTTTGTTTTCTACTACATCTAATGCGTCATAAAAAATTCTAAATGCGATAGATTTTTTACCATCTAACATTAAATTGTTCACGAATCTTGTTACCAACTGATCATTAAATTTCGGATCCGGTAACAACGGTCTTTTTTTCGCTTTTGTTTTTCTCATTGTTTCGTTTCTTAAAATTTAATGATTACTTTTTAGCGGCTTGACCTGGTTTTGGTCTCTTAGCTCCGTACTTAGATCTTCGCTGTGTTCTTCCGTTTACACCTGCGGTATCCAATGCACCTCTTACGATATGGTAACGAACTCCCGGTAGGTCTTTCACCCTTCCGCCTCTTACCAATACTATCGAGTGCTCTTGAAGATTATGTCCTTCGCCCGGGATATAAGCGTTGACTTCTTTACCGTTAGAAAGTCTTACCCTTGCTACTTTTCTAAGTGCAGAGTTTGGTTTCTTAGGTGTCGTAGTATATACTCTCGTACATACTCCTCGTCTTTGTGGACAAGAATCAAGAGCAGCCGATTTGCTCTTCTTGGCAAGCGACTCTCTTCCTTTTCTTACTAATTGTTGAATAGTAGGCATTTAATTGCTTTTATTTTGAGGTGCAAAGATAATTACTTTTTTTAAAATGACAAAATCATAACAAATAGAATTTAAGGAATATAATCCATACGAACCAACCCAACAACAGCTTATCACAACAAAAAAGCCACCCAATGGGTGACTTTTTTCATTTTTAAATTATTTAGTTATCTTTTTCGATTGGCCATACCAAACACCCAAAGAACAATAAGTGCCCCTACTACGGCAAGTGCCATACTTCCTAAACTAAAATCTTCCACAGTTCCTAGATTAAGAAGCGTGCCTATCCATCCTCCCACGAATGCACCCACGATACCCAATATAATGGTCATAATCCATCCCATTCCTTGATTTCCTGGCATAATCGCTTTTGCCAATGCTCCGGCAATAAGGCCGAAGATAATCCATGTTAAAATACCCATAATTTTATCTTTTTTTATTATTCATCTTGAGTACATCCTAAACTATGCCTAAAATGAGATTTATTAAAATTGTATAAGAGTATCTCGGAATACTGAAAATATCATCGTTTAAAAAAGCTATCTACGAACTCTTCTCCATTAAAAATTTGCAAATCATTCATCTGCTCACCTACTCCAATATATTTTACAGGAATTTGAAATTGATCTGAAATACCAATAACCACTCCTCCTTTTGCGGTGCCATCTAATTTAGTAATAGCCAAAGCAGTTACTTCAGTAGCCGCGGTAAATTGTTTTGCCTGTTCAAATGCATTTTGCCCCGTGGATCCATCTAAAACGAGAAGAATTTCATGCGGTGCATCAGGGAGTACCTTTTGCATTACTCTTTTTATTTTAGAAAGCTCATTCATAAGATTAATCTTATTATGTAGCCTTCCAGCTGTATCAATAATCACCACATCTGCATTTTGAGCCACTGCACTTTGCACTGTATCAAAAGCCACTGAGGCAGGGTCTGCCCCCATACCTTGTTTTACAATAGGCACGCCTACTCTTTCACTCCATATCGTGAGCTGATCTACTGCAGCAGCACGGAAAGTATCTGCCGCCCCAAGAACTACTTTTTTTCCTTCTGACTTAAATTGATGTGCCAGTTTTCCTATCGTAGTAGTTTTACCCACACCATTTACTCCTACTACCATAATGACAAAAGGTTTTTTAGAAGAGTCTATATTTTCTGTAGGATGTGGATTTTTAAGAAGTAATGCTGAGATTTCTTCACGCAAAATTTTATCCAATTCTGCAGTATTTACATATTTATCTCTGGCTACTCTTTCTTCTATTCGTTGGATAATTTTGATAGTAGTTTCTGCACCTACATCCGATGCGATGAGTACTTCCTCTAAATCATCTAGTACTTCTTCATCTACCGTACTTTTTCCTACTACGGCTTTGGTCATTTTTTCGAAAAAGCCCTGACGAGATTTTTCTAATCCCTGATCTAAGGTTTCTTTTTCTTTCTTACTAAAAATCTTTTTAAACCAACTCATGCTAATTGTTTATTGTACAAAGATAAATAAAAAACACTCATATCTTACAAATGGTTTTAATATTCATAATTACTTCAACTCTAAGACAGATAATCCATATTTAATAATTTACTAAATTCTCAATTATTTTTTTTAAAATACCCCCTATTCACATTGATTAACACAACCTAACATTTATCATAACAAAATATCTTCATAAAAAATAATTCACTATTTCATATGCCATTCATTGTTTATATAAGAATAAATAGTATCTTTGCTCCATGATGAAAAAAAATAGTACAATTCCTTCTACAGAGAACCTTCAAAACTGGATGTTCTGTAATATTTGTGAAACCCCACAATTATGCGAGCTCTATAATGCAACCACTTTTTATGCATTAGTGTTATCTGTTTTTCTCAAATTCAAAATACAATTATCTTTTGTATTTTGAGTCGGTAAGGTAGTTCATAATAATGGTACTTATCCTCGTTAGAAAATATTCAACTTTCTAAGGTTTTTTTCTTGTACCAATGATTAAGGATATTTATACTTTTTATCCTATCCGTAGCTCCTACTTTTTCGAGAAAGACAATCTTGTATTTTTTCAATTGAAACTGTTTTTATTTCATCATAGCTCTTCAATAGTTATGGTTTATGTCTATATACTATAAAAAACAATACAGTAAAAGCCATAAACATATAATTGCTGCTATATTAATTTTGGTATACAGCCTAAAATAAATAAAAAAAAACAAACAATTAATATAAACAATTTTAAAGACACAATGTATGAAAAAACAACTATGCACGCTTGCCGTATTAGCAAGTATGTTCATCGGTACGGAAGCCTTTGGACAAAGTGAAAAAGGAAGAGTGGGGGTTAACACTCCTACTCCCAAAGCTACACTCGATATTCAAAATCTATCGAGTAACCTAACTACCAATGAAGGATTATTGATTCCTCGACTTACAAAAACCAGGGTAGCTTCCATTGATAACAATCAACTCGTAAAAGGAACCTTAATCTTCGTAGATAATGTTTCTTATTCAGGGAATAACCCCAAAGTAAGACAGATTAATGAGGAGGGATTCTATTACTACAATGGAGACAT
>NZ_JH932293.1:35976-50703 GCF_000301075.1 Bergeyella zoohelcum ATCC 43767
GGACCAAAAGGAGCTACTGGACAGCAAGGGCCGCAAGGACCTGCGGGACCGCAAGGAGGCATTGGTTTAATTGGGAATGGCACCAATACCACCGTAACCGGAAATGGTACTACGGCAAATCCTTATAAAATCAACACTGCTACAGGAAACATCACAGGTACAGGAATTACTGTAGGGAATGGAAGTGGTGCTGCACTTAAAGGCGTAACACTAAGTATTGCTGATAATGCCATTAACTCTGCAAAAATTCAAAATGAAACAATAGAGTCTGTGGATATCAAGAATGGCACTATCAAAGGGGAAGATATCGCCAATGCTACCATCACTGCTGATAAACTCGCTGCTAATGTCCTCAAAAACATCTATACCCATGATGGAACCATTGCACAAAACAGAAAAGTTACCACAGGAAATAATGCATTAACAATAGAAGGTGCTTCCTATCACCCATTACAAATTAGCACCCATAATAGCAATGGTAACGGCGGATTATCCATCCGTCCTAAAGGAGATAATGATAAAAGAATAGAATTCAACGCCACACCAGAAGGAAACTTAAGACTCTGGGCAGCACGAGATGTTATCTATGCACTCCGCAGCAATGGTAATGTAGGAATTGGAACAAATTCTCCTGTAGACAAATTACAAGTAGCCGGAAATGTTCTTTCAATAGGTGGATTACGCTCTTCTGTAAACGCAGCTGATGGCGTAGGTGGCTATATAGAGCTTATTAATGATGCAAAAACAGGGGCTGTGTTATCCAAAAGATGGCGTATCTATAACATGCAAAGCAAGGGAACAAATAAATATGCGGATGGTTTACATTTTTGGGGATATGCTGAAGATGGTACTAATTTAAGCTCGAAAGCAATACTTACTGATGACGGGAAACTCAACATTGGCTTTGGGTCTTCTGTAAGCTCTAACGCTTCGGCTACACAAAAATTAAATGTAAAGGGAAATGTTTTAATATCTGACCTCGCAGGAGCTGGTGACCGTATAGTCCTTGCTGATGCTAATGGTATCCTTAAAACCGGAAGTGTATCTGCCTCTACCCTCAGTGGTACAGGAAACATCACAGGTACAGGAATTACTGTAGGGAATGGAAATGGTGCTGCACTTAAAAATGTAACACTAAGTATTGCTGACAATGCCATTAACTCTGCAAAAATCCAAAACGGCACGGTAGAATCTGTAGATATTAAAGATGGTACAATTGTAAATGCAGACATTGCCAATAACACTATTACAGGTGGAAAAATTGCCAATGCTACCATCACTGCTGATAAACTCGCTGCTAATGTCCTCAAAAATATCTATAATGCAGATGGCACCTTAACAGGGGTAAGAACATTAAATACAGCAGGTCATACCTTAACGGTAGAGGGAACCTCGGCATCTCCACTTACAGTGAAGTCTAATAGCTGGTATCCATTGGTGGTTAATAGTGCCAATACAACAGGAGGCGGAGGGGTAGCCATTCATCCCAATGATTTTACCAAGCGTGTAGAGTTGAGTACAACGGTAGAAGGAAACTTTAGACTCTGGGCAAATGGGAATAAGCTTTTTGTGGACAGGACCACGGGAAATGTAGGAATAGGAAATGATACACCTAATGCAAAACTCGATGTAGCAGGTGGAGCAAGAATTATAGGTGATGCCGATCACTTACTCAGATTAGAAAGAAAAGGCTCTACAGATTTTACTGATATAGTAAAAAGACCAAATGGCACATTCCTTATCACAAATAACACAGGAAAACAATGGAAAGGAGGAATCGCTATTGATGCAAATGGTAAAGTAGGACTTGGCACAGAAACTCCAACTAGCAAACTAGATGTTGATGGAAACGCAAGGATATTAGGAACTCTTGACATTCACGGAGAAGCAAGAATATTAGGAAACGATTCTCGTTTGCTTAGGTTACAAAGAAGTGGCTTTACAGATTTTACTGATATAGCCAAAAGCCCAGATGGGACACTCCTTATTACAAATAATACAGGGAATCAATGGAA
The DNA here is from genome assembly GCF_000301075.1 of Bergeyella zoohelcum ATCC 43767. GTDB lineage: Bacteria > Bacteroidota > Bacteroidia > Flavobacteriales > Weeksellaceae > Bergeyella > Bergeyella zoohelcum. The sequence continues at coordinate 37,992 of NZ_JH932293.1, forward strand.
AGGAGGTATCTCCATTAATGCAGGTGGAAATGTAGGTATTGGAACCATTACGCCAACCGCAAAACTCGATGTAGCAGGAAATGTAAAATCTACCGCTCTAGCGGGTACAGGAGATAGAAATGTAGTGGCTTCTGCAGATGGAACGCTAAAAATAGGTGCTCCAAGCACTCCTATCCGCGAAGTAACGGGAGCTACTACCATCACTGTAACCGACAATGGAGGTTTTGTATATGTAAATGCTACCGGTGCAGTCAATGTAACTGTACCATCCACGCTTCCAGCTGGGTTTAGCTGTGTAATTATACAGCAAGGTACTGGTCAAGTAAGATTGGTAGGACAAGGGGTAACCCTGCAGTCTGCCAGAGGTACGAAAACTAGAATCAAATTCTCCGCAGTAGGGATAATTAAAAGAACTGATGCTAATGTAACCATCACAGGAGATGCTATTAATTAAATTACATTAAACTATGAGTAAATTATTGTATATTGCTTCTTTGGGGGGACTATTATGGTCTTCCCAAAGTAAAGCACAGGTAGTGCTAGAAGCACTAGAAGCACCAAATGGAAAATGTTTAGAACGAGTATATGATAAACATTATGGAGATGGAGATCACAATTTTATCTATTGTGCGGTAATGGGACCTAATGGAAAAAAATGGCTCAACCTTAACCTTGGTGCTGAATATGCCAAAGAAAGCTCCCCCCATTTTAACCCAGAAGCCGTACCCACAGACTATAACGACTGGAAAGCATCTGGATCTTTATTCCAATACGGTAGAAAAGCCGATGGACATGAACTGGTTACTTACCAGAAAGGTTCTGAGTATTGGCATGTATCACGCGTGTATCCAATTATTTACACAACAGTAAACTCTATCAATAGCCCTAAAAACTTTGTTGATACATACGATGCATATTGGGCAAATGATATTACTGAATTGGGTGCCCCTTTATCAGCATTATGGCAAGGGGTAAATAACCCTTGCCCCAATGGATATAGAGTGATGAATATTAATGATGTAATGGCATTTGTTCAACAAAATAAATTAGTATTGGAACCCAATTCACATATAAATTATCAATCTATGGCAATTTTAAAAAATTATGATTACCCTAATCTAAATCTATTTACAGGAGTAACTGGCTCAAATATAGATAGAGACTCCCCCGATGATACTGTAACTATCACCTCCTCTTCTGTATCTGAAGGAACATCTGGAATATGGATTCTGTATTCACGAAATGCTCCTTCAGCTTTCAAAAATCAAAATGGATGGACAGGGAGTAATGAAGAGGCTTCCTATTTAGATTTTGGAAAATTCGAATCAGGAGGTACTACATATGAACTATCTTTTGGAAACATTTTTTTTTCTTTTACTGAATCATTTTCCGAAGTAGTTTCCATCCCTTATAACGCGGTGAGATGTGTAGAAAAATGAAAACATTTCTCAGTTAAAACTAAAATTTAAGCGTATCTATCATTCAATCATATTAATTTAAAACCATAGAGATATGAATCAACTTAAAGCGTGGTTAATACCTAATCTTTTAACCGAAAACAAAGCAGACTTCTTGACTATCTCTATACCCTCAGGGAGTATGGACATAAGAGAAATTATCACTGAAATGGTGAAAGAAGGAATGGAGTTACAGCCAGAAACAGGAAAAAATACCATCAAGCGATTCAACAGAAAAACGACTAAGTTTTTAGCGTAAACACGAGACTAGTCCTACTATAAAAAGGAGTGTTTTATGATAAATCATAGGACAAAGCTAAGCATTAGTACCCAAAATAGCACAGGCTCTACTCTCTCAAAGGGACCAAGAACGGATACCCTTGGTGTTAGCATAATCATTGAATAAATAAGATGATAAAATCGTAAGAGCATCCCCTTTGTCTTTATAAAGACAAAGGGGATATTATAATACATATAACGTATCTATTGTGATAAGCAAATACTATCTATTATTTTTTTAAGCATTTTCACTATATGGTATTGATGATGGAACATATATTTATTGCAAATTTATACACTTCTTTAGTAAACTCATAAAATGTGGAGTTAATACAAAAAAATAGAAGGTAAACAGTTCTTGCAAAGGTCTCCAAGATTTACTCCCATTTCCGTCTAAAGAAGATACTGAACAATACAGCCACCAATAGCAGAGCGGGGTAAAAAGAGTAATACATCAGTGTAGGATAATGGATACCTTGTTTGCTAAAACTAATGAGAATAAGTATTTGGGCACCATAAGGCAATACACCTTGCACGATACAGGAAAATATATCTAGCACCGCTGCGGATACCCTAGGGGAAATTCGGTACTCATCACTGATATTTTTAGCGATTTTTCCCGAAATAAGAATCGCTATAGTATTATTTGCCGTAGCCATATCCGTAAGCCCCACCAGCCCTCCTATACCCAATAGGGCAGATTTTTTCCCCCTAATGCCACTCTTCACCTTATGAAGAATATATGAGATACCTCCCGCTTTCTCCACCATGGCTGCCAGTCCGCCTGTAAGCAAAGAAAGTATAAAGATTTCTTGCATATTAGAAAAACCTTCGTACATGCTTTTTCCGAAAGCAAGGAAAGACATATCGGTAAAGATAAAGCCCAAGCCTCCACTTAAAAACAACCCCATAATGAGTACCAAAAATACATTCATCCCCAGCAATGCCCCTATGATGACCGCCACATAAGGCAATGCCAATAAAAGGTTAGGAAGTTCTGAAGAAGCAGAAGCCATCTCCTCTCCTCCCTTATCCGATAGTAGGATGTACAGCACCGCCGTAATGACCGCCGCAGGAAGTGCCAGAAGGAGATTGGTTTTAAACTTATCTTTCATCTTACAGCCCTGAGACTGTGTAGCGGCAATGGTGGTATCAGAAATCATGGAAAGATTATCCCCAAACATCGCTCCCCCGAGCAAAGCGGCTCCCACCAAGTGAATATTGAGTGATGCCTCCTCCACAAAGCCTAATGCCACAGGCCCCAAAGCCACTATAGTACCTACAGATGTTCCCGATGCCAATGATAAAAAACCAGCAAGCATAAAAACCCCTACCGGAATGTATCGTACATCTAGCAGCTGAGTACCAAAATGCACCAGCACATCTACACTGCCTATAGATTTAGAAACCGTGGCAAATGCTCCTGCTAAAAGGTAAATAAGGCACATGCTCAGGATATTCTTATTCCCACAGCCCTCTAAGAAAGTGGTAAGTTTTTGGGAATAAGGAGCAGAAAACATAAAAAACGCCACCATGACACTCATCATAACAGCCACTGGCGAAGGAAGTGCATAAAAATCTCCGTAATACACGCCACTTCCCACAAAAATAAGTACAAAGACCAATAATGGCACAACCGATAAAAAAGATTCTTTTTTCATAAGCAGATGGATTATTTGTTACCCCAAAAACCATGAAAAAAGCGTACTAAAGCGTAGGATAAAAGAAAGATATAGGAATCAACATTTTTTCCAGAAACGGCTTATCATTTTCAGCACCTTGCTTGTTGTTGCAGGTTGCTACCCTTTTTATCAGGATTCTTGATAACGGTACAAAGGTATATATTCTCATGTTAGTACACAAGTGTAAAATAATAAGTAGATTAAAATTTACTTCAGGCATATCTAAAAAGTAGATTGGGCATGATTCGTTTTAAAAAATAATGACATATTATCCTTATTTTTGCCGAAAAATCATTGATTGTGTTTACGCGTTTGCTTTCGTATAATATTTATAGAGAAGTACCAGAGAATGACTGGGTAATCCTCATCATTCTGTCTAGCATATTCGTCTTTGTGTTTTCCTTTTCTTATTTACATAGAGGAGGAACGCTTATTAACTACCTTCGGCAGGAAATGACGGTTTCTGCTAATAACTTCCTGAGCTGGATGATTTCCTCAGCCGTTTTTGCAGTGCTTCTCTCTACACTCATTTCCCAATATATCCCCACGCTACCAGAAGTAATAGAAAAAAATGCCATCGGAGGGTTTACCCTGAACAAATTTGGCTATACCCTAGCAGTACTTACCGCCTATTATCTGTTTAAAACTATTTTCACTTATATTTTTTTCCAAAGTGTAGGGGCGGGGAAATGCTGGCCGAGATTTTATTTCGTAGCAGGAAAGTTTTACCTTATTTATGCACTGGTACTCATGGTAATGTGCGTAGTACACTATTACTTTTCCATAGATACCGTCATTATTTTTCCATACTATGTTTTAGCAGGGCTCATCATCTGGGTAGGAAAAATATTTTACTATATTTTTCAGCATCCTGCCGTACTGCCCAAGGAGTGGTATTATAAAATTTTGTATATTTGCACGCTCCAAATAGCCCCAGTATTGGTGGTCTATAAAAGTTTATTTTAACGGTATGAAAATAAAATCCATTCTTATCTCACAGCCTGCTCCCAATGAGTCTTCTCCGTATTTGGACATCGCTAAAAAAGAAAAAATCAAAATAGATTTCAGGCAATTCATCCAAGTGCAAGGCGTGGACAATAAAGAGCTGAGAACACAGAAAATAGATTTAACACAATATACAGGTATCATCTTTACCAGCAGAAATGCCATAGACCATTATTTCCGCTTGGCAGAAGAATTAAGATTTACTGTGCCAGACTCTATGAGATACATCTGCCAGTCTGAAGCGGTAGCCAACTATCTGCAGAAGCATGTGGTATATAGAAAAAGAAAAATCAGTTTTGGGGAAAAAACTTTTTCAGACCTCGCCCCTCTTCTCAAAAAATATCCGAACGAAAAATACCTCGTCCCTACTTCTGATGTGATGAGTCCTGATATCCCTGCCACTTTGGATAAATCTGGTGTAGACTGGACGCGTGCCATTATGTATAAAACGGTTTCTGCAGACCTTTCGGATGTGAAAATTAATGACTATGACATGCTAGTATTCTTCTCTCCTCAAGGTATCAAATCTCTGGGGGTAAACTTCGAGGATTTCCAGCAAAAAGATATTAAAATAGGGGTCTTCGGGAATACTACTAAACAGGCTGCCGAAGATGCAGGACTGAGAGTAGACCTCATGGCACCTACCAAAGAAACGCCTAGTATGACTATGGCAATAGAAAAATTCATTCAAGAACAAAAATAGTATAAACCATCGTGTGATACATTGCCATCTTATCCTAAGGAAAAGATGGCTTTTTTTAACATAAAAAACCCAAGATGAAAGCACCTACGGCTAAAAAAATACCTACCGAACTCATCATACATAATGACCTTAGAATAGACCCATACTACTGGCTCCGAGAAAGAGAAAACCCTGAAGTCATTCATTATTTAGAAGCAGAAAATGCATATGTGGATGCCATGATGAAAGATACCGAACCTCTCCAAGAGGAACTCTTCCAAGAAATGAAGGCAAGGTATAAAAAAGATGATGAAAGTTTACCCTATTTTTTTAATGACTATTGGTACATCGTTCGGTATGAAAAGGGAAAAGAATATCCTATTTTTACCAGAAAAAAAACTAAACTAGAAAACCCCGAGGAAATCATTTTAGATGTAAATCTCCTTGCTGAAGGAAAAGACTTCTGCGAAGTTTCTAGCGTCTCCATCAGTCCGAATAATCTCTTGGCTGCCTATTCTGAAGATAGCTTAGGACGGAGAATCTATGAAATCAGAATTAAAAACCTAGAAAATGGACAACTACTAGAAGACATCATCCCAAATACTACAGGGAAAATAGTGTGGGGAAACGATAACCAATCTTTCCTATACATAAAAAAAGATGAAAACCTTAGAGCCTATCAGGTATGGAAGCATACACTGGGACAGGAGGAGGATGTTTTGATTTACCATGAAAAAGACGAAGCCTTTGATGTACATATCTCAAAATCAAAATCATTAGAATACATTTTCATTTCGAGTAGCAGTACCATTTCTGATGAGCATAGATTTATTTCTGCCGATGACTTATCAGGGGAATGGACGGTCATTCAGCCCAGAGAAGAAGATTTAGAGTACGCTGTGGAGCATTATGGTGAGTATTTTTATATCCTTGCCAATACGGATGATGCCTATAATTTTAAAATGGTAAAAACCAAAGTAACTACCCCCTCTAAAGAATACTGGGAAGAGATTATTCCTCATAGAGCACATGTACTTTTAGAAGGTTTTGAGATTTTCAAAAACTATTTGGTCATAGAAGAAAGAGAGCAAGGACTATTACAAATCTGCATCATAGATAATCAAACCAACGAAAAACATTATCTCCCTTTCCAAGACCCTACCTATACTTCCTACATCGGGACGAATTTAGAGTTTGATACCGAGCTTTTAAGGTATGGCTATACATCACTCACCCACCCGAATTCCACCATGGAATACAATATGCGAACAAGGGAAAACAAAATACTAAAAACCATGCCTGTTTTGGAAGAAGGTTTTTCACCTGAAAATTTAGTTTCTAAGAGGCTTTGGGCAAAATCTAGAGATGGGGAAACCATGATTCCTATTTCTGTAGTACACCATAAAAATACGAAACTCACAGAAAATACGCCACTGCTACTTTACGGCTATGGAAGCTATGGACATACTGTAGATGCTGCTTTTTCTAATGTTCGGTTATCCCTGCTCAATCGTGGTTTTGTATATGCCATTGCACACATTCGTGGAGGAGAATACTTAGGAAGAGAATGGTACGAAGAGGGAAAAATGCTCCTAAAAAAGAATACTTTTTTTGACTTTATAGACGCTGCCCAGTATTTAATTCATGAAAAAATGACTTCATCTAATAAGCTCTACGCCATGGGAGGAAGTGCCGGAGGACTACTCATAGGGGCGGTGGTCAACTATGAGCCAGAACTCTTTCATGGAGTCATTGCTCAGGTACCTTTCGTGGATGTGGTTACTACAATGCTAGATGAGAGTATCCCACTTACCACTGGAGAGTATGACGAATGGGGAAATCCTAACGAGGAAGAATATTATCACTATATGAAGTCCTATTCACCATATGATAATGTAGAACGCAAAGCATATCCTCACATGCTCATTACCACTGGTTTTCATGACTCACAGGTACAATACTGGGAACCTGCTAAGTGGGTAGCGAAACTTCGTGAGCTGAAAACCGATGACCACCTTTTACTTTTCAAAACCGATATGACATCTGGGCACGGTGGGGCTTCTGGAAGATTTGAAAGCCTAAAAGAAGATGCCTTAGAGTATGCTTTCTTAATTCGATTGGCTGGAAATGAATCTTGTACAATGTATAATGATTTTAGAAGTGAGAAGTGAGAAATTGGAAGTGAGAATTTATACAATGAATTTTGTACAATGTATAAAGTACTAAGTATAATGATTTTAGAAGTGAAAGGGTAGAAATATTAGAAGACCAATCGCTAAAAGCCCAAAACCCACTGCCTCCTGCCTCCCGCCTATAGAGTTAATTATTTTTGTTTAATCAATTTATTCAATTCATGCAACCAACAGAATCTCAGCTTTGGCAAAAAATAGAAGATTTCTTTTTTGAACAATTTGAAATAGAAAAAAATGCACCCATAGAAACTTACCTCTTCATGATAGGTGTTCAAGAATTAGGGAGTGGTATGCAAAAGTATTCCAAAGATGACAAGGTAAACCTTATCCACATTGCGGTATGCAGGCTTTTAGAGCCTTTTGGCTATTATCAATTTTCGCATTATGACGAAGAAGGCTACCCTCATTTTAAAGAATTAGAACCCCTACCAGAACTTAAGCCCAATGAACAAACGCTGCTCATGAGAAAAGCAATTATTCAGTATTTTATAGATGAAAGCATTATACAACTTTAACCCTATTTTAACATTTCTTACTGAAAAATTGTGAAGCATTCTGTCTTACATTTGTGAGCATGATTACAAGGCTACTTTTTATGCTAATGTTTACTACATCATGGTTCCTCTCTGGTCAAAATTTCGGAGGCCTCATTGTGGTAGAAGATAAAGAGACTGCTTATCTTAACCAAATTTTCGTTACCAACCTGAATCGGCACAAAACCGTATTAGCAGACCCTACGGGAAAATTTACCATCCCTGTACAGATCGGTGATGTAGTGCGTTTTACCTCCATTGTTACAGAAAGAAAAGACATAAAAATCACTGAAAAACATCTTATAGAACAGAATAATATAGTACCATTATCACTATATTATTATAATATAGGTGATGTTTTCATAAAGCCTTTCAAACCTACCAAGAATATCCAAAAAGATGTACTTGCTCTCAAAGTAAAAGATAAGATATCCCCTATAAAAAGAGCCGTAGGACTTCCAGAACCCAAGATAGACCCTGAAACGGCTTTGGCAGGAGATGCCCCCGCCGCATTTACTGGAGGAGGACTCACCCTCAATATTGAAGCCATCTATGACATCATTAGCGGAGAAAAAAAGAAGAAACAAAGGCTGAGAAAATACAATATCATGCAAAATGGTCTGAATGAGGTAAAACAATATTTCGGAACGGCATATTTTAAAACAATGGGCATCCCCGAACATCTGATAGACAATTTTTTACAATTCGTGTACAGTTCTGAAAACATTCAGGGGTATATAGAGCAAAAAAATTATGAGGTTTTAAAAATTCCCATGGACAAGTACCTGCCTATTTACCAAAATCGGTTAAAAAATTCTAAACTACTGGATATGCAACTCCATTAATCATTAAAATAGACCGCTTCAAATGTTGGAGCGGTCTATTTTGAGAACCAATTAATTATAAAATATTAAGATTATAACTTTAAATCTCCGTTTACAGCTCTTACGGCATCTGCAGCTTCGTTAAATTTAGCTTGTTCTGCCTCTGTTAATGGCACGGTAACTATTTTCTCCACCCCTTTTGCTCCGATGATGGCTGGAACACCAAGACAGATGTCTGACTGCCCGTACTCGCCTTCTAATAACAATGAGCAAGGAATCATTTTCTTTTGATCACAAGCAATAGCATGAACAATAGTAGAAACCGCTGCTCCTGGAGCGTACCATGCAGAAGTACCAAGAAGTTTAGTTAATGTAGCACCCCCTACTTTTGTTTCTTCAATCACAAAGTTCTGCTGCTCTTCGCTTAAAAACTCTGTTACTGGAACTCCATTTCTTGTTGCTTTGCTCAAAAGCGGAAGCATTCCTGTATCTGAGTGTGCTGCGATAACCATTCCATCTACATCAGAAATAGGAGCCTCAAGTGCTTCTGCCAATCTGTATTTAAAACGAGCCGAATCTAAAGCACCTCCCATACCGATGATTCTTTCCTTTGGTAATCCCGATGTTTTGTGAACAAGATATGCCATGGTATCCATTGGGTTAGACACTACAATGATAATAACATTAGGAGAATACTTCACTAGGTTTGCGGTAACCTCCTTCACAATACCCGCATTGATACCGATAAGCTCTTCTCTAGTCATTCCTGGTTTTCTAGGAATCCCTGAAGTAATTACTGCTACATCAGACCCAGCCGTTTTGCTATAATCTCCTGTAGTTCCTGTGATTTTGGTATCAAAACCATTAAGCGAAGCGGTTTGCATCAAGTCCATGGCTTTCCCCTCTGCGAAACCTTCTTTAATATCTACTAAAACAACTTCTGAAGCGAAGTTTTTCATTGCGATGTATTCAGCACAACTTGCACCTACTGCACCAGCACCCACTACGGTAACTTTCATATTTTTTTATTTTATTAAATTATCTGATTTTCAATTATTTTCCAAGTTTAAACGCGTGTATATCACGCTATATCTTCCAACTTTACGAACTCAAAAGTACGAAATATAAAATAGCTATACAAAATTTTATTCCTTTTTATGACTGTAGAAATAAGAATACATAAATTTAAGGGAATTAAATTGATAAACATGACTTTTATGCCCACACAAAAACACTCATTATCATAGTTTTGTAATATTATATTTTCACATCACTACTTACTGTTTATATTCAGATTCAAAAAAAATCATATATTTGCGATAGCACATGAATAAATTCATGTAAGCCATATTAATAATAACTTAACTTTTTAATTTTATCTTATTATAGAAAAGAGTAATTTTACTTTCGGCAATGTTAGTGAGTACACTTTCGTTTGCTTCGGTGTCGTCCAATGGAGTAGTTGTTTCTACTAAATTTTCGTCAATGGCTGATAATGGTGGTTGTACAACTACGACTACTACAACAACTACAACTACGATAACTGATGGTTCATCAACTACAACAACTACGACTACAACAACCACAACTTGTAAATAAATCATAAGTTGTACAAGTAAGACAGGAATTTATACCTCCTGTTTTTCCATTTCGGTATATTATAAAAAAACATCATGAAAAAAGCACTTACACTTATCCTATTAATTTATTTTTCTGTAGCTTACGCTCAAACCTATCGGTATTTTTATGAATGTTCCATTAAGAAAAATGGAAATTATCGTGAATATCAATTAGTATTAGATATCAACGATGAGGAAGTAAAATTCTATGATTATAAATTTTTAGAAACCGATTCGCTCAATCTGAAAAATAAACATAATAACCAAAAATTTAGAGTTAATTCTCTCACAGAACAAGTTTTAAAGAGAAAAAGAAATAGCCACGAAAATTCTACTTTCTTTACTAACAGCCAAGGTGATTATTTTATGGTGGTGTATAAAGACCCTATTTCTTGGAAGCTCCTTCCAGAACACAAAAAAGTAGAAGGACATACGCTGCAAAAAGCCACTACCCAATTCGGAGGGAGACAATGGGAAGCGTGGTTTTCACCGAATATCCCTTTCCATGAAGGACCTTATAAATTCTCAGGATTGCCAGGTCTTATCTTTGAGATAAAAGATGATAAGGAGGATTTTATTTACAAACTAGTAAAAAGCACCCACATTCCCACTACCTATGATACTCATGATTTTATAGAAACTTACTATGGGCAAAACCCGATTACCATCACGCATAAACAAAAAATTAAGGTAAAATTAGACGACTTCGGAGACCCTGTCCGTAATTTGGTAAAAATTTTTAAAGATGGAGGGAAAATCAATATCAATGGACAGGAAATTACCGCAATAGAGCAATTAGAACAACGCAAAAAAACAATGCAAGAGGACATCATCAAATCTTATGTTCCTATAGAACTCGATAAGGCAATTCCGTATTCTTTGAAAAAATAATTGAAAGCGTCTATCTAAAAAATTCTCAAATTTTCTTTTTTATCCACCCTCTATAAAATTACCTTTTTTGAGTTGAATGTTCTGATAAGAAAGTCGGAAAAACTTTTTTATTCTACAATAAAATGAGTTACCGTAATACAGTAGCCTATTTTAATTTTCAGCAATTTTGAGACCACTATTTCATGTTACTCTTCCTTATTAAAGTACAGTCGGTAATATTTTCCTTTTTCATCTTCTCCTGTTTCTATCATTTTTCTATCGCCATGAATGTAGATATGGAAGTTTTTATCTAGTTTAATAACACTCTTAAAATGTCTTTGGTTTTTCTTTACTGCCGAAGTATTAATAGGGAAATTTTCAGCAATGGACATCTGCATATCTTGCTCATAATCTGCTTTAAAATTAGCAAAGCTCTCTATTACATCATCATCTTGGAGTACTTCTCTACTAAAATCATCAAAATCAAATTCTTCTTTTTCCTTGAAAAAATTAATAGAACGATTCATGAATTCGGCTTGGTCTATTTTGCTTACCTCAAACTCTGTAGGTAGCTGTTTCTGAATATAATCCTTATACACAGAAAGCGTCTCTTGGGTATGGAAATACTCGTTCGTTCGGAGCTGCACTTTTAGAAAGTCTTCAAACCAATAGTATTCATCCCCATTCTTATTATTGTCCACTACAGAAAGTGCATAGCCCGTATCAGAATGGATATTATAAATCATCGCTGCCTTATCCACTTTAGAGAGTGAGATGCCATAGTCTTTTTCTACATTATAATTATCTTCTACATCTTTTATTTTGAGGAAAGGAAGCTTATTTTCAGTTTTAAAGATTCCTATTTTATCAATGCTTTCTCCATTCGTTTCTTCGCCCACAAAATAACAAACGAAAAGTTCACCGCTCTGCACTCTGGTATTCTCCACGCAATCAAATAACTGCTGTGCTATTTTCTCTGTTCCATGAATAAAATCATCTGGATTTTCAAAAATTTCCTTTACCGCAGCATAAACGGGATTCTGCTCTAAATAACCATCACTGTAAAACTGAAATTGTTCTTCGGATTTAAATGCTTTGAGGAAAAAATCCATCAGCTGTTCCTTCATATCTTCCTCTAAATCAAGCAACTCATTAGAGATAAAAAGCTGCTCTTGATTAATTTTATTTCCTACTTTATGAACGATGATTTTAGATAACATATTGACTGAATTAAAAAAATAAAAGATTTAAAAACATTAAAAGATAATATCTTCCATTGAGAGGTTATTCATTTTTCTTTTATACCTCAAAAATATCATTGGTGTGCATTTTTAGACTAGGGAAGATAACACTGAAAAACTCTTTATCAACGATAGGGTTTAGAGTAGTGTACTTCCCATTTTCCAAAACATTCATAAGAACACTCTCTTGGTTAGGGTCTATTATCCAATATTCCCTTACTCCTGCCTCCTCATAAAGTTCAAACTTGTATTTCATCTCTCGCTTTGAGTTACCAGGGGAAAGTATCTCTATGATTAAATCCGGAGCACCTATACAACCTTTTTCGTC
>NZ_JH932293.1:50877-106395 GCF_000301075.1 Bergeyella zoohelcum ATCC 43767
TTACCTCTAAACAGTTCCACTCTTTCTTTGAATTTCCAAAGAAGATAGTCCGCATAGGAGTAGGTTTTATCTAGGTCCAGCTGATTGATATTAGTAATTTCCATAATTAATATTTTTACATTTTCATTTATACCTCAAAAATAGCATTGGTGTGCATCTTTAGGCTAGGGAAAATAACACTGGAAAATTCTTTATCAACGATAGGATTTAAAGTAGTGTATTTCCCATTTTCCAAAACATTCATAAGAACACTCTCTTGGTTAGGATCTACTATCCAATATTCTCTTACTCCCGCCTCCTCATAGAGTTCAAACTTATATTTCATCTCCCGTTTTGAGTTCCCAGGTGAAAGAATTTCTATAATTAAATCCGGAGCACCTATACAGCCTTTTTCGTCTAACTTACTTTTATCACAAATCACACAAAGGTCTGGCTGAACTACGGTATAAATACTTTGGTCTTCTGTATTTTGCTTAGGTAACCTCACATCAAATGGAGCTGGAAACAATTTACAAGTTTTATTCTTAAAAAGTATGAACATGAAACCATGCAAATTACTCGAAATACTCTGATGCCTTCTACTTGGTGCAGGAGACATCTGTAATATTTTACCTCTAAACAGTTCCACTCTTTCTTTAAATTTCCAAAGAAGATAGTCCGCATAGGAGTAAGTTTTATCTAAGTCTAGCTGATTGATATTAGTAATTTCCATAATGAATATTTTTACATTTTCATTTATACCTCAAAAATAGCATTGGTGTGCATTTTTAGGCTAGGAAAAATAACACTGGAAAATTCTTTATCAACGATAGGATTTAAAGTAGTGTATTTCCCATTTTCCAAAACATTCATAAGAACACTCTCTTGGTTAGGGTCTATTATCCAATATTCCCTTACTCCTGCCTCCTCATAGAGTTCAAACTTATATTTCATTTCTCGCTTTGAGTTCCCAGGTGAAAGAATCTCTATGATTAAATCCGGAGCACCTATACAACCTTTTTCGTCTAACTTACTTTCATCGCAAATCACACAAAGGTCTGGTTGAACTACAGTATAAATGCTTTGGTCTTCTGTATTTTGCTTAGGTAGCCTCACATCAAACGGAGCTGGAAAAAAATTACAAATCATATTATCTTTGTAAAAACTAAAAAAATGACCATATAGTGTTCTTGCTATCGTTTGATGCTTCACATTAGGAGCCGGAGACATCCGTAATATTTTACCTCTAAACAGTTCCACTCTTTCTTTGAATTTCCAAAGAAGATAGTCCGCATAGGAGTAGGTTTTATCTAGGTCCAGCTGATTGATATTAGTAATTTCCATAATTAATATTTTTACATTTTCATTTATACCTCAAAAATAGCATTGGTGTGCATCTTTAGGCTAGGGAAAATAACACTGGAAAATTCTTTATCAACGATAGGATTTAAAGTAGTGTATTTCCCATTTTCCAAAACATTCATAAGAACACTCTCTTGGTTAGGATCTACTATCCAATATTCTCTTACTCCCGCCTCCTCATAGAGTTCAAACTTATATTTCATCTCCCGTTTTGAGTTCCCAGGTGAAAGAATTTCTATAATTAAATCCGGAGCACCTATACAGCCTTTTTCGTCTAACTTACTTTTATCACAAATCACACAAAGGTCTGGCTGAACTACGGTATAAATACTTTGGTCTTCTGTATTTTGCTTAGGTAACCTCACATCAAATGGAGCTGGAAACAATTTACAAGTTTTATTCTTAAAAAGTATGAACATGAAACCATGCAAATTACTCGAAATACTCTGATGCCTTCTACTTGGTGCAGGAGACATCTGTAATATTTTACCTCTAAACAGTTCCACTCTTTCTTTAAATTTCCAAAGAAGATAGTCCGCATAGGAGTAAGTTTTATCTAAGTCTAACTGATTGATATTAGTAATTTCCATAATGAATATTTTTACAAATGTAGTATTTAATCTCCAATGGATGAGCAATATGAAAGATTAAAAAAATGGAAAAAACAAAAAAACAACCTCCTTTTCCTTAATCTACATCCAATTCCACGAGGATAGGACAGTGGTCACTATGCTTTACTTCGGATAAGATGAGTCCCCTTTTGAGCTGAGCTTCTAATGTTTTAGTAGCAAAATGATAATCTATTCGCCAGCCTTTATTTCGCTCTCGGGATTGCTGTCTGTAGCTCCACCAAGTATATTGGTCAGGCTCTTGATTAAAATACCTAAATGAATCTATAAGCCCACACTCTTCTATAAACTGACTCATCCAAGCCCTTTCCTCTGGTAAAAATCCTGATACATTTTTAAGCCCTACGGGATTATGAATATCAATGGCCTGATGACATATATTAAAATCTCCACAGATGATAAGGTTCGGAATGTCCTTTTGTAACGCTTTGATGTACTCCAGAAAATCAAAACAAAATTCCATTTTATAGCCCAATCTTTCTATATTAGAAGCACTAGGCACATAGACCGAGATGACAGAGAAGCCCTCAAAGTCTGCCCTCAGCACTCTGCCCTCCACATCATATTTCTCTATTCCACAGCCATAATGCACATTTTTAGGAAGCTGTTTCGTTACGATTCCTACTCCGCTATAGCCTTTTCTCACCGCCGAATGCCAAAAAGAATGGTAGCCCAATTTCTCAAAACTTTCCACATCTATTTTCGCTACTTCGGCTTTGCTTTCCTGTACACAGAGGACATCAGGAGCTGCCACTTGTAACCATCCAAAGAAATCTTTGGTAATGGCAGCACGAATTCCATTGACATTATAAGATAAAATTTTCATGAAGACAAAGGTATTTTTTTATTACATGCCCAGTTTTTCCCTTACTCTCTTGAGGGTTTGTTCAGCTATCTTTCTGGTTTTATCGGCACCTTGTTGGAGTTTTGCCTCTAGCTCATCCAGATGCGTCATATAATGATTAAACAATGTTCTTTCTTTCTCAAATTTTTGTAATATAAGGTTCAGAAGTTCCGTTTTAGCATGTCCATAGCCAAAGTTTCCTGCCAAATATTTTGCTCTCAATTCTTCAATTTGTGATTCATCCGCAATGAGTGTATAGATGGCAAACACCTTACAAGTATCTGGATTTTTGGGTTCTTCCAAAGGAGTAGAATCGGTCTCTATAGACATGATTTGTTTCTTTAATTGTTTATCTGGAAGGAAAATATTGATAAGGTTGCCTCTAGATTTAGACATTTTATTTCCATCTGTCCCTGGAACATATTTGGTATTTTCTTGCAGCTCTGCTTGAGGCAGCACAAAAGTCTCTCCCATCTGATGATTAAACCTCGCCCCCATATCTCTTGCCATTTCTAGGTGCTGCAGCTGGTCTTTTCCTACGGGAACTACTTCGGCATCATACAGTAAAATATCTGCTGCCATGAGTACAGGGTAGGTAAAAAGCCCTACATTCACATCTTCCAGTCGGTCGGCTTTATCTTTAAAAGAATGTGCCAAAGTCATCCTCTGGTAAGGAAAAAAACAAGACAAATACCAAGAAAGCTCACACACTTCAGGGATATCACTCTGACGATAGAAATAAGTTTTCTCTGTATCCAAACCACACGCTAACCACGCTGCTGCAATTTCATAAGTATTCTTTTTCAGCTCCTCTGCATTTTTAATTTGCGTAAGCGAGTGCATATTAGCAATGAATAAAAAAGATTCATTTTCCGCTTGTTTAGAAAGTTCTATAGCGGGGATAATGGCTCCTAAAAGATTCCCCAAATGCGGTGTCCCCGTAGCCTGTATTCCTGTAAGTATTCTTGACATTTCTTATTTGTTTAATGCTTAAAAATCCCTGCAAAGATAAAGAAAACATAGCATTTTTATCTGATGGAAATGATGAAAAGGAAATATGGAAATACAGAGATAGCAGACACCTATTTCCCCAATAAAACCCGCTGTTTCAATAACTTTTCACCATCGTATTTTCATGCTTACTGCGGAGTTGGGAAAAACTTAGCTAAGAGTTAGACAAAACTTAGCTAAGAGTTGGGCAAAACTTAACTAAGAGTTAGACAAAACTTAGTTAAGAGTTCGGAAAAACCTAAGCAGGAATTGAGCAAAAGGTAATTTCTTCCATTTCATGGACATACCATACTCTTTCCTGCATATAGAAATGAGCATCAAAAAAAATAGAATAGTTATATCGTTTGGTCTGTAAGAGAGTCCCGATGCATCTGCATTTTTATTGTACCTTTGTTCAAAGTTTTTATAGACTTTTAGCGAATATGAATACCATTAAAATAGATTCTATGCAATCATGGATTCTGATTTTACTTACATTAAACCCTTTTTTATAATGGCACAAAATAATCATCCTTTACTATGCGACCCCCAAACAGGCGTATGCGGAACTTCACAATCCGAGAAAAACACTGAGAATTTCCTACACAGCAACTCAAAGAAAATACAAATCATCTACTACACAGACCCGATTTGTTCTTCCTGCTGGGGCATCGAACCTCAATTGCGTAAGCTGAAACTCGAATATGGAGACCTATTTACCATTGACTATCATATGGGCGGACTCCTCCCCGACTGGAGCTATAACAGCGGTGGCATCAGTAAACCCTCCGATGTAGCCCACCATTGGGACGAAGTGAGCCCTTATTATGATATGCCCATAGATGGAGACATCTGGCTAGAAAATCCTCTAGATTCTTCCTATCCGCCCTCCATTGCTTTTAAAGCTGCTCAGCTACAAGACACAGACAAAGCGGTGGTTTTCCTACGCGAATTACGAGAAATGGTTTTCCTCCAAAAGAAAAACATCACCCAATGGGAACACATTACCGAAGCCGCCCAAAATGCTCAGCTGGATATTGCTCAACTAAAATCGGACTATGAACACCAAGCTCCCAAATCATTTCAGCAAGATTTAGACTGGGCAAGAAAAATAGGCGTTCGTGGGTTTCCTACCGTAATTTTCTTAAACGGTAATCAGCAAGAAGTGGTGTACGGTGCTAGACCCTATGCTTTTTTTGAAATGGCAATTCTTAAACTGAATCCTGATGCGGTAAAACAAGAGTACCATAAAGACTGGAAATCACTTTTCGGATACTACCCTAGCCTCACCGCCCGAGAGTTCACAGAACTTTCAGGAACGCCTAGAAAGGACAGCGAACAGCTCCTCAACACCCTTACCCAGCAAGGTATCCTCACTAAATTTGAGACCAAAAACGGAGCGATTTGGAAAATCAAATAGCCTTACTGAATTTCTAATTGTCTAATAGAAAATGGATTTTGTATAGAGACGCGAAGCAATTGGGTCTCTATTTCTATTGTTTTTTAAGCACTTTTTTAGGTACATCTTTACACAAAGCGATGCAACGACCTTGCCGGTCTATCAAAAAAATGTTTTTGCCAGACAATACGCTCGTTATCCCCCCATTAAAATGATTTACTCTATCATACTGAAAAGGAATCACCACTTTTCCTGTAGGGTCTATAAATCCGTACTTTTCCTTGTACAAAACCGCCGCTAGTCCATCAGAGAAAGTATAGGCATGCTCATATTTTACTGGGATTACCTCTCTCCCGTCCTTAGCTATAAAGCCATAAAGACCTTTATGTGAGGATACAAGTGCCAAGCCTCCGGAAAAAGACTTTACAAAAGGATAATTCGGCGAAAGCACCACCTCGCCTTTTTTATTTATAAAACTGTATTTGCCATTAATTTGTACCCTTGCCAAATCTTCGGAAAAATCCTCCGCATATTCGTATTGAATAGGAATAACCTCCTTGCCCTGTGCATCTATAAAACCGTATTTTTCATCTTTTTTCACCCTTGCCAAGCCTTCAGAAAACGGATACACCATGTCATAATCAGAAATGATGACTATTTCTCCTGCTTTATTGATAAAACCTTCTTTTCCGTCCTTTATCACCCTTGCCAATCCCTCGGAAAAATTGCCTAAAAAATCATACTGTATGGGCATACGAATTTGCCCCGTTGCGTCTATAAAGCCATAGTTTTCATTAAGCCTCACCTCTGCCAAACCTTCGGAAAAATCTCCTGCATCACTGTACTGCAAGGGAATTACTTCTTTGCCTGTTTTATCTACAAAGCCGTATTTTTCATCTTTTTCCACCCTTGCCAATCCCTCAGAAAAACGACTAACCCTATCGTATTTCAAAGGAACTACCACTATACCATTCTTATCTATAAACCCCTGCTTTCCATCTACCTGCACTCTTGCCAAACCTTCGGAAAACTCGTCTATTCCGTCGCTCTTAGGGGTACTGATAGCAGGAGTAATCTTCAATCCCGAAAGGATATTCTGTGCATGAAGTGTACATACACCTAAAAATAGAAATAATGTGATTGTTTTTTTCATTGTAGGAAATTATTAAAATTGATTTATTTTTCATTGTGTAGAGCAGCGATGCATCGCTGCTCTACGGGATTCTTTTCCCAAGAAAAAGCCTTTTTTATTTGGCTTTTTCTTTTTGGGTTTTGTTCCTTATTTTTTACTTTTTTGTCCTACGGGAATACAACGCGGAACCCGAAATAATTGAGCTGATTACTCGGATAGTTGCTGCGCCGATGGGCAACGCGAGTAATGTTGGCGTCGTCGTTGAAACCACCACCACGGAGAACACGGAGGTTGCCAGTAGTAGGCCCAGTAGGATTAGACTGTGCATTACTGCTATAAGCACCGTACCAGTCCGAACACCACTCCCATACATTACCACTCATATCATAAAGCCCTAATTCATTCGGTTGTTTTTGCCCTACAGGATGGGTAGTACGGGTACCATTCACTGAAGAATTATCATCATACCAAGCTACATCACCTACATTATTACTTCCTGCATAAAAGAAGCCTAAGCTATATTTCCCACCGCGTGCGGCATATTCCCATTCCGCTTCGGTAGGAAGCCTACCCCCTACCCACTGAGCATAAGCTCTAGCACCATACCAAGAAACATGTCCTACAGGGTGGTTTTCATAGCCCGGCGTGACTAAATACACTCCACCATTTTTTTTGATACTTCCATAATATTCATCATACCAACTGTTCCCTCCCTCTGTTTGGTTGCCTTTGACATTAAGAAACTGGGCATACTGTGCATTGGTAACCTCGTACTTGCTCATTCTAAAAGTACTTACCGTAACCTGATGCTGTGGGCGTTCATTACTATACCCTACCCCATTAGGGCTACCCATAAGAAAAGTACCGCCCTCTACGAGTACGGTTTGGTGGGTAGTAGGTGGTAAAGTAGTTCCTTGTACTTTAAAAATTTGATAATTGGTATTTGCCAATTCAGAATTATTATTTTGCTTTAACGCTCTTACTTTCCAACGGTAATGGTTGACCCCTTGGTTAAGAATTTCGGTTGCCATATTTACTACTCGCTGGGTTTGTTGCTGAGTATAGGTTTTGGTTTGTAATACGGTATTATTTGCGTCCATTGCTTGTATAGTAAGCTCAAAAACAGTACTTCCAATATGGTTTCCTTGGTCAAAAGTCCATTTAAAATCTACCTCTCCTATCTGAAGAAACTCTTGATTATGAGTAGGTGTAACAAGGCTTACGGTAGGTACATCTGTACGGTTCAGATACCTTTTCTCAAACATAGAAGTAGAGTTATAAGCATAAATAGCTCCTGCAATGTCTGTTCCTAATTCTGCTATTTTTACGGTGTTTGCTACAAAGTTTATTTTGTGGGTAAGCTGGTTTGCAATATCCTTAGTGAAATTTCTTGCCTTATCTGGAACGGAACTCACCCCCATATACTTTTTAAATATATCATAGAGGTTATTGATATAGGTATCTTTTGCACTGAAAGGTCTAGGTTTTGGTTTATTACTTGCAATTTGATCTAAACAAAACAGCAAAACTTGTTTTGAGGCTTCTCCAAACTCTTTTTTTATCATACTTTGGGTAAACTCTTGTACCTCGTCTTGGTCATTAACAAAAGCCAACCCCAAATTGGTTATAAAATCTGTGAACGGACTTTTTTTGGTACCGTATCTTAAATCATATTTAAAATCATCTTTAGAAGATTTAATTACATCACCTATTCCTAAATAGAGTGCTATCATTGGCTTTATAAAATCATTATATGCACCGTGTACCGCCACCAACATCATTTTTAGGCGTTGCTCTTCCGTGTATTGGTTAAAAGGTTTATCTAATTTTCCAAGCCCATAAAACTCTATCGCCAGTTTATCATAGTCTTGTATATCAATATTAATAGTCTCTGTAGTGTTTTCAAACGGACTGCTAGTATCCCCAAAAGCAGAACCTTTGACCAAAGACCAATAGTCTGTACTATTAGGTATGATGGTTTCCAAATGTGGAAGAGATACTTGATTCAATACATCTACCTCTTCTTTGGGAACACCATTGGCTTCTACTTTGGCTTTTTTAAAATAAATATGAAGTACTCTTTTGTGTTCATTCGCAATGGAGAACTCGTATTTTCCATCGGCTCTTTTCAAATTATTAATACTTACCAAGTTAGTAGAAAGATTGGCACTATCCCAATGCTTTTGTATAACAGCCATTATTAGTGGTTTCATATTAATAGCGGAATAATCAGGCGTATAAAGCCCTTTTAATCCTGCTACTAAGGCTTGATATACTTGATTTCTATAAGTCGAAAATTCAGGTAAAGTCTTAATATACTTTACCGTATTGGTAAATACTGTTTTATCCGTGGTAATAAACAACGGATGAGTCATTACTAATGCTACTGCAGTTTTTTCGGCATCTATAAGGGTATTAGGGTCAGAGGCGGGATCATCTATACTACACATAACCATTTCCCCTTTCTTATTGATTACATTGGTAATAATAAGCCCCGTAGGAGAATATTGTATAGTGGCAGTGTACCCTACTGTTACAGATTTACCCGTATTTCCACTTTCATTAGAAGCAGTCATTGGATACTCTCCAAAAGCATTAGAAACTACTAGCTCATCTAATATACTTTTATCCACCTCTGCTGGTAAAAGTACATTTACTTTTTCTTGCTCTATCACCGTTTCCTCTTGTGGAGCGGATGTTTCTATGTCATCTTTCCGACATCCTACCACTGCGAGCATCGTCATCGCCAGTGGTAATAAAAGATTTTTTAATTTCATTGTTGTAAATATTTAAATTTGTTAAAAAGTTAAAAAGCTAAAAGGTTAAAAGGCTATCTTGTGGTAATAGAACCACCATGCAGCGGCTCTACAGAATGACCGTTTTGGTCTTTCGTACCACTTTGGAGGTATTATTTTGCACCTCGTAGGTCTTTCAGATGACCGTTTTGGTCTTTCGTACCACCTTGGAGGTATTATTTTTCATCTCGGAGGTCTTTCAGATGACCGTTTTGGTCTTTTGTACCACCTTGGAGGTGTTATTTTTCATCTCGGAGGTCATTATTTTCGTCTTGCTTAGCCTCTGAAGGAGTGTTTCCCTTTCTTGGGCGTCTAAAAAACTGCTTCTGTTCCTTGTATTTCTCCTCAAAACCTACCATTTTAGAGCTGGCACGAAACTGCGTAAAGGCATAATCTGCAAGGCTATCCTGATAGTTATCAAAATCGTGAAAGATTTTGGAATTATTACATCGGTGAGATAGATTATTGAGCCTACTGATGACCGTTTCTAAGAAATTTCTAGACTGAAAATCTTTCTCAAACTCTGCCCAATCTACATCTGGCGACTTTAGGTTAGGCTGAGACAGGGCATAGTCTCTCGTTTTGTGGATAAAGAGTTTATTCTGCTCGTTTACTCTGCCATATCGGTTGCGGTCTTCGGGCGTGAGGTTAATATTAAGGCTTTCCAATGCCTGTTCTAATTTCGCTAAAGCCTCATTAATCGCTTCTTTCTGCTCATCACTTAGGTGATGATTGTTGAGATTGTTTAAAGACATAATTATTATGATTAAAAGGTTATACAATAAAATATTTGTTTCGTTGTAAAGCCGAGATACATCGTGGCTCCGCATTGGGAAACGCCACGCATAGCGGCTGTACAGCACAAATTTCCACCAAACATTTTTATCTCACAATAGCCTGAACATGAACGGTATAAAATAACACATGAACGGTATGAATTTATACATAAACGGTAAAAAATCGTGCATGAACGGTAAGTGTGGAGACAAAAAAACAGCGTTTTATATGCTATAAGCAGGAGGCAATAGGCTGTAAGCTGTAAGCTTCAAACAACTTCAAACCTTCAAACCATATCAAACAACTTCAATAGGCAAGAGGCAGGAAGCAATAGGCAGGAGGCAGGAAGCAGGAGGCAATAGGCTGTAAGCTGTAAGCTTCAAACAACTTCAAACCTTCAAACCATATCAAACAACTTCAATAGGCAAGAGGCAGGAAGCAATAGGCAGGAGGCAGGAAGCAGGAGGCAATAGGCTGTAAGCTGTAAGCTTCAAACAACTTCAAACCTTCAAACCATATCAAACAACTTCAATAAACAAAAAGTTTCTTCTAAATAATTGAATTTTATACATGAACGGTAGAAAATCGTGCATGAACGGTAAGGTAAAATTGGTTTTATACTATTAAATTTGCCCCTATGAAAATTTTCGTTTCCGTACTCATGTTATCTTTCTTTTCCTTGTCGTGGGGACAAAAGCAAAAGCTGCCCGCATGGGAAAATAATATCTATTGGTACAACCAATACAATACGGGACGAACTTTTTTTAATGTATGGGCCGACATCTTTCCTCTACCCAACGGCGAGGTATTCCTAAAACCGTACTACGGCGATGCCGCCAAAATAGGTGCCAATTACTACACCAATGTAAAAAAACACCTGACCGAAATAGGAGAATACACCAATACATTTTCGATTAAAAACCAAGTATTTATCATATTCAAAAACCAAATCTATCGCATAAATTCCATCGATTCATACAAAGAAAAACAATACCAGCTCATCACCACACTTCCCCAATACCATTACGATAACACGCTTGTACAAAACCACCGTGCGTACATCGCAGGAAGAAATGACGAAACCCAAACTTCTGCCCTCTACTTATTCGATGGAGAGCAAATCCGAGAGCTTAAAAAATTCAAAGGTGCTTTTATGAAAATAGGCATCTATCACGGGGTGCAATATTGGTTTCTAAAAGACAGAAAAAACAAAAAAACTACTTTTTACACCCTAAAAGACAGCGAAGTAAAAGCCGTAAAACAAGTACCTTTCGTGATAAGTGAGCTACACTTCAACAGTCTGGAAGATTTTTATTTCGTAGGGGAAGAAACACCTTATAGAGAAGCTATCTTTCACTACAAAAACGGGAAAATATCTACTGCCTTTCCACTACTACACGCCTATACCTCCTCTGCATTTCAATTGTTTTTTACACACAAAAACGGACAGCTCACGCAGTTTTATGACTTGAACAAAAATGAAAAACCTTTTGCACAAACCACCGCTGTAGAAAAAGTACACAAAAAAACCTATTCGCCAGAAACGGAAAGTATCTATTTCGGAACGATGAACGATTTGGCGAGAATGTTTCTCTTACTGAAAAAATATCCGAGACTTTTTAATGAGTCCAACTCTGATGCGATTTTCTCCATCGGGCAAACCGCCGACGGCAAAGTATGGACAGGCTCTTACAACGGATACATCACCACCCTAGACGGCGAAAAACAAACGCAAAGCAAAGTACAGGAAGTATTGGCACTCCCTGGAGGAATTTCTGTAGGTAATAAACACATCATCAACGACCAATACACGCTATCTTTACTTCTCTTCGAGAATGAAAACCGCTACAAAAAAATTGCTGAAAATGTAGCAGGATTTTACAACTTCGTCAGTAGTAAAAATATCTTTTACGCAGGAGTAAACAACTACAGAGGACTCATGTACAAGCCTGTAAAAGAAATAGAAAATACCCAAATCTCTTGGAAATTTGCAGGAAAAGAAAAGGGGATCCACCTCATCAATTGCCTCACCATAGCCGAAGACCGCTTTGGAAACATCTGGACAGGACACTCTTCCTCGGGTATCGCCGTGTATCAGCCTGATAAAGACCAAGGAAAAACTTGGCGGATAGACAAAAATGAAATCCCTTTTGGCAGTGGTGCCATGCTTACTGACTCCTACCAAACCCTATGGATAGCTACCAACAAAGGACAACTCTATTACTGGAATGGAAAGCATAAAGAAGATTTTGATACCAAAAATTTCATTTCGCTACACCATCCGCTCTTGGATTTAGACCATGAAAACATTTCTTTCATCCATCAGTGGAAAGATTATCTCATCTTAGGAAAACACAATAAAATTCTATTACTGGACTTAAAGGCATGGTACAGTGCTAAAGAAGTAAAAATCCGTTATCTCAATCCTGTAGAAGCTGCTTTTTCAGGAATGTTGGGACAAAACACCATCTTTACTGATTTTCGGGACGAAACCCTTTGGTTTTCCACCACAGATATGCTCTACAACTGGGACATCAAACGATGGACAAAGTTACCTACCTACAAAGTAAAGCCTGTACTTAATATCAAAACCGAAAAGGTTGATTTTACTCTTCAATCGAAGGAAAAAACTCGCCTCGCCCCTGACCAAAATTCATTTGAACTGAATGTATTTTATCAGGCAAAAGACAATATGCCAAGGTTTATTTCTATGATTTTAACACATGAAAGCGAAACCTCAACCACTCACCAAAAATTAGGAACAGACCGAAAATTTGATTTCAAAAATTTAGCTTCAGGAAATTATACCGCAAAAGTATTGGTTTGCCAGCAAGATGGCTCGTATGAAGAATTTTCGTATCCTATAGAAATCAGCAAACACTGGTGGGAATATTGGACATTCTGGGCAACGCTATCACTCTTGATAATCTCTATCATTTACCTTTATTTCCGTAAACACCGAGAAGTAGAGCGGCAAAAAGCGACCATCACTCAGCTTAACCTCATTACACTGAGTAAGCAATTCCGCCCTCACTTTATGCTCAATGCACTTAACAGCCTGGGAAGCGAAATGATAGGTATGCCCCACGCCGAACGAATCATCTCTCGTATAGGCGAAAGCATCAATATCATGTATTCCTTTATCAAGAAAAATAAAATCTATCTCCCCTTTGAGATGGAATGGAAACTTACGCTCAATACCATCGATATTCAAAAGGAAATCTTTATCAAAGAATTAGAGTTCACCCACCAAGGCTTAGAAATTATTCCCAAGAATTATAATATCCCCATCGGCTTGGTACAAATTATGGTGGAAAATGCCCTACTACACGGCATCAGACATAGAAAATCGCCTCCTTACTTGCTAAAGATTAGCATCAGCCAAGACGATAAATTCTATTACATAGAGATAGAAGACAACGGCGTAGGGAAAGAAAATTCAGCAAAGTTCATCAATTCCAAGAAAAACGGAACGGGTATCCAAAAAACCTACGAGACCATAGCCATTATCAACTCCAAAATCCCCAATGCCCTTGCCATAGAATTTGAAGAAATCAACCCTATGGACAAAGAAAACCCAGGAACACGCGTACGAATAAAAATGAAAAAAAACATCCACTATGAAAACCATGATTTATAATTACCTCGTAATAGAAGATGATACCAATGTGTGGAACAATATAGAGATGCGTATGAAAGCCTTTCCAAACTGGCAGCCTTGTGGTTTTTCAGAAGAATTGGATAAAACTCTTATGCTCATCAAAAAACATTTGCCACAGCTTATTTTTATGGATTGGAGTATTCAGGGAGGAAATGCTTTTGATATCCTAAATACCATAGAAAAAATACCCCATTACCAACCTTACATCATTTTTTTTACAGGTTTTCAATCAGACAGACCCGATATTCCGGAAGAAGTTTTGAACCGTTATCGATTTGTTCAAAAATACCTCGTAAAACCCATTCACGAAAAACTGACCAATTTCTTGGCAAAATATATACAAGAGGCCGAACAGATGACGCTCAACCGTCCCATGGCAGATTTTGCTTGGGTGGAAGATGATACCCATTGTAAAAAACGCATCATACCACAGGACTGCATGGCGATTATCAATGAGCCTACCAAACCTCGATGCAAGCGAATGATTTTTTGTAATAGTGAGCCTATCATTGTACGCAAAACTTGGGAAGAATGCATCAGTTTCTTTGAGAACCATCAAATCGATTATTTCATTGCCCACCACAGAAAAAGCATCGTGAATATGAGACATATTAAAAGAGTGCAAAACGCCCATATCTACCTTAACGACAGAGACTGCATAGAAGTATCAAGACAGCAATGGAAAGAGCTAGAGAAGTTATTCAGACCCGCTTAGTAGTACTTTATGCCTAATAAATTCTCTATATTATTGATTTTTAATACCTCACCATCATTATACTAAACTTTAAATCAACTAAAAGCTCAATGATACATCTTTGAAAAAAATACAACGATAAAAACTTTCAGACGCAAACACCTCCCTATCTCAAAATATTCACTTTATTTTTAAAAATAATCATTACATTTGTGAAAACTAAAATAATTCAAAATGAGAAAAAGTCTATCAGTATTATTTTTATTTTGTTTACTCTTTTCAGCTTTCGGACAAAAAAGAAAAAAGTCTGGCGTACAAGTTTCTAAAGTTCAGACCTCTGAAATTAATTGGTGGGGATATAAAATGGTGAAATCCGAAGCTACCACACATACTGGTTTTGTGAAACTGAAAAACGGAAAATTTATCTTTACCGATAAAGTACTTACAGGGGGCGAATTTACATTGGATATGAGAAGCATTGCCGCAACGGACATTACAGGAGAAGAACAGCAAAAGCTGACCCATCATCTTAAAAGTATTGATTTTTTTGATGTAAAGAAGCACCCTACCTCCAAGTTCATCATTACTAAGGTACTACCTTCTACCAACCCTGAGTACAACTACCTTATCTATGGAAACCTCACACTTAAAGGAACCAGAAAAACCATCTCTTTTCCCGCAAAAATAAGAACGAATGATAGATTTGTAGAGTTTGAATCTGCTAAAATATCCCTTAATAGAAGAGACTATAAAGTATATTACCAATCTTCCATTAGAGATTATTTCATTAATAATCAAATTGATATTCAAATAAAAATGACTGCTAACTAAAAAAATAAAAGCTGTCCGAAAGTATTTTCAGACAGCTTTTTTCTCCTTTATGAAACAAAAACTCTATGTAATTAGCGGACTAGGAGCTGATTTTACTGTTTTGGAAAAAATACAATTCCCCGAACAGTATGAAGTGGTTTTCATTGATTGGCTCATTCCTACACCGAATGAATCTTTTGACCGATATGTTCATAGAATGGCAGAAAAAATAGATGATACTCAGCCGTTTTCTTTGCTTGGGTATTCTTTTGGAGGGATCATCGTGCAGGAGATTGCCACTTTTAAGTCCCCTGAAAAAATTATTATTTTAGGAAGCATCAGAAATCATAGAGAAAAATCTGCACTCATGAACTGGGGATACAGAATTCCTATGATTAAAAAAATTCCTACTCGGTTTTTTAGTCAGAATTCTGCAGCGATGTATTTCATTATCCGAAAAATTTTTGACCCCAAAAATCCTACACTCAATCAATATTTCAGAGTAAAAGACCCTTACTACTTGAAATGGAGTATAGAAAAAATCATTCAATGGAAATTTAAAACCTTACCCCATGTAATACAAATCATGGGAGATAAGGACATTGTCTTCCCAATTGAAAAATGTAAACCAGACTTCATCATTAAAGGAGGAACACACTTATTTCCAGTAACCAAACACAAAGAAGTAAGCAAAATTTTAGCCCATTGCCTAAACACTCAATAACCGATTAATGACTTTTTTATGACTTGGAAAGATATTTTATCCCCTATAAAAGAAACTGAACAATTTACCACTTTATGGAAAAAAGTAAAGGACGAATATTCTACACACACTTGTTTTCCTCCTAAGCATCAAATTTTTAGAGCCATAGAACTCACACCTTTTGAAAAAGTTAAAGTAGTCATTATAGGACAAGACCCTTACCATAATGATTATCAAGCTAATGGACTTTCTTTTTCCGTAAACGAAAGCGTAGCGGCTCCGCCTTCACTTCGGAATATTTTTCAAGAATTGCACTCAGATTTGGGAATTAACAGAACGAGAAAAGACCTACAAGACTGGGCAGAGCAGGGCATTTTACTGCTCAATGCTACACTTACCGTACGCGCCCATCATGCCAATTCTCATAAAGATTTGGGCTGGGATTACTTTACCGATTATATCATCAAAGCACTTTCTGAGCAGAGAGAAAATATCGTTTTTGTACTCTGGGGAAGTTTTGCCCAAAAGAAAAAAATGCTCATCAATGAAGCAAAGCATTTTGTGCTTCAGTCTGCACACCCTTCACCACTCTCTGCACATAGAGGTTTCTTTGGGAGTAGGCCTTTTTCGCAAATTAATAATTTCCTATCCCAAAAAGGAATTTCTGAGATAGAGTGGTAATATCGTCCGTATCTCCAATTTACTGGGGTAAAAAGTTTTAATTGGATAAAGTACTATGAATTTAAAAATATCCAAACACCACTACTTATTCTGAAAAGTCAAAGTATCGCTGTACATTCAAAGAAAATTCGGTATAAGCATACTAGCGTATATTAACTAACATCCTATCCAATACTATTAAATAGTTAACCTCTACAAAATCAGTCTACCCATTGTAAAAATTTAAAATCAACCCTTTCAGAGTTTCGAACTCTGAAAGGGTTTGAAAGTTCAAGAGAGTTTGAAAGGTTTAATCCAACAAATCTGGTCTTCTCTCCTCGGTAATTCTGAGTGCCTCACTATGTCTCCATTCTTCTATTTTTGGGGTATTACCGCTGAGCAGAATAGAAGGTACTTTTAGCCCTTTGTATTCCTCTGGACGAGTATATATAGGAGGGGAAAGGAGATTGTCCTGAAAACTATCCGTCAGAGCACTTTGCTCATCATTCAGAACACCAGGCAATAGACGAATAACGGAATCTGCCAAAACACACGCTGCCAATTCTCCACCTGTCAGCACGAAATCACCAATGGAAATTTCCATCGTGATGTGCAAATCTCTCACTCGTTGGTCTATGCCCTTATAATGTCCACACACCAGCAATAAATTTTCTTTAATGGAAAGCGTATTCGCTATTTTCTGGCTGAGCGTAATGCCATCAGGCGTAAGGTAAATGATTTCATCATAATTTCTTTGGGATTTCAGTTCAGTGATACACTTATCCAAAGGCTCTACCATCATGACCATTCCTGCACCACCTCCGTAAGGCTCATCATCTACCTGACGATGTTTCCCTACACTCCAGTCTCTTAACTGATGAAAATGCACTTCTACCAATCCTTTTTGTACCGCCCTTCTCAGGATGGACGCCTGAAATGGGCTTTCCATCAGTTCTGGCAATACGCTGATGATGTCTATTCTCATAATAATTATTAATCTTTATTTACTGCTCCGTTCTATTACTCTTATTCGGAATAATAATGAGTCTCAGTGATGAATCTTTGTTTAAATAGCTCCACATCCAATTAAAGAAAATAGCGATTTTATTTCGTACGGAAAGGATGAGCATCAAGTGGAGGAACATCCAGAAATACCACGCAAAAATTCCTTGAAATTTAAACTTTGGTAAATCTACCACCGCTCGGTGCTTCCCGATAGTTGCCATGGAGCCCAAGTCTTCATATTCATATTCTTTCCAGTCTGAAAGATGAGTTTTTAAAATATTTCGCCCTAAATTTTTCCCTTGGTTAATCGCTACATTAGCCACTTGAGGATGTCCATTCGGGTATTTAGGTGTTTCCATATAGGCGATATCTCCGATGGCAAAAATATTCTCATACCCCAGCACTCGGTTATACCTGTCTGTTTTATACCTATTTCTTACCATAACTTCAGGATTCAGCCCTTCTATGACATTGCCCGTAACTCCCGCTGCCCAAATCACATTATTACTCTCTATTTCTTTTCCACTTTCTAAGAAAACTTTATTACCATCGTAGCCTGTTACTCTCTCAGAGCTTAAAAATTTGACACCCAGCTGTTTCAGATATTGCTCTGATTTATCCTGTGCTTCCTGACTCATTACCCCCAATGGCTTCTCAGTAGAACTGATAAGAATAATATTCAAATCATTAAAATTCATATTCGGATAGTCCCTAGGTAAAATATCGGATTTCATTTCAGCAAAAGCCCCCGCTAGTTCTACTCCTGTAGGGCCACTTCCCACAATGACGATGTTCCAGTTACCATCATCACTTCTTTTTCTTTCGATAATTAATTTTTCAAAAGTCAGCAAGATATGATTACGAATGGCTATGGCTTCTTGGGTATTTTTCATTCCGAATGCCAAGTTTTCCATCTCCTTATTGCCAAAGAAATTGGTTTTACAGCCCGTGGCAATAATGAGTTTATCATAAGAAAACTCCGCGTCATTGGTAATGATTTTATTTTGTTCAGGGACAATGCGTTGTACCTCTGTCATTCTGTACTGCGTATTCCTAGAACGCTGAAAAATTTTCCTAAAAGGAAACGAAATATTAGAAGGCTCTATCCTCCCACATGCCACCTGATAGAAAAGAGGCTGAAACATGTGGTGGTTCATTCTATCAATGACAATAACTTTTTTATTTTTATTGTTCAATGTTTTTGCTAGCTGAAGTCCAGCAAATCCACCACCGATGATTACTATTTTTTCTCTTGTGTGCATAGCCTTATTTTTTATTTTCCTCTACCAGCTGAGACTGGTACAGCTTTGCATAATACCCTCCTTGTAAAAGCAGTGCTTCATGTTTTCCTTCTTCCACTATCTTCCCTTTATTCATCACAATGATTTTATCTGCCTTTACTATGGTAGAAAGACGATGGGCAATGATGATAGAAGTTCTATTCTGAGTAATTTTCTCTGTTGCTTTTTGAATGAGCTTCTCGCTTTCCATATCTACAGAGGAGGTAGCTTCATCTAAAATAAGTATCTTAGGGTCTGAGAGATATGCCCTAAGAAAAGAGAGCAACTGTCTTTGTCCTAAAGAGATGGAACTTCCTCTTTCGCTCACAATGAAATCATATCCCCCAGGCAATTTTTGGATAAACTCATCTACTCCTATTTCTTCGGCAGCCTTTTGGATTTGTGCAATGGTGATTTCACTATTGCCAAAAGTAAGATTTTCACGGATACTTCCATGGAATAAAAAAACATCTTGTAAAACCACCCCAATATTTTTTCTGAGATGATAAAGTTCATAAGAAGTAATATCTTCTCCGTCTAATACTATTTTGCCAGAATTAACATCATACAACCTTGGAATCAGAGAAATAATGGTAGATTTCCCTGCTCCTGTAGCCCCTACTATCGCCACCATTTCTCCTTTTTTTACTCGGAAAGAAATTCCCTTGAGGACTTCCTGTTTGTCATCATAAGAAAAATGGACATCTTGAAACGCTATCTCTCCTTCTAAAGTATCTTTTACTATCGTTCCCTCATTGGGCAGTGCTTGGCTTTCTTCCATTACTCCAAAGACTCTTTCTGCCCCTACAATGCCTCTTTGGATATTATTAAACCGATCTGCAATTTGCCTCAATGGCCTGATTAACATATTAATATACTGAATAAAAGCAATAACCACCCCCGCAGAAATGGTAATATACCCTCCATAAAGAAGTATAAACCCAATGAACAGGGAAGAAACCAGCTCTACCACTGGAAGGAAAAGCGAAAAGATGAAAACTGTCTTTAATAACGCAGATTTCAGCTGGGTATTAATATCTACAAATTTCTGATATTCTTGCTTTTGCCTACTAAAAATTTGAACAATGGACATGCCTGCCAGTCTTTCTTGAACAAAAGCATTCTGCTTGGAGACCATGCTTCTTTCTTCGGTAAAAGCTTTTTTTAATTTCTTCTGAAAAATTCGGGTCAAAATGACCATGATAGGAAGAATAGCAATGGAAATATAGCTGAGATGCACATCCGTTTGGAACATCATAAATAAAACGAAAATGATTCTCAATACATCCCCGAATATCATTAAAAAACCATCCGTATATACCGTAGAAATAGTATCTACATCTCCTACCGCACGAGTAACCAACTGCCCCAATGGCGTTTTATCAAAAAAATAAGTTCTAAAATAAATTAATTTTTCAAAAAGCCGCTCTCGGATACTTCTAATAACATTTTGAGAAATAAAATGCGAAAGATAGGTAAGAAAAAAATTAAGTGCCGTTTCAAAAACCACCAGTCCTGCCAAGAGATAAATATGCTTCATCATTTGAGCTTTATCTCTGTACTTTAATATATCTTCATCCACTATCAGCATGGTAAGATACGGACGATAGGTAGCTACTATAGCAAGAACTATTGAAAGAAAAAGTGCAAATAAAAACCACCTTCTGAACTCCATACCAATGGTAAATAGTTTGCCCAAAGTTTTCCAAGTAGTATTTTTAGCCATAGCTATCTAAAAGTATTTATGCAAAAGTAGTGAATTTGCCTCAAACGAATTATCCATAGGAGCGTATAAAAATAGAAAAAATATTGTAGCTTTGTAAGGTTTTGAAAAGACAGAAACACTAAGTATAAATATCTATTTATCAAATAATAAAACTATAAAAATACACTCAAAAGAAATTTAAAAGCTCATGAAGAAAATAGCAATAGTTACCATTTTGGTACTGCTCATTGATCAAATATCTAAAATATACATTAAAACCCATTTTCATTTGGGAGAAAGTATCCCCGTTTTAGGGCAAGATTGGTTCAGGCTTACCTTTGTAGAAAACCCAGGAATGGCTTATGGATTGCAGTTTGGTGGAATTTTAGGCAAATACGCCTTAGTCATTCTGAGAATCGTGATGATTACCTATATGTTCTTCATTTTCAAAAAATGGATAAAAATAGGACGAACGAGCAATTACTTACTCATTCCTATGGCAATGATTTTTGCCGGAGCAATAGGCAACCTCATCGATGGAATGTTCTACGGAATGATTTTCGATAGTGGAACCACCTTTGATGAAACTACTGGAAGATGGATAAATTATGGCGGAATCTCACAGTTTACCACTTTCGGTAGCGGCTATTCCCACTTCATGAAAGGATGTGTGGTAGATATGCTTCATTTCCCTATGGTGGACACCTATATTGGCGATTACCATTTGGAGTTTTTCAAATATGTTTTTAATGTGGCAGATTCTTCCATTACCATCGGGGTAATTCTTCTTTTCCTATTTTGGAAAAAAGCATTTCCCAATGGTTTTGATTTGTAAATCATTATTTTCACCCCCAATTCTATCACTGTGGCAAAACTTAAAACCGCTTATTTCTGTCAGAACTGTGGCACCCAGTATGCACAATGGCATGGGCAATGCAAAAACTGTGGACAATGGAATACTTTGGCAGAAGAAATCACCGAGAAAAAAAGCATATTGCCTACTTCTAAAAAAAGTAAAAATCATATTATCAATATTATAGAGGTAGAAACACAAGATGAACCGAGAATAAAGACGCCTTCTGAAGAACTGAACAGAGTATTAGGAGGAGGCATCGTACTAGGTTCGGTAACCCTCATCGGTGGAGAGCCTGGCATAGGAAAATCTACCCTACTCCTTCAGCTGGCACTGAAAATGAAGAAAAAAATCCTCTATGTATCCGGAGAAGAAAGTGCTTCTCAAATAAAAATGCGTGCCGATAGACTTACTGACCTCCAAAACCCCAACTGCTTTCTCTACACCGAAACTTCCCTTGAAAAAATCATCCACGAGGCTAAAAAATTAGCTCCTGACTTTGTGATTATAGACTCTATACAAACCATCCAAAGTCAGCTCATCGAAAGTTCACCAGGTACCGTTTCCCAAATTCGTGAATGCTCTAATGAAATCATAAAATTCGCCAAAGAAACCGCAACCCCCGTATTTTTGGTGGGGCATATTACCAAAGACGGCAATATCGCAGGGCCTAAAGTTTTAGAACACATGGTAGATGTAGTCCTCAGCTTTGATGGAGATAGGAATCATCTTTTCAGACTTTTAAGAGCCCATAAAAATAGATTTGGTTCTACTACTGAAATTGGCATCTACGAAATGATTGCCCAAGGGTTAAAAGAAATTAAAAATCCTTCGGAGATTCTTATTACCAAAAAAAATGAAGACCTCTCGGGGAATGCCGTAGCAGTAACATTGGAAGGCAATAGACCCATGCTGCTGGAAATACAAGCCCTAGTAAGCACAGCCGTATATGGAACCCCCCAACGAAGCTCCACAGGATTTGATGCAAAAAGACTCAATATGCTTTTGGCAGTGCTAGAAAAAAGAGCAGGATTTCAGCTCGGAGCCAAGGATGTTTTTCTCAATATCACGGGAGGCATTAAAACTCAAGACCCTGCATTAGATTTGGCAGTAGTGGCCAGTATTTTATCTTCCAACGAAGATGAAGCCATTTCTGAAAAATATTGCTTCTCAGGAGAAATAGGACTGAGCGGCGAGATAAGACCCGTAGCCCAAATAGAACAAAGAATTACCGAAGCTGAAAAACTGGGATACGACAAAATTTTCATCTCTAATCTGAATAAATTTCCACGAAAGAAAAAGAGTATCACCATCGTAGAAGTAGCAAAAATAGAGGATTTCGTAGAAAAACTTTTTTGATTTTAGAAATTGTACAATGATTTTAGAAGTGAGAAATTAGGGCTTGTACGATGTACAAAGTATAAAGTACAATGACTTTAGAGATTAGAAACTAATAGCCAAAAACCATCTGCCAAAAGCCAGTAGCTATTCGCCAGTCGCCAAAATCCTACTGCATGTATTAACTCCATCGGAGTCAAATGTATATAGCAATAATAACCATTTTGTTATGCGACCCCAATGGGGTCGTATGTTATATAGGAAAATATTCCACTATAAACATATGACCTCTACGAGGTCAATACTTAAAAAATACTTTGCCAAAGTCTTAAAGACTTTGGCAAAGTAAAAAAGTAATAATAAATTTAAAATACAAATTACTTTTATAAAAATTTTAAGCTACAATCCGGAACCAAAAGCACCTGTACCATCTAGCATATTCGCTCCTCCCATGTTGTATGCCCACTTGTAATTTCCTTGTGTATCACGCGTACAGAAACCAAACACACCTACCATTTTTCCTCCTTTATCTATTTCTTTATAGTGAATAGCTCCTGCATTAGAAGCTGAACAGCCGTCAGTAGTATCCGTAGCTTTCATTACAAATTGACTGGTTTTCAGCACCCCATCTTGATCTGCTACTACTACACGGTCTCCTGTGCCTGATAAACTTTGAATTTTTGCGTTACCATCTACGACTAACTTTTCAGTTGGTAATGATGTGTTAATATAAGTATATTTCGCCCCTACAATAAGGCTACCAGAATCAGTTAGCATAAGTTTAGGACCTCCTGCTGAATCATCACTATTGTATGACCAAAATACTAGCCCATCATTATAACCACCGGGTGTATTAGGGTCTGCATCTGTCATATTATACAACACCCATTTATTTGCTTGATGGGGTTTGTCCTTGGAATCATTTCTAATAGAAAATGAAGGTCCTATATTTCCTTGACTTTTAATTTCAATACCGTGGCTTCTAACCCCTCCATGGACATCTAATCTAAATCCATCAGCTATTTTTCCTATCCCTACATTTCTATTAGGACTAATATGAATCGCCCCCACAGGATAGGATTCTCCTATATTTCTTACACCTATTTCTAAACTGGTTGCATAAGAGGTATCATTTTGTTTTTCCACTAATTTTGATACAATTGAAACTCCATACCCCGCATTCGCTGTTGAAACGGAAGGAGTAGGGTTAAAATAAATTCTCCCCAAGGTATCACCTACTTGTGATGCTTCAGGAGTCGCTATAGACCCTCTACCAGCTACTAGAGAAAGAGCAGGGCCGTAACCAATATTATTATATCTACGGCTACTTATTCCATAACCAGAAAAGTTACTTAACCCTTGATTAGTATTATTATAACCACTATCTTTACTAGTGATTTCTACTTCTGATTTCTTATAAGTAAATGAAGTACCATCATTTTCAGCAGGTTTCAGATAAGTCTCTGTAACTCCACCATTATCTCTCTGAGCCCAAAGCTGGTCAGTAGCATCACTCCCCGCTTTCACCCACTCTGTACCGTTGTAAAAATAGTACCCTTTTTCCGTAATCTTCGCTACTCTATTATTTACTGTAGCATCACTTCCTGCGGAGTAAGTAGCATCCGTAGCATATACCAAAGTACCTTCTACGGGAGTTTCAATATTAGCAATTCTCGTCTTGCTTAACTTTGGGGCAATAATCCCTTCGTTAGTTTTTGACTCTACTCGGGCGTTATCACTATTCGGCTGTACATCCATCGTAGCACTCGGTGTTACGGTGTTTATCCCTACTTTACCCTTGTAAGGGTCTTGCTGCTGTTGCTGTGCATAGCCATAAGTCATAAAACCTAAGAACGCTAACACACTGATCTTGATTGTTGTTTTGTTCATCGTTTTTAAATTTAAAATGTTGATTTATTTTTTTTATTAAATGATTGAAAGATTAAAAAAATTAAAAGATTCCGTTCGTTTCGATGATTTAGATTTTTTTAGATTCTTTAGTTTATTTCCTTTTTTTAGATAATTCCTTATTAAATCCCTATCCTCCCAAAAAACAATTAGTGAACTGTACAAATTAGAAGGGAGACACTGATATCGTATTGATTTTTGTAAAAAGTTCTGGTGAAGGATAGGGAATGTACTGGTGCAGGTCTCTCCTCTATGGGATAACAAATAACTATGATGATGACACAGACACAAACAAAATTGCCCCCTTCCGAAAGAAGGAGGATATAAATTAAAATATCCGATATTTGCTCGCTCTAGATTTTTTTTATAGATTCCGCGTACACACGCATATTTATATATACTTAGCGAAGGTAAGTGTGTGTGTGTGTGTGTGTGTGTGTGTGTGTGTGTGTGTGTGTGTGTGTGTGTTTACACAATCATTTGAATTGACCAAATTTTTGGCCCACTTTTTTTCAGTAATTTTATATGTGTTGATTGTGTGTAACATAACGAGGCAAAGATAGATAAAGTTTTCTAATACACAAAAAATTTTTTATAAGTTAATTTTAGATGTTGGAGATTGTACCGCGTACAAAGTAGAATGTATAATGATTTTAGAATTTGGAAGCTAGAAAGCTATTCGCTAGAAACCAGTCGCTCAAATTCTACTGCATGTATGACTACAGCGGGGTCAAATGTATATAGCAACAGCCACCGTTTTGTTATTCGACTCCGAAGGGGTCGTATGTTATATAGGAAAATATTCCTCTATAAACATATGACCTCTACGAGGTCAGACTAAAAGCCTATAAAAGTTGGAAAGTAGAGGTTAGAAAACTAAAAGGCTAAAAAGTTAGAAACCAACTGCTAGCAACCGAAAGCCTCCTGCCCATTGCTTCCTGCCTACTGCTTTTAGAAATTAGATGTTGGAGATTAGAATTTGGAAGTTAGAAAGCTAAATGCCATCCGCTAAAAGCCAACCGCCAATTACTTCCTGCATCCTGCTTTTAGAGATTGGATGTTGAAAATTAGAAAACAAATCGCTAAAAGTCATTCGCTAAAACTATTTCCATTTGATATTACATCCCAAACTTGGTCTTTGGCTCTCCTCTTGAGGTTCCCCTGCTAAAAGGTTTTCAAAAGCGATGATAAGATCTTCCCCCGTAATTTCCTTGGTATTTCCAGGACGAGAATCATCCATCTGACCACGATAGATAAGATCTAATTTTTCATCAAAGAAGTAAAAATCGGGCGTACAGGCAGCGTCATAGGCTTTTGCTACTGCCTGACTTTCATCATACAAATATGGGAAATCAAACCTTCTATCTATCTGGAACTCTATCATTTTTTCGGGAGCATCTGCTGGATATTTTTCTACATCATTAGCATTGATAGCGATAAATTCTATCCCTTTTTCATTATAATCCTCGTAAAGCTCAGTAAGTTTATCTATGATATGAAGCACAAAAGGACAATGGTTACACATAAAAACCACCAAAGTCCCTTTTTCTCCTTTCAGTTCTTCTAGAGATTGAATTTCATTATTTTGAGATGGATTTGGAAGTTCAAAAAACGGTGCTTTCGTTCCCAAAGGGAGCATATTAGATGGAGTATTTGCCATAATGATTTTGTTTTAAAATTTAGAGTATATTTTCCAGCAAAGATAAGGATTCTTTTAATGGATTTTCAAAATTTACCCAATGAATATTCCCTTCTTTTCTGTACCAAGTAAGCTGGCGTTTAGCAAATCTCCGAGAGTTTTTTTTAATTTCTGAAACAGCAAAATCTAAATCCCATGTACCCTCCAGATACTTAAAAAGTTCAGTATAACCTACCGTTTGTAACGGGACAAGATGCTGAAATTTTTTCAGCTGCTCCACTTCTTTTAGTAATCCTTTATTCATCATTTGATCCACCCGAGCGTTAATTCTCTCATAGATTACCTCCCTTGGAGCTGCTATACCCACTCTTATCGTTTGGAAATTACGAGGCTTTTTGGGTAAACGTATCTGTTCAGAATATTTTTTGCCCGTTTGCCAAATGACATCTATCGCACGAAGAAGCCTACGAGGGTTTTCTAAATCCACTTGCTGATGATATTCTGGGTCTAATTGTTCCAGTAACACTTGTAGTGCCGTAAGTCCTTCATTTTCCCAAATTTGCTCCAGTTTTTTTTGGTTTTCTTCATTCGCTTCGGGTAAGTCATGGAGTCCTTCTATCACCGCTTTCTCATACATCATACTTCCCCCTACCATAATCATGACATCATGTTTTTCAAATAACTCATTTAGCCGCTGCAAGGCATCGATTTCAAACTGACCAATGGAATAATAATCTTGCACAGAAAGATTTCCAATAAAATGATGTGCTGCCTCTTGCTGCTCTTCTGGTGTGGGAGCTGCAGTACCAATGGGCATTTCTCTAAAAAACTGCCTACTATCACAAGAAATAATCTCTGTACCATAGTGTTTCGCTAAGTCAATAGCGAGTTTCGTTTTCCCGATGCCTGTGGTTCCTACAACGGAGATCAGTGTTTTCACAAAAATACAAACTACTAATGATTAAAATACAATATGATAGACATCCCTTTCATTCCTCTCAATATGCTGATACACAAACCCGCCAGGCTGTGGTATTACTTCTACCAAATCAAAAACACTACACGCTTTCGGTAATCCTGAAAAAATCAATGAAAAAGTATAAGCACAAAAGGGCGGCACGGCAGTCCAATGAGGAAACATGGTAATATTTTCGGCAAATAATAATGAGGAAACTACCTGCTTTTCATGCATCAGATAAGTACTAGGCCATATTCTCAGCAGCGTTTCAAAGTTTTCTTTATTCTTATAAGTACAATGAATAATGACCTGCTTTTCCTGCTCCACAAGAGTTTCTTCTTTCAAGAGTGGAGAA
The DNA here is from genome assembly GCF_000301075.1 of Bergeyella zoohelcum ATCC 43767. Classification (GTDB taxonomy): domain Bacteria; phylum Bacteroidota; class Bacteroidia; order Flavobacteriales; family Weeksellaceae; genus Bergeyella; species Bergeyella zoohelcum. The sequence continues at coordinate 78,354 of NZ_JH932293.1, forward strand.
ACAATCGGTTTTTTTATCAATGTATCCATGAGAAAAAACAAATCTTTATTTTGTAATGATAGTAAGGATAGCAATCGCTGAACATGGGTACTACTAATTCAGTACTTGTGTGAGATTTTCAAATTCTTTTTCAGCGTTTTTATCTTCGTACAGAATACGATAAACTGCGTTAATAATAGGAGTTTCTATGGCATGTTTCTGGGCGGTTTCGTAGATAGATTTGGCGGCATAGTATCCTTCGGCCACCATATTCATAGATTGAATGGCAGATTTTACAGTATAGCCTTTCCCTATGAGGTTTCCTAAACTTCGGTTTCTGGAGAAAAGAGAATATGCCGTAACGAGTAAATCTCCTAAATATGCACTTTCATTTACATCTCTTGGAATTTCATAAACGGCTCCTAAAAACCTTTCCATCTCCCGAATGGCATTAGACACAAAAACCGCCGTAAAATTATCCCCATACCCTAATCCACTGGCAATTCCTGCTCCTATGGCATAAATATTTTTAAGAATAGCACTGTACTCATTCCCAAGAATATCCGCACTACAATTCACTTTAATAAAAGAGGAAGAAAACGCTTTTTTCAGTTCTTCTGCTACTGATACTTCTGCTGTAGCTATAGTAAGATAAGATAGCCTCTCCATGGCTACTTCCTCAGCATGACAAGGTCCTGCAATCACTGCCTGATTTCTAAACCCTATATCAAATCTTTCTCTGAGGTAATGTGCTACAATATCATTGGCAACAGGAACGATACCCTTAATAGCAGAGATAAATATTTTCCCCGAGCAGTTCACCGTCATTTGCTCTAACGCATCCGAAAGATAAATGGACGGAGTAGCCAATACGATATAATCACACGCTTCTACCAATTCATTTACCTCCGTAGTGAGTTCAAGATGTGCCACATCAAAGAATACCGAAGTAAGATAATTAGGATTATGCCCTCTCTTTTCTATCGCACCTTTTACATATTCATTCCGAACACACCAATACACCTTTTCTACATTTTCTACCAACATTTTTACAATTGCCGTGGCGAAACTTCCACTTCCTATCACGCCTATTTTCATGTTATTCTCCTTAAATAATTGTAATCAAAGACCTCTTCCTTAACAAGGTTAATCTTCAGTACAAATATAGGAAAAAACCTCTTTACTATGTCCCTTTCCTTTGTAGTAAAAATCTTCTGAATCATTATGGCGTTCATTGGGGAAACCTTTCCCCTAAAATAAACCAATTGTTAAATATTTAGAAGAATATCGCTTTTCATTTCTTTTCTCAAAAACTTTTCCTTATTTTAGCGAGTTAGTAAGCAGATTGATTATGTATGATTTAGAACAAGAGCAAAAGGAAATATTGGCTCGGTACAAAGATATGATAGCTCATACCTATAGGAAGCTATCTGATGAGGAAAAAAAACTCATAAGAAAAGCGTTTGATATTGCCCTAGATGCTCATAAAGACCAACGCAGAAAAACAGGAGAGCCGTATATTTATCACCCGATAGAAGTGGCAAAAATTGTAGCAAATGAAATTGGTTTAGGAGCCACCTCCATCGCTTGTGCTTTGCTTCATGATGTGATAGAAGACTCTGAATACACTTATGAAGATATTCAGAAATTATTTGGGGACAAAGTAGCAAACATCGTCTCGGGGCTTACCAAAATTTCCGTGATGAACCAAAAAAATATTTCTATCCAATCTGAAAATTATAGGAAACTCCTGCTCACACTTTCAGAGGATTTCCGTGTGATTTTGGTAAAAATAGCAGACCGACTGCATAATATGCGTACGCTGGAAAGTATGCGTCCTGATAAACAAAAAAAGATTGCGAGTGAGACCGTGTACATCTATGCTCCATTGGCACACCGATTAGGATTGTACAATATTAAATCGGAGCTAGAAGACCTCTCCATGAAATACAATAATCCTGAGGTCTATAATGAAATCACCGAAAAACTAGAAGTAGCCAGTGAACACCGGCAAGCCTACTTGGACGAATTTAAAAAACAAGTCTCAGAAAAACTAAAAGAGGAAGGACTTAATTTTATTATCAAAGGAAGAACCAAAGCCATCTCATCTATCTACCGAAAAATGCTCCATCAGGGAGTAACTTTTGAGGAAGTGTATGATAACTATGCCATCAGAATTATTTACAAATCAGACACTAAGAATGAAAAATTCCTCGCTTGGAAAATTTATTCTATCGTAACAGATTTGTACCACAGTAACCCAAGGAGAATGAGAGACTGGATTACGCAGCCTCGTTCCACAGGATATGAAAGTTTACACCTCACCGTCCTAGGGCCTGATAAAAAGTGGATAGAAGTACAGATACGCTCTGAAAGGATGGATGCCATAGCGGAAAAAGGCGTTGCTGCCCACTATCGTTACAAAGAAGGTTTTAGACAAAACTCTGATGACACCAATTTTGAACAATGGGTAACACAAATCCGTGAAGTATTAGAAAATCCACAGGATGTATCTACTGCCGAACTTTTAGATAATATTAAACTCAATCTCTACTCCAAGGAAGTTTTCATCTTTACTCCTAAAGGAGAGATAAAAATACTTCCCGTAGGCTCTACAGCACTAGACTTTGCTTTCTCTGTACATACAGATTTAGGCACCAAATGCCTAGGTGCCAAGGTCAATGGAAAACTGGTGCCGATTTCTTATGTCCTAAAAAATGGAGACCAAATAGATATTCTATCTTCCCAAAATCAAAAACCTAAACCCGACTGGCTAGACATCGTGGTAACGGCAAGGGCAAAATCTAAAATCAAAGGTTTCCTTAATGCAGAGAAAAACCAAAACACCAAGGAAGGAAAAGAAATTCTTCAGCGAAAAATGAAAAATGCTAAACTGCAATTTTCTGAAGATGAAATCAATAAAATGCAGAAGTTTTTTAATTTAAAAAACTCTCAAGACCTCTTCCTAGCATTTTATAATGGCGTTTTAGATATTGGGGACCTCAAAAGATACGCTGATAGCAAGAGTGTTTTCTCTAGCCTACTGAGCAGATTTAGAAAAGGTACCAGCAAAAACCCTGCTGCCCCATTAGCCACAGAACCCGCCAATGTGGATATGATTGTCTTCGGGAAAGATGAAGAAAAACTGAATTACTCTTTCGCCAAATGCTGTAGCGTAGTTCCTGGGGATAAGATTTTTGGGTTCATTACCATCAATGACGGCATCAAAGTACATAATGATGTATGTCCTAATGCGATAAACCTCCGTGCTCAATACGATTACAGAGTGATGACCGCTAAATGGGTAAATGCCGAAAGTTTCAAAAACAGAGTAAAAATAGAAGTGGAAGGTATAGACCGTATGGGAATGATGAGTGATATTTCTCAGGTGATTACCAATGCTATGAACATTGATATGAAAAACATGAGCATCTCTTCTAATGAAGGTCTTTTCCTAGGTACCATCACTCTAGAAGTAAAAAATAAAGACCAACTGGAAGAAACACTAAAAAAATTAAAAGGCATCACTGGTGTAGTAAAAATAAAAAGAATATAGATTAAAAAATAAAAAGAATATATGATTACAATTACTAAGTATTTTCAAAACTTTTTCAATAATAGCCAGTCTTCTGGCGTTATACTCCTATTTTGTGTAGCTATTTCACTACTTATTGCTAATTCTTCATTGGCAGAAAGTTTTCAGCATCTCCTTCATTATACCCTTGGTGCTTATTCCGTAGAAATATGGATTAATGACGGACTGATGGCCATATTCTTCCTCTTGGTAGGTTTAGAAATTAAAAGAGAAATAGTGGAGGGAGAATTGTCAGACATCAAAAACGCCTCACTGCCCATTGTGGCAGCATTAGGAGGAATGCTTGTACCTGCTGCCATCTACGCTATTTTCAATTCGGGTACTGAGTATAGCAACGGATGGGGAATCCCTATGGCTACAGACATCGCCTTTTCACTCGCCATTGTCTCTATGCTGGGCAAAAAAGTTCCTGCATCTATTAAAATTTTCCTAGCTGCCCTCGCCATTGTGGATGATTTGGGAGCTATTCTGGTAATTGCCATTTTCTATACTGAACAGATTCATTGGATGTACCTAGGCATCAGCGGTGGAATCATGCTGCTATTAGCTGCACTCAATTATTTTAATGTGCAAAAACATATTTTCTACCTCCTTCCTGGAGTAGTACTTTGGTATTGTATGCACCATTCTGGGATTCACGCTACCATTGCAGGAGTGCTCTTAGCATTTACCATCCCTACTAATGTTTCTAAAACAGAAATTTCACCATTGGAAAAATTAGAACACGGACTCCACAAACCTGTTAATTTTCTCATCATGCCAATTTTTGCTTTGGCCAATACGAATATTACCTTTGTAGAGGGTATGGTAGATGGATTGGCTTCTAGCTTAGGATTAGGAATTCTAGGTGGGCTTTTCGTAGGCAAGGCATTGGGCATTGGGCTTTTCTCGTGGGTTGCAATCCAATTAAAACTCAGCTCATTACCTGTAGGAAGTAACTGGATTCAAATGATTGGAACTGGGTTTTTAGCAGGAATAGGTTTCACTATGTCTATTTTTATCGCTTTATTATCTTTTAAAAGCCATATAGACATACAAAATGAAGCTAAGTTCGCTATTTTAATCGCATCAGGACTTTCAGGAATTGTAGGATTTATGATACTTAAGAGAAGTGCCAAAAAGAAAGCAATAAAAGCATAAAAAATTGTTAACAAAACAACAAAAGCTGTTTCATCCATTATGAAACAGCTTTTTCATTTTTTCTCTCATCAAAATAATTAACGATAAACTCGTCTTGACTTTTTATTTTGTTTAAATTTCTTGAGCTTTATTCGCTTTCAAAACACTTTGTCAAAGTTTTTAGTACTTTGATAAAGTACCCAAAATAACGAAATTCATTCAACTCAATATTCTTCATTAACTCATTTATAGATTTCTAACAAAAAAAGAATGTTATCACTTCATTTTCCTTACTTCTTAATGGCTATTCTTATCCAATAAGTCGAGATATAGCTTCGATAATAAAAGGAAGAGAAAAATTGTTTCTATTATTTTCATTTTTCCTTCTTTTCGTTTTTTTCAATATACATGATAAAATAGTATCTTTGCCAGTAGGAAAATGAGTCTGCTGATCATTCTTAATTTAGAATGGTAGGAAAGTCTGGACACCATAGAGCAGCATAATGGGTAACGCCCATCCGTAGTAATACGAGGACCAGTGCAACAGAAAGAATGTACAGTTCGGCTGTAGTGAAATCAGGTAAACTCTATGTGGTGCAATGCTAAGTATATCGGCAACTAAGGGTGGCTCGTCCAATGCCGAGGGGTAAGCAGCTATAATTTTACTGCAAAGTAAAATACAGATAAATAGCAGACACTTCTCCACAGAGAAGTACAGAATCCGGCTTATAAGTTTTCCTACTTTTTCATCAACAACGAAAAAACACTCTTCAAATTTGAAGAGTGTTTTTTCGTTATTCCACCTTTAAAAGATTATTTTTTACGAGCGGTATTGGTTACTGATTTCGTTTCAGGAGTACCTGCTGCCAATACATTTCCTTTAATATAAATCACCGAACGGCTATTTTCAGGGTCGTTAGAAAAAACTTCAATGAGTTTTTGGAAGCCGCCTGTTATAGCAGTATTGTAATGTACTTTAATATGCCCTGACTTTCCTGGTGCTATAGGGTCCTTACTGAAATCTGGCGTAGTACACCCGCACGAAGGTTTTACACTGGTGATAATCAATGGTTTTTTTCCTGTATTTTTTACCGTAAAAACTCTATTTCCATCTGAATTTTGTTTTACTGTTCCGTAATCCAAAGTGGTATTATCAAATGTAATAGTTTGTGCTGCAGTAAATGCCATTGCTCCTAGAAAAGCAAAAAACGCGAATGTTTTCTTCATAATTAACTGGATATATTGATTAAATTCTTTGAGACAAAGTTAAGCATTATTTTCATTAGTAGTCAAAATTTATACCAAATAATATGTCAGGCACATTCAATCCTCAAGTATAATTTTTCATACTATAAATTTATTTTACCTAAATTTGTATAGAAACAAAGTATTACTAAAAATGCAAAAATTATTTCTCATCATAATTTGCCTCGTGTATGTAAGCATCCCCTTTTCTTGCCAAACCCCAAGCACACCGAAAGATAATCTATGCACCATAGCTATTGACATCAAAAATAATGAAACAATAGAAGTGGAAAGTCATTTTGAATTTAATAAACCTATTAAGAAAACACTCTCTTTTGTAATTGACAAAAATATTTATGATATAAGAATAAATAATACTGCTGATTACCATTATACCATGGACACTCTTTCAGATGTCAAAAAAATAAATTTCACTTTTTTAAGTGATCATGTAAAAAATATAAAATTCACATACAAAATCCCTTTAAAGTCTATTCATTACAAGGATACATCAGGCTTATTATTAATGAATAAGTCTCTTGTACCTCAAATAAATGATGATACACATATTCATTTTTTCTCCTATGAAATCATTCCTAAAAACATAACACCTTACAAATATTATATAACTAATCATGATATCACAGATAAAAATCTGACAGATAGAATAATACTAATATTATCGAATAATAAATATTCAAAATTAAGCAAAAACCATATTAATGTATTTTCTACTGAAGTAACCGATGATAAAATTAATTTCATAATAAAAGAAACCGAAAAAATAAAGAATATTTACAATAATTACCTGAAAATAAATGAGCTAAAGAGCATCAACATACTCATTAATAATTATTACGACTATTCTTTTTATTCTAGAGACAACTTTATAAGTTTACAGAATATCCCATATCTAAAGGGAACTGTGTATCTTCTGTCCCATGAAATAGCCCATAGCTGGTTTCACAATGCGGAAATATTTAATTATACCAGTGATGCTTTCATTAATGAGAGTCTATCAGAGTACATGAGCTATATCTACTATAGAACCATTTATGGAGAAGATGCTTTTAAAAATCTTATTGAAAAAAAGAAAAAAGAGTCTAATGAAATAGCTTACTCTTTGATGGATGTAAGTAAGAATATGGATGGCAATGTTCGTGAAAAAATACTTTATACAAAAGGAGCTATTATTTGTTATGAAGTTGAAAAAAAGATTGGAAAAAATAATTTTAGAAATCTCTTACAAACGATTATAAAAAATAAAATATCCTCTATTTCAAAATTAGAAGAAATCTTACATCAAAACTATGGGAAAGAAACGGTTCTTCTTTTCAAAAATTTAAAAAATAGCAAATCATTTTAGTTGTGATTTTAATAACCAAAAAAACTAATTATCAAATCTAAATCATAGAGAAAACACTATGCACTTGGGCAAAAAATAAAGTTAAGAAACACTCGAATTAATTTTCAGTCTAAACCTCCTTTACTGAAATAATTTTCACAGGACACGCTTTGGCTGCTTTATCACAAGGTTCAAAAGCATCAGGGATAGGAGTTTTGAGTGTAAAAAATCCTTTCTTATCCGTAGATTTTAAAAGGACTGATTTTCCATCTTTCTTGGACATGCGAAAATACTCGGGAGCAAACTCTGCACAATAGTTGCACCCGATGCATTTATCTCTTTGTAATGTAATGATGACCATGTTTTCACTTTAGGCTTTAAGCAAGAAGCTCATATTAGCACTGCTTTAATCCGCTTTCACTATTTTATACAGTTTATCACTCGGGCGTACACGAAATTCGGTTTTAAAAGTAATCACATCCGCTTTAGTAGCTTTCTCTTGCATCCCTTTACCATCTACCATCATTTCCGTAATTTCCATCTCTTGAGATCCAGTAGTAGGCCCTTGGATAAGCACTTTATCGCCCACCGTTAAATCATAAGCTTCTATCAAAAATTCGGAAATATTGGACTTTGGATAGAAGTGTCTTCCCTTACCGATATACACCTTTTTCTGCGTCGCATTAGAGCCTGGATTCGGTGACCATTCTCCCAACTCTTGTCCCAAATAATAACCACTCCAAAAGCCTCGGTTGTACACCGTTTCCAGCTGCTTCATCCATTCCGCCACTTTATCTTGGGAAAAAGTACCTTCCGCTATAGCATCAATAGCTTCTCGGTAGCATTTAGTTACGGTAGCTACATATTCGGGAGCTCTGCCTCGCCCTTCTACTTTAAGTACTTTCACCCCTGCACCGATGATTTCATCTAAAAATCCTATGGTACAAAGATCTTTAGGAGACATCATGTATTCATTATCCAGTTCTATTTCGAAGCCTGATTCTTGGTCAATCACGGTATATTTCTTACGGCAATTTTGTTTACAAGCCCCTCTATTGGCAGAGGAATTATGTGAGTGCAAACTGAGATAGCATTTCCCAGAAACTGCCATACAAAGTGCCCCATGCCCGAATATTTCAATTTCCACCAAATTCCCTGAAGGGCCTTTGATTTGTTCTTTTTCTATCTGATCACAAATTTTTTTGATCTGGCTAATGCTCAACTCTCGGCTCATTACCATAGTATCTGCAAACATGGCATAGAAACGCACCGTCTCTATATTGGTAATATTGATTTGCGTAGAAATATGCACCTCCATCCCGATTTGCCTTGCATAAGCGATGACCGCTTGATCCATCGCAATGACTGCAGTTAAATTTGCTGCCTTAGCCTTATCCAAAAGGGTTTTTATAATGGATAAGTCATGATCATAGATGATAGTATTCAGCGTAAGATAAGTTCTCACTCCTTTTTCTTGGCATCTTCTGGAAATTTCGGGCAAATCATCTATGGTAAAGTTCATGGAAGCCCTTGCTCTCATATTGAGCTGCTCCACTCCGAAATAGACGGAGTCTGCTCCGTTATCCAACGCTGCTTGTAAGGAAGTAAAATCTCCCGCAGGAGACATGAGTTCTATTTTTCCGCTTTTAGTCATTGATTTTAAAAAATTTGTGCAAAGATAAGGAATAATATCGGAGTGGTAAGGCGTAAAATTTTCTTTAATACCTTAGATGAGTATTTTACTATGAGTCTATCTTGACTTTTTGAAAACAAACAAGGAATTATGATTTTTGTGGTGTGAAACATAAAAACCTAAGACCTTGTTTGTAGTACTGGACAAAGATACGATAGTAGAAGAAATTATCCCACATTTACCTAAAAGAAAAAGAGGATTTAAACCAAAATCGCCTATTAGTGAGATAATTAACTGTATTTTATACAAATTAAAAACAGGTATTCAATGGGCACTTTTACCAATGGAACAATTGTTTTCAGAGGTAGTTCCGAGCTATAAAACCGTGTTTGGGCATTACCGGAAATGGTGCAAAGAAGGTGCTTGGCAGACTTGTTGGGTAGAAATTTTGAAGAAAAACAAATCGAAAATAGATTGTTCAAGTTGCGATTTTGACGGTAGCCAAACACCCGCAAAAAAAGGAGGGGAACAAGTAGGATATCAAGCTCGTAAAAAAGCAAAAACAACGAATAGTTTGTTCTTGTCCGACAGGCAAGGTTTGATGTTAGCAATGTCTCAGCCTATATCTGGCCAGCATCACGACTTGTATAACATAGAGACTCATTTTCAAGAAATTACATCCGTTTTGAAAAAGGCTGAAATCTCCACAGAAGGTTTATTTGTGAATTTTGATGCAGGTTTTGACAGTGAAAATCTTCGGAAAATAACCGCCTCAGAAGGTATCATAGCCAATATTTGTGAAAACAAAAGAAACCAAAAATCACCCTCTGAAACGGAACATTATTTCGATAAAAAACTCTATAAAGAGCGTTACGCCATTGAAAGAAGCAACGCTTGGATGGATAGTTTTCGTTCGGTTTTAAATCGTTTTGATACTACCGTAAGTAGTTGGATAGGTTTTAATTACCTTGCCTTTATCGTCTTAGGACTCAGAAAATTTAAACAAAAGAGAAAGTCGAGATGAGTTCTATGTATAATAATACGAAAAATAAGTAAAACAAATATGGATTTATCCAAAACAAGGATTCTACCACTGCATTTATTCAATAAATGATGAAGTATAAATAAAAAATCGCACTGATAATCAGTGCGATTTGTAGCGAAGACGGGAATTGAACCCGTGACCTCAGGGTTATGAATCCTGCGCTCTAACCATCTGAGCTACCTCGCCATTTGAGTGGTGCAAAGATAGCAAAAAAAAGTTATCTACAAAATTATAATCCTAAAAATTGTAATAAATCTTGTAAATGTTCTGGTACTGCAATGATCTTATTCTTATTATCAACTACATAATATGATGGTGTACCGTGAACATTATAAGTAGAAACAAAAGAACTATTCCATCCTCTCAGCTCTGAAGCGTTAATCCACGGATACATATTCGCTTTGTTTTCATAATTCGCTTTATCAGCGTCAAGAGATAATCCAATAACTTCTATCCCCTTTTGCTTCATCTGAGGATATTTTTCCAAAATTTTTGGAAGTTCGGTTTCGCAATGTGCACAAGTAGAAGACCAAAATACAATCACCTTTTTATCCGCTTTTACCTCATGTACCGTTTTAGCTTTGGTATTAATCGCATTAACGAAAGCATAGTTGGGGAGGGTAGCTCCTACAGAAGTATCTTTATTCGCTTTAATGGTTTTTGCCAGTCGGTCATTGATTGTACATTTTAAATTTTGAGCATTGGCAAGGTACTTTTGTTTCGTATCTTTCATACCATAAGCATCAAAGATATCAATAAATTCAGATAGTACGGTTTGTCCCCTTGGGGTTTCATATTGTAATACCGCCATCATATCATCCGTTGCTTGTTCAGGATTTTTACCGCTGATATTAAGATAATTTAACAAGATGGTTCTAAGCAATCCTGAACTTTCTAAATAAGGGCCAGATTTATTAATAAATGAAATGAAATCTTCCCCCTTAATATTCTTTTCCTTTCCTGTCATTTGCTTCCCATACTTAGAAAAAGTAGTAAGATAATAAGTTACAAAAGGATATGCACTGGTATTTGTATTGGTATTTTTCAAGAAATTAATCTCTTGATCTAATGCTTTTCCAAAGGCAGATGATGGCTCATAATACCCCGCAATCTGAACTAATGCTGGGAGGATGATTTCACTTTTATGCATTAACTCTTGTGCAGTATTCATCATTTTATTTGCTTCATCTAGATAGGTGATTTTCTTATCTTGATTAATGACAATAGACACAGGTTTATTTTCAGAAACAAAACGAACAGTAAAATTTTCATCTGGGAAATAAGCCTTCATGAGTCCTATATAATTTTGCTTAGATGAAAAATTTAATTCCCCTTTATTATTGGTTTTTTCTCTACCGAGCATTATATCTTTAGAACCATTTACACCATATATATATACTTCTTGATTTGGAAAAACAGAACTTGATGAAAGTTTTAAAGATATTTGGGCATTTGCCATCATAGCTACAGATAACATTGCCCCTAAAAATATACTTTTATTATTGATCATACTTTAAAATTTACTTGATAAAATTTTACTAAATAGTTTTTGTATTTTTGCTATAATTCCACTTACACAGATATTTGAATAAGCATAAAAAACTATAAGACTTTTAGTCTTTTAATAACCTATAGTCAGCATTTTAGCAGCATAAGAATTCATTAACCTTATTTTACTCCGAACAAATAAAACTCATCAAACACAAGTCTGATGAGTTTTGAAATATTATCACAACTATTCTGTGAGGCTTCTTTTCTTATAAGTGTAAGTGTAAAATAGAACAAGCATAACAGCCACTATGATTAACAAAGGAATATACATATCTATATCCACCACTCTATGTCCTGGGGCAGTACCTCCCGCTCCTCCTGGACCTTCTTCAGGAGTAGGAGGATTATTTCCTGGAGCAGAACCTCCTTGGCCAAAAACCAACATGAGGTGTGCCATAAAGAGAAGCCCTATCGCTAGTATTTTTTTCATTTTTTTAATTTTATTTAATTACTTTTCTAACGGCCTTAACCCCTTTGTCTGAAACTACCTCTACGATGTAGGCTCCTTCTACTAATGAAGGAAGTACAAAGTTTTTAGAAGCATCTACATCTCTATTGACTGAAATTCTTCTTCCTGACATATCGAAGATGGTTACTGTTGCCTTATTCCATCTCTTAGGGAAAATAACCTGATGTGTTGAAGATTCTTTTTCATAAGCTACTTCTAACTCATTATCTACTTCTAATTTATTTTCATTTATAGAAAGTTGAGCCGTTGCTGGTAATCCAAAATATAATCCTGCCTCTCCTACAGTAGCCGAAACAACCATATCATGAGTAATCTTAACAAATTGCCCCGGAGTTTGTTCTATATAAAAACTCTTTCCTCCATCTGCAAATTGAGACTGACCATTGGTAAACCCTTGTGCGTTTTCTGCAAGTTCAAATTTATATTTAGCAACATTGGCAAGTTTAGTTTCTAAATGCATTTTCTTGCCTTCAAAGTCCGTCTCATTTGCTTCATTAATGTACATTGCTGTATTACTAATTAATGAAGTATCTGCTCCACCAGTTGGAAGTTCTTCTTTTGTAAATACATTAGAATGAATAGAAGTCCCTACTTGAACAGTAGCTCCATTATTAACCCCTGTTTTAAATTGATCAGATACTACAAAATAAGTTCTTCCCACTTCACTATCATCAGAATCAAAAGCAATCACTTTAAGCTGTTTGATAGAAGAGATATTTCCATTTCTATCCGAATTAACTCCATAAGGGTTAAATGCTATATTGGAATTTGGATCAACTCTTCTTGGTTTGTAAGAAAATCTCCTAAGTTTATTAAACGAAAATACTCTTTCATTATCAGGACAAGTATTATTTCTCATCTTAATAGCAAATGATTGCATTGGCTTGATAAGAGCACCTTCATAATCCCCTACAGGAATTCCAGAAGGGGTTTTATCTGTATAAGTGATATATTTAAAAGAAGTAGACCCATTCACTTGATTCGTTATTTTAACCCCCGTTGCCTCATAACGAACTGCTTGAATTTGACAAAGTGTATTTCCGTCATCCGTTCCATCAGTACGCTCCTTATAACCAATAGTACTAAGGTCAATATTCGTCATAAATGGGTTACCAAACTGATAGTAGTTTCTACCAAAAGTACCATTCTCAGAACCAATAGTTTGGTTAAAAAAACCTTGAGTATTATAATCAAGAACATCTTGCAAGTAAGAATAAACTAACTCACCATGATTATTAAGTCTTCTACCAGTCCCTACCCCATAAGGCACCGGACTACCATCCAGACGATATCCAGCATTTTTAAGTGTAAAGCTTATTTCATCTACATCACTATACAACTGACCAGAAATTTTTTTAACAGAACCCTCAGGATCCCAAGTATTAGTACCAGAACCTGTCCCTACAATATAATATCTTGCAGCATAATTTTTTTCTGAAATATTATCGTCATCAAATCGATTTTTGTGCTGAGTACTTTGTGCAGCTAACAAATGATGAAACTGTGGCATCCCATTATTATCCCAGTACATCACGGACGGGTTACCCCTTTGATTGCTAAAACCTTGAAGTCCTAACTCTGTTTTTAAAGACGCTAGCGTCTTTTGGTAAAAAGGCAACGCCATTTGCTGATATGCACCATGTTTTTTCGCTTTGTATTCTTTCGTTACAAAAGCATTCATATTACCTTGCAAAATACCCGTAATATACAACTGACCGTATTTGGAAGCACCATAATTCGCGGCATCGTTAAGCCTAAGAACAATATTATCCTCAGCATTTGATTTATCTAATCCAGCAACAGTCAATGTACGGAAAGTATCAGTATTTCCACCTACCACCATAACATTGCCATAAACATCTAACAATCCTGCCCCTTTAGTTTGCATTCCTCCACCATTATACAATAGCGATTCCTCCGAAACATACATAGAGGACTGATCATCTATATGCAAAGTAGACTGTGCAGATATAGAAAAGAGTCCAGCCAAAAGACCTATAGACAATAAACTTTTCTTCATTTTTATATATTTTTTATTAATTACAATTTATTTCAGTAGGCAAATATACAAATATTTTATCACTCTAAACAAAAATATTTTTAATTCAGTATATTATCTTTTGTTAATATTATTTTTTCCTGTTCACCGATGGCATACATATAGGGCTCCAATACTTTTTCCGTTGTCCCTCTTAAACCTCTTGCTCCAAGTCCTTTTTCTATGGTTTCCTCTACTATTTTCTCTACTGCCTCTTCGGTGAATACAAGTTCCACTCCATCCATATTAAATAATTCAACAAATTGATTTACGATGGAATTTTTCGGTTCCGTCATGATTCTTATCATGGTTTCTTTGGTAAGGCTATCTAAATGAGTGATGATAGGAAATCTTCCAAGCAACTCCGGAATCAACCCGAACTTTCTTAAATCAATCGCATTGATTTTACTCAAAACATTGGCATCTTCCCCCTGTTGATGTTTTTCAGAACTAAAACCTATTGCTTGTTTATTAAGTCTTCTTTCTATGATTTCTTTAATACCATCAAAAGCACCTCCAGCAATGAATAATATATTCTGTGTATTGACCTGAATGTATTTCTGATCCGGATGTTTTCTTCCGCCCTGAGGAGGTACATTAACAATACTTCCCTCCAAGAGTTTTAGCAAACCCTGCTGTACCCCTTCGCCCGAAACATCTCTGGTAATACTTGGATTATCTGATTTTCTTGCAATTTTATCAATCTCATCAATGAAAACAATTCCTCTTTCCGCTCTCTCCACATCATAATCTGCCACCATAAGCAGCCTTGATAAAATACTCTCCACATCCTCACCTACATACCCTGCTTCTGTAAGAATCGTGGCATCTACAATACAAAAAGGAACATCTAGTTCTCTCGCTATAGTTTTTGCTAAGAGTGTTTTTCCCGTTCCTGTTTCACCTATCATAATGATATTGGATTTCTCCAATTCCACCGTTCTATCATCATTCTCCGCGTGTAACAATCTTTTATAATGATTATATACCGCAATGGACATCTGTTTCTTGGCTTGATCTTGACCTATCACATATTGGTCCAAGAACACCTTAATCTCCTTAGGTTTTTTTAAAGATTCAAAATTAAAATCTAATGAGTCTTCTTCTCCTTCTATTAAATTTTCTTCTACGATATGATGTGCCTGTTCTACACAATTTTCACAAATATGCCCATACATACCTTTGATAAGCATCTGTACATCTTTTCTATTTCTCCCGCAGAAAGTACAAGTATTTGCATCCATACAATTACGCTCTACTTATTTTGTTGATGATATTTTGGTATTCCTCTGTACTAAATTTTAATCTTTCATTAGAAAAATTCATTTCCTCCACTTTATGAATAGGTAAAAGATGAATATGTGCATGTGGCACCTCTAAGCCTACCACAGCTACAGCGATGCGTTTATCTGGGTATGCTTTCTGAAGTTTTTTGGCCACCTGCTGAGCAAACCCCCATAACTCCTGATACGCTGGTGTATCTATATCAAAGATAAAATCAACCTCCTTTTTAGGAATCACCAAAGTATGCCCTTCTACTAAAGGCATGACATCTAAAAATGCCAATTCATTTTCAGACTCATCTACTTTATAACAAGGAATTTCTCCTTGCACTATTTTCGTAAAAATGGAACTCATCGCTTAGTTTTTATTAGTACCAATAATCATGCCTAAAATTACAAAGTAATTTCTAGAACTTCAAATGAAAGTTTATTACCATTTGGAAGTACTATTTCAGCCGTTTCACCTACAGCTTTCCCCAAAAGACCTTTAGCGATAGGTGTATTTACAGAAATCTTGCCTGCTTTTAAATCACTTTCATTATCTGGAACAAAGGTAAATGTTTGCTCTTTTTTTGTAGCATTATTCATAAGTCTTACTGTGGTAAGAATTGCCACTTTAGAAGTGTCTAACTGCGACTCATCGATAACTTTAGAAGTAGCAATAGCATCTTTTAACTTAGAGATTTTCATTTCTAGTAGTCCCTGTGCTTCTTTCGCTGCATCGTACTCTGCATTTTCAGACAAATCTCCTTTATCTCTCGCTTCTGCAATTTGCTGAGTAACCTTTGGTCTTTCTACACTTTCTAGATGCTCTAGTTCTTTCTTCATCTTGTCTAAGCCTTCTTTTGTAACATAAGTTGCCATAGTTTTATTGTTTAAAAATTAATATAAAAAAAATTATCCGCCCCAATGGCACGGACAATAGATAAATTTTATTTTACTTTGCAAAGGTATAAAATTTTTGTGATGAAAAAAATCATTTCCCTTTACGCAGCATTGTTATTATGTTTACTTTTTACATTAATACCAATATCATGCCGAAATACACCCGAAGCCATAAATTGTTTCCCTCACAGCCCAATTAATGTTACTATCCATCTTAATCTACCTGCCTACCAACCGCTTAATATCATTGGTGGATGGCAATATATAGATGAACAATCTTCAGGAACAAGAGGGCTTATCATTGTCAGAACGAATACAGGCTTTCATATTTACGATAGAAACGCTCCGCATATTTGTCCCGATAATGGAACTACTTTAGAAGTAATTAACGATACCAAAATAATATGCCCCAAAGATGGAGCAGAATGGATGCTTCTTACTGGAGAAATGCTTAAAATAGCCAATGTTCCCCCAAAAATGTATAGAAACTATGTCTATGATCCTTATAACAATACGCTTACGGTCTATCAGTAGTGTTAATATTTTAATAAATTTCGCTTGAAAAACAAATATGCTTATGGTAATTATTTATTATTTTTTTCTGCAATATCATTAGAAAATAGTACATTTGCATTTTGTAGAAATTAATCATAATGGCAAAACATTCTCAGAACAAACAAGAACAAGAAGGTAAAGAAACCGTAGAGTTTTTTAAAGATTTAGATAGAGAAGCCCTACAAACAGAAAGATTTATAGAGAGAAATGCTAAGCTTTTGGCTGGAATTTTTGGGGCACTGATATTGGCTATATTGGGCTATTTTGTGTACCAACAGTTTGTGGTAGCTCCTAAAAATGAAGAAGCAATGAAAACTTTCTTGGCAGCTCAGAAAAATCTTCAAGAGGGCAAAGATAAAGAAGCTCTAGGAGGGAAATCTGGAGCAAATCCAGGTTTTTTAGGAACTTATGACAAGTATTCAGAAACCAATGTAGGTAAACTTTCGGCTTATAATGCAGGGCTACTTAAATACAAAGAAGGAAAATACAAAGAAGCATTTGAACTCCTAGAAAAATTCTCTTCTGATAATAAAACACTTATGGCACTGAAGTACGGTGCTATGGCAGATGCTAAATCAGGCATGAACCAAAATGACGAAGCACTTTCTCTGCTAGAAAAAGCAATTTCTGCTTCAGACGACCCATATACCGTATATTATTTTACAAAAAAATCAGGCGTTTTAGCAGTAGCCCTAAACAAAAAAGATATTGCTAAAAAACATTTTACTACTATTGATGAGAAATACAAAGACTATGATAATGGCATGTCTGATGCATATATAGAAATGGTAAAATATTATTAATATGGCTACAATTAATCTTTCAGAATACCAACCATTAGAAATAAATAATGCCGATGAATTCACCATCGGCATTGTATTTTCAGAGTGGAATAATTTTGTTACGCATCGTCTCAGAGATGCAGCGATAGAAATTTTAAAAAAAGAAGGCGTAGGAGAAAATCATATTTCCATCTTCCAAGTGCCTGGTGCCTTTGAACTTTCTTATGCCACAATGCAGCTCTGTAAAAGTAAAAAGTATGACGCAGTAATTGCTATAGGATGCGTTATTCGTGGAGAAACATCGCATTTTGATTATGTTTGCTCTGCGGTAGCTCAGGGAATTAAAGATTGCAATGTTTCTACAGATGTGCCTGCTGTTTTCTGTGTGCTCACAGATGACACTAAGGAACAATCTATAGCCAGAAGTGGAGGTAATCTGGGAAATAAAGGCGTAGAAGCTGCTGTAACGGCATTACAAATGATAGACTTTAAAAGAAAGATAGAATAATCTCAAATCAAAATAAGTATGAAATGGACCAACGATCGTAGTGGCAATGTGGATGACCGCCGTGGTAGAGGTGGCGGAGCTGTCATCGGGGGAGGACTAGGCACCCTCATCATTGCTGCAATAGTTTTTTTCTTAGGAGGAGACCCTTCCATGGTGCTCAATTCTAATATGAATGCTTCTTCACCCACAACCGAACAAAGAGAATTAACCAAAGAAGAAAAGCATGTGTATGAATTTGTAAATATGCTTACTGGGGCAAATGAGGTAACTTGGAATCAATTATTTAAAGAAGAAGGAATTCCTTTTCAGGCGGCCAAAGTGGTACTTTTTGAACAAACTACGCATTCTGGCTGTGGCACGGCACAATCGGCAATGGGACCTTTTTATTGCCCTGCAGACCAAACCATATATGTGGACATGAGCTTTTTTCAAGAATTAGAAAAAAGATTTGGTGCAGAGGTCTCTGATTTTACTGTTGCCTATGTTTTAGGGCATGAGTATGGACATCATATTCAGTATCTTTTGGGAACGCTCACTAAAACACATCAGATGAGACAGAGTGGAAGATATACAGAGAAACAGCTTAATGAAATATCTGTAGCTACAGAGCTTCAAGCGGATTTTTTCGCAGGGCTTTGGGCGAATAGAACCAACCAAAGACAAATGATTATAGAACCAGGAGATATAGAAGCTGCCATTTCAGCAGCGGAAGCAGTAGGAGATGATAATATCCAAAGACGCACACAAGGACATGTAAACCAAGAAAGTTTTACACATGGTTCTTCTGCTCAAAGAAAAGAATGGTTCATGAAGGGGTATCGTGCTCAGAGTATCCGACAGGGCAACACTTTCGAAGTGTTATTACGATAAAATATCGCAATGATAAAAAAATAACTCCTCATTTCTGAGGAGTTATTTTTTATTTGTTAGTCTATGGTGTATCCAATAGATTTCTGTTAGAGTTTAAGCTCATATTCCAGTTGGTTTCAGTAAGATTATAGATCTTTTGAATGTCTTTAAGTATTTTTTCAAAATCAATTTCTAAATCTTTCAGTCTCCCTGTTTTTAAATCGAATACCCAGCCGTGTACAATGGGATACTCCTCTTCAGCATATCGCTCTTGTACACATGCCATTTTAATAACATTGATGGCTTGTTCTTGTACATTGAGTTCTATAAGTCGGTTATATCTTGCTTCTTCATCTTCTATGGCGTCTAATTCTGTTTGGTGTAATCTATAAACATCACGGATATTTCTCAGCCAAGGGTTAAGAAGACCGAGGTTCTGAGGCGTCATTGCGGCTTTTACCCCACCACAGCCATAGTGTCCACATACGATGATATGTTTTACCTTGAGATGGCTTACAGCATATTCTATTACTGCCGTAGAACTCATATCTAGGGTATTCACTACATTGGCTATATTTCTATGTACGAAGACTTCCCCAGGTTTTAGCCCCATGAGTTCTTCTGCGGTAGCTCTAGAGTCTGAACATCCAATATACAGATATTCAGGAGATTGCCCCTCTGCAAGGCGATTAAAAAAATCAGCATCTTCACCTAAGCGAGTTTCTATCCATTTTTTATTGTTTTCGAAAATGTTTTTATACGAATGCGACATAATATTGTTTTTAAAATTTGTTAAAGTTAATGATTTTTATTTTTGAATTTGAAAACTATGGAATGGTAAAAATCCACTCATTCTGTTGTTCAAATCAGTCAAAGCTCAAATAGAGATGAGTATTCTTTTCCATAAAAAAATTACATAGCTCTCCTATGATGGATTTCAATGTGGGAGTGCTGGTCTTTTTCATAGTCTGTATAGGAAGTTTTAAACCCTAATAGTTCTACCTCTATATCGTTTTCTCTGGCTCGTACATTGGCAAAATCCTGAATCAGTTCCAGAACATCCATGGTAATGTATTGGGTGGTACGAGCATCTATAATGACTTTAGAATTGGGTTTAATATTTTTGAGTGTCTTTTTAATTGCGGCTTTATTTAGGAACGACACCTCTTCGGCCAACTTAATCTTAATCTCATCAGCGTCATCTAATTCCTCACGGCTATAGTAATATGCTCTCTTCATGTTTCCTTGTAAAATATAGAATATGGCAATGGCCATACCTATGCCCACCCCTGTGAGTAAATCTGTAGCTACTACCGCAATGATGGTTGCTATGAAAGGAATAAACTGATATTTACCTTTATGCCAAAAGTGCATTACCGTAGCAGGTTTAGCCAGTTTATATCCCACCAAAAGAAGTACGGCAGCTAAAGTAGCCAAAGGAATTTTATTAAGTAGTACAGGAATAGTGAGTACACAGATTAAAAGTAAAAATCCGTGGATGATGGCAGATAGTTTAGAAGTGGCTCCCGCATTGGCATTGGCAGATGAACGAACTACCACAGAGGTCATTGGTAATCCTCCGATGAATGAACTTGCTAAATTCCCAATGCCTTGAGCTCTCAGCTCTAAGTTGGTATCTGTGATTCTCCTTTGTTTATCCAATCGGTCTGATGCCTCAATACAGAGGAGAGTTTCAATGGACGCTACAATAGCAATGGTAGCACCCACTATCCATACTTTAGGATTCAGGAAGCCTGAGAAATCTGGAAGCGTTATCAAGTTCACAAAATCACTTGCAGATTGTGGCACAGGAAGTTTTACCAAATGTTTTTCATCAATGGCAAGACTACTTCCTGAAGAGATAAAAAACTGATTAAGGAGAATCCCTACTACTACAGCCACCAATGCACCTGGAAGCATTTTTAACCTTTTAAGCATAGGAACTTTATCCCAAATTAATAATATAGCTAATGATACTAAAGTGATGACAATAGCTCCTAAGTGAATAGAGCTTACCATATTATTCAAATTATTGGAGATGGCATCATAGCTGTATCCATTACTAAAAAGACTTTCATTATTATGGAAATCAGCATCATACCCTAAAGCATTAGGGATTTGTTTTAAGATAATAATAACCCCGATACCTGCCAGCATCCCTTCAATGACATTGGTAGGAAAATAGTTAGAAATACTTCCCGCTTTTATAAACCCGAGTGCCAACTGTAATGCCCCTGCGATGATTCCTGCACATAGAAATAGCTCAAATGTCCCTAAATCTGTAATGGCAGAGAGAATAATGGCTGTAAGTCCAGCGGCAGGTCCTGTTACGGAAATATGAGAATTACTGAGATATCCTACCACAATTCCTCCAATAATCCCAGAGATGATTCCAGACAAAGGCGGTGCCCCCGATGCTAATGCAATTCCTAAACATAGTGGTAATGCTACTAAAAATACCACTAACCCAGAGGGGAAGTTTTCTTTTAAACCTCCTATTAAAGATGTTTTTTTCATTTGTAAAATAAATTGAAATAAATTGAAAAGATTGAAAAAATCACTGTCAGTTTCTAAATTTTTGAAACTAAATGTGTTCAATTATATTGAAAGGCGTTTGGAATTATTTTAGTTGGCGATGTTTTTTAAAGAAACATTTAAAAATCACATTCCCTATTGAGACTAGGAGAATGGAGGATATTATAATTTCTTACCATTGTAGATTGACTAACGGTACGAGCTACAATGAATAAAAAAACATCATGTAAAAGAAAAAAGGCTTATTGGCCTCTACTTATTCCAACACCATTCGGTTAAATGAAAAACTCTGGAGGAGGAGAAAATATAGAAAGATGAGGAGATACATGCGTATCCTCATTGTTTTGAGTAAATTTTTTAGGATTCTTTATCGGTTCAAAGAATTTAACAAAATCATGAATATAAAGCGTTTTGGGAATATTTTTTTCAGAATAAACAAATCCCTGAGAAACGGTATTTTCTTCTTCGGAAAGAATAATATTGGCTGTCATAATATGAATATCAAATACTTTAGCAATACTCGGTAGTGCTAAAAAATTGACAAAAATTAATAAAACCAATATATTTAAGAATCCTTTCATACATCCATTTTATGGAGAAAATTGTCATAGACATACAAATATAATGCCTGTATGAAAACAAAATTTAATTTTAACAAAAAATTAATATATAATGCACTTAGTATTTTTTAATGCCATTTCTTGTGTTCAGTTTTCTTTTTTTATTATTTTTACGATTATTTTATGATAAGCATGAAAACGAATTTTTTTACCATATTATTTTTAGCTTTTTGTGTATTGTATAACGCACAGTTACAAAGGAACCCTGAAACTAAGAAACCCCAGCAAATTTCTATGGCAAGAGCTGGGAATTTTATTGATGTCAATGTACCACAATATCCACAAAGTGCTTACACTATAGAGCAGTTAATTCAGAATGTGCTCATTAGCGGTGGCGGATGTGCAGGAACGGTTTCTAATGTCATCGTTTCTCCCAATCTTCAGGCCTCCAGCTCTAGGCGTTCATGGGGCTATTTTAATAAATCTACTTCCCCTTTTCCATTTGATGAAGGAGTGGTCCTTGCCACAGGAAGACTAAATAACATTGCCAATAGTCAGTTCGCTGCTACATTAAGTACCACATTAGGCACTGGGGGAGATACAGACTTAGCTACTGCTCTTTCTATAAACCCATCTCGATTTAAAGATGCTACTTATATTCAGTTTGATTTTGTACCCAATAGCAATACCATTAGCTTTGAATACATTTTTGCCTCTGAGGAATATTCAGGGAGCTATGCATGTAACTACACCGATGGGTTTGCCTTATTACTAAAAAAAGTAACTGACCCTAATTATACCAACTTGGCGGTACTTCCCAATAATGGAGGCCCTGTAAGCGTCTCTAATATCCATCATTATATTAATTCTTCATGTCCTGCGGTAAATCAACAGTATTTTCATGGGCTAAATTCCGGAAATGTAGAAACTAATTTTGCAGGAAGAACCATTCCTCTCACTGCCACAGCTTCCGTAGTTCCCGGAGAAACTTACAGATTTAAAATGGTTTTAGCAGATTATAATGATGCTCAGTTTGACACAGCTGTTTTCCTTAAAGGAGGGTCTTTTAATCTAGGATTGCAGTTAGTAGATAGTTCCGGAAATGCACTTCCTTCTACAATTGAATTATGCCAAGGAGAATCTCAAGTACTGACCGCAAATATTGCTATTGCTGGTGTTACTTATCAGTGGTTTCTGAACGGAAATCCTATCACTGGAGCTAATACTAACACCTATACAGCCACTCAATCTGGAGTCTATAAATTGGAAATTCAAACTGGGAATAATAGCTGTAATGAGTCGGTGGAAATCACAGTAAATGTACTCCCTGCCCCTCAGGTAAACAATGCCGATATTTCTGTATGTACTACGGGGAATCAGGCGATATTTGACCTTACCTCGGTACAAAATACCATTAGTACCACACCAAATGCTACCTTTCAATTTTATCAAAATCAAGCCGATGCAATGGCAGGAAATGCCAACACCATTGCTAATCCTAATGCTTATACTTCAGCGTCAGGCATAGTATATGCCCGTGTTTCGGTAGGGCAATGTTACGCCATTGCTACCATTACCCTTACTGCGAATCCTACACCTCCTACGCCTGTAATTACAGCTTCCGCAACGAATATTTGTGGAACAGGCACGGTAACATTAACCTCTAGTGTTACTCAGGGAATTGTATGGTCTACAGGAGAAACTACACCTTCTATTACCGTAAATACGGGTGGAGTATATAGCGTAACGGCCACACAAAACGGATGTAGTAGTTCTTCTGCTGATATTACCATTACTCATGACCCAGACCCTGCACTACAAATTACAGGAAATTTGAGCATCTGCACGGGAAATGATACCACATTAACGGCTGTCGGAAATGGAAACTTTGTTTCCTATCTTTGGTCTAACGGAGCTACTACTCCTACCATTACTGTGAATACAACAGGAACTTATACGGTAATGGTAACCACAGCAAATGGTTGTCAGTTTCAGGCCTCAGCTACCGTGACCATAGGCACTGCTCCTGTAGTAACAGCCCATCAAGTAGATGTATGTAGTCCTAATGGTATGCATACCTTTGACCTTACCACTTATGAACCGAATATTTCTACCGCTACAGGAATTGCGTTTACCTACTATGAAAATCAAGCAGATGCAATGGCGGGAAATGCGAACACTATTGCCAACCCTACAGCATACACCACGGGCACCAGAACCGTCTTTGTGCGTGTAAGTGATGGGAATTGTTTTGCAATAGCGGAATTGACTTTAAATATTAAACCAATTCCTACACCACAAATTCAGCAGTCTGCTGCTGTGATCTGTGGTACTACTCCCGTTACTTTGACTTCCAATTATCCTACTGGAAACCTTTGGTCTAATGGAGCAACCAGCTCATCCATTACTGTAAACACCCCCGGGACTTATACGCTTACAGTAACAGAAAATGGCTGTACCAGTACGCCTGTTTCGGTAACCATTGCTCAAGAATTGAATCCGAATCTTAATATTACAGGAAATCTTTCATTGTGCCAAGGTAGTACCACCACGCTTACTGCTGATACTACAGGAGCAATAAATAGCTACCTTTGGTCTAATGGAGCTACTACTCCTACCATTACAGTGAATACAGCAGGAACTTATACGGTAACGGTTACTACAGCAAATGGTTGCCAGTTTGAGGCTTCAGCTACTGTAATAATAACCAACGCCCCTACTGTAGCCCCCCATCAAGTAGATGTATGTAGTCCTAATGGTATGCATGCCTTTGACCTTACCACTTATGAACCGAATATCTCTACTACCGCAGGAGTGGTGTTTACCTATTATGAAAATCAAGCAGATGCAATGGCAGGAAATGCGAATACCATTGCCAACCCTACAGCATATACCACGGGCACCAGAACCGTCTTTGTGCGTGTAAGCGATGGAAATTGTTTCGCAATAGCGGAATTGACATTGAATGTTCAGCTAATTCCTACACCGCAAATTCAGCAGTCTGCTCCCGCTATTTGTGGTATTGCTCCCGTTACTTTGACCTCCAATTATCCTACTGGAAACCTTTGGTCTAATGGAGCAACAAGCCCATCCATTACCGTAAATACTCCCGGAACTTATACCCTTACTGTAACCAATGGCAATTGTACCAGTACGCCTGTTTCAGTTACCATTGTTCAAGAAAATGACCCGAATCTTAGTATTACAGGGAATCTTACTTTCTGCCAAGGAAGTTCTACTACACTCACTGCTAGTACTACTGGAGTGGTGAATGCCTACAATTGGTCTAATGGAGCTACTACACCATCTATTACAGTCAATACAGCGGGAACCTATACGGTAACAGTAACTACTCCTGCGGGATGCCAATATACACAGACGGTACAAGTAGTTCGAGAAGCAGTAGCTGCTATTGCCATTGCAAATCCAGCACAATTGAACTGTGCCGTAAATGCTGTGCCTATTCATGCCACAGTAACCAATATGCCTACTGGTGCTACCATTGCATGGACAGCAAGTCCGGGTGGAAATATTGTGTCAGGTGCCAATACGCTTAACCCTATCGTAAATCAGCCTGGAACCTATACCCTTACGATTACCAATCCTTCGGGATTACAATGTGCAGTCTCTCGTAGTGTAACGGTGCTTAGGGATACCAGTGCTCCAGGGATTATTCTTATGGCGAATAAAACCGTGATTTGCGAAGGAGAATCTGTAGATTTGGTAGCGACGGGGGCAGTTACTTATACTTGGGATGGACTTCCAGGGAATGGGGCTATACAGACCGTTTCGCCTACTACAACTACCACTTATACCGTAACAGGTATCGGAGCAAATGGATGCCAAGGAAATGTAGCTACGGTAACCATTATCGTTCGTCCGAATATTACCAGTCCGCTCACTGATGTGGAATTTTGTAAAGGTGAAAAATATATTTTAGATGCAGGAACAGGACCTAACTACACCTACCTATGGAGTACGGGAGCTACCACCCAAACTACCGAAATTACTGCAGACGGAGAATATTGGGTGGAGATTTCCAATGGTGCTTGTACCAAGAAATTTACCATCACGGCTTCTTATGCAGAAATGCCACAGCCGTCGGAAATTCATTATGACCCCAAAGGACATACACTGAGTATCGTAATGAAAAATTCAGCATTGAATTATGAATATTCTACCGATGGAATTAATTGGCAATCGAGTGCTATTTTTCATTATATCCAAAGAAACAAAGCTTATTTTATCTATGTGAGACAAAAAGGTATGAACTGCTATTCTATGACAGAATACTATACTTTTAACCTTCAGAATGTGCTTACCCCTAATGGCGATGGAATTAATGATGTACTAGATTTCTCAGGCGTGAGTAAATACCCCGACTTCCAAGCCGTCATTTTTGACCGATATGGAAAGGAGGTATTCCGTGCTTCCCAAGGGAATACGGTATGGAAAGGAAAATATTTGAATGCCCATGTGCCTACCAACACCTATTGGTATCAAGTAACATGGCGTGACCCTTATACTCAAAAATTAATAGAAAGCACAGGATGGATTTTAGTGAAGAATAGGGAGTAATACCTTTTTGAAACATGAAAAGAGTCCTCATTTTTGTGAGGACTCTTTTCGTATTTATAAGGAAGTGGTTTCTGTATTTGATAAAAATAAACTTCCCCCATTGCTTTACTACTTATAAATTCCGTATCGTTTAGGGTCTTTTATCAGTCTCTGCATTGCTCGTTTTATGTTCGCATTAGAAAATAGATTACCCGTAGCATGCTTATTTCCTTCTATTACAAAAAAATATAGAGGATGTATAGCATGTGGATACTCTCTAAAATAAAAGTTTTCTTTGGAAGTAGTAGGGTTACCTGCCAAATATTTAATCTCTGTAAAGTGCGAAAGCCCATTATAAGCTGCCCATTTATTTACCGTTTCTTTTACCGATTCAAAATTAGGACTTACAAGAGAATACTTCCCCTTCCCTCCTTGGTAAGGTACTACTTCATCACCTGTAGCATGGATAAAAATCATAGGGATTTTAGATGCAGTATTCGGGATGTCATGCCCTGCTTCAAAACTCATGGAACGAATAACGGCTGCCTTGAAAAGCGAAGTTTCCTCTGCTAGTTTCATTGCCATAGCTCCACCATTACTAAAACCATATACAAATACTTTCTCAGGATTAAATACCGAACCCATTTTTTGCTGTACATCATTATAAACATGGGTAATATATACCACATCATCGCTCCTATTAGTAAAAGAATCTGTAACCTTCCAAGTGTTCCACACATTACCTTCCCAGAAGAATAAATTTATATATTTCCCTTCTGGGCGTACCGAAATGTATTGCTGAGCATTGATGATATCCTGGTCATCCATTTGGGTTTTATTTTTTCCAAAGGAATGAAGTTCAAATACAATGGGATATTCTTTACTAGGATTGTAATTGGTAGGTGTAGTAATATCATACGCTCTTCCTCCCACAAAGTAAGTTTGTACGCCACTCTGTAGCTGGGCCATGGTAAGCACAGGGGTGCATAATAACACAAATAATTTTTTCATTTCTATTTTTTGCAAATGTAAAAAAGTTGCCTCAAATGAGACAACTTTCCATCTTTATTTTAACAATTGTTCTAGTCTTTCTAATCTTTGCTTCAAATCTTGAATCTCTTTTTCCTTCTCCATAAGATGTAAATAAAGCTCTTCTATTTTCTCTACATTGGTCAGCTGCGTTTCCATTAAATCTACATAACCTTGTGCTTTAATAGTCTCCGCAGATTTATACCCTGGTAAATGTCCATTGGTTTTTACAAAATCTTCTATTTGACTCAGTGATTTGAAATTGTAATCTGCCTTGATAGACGAAGTCCCTGTATAGTACTTTTGGAATACATAGTCTGGGAAAATAGTAGCTCCATTGGTACCCATAAATGAAGACGCATGTACTTTACCATCATCTAAAATACTAACCGTATTTGAACGAGTAGAACCATCCGAATTTACAGCAAGTTTAATGGAATTGTTAGTAACATCTTCCGTCCATAAGCTGGCTAATGTAGT
>NZ_JH932293.1:106495-111247 GCF_000301075.1 Bergeyella zoohelcum ATCC 43767
ATTGATTGTATTGCTGACAATGAACTATGTTCGTAACCTTCGTAAAAGCTATTCGCTTTTTCTCGCTTATTCCTCAGCAGAGCTTGTTTCCTCTTCCAATCAATGTGCGAAATATAAGCATTTTTTATCAATTATAAAAGTACCATTTTTTACCACATTGCCCTTTTTTAGGCAGGAAGCTATAAACTATCTGCCTTTCGCCAATCTTCAAATTCTCAAATTTTCAAACTTCTAATCTCCATAAATTCCTCCTCTAAACTACAATACATTCAGCGTTTGTTCTTTAATTCGCTCCAGTTCATCTTTCATTTTTACCACGAGTTTTTGAATTTCGGTATGATTAGCTTTAGAGCCTAAAGTATTGATTTCTCTTCCCATTTCCTGAGCAATAAAACCTAATTTTTTACCATTGCCTTGCTTTTCTTGCATTACTTCATGGAAATAGTCCAAATGCTGAGCGAGGCGAACTTTCTCTTCAGAAATGTCTAATTTCTCCGCCAAGTAAGCCATCTCTTGATAAAACCTAGTTTCATCTACTTTATCATATTCTTGGAGTGCTTGGAGGTATTTTTCTTTAATATTTACCATTCTTTCTGCTTCATAAGGCTCTACCGCTGTAAGATGATTTCTGATGGCATCTACACATTTTATAAAATCATCACGGAGTACTTCTCCTTCTATTTTTCTAAAACCAATGATTTTTTCTACCGCCCCATGAACAAGATTCATCAAAAAAACGCCTTCTTCTTCGGTCAGCTCATCGGGTTTTGCAGAAATAGCATCGGGAAAACGAACCGCCATTTTCAGATATTCAAAATCGGGTCCGTCATCAGCACATTCTTTCAGTACATTCATATAAGCCTTAATGAGCGGCTGATTGATTTTCACTTCTCCTTGTTCAGAAATAATTTCACAACCTATGAAACACTCTACTTTCCCTCTCAGCAAATTTTCATTCAGCTTTTTACGAATATCAAACTCTTTCTCTTTGTATCGTAAAGGAATACGCGTATTAAGATCAAAAGTTTTACTATTCAGCGATTTTATTTCTACGGTAATTTTCTTCCCGTCATATACCCCCTCGCTTCTTCCGAAGCCTGTCATAGATAATATCATAACCAATTTATAGTGACCACAAAAGTAGCAAAAAAGAAATGAAAAGCCAACTGGCAAAAACGAAAGACATGAAACATTTAGATAACAGATTCTATGTCTAAAAGACACCCAAAATACAAGATATCCATTTCTCCTCTTTAAAGAAGTACAATAACTGGCGTGTTTATCTTTCTCACCAAATTCGTTACATTTGCCAAAAAAATAAAGAATGAAAAAGCTATTGGGAGAAACGCTCATCTATGGTGCTGGGGCTATTTTACCAAGAATCATCACTTTTATTCTCAATCCTATTTTAGTCTATTACATTCGGCCGGAAGATTTTGCGGTATTTACCAATCTTTATGCTTGGATTGCGTACATCAATGTAATACTTACTTTCGGTTTTGAGACATCTTTTTTTAGATTCTCCGCTGATGAAACTTCCAAAGAAAAAACATTCCACACTTCTTTTTGGTTTGTATTTTTAATCGCCGCTTCTTTCTTACTTATGGTATTGTTTTTCAGCAACCCTATTGCTACATTAATGCAATACCAAGACCATCCTGAATACCTCCGTTGGTTTGCGTGGATTGCTTTTTTAGATGCCATCACCGTGATTCCTTTTGCATGGCTTCGGTTTCATAATAAACCTGTGGTCTATTCCGCTATTCGCTTAGCTTCGGTATTGGTACATTCTGTACTTTTAGTAGCACTCTTCATGTGGATTCCTAGAGAATTTTCACAAAGCGTAGGACTGAAAAATACGGTTTCTTATCCATTTATCACC
Organism: Bergeyella zoohelcum ATCC 43767; assembly: GCF_000301075.1. Lineage (GTDB taxonomy): Bacteria > Bacteroidota > Bacteroidia > Flavobacteriales > Weeksellaceae > Bergeyella > Bergeyella zoohelcum. The sequence goes on from NZ_JH932293.1 coordinate 108,378, forward strand.
AATCTTTTAGGTAGCATTACCGCAGTAGTTTTGCTTTTTCCCGTGCTTAGAAAAATCCGACTGACTTTTGATACCTCGCTCTTACGAAAGATGCTGAGCTATTCATGGCCTATTGTGGTAGCAGGTTTGGCATTTCAAGTGAATGAAAACTGGGACAAACTGGTACAAATTTATCAAATCCCCGCCGCGGAAGCAGGTGCCTATGGTGGATGTTATAAACTTGCTGTACTGATGACGCTCTTCGTTACCGCCTACAGAATGGGCGTAGAACCCTACTTTTTTAAACAAATGAAAGCAAAAGACGCCAAAGAAAAATACGCCACAGTAACCGAATTTTTCACACTTTTCGCTGCTGTGGTTGCCATGGGCGTCATCGCTAATATTGAATGGCTGAAAATACTTTTCATCCGAGATTCTAGTTATTGGATAGCAATGGACATCGTGCCTATCATTATCATTGCCAATTTATTTTTTGGAATTTACTACAACCTTTCCACTTGGTACAAAGTAACGGATAGAACTTGGTTCGGGACGATATTCTCCTGCATTGGAGCTTTGATCACCATTATATTACATGCTGTCTTCCTCAAAGAGTATGGCTTTATAGTTTCTGCTTGGGCTACCTTTGTTGCTTATCTAGTAATGATGATAGGCTCCTATTTTTTAGGACAAAAGTACTACCCTATCCCTTATTCGGTAAAGAAAATACTGATAATACTCAGTGTTTTAATTCTTTTCAGCTATTTATCTTATTCCGTTTTCGATGCTAATATCTGGATAGGCAACCTTTTCTTCCTGCTCTTTCTCATAGGCATAACGCTAAACGAAAGGAAAATGCTACGGCAGCTTATGAAAAAACGATAACTAATCAGTTGTATAATGATTTTAGATGTGAGAAATTAGAAATTAGAAATTAAAGGTTAGAAAGCTAAAAGGCTAAAAATAGAAGCCCACTGCTAGCAGCCAAAAGCTATAAACTGATAAAAAAGCCCTATCAGAACTACAACTCTGATAGGGCAAAGTAAAATTTATTGAATTAATTTTTCTAATCTCTCAAGCCTCTGCTTTAAATCTGCAATCTCTGCATCTTTAGCTCTCAATGCTTCTGCTTGTTGCTTATTCACTTTGTCTTGCTCTATGCTATGCAAATAAAGCTCTTCTATTTTCTCCACATTGGTCAGCTGCGTTTCCATTAAATCTACATATCCTTGTGCCTTAATAGTCTCCGCAGATTTATACCTTGGTAAGTGTCCATTAGTTTTTACAAAATCTTCTACTTGGCTTAGGGATTTGAAGTTATAATCTGTCTTAATGGACGAAGTTCCTGTATAGTACTTTTGGAATACATAATCTGGGAAGATAGTAGCGCCATTGGTACCCATAAATGAAGACGCATGTACTTTACCATCATCTAAAATACTAACCACATTTGAACGAGTAGAGCCATCCGAATTTACAGCAAGTTTAATGGAATTGTTAGTAACATCTTCCGTCCATAAGCTGGCTAATGTAGTTACATCTGTAGTACCTATTTTTAACACTCCATTCGCATCTGCATACACATGACGATTACCTGTACTTGCTAAAGAAGATGACTTAATATTACCTGCTACATCGAGTTTTTCAGATGGGGTTGTAGTACCTATACCTAGTTTTCCTTGTAGATAATTAGTTTTAGTAACCCCTTCAATATAAACTCCATATGGATTAGCTACATTATTAGGATTTGAAGCCGCATGAAAATCATAATATTCCTGAATATTACCGCCAAAATCTGCTCTACTAATATTAGTTCTGTACGCATAATATTTCTCTATTTGAGTAGAAGAATCTTGACTTAAAATTAAATCCGATTGAACACCTGATAAACTTTTTATATTTGAATTATTAACAACAGAAGAGACACTTATCCCTCTTGCGTTTGGTATCTGAGTTTTAGAATTCAAATGATTAACTAATTGAATACCTCTCACACTTTTTACTTCTTCTATTTCTCGAGATAAATTATTCGATATTTCTACACCTAATATTGTTTCATAAGCTACTTTTGCGCTCGCATTTGTAGCAAATTGCCCTGCAGTCATTTTTCCTGTTATAGGAGCACCTCCATTTTCCGCATTATTAGCAGCAGCAGTTATACCTGTAAGTATTTTTACTGGTTTTGAACTATCTGTGAAACGAATTAATCCTTGAAAGCGACCTCCATAAATAGATTCGGCTTGAGAGTCATACTGCATAAACCCTGCCCCATTTACACCTCTTATCTCTTTAGCAAATGCTCCATTCTCAGAAACACTAGCGTCTCCCCATAAACCTGCTACAATATCAGCAGTTGCCCCTGAACTATTACTTGCCCCTGAATAAAGACCTCTAATATGTTTATAACTTCCCATAGTTCCTCTAGATAAATTTGCTCCTATTGAAACTCCTTGTATCAAATTTGCCTCTCCAACAACTTCACTATCTGTACTAATATCTACAGATAATCCATTATATTTCTTATCATTTCCTCCCTGTGCATTTTCAATGTGTTCTTTTCTTACTTGAGAAATGATATTATTAAAGGTATATAATTCTTGATTGCTTGTATAATCATGAGTGTTAGATGTTAAAGGAAGTATAGTACTGTTTTGCAAAATAACATTTCCCCCTTTCCCTCTAGGAGTATCCTTAAATACTACTCTATCCTGAGAGTCTTTAAATTTAGTCCAATCTACTCCTCCTTGATTGATATAAGTTCTTCCGTTATCTAATATTTCAAAAAGATTAGATGTTGCACCATCTTTTGCTCTTTTTGCATGAATCGCATCTGTTCCGTTATATACCCATTCCCCACTATTTACATCACTCCCCGCTTTCACCCACTCGGT
>NZ_JH932293.1:111987-194316 GCF_000301075.1 Bergeyella zoohelcum ATCC 43767
TAGATAATTCCTTATTAAATCCCTATCCTCCCAAAAAACAATTAGTGAACTGTACAAATTAGAAGGGAGACACTGATATCGTATTGATTTTTGTAAAAAGTTCTGGTAAAGGATAGGGAATGTACTGGTACAGGTCTCTCCTCTATGGGATAACAAATAACTATGATGATGACACAGACACAAACAAAATTGCCCCCTTCCGAAAGAAGGAGGATATAAATTAAAATATCCGATATTTGCTCGCTCTAGATTTTTTTTATAGATTCCGCGTACACACGCATATTTATATATACTTAGCGAAGGTAAGTGTGTGTGTGTGTGTGTGTGTGTGTGTGTGTGTGTGTGTGTGTGTGTGTGTGTGTGTGTTTACACAATCATTTGAATTGACCAAATTTTTAGTCAACTTTTTTTCAGTAATTTTATATGTGTTGATTGTGTGTAACATAACGAGGCAAAGATAGATAAAGTTTTCTAATACACAAAAAGTTTTTTAAAAGTTAATTTTAGATGTTGGAGATTGTACCGCGTACAAAGTAGAATGTATAATGATTTTAGAAGAGAGAAATTGGAAGTTAGAGATTAGAAAGCTAATTGCTAGTAGCTAAAAGCCAATCGTCCCATTCCTACTGCATGTATGACTACAGCGGGGGCAAATGTATATAGCAACAGCCACCGTTTTGTTATGAGACCTCTTCGGGGTTGTATGTTATATAGGAAAATATTCCACTATAAACATATGACCTCTACGAGGTCAAATCTTCATAATAAAGCATTTTACCAAAATCTTATTAGAAATATACAAAGCAAATGATTTTAGAAATTAAGATGTCATTATAAAAAAGCTGCCTATGAAGACAGCCATTATGGATTAATTAGTCTTTACATAATATAAGAATTAAAATAATTCCTTACGGATAATATTTTGGCTTCTTTCTGGTCCTACGGAAACCAAATAAACATTAATACCGAGATAATTCTCAATGAATTGGATGTATTTTTTAGCATTTTCTGGCAGTTCCTCGTAAGAACGCACTTTGGTAATATCTTCCGTCCAGCCTTCTAATTCCTCATAAATAGGTTCATAATGATAGAGTTTATGAGTAGAAGAAGTAAAGTAATCAATGATTTTTCCATCTTCGGTTTTATAATGAGTAACCACTTTAAGCGGAGTAATCCCCGTAAGCACATCTAATTTAGTGATGACAAGGTTATTAATCCCATTAATCATACAAGCATGTTTTAGAGATACTAAATCTAGCCAACCCGTACGGCGTGGCCTTCCCGTAGTTGCCCCAAATTCATGCCCTACTTTTCGGATATGCTCTCCCAGCTCGTCATGTAATTCCGAAGGGAAAGGCCCATTCCCTACTCTTGTGGTATAGGCTTTGGAAACACCGATAAGATTTTGTAATGCTGTAGGTGGAACTCCTGCCCCTGCACATACACCTCCCGTAGAGGGCGAAGAAGAGGTTACGAAAGGATAAGTTCCGAAATCAATATCCAGCATGAGCGCTTGTGCCCCCTCAAAGAGTACATTTTTCCCTTGTTGGATGGCTTCATTCAGCTCCACCTCTGTATCTACTATTCTATCTTTGAGCTGCTGCCCAATTGCCAAGAATTCTTCGTAGATTTCATCTATATCCAAGGTAGGTTTTTCAAAATATTTAGAGAAAATAGCATTTTTTACTTTGAGATTTTTCTCTAATTTTTCTCTAAGAATTTCAGGATTAAGCAGATCTATCATACGGATGCCCACTCTCGCTATTTTATCTTCATAGCAAGGACCAATGCCTTTCTTAGTAGTCCCAATCTCTGTCCCTCCTTTCTCTTCTTCACGGTAAGTATCCATGAGAATATGATAAGGCATGATGACATGAGCTCTCCGGCTAATGAAAACATGATCCGTTTTCAGCCCTTTGCTTTCTATTTGGTTAATTTCTTTAATGAAAGATTTAGGATTTACCACTACCCCATTGGCAATGAAACATTTCCCAGGACATTGTAAAACCCCAGAAGGCAATAGATGGAGAACAAATTTCTCATCTCCTACATATACCGTATGCCCTGCATTGTCCCCACCTTGGTAACGCACCACATAGTCTGATTTAGCTGAAAGAACATCGGTAATTTTCCCTTTACCTTCATCTCCATACTGGAGACCTACCACTACGAAAGTAGACATATTATTTATTTTTAGTATCGGCACAAATTTAATTATTCCGATTGGTTATGGCAATTTTATCGTGTATATTTTTTAACTTTTAGTACATAAAAATGAAGTACAATGAGTTTATGAAGAATGCTAAATTTGATAAAATTGTACAAAGTATAAAGACTTTTGGCGTACGGCCTCTTGATTATAACATTTTAATACTTTTTTAATACAAAGAATAAGCAGTTCAATACCTTTGCATACAAAAAAATCACCATATTCTTCAACTCTTAGCTTCGTTTTCTGTTAAATGGAGAAAAGTGGTTTTACTCAAAACGAACAAAAAAAAGAAGCTCTCCCTTTTCTGGACAGCTTCTTAAATTTAATCAGCCACGATTATTCTAAATACCCGAATTTCCCCATATTAAAATCATTAAATGCTTCTATGAGTTCTTCACGAGTATTCATCACAAAAGGTCCATGTGCCGCAACGGGTTCATTCAATGGTTCACCACTAAGAATGAGCACTACCGCATCATCATCTGCTTCTAAACTAAAGTCTTCTCCATTATTTTCAAAAAGTGCGAGATGGTCTCCCCTTACGATCTCCGCATCATTGACCAATACTTTTCCCTCTATGACCAAAAGTGCGGTATTATAATGGCTTGGGAAAGTAAAATTCGCTTTTTCATCTTTTTTCATTTTCACACTGAACAAGTTCACAGGACTGAAAGTACTGGCACCTCCTTGCGTATTTTGATATTCGCCAGAGATAACTTCTACCACACCTCCTTTTTCAGATAGAGACACTTTTGGGATGTTTTCATTATTGAGAGACTGGTATTTGGCAGGCGTTCTTTTATCTTTGGCAGGTAGGTTCACCCATAGCTGTACCATCTGAAATTCGCCTCCTTTTTTAGACCATTCTTCTTCGTGAAACTCCTTATGAAGGATACCGTTTCCTGCGGTCATCCATTGTACTCCACCTTCTTCTATGACGCCACCTCCACCTGATGAATCATGATGCTGCACCTTTCCTTTGTAGGCAATAGTAACCGTTTCAAAACCTTTATGAGGATGTACATCTACTCCGCGTGGTCTCTTACTAGGCGGAAAATGATATTTAGAATTATAATCCAACATGATGAATGGGTCCATTCTTTTCATATCCATTCCTGAGTAGCTCGGGATAAAATTGATTACTCTAAAGCCGTCCCCCACAAAATGATGCTGCCCTGGCTGAGCTATTCTTTCTATTTTTTTGGTATTCATAACATTGATTTTATATACACAAAATTACGCATTTACCCCTGCTATTGTCATTGACATATGCTAAGAAGTACTATAATATCTCAACTCATTGGGTAAAAATATCCATTGAAAAGTAAAAAATGTTTTTGGTACTTTGCCAAAGTTTTTTTTAGTCCGTTGGAATAAGGTTCAGAAAATTTAAGCAAAATCAAAAAATCAAGATAAGCACTGCCATAAATAGGTATAAAAAAAGATTGTCCTATATGAACAATCTTTTCTTGAACGATTACTTCTGTGGAAGCGGTGATTTAGGAAGTTCCACCGTACCTGGGTCTTTCCAAAGCCCATCCTTCATTGCCTGCTTTTTTATTCTTTCTGCTCTTTTACCACTGTCAGGATGAGAATTGAACATTTTTTGGAAACCATTCTGCTTTGCACCTGCAGATAAAAGTTCTAATTTTTTAAACGCAGTATAAGCCCCTACCACATCATAGCCATTAGCAGTCATGAACTTATATCCATAATCATCCGCTTCAGATTCTTGCTTTCTACCATAAGAAGAATCTAGAAAATGATTCGCCATAGCACCTATTTGGCTTTGGTTCAGCTGTGCCACTGTATTACTCGCAGAAGATGCGGCGTCTAATAGTGCCGCTTTAGTATATGCGGACTTAATAGCATCTTTAGTGTCTTCGTTTTTCACATGTCCTATTTCATGCCCTATGATCGCGAGAAGTTCATCATCCGTCATAATATCCATGAGCGAGGAAAATACACGGATACTCCCATCTGCACATGCAAAAGCATTAATATCCCTTACCAAATATACCTTATAATTAAGGTTGAGCCCATCATAACTTTTGAGTTTAGCAGTAAGTCTATTGAGCCTTTTGGCATATGGATTTTTGCTATCTGCCACTTTGTTATTTTTATCCATCCAATCTACCGATTCTTTGGAAAGCCTCGCAGCATCTTCATTGGAAAAAGATAATGCCTTAATTCCCTTGGTGGTAGCATCTAATACTTTTCCTAATTTAATTCTTTGAGCATTCATTCCTGTGGTAAGCCCAACTAGGAGTGCCAATACAATTGTTTTTTTCATAATTTGCTTGTTTTTAACTATGCCAATATACAAATAAAAACAATACGATACTCATTATTCTTTTGTTTTTGAATCCATAAGAATAGTTACTGGTCCATCATTAAGGAGAGAAACTTTCATATCCGCCCCGAAAACACCACTCTTTACGGGAATTTGATATTTAGAAATTTGGGCTTTGAAATATTCAAAAAGCGGAATAGCAATATCAGGTTTCGCAGCTTTGATAAAGGAAGGTCGGTTTCCTTTTTTATAATCTGCAAAGAGGGTAAACTGGCTTACACATAAGATTTCCCCCTGTATATCCTGTATAGAACGGTTCATCTTTCCACTATCATCTGAAAAAACTCTGAGCTGAACCACTTTTTTCACCAGCCAATCCGCATCTTCCTGAGTGTCTTCCTCACTAACACCTATGAGAAGTAGAAAACCGCTAGATATTCGGGAGATTTCTTCCTGATTTACAGTAACACTGGCTTCACTTACTCTCTGAATAACAACTTTCATAATATACTATCTATTTTTTTACCCTACGGAATTCATTGGGAATCAAAATAAATGAGAATAATTCATTCATTTTTTAGCTCTCTTATCGCTAATTCCAAGTAATCATGAGCTTTGCTTATTGTATTTAAAGGCTTGGTATAAGCCGTACAAAATTACACATCCTACACCATAACAGAGCATATCCCACCAAGAAAATGAATTACCAATAACAATATGCGGAATACTCCCTTGCTGAAACCCCAATCGGTCAGCGATATGAAAATACTGGGCAACTTCTACCGCCACTGAAAAGATAAAAGTTCCTAAAATAAGCCTACTTTTGTGATAAATATCAAAAAAAGTAAGCACCAATGAATAAATAAGCATCACCACAATCACATCTCCCAAATAAGCTCTGATAAAATGATAGTGAGATAAATACACCGCAATCACCACCTCTACAATAAAAAGCAGAACGCTAAATAAAAAATATTTAAGATTAAAATGAATGCCTTTTTTCATGATTACAGAGTAATATTAATATTTCCTATCGCTTATTTACTCTTCCTTTTTCATTAAAAGTAGACTCATCCACTCCTCTCTTTGCTGTTTGCCTATAAGCTCTAAATTATTTTCTTGACAAACTTTCATAATATCTTCTACATCAAAAAAACATAATCCAGAAAGCAATAAATAGCCTCCTTTATGTAGCACTTGGGCGTAAGTAGGAATGTCCGAAATTAAAATATTCCGATTAATATTGGCTAAAATAATATCAAAGGTATCTTTACCCAGATTATCAGCCGTACCCTGAGCTATCTCTAGTTCTACCTGATTTCTCACTGCATTTTCCTTAGAATTTTCCACAGACCATTCATCTATATCTATTGCCACTACCCTATCTGCCCCCTTTTGCTTGGCAAAAATAGCCAATACTGAAGTACCACAGCCCATATCTAGAACTGTCTTTCCTTTAAAATCCATTTCTAGCATCTGCTGAATCATAAGGTGAGTAGTAGGGTGATGCCCCGTACCGAAAGACATTTTGGGCTGAATAATAATTTCATGTAAATTAGGATTCGCTTCGTGAAACTCTGCCCGAATAAGCACCTTGTCCTCTACATAAATAGGATCAAAATTCTTTTCCCATTCTTCATTCCAGTTGATATTCGGCATCTCAGCAAAAGAATAAGAAATTTTGACTTCATACGAATTAAATGCCACCAATTCATCAAATTTTTTCTCATCAAAAAGTGACACTGGAATATATCCCAATATTCCATCTTGTTCTTCAGTAAAACTATCAAAACCAATGGTAATGAGTTCCGCCATAAGTATCTCACTCCACGGCTGAAGCGGTTCTATTACAAATTTACATTCTATATACTGCTGCATATCTTTTTTTTGCAAAGATAAGCGAATCTATTTCAGATAAAACAACGAAATGTCTTATTCCCTTGTTATCTTATCTCCCAATTACCTACCTAGTTATCTCATTCCCGCTTGTTTATTTGAAAAAAATGTTTAATTTTATCCAAACAATAAAATAATTAGAGTATGAAAAAATTAGTTTTTGGCATATTGGCCACATTCATAAGTTCCGTAGCTTTTGGGCAAATAGAAGGAAAATGGAAAACCATTGATGATGAAACGAAACAAGCGAAATCCATTGTTCAAATTTATAAAACCAATAATGGACAATACCACGGAAAAATAGTCCAACTCCTTATGAAACCAGAAAATGAAAACTGCGTAAAATGTAAAGATGACAGAAAAAACAAACCACTCATCGGCTTAGAAATCATCCGCGGACTTTCCAAAAAAGGGGATGCGTTTACCGGAGGTACTATCACTAATCCTAAAGATGGTAAAAGCTATAAAACAGAATTGGTAAGGGAAGGAGATGTACTAAAAGTAAAAGCCATTGTACTGGGCATTGCCGTAAAAACCCAAACCTGGCATAGGGTGAGGTAATTAGAAAAACATATGTAATAAAAAAGCTATCCTGAACGGATAGCTTTTTTTGGTATATCAAAAAGTATTAGTTATCATACCCTGGATTTGAAATAATCAATGAACCTGGAGTATTGGTTTCCCTTAGAGGAATAGGAAAAGCCAACAAATTGTCTCCTATCATCTTATCCTTGGAAGCATCTCTTACTCCAATATTATCATAATATGGGATGACTTCTCCCCATCTCAATAAATCCCAAAATCTAAATCCTTCGCCTAAAAGCTCCTTAGTTCTCTCTTTTTTGATTGTATCTAAATCTACGAGAGTAACAGCATTAAGACCTCTATTGGTTATCAATTCATTATAGTAGTTCAAAGCCTTAGCCGTATTTCCAAGATTCAAATGAGCTTCCGCAGCATTTAAAAGAACCTCCTCATATCTTATCAGTTTAATATTTGTAGTTCCTTTTAAATCTGAAAATTTACCTGAGATATAATACTCTCCATCTTGTTCAAGAACATTTTTTCTAACATCACTATTTTCATACATAGAAACAACAGACGGAAGTACAGCAATATTAGCATATCCATTCAGATTCATCAAATAATCGTAAGAGGTCGTACCTAAAGCTCCATTAAGACCTAAAGCTAACTCAAAAATACTATTTTTTGTTTTCTCTTTAGCAAAAGATGATACGAAATCACCAGAAGAAATTACCTCATAGTTATTCGAAGCAATCACTTGATCTGCATATTGAGCGGCTTTCATATAATCTCCCGTGTAAAGATAATACCTAGACATAAGTGCCTTCACTGCATGAATATCAAATTCAATTTTGGTTCTTGAGGCATTAGCCCCTACAGCTATATTCTTCAAAGCATTTTCAAAATCAGATTCAATTTGAGCTTTAGTTTCAGCAATCGAGGCACGAGGCATTAATGTTTCTGGCTTATACTGTGTAGGTAAAACAACACCTAAATTCCCACCAGAATATCCCTGTCCATAAAGTTTTAACAAATCAAAAAATGCCAGAGCTCTTGCAGCATATGCTTGCCCTTTTAAATTTTTAATCCTATTTGTAATTGCAGTAGTACCCGATTGTCCCCCTAAAGAAAGATTATTGGATGCATTAATTACAATATTAGCATTCCCCACTACTTGATAGATTGCATACCAAGTACCTTCAACATCTCCATCAGATGATGTAAATGTATATGTCGCCCATCTAACATTCCTACCACTAAACTGAGTACAATAAGTCTCATCTGTATGAACTTGAGCATATCCCCTATATTGACTACCCAAATAACTGGAAGATCTCATTTTAACATAGGTTCCATTTACGAATGACTCTAGCTGCTCTACTGTTGTTATTTCTGCTGCTAACTCTTCTTGGAAAAACTGAGTCTCAGTAAAATCTCTGCTACAAGAAGTAAATACCAAAGATGAAGTTGCAGCGATGATAGATAAACTATATATTAACTTTTTCATTATTTTTTATTTTAAAATGTTAAATTAACCCCTAAACTATAAGTCTTCATTGGAGGTAATGCCAAAGAACTTGTTCCTCCAACTTGAAAATCTGGATCAAATTTTAGATTCTTATCAAAGGTATAAGTCCAAATATTATTCCCAACAAGATAAATTTGAACAGCGGAAAGCCCTGTCCCACTTAGAGTGTTTTTATTAAATGTATAAGCAACTTTCAAACTTCTTAATCTTAAATGATCTCCCTTATACAAAAATCTAGTAGATGTAGCACTTGCATTTAAATTTCCTTTTCCAAAAATAGGAGCTGGATTAAGAGCATCTTTATTTTCTGGTGTCCAATAATCCAATTGATCAGCAACACCTGGATAACTAGCTACATACTGCCCATCACTAAATAAATAATTCATATACCCTCCGTAAATCTTACTACCGAAGCCATAACTCATTTGAGCATCTATGGTAAAATTTTTAATTTCAATCTGTGTATCTACACCTCCAAATAGTGTTGCATAAGGACTTCCCTGAATTTCCATTTTGGCTTGATTATAGTTTGATGTTGTTTCTCCATCTTTTCCATTAATATACCAAAGAGGCTTACCAGTATCACGGTCAACTCCCGCCCATTTTCTCATATAAAAAGCATTGGCCACCTCTCCTTCTCTCAAAATCCGAGAGCCTGAAATCACATCGTTACCTCCAAATAACTTTGTTACTTTGTTATTTAAAGTGCCCAAATTACCTCCAAGATTCCATCTAAAATCTTCCGTCTTAATAATATCCGCTGATATATTAAATTCAAATCCAGAATTAGACATAGTCCCCACATTCACATACTTAATGGCATAAGGACTAGAATTTACTACCGTATACCCTGCCTGTGCAAGAGACAATGGAATACTAAAAATCATATCCGAAGTTTCCTTGTGATAATAAGCTACTCCTAAATTTAATCTATTTTTAAAGAATGCCAAATCCAATCCAGCATTGAAAGGCTTTACCGATTCCCATCTTAAATCGGGATTATTCACTCCTCTTGGATACCCTCCTGCTTGCTCTCCATAATTAAAAGAATATCTATAAGTCGAATATGGTATAACATCTTTAGATGGCATATTACCTACTTTACCATACGAAGCAGAAAACTTAATTTGAGATATTGCGTCAATATTCTTTATAAATTCTAGTCTAGCTAAATCTATTCCTACACCTGCTGACCAAAAATACCCAGTCTTCTTATCTGGCCAGAAATTAGATACTTTATCTTGTCTTCCTGATAAGTCTAATAAAAATAATTTATCGTAATCATAATGTAAAGTTGCAGCGTATCCACCTCTTGTATTTATGGCTTTTGCTCCTCTTACATCCCTTGGTATAATAAAATTATCCAATGTGTACAGTTTTGGTGAACCTACTACATTAGAGTTTCCTCCTACCAGTCTATAATCTTCCTTATAAGCCTCTTGTATTAAACTAGCAGAAAAATTATTTACTTCTCCAAGCTTCCAAGCATAACTTAAGATATTCTGAATATTAAAATTAAAATATCTAGTAGAATAACTCGTCATAGACCCGCCCAAATTAAACCCATCTCCATGAAGAGGTGATCTATAATTATCCTCTTCTATGTTGATAAATTCAGGAGCAAATACAAACCTATAACTCAAACCTTTAAAAAACTTATATTCGGCTTGAAGATTACCAAAAATCCTCGCTGTGTTAGCGTGTTGATAATTTAAATCTTGTAAAGCGGCTACATTAAACAAGTTGTTAGACATTCTATTTCTCACCCCTAAATTATAAGAACCATCAGGATTTCTCACTGGATCTGTAGGTCTAAGGAAATATTGCCCCAATATAGGGTTCGCGAAGGTTCCTCCATCAGATAAAGTACTCGTCTTACCATAAGAAGCCTGAAGATCTGACGATAAAGTCAACTTATCTGTCGCTCTATAATTAACCTTAGTAGCAAAAGTAGTTCTTTTAAAAGAGGAATTTCTAACTATCCCCTCTTGTTCAAAATAACCTAGAGATGAAAAATAAGTAATCTTATCATTCCCCCCTGAAACAGATGCATTAACTTTGCTCAATACAGCACCACCTGTGTTTTCCGTCTCTCTCCTCCAATCTGTATCATAAGGAGTGTTAAAAATCGTTGCTATCGCTCCTCCATATACGCCATTCACCGCATTTTGGTATGCCATATTATAGCCCACTTTTTTCTCATTAGCCAACGATTGAGCCAATAATTGTCTATATTGAGAGGCAGTCAACGACTTATATCCTTCAACTGCTCTATAGGAAACCCCCGTTTCCGAACTCACATTAAATTGTGCTCTTCCTCTTTTTCCAGATTTAGTTGTTATAATAACAACTCCAGCCCCCGCATCTGCCCCATATACTGCAGTAGAAACAGCATCTTTTAATACTGTTACGCTCTCTATATCTGCCTCATTTAAATTAGCCAAAATATTAGCCGTAGTAGTATTTTGAGTCAAATCCCCTTGTGCTACACGAACTCCATCAATTACAACAATAGGATTGTTTCTACCATTTACAGAAGCCATACCACGAATACGAATTGCTGCTGCTCCTCCAGGTTGTCCAGTACTCATTCCCGTTTGTACGCCAGGCACCCTTCCTGCTAAAGCCTTATCAATAGACCCCAAAGAAACATCTGCAATTTCTTTTCCAATCTTTCCAACAGAGCCAGTTAATTCAGAGATTACTTTCTTTTGACCAAATCCCACAATAACCACCTCCTCAATCTTTTTTTCTTTCTGTACTGTGTCATTTTTCGCTTTTTGTGCCAACATCATTTGGCCACCCAAAAAGAAAAGCACACCAGCACTTAAAACTTTTGATTTAACACTCATATTAACAATTTTTAATATTTCTTAGTCGCAAATATGTTAAGAAATTTTAATATAACCAAATTAATTAACTTTTTTTTTTGATTATGAGTTATTTTTTCTCATTCTAAAAAAGAAATTTATTCTTGTTTACCACATATCTACTTGTTTTTATTATAAACCGCTGTATTTTCTCATAAGATTTTCATACCACTTTTGTGGCAGCAGCCATTTGAGTGGAATGCCTATTTTTTGCCCTAATTTCCCATAATAATAATGTGCTTTCCAATGTTTTTTTTGCAACAACCTTTCCATATAAGCGGCTACCCCATCAGGTTCCATTCCTTCATCTACATGGGTGTTCATAAGTGCATATACCTTTTGAAAAGTGGCACGATAGGGAGAAGATACTTCTGATTTTACCCTATGGTCTGCAATATTCGTTTTAATATCTCCTAGATGAAGGGTACATACTTCTATATTCCATGGAGACACTTCATACCGAATGGCTTCTGTCACTTTATCCACAGCTGATTTTGAAGCGGAATAAAACCCTCTGAACGGCAATCCCATCTCTGAACCAATGCTAGAAATATTAACAATATGCCCTACTTTCTGTTTTCGCATGGTAGGCAATACCGCAGACATCATCTGAACTACTCCCACTAGATTAAGATTAAACAGCCTAATAATTTCTGCCTTAGAAGCGTCTTCCACAGGCCCCACCATACCCATTCCTGCATTATTAATCAGAACATCTATACTACCCTGTTCTTCTAATATACGATGAATAGCTCTTTCTACTTGTTCTTTTTCAGTAATATCCGTGGGAATAGAAGTGAAATAAGCATTCTCTACTACCTTTCGGCTCAGTCCATAGACCCTATGCCCTTTCTTCCCAAAATACTCCGCAAGGGCAAAACCAATTCCGGAAGACGCCCCTGTAATGACTATCGTTTTCAATATTTGTTCATTTAAGAATGTAAAAATAAAAAACCTTTGGCAAAAACACCAAAGGTTCTATACTGATTCAATATGAGATTACAATTGAGGTCCTGCAGCTACCAAGCGTTTACCTTCTTCGTTATCACAATATTGTTCAAAGTTTTTAATGTATCTCGCAGCCAAATCTTTTGCTTTTGCTTCCCATTCAGATGCATCTGCATAAGTTTCACGAGGATCAAGGATACCTTCAGATACATTTGGTAATGCTGTAGGAATCTCAAGATTCATAATTGGAACGACGGTTTTAGGAGCGTTTTCAATAGAACCACCAATGATGGCATCAATAATCGCTCTTGTGTCTTTAAGGGAAATTCTCTTTCCTGTTCCATTCCATCCCGTATTCACCAAATATGCTTTCGCTCCATGCTCTTTCATTTTACCAATTAAAGTCTTAGAGTACATGGTTGGGTGAAGTGTAAGGAAAGCCTCTCCAAATGCTGGCGAGAAAGAAGGCTGAGGTTCTGTAATTCCTCTTTCAGTACCGGCTAATTTAGAGGTATATCCGCAAAGGAAGTGATACTGTGCTTGGTCATCATTCAAAATAGACACTGGAGGCAATACCCCAAAAGCATCTGCTGAAAGGTACACAATCTTCTTTGCATGTCCTGCCTTAGATGGCAATACTATCTTACTGATATGATGAATAGGATAAGAAACACGAGTATTTTCCGTGATAGAACCATCTGTATAATCTGGAGAGCCATCTTTTATCACTACATTCTCTAGAAGTGCATCTCTCTTAATTGCCTTATAGATATCTGGCTCTTTCTCAAAGCTAAGGTCAATTACTTTCGCATAGCAACCTCCCTCGTAGTTAAATACACCATGGTCATCCCATCCGTGCTCATCATCCCCAATGAGGTATCTCTTAGGGTCTGCGGAAAGCGTAGTTTTCCCCGTTCCAGAAAGCCCGAAGAAAAGTGCCACATCTCCCTCTTCACCTACATTTGCCGAACAGTGCATAGAAGCCATGCCTTTCAATGGAAGATAGTAATTCATGATAGCGAACATTCCTTTTTTCATTTCTCCACCATACCAAGTACCTCCAATGATTTGCACTTTTTCAGTAAGGTCAAACATAATGAAGTTTTCAGAATTAAGCCCTTGAGCTTCCCAGTTCGGATTCGTTACTTTGGAACCATTCATCACCACAAAATCTGGTTCGCCAAAATTTTGTAATTCATAGAAAGAAGGTCTAATGAACATATTCGTTACAAAGTGTGCTTGCCATGCTACCTCCATCACGAATCTTACTTTCAATCTTGTATCAGGATTCGTTCCACAGAATGCATCTACCACGAAAAGCTTTTTCGATTTAGACAACTGATTTGTTACAAGACCTTTACAAGACTGGAAAATTTCTGGCGTAGTAGGAAAGTTTACTTTACCATCCCAGCAAATGGTATTTTCGGTAGTAGCATCTTTAACGATGTATCTATCCTTAGGAGAACGCCCTGTAAAGATACCTGTTTTTACTGCTACAGCTCCCGAGTCTGTAAGTTCACCTTTTTCAAAGCCTTCATTTTCTGAAGACATTTCTGCTTGGTACAATTCTTCATAGCTTGGATTGTACACCACCTCGAAATCGCCTGTAATACCTAGTTTTTGTAGCGATTGTTTAATCAATTCGTTTTTCATAGGAATAATAAAAAGTCTGATAAAGATACTATATTTTACTGAATGTTTTCACTTTTTTTTCAAAAAGGAATGCTCAAAAGTACAATTTTCTACAATATAAACGATATTTATTTAAAATGATTTTCATCATATCCGATTATTTATCACCCAACCATCAATGTAAAACACGAACACTATTCCCCCTTTTCTTCCTGCAAAGAAACTTCATCCTAAAAAAATAAAGACACCTTTTACCAAGATGTCTTTATCATGTATCATTCTTAAATATGTAATATTACGCTTCTGCTTCTGGCGTTTCCTCTGCAGCAGATTCTTCCGCTACTTCCTCAGTAGTTGCCTCTGCATTAGCTGCTTCTTCTGCCGCTTTCAATTGTGCTTCTTTAGCCGCAATTCTATCAGCATTTACTTTTTGCTCCGCCTCGAAAGCTGCTTTCTTAGCTTCTGCTTTAGCATTGGCAAGACTATCTTTCTTACCTTGTACTTTAGCTTCTTTTTCTTCTAGCCAAGCGTTAAATCTCTTTTCAGCTTCTGCCTCATCAAAAGCCCCCTTAGCTACCCCACCTTGAAGGTGTTTTTTATACAATGCTCCTTTATAAGAAAGGATAGCACGAGCCGTATCTGTAGGCTGAGCACCATTGTTTAGCCACTGTACTGCTGCATCTACATTAAGCTCAATAGTTGCAGGGTTAGTAATTGGGTTATAAGTTCCTAATTTTTCAATGAACTTACCATCTCTTTTTGCACGAGAATCTGCTACTACGATGTGGAAAAAAGGCTTTCCTTTTTTACCATGTCTCTGTAATCTAATTTTTACTGACATAAAATTTTGGTTTTATGGGAACTCGTCCCTTGTTATAATATTTGAAGTGCAAAGATAAAAAAATATTTGAAATGAAATTTAACAGCGTTATATTTTTGTTTGATATATTTTCCACTTGGTGTTTGGGATACTTTGCCAAAGTGCTTTAAAATTTTCTTAAGACTCAAGAAATTTAAGCAAAACAAAAAGTCAATACAAGTTCATAAAAAAAGCTACTCTTAAGAGTAGCTCTAATGAATTTATCCAGCAGTTTCCTCCTCGGTAACAAAACTTTCTTCTGTGATATATCCCGCTTTTTGAAGAATATTGTACCACTGTGCCAATTTCTTAATATCCGAAATATACACTCTATCTCTATCATAATCTACTAAAGCTTCTTCCATGAATTTTCTCAGTTCGTCATCAGAAGACTTATGAGAAATAGTTTCATTGTATCCGTTTGCTTTTGCTATATTATGAAACACTTCAAATAACGGAACTTCTGCTTCAGTAGTAAACATGGCAATATTGTCCAATAAACTTACCTGACTATTATTCCCAATGCTCATTTTCTTCTTGGAAATAACATCTTCTATGATAAAGCCATTTCTTAACTGAGATACCAACTTATAAAGTCCCGGTTTTCCAGAGATGGAAATAATTTTTTCTAATTTCATATCGTATATTAATTATATTATTCTTTATTATTTAGGAAAACGCATTTTATAGTTCACATTTACCTCGCCATTCATTATTTTTTGGAGCTTCCCTTTTACCAATTTCTTTTTCAATGCCGAAAGATGATCTGTAAACAAAATCCCCTCTAAGTGATCATATTCATGCTGAATCACTCTTGCTCTAATGTCTGAAAAGGTCTCTTTATGATACTCAAAGTTTTCATCCCAATATTCTATTGTAATGGTTTCTTTTCTTTTCACATCTTCTCTCACATCAGGAATAGAAAGACAGCCTTCATTAAATTTCCACTCCGCACCCGTCTCCTCTATCATTTGGGCATTGATGAACACTTTTTTAAAATCTTTCAGTTCATCAGCAATATCTTCATAGTCCTCATCTTCTGCCAGAGGAGTTACATCTACCACAAACAGACGAATATCCAGTCCTATTTGAGGAGCTGCAAGACCAATACCATTAGACGCATGCATGGTCTCCACCATATTATCTATTAACTCCTTCAGTTTAGGATAGTTTTCATCAATATTTTTTGCTTTCTTCCGAAGCACAGGATCTCCAAAAGCACGAATAGGAAGTATCATTTCTGTATTTGTTCTAAAAAATTCTGTAATAAAATGGTGGCACTCACCTTATCAATAAGTTCTTTTTTCTCTCTCTGTTTTTTATTTTTCCCACTTTGGCTGATGAAATGAGATGCAATTTTAGAAGTAAACCTTTCATCTAATCTCCTCACTTCCACCGCAGGAAATAACGCCTGAAATTTCTGAATAAAAACCAATATTTCTTGCTCTATTTCAGAAGGATTCCCACGCAAATCCACCGGTTGTCCTACCACTAAAATATCTACTTTATTCCATGAAAAATACTGCTCAAAGAAAGAAAATAATTTCTCCGTAGGCACAGTATCCAAGCCACTGGCAATAATTCTCATATCATCTGTAGCCGCCAGACCACATCTTTTACCTCCATAATCCAAGGCTAAAATCTGTCCCATAGTGGGCAAATTTACAAAAATTATTTTAGGAGATGATGCTTTGCGAATCAAAAATCACTCTGCAGAAAAACAAAGTACTGGTTTAAATTTTTCTGACAATAATTGTGTTAAGATGTGATAATCGGTAAGCAGTAGGCAATAAACCTTACATCAAAAGCCCTTGCACTTTTCACTTTGTACAATTTCTAAATAGCTTGAAAAAAAATGATTCGGTTTAATCTACACTATAAAGCCTCCTTTCTTACCCCCACCTCCTTAACAACACATGTACCTGATTTACAAATTATTACAAAATATTTCAAGAAATATTAAACAAAAAATAAAAATTTATTTTTTAGGTTACCCTAAAAATATTAATTTTGCTAACCTAAAATATTAAAATAAGTGCAAATTAAATAATTGAAAAATCAACAATAATAAACATTTAAATCCAAAAATAAAATGAAAATCAATCACACACTTCCAGAGCTTCCGTATGATAAAAACGCTCTAAACCCGATTATTACCGAGGAAACTTTTGACTATCACTACGGCAAGCATCACGCTACCTATGTAAACAACCTTGCTGGATTGGTAAAAGATACCGAATGGGCGGAAAAAGACATCGTGGATATCATCCGAAAAAGCCACGCACAAAACAATGTAGCTATTTTCAACAATGCGGCTCAGCATTGGAATCATTCCTTTTTTTGGAATTGCCTGTCGCCCGATGGCGGAAAAAATCCTACGGGAAAAATCTCCGAACTCATTAACCGCGATTTCGGAAATTTTGAAAATTTTAAAGAACAATTCTCTACCACTGCCGTAAAATTATTCGGTGCAGGTTGGGCGTGGCTGGCTCAAAATCAAGAAGGAAAACTAGAAATTCTCCCAATGAAAGATGCCTACACTCCGCTTACCGAAAACAAAACCCCTATCCTTACCCTCGATGTGTGGGAACACGCCTACTATATCGATTACCGAAATGCAAGGCCTAAATTCGTAGAAGGCTTCTGGGAATTGGTCAATTGGAATTTTGCTAACCAAAATCTGAAATAATATGAGCGAAACATGTATGAACCACATTAAAAACTATTGGGAATCACTTACTACTGATGCTAATCATTTTTTTCATAAAAAAAATTTTACAGAGGCCTTAATAGGCTATAAAAACGCCATGTACAGAGCAGAAGTACTGAATAATAATCTCTCTGATTGTCTCAGGCTTCATATTCCTTTTATGCAGATTTATATCATTTCTTGTAATAACTTATCTAACACATATAAGGAATTACAGAGATACAATGATGTGATTAATATCATGGAACGCTGTATTTACTATTTATTGCGTCTAATGACAAATCACATCTGTAACACGGAGGAGGTTCAAAGGGAACTGCAAAAAACTTATATCAATTATGTCTGCTTTTTAGAAAAATATGATACGGAAAAGTTTCATAAAAATTTATTGTACAAAACCATCAAAGAAAAAGTAGAACAAAATAAATTAGAAAAACTCAGTAGAAAACACATTCAGTACAATTAAAAAACCAATAAAATGACCGATAATCACCTTTATACAGAACTCAAACGATACACCCACAATTCACCATCTGAAAAAGGCACAATAATCCGATTTATTCGTAACGAAAAAGATTTACAGAAGATTGATATTCAGGAAAATTTAAAATCAGAAATTCGTCAATCATTCGACAAAAAAGAGAATAAACATTGGTGTCTTTGGCAAGAAGAAAAAAGTTTGCTGGTAGCCGTTTCTAAAGATGAATTAGAAGATTTAAGACAAATAGGTGCGAATGTTATAGGCTCATTACAGCCTTCCGCTGCCTCTCCCTCTACAGAAGTGGTATTCGAAAATATAGAAATGTTTTCCGAAAAAGAAAAATACGCTCTCTTGGAAGGTATGTTGCTTAGCAGTTATCATTTTGACAAGTATTTATCCAAGAAAAAAGATAGTAAAATCACGCTATTTATTTCAGAAACCGCAGTTTCAGAACAGCAATACAAGGAACTTAATATACTTCTCGAAGCCATTTCCCTCACCAAAAACGCAGTGAATGAACCTGCTAATTATATGGACGCACTCAAATTTTCAGAATGGGCACAAGAAGCAGGCGAAAAATTCGGTTTTGAAACGGAAATTCTTCATAAAAAGCAAATCGAAACCCTGAAAATGGGCGGTTTGCTTGGGGTAAATAAAGGCTCGGAAACACCACCCACTTTTAATATTATGCACTACAAACCGAAAAATGCAGTAAATAGTCAGCCATTAGTTTTGGTAGGCAAAGGCGTAATGTTCGATACGGGCGGTTACTCACTCAAAGTGGGTGGAGTAATGAGTACAATGAAATGCGATATGGCAGGTGGTGCAGCCGTTCTAGGAGCAATGTGTGCCATTGCAGGGAATCAATTACCTTATTATGTCATCGGTATTGTACCCGCTACGGATAATAAAATCAGTTCCAATGCCTTAGTGGTAGATGATGTAATTACCATAATGGACGGCACAACGGTAGAAGTGCAAAATACCGATGCCGAAGGACGGCTTGTACTCGCCGATGCACTGTGCTATGCGAAAAAATTCAACCCCGAATTGGTGATTGATGTGGCTACGCTCACAGGAGCTTCGGCAGCAATCACTGGCAGTTTTGGTATTGCAGGACTTTCCAACCACCAAGAAAGTATCGATGCTCTAAAATCCATTGGCGAAGAGGTTTATGAACGCATTGTACAGCTCCCTCTTTGGAAAGAATATGCCGAACTCATAAAATCTGATATTGCCGACCTTAAAAACATTGGCGGACCAATTGGCGGAGTCAGTACAGCAGCTAAATTTTTGGAACATTTTACCGATTGCCCTTGGGTGCATCTCGACATCGCAGGAGCAGCTTTTCTCAAAGACAAAAAAGGCTATAAACAAAGCGGAGCAACCGCCGTTCCTGTAAGATTGATTTATGAATTTGTGAAGAGTAAATGTTTTAAAACCAAATAATAAAATTAAGATAACCAATAATATACCTCTATTACTTCATGCGAGGCTTCACCTACTCATATGATTAATAACAAAGGTAGGTCTCGCATCTGAAGCATCACCCCCAACCCTAATAATTACTAAAATGACCGTATCAAATCACATGACCGAACCTCTTTTAATAGAAAACAAAGACCGCTTTGTCATTTTTCCTATACAGCACAACGATATTTGGCAATTCTACAAAAACGCCGAAGCCAGTTTCTGGACAGCAGAAGAAGTGGATTTGTCGCCCGACCTCCACGATTGGCAAAACAAACTCAACGACAACGAACGATTTTTCATCTCGCGGGTGTTGGCGTTTTTTGCCGCCAGCGATGGCATCGTCAATGAAAACCTTGCCATCAACTTCCTCCAAGAGGTGCAATATCCTGAGGCACGATGTTTCTACGGATTTCAAATTATGATTGAAAACATCCATTCCGAAATGTACTCGCTCCTCATCGATACTTATGTAAAAGACCCTATCGAAAAAGACTATTTGCTTCGTGCCATCGAAACCATTCCGTGCGTTACCAAAAAAGCAAAATGGGCGTTGCGATGGATTACCAAAGGAAGTTTTGCCGAGCGACTCATCGCCTTTGCTGCCGTGGAAGGTATCTTCTTTTCAGGAAGTTTTTGCTCTATTTTCTGGCTCAAAAAACGCGGTTTGATGCCAGGGCTCACCTTTTCCAACGAACTCATCAGTCGGGACGAAGGTTTGCACTGCGATTTTGCTTGCTTACTCTATGCCAATCACCTACAAAACAAACTTTCGGAAGAAACCGTAAAAGAAATCATCGTAGATGCCGTTGCCATCGAAAAAGAATTTGTTACCGATGCACTCCCTGTAAAACTCATTGGGATGAATGCCGAACTGATGTGCCAATACATTGAGTTTGTTGCCGATAGATTGCTCGTTGCCTTGGGTTGTAATAAAGTATGGAACGCCACCAATCCGTTTGATTTTATGGAACTTATTTCTCTGCAAGGAAAAACCAATTTCTTTGAACGGCGTGTGGGTGAATATCAAAAAACAGGCGTAGCACAAAGCAGTAGCGAACAAAACGCTTTTTCACTCGATGAAGATTTTTAAGTAATTGTTAATTAACAATTAATCATTAACCATTAAAAAATGAAACTCCCCATTTTTGCTTACGGAAACAATGTGCTGAAGACTAAGGCAGAAGCTGTAACACCCGATTTTCCCAATTTGAACGAACTCATCGACAATATGTGGGAAACGATGGAAAAAGCCAATGGCTGTGGATTGGCAGCACCACAAGTGGGTAAATCTTTGCGGTTGTTCGTTGCCGATTCAAAAGTACTTTACGATGTGATGAACGAGGACGAACGAGCCGAACTTTTTGAACCCAACGATACAGGTATTCGGCGGGTGTTTATCAATCCGCAAATAAAAAATCTTTCCGAAGAACAATGGGAAGAAGCAGAAGGCTGTTTGAGTTTGCCCTTTTTATCAGGAAAAGTAGCCCGTTCGTGGTCGGTGGAATTGAGCTATCAAAACGAACAATTTGAAACCATCACCGAAACTTTTAGCGGAATGACCGCACGCGTGATTCTCCACGAATACGACCACTTGGAAGGCATTCTCTACATTGACCGAGTGAAACCCTTGGCGAAAAAACTGATGCAATCCAAACTCCAAAAACTATTGAAAGGAAATCTAGTTCCTGCTTATGCTATGAAATTCAAATAAAAAAAGAAATGTTTGTAATAAAGAGAAACGGAAAAAAAGAAGCCGTTCATTTTGATAAAATTACGGCTCGTATTCATAAACTCATCTACGGCTTATCAATTTCGGAAAAAGATGTCATTGAAATTGCTAAAAAAGTCATTCAAGGGATTTACGACAATGTTACCACTACCGAACTGGACAACCTTGCGGCAGAAACCGCCGCTGCACAAACTACCATTCACCCTGATTTTTCGGTCTTGGCGGCACGCATCGCCGTGAGCAATTTGCACAAAAACACTCTCAAATCGTTTTCAAAAACCGCTCAATTGCTCTACGAATACACCGACCCCATAACCCAAACCCACGCACCTCTCATCTCCGAAGAAATTTATAAAATCATTCGTAAAAACGCCGATGAACTCGACAGCAGTGTTATCTACGACCGCGATTATAATTTTGATTACTTCGGATTTAAAACCTTAGAGCGTTCCTACCTCATTCGTACCAATGGAAAAGTAACCGAACGCCCACAACACCTCTTTATGCGTGTAGCCTTGGGCATTCACAAAGAGGATATTCAGGCGGCCATCGAAACTTACAACCTAATGAGCGAAAAATGGTTTATACACGCCACGCCAACGCTCTTCAATGCGGGTACGCCCAAACCGCAAATGTCGTCGTGCTTCCTACTCAGTATGACCGAAGACAGCATCGCGGGGATTTTCGACACCCTCAAACGCTGTGCTTTGATTTCGCAATCGGCGGGTGGTATTGGCGTAAGCATTCATAACATTCGTTCTACAGGGAGCTACATCAAAGGTACAGGCGGAATTTCCAACGGCATTATTCCGATGCTTCGCGTGTTCAATGACACCGCTCGGTATGTAGATCAAGGCGGCGGCAAACGCAAAGGTGCTATTGCCGTCTATATCGAACCGTGGCACTCGGATATTTTTGATTTTATTGATATTCGTAAAAATCACGGTAAGGAGGAGATGCGCGCAAGGGATTTATTTCCTGCCCTTTGGATTTCTGACCTCTTTATGCAACGCGTAGAAGCCGACCAAATGTGGTCGCTCTTTGACCCCAACGAAGCACAAGGGCTGTACGAGGTGTATGGCGAAAAATTCAACGAACTTTATACCACTTACGAAAACGAAGGAAAATTTCGCAAGCAAATCAAGGCACGCGAACTCTGGACAGCCATTCTCGAAGCTCAAATCGAAACCGGTACACCTTATATGTGCTACAAAGATGCCGTGAATGAAAAATCAAACCAAAAGAACATTGGTACGATACGAAGCTCCAACCTCTGCACCGAAATTATGGAATACACCAACGCCGATGAGGTAGCGGTGTGCAATTTGGCTTCCTTGGCATTGCCTCGCTATGTTTCGGACAAGGGCTTTGATTTTCAAAAACTCTATGAAGTAACCAAAATCGTTACGCGAAATCTCAACAAAATCATTGACGGAAATTATTATCCCATTCCCGAAACCAAAACTTCTAACGACCGCCACCGTCCGATAGGTTTAGGTGTGCAAGGATTGGCAGATGTGTTTTTACTTCTTCGTTTGCCCTTTGAAAGTGAAGCAGCACGAAAGCTCAATAAGGATATTTTTGAGACCATTTATTTTGCTTCGATGGAAGCCTCGATGGAATTGGCAAAGGAGCAAGGAGCGTACAGTTCGTTTGCGGGTTCGCCTCTTTCGGAAGGAAAATTTCAGTTTGATTTATGGCAAGTAGCCCCTTCTGACCGCTGGGATTGGGAAAAACTTCGCAACGAAGTGATGACCCACGGCGTACGCAATTCGCTCCTTTTAGCACCGATGCCCACCGCCTCTACTTCGCAGATTTTGGGCAACAATGAGTGCTTTGAGCCTTACACCAGTAATATTTATAACCGCCGTGTGCTTTCGGGTGAATTTGTGGTGGTGAATAAATTCTTACTCAAAGACCTCATCGAATTGGGCTTGTGGAACCCCACGATGAAAAACAAGCTCATCGCCGAAAATGGCTCGGTGCAAAACATTCCTGAAATCCCCACCGAACTGAAAGAATTGTACAAAACCGTTTGGGAAATCAAACAAAAAACCATTATTGATATGGCGGCGGAGCGAGGTGCCTTTATCTGTCAGTCGCAGTCGCTCAACCTCTTTATGGCAGAGCCGAATTTTGCAAAGCTCACCTCAATGCACTTCCACGCGTGGAAAAGCGGACTGAAAACGGGTATGTACTACCTCCGTACCAAAGCCGCCGTAGATGCCATCAAATTTACCGTAGATACGCAGATACTTTCAGGACAATCACAAGTAGCTTGCTCACTAGACAACCCAGAGGAATGCCTAGCATGTGGGAGCTGAATAATTAATAATGAATAACGCTGTTCCAACAGAGAAAAATAAATTTTGGTCAATCAGAAATGATATTTAGTCATAATAAAATGATATTTAGTCGGAAAAAAATGGTATTTGGTCAGCCAAAAATAAATGTTTGATATAAAAAAATAGATTTTGGTCAATGAAAAATGAATTTCGGTCAGCCGAATATAATTTTTTGACAAAAGGAACTGATATTTTGATGTAAAAAAATGGATTATCAACTTTAATAATTCATTTCTGCAGGTTGATGATTCATTTCTGACACTTGATAAATCGTTTCTGAAGGTTGATGATTCATTTCTAACATTTGATAAATCATTTCTGCAAACTAATAATTAAAAAATATAGAAAGATGACAGAAGCACAACAAGCCATCATCAGCATTGCCCAAGGCTTGGACGAAGCTAATGCAGTGGTCAAGCCTTCATTTGAAGCTCAGTTTGAAGCACTGGTTGAGTATATAGATGATTTGATTCAAAGGGATTTTAACAAGCTCATCAGTATTCTTTATCGGGTAGATGTTTCTGAAGAGAAGCTCAAGAGAGCCTTGCACCAAAATCCGGAAATACCAGCCAGCCGTATCATTACCACGATGCTGTTAGAGCGGGAGCTAGAGAAAAGAAAATGGCGAGCAATGTATCCTACAAGGAAATGAGTTTAGTAATGAAGATATAGATTGAAATAAAATGAAAACCTTATCATTGTTTTTATTATTTTTGCTCAGAATCATACTCCATTTAGATTATTAACAATACCGATGAAAACCATCTATATTTCTGGCTCCAAAAGTGAATCTAATAGACTTTTAATATTACAAAAGCTACTGGGCAATATAAAAATTGAAAATATATCTAACGCCAAAGACACTCAGCTTTTATTCCATGCTCTAAACGAGGATAGCGAAGTGATAGACATTCATCATGCAGGGACAGCAATGCGTTTTCTTACTGCTTATTTGGCAATTCAAGAGGGACGCATCAGTACCCTCACAGGCTCAGAAAGGATGAAACAAAGACCTATTCATCATTTAGTGAATGCACTTCGGGATTTGGGAGCCGATATAGAATACATGGAAAATGAAGGATTCCCTCCCCTGAAAATTCGAGGAAAAAAACTCACGAAAAATTTAGTTCAAATTCCTGCCAATATCTCCAGCCAGTTCATTACCGCTCTCATGCTCATCGGTACAAAAATGGAAAGAGGGCTCACCATTCGGCTCTTGGGAAAGGCGACCTCTCTTCCGTACATTGAAATGACCATGAAAATATTGCAAGAACTGGGGATTAAAGTAACTCAAAAACAAGAAACCGATACGAATAGCCGTGAAATATCGAGCCTTTATATCTCTCCCTCTACCCATCGAAGTACGATAACTAAATTTATAGTAGAGAGCGATTGGTCTTCGGCGTCTTATTTCTATTCCACTGTAGCAATAGGAAAGAAACTCTTGAGACTCAAAAACTTTAAAAGAAATTCCCTACAAGGAGATTCCAAAATCACAGCCATCTATGCATCATTCTTTGGCGTAGAAACCATTTTTAACGAGGATGAAAGCATACTACTCCGCCCCATAGAAAACTTCAATTACCCAGAACGCATTTTAATGGATATGAATGATTGCCCTGACATCGCTCAAACGCTTTGTGTAACCGCCTCTGCAATGAAAATACATTTTCATATCACAGGACTTTCTACCCTAAAAGTAAAAGAAACAGACAGACTGATTGCCCTCCAGAATGAACTCAAAAAAATAGGAGTAGTTACAGAAATTACAGATTCCTCTATCCGCTCTATAAGTTTCCACCCTACCTCTGCACCTGTTTCCATAGCTACTTATGAAGACCATCGGATGGCAATGAGCTTCGCACCACTGAAACTCCTTCAAGACATAGAAATACAACATCCTGAAGTGGTAGAAAAATCATATCCTAACTTCTGGAAAGATTTTTATCATGCAATTCATTAGAAATTGTACAATGATTTTAGAAATTAGAATTGAGAAATTAGAAGCTAAGCAATTACGCCACTGCCATAGCATTCTTCTCCTACATACCAAGCTGCAAATTGCCCAGAAGCTACCGCACTCTGAGGGTTTTCAAATTCTATGTATAAAGCGTCTTCATACTGATGAAGCAATGCACTCTCTAATCCCTGACGGTAACGGATTCTCGCCATTACTTCCATGGTTTCTCCATTTTCTAAAGCCTTATCTTGGCGTACCCAATGTACTTCATTCCTATTAATTCTCACCACTTTTTTCCAAAGTCCAGGAAAAGCATGTCCCTCACCTACAAATAAAATATTATTTTCTATGTCTCTGGAAATAATAAAACAGCTTTCCTTGTGTCCACCGATGCCGAGCCCTTTGCTCTGCCCGATGGTATAAAACTGCACGCCCTGATGTTTGCCAATCACTTTACCATCTTCTTTTTGGTATCTCATTTCCGATGATAAATATTCTAGCTCCTCTTTTTTAGACGAAAACAATGGTAGTTCACGATGAAACCCTTCATAATCACTAAATATTTCCACGATTTCCCCCTCCTTAGGTTCTAGCTGTTGTTTCAAAAAATCGGGCAATCTTACCTTTCCGATGAAACAAAGCCCCTGAGAGTCTTTTTTTCCAGCAGTAACCAGCCCTGCTTTAGCCGCTATTTCTCTTACTTCTGGTTTTGTGAGTTCGCCTATCGGGAACAATGCTTTACTCAGCTGCTCTTGACTGAGCTGACATAGGAAATAACTTTGGTCTTTATTATGATCTTTCCCAGCAAGAAGCTGGTAAATCTCTTCTCCACGCTCATCAGTAAAAGACTGTACCCTTGCATAATGTCCTGTAGCCACTTTATCCGCTCCCAGAGAAAGAGCCGTCTGAAGAAAAACATCAAATTTCACTTCCCTATTGCACAAAACATCAGGATTAGGTGTTCTTCCCTTAGCATATTCATCAAACATATAATCTACAATGCGTTCCTTGTACAGCTCACTCATATCAATAACCTGAAAAGGAATACCAAGTTTCTGTGCTACTAAAAGTGCATCATTAGAATCCTCTATCCATGGACACTCATCTTCTAAGGTCACTGAAGCATCATTCCAATTTCTCATAAAGAGTCCTATTACCTCATGCCCTTGCTCTTTAAGAAGATATGCAGTAACACTAGAATCTACACCACCTGATAAACCTACTACTATTTTCATACTATTTTACTTTACCGTGAAAAACTCCTGCAAAATTACAACAATCCTTCGATAAAAAAACTTTATATTCGTCCCATAAAAACTCATATTATGAAAAAAATCATATCTGTTCTTACTATTGCATTATTTTCAAATACTTTCGCACAGGAACAATCTGAAATAGAAGGCAAAAGGTGGGTCTATGGCGGCGGCATAGGACTCAATATAAATAACGGATTAAGATCTACTGGGAACGCTTTCTCCCTAATGATATCTCCTAAAGTAGGCTACCTCATCAATAATCATTTCGAAGTAGGAGTAAATGGTAATTACACTTGGTATAATTCTAGCTACACTCGAACCAATATGCTAGGAATAGGTCCCTATGCTACCTATTATTACCATAGAAGCTATTATGGCACTGTACTTTTTCAGCAATATTTTATCAATGAAAAATACAAATCTGCCCGTACAGAAAATTTTAATACGAGCGAATCTGCACTATATATTGGTGGTGGATATATACAGCAAGTAGGCAACCATTCTTATATGCAATTGGGGCTTATGTACAATGTACTAAAAAATAATCCATCCGTTTTAGGAGGTGCCCTTATACCGAATGTGGGGCTCATCATAGGAATATAACTTTCTTCTAAAACTACTCAATGATAGAACATGTTTTTAAAACAATTTAAACAATGGAGGAAATACAAAAACTAAACATTAGCAACTTAGACATTAACTTATTAATAGACAAAGCCATAAGCTATGGAATAAAAATCGTAGCGGGACTTTTAATTGTTGTCATCGGATTTTGGCTGGCCGCTAGGGTTTCTAAGTTCATTAAAAAGAAACTAAACATACAATCATTATCTTTATCACTCCAAAAATTTATAGGTGATATCATCGGTATGCTCATAAGAATTCTAGTTATTCTAGCAGCAATGAATACCATGGGCGTAGAGACTACTTCATTTGTAGCACTTTTAGGTGGTCTAGCGGTAGGCGTAGGGATGGCACTTCAAGGTTCTTTATCTAACTTTGCCGGTGGTCTATTAATCCTTGTGTTCAAGCCTTTTAGAGTAGGTGATGTAGTAGAAGTAATGGGAAATACTGGTACAGTGGAAGAAATATCCATCTTACAAACCATCATCCTAAAGGCAGATCTTAAAACCGTAATTCTTCCTAATGGAAATGTATTCAATAACGCCATTATTAATTACTCCAAAACAGGTGTGAGACGAGTGGAAATCACGATAGGAATAGGCTATCAAGATGATTTTGACAAGGCCAAAGAAGTGCTTATAGAAGTAATGAAGAATGAGCCTCTACTCCTTCACGATAAAGGCTATGTTCTTGAAATCAATGACTTTGGGGACAACTCTGTAAATCTCGCCATGTATGCTTTCACCGAATCGAGCAATTTTTTACAAGCAAAATGGCGTCTTAATAGAGCCACCAAACTGGCTCTTGATAAACATGGCATCAGTATTCCGTACCCACAAAGAGAAGTACATGTCATCAAATAAAATTTCTTAATCATCTATAAAAACGCTCGCCAATGCTATTCAAAAATAGGAATAACTTTGGCGAGATTTTTTATTGCGTTTTTTCAGTCTATCAGAGTTTTAAGCATCGTTAAAAATACATCATCTCTATTTACTTCATGCTGAGATTAATTCTCATTAGGCATCTCTCTAAGATTCGAGTTGAATTGCTGAGAGAGGAGTTGGTAGGTCGTATTAAAATAAGGCTCAGTCCAAAATTGCGTCCTATAATTGCTTTTCTTTCTATTAAATTTCACTCCTTTAGAGAGTTCATTTTTATTAAGATATTTCACTTCAGCAGGGTAAAAATGAGCTACAGAAGTAATCTGGGTAAAATGCTCATCTTTTTTATGTTTTAACTTGAAAGTAAAAGTCTCATCGTATCCGCTTAGCTGTTGAGGAGAAGTAGATTTTCCTGAAAACCGATATACATCTAAAAAATTCCATTGATAAAAAACATAGCCCAAAAACTTCCATTCTTTTTCATTAAACTTTTGACGATGAATGGAGTATGAAGTTTCATTTTCTAAAGGATGATAATGCTTTTTAAATGAAGGTTTTAGAATATCAGAAATTCTTTTCGGTTGAGGAAGCCGTATTATATTATCAAATATAATGTCATTTATTTTCTTCACCTCATGACGAGACTCCATCACAAAGGAACGATACTCTTTAAGAATTTGTTTTTCTAATTTTTTAGATTTAACACTAAAAACATACTGGATAATCCCATCAATATAGATATTAAACACTCCATCATTAGTTACAAAACCATTAAAAAAACCTTCGATTACCAAATAGTCTTTCTGTGTTTTGGAAATTATGATTTCTGGAATTTTATACACTTTAGTGGGTTTTAGATGATATGTATCATTT
The DNA here is from genome assembly GCF_000301075.1 of Bergeyella zoohelcum ATCC 43767. Lineage (GTDB taxonomy): Bacteria > Bacteroidota > Bacteroidia > Flavobacteriales > Weeksellaceae > Bergeyella > Bergeyella zoohelcum. Next base: position 141,086 of record NZ_JH932293.1, read on the forward strand.
TGAATTTTATCTACATACAGTGTATCCGTATCTATACTGGGATGAGAAATCAAAACCCATTTTTCTTTTGCCAAAATAGATTTTTTTATTGCTCCATTTTCATCGGTTTGCCCTAAAAAAGATTTCTTTGAATTGAGAATTAAGAGCTGTTTCATCGGCGATTGATTTTCGGCATTCAAAAACCTGATTTCCTGACCGAACATACAATCTATCATCAAACACAGAACTACAATAATACAATTTCTAAACATATACTCAAACTTTATCTAACGGTAAAAATAATAATAAAAAAAATACCGCCTAAAGGCGGTATTGATTATTTAATTTTTTCAATTTCATTAGAGAGTTGAGCCGAAATTTCAGCAATTTCTCCTACTCCGTTAATCTCTACATATTTCCCTTGCTGCTTATAAAGTTCTGCCACTTCGGCGGTCTTGGCATAGTATTCTTTGATTCTATTTCGGATAATTTGTTCATCAGCATCATCACTTCTACCACTTGTTTTACCTCTTTCTAAAAGTCTTTGCACCAAAATTTCATCTTCCACTACTAATGAAAGACATACATCAATATCCTCATTCAAAACCTCTTTCACTATACCTTCCAATGCTTGGGTCTGGAAAGCGGTTCTCGGGAATCCATCAAAGATAAATCCTTTTGCGTCCGTAGGTTTTTTGAGTTCATCTGTAAGCATATCTATAGTCACTTGGTCAGGAACCAACTCTCCTTTATCCATATAGGATTTTGCTAATTTCCCAAGTGCCGTTTCATTTTTGATATTAAAACGGAAAAGATCTCCCGTAGAAATTTGCTTAAGATTAAATTGCTCTATCAAGCGCTGTGCCTGAGTGCCTTTTCCACTCCCTGGTGGGCCAAATAATACGATGTTTATCATTGATTTTGTTATTTTTAATATTTTTTAGATTTTCTCTAAATGACAATTTAATGATTGATTCTTCCTTCAGAAAGTTGATACAAATCAGGAAGGTTTCTTCCAAGCTCATCATAATCAAGCCCATACCCTAAAACAAACTTGTTAGGAATTTCCTTAGCCACATAATCAATAGTGAAGTCTTTTTTAAACACTTCTGGCTTCAAAAATGCCGATGCTACTTTAAGTGACTTAGGTCTTTGAGTATTTTTAAAATATTCAAAAAGACTTTCTATAGTATTCCCTGTATCTACAATGTCTTCCATCAAAATAATGTGTCTTCCCTCCACATCTTTGGTAAGATCCATTTTGGTATATACCACTCCCGTAGATTGGAGCCCTCCATGATAAGAACTTACCTGGAGAAAAGCTACCTCGCATTTTCCTGGATAATACTTTAAAAAATCAGAAAAGAACATAAAAACTCCATTAAGTACCCCGATAAATACTGGAGTTTCATCTTTATAATCTTCATATACGGTTAGTGCCAATGCTTTTACAGCTTCCTGAATTTCTTCACTGCTAAGGTAAGGAACGAATTCTTTATCGTGAATTTTTACTGTTTTCATTCTATTGAAATAGAGTACAAAATTAAGGAATATTATTTTTTTAGACTTGTAGTTTATAGATTTTTTTGACCGTCAGTTTGTATTCACACTTTCTATTTTAGAATAATTTAAGAAAATCATCTATAAATTTAATACATGTACAATAACCTCTTAATTAATGATATTACTGCATCAGTCTCTGAAAAAATAATCAAGACAACGATTTTAAAATGCAAGTACAAAATAAAAAACAATAAAAAAATTAAAAAATCTATAAAACAATATAATAAATGAAATTTACACTCATGTATTTATTCATAGGAGCTATTAAGAATTGGTCACCCCAAAAAAACATTTTATCCAATTGATATATTCACAATATTTTGACCATAAAAACCATTTATTTTCACAATAAATTTTGCAGTTAAGAAAATTTGTTGTACTTTTGACACGCTTAGAAGAGCTCCATTGCTTTAAAAAGCAATAATTTTTTTCATCATTTGTGTGAGAGCCATGAACATGTTTCATGGCTCTTTTTTATTGTTCACTTATATTATTTGCATTCATCATATCATCACCACCTACTCCCTTCATCATCAGCATATTAAAAAAAAGAGATGCAAATTCTGCATCTCTATATGAGTTTTCACTAAAAATTTATTTCATGAGCTTATTCTATTTGAGTACATAGCTGGTACCTTCTCTGCTATCTTTCAATTCAATGCCTTCTGAAAGAAGCTTATCACGAATTTCATCGGAAAGTTCAAAATTCTTCGCTTTTCGAGCTTGATTTCTCAGGTCAATAAGTATCCTCATTGCACCATCTAGCTTCTCACTATTACTCTCTTCTAAATCCTGAAGCCCAAGCACATCATACACAAATCCATTGAGTAAAGATTTGAGTGTATTGAGCTCATCTATGCTTATTTCTTCATCACCATTTTTCCATTGGAAAATCCATTTCACCGCTTCAAAAAGATGAGAAATTAAAATAGGACTATTAAAATCATCCGTGAGTGCAGCATAACACTTTTCTTTCCATTCGATGATACGATTAGCTATTGGCTGTGAGCTATTGGCTGTGGGTGCTATTTCATTAATGATTTTTACTGCTTCCATCAGCCTATTAAACCCTTTTTCACTGGCCAAAAGTGCTTCATTAGATAGATCTACCACACTCCTATAATGTGCTTGGAGGAAGAAAAATCTTACCACTGATGGATGAAATGCTTTTTCAAAAAAATCATTATTCCCCGTGATGAGTTCCATAGGTAAAATAGTATTCCCTGTAGATTTACTCATTTTTTGCCCATTCATCGTTAGCATATTGGCATGCATCCAATAATTTACTGGTGAAGTGCCATTACATGCTTTCCCTTGGGCTATTTCGCACTCATGGTGTGGAAATTTCAGGTCCATTCCTCCTCCGTGAATATCAAACCTATCCCCTAAATATTTAGTACTCATAGCTGTACATTCTAAATGCCAGCCTGGAAAACCTTCTCCCCAAGGAGATGGCCATTTCATAATATGCTCAGGAGATGCTTTCTTCCAAAGAGCAAAATCTTGCGGATTTTTCTTTTCATCTTGTCCGTCTAAATCACGAGTATTGGCAAATAATTCATCAATATTCCTCTTAGAGAGCTCACCATAGTTTCCTCCTTGCTCATTGTACGCACGAACATCAAAATACACTGAACCATTGCTTACATACGCTAACCCTTTCTCAATCAAAACCTTAGTAAGCTCTAATTGTTCAATGATATGCCCCGTAGCAGTAGGCTCAATATTGGGAGGCAAATTATTAAACATGCTCAGCACCTTGTGAAAATCCACAGTGTATTTCTGTACAATTTCCATAGGTTCTAATTTCTCCAAGCGAGATTGTTTCACAAAACGGTCATTATTCACATCGCCATCATCGGTAAGGTGTCCCGCATCAGTAATATTACGGACATAACGCACTTTGTACCCTAAGTGCATCAGGGTTCTATAAATAAAATCAAAGGACATGAAAGTACGCACATTGCCCATATGGACATTACTATACACCGTAGGTCCGCAGACATACATGCCTACATTACCTTCTAGAATAGGTTTAAAAATTTCTTTTTCTCCTGTAAGAGAATTGTATATTTTGAGCTGATAGTTCATATTTTCAAAAATTAAAAAATCCTGAAAAAGTTATTACTTTGAATAATTTGATGTCAATTTCCTAAACGATTGTTCTTTTAAAATCAGTCTAGTTTAGAATGAATCCCCACATAATGTAAGAACTCTTGTCTTGTAATAGGGTTAGTTCGGAAAATACCACTCAGCTCTGCCGTAATAGTAGAACTGGCCGTATCTCTAATCCCTCTACAATTTACGCAAAGATGTTTGGCATCAATAACACATGCTACATCTTTCGTATTAAGGGCTTCTTTCATAGCATCTACAATTTGCATAGTAAGTCTTTCCTGTACTTGGGGTCTTTTAGCATAATAATTTACTATTCTATTAATTTTAGAAAGCCCAATAACTTCTCCGTTAGAAATATACGCCACATGAGCTCTTCCTATGATAGGAAGGAAATGGTGTTCACAAAAAGAATACACTGTAATATCCTTCTCCACAAGCATCTGACGATATTTATACTTATTACTAAAAGTAGAAATACCGGGTTTATTTTCAGGAAGTAACCCTCCAAAAATTTCATTTACATACATTTTCGCCACTCTTTTCGGAGAATCTTTCAGAGAATCATCGGTCATATCCATCCCTAATGTATGCATAATTTCCGCAAAATGCTTCTCTATAATGGCTATTTTCTCCTCAGGGGTTTTCTCAAAAGCATCGGCTCTGAGCGGTGTATGTTCCTTTCCCGAAAAAACATCATCATCGTTATCAAAAAAATCGTTCATGTTTTTCTTTAATTCTAAAACAAAGATAGGAATTTCCCTTCCAAAACAATGCGTTTTCCTTATAATATCATTCTGATAATAAAGAAAATTTTCTTTCTGACAATAGCTTATTTGTACAAAGACAAATACAATCTACTTAGATAATAAAATGATAGTATGATTTTTGATATAAACAAGAAAAAAAGAATAATGAGATACGAAAACCAAAGGCAAGGCAATGGAGGTGTAATACTATTATTTTCAGATGAAAATATAGAAATAGGAAGATGCACCTATATGGTGATACCTTCAGAGTCCAAATTAATCATTTCATTTGTATTGGTACACAAAGAGTTTGAAGGTAAAGGAATGGGGAAACTTTTAGTAGAAGCTGCCATCCAGTTCGCTAGAGAGAATGGATGGAAAATTTTCCCGCATTGCTCTTATGCACATTCTGTAATGAAGAAAATAGACCATGTAAAAGATATTTTGATTCCCCACTAAAATATCTAATTATCAAAAGCAAAGCTGCCCAAAATGGACAGCTTTTTGTTTTTTTTATAATTTTTGCATGAGTTCATCATTGATTTCCATATTATGGTACACATTCTGAACATCATCATCTTCTTCAAATTTTTCCAGCATTTTCATATTATTTTTAAACTGCTCTTCGGTAACTTCTTTGGTCATATTGGGGATACGCTGAAGCTCTGCACTCTTTGCTTCTATTCCTAATTTTTCTAATTTATGGGACAAAGCACCAAAATCTTCAAAAGCGGTAGTTACCATCACTTCATTTTCATCGGTATCTATTTCTTCTGCACCACCGTCTATCATCTCCATTTCAAATTCCTCCCAATCCATAGTAATAGAAGATTTATCTAAAGTAAAAATTCCTTTTCTATCAAAAATAAATGCGAGTTCCCCGTTTTTACCAAGGTTTCCGTCCATTTTATTAAATATAGCACGAACATTCGCCACGGTTCTTGTAGGATTATTGGTAGTGCATTCTACAAAGAACGCTACTCCACCTTGTCCATAACCTTCATAAGTAATTTCATCATACTGCTCAGCATCCGCTCCAGAAGCTTTTTTTATTGCTCTTTCCACATTATCTTTCGGCATATTTGCTCCTTTGGCGTTTTGGATACACCTTCTCAATGCAGGATTTGATTCAGGGTCAGGCCCGCCTGCTTTTACCGCTATAGCAATATCTTTTCCTATTCTAGAAAATGTTTTAGCCATTTTATCCCATCTTGCCATTTTTGATGCCTTTCTATATTCAAAAGCTCTTCCCATATTTTTAATATTTAATTTTTGCAAAAATAATAAATAAACAAAAACGCCCGATAAAAATCGGGCGTTCATTTATTAAGAATTGAATCTATTATCTTCTTCTTTTCTTAGTTGATACTTTTTTAGTTGATTTTTTAGGAGTACCGATTTCTACATCAGACTTCTTCAAAGTATCCCAAGTAGAAGCATCAGCTGGAAGAACTACTACTTTTCTATCTTTAGCTCTTTCTGCGTCAGAAGCAGTTTCTGGAACTACTGCATTTTGCTCACCTACACCGATAGATTTCAAAGCATCAGAAGAAACACCTCTTGCTTCAAGTGCTGCTACTACTGCTGCCGCTCTTTCTTTAGAAAGTTTCAAGTTGTAGTTATCATTACCTTTTTTATCCGTATGACCTACTACTACATAGTTTCCTCTAGATTCTTTAATAATTTCAGCAGCCATATCTAATTTAGGAGCAGACTCTGGTCTTAAAGTAGCCTTATTAAAGTTAAATACAATGTTCTCAAGTGCTCTAGTAGCATCTATTGCGCTCACTTCTTTTGGCTTAGGACATCCATTGTACTCTCTAAGACCTGCTACAGTAGGACAAGCATCATCTTTGTCTAAGATACCATCATTATCTGTATCTGGCCAAGGACAACCTTGATTTTCCACTGGACCCGCTACATTAGGACAGTTGTCATCTTTATCAAGAACACCATCACCGTCTGTATCTGGCCAAGGACAACCTTGATTTTCCACTGGACCAGCCACTTCAGGACAGTCATCATCTTTATCGATAACACCATCACCATCCGTATCAGGGCATCCTTGGAATTCTGGCAATCCTGGAGTATCTGGGCAAAGATCATCTTTATCTAAGATTCCATCTTTATCTCTATCTCTTTGTCCGAATCTAAACAAGATAGAAGCAGACGCTTGCCAGAAGTTCATCGCACTTGCTCCTTTATTGATAGGAGAAGACACATAATCACCTTGGATACCAAGACCGAAATTTTTAGTCAACCAGAAGTTAGATCCTAAACCAACTGGCACCATGAAATGATTTGCTTTTCCCATAGTAGCTCCATCTTCTCCCTTAGTCAAAGTAGGAAGACCGTTTTCATCTAAGTTAGCATAATCATTGGTAGGGAAAGAAACACCTGTTTGGTCGTATCTCAAATAAGAAGCACCTACTCTTAAGTAAGGATCAAACCAAGAATCTTCATTCCATAAACCGTTAAATTTAAACTGAAGACCAAGTCCTGTCATTAGCATGAATTCCTTGCCTGTCTTAATTCTTTGGTTTCCAATATTACCTACGGTAGTTTGCCAATCCAATACTAAGACTTTACCTAAATTTCTCGCAACTGTCAATTTAGAAAGTGGTGGAGTAATTTCGTAATTCTTTGAGTGGAATAACTCCTTAAAGTTATTAAATTTCTCGCCTACACCTCCTGAAGCTACTGCCATGTGGTTAACTCCGTGAGCACCCACACCGATGAGCCAAGGATTGCTCGTAGTTTGAGCGAATACAGAAGAGGCAACAGTAAGTGCCAATGCTGAAATTCCTAGTTTTAGATTTTTCATAAATAAATGATTAAATAATTGATATTGCAAAATAAATATAAATTTTCTTATTGCACAAAGTTTTTTTAAGATTTTTTTAACCTTTCTTCATAATCCTGTCCAAATGACGCTTATTATCTCTATCCTTTATGCTTTCTCTTTTATCAAAAAGCTTTTTCCCTTTACCTATCGCTATCTGAAGTTTCACCAAGCCTTTCTCATTAATATACAGCTTTAATGGCACGATGGTAAATCCTATATCTTTTACTTTTCTCTGTATTTTTGTCAATTCTCTTCTGTGGAGTAACAATTTCCGTTCCCTTTTTATCTTGTGATTATAATAAGTACCTAATTTATACTCATCCACAGTCATATTAATAACAAAAAGCTCATCTCCTACAAACTGACAAAAAGACTCTGCTATAGAAGCCTTAGACATTCTTATTGATTTTATCTCTGTCCCTGTAAGAACTATTCCTGCCTCGTATTGTTCTATAATTTCATATTCAAAACGAGCCCTTTTATTTTTTATCTGTACTGACTTATCTATCTTCATTTTGACTCTGCAATATTAAACATATTTACTAAAACTCCCATTACAAAATTTAACCGACTTCTTTTAAATTTATCATGAAGAAATTACATTAAATTTCCTTTTCAAAATAAAATTGAATGCAAAATTGTTTTTGTATTTTTGCACAAATTTACAATAATATATGCTAACAGTTTCAAATGTATCACTTCAATTTGGAAAGCGTGTGCTTTTCGATGAGGTAAATATCATGTTCGGAAAAGGAAATTGCTATGGAGTTATTGGTGCCAATGGTGCTGGAAAGTCCACTTTCCTAAAAATATTAACAGGAAAACAAGATCCTACTACTGGAAATGTCTCTTTAGAGCCAGGCAAAAGAATGTCTGTTCTAGAGCAAGACCACTTCGCTTATGACCAGTTTACCGTACTAGAAACCGTACTCAGAGGAAATAAAAAGCTCTTTGAAATAAAAGAGGAGATGGATGCCCTCTATGCTAAACCTGACTTTTCTGACGAAGACGGAATCAAAGCAGGAGAACTCGGTGTAATTTATGATGAAATGGGAGGGTGGAACGCAGAGTCTGACGCTATGACCATGCTATCTAATGTAGGCATCAAAGAAAATATGCACTACCAGCTAATGGGAGAGCTAGAAAATAAGGACAAAGTAAAAGTACTCTTAGCACAGGCACTCTTTGGAAACCCTGATGTACTTATTCTGGACGAACCTACCAACGACCTAGATATCGATACCATTGCATGGCTAGAAGACTTCTTGGCAGATTATGAAAACACGGTTATCGTAGTGTCTCATGACCGTCACTTCCTAGATGCTGTATGTACACACATCATTGACTTAGATTATTCTAAACTTAATCTTTACACTGGAAATTACTCATTCTGGTATCAAGCATCTCAGCTAGCAACCAAACAGAGAGCTCAAGCAAATAAAAAAGCAGAAGAAAAGAAAAAGGAACTTCAGGAGTTTATCGCTAGATTCTCTTCTAATGTAGCGAAAGCAAAACAAGCAACAGCGCGTAAAAAGATGATTGATAAACTTAATATTGATGATATTAAGCCTACTTCCCGAAGATACCCTGCGATTATTTGGGAAATGGAAAGAGAAACAGGGGATCAAATTCTGGAAGTGAAAAACTTAGAAAAAACAAAGGATAATGAGCTACTATTTTCTAACATTGACTTCAAACTGAAAAAAGGGGATAAGGTAGCTATTCTGAGTAGGAACTCATTAGCCATTACCGAGTTTTTCCAAATTATCTCCGGAAATGCCACGCCAGATAAAGGAGAATACAACTGGGGAATCACTACTTCACAATCTTATATGCCACTAGACAACACTGAGTTTTTCCAAGACAAAGACCTTAATCTTGTAGATTGGCTAAGACAGTTCACCAAAACGGATGAGGAAAGACATGAAGAATTCGTAAGAGGATTTCTTGGAAGAATGCTTTTCTCTGGAGACGAAGCACTTAAATCTTCTACAGTCCTTTCAGGAGGGGAAAAAATGCGTTGTATGTTCAGTAGAATGATGCTTCAAAGAGCCAATATTCTTCTTTTAGATGAACCTACTAACCACCTTGACTTAGAAAGTATCACTACGCTCAATAACTCATTGGCAAGTTTTAAAGGCAACATCCTCCTTGCATCTCATGACCACGAACTATTAGAAACGGTTTGTAACAGAATCATTGAGCTTACCCCTAGAGGTGTCATTGATAGAGACATGACTTATGATGAATACCTTTCTGATAAGAAAATCAAAGAACTCCAAAAAGAAATGTATGGAGAATAGATTTTGAGATTAAATCTCATTAGAAAATAATTTAAAATGAGCTATCCAAAAATTCTGGATAGCTTATTTTTTTATGTTATAAGACAGAAGCCATCTCGACTTTTGGTAATAAACATGCCCCTTAAAAAATAAAAAATGAAATATAATGATTCTTTTATTAAAAGGCTACAATGAATCTATGAAAAAGGTTGAGTGGAATGAATTTCATCGTTTAGGGTACTTTGAATCGTATAAAACTCAGGGGATTTAAGCAAAATAAAAAGTCAAGACGAGTTCGTTATATAAAAATTTAGAGTTGTATCATAGGATAACAAATTGAGGCTGATACTACACTGCTATAGCCACATACAATCAAGATAAATTGAAAACGAAATGACAAACCTAGAAATAAAAAATCGCCCCAACATCTTGAGACGACTTTTACTTTTTTACAAAATAAGACCATTTAATTCTGTGCAAAATTTTCTTTATTTTCCATAGTATCTGCTGTAAATACTCTTTTTGCCATTCTATATCTTGATCCCCAGTAAGAACCATTTAAAGATGAAACCATCACCCCTTTACTGGTAGCAGCATGAATGAATTTCACTTCACCATCTTCGGTTACACTCTCCACTATACCTACATGACCTATTCTATTACCTCTGTGTGAGAAGAACAATAAATCTCCTTTCTGTAAATCTTCCTTGGCAACCAACTCCCCTTCTTTTGCTTGTGCTGCGGCTACTCTTGGAAGCTCCATTCCTACCACTGCTCCAAAAACAGACAACACAAATGCAGAACAATCTATCCCTCTTCTGGTCATACCACCAAAACGATAAGGCGTCCCGATATAAGTATAGGCTTCTTCTAAAATATCATCTAACACTTTATTGTATTGAATAGCTTTTGCTATGGCTGCATCTTTTTCAGCTCTTGCTATCACATTCATTCTTGTTGCTCTTTCAGATGCAAAACTATTGATAAGAACTTTCTTATCTTCCTCTAGCCTTTTCGCTTCTGCCAAGGTTATTTTGGCATCTGTTTTGTACTCCTTATTGTATAATTTAGGGTTAGCCACTACATAATTAGTAACACACGACTGAAGTGTAAAAATGGCTACTAAAACGAAAACTATTTTTGAGACACTGTTTTTCATACGGAGTATATTTCTTGTGTTTTGCACGGCAAATTTACCTAAAGCCATCTGCAGCAGCACAAAATCTAAAGTATCTAAGTTCCATTTTAACAAAATTTAACAAAATAAGATTGTTTGTTAAATCTTTTCTTTTCATAAATAATTGATTTTCAATATTTCAATTATTCACCTTTTACCTTTCCGTTTAGGTTTTTTTAACAAAACAGTACAATTTATTCCATAATTAAAGGATTCTTTTATATATTTATTTTCTATTATTGCGATTATTAATTTTTATAAAAATCCAAAAAAACACAATAACCAATTGTCTAACAAGCATTTAAAAAAACTCAAACAAACGATATACTCACTTATCATTATAGATAATGATTTACCTTTGTTCCAATCAAAAAAAAAAAAACATACAACACTCAATATTTAAAGTTATCCCCGTACAAAAAACTTTTACTCCACTTTAAGTTATGAACCTATCAAACATTAGCCAACAATTTTTTATATTCCCAGGTGACACCTCACTGAATCCATACCAAAGGCAAACGCCCAATGTATTATACAATCTAGTAACGCCCGAGGTTTTCAAAAATCCTACACTATTAATTTTTAATACAAAGCTATCCCAAGAAATCGGTTTAGGAGAATATTCTGAACAGGATTTACCTTTTTTAGTGGGAAATAATCTACCTCAAAATATACGCCCCTACTCTACTGCATACGCAGGACACCAATTTGGCAACTGGGCAGGGCAGCTGGGAGATGGCAGGGCTATCTTTGCAGGAGAAATTCAAAATAAAAAAGGAAAAACCCACGAATTACAATGGAAAGGTGCAGGAGCCACGCCTTACTCTCGACACGCCGATGGCAGAGCCGTGTTTCGTTCCTCCCTACGGGAATATCTTATGAGCGAAGCAATGTATCATCTGGGTATCCCTACCATCCGTGCGTTAAGCCTTTGTTTTACAGGTGAAAAAGTAATTCGGGATATTTTATACAATGGCAATCCACAGGAAGAAAATGGAGCCGTAGTGATGCGCGTAAGCGAAAGCTTTTTACGATTCGGACATTTTGAATTCGCTAGTTTACAGAGCGATAAAAACCTCCTCAAAGATTTAGCAGATTTTACCATTACACACTTTTATCCCGAAGTGGATATTCATTCTCCAGACAAATACGCACTTTGGTTTGAAAAAATAACAGAAAAAACACTCCATTTAATTATCGAATGGCTACGAGTAGGCTTTGTTCACGGTGTGATGAATACAGATAATATGTCCATCATTGGAGAAACAATAGATTATGGACCTTTTGGAATGCTAGAAGAGTACAATCTAAATTTCACCCCTAATACCACCGACTTACCTGGAAGAAGATATGCTTTTGGTAAGCAAGGACAAATCGCTCAGTGGAATCTCTGGCAGCTGGCAAATGCCTTGTACACATTAATTAACGATGCTGATTTTCTACAAAACACATTAGATAATTTCGGAAAAAATTTCTGGAAAAAGCACGATGAAATGTTGGCAAAGAAATTTGGATTGGATAAGGTATTACCTTCTGATGAAGATTTTTTTGTGCATTGGCAAAAGCTCATGACTTCTGAGAAATTAGATTACACTTTATTTTTTACCGAACTAGAAAGAGCAAGAACTCATCATACTCCACAATGGGCAAATGTTTCTTATTTACCCAATGAAGAAATAAACCTTAAAAAAATAAATGATTTCTACACTCAATACCTCATTCGTTTAGAGCAAAATAACTGTCCAAAAGAGGAAAGCATACAGTGGATGAAAACCTACAACCCTAAGTTCATCTTGCGAAACTACTTACTATATGATTGTATTGAAAAAGTAGAAGCAGGAGATACGGAAATGCTCTATCTGCTCATCCATGCTTTAGAAAATCCTTACGAAACAAAATACGAGCATTTCCAAAAGAAACGCCCTACTCAATATGATGATGTATCAGGATGTAGTATGCTTTCTTGTAGTTCGTAAAGTATGTTTATTAACTTCATAAAAAATTCGCCAAAGCTATTTACCATTTTGCAAATCACTTTGGCGAATTTCTATCAACTATTTTGTCATCTTAGAGGAAATATAATAGGCAAGAAACTCAAAATTTATCCTGCCTATTATCCAAACTTCTAAATTTTATTAAATACCAATCCCTTTTCCTCGAAGTAATCCATTGTGATTCTGTCTCCATCATTAATTTTTCCAGCAAGAACCTCTTTGGAAAGTTGGTTAAGTACCATTTGCTGCACCACTCGCTTCAGTGGTCTTGCTCCGAATGCGGGGTCGTATCCTTTACTTAGAATAAAATCTATCGCATCTTGAGTCGCCGTTAAGATGATATTTTTCTTCTCTAGCATTTTATTGATACCTCTGAGCTGGAACTGAACGATTTTTCCTACCTCTGATTTGTTCAATGGCTGGAATAGTACTGTCTCATCTATTCTATTCAAAAACTCTGGACGAAGTGTTTGCTTCAATAAATCGAAGACTTCGGTTTTGGTTTTTTCTACAATCTCCGAAAGTTCAAAACTGGTGGTTGCTTCATTAATTTCCGAGAAATTATCTTGGATAAGATGGCTTCCCATATTAGAAGTCATAATGATGATAGTATTTTTAAAATTCACTACGCGTCCTTTATTGTCGGTTAATCGGCCATCGTCTAAAACTTGAAGTAGCGTATTGAATACATCAGGATGTGCTTTCTCTATTTCATCTAAAAGCACTACGGAATAAGGTCTTCTACGCACCGCTTCGGTAAGCTGTCCTCCCTCGTCATAGCCCACATATCCTGGAGGCGCTCCTACCAATCGGGATACACTATGGCGTTCCTGATATTCACTCATATCTATACGCGTCATGTTATTCTCATCATCAAACAGGAATTCCGCCAAAGCTTTTGCTAGTTCGGTTTTCCCCACCCCTGTAGTTCCGAGGAAGAGGAAAGAACCAATCGGTTTTTTCTCATCGTTAAGCCCTGCACGATTTCTTCGGATGGCATTAGCTACGGCTTCTATCGCTTCTTCTTGGCCTACCACTCGCTTATGAAGTTCCTCCTCTAAGTGCAGTAATTTTTCTCTCTCACTTTGAAGTAGCTTTGTTACTGGAATTCCCGTCCATTTAGAAATAACTTCGGATATATTTTCTGCCGTTACTTCCTCTTTTACCAGTTCATTTTCTTCGTTCTGCATCAGAAGCTCCAGTTTTTGCAACGCCTCTTCCTTCTCGCGAAGTTTACCGTATTGTATTTCCGAAGCTTTGGCGTAATCACCAGCTCTTTGGGCTTTTTCAGCTTCTAATTTTAGGGTTTCAATATCTTTTTTTACCTGAGTTAAATCCTCTGATTTTTGTTTTTCCTGAAGCCATTTCGCATTGATTTCATTGCGCTGTTCCGTTACTTTCGCAATATCTTCTTTCAGGTGGTCTATTTTCACTTGATTACCTTCTCTGGAAATAGCAGCGAGTTCTATTTCCATTTGCATCAGCTTTCGGTCTAAAACATCTAACTCCTCAGGTTTAGAATTAATTTCCATTCTCAATTTTGCTGATGCTTCATCAATGAGGTCAATCGCCTTATCAGGTAAAAATCGGTCAGAGATATAGCGTTGAGACATTTCCACTGCTGCGATAATCGCCTCATCTTTAATTCTAATTTTGTGGTGAAACTCATACTTATCTTTGATGCCTCGGAGGATAGAAATTGCCGATTCAGTATCGGGTTCCTCCACCATTACTTTTTGGAAACGACGCTCTAAGGCCTTGTCTTTTTCAAAATATTTTTGATATTCGTTAAGGGTCGTTGCTCCAATTGCACGAAGTTCTCCTCTTGCCAAAGCGGGTTTTAGGATATTAGCGGCATCCATAGCCCCTTCACCACCGCCTGCCCCTACGAGCGTGTGAATTTCATCGATAAAAAGAATGATTTGCCCATCTGATTTTGTTACTTCATTCACTACAGATTTTAGCCTTTCTTCAAACTCTCCTTTATATTTAGCCCCTGCAACCAATGCTCCCATATCCAGAGAATAAAGCGTTTTATCCATAAGATTTTCAGGAACATCTCCCGAAATAATTCTATGAGCAATACCCTCTGCAATGGCGGTTTTTCCCACCCCCGGTTCTCCTATGAGGATAGGGTTATTTTTCGTTCTTCGGGAAAGAATCTGCAACACACGACGAATCTCCTCATCGCGACCGATAACAGGGTCAAGTTTCCCTTCTGCAGCCAGTTCATTAAAGTTTTTGGCATATTTACTCAAACTTTGATAGGTTTCTTCCGAACTTGCAGAAGTTGCTTTTGCTCCTTTACGAAGTTCCTTAATTCCTGCTTCCAAAAAGGCTTTCGTTACGCCCATATCTTTGAGCATCGTTGCCACAGGGGAAGAGGTTTCCACTAATGCCAACCAAAGATGCTCTATGGTAACATATTCATCGCCCATTTTTTTAGCGATATTCGGAGCGTCTAGAAGTATTCTGCTCAAAGCTTGAGAAGGATAGAGGTCGCCCCCTTGTACTTTAGGCAGTTTTTCAAGGTTTTCTCGGTTGCGTTCTCTCACCAAAGCGGCATCTGCTTCGGATTTTTTCAATAGAAATGAAGAAATGGTTTCATCAGTTTGGAAAATTCCCTCTAATAAATGCTGAGGTTCCAAACTCTGATTGCCAAATTCTAAAGCAATCTGCTGTGCTTTCTGAATGGCTTCTTGTGATTTTACGGTATATTGATTTAAGTTCATAATCGTTATTTTTTTAATAAGGTAATTGGGTAATTGAATAATTATCTCATTCTCACATTTTCTCATTTTCAGATTCTCAAAAACCATACAATATCAAAAATTTCATTTTTTAGAGACAAAATTTCCGATTTCATAAAATCAAATCGAACGAAATAAGACAAAATTTCCTGAAAAATAAATTAAATAACACTTATCCTATGCTACGAAGCATTTATCCAAAGGATATAGATGGTATTTTATATTCTGCTCAACTCGAAGCTTCGTTTTACTCAAAATGGTATAAAAAAAGAAGCTGCCTTTTGGAGACAGCTTCTTAAATTATTGGAATAATAGAGAACGATTAATGTTTGATAAATCGTTTAATTACTCTTCCATATTGTTCGGAATCAATATCTATCACATACACTCCGCTAATAATATTATCGAGTTCAATCTTGTTATTAAAAATCTCACCCACATGGACTACTTGCCCTGTACTATTATAAATAGTGTACTTAGTACCATTTTCTACTAAGGTGATATGCAATACCTCCTTTGCAGGTACTGGATAGACATTTACCACTTCCTTATCTACAGTTTCAAACTGATCTATAGTAGAAATAATTACTCTATAGTCTTCTATTTCTCCTGACTGAAAATCAGTACAAATCTCTGGCGATTTTCCTTTACTCATCGCTACCCTCATCACCGTAAACTTACCATCTGTACCTGTTACGAAGCTATCCGCAGGAACACTGAATGTACCTTCCACCACATCTTGTCCATTAGCTGGAGAAATGAGAATTCTTTCATGATTAGAGAAAATACCATCTCTATTAAAATCTATCCAAACGGTTACTCCAGCATTTCTCGCCGCATTCCCTCTCCACGCTTTATTTACCGTAATTTTATTATTCTGAGAGCCTCTGATTAACTTCACAAAAGCATCGGGTACAGCCACAAAACTAGTATAGCCTGACGCAGTAGAATTATTGGTCATCTCTTGATACCCCACCGCGTTTACGGTAACATTAGTGATATAATCATCTCCTACAGTAGTAGGTGCCATTTCACAATATTTCAGTACAGGAGTCATAAATTCATATACTGCCGTATATTCTTGTCGTCCCCCGTTACATACATGAGCTATTCTTACTTCATACCTGGTATCTTCTGTAAGCCCTGTAAGAAGATATTCGTTGACATTAAGATTTATTACATTCCATCCTGCATTAGACCCCACTCTTCTCCATTCGAGAACATAAGCACTAACTCCTGGTGTAGGAGTCCATTCTATAAATGCTTCTGTCATCGTAATATCAGAAATTGTAAGTCCTACTGGTGGCATTTCACATGTAGGAAAAGTAGTAAAGACTTCTGGCGTACTAAAAGGATTGGTAACCCCTGAACATACTGTAGCCACTCTTACTTGATAGGTAACATTTGGCGTGAGATTGGTTAGCGTGTAATTTGTTGCAGAAAGGTTAATAGATTGCCAAGCCGCAGCACTTAATGATTTATATTGAAGTACATAGGTAGCGGTATTAATTGGGTCCCAAGAAACTTCTGCCGTAGTAGTACCTATCTGAGTAACTTGAAGATTAGTTACAGGCTCATCTGAACACGGCGTATCAAATGTCTTGATCACTGGTGTTCCTTCTACACCGCCACAAATAGCAGCAATAGACAACTCATAACTAGTTGCCGGAGTAAGATTAGTCAAATTCAGCATATTAGCTAACGAAGCGGCAGGAAACGCTGCAAGCCAAGCAGTTTGTCCTAACTCTCTGTATCGGATGACATACTCTGCTCCACCAGGATCAGCAGTCCAGTTTACTGTAGCAGAATTAGAAGTAATATTATTAATGGCTACATTTTGAGGTGCAGAATTATCACAAGGAATCATGTCCACAAATTCTACAGCATAGTCTTCGGTTTCTCCATCAGGATAAGTACCACAAGCATTTGGCGAATTAGTTTTTCTCGCTATAACCCTCATTCTCGTAGGGTGGTTTCCTGTATAAACTACAGCAGGAACATCAAAGGTGCCTGTAACAGGCGTTGCTTGATTCGGTGCTGAATTAAAAATTTGCTCATTTGCATCAAAGGCTCCATCTCTATTAAAATCTATCCAAGCAGATATTGCCACATTAACAGGATTCTGACCAAAACCTTTACTTACAGCAATAGTATTTCCTGTAGATCCTTTCACCAAACGGATTCTCTTAGTAGCATCCAAATAATTATCTGTATAAGCAGAAGCGGTGCTATTAACAGATAGTGTAGGAAGCACAGGGAATCCTGCAGGGTCTATAGTAACATTAGTAATATGCTCATCAGAAGGATTTGCAGTAGAATTGGAACCACAATACACAAGTGGTAAAGTAGTAAACCTTACAGGTGCATTAAACGCCCCCTGTGTTCCATTACAAATATGTGCCACTCTATATTCATATCTGGTCTGCTCTGCAAGCCCCGTTAGAATATAAGATGAGAATGTAGGATTAGGGTTCACTGTAATCCATGGGGAAGCTGGCGTAGTTACTTGTCTCCACTGTAACACATAAGCATCTGCCTGCACAGGTTGCCAAGTTAATCTCGCACTATTATCGGTTATGTTTTGTGCCACCACATTAGTAGGTGCTGCTAATGAACAAGCAGGCAACGGTAGTGCTTCCATTCTTAGACGAGGTAAGCTGGTAGGTCTTGAGGTTGCCGATGGTGGGGATGCAGGATCTGGATTGGTATTATCGCTTTGATACTGAATACCCCGAGACACATTATTCGTGGAATAACTTCCCCACTGAGTGGTACAAGAATAATCTGGTGTATTCTCATCCACTGCAATGACTAAATTAGAGCCACCATCCCATATAAATGGCGTATCTAGTGTTATTTCCATCCATTGTCCCGCAGCATGTGCAGGAATATTTCCACTAAAAACTTCCTGAAATCCTGCGTGAGGAATCCAATCTGTATTCGATGTAAATTCATTTTTATTAGAGTTTGCCATAAAAATTTTCCACTCTGCATATCTAGCTGGAAGAGGTGCAACAGATGACACAAAGTACTTAATCTTGGTAATAACTCTACCATTTCCTACAGCAGAAGCTACTTCAGAAGGAGTATAAATCATCTGAGAGTAATTATACTCCCAACAACTATTAATTGGAAGATTCCCCATGGTATCGTTCCCTGTTCCTATTTGCCCTAAAAGAATTTCAGCACCTTCTACCCATGAAGATTTATCTGTAGCACTACATACTGACCTTACCCACCACTTATACGATGTATAGAGTGCAAGCCCCGTAAATGTAGCTGTAGTATTCATTGTAGGTGTACCTACGGTAGCAGGTGTAGGAGGTGCACCAGTAGGGCTTAGATAGTACTCATACCCCATAGCTGGAGCAGGCGTAGGTGCATCCCAAGCTACAGTAGCAGAGTTCACAGTACTTCCTGTTACTCTTTGATTTCCAGGTATAATACAAGTAGGAAAAAACACTCTTACATTATCAATTGCAATAGGAGGATTATTTCCAGCTGTAAAGTCATTTCTCCACTGAAAAATAAGACGCATTGTACTTCCTGCAAAAGCACTTACATTAACGGTAGAATCTGTAAACTGTTGCCAATTATTTTTAAGTACAAATTGTCCTCCAACTTGTGTAATACCATTCCCCGTAGCAATCTGACTTCCTGCCACTGGCGTAAACGAAGTGGGTGCTAAATACACAAACATCCTATCATATCCATTCTCTCCAACACATCTCCAATCAAATTCAAGTGTAAGAAAAGTAGAGCCTGCTGGAATATTTAAGTCCACATAGGCATGCACTGTACTTTCTGAATTATTGATATATGTATTCGAAGTACCATTATTACTACTCACATAAAGCGAGGCACCAGTATTTCCCGTAGCAGTTCCGTGATGCCATTTGTTGGTCTGAGTACCATTTACAAGAGTAAAACTATTGGTGGTAAAATCTGTAAAAAAAGGTAGATTTTGTTGCCCCCGAATACTTACAACCCCATAAATGAAAAGAATCAAAAAAGTAAAGAGTTTCTTCATAGGACTAAATTATTATTTTATCTACAAATCTAATAAATTTTCTGATTCAACCTCAAAAAACACATGTTTTTTTTCTAAAAAGAACAAGAAATCCACAATAAAAAAAGCCCTCAAAACGAGGGCTTTATCAAAGCATCATTGAAATAATGATTATTTTTTAATAAATTTCTCAGAGAACGAGGTAGCTCCATCTTTTACTGAAATAATGTAATTTCCTTTTTCCAAAGCACCTACATCCACCTTATTATCAGAAATTACTCCTTTAAGTACTAACTGACCTGCAGCGTTTACTACTTGATATTCCGCTTTGTTAGAAACCTTGGTTACATTTAAGATTTCAGCCACTGGATTTGGATAAATTCTCACAGAATCTTTCGTCGCGATCTCTACTGTAGACATTTGTGGGGTAACTACCACCTGATAGTCTTCTACTTCTCCCCATCCCATATTACCACAAGCATTACCAAGCGTAGCTCCTATTTGGTTTCCTCCATAAATAACAATCACCCTCATTCTCAAAGGAAGATTCATTACTGCATCATTTGGCACAGTGAATGAAGCAGTTACTACCGTTGGTGTTCCACTAGGTGGAGCAACCGGAGAAGCCATTACTCTCTCTGCAGATTCAAAAACACCATTTCTATTGAAATCAATCCAAGCACTTACGGCATCATTAGCAGGATTATTATCTGCCCAATTTTTGGACACAGAAAGCGTATATTGCTGTCCTTGCACCAAATTAATTTGTAATGCAGAATTAGTAGTATAATTGGTATAAGTACTTGTTCCTGAGTTATTATTCACATTCGCCAGTGTTACATTGGAAATATGCTCTGAAGTACTATTCGTACTTTGGGCAGCACAGTAAGACAATTGAGCTGTTGTAAAGTTCACAGAATTAGAGAAAGCCCCTACTACAGCATTACATACAGCAGCAACCTGTACTTCATAATTAGTATTCTCTGATAGACCATTTAATGTAATACTATGAGTAGTAGAAGAAACCGTAGTCCAAGTAGCAGATCCTACCACTCTATATCTTATTTCATAAGAAGCTCCTGACACTGGCACCCAATTCAATGTTACTCCAAATGATGTAGGGTTTGTAGCCGTCAATCCAGAAGGTGCTGTACCGTCACATGAAACAAGCTGAGTTACATTAACTGCCCCTACTGCGTAAAATATGTTATCAATAGCCGAAACTCTTACTTTCACCGTTTGTCCGTTTAAAGAAGCTGGAAAAGTAATCATTTCATTTCCGTCATTGGCAGTACTTGCCACGAATGTGGTCCATGTATTTCCATTATCAGTAGTATAGTCAATGCTTACATTAGTTACATTATAAGGTGCATTATTGGTATTTACCACATCCCATTCAAAATTTGTAGGATTACCTGCATCCGCATAATCTGTAATCACTCTGAATGGACCGTCATCACCTACAGTAACCACTTGATTTCTAGCATTAGTTTGCTGTTGAGCTACATTTGCATTATTATCTCTTGCTGTAAAACGGAATGTTTGGTTTCTTGCCACAGTGGAAGCAGATTCCCAACTTGCAACATCTCTTACACTTCCATTAAGCACTGTACTCAAAGCAGGGAAATAACGAACGGTGCTATTACTTGGTAATTTGGAACGGAAACTACCGCCATGCGTTGTATTACCTAAGTTAGCATTAGTTATCTGTGAAGTAGCAGTATTGTATTGTTCCCAAGTATAAGTCATTGCATCTCCTTCAGGATCTGTAGCATTTCCGGTCAGTACAAATGCTGTAGACTTAGGAATGGTATAAGCAGGAAAAGCGTTGATTACTGGAGGATTGTTTACAATATCGGTTTCAACATCACAAGTTTTAGAAATTAAATTTGTTTGAACTTGTTGGATACTCGCCGCATGGAAATAAGGATCCGAATTTGTCTGTACATCGGTAGTTGGCCCTGTAATTCCGGCATACCCCATGATAGTACTTCCTGAACCTGGCTCCATATTCACTCCTGTCCCTTCGATACCATGAGAGAAAGTATGGTTTGCTCCTAACTGATGACCGATTTCGTGAGCCACAAAATCAATATCAAATGCGTCCCCTTGAGGGTTAGTAGAAGTGGTAAACCCAGACCCTTTAGCCCTTGGCATTTGCGTAGATGGATCTACGCAGATACATCCGATACATCCTGCATTACCATTGTTTCCACTTCTTCCGAACAGATGCCCAATATCATAGTTGGTATGCCCTACATTGGCAGTCAGTGTTTGCTGAAGTTTTACATTCCAATCGCTTTGGTTGGTAGCATATGGGTCAGTATTAGGGTCAGTATAAATAATATTTTGAAAGTTTTGAAGATTTAGGTGCAGAGCAAAATCTTTTTCAAAAACTGCATTTACTCTCGTTATCGTAGCATTAATTTGTGCTAAAGCTCCTGCTACTCCTCCAAAATGTGCAGTGTACTCTCCTGTAGTAGAGACTACTAAACGAAGCGTTCTGTATTTTCTATCAGAATTTCTAGAAAAATCTCCCGGCACATTGGCGAAAGAATTATTACTACGAAGTCTATCGATATCTGAAGATGAGTGTCCGTGTTCTGTATCACATACGAAAGCGTCTTTTCCTGATGCTTTATTCGTTTTAGGATGAACTGAATAAAGCCCCTTTGATTTATCTTCTGGAGAGATGAACTGATATCCATGCTCATCATACACCATGGATTGGAAATCATTCGGAGCCACCGAGAAACGAATGAATTTCGTAGGGTTTTCTGTACTTACCCCAGTGTATGAGCCTAGCTGATACTGCTCTGCCAATTCTGGCACCATAACTGGGAAGCTATACACCTTAAATAGCTCTACCTTTCCTCCCATTACAGGTACAGAAATATACACAGGTCTCGCATTAGGACCTTGTAGCTGAGCATCCTTTAATTGAGCTCTAATCTCATTAATGTCGAGCTTGTAAAACTCTTTCTTTTGAACCTTTGTAAGGTCTTCACTTCTCTTCTCATTGCTTTTGGCTGGTGTCCACTGTGCAGACACTACGCCCGAAAGCATGATAGCTGAAAGCAAAATAGTATTTTTTAACATAATAACAATAATAAAATTTTTGTCAAATATAATTAAAAAAATTACGCTACAGCTATTTTATCGAAAAAAAATTACATATTCCTATCCCTACGCAAAAAGTTTAAATTAACAAACCCAAACAATGTAAATACTAACTTTTTACACCATTTGCATCTTAAATCTACTTAGAATAAAAGTTTTTAGAAAAAACTAACTATGAAGTCTCATAGATTTATTTATAAAGAAAAATGTTCTTCCCCTCAATTTGATCAATCAAATCACTTACTTCCCTTATTTGATTCAGTTTAAATATCTTAATGATGGAAAACTAAGTCAAAAAAATCTTAAAAATAATAAGCAACATTCCAAGAAAACCCCATATTAAATTTTCCTATCCCCTTTCCAAAACCAGGAATAACCAAAGGATGTACACCATTTTGTAGTGTGGAATATAGTCTGTATCTAGGCTGTACATTTACATCTATGAAAAACGGAGTGTCAAAAATGCGTATTCTTCCACCTACCATTGCTTCTACCCAATAAGTACTCTGTGAAGAAATAGGCATACTGCTATTACTCACTCTTCCTCCATACCCTCTGATAGGTATCACAGTATAATCTTGCTTATAAAAACTCCCTGCAATTTTTCCACCTGCATAAAACCCATTGAGCTTATCCTCTACATCTTGTACAAGCATATAGTAAGTCCCTAGCTTAAAGAAAAACCCTTGAGCATAGACCTGATATCCACTTTTATCAAAATCGTTTTTCTCAAAACCAGCATCCGCTATGGCATGAATTTTTTCTTTGATTTGTGTAGAAATAAAACCTTGGAAAAGTTTCCTTTCAGAAAAAGTACTGAGTCCTGTGTTCAAAACATCTACTCCCACCACTCCATTAAATGAATATGGTGATGACTTTAGGTGATTCCCCTCTTCCATACGCTGCCCCATTACTTTCCCTACCCAAAGACTAAAAAAGCAGAAAAATATGCGTAGTATCTTCATTATAAATTTCATTTTTAGAAACCTCCACTCCTTTTAAAGACTGAGGATTCATAAGTGTAGTGTTCACATTTTCATAGACTTTCTTCATACCACAAGCGGGTGACACATATTCGTCTTTGGGTAAATACGCTATCTTTACACCACTCTTTGCACCACCTGATGAAAGGGCAATTTCTAACTGTGTAAAAGGCGTATTATCTATTCTTAGAGGAATCAAAATAGAATCCGTTTTGTACCGATTGGCCACCACCATTTCCATCCCTTGACCATAGTCTGCATAGACAAAAATAGAATCCAAACTTCGGATTTTCCCTGTAGCTTCATTCTTAAACTTCATCTTCATCCTTGGTGTAGATTCCGTACTACTACATATATCATCCCCTCCACAGCTGGTCATGATGAATGCCAAGAGAATTAAGAACCAACTTTTATTCATCTTTATTTTTTTATGAGCAATGCGATGTTCTCTACATGATGCGTCTGTGGAAACATATCTACAGGAAGAATTTTGACTAAATGATATGCTTCTTTTAGTAAATCAATATCTCTAGCTTGAGTAGCTGAGTTACAGCTGACATATACAATCTTCTCAGGTGCGAGTTTCAGAATTTGCTCCACCACTTTGGCATGCATCCCATCTCTCGGTGGGTCTGTTACCAATACATCTGCCTTAGGATGCTGAGCTAAAAACGCTTCTGTAAAGACCTCTTTCATATCCCCACAATAGAATAAACAATTGGTTAATCCATTCACCGCTGCATGAGCCTTCGCCGCTGCTATTGCCTCGGGTACAGATTCTATACCTATTACTTGCTTGGCTTTTCTAGCTAAGTATTGGGCAATGGTTCCCGTACCTGTATAAAGATCATAAACTACTTCATCTCCCTTTAAGTCTGCAAATTCTAAAGTTTTTCGGTACAATTCCAGAGCCTGACGATAATTGGTTTGAAAAAAAGACTTTGGTCCAATCTTAAATTCTAAGCCATCCATCTCTTCTGTTAAAAATCCATCGCCAAAATAAGTTTGAATATCCAAGTCATACACCGAGTCATTCGCTTTAGAGTTAATGGCATACACCAAAGTTTTAACCTGAGGAAACTGATTTAAAACAAAATCAAACAACCGCTCTCTATTTTCCTTTTCTTCTCTGAAAAGCTGAAAAAGCAGCATCCATTCTCCTTTAGAATTTTGCCTCAGCATGAAAGTCCTTAAAAAACCCTCTTGGTTTCTTACATCAAAAAATTCTAACCCATGCTCTACGGCATACTTTTTCACAGCCAATCTTATCTCGTCCGAAGGAGATTCTTGTAAATGACATTCTTTTAAATCTAAAATTTTAGACCACATCCCTGGGATATGGAAACCTAAGGCATTTCTGTCCCCTAAGTCTTCATCAGAATCAATTTCTTCTTGACTGAGCCAGCGGGCATTAGAAAAAGAAAACTCCATTTTATTTCTATAATGATAGATTTCCTTGGCACCTAAAATGGGCAAAGTTTTGAAATCATTGATTCCTCCTATTCTTCGAATGTTATTCTCTACCTCCAATTGCTTATAGTACAACTGCTTATCATAGCTCATATTTTGCCATTTACAGCCGCCACACACCCCAAAATGCTGACATTTAGGCGTTACTCTATCAGCAGATTGTTGAATTATCTCTATCGCCTCGCCTTCTATATATTTGGATTTCGATTTTTTCACACGAACATTGACCACATCGCCTGGAATAGCACCAGAAACCAAAACCGTTTTTCCAGTTTCATCTTTCCCTATAGCCACACCTTTTGCACCAGCCGCATGCAGTTGTATCCCCGTAAGAATCTGATTTTTTCTTTTGTTTTTTGCCATATTGCAAAAGTAGGAATATTCTACGGATACTGAAATAATATACAGTAAATTGATTTTGAAAAGATTACTAAGTTGTTCAAGATTTTTATTAATTTTTGAATCACCAAAAGCTATTTAAGAAAGGTAATTTCTCTCCTTTCCATTTGTTTTTTACAAGTATATCTAAAAAGCAATAGATATCCCTGCATTAAAATTGAGAAATAACGCTTGTGAATAATAATTTTGTACAGCTGAATGCTTCATGTCTAAATTAGAATCATAAATATACAGTCTTGAACCTACAACAATAGACACTACATTATCATATGAAATGCTATAAAGCCCTTTGATTCCGAAAAAACCAGCACTTCCACCTTCTCTAAAAAAATCTTTACTATAATACGACTTAGATTTTATCCTCATATCATTAATGCCTACTTCTGCCTCAGAGGCTATTCTAGGAGTAAAACGATGACGATAAAAAATATAAACTCCCAAAACAGAAAGCTGCGGCTCTTTCAGACTACCATAAATTGCTTCATTTTTCACAGTAGAAAAAGTCCTAGAATATCCCAATCCTACACCTACATTTTTATACACTACAGCATTTACCTCACCTCCTAATCCATTAAAACTTCCGAGCCCATCTTTAACAAAATTATCACCTACAGCAGTCAAAAAATGGTATCCTAACTCCATTCTAAAAATTTTATTCTGGGCAAATACCGATGTGGACAACAAAAAAGCTAAGGGTAAAAAAAATCTCATCATTGCAATAGAATATGATTAAACTTAATATAAGAAACTTTATAAGGAAGAACGATTGCCGATGAGTCTGAGCTCAATTTCACTCGAGCATCATTAACTGAAAAAGATTTTATTTTACGCTCAAAAATCAAAAACCTCTCAGAATTATCACTTTCTGGACCTCCCAATCGAAAATAGCCCAACTCATTAGTTTTCCCCTTAGAATAAACCACAGAACCTATTACTACTTTTACTTCTGTTCGAGGTGCATTAGTGAGCCCCTCCACATGAAACCTTGAGTTATTGAGATAATCCCTGCGTTCGCAACTTAGCAAAAATACTATAAATGAAAATAGCATAAACCCAATTATCCTTGTCTTTTTCATAACAAAATATATTAATACAAAGATAGTATTTATTATAAAATAAAAAAGCACATAACTTTTGTTATGTGCTTTTAGGGTGGCTAATCGGGATCGAACCGACGACCTTCAGGACCACAATCTGACGCTCTAACCAACTGAGCTATAGCCACCGTATTGTGGATGCAAATATAAGACTTTTTCAGAAACTACAAAACAATTCCTTCAAA
The DNA here is from genome assembly GCF_000301075.1 of Bergeyella zoohelcum ATCC 43767. Taxonomy (GTDB): domain Bacteria; phylum Bacteroidota; class Bacteroidia; order Flavobacteriales; family Weeksellaceae; genus Bergeyella; species Bergeyella zoohelcum. The sequence continues at coordinate 167,803 of NZ_JH932293.1, forward strand.
ATTTTTTAAGACCAATGTTTTTTCACTGGTAAAGCCCTCAGCATAAGCACATCCCGTAAGTCTCCCTAAGTTCTGAGCTCTATAAGTAAAGCTTTCTTGAAAATCTTTTGTAGCAATTACCGTCTCTGGTTCTTGAGATTCAGGATTATAAAACTGTGTAGCATACGCCATACATGATGCTATTTTTTGTTCCATGAAATCACTAATATCCACTACAAAATGTGGCTCTATCTCTTGCCATTGAATATAATTAAACACCTGTTTTGGTCTCCACGCCGTTTGATTTTCTCCCTCATAAGTGGTGGCATATTTAACTAAACCTGCAATAAAACATGCATCAGAAACCAACTTCTGTCCTTTCGCATGATCAGGATGCCTATCCTTAATCGCATTTCCAAAAACGATTTCTGGCTGATACTTACGCACCATTTCTACGATTTTTCGGATATTGACCTCTGTGTTTTCTAAAAAACCATCTTTCATTTTGAGATTTTCTCTGTATGAAACGCCCAAAATCTCCTTTGCTTTTGCAGCTTCTACATATCTTGTTTCTATAGTACCTCGGGTACCCATTTCCCCCTGCGTCAAATCTACAATGGCTACTCTCTTCCCTTCATGAATAAGTTTTGCCAAAGTACCACCACATCCTAACTCCACATCATCAGGATGTGCACCAAAAGCCAAAATATCTACCTTAAATGGATTCATCATTATATTATTAAAACCCTTTCAGCATTTAAAATGCCAAAAGGGTAAAAGTGTTTTATAAAATTTTATACATTATTTTGCTTGTAATGCTGTATTCAGTTTCACTGCATCTTCATAACTTGGATTGAGCATCACCGCCTTCGCTGCATATTCTTTGGCCAATGGCAAGTTTTTCTCCTGATTGTAATGTGCCACCAAGAAATATGCATAAGAAAGTGATTGTTTCTGTGCATCTTGCTCAGCTTGTGATTTTTTCGCTACAGTGTCAATATACTTCTGGTAAGAAAGTTCTGCCATATCATGTTTTCCGAGCTGCTGATAGGCTACTCCTTTCGCATAAAAAGAATATTCCCAATCTGGAGCCAAAGCAATCATTTTATCCCAAGTAAAAATAGCACCATTCCAATTCTGAGCCTCTTGATAAGCTGTTCCTAATTCCACCAACACATTAGCATCTTTAGGGTTTGTCGCCAGTTTTGTTTTCAACTCTTGGATTTTTGGTGATTGAGGACCCGCTTCTACCATTTCCGCAGTCACTGCTCCTCCATTAATTTTAGCGAACTCCATATCCCAATCCAAAGTTTGGTCTTGAATATTTTTTGCTACAGCAATTTTCTGATTCGCTTCTGCTAAAAGCTCTGCTTTACGGGTAGCATCGGCTTCATTTTTTGCATCAATAGCAATAAATAAACCTTCTAAAGCCGTATCTGCGGGCTGTATCCTGCTCTTATCTGTTACTGAATTTTTAAATTGGTTTAAATCAGCTTTTGCTTGAGCCATATCTCCACCAAGTTTATATTCATTGTAAGCTCTAAGCTTGTATTTTATAGGGTCTTCTACTTTAGAAAAAATAGTACCTAATAATTTTTGAGATTGTGCATAATCATTATTCACAAAATACATTTTGGAGATTTCCAGTTGTGTATCCGGATCTTCATCTGCGTATTTCGCATAGTTAATCAATGCTTGTGTTACGGCTGCGTTTTCTTGGAATCTCGTTTTATATGCTGCCAATGCTTTATAAGCTGGTGCATAGGAAGGGTCAGCAGAAATCGCTTTAGTAATGTTTTCATCTGCTAATTTCCATTGGTTTGCTGCCATCCATAGTGTTGCCATTCTTGTAAACACAGATGCTTTACTTCTAGAAACTGCAAGTGCTTTTTCATAAGCATTCATCGCATTTCCTGCCTCTTTTTTAAGACGATAAGCATCTCCTAAAGAATAATATATTTGTGGAGCTACCCCTCCTTTGGAACGCTCAATCGCTTTATTAAGATAATCAATGGCTAAATCTGGAGCATTGTTTTTTTCAAATAAGGTAAGTGCTTCTGCAGCTCTGTAGAGTACTTCTGCGTCTTTTTCACGGCTATCACTCACCACTTTCTGAATTTCAGCAATCCCCGAGCGGTCTCCCTTTCCTAATTTAACCGTAGCTATACCTATCTTATTCAGATGGCTATTGGAAGATTGTGCTAATCCCTTTTGGAAATACTCTGTTGCCTTATCAAAATTCGGCTCGAACTGTGTAAGGTAAGTATTCCCCATATAGAAAAAATTATTTGCATCTTTCGGATTGGCTTGCATGAGTTTCTCAAATACCCCTCTTGCTTGTGCATATTTGTGACTATCTACTAAGTTCACACCATCTTGAACAGACTGTGCGTTAAAAACAGCTACCCCTGCCATCATAGCAGCAGAAAAAGTAAGCTTTCTTACATTGTACAACATCATAAATTCTTTTTAATTAATTTATTTTTATATTTCAATTATTATTCCAAAATTTCATCCTAAGCACTAAGCATTTCTTCATCGCATCTGTACTTCTCGCTTATAGTTATTGTACGGCTGGAGTCCTTGTTTAGATACTACAATTTGCCCTAACTGTGTGCAAGAAAAACGGATAAAGCCATTGCTCACCCCGAAAAAACCTTCATTGGTCAAGAAATAGAGAATTCGGGTAAACGGGTACTGCATATTTTTAATATACTCTAATTCAGGGCGATATATTTTACCATCTTCCGCAATGACAGGAAGAATTTTTACATGAGATTTAAGTTCATTAATCTCTTTAGAATGCACCCTACTGATGGTATTCAAGCTAATTACACCTATTTTACCCTTGTATTTTCCTACTTCCTTAATAATATTATCATTACCACGAATCACCCCAAAGTTTAAATTTTGTGTAGCATCATGGAGACCAAATTTTTGCTTTACAAAATTAATATTAGAGGCATTATTACCATCGAAAATCAATGTTTTATCCTTGCCTTTGATAAGAAAATCTTTCACTTCTTGTACCGAAATGCTTTCCCTTGGGTCCTCATTAGGCACTACAAAGACTACGGCATCGGCGGCAAACTTTGCAGGTTGGAATTTTAAATCCACTTTGTCTTCATAGAGTTGAAGTTCTTTATCTGTCAAATCTCGAGACATCACAATCACCTGTGTTTTATTCTGCAAAAGATCTATAAATGCGGAATCTTCCTTCTTATACAGCACATTAATTTTTGTTTCTGGATAAAACGCCATATATCTTTCAGAGAGTGCTTCTGTTACATTTTTAAAGGCATCATCTGCTACTATGGTAATTTCTCCTTTTTGTGGTGTAGGTGCATCAGCACTTTTCTTACATGAAAAAAGAAATAGAAAAAAACAGAGTATCCATAGAAAATTATTCTTCATCCTCTTGTTTTTGTTTTTTGATTTTATACAAAGCTCTAAGGACACGAAATATCCCATAAATAATCATAATCCCTCCCAAAAGATAGGCAACCATTTCGTCCAGCGGCACAGCGAACTGCTGATATGTAAATACCAAAATTCCAAGGACAATGTAGGCTAAACCTGTAAAAATGGATAGATAATTGAACATAAAGACAAATATACAAAAAAAGAGAAGCTTAAGCCTCTCTTTTATGTTAATAAAAATTTAAAAATTATTGAAACTCCATTACAAATGGAACACTAAATCTAGATCTTACATTCTGACCATCTAGTTTACCTGGCTTCCATTTTTTGAGTTTTTTCACTACTCTTACCGCTTCATCATCAAAATCTCTATTTCCTGATTTCTCTACCACTTTCACATCCGATACGGTACCATCTCTTTCCACGATAAAGCGAAGTGTCGCTTTGAGTCTTCCTTCTGCATCTACCACTGAGCTATCGAAATTATCCGCTAAGTAAGCTCTCAGTGCATTCATCCCTCCCGGATATTCTGCCTCCTGATCTACCTTTGCATATACTTCGGTAGTACTGATTTGAGGTTTTGATTCCATAGTCTTTGTAGCCGTTCCTTGAGTTGGTGGCGGTGGTGGCGGTGCATAGTCTGGCTTTTTCACCCCTTCCTGATTTACAAGACCAGTAGTAGTTTCTAATTGTTTAGAAATCGGTGGTGGTGGTGTTTCCACTTTTGGAGCTTTTACAGGCTCTGGCACCACATTTTGGATGATTTCCACTTGCTCCTGCTCTTCAGGTTTTGGCGGTGGCGGCGGCGGGAGTTCTTCCTCTTCCTCAGGCTGTTCCAATACTTCATCTTCTAGTTTAATATCCATAAGATTAGCATCTACTTCTACTGTTTCCTCAGGATTGGTCAATTGTTTGATTTTCATCACAACAAAAGGAGTAATCGCTGCGGTACAGAAAAGGATCGTACCGATGATGAAAGATTTGGTAAGAATACCTCTATAACTTTGTCTTAAGTCATAGGCACCATACGCCTTATTTCTATTTTCAAATACAATTTCGTCCAAAGAAGGCGTTTGATTGTATCCTAATTTTTCGTCTGACATATATTTATTCATTAAGGGTTAGACGATGTGGGTTTATTTCACCTTATTATCATAAATCGCTTTTTCCCAATCTTTGATTTCAGTAACCCCGTACTGTTCATTTTTGGTAATTGCCATTTCATCTAAGATATCCACAAAGTTCTTATATACTGCATCATCCGTAGGCTTAATAATCACTGTAAATTTAGCAGGATCTTTAGCTCTTCGTTTTGCATCCTCGATTACCTTCGTAATCCCTTCTTTATCATAATTAGTTTCAAGGAGTTTTTCATCTGTGAGTCCTTGTCTATCCAATTGATGATAAAAAATTCTATTGTCCTTACCAATAATCAGGGAGATTGAATTAGATAAATCAATCTCTGTTGGTGGAGGTTTTGGTTGATCTTCTTTTGGTTTTGCTGGAAGTCCTAAATCCATTACATTCGGTTTACTGAAAGTAGTGGTAAACATGAAGAATGTAATCAATAGAAACCCTAAGTCCACCATGGGCGTCATATCTACTCTGGTAGATTGCTTTTTGGAACGGACTTTTCCTCCCTTTGCACTTTTATCTTGTACTTGTACTTCTGCCATTTCTATTAAGATTTATTTTCCTTCTTGGGTAGTAATTAACCAAAATTTGTAAAATTCAATATCTCTAAAACCTTCAAACAAGTCTCTAATTTTAGGGTAAGCAGTAGTACCATCTCCTTTTACGGCAACTTTATAGTCATTCTTCACATCTAAGCTTGCTTTTACCCAGTCTATGAGTTGTTTATTGGTTTCATCCAAAGGAACACCAGATGCTCCTTTAAAATTTTTCTGCTCATCTTCTGATAGATTTAAGAAACTTTTTAACTGACTCATAGGTACTCCTATGGATTGTACTTTAGTAAAAGCTACTTTTTCTTTGTCTGTGAAAGAGACTCCATATTTCTTCCCCATTGCTTCCAAAACTTGAATTCTTTCAGAAGCATTTTCTACGGGCTGGAAATAGAATTTCCCATCTGCTGTTACATTGACCGTCATAAGACTAGCATCAGGTAACAATTTTTCAGATATAGAAGATGGCGGCATTATCTGCTCTACATCAGGTTTTTTAAACTGTGTAGTCAAGATAAAGAAGGTGAGTAATAGGAAAGCAACATCACACATTGCCGTCATATCCGTTACTACGCCATGTCTTTTTGGTTTGACTCTCGCCATATTATTATTAATTTTATATTAAACTTCTTTAATTACAGATGCATAAATCATTCCATCTGTATTTTTCGCACCTCAATGATTAGTGGTGCTCTGCGAATGATTGCTGGATAGACATTCCGATTTCATCGATTTTATAAGTCAATCCATCAATTTTAGAGGTAAAGAAGTTATAGAAAATAATCGCTACTGCAGAAGTACCAATACCTAAAGCAGTATTAATCAACGCCTCGGAGATACCGATAGATAGTGCTGCCGCATCTGGCGTACCCCCACCAGAACCTAAAGCGAAGAACGCCTTAATCATCCCGATTACCGTACCTAAAAGAGCCACAAGCGTAGCTACAGTACCAAGGGTAGAGAGAATCATCATGTTCTTTTCTAGCATAGGCATTTCTAGCGTGGTGGCTTCTTCTAGTGATTTAGTAAGTGCAGCCATTTTCTGCTCTTTATTCAGTGTATTATCTTTCGCTAAAGCCTTATAAGTAACAAGCCCTTCTTTTACTACATTACCCACAGAACCTTGCTGAGCATCGCATGCTTCAATAGCTTCATCAATTTTGTTCTGGTTCAATAGCGTTCTAATTTTCACTACGAAAGCATCTAAGTTTCCTTTCCCTTCTGCTTTACCAATTACGAAGAAACGCTCAAATGCAAAAACGATTACGGTAATCATGAACAAAATCAAGATATGTACTACAGGACCTCCCATGTAGATAATCCCCATGAAAGACTCTGGGTGAAATTCCTTAGAATCTACATCTGAAAATGCTACTGAAGCTCCTGTAAGCCTTGCATCTTCCTTAAAATTCCCTGGATTCCCCAATACGAATAAGTAAATGCTCAATGCAATTACATACAATATTGGAAGTACAATAGCAGGATTGAGACCACCTGTTTTTCTAGCAACTACTTGCTCTTCTGTGTTTGAAACATTCATTTCCATTATAATTTAATTATTTAATTGTTTTAATTACTAACTTTCAAGCCGTAAATATAAATACAAATTTTCTTTTCACACAAATGACACCCCAAATATTAATGCTTTTTTTACAATAATTTAACACCACACCTATATAGAATTAATAATTCCAATAGAGAAAATCATCAAAAAACGCATCAAACAAAGCAAAACCTATGAAAGAATAAAAAAACTTGCACTTATTTTTTTAACATTCTTCTATTCGTATTTTTTTTATCTAAACCACAATATTAATAATTTTTTTCGGAACTACGATAATTTTTTTCGGACTTGCCCCTTTTAATTGCTCTAAAACGCTTTCCTCTTGCATGATAGCAATCTCTATATCTTTAGGAAGCATATCGGCAGGATAAGTTTTCTTGAATCTCATCTTTCCGTTAAAACTCACTGGATATTCTATTTCGTCTTCTACCAAATAGGCTTCGTTCAATTCTGGGAATTTCACATATTCTATAGTGGTGGTATTTCCTAAAAGCTGCCAAAGTTCCTCGCAAATATGTGGTGCATAGGGAGAAATAATCACTGCCAATGGTTCCAAAATCGCTCTTTTGTTGCATTTTAGTTTTTGCAAATCATTCACGGCAATCATAAATGAAGATACGGAAGTATTGAATGAAAAATGTTCAATATCATACACCACTTTTTTGATTAAAGTATGGAGCACTTTGTATTCCTCTTTGGTAGGTTCCTCATCGGAAACACTGAAAGTATCTCCATCAAAATACAAATTATAAAATTTCTTTAAGAAACCATATACGCCCGAAAGCCCTTGAGTGTTCCAAGGCTTAGATTGCTCCAATGGCCCGAGGAACATTTCGTACAGACGAAGACAGTCGGCACCATACTCCTCGCAAATATCATCGGGATTTACCACATTGTACTTGGATTTAGACATTTTTTCCACCTCTCTTTCGCAGAGATATTTTCCGTCTTCCAGAATAAATTCGGCATTTTTAAATTCTGGTCGCCAATTTCTCAATCGCTCAACATCCAGTTCATCATTGCCTTTAATTAAGGAAATATCTACAGGGATTTTTTGTGTAGTATAATTTCCTGCCAAGTTTTTTGAAACCAATTGATTAGTTCCATCAATTCTGAACACAAATGCACTCATTCCCAAAATCATCCCTTGGTTAATCATTTTTTGGAAAGGCTCTTCTTGGCTAATGTAGCCTTTATCTTTCAAAAATTTATTCCAAAATCTGGAATACAATAAATGTCCTGTAGCGTGTTCACTTCCCCCGATGTATAAATCTACGCCCTGCCAATAATCCACGCTTTCTTTAGATACAAACTCATCGGGATTATGGGCATCCATATAACGCAACCAATACCATGAAGAACCCGCCCAACCTGGCATGGTGGAAAGTTCTAATGGGAATACAGTTTGATTATCAATCAAATCAGTACTAACTATTTTTTGCTCAACCTCATCCCAAGCATAGTCTTTGGCATTCCCTAATGGTGGGTCACCATCTTCCGTTGGAAGATATTTTTCCACTTCTGGAAGCTCCAAAGGCAATGCTGAAATAGGCAGAGTATATGGCAATCCATTTTTATAGTAAATAGGAACAGGCTCACCCCAATATCTTTGACGAGAGAAAATAGCATCTCTTTGTCGGTAAGTGATTTTCTTTTTACCAATTCCTAATTTTTCCAATTCAGAAAGCACTCTTTCAGTGGCCTCTTTATAAGCTAAACCATTCAAGAAGTCAGAATTTTCAAGTTTGAAATTGCCTTTTTCCGTAAAAGCTTTTTCTGAAATATCTTGGTCAAAAATATTTTTAATCGGAATATTGAAATGTTTCGCAAAAGCATAATCGCGGTCATCTCCTGCAGGAACCGCCATTACGGCTCCCGTTCCATAGCCTGCTAATACATAATCTCCTATCCAAATCGGAATATTTTCCCCTGAAAAAGGATGAATAGCATAGGCTCCTGTAAACACGCCTGAAATAGTTTTCACATCCGCCATTCTCTCGCGTTCCGAACGCTTAGAAGTTTCCTCAATATAGGCCTCCACCTCGGCTTTTTGCTCTTCGGAAACGATTTTCATTACCAATTCATGTTCGGGAGCCAAAGTCAAGAATGAAACCCCGAAAATAGTATCAGGACGAGTGGTGAATACTTCGATATCATCTTCTGTATTTTGAACTTTAAAATGCACGGAAGCTCCTACAGATTTACCAATCCAGTTACGCTGAGAATCTTTTACAGCATCTGACCAATCTAACTTATCCAAACCTTCCAATAATCTCTCTGAATAAGCTGTAATTCGCATAGACCATTGCATCATTTTCTTTTGATACACGGGATAACCTCCTCTTTCGGATTTCCCATTAATCACCTCATCATTCGCTAAAACAGTTCCCAAAGCTGGACACCAGTTTACAGTAGTCTCTGCACGAAACGCCAATCGATAGTTCAATAAAATATCTTGCTTGTCCTCTTCGGACGCATTTTTCCATTCTTCCGAACTAAAAGAAAGCTCTTCCGTTTGAGCCGCACGAAGATTTTCAGTTCCGAATTGCTCGAAATGCTGAATCAAAGTTTCGATATCTTCCGCTTTATTGGTCTCATTATTGTACCAAGAATGGAAGAGCTGAATAAATATCCACTGCGTCCATTTATAATAAGAAGCATCAGAAGTTCTAATTTCTCTACTCCAATCAAAAGAAAAACCGATTTTACGGAGCTGGTCTTCGTACCTTGCGATGTTATCTTTCGTAGTAATGGCAGGATGTTGTCCTGTCTGAATGGCGTATTGCTCGGCAGGAAGCCCAAAACTATCGTAGCCTATTGGATGTAAAACATTGAATCCCTGATGTCTTTTATATCTCGCATAAATATCCGAAGCGATGTACCCCAGCGGATGCCCCACATGCAATCCCGCCCCCGATGGATAAGGGAACATATCGAGAACATAATATTTAGGTTGTTGGCTGTTGGCTGTTGGCTGTTGGCTTTTGAAAGTCTCGTTGTCCTTCCAATATTGTTGCCATTTTTTCTCTATTTCTTGGTGGTTGTAAAACATTATTCCAGATTATTAAAGATACAAAAATAAGGTTTTTTGATAAAAACAATTGCACTTACTAATGGAATTTTAGGTCAAAAAACTTTCTTACGCTTTTATCGTATCAAAAAAAATCGTAATTTTGCAAAGAAAGTGCAATGCCTATTCAAGACAAAATTATAGAACAAGCCATCACCTTTGATGATGTACTTCTTGTTCCAGCGTATTCAGAGGTTCTTCCGAGCCAAGTATCCTTACAATCTAGACTTACCGACAAGATTACTCTAAATGTACCCATCGTTTCTGCTGCAATGGACACTGTAACTGAAGCGGAAATGGCCATCGCTATTGCCAGAGTGGGAGGACTGGGGTTTATTCATAAGAATATGACCATAGAAGAACAAGCTGCCCAAGTAAATAAAGTAAAGCGTTCTGAAAATGGAATGATTTCTGACCCTGTTACACTTTCTAAGAATCACACCCTCGGTGAAGCTAAAGAAACCATGGCAAGGTATAAAATCTCTGGACTTCCTGTGGTAGATGAAGAGAACAATCTCATAGGAATCATTACCAATAGAGATGTAAAGTACCAAGAAGACCTCAGTGTAAAAGTGGAACACCTGATGACTAAAGAAAACCTCATCACTTCACACAAGGACACTAACTTAGAGGAAGCAAAGAAAATCCTCCTAGAAAACAGAGTAGAGAAATTACCCATCGTAGATGAAAAAAATAAACTAGTAGGACTCATCACCATTAAAGACATTGACAATCAACTAGAATATCCCAATGCCAATAAGGATAAAAATGGAAGGCTCATTGTAGGTGCTGGAGTAGGAATAGGAAATGATACCATGGACAGAGTGAAAGCATTAGTAGATGCAGGTGTAGATATTATTGCAGTGGACTCCGCCCACGGACATTCCAAAGGTGTTTTGGACAAAGTGAGAGAGATTAGAAATGCCTACCCCGATTTGGATATCGTAGGAGGAAACATCGTTACTCCAGAAGCCGCAAAAGACCTTATAGACGCGGGAGCCAATGTTCTCAAAGTAGGCGTAGGGCCAGGCTCTATCTGCACCACGCGTGTAGTAGCAGGGGTAGGCGTACCACAGCTTTCTGCCATATACAATGTCTATGAGTACGCACAAACCCGAAATGTTACCGTTATCGGAGATGGAGGCATCAAACTTTCAGGAGATATTGTTAAAGCTATTGCATCGGGAGCTGGTGCAGTAATGCTGGGTTCATTATTAGCAGGAACAGACGAAGCCCCTGGTGAAGAAATTATTTTCCAAGGTAGAAAATTCAAATCTTACCAAGGCATGGGAAGTTTGGCTGCCATGAAAAGAGGAGGAAGCCAAAGATATTTCCAAAGCGAAGCAAAAAAATTCGTCCCTGAAGGCATTGAAGGAAGAGTACCTCATAAAGGAAGATTAGAAGATGTCATCTTCCAACTGACTGGAGGAATCCGTGCCGGAATGGGATACTGCGGAGCAAAAGATATCACTACACTACAGAAAGATTCTAAGATGATGAAAATCACAGGCAGTGGACTAAAGGAATCTCACCCGCATGATGTCATCATCACCCAAGAAGCTCCTAATTATTCATTGTAATAAAATACACTCAAAAAACAATAAAACCACTGAATTGTTCAGTGGTTTTATTGTTTTATTTCTCAACTAAAAAAGTTTTATTCAAAAAGCTCAGCTGTAGAAAGCATATTCACTTTCCCATCTTCACATCTTATCGCCTCTCCAGGAAAATTATGAATCATATGATAATCATGCGTAGCCATCACCACCGCCGCTCCATTCTCCGTAGCCACTTGTTTTAGCAGGGTCATAATCTCATTAGAAGTTTCAGGATCCAAGTTTCCCGTAGGCTCATCTGCCAGAATCAATCTCGGATGGTTTAGCAATGCCCTTGCTATAGCTACCCTCTGCTGTTCTCCTCCAGAAAGTTCATGTGGCATTTTATGTTTTTTAGTTTTCATCCCCACGCTCTCCAGCACCTCGTCTATTCTCACACTCATCTTATGTGCATCATTCCAGCCTGTAGCTTGGAGTACGAATTTCAAGTTTTTCTCTACTGACCTATCCGTAAGAAGCTGAAAATCCTGAAAAACAATTCCCAATTTTCTTCTCAAATCAGGAATTTGAGAAGTTTTTAACCCCGTAAGGTCAAAGCCTGCTACTCTTCCTCTACCACCTGCCAAAGGAATATGCCCGTACAAAGTTTTAAGAAGCGAGCTTTTTCCTGCTCCCGTTTTCCCAATCAGATAACAGAAACTTCCTTTTTTGATTTGCAAATTAACATTGGTAAGCACAGAAAAATTTTTATGTGCGATGGTGGCATTTTTTAGAGAGATAATTCCCTCATCTAAGTCATTTGTATGTGGCATAATTTTTATTTTTTATGGATAAAAAAGGATTCAACACTCAAAAATAGAGAATTAAAGTAATAACGAAAAAAAATTAGCAAACTTTAACAACAAAAAGTGCTTGAAAAATTCCAAGCACTTTATTTTTTCTTTTGTGAAAGAATAATTATCTCTTCGCACGAGCAGAGCTCACTGTAAGGCTTTTTCTACCTTTCGCTCTTCTTGCAGCTAATACTCTTCTACCATTAGGTGTAGACATTCTTTCTCTAAAGCCGTGCTTATTTCTTTTTTTTCTTTCTGATGGCTGGAATGTTCTTTTCATGACTTCTGTACTATTTAGATGTAACCGATTTTATATTTTCAGATGGCAAAGATATTACTTTTTTTTTAGCCTGCAAATTTTCGGTCCATATTATTTTATTTTTTCCAAAAATCCCCATTGTAGTTTTCCTTATCTTTGCGTTTTTAATACAGAACGAATAATGCTGAGCAACAACGAACTTTCAACCATCAAAAATTTACTTTCTCCAAAAGCTAAAGTAGTACTACTCACTCACTACAACCCCGACGGAGACGCCATAGGTAGCACACTGGGAATGAAACACTTCCTTAGAAATATCGGAATAGAATCTACAATAGTGGTGCCGAATGATTTTCCGAAATTCCTAAAATGGATGCCCGAAGCCAAAAAAATCATCATTGCGGATTATAAAAGGAAACTCGCAGCGGAAACCATTGCGGAAGCAGATGTACTTTTCATCCTTGATTTTAATGCTTCGCATCGTGCAGGAGACCGAGTAGGGGAATGGATAGAAAAATCTAATGCCACTAAAATTCTCATAGACCATCATCAACAACCAGATGAATTTGATTTCGTGTACTCTGATACCACACAGCCTGCCACAGCCCAAATGGTATTTCAATTCGCCAAAGCACTAGCCCCTGAAACTCCTATCAGCGAAGAAGTAGCGAAATGTCTATACACGGGCATCATGACGGACACTGGAGGGTTCAGATTCCGCTCTACCTCCGCCTTAACGCATAAAATCATTGCCGAACTCATTGAAGCTGGAGCTAACCCCGCAGAAATCACTTCCAATACTTGGGATACCCATACCATTTCCAGATTACACTTGCTCTCTTTGGTACTAGGAAGGATAGAGCTGGTAGCAGAAAATTCCATCGCTATACTTTGGCTAAAAAGAGATGAACTTAAAAAATTTGGTTTTGAAAAAGGAGATACCGAGGGTTTTGTCAATTACGGACTCAGCCTATTGGGCGTAGAGATGTCTGCTTTTTTCATGGAAGATTTATATGAAGATTTTATCAAAATATCTTTCCGCTCCAAAAACGCAGTAGATGTAAACCAGTTTTCCCGAAAATATTTCAATGGTGGTGGTCATATCAATGCCGCAGGTGGAAAATATTTTAAATCCTTGGAAGAAACCATCAAAGATTTTAAAACCATTGTAAACGAAGATTGCCCTACCCCTAAAGCAGAATAATCCAATAGAAAAGTGTAATTTTGTAGAAACTAAAATAAATATGTCAACAAAAAATTCTCAGTACTTCATTGACCTTGAAGACCAGCATGGTGCACATAATTACCACCCACTCCCCGTAGTTCTTGATAAGGGAGAAGGGGTATTCGTATGGGATGTAGAGGGAAAAAGATACTATGATTTCCTTTCTGCATATTCCGCAGTGAATCAAGGACACTCGCACCCCAAAATCGTAAAGGTACTTACGGAGCAAGCTCAAACGCTAGCATTGACCTCTAGAGCGTTTTATAATTCTAAATTAGGACTTTACGAAGAAAAAATCACAAAACTCCTCGGGTTCGACAAAGTTTTACCCATGAACTCAGGAGCAGAAGCGGTAGAAACAGCCATCAAACTCGCCAGAAAATGGGCGTATGAGGTGAAAGGTATCCAAGGGAATAATGCGAAAATCATTGTTTGTGAAAATAATTTCCACGGAAGAACCACTACCATTGTTTCTTTCTCTAATGACCCTGATGCAAATACTAACTATGGCCCTTTTACACCTGGATTCATCAGAATCCCGTACAACGATGTAGATGCTTTGGCAAAAGTTTTAGAAGACGAAGCGGCTACCATTGCAGGGTTTTTAGTAGAGCCTATCCAAGGAGAAGCAGGCGTATATGTCCCTGATGAAGGATTTCTAAAAAAAGCATCGGAAATTTGTAAAAAACACAATGTACTTTTCATCGCTGATGAGGTGCAAACGGGAATCGCAAGGACAGGTAAACTGATCGCTTGTCATCATGAAGAGGTACAGCCAGATATTTTAATTCTCGGAAAAGCCCTTTCTGGAGGAATGTACCCTGTATCTGCCGTATTGGCCAACAATGAAATCATGAAAGTCATCCATCCTGGTCAGCATGGTTCTACTTTCGGTGGAAATCCATTAGCATGTGCTGTAGCTATGGCTGCCCTTGATGTAGTGGAAGAAGAAAATCTCTCTGAAAGAGCCGAAAAACTGGGACAGCTTTTCCGTTCTGAGATTGAGAAATTATTAAAAGAAACCGACTTGATTTACCAAGTAAGAGGTAAAGGACTTCTCAATGCTATTCTTATTAATGATACTCAAGACTCGCCTACCGCATGGAATCTTTGTATTGCCCTAAAAGAAGCTGGGCTTTTAGCAAAACCTACCCATGGTAACATCATTCGTCTTGCTCCTCCATTGGTGATTACAGAGGAACAACTCTTAGAATGTGTGGCTATTATCCGAAATGTAGTGCTGAATTTTAAAAAGTAAGCGTCGCTAATAAAAATCCCTTTCTAACACATGGTTGGAAAGGGGTTTTTCGTAAATTATCTCAATCACAATTTTACTGAAGAAGCGATTGGTAAAATTTATAATAATTCTTCGCCATTGTTCGATAATCAAATTGTGACGCCCATTTCCTTAACTCTTGTTGCATTTCAGTTTTATTCTCTCTATACAATTTCATTTTGGAGTGAAAAATATTTGCCATCTCTTTAGGTTCAAAATCATCAAAATAAAACGCATTTTCACCCCCTATTTCAGGTAAGCTGGTGTAACGACTGAGAAAAACCGGCTTCCCCAAAGCCATCGCTTCAATAGGTGGAATACCAAACCCCTCTGCAATAGATGGATGACATAGCGCTTCACAATGCTGAATCAACGCATATTTTTCCTCTTCAGACACATTCTTAAGGATATGTACTCTATCTGAAACTCCTAATTCATTGATGATTTCACGCACTTTTGTAGCATAGGGTTCTTTCTCCCCCGAAGCGAGAAGTACCAAATCCTCGTCAATATAAGGCAACATTTCCACCAAAGATTTTTGGTTTTTCTTATCAAACAGCACCCCTATATTTAATATATATTTTTTATTTCTCAAATCACGAAACTGCCCTAAATCATATTTTTTCTGCTCTGGAAATTCGATTCCATTATGGATAACTACAATATCTTTTAATTTTTTAAAATTAAACAAATGCTTATTTTTCAATAAATCCTGCTTGACAAATTCCGATATGCAGACTAAATAATCTACTGTCTCAAAGCTCTTGTTGATACGATGATGCATCTTTCTTCTCTTCTTCACACTCAAGTTCTCGTGAAGAAAATTTAAGTCATGAAGGGTAAGAATTTTAATTGCATTTTTATAATTTTTCCTAAAATAAGGTGCTCCTTGATTACTGATATGAATCAATTGAAATTTGTGACTAAAAGATTCAAAATATTTATGCCACTTTTGATAAGGTATGATTTTTTCTGCTGAGATATACTTTTTTAATTCCTTCTCAGGACCAAAATAACATACATCATTGCTAGGAAATTGAACTTCAATTCCTTTGGCTATATTCCGAAATACATTAGCAAGCCCCGTGTAAGGATAACGCAGTCTTTCAAGGTCTATAAGAATCTTTTTTTTCATACAACCATAATTTAGATCAACACAAAGATAAAAAAACAGAATAATTTGGCAGTGAAGTTCCATCGACTTATTTGTAATAAAAACACCCATTAATTAAGTAAAGATAAGTTCGCATTCGGATATAAACCTATAAAGCATTTTAAGAAATTTTTGAAACAAAATTCGAGATAGTTATGGTTTAATATTTGTAAATTGCACGCATGATCATCCTAAGAGGATAATAAAATGAAAAAAATAGCTATTATTGTACAACGATATGGAATTGAAGTTAATGGAGGTGCAGAGTTTCATGCTCGTATTTTAGCAGAAAAACTTTCTAAAAATTATGATATAACCATTTTAACTACTACTGCCTTAGATTATCAAGGCTGGGCAAATCACTATGCGGAAGGTCATACAGAAGTTAATGGTTTGAAAGTTATCCGATTTTCTACAGAAATCTTTTCGAAAAAGAAAATGAGAAAAGCAAGGAGAGCGATATTTAAAAAGAAAAAATATTTCAAAATCATTCGATTTTTGGGATTATTTGATTTACTTGATAAAAAATTTAATATTTCTACTGTAACGAAGGAAGATGAAGACAATTGGCTGAAAGGGCAAGGTCCTTTTTGTCCTGATTTACTGAGTTTTTTAAGAAAAAACAAGGAAGAATATGATGTATTTATATTTTTCACTTACTTATATTACCCCACCGTAATGGGACTTCCTATAGTAAATGAAAAAGCTATTTTTATACCAACTGCTCATGATGAACCACCACTATATACCAAGCCTTATGAAAATTTATTTTCACAACCGAAATTTATCATGTACAATACACAATCCGAAAAAGAATTAGTAGAAAATCATTTTAAAGAATATTGTCAAAACACAGATATTGCAGGGGTTGGGATCGAAGAATTTGTGTTAGACGAAACATACTGCCCAGCCAAAGAATTTCAGTATGATTTTCCGTATTTTGTGTATATTGGAAGGATAGATAGAAATAAAGGTTGTAGAGAATTGGTAGAATATTTCAATTTGTTTTGCAAGGAAAACCCTTCCACCAAACTGGTTATGATAGGGAAAAATAATATGGATATAATACCTAATAAAAATATTATATTAACAGGATTTATCAATGAAGAGGATAAATATTACCTGCTGAAAAATAGTTTGGGACTTATTCTTCCGTCAAAATATGAAAGTTTGTCTATGGTTACTTTAGAAGCTATGGCTTGTGGAAAAATACCGTTAGTTAATGCAGATTGTATTGTTTTAAAACAACATATCCTTAATAGCGGAACAGGGTTTTATTTTAGGAATTATATGGAGTTTAAAAAATATCTTAATAAAATCATTAACCTATCAGAAGAAGAAAGAGAAGAATACTCACTACAAGCCAAAAGATATGTCAAGGAAAATTATAGCTGGAGTAGCATTTTAAATAAATTTGATCAAGCGATTGATTTCGTTACAAAAAATAAAAAATGAAATTCATCCGTTAAACTTTATTAAGGAGTTTCTGGAACAAGTTATCCCATTTTTCGCCAATTTTATCCATATTATATGAGCAAGATTTTTCTATAATATTTTTTTGTATACTATGCCGTAAATTTTCATCTGTCATTAATTTAACAAGGGCTTCTTGGTAAGCTTTCATATCAAAATTTTCGATTAAAACTCCATTCTCCCAAGATGGAGATAGAATACTCTCAACTCCTTTCGAGCAATTAAATGCAATAGGCACAACTCCCGCTTGTTGAGCCTCAGTAAGCACTAATCCCCAGCTCTCAAACTGAGAAGATAAACAAAGTATGGCTGCTTGATCATAATATTTTTCGACATTTTTAACCGCTCCACAGAATAGAATCCTTTCCAAAGAATATGCTTTTACTTTCCCTTCTAAGGATATACGCTCAGCACCATCTCCTACCAAGACAAATTCCCAATCTGGAAATTTTTTATAAATATTCTTCCAAATGTCAATCAATCTATCTACGCGTTTATCAGCATAACTCATTCTTCCTACATAAAGTAACTGTCTTTTTTTGTTTAAAGAATAAGTTATTTTAGGATGTGGAACGCCATTAGGTATTACATAAAATTTATCAGTTCCCACACCTATTCTTTCCGAAATCTCTCTCTGGTAATCATCGCATAAAACCGTAAAGGCATCACAAGATTGATATATATTTTTATATAGATTCTTAAAATAAATATTAGCTTTTTTTAGTTTAATCCGATGTTTAATCCGATGTTTAATTTTGCTGAAAAAATTTTTATCAGATATTCTTCTCTCAAATTCTACTTTAATATCATCTATTTCCCAAAAAGGTGTACCATGATTAGAAAAAATATATTTACAACCAATGCTTCTTACTATACTTTCTCTTTTCACATTAAAATTAGAACCCGTAAAAACCATAATATCAATATCTTTTGCCTTTTTCACCCAAACACTATTTGGAGTTTCTTCAAATAGATCTGAAGGACTGATTTTGATAAAATTAAGATTTCTCCTTTCTTCATCACTAAGTTTATCTTCTACCAAATTACAAGTAAATACAAAAAATCTATACCCTTTTTTACTCAAAGACGCAGCTATATGAGAAGTAACCTTTTCTGCTCCTCCACAGGGAAACTCTTCATGTATGAATCCTATATTTTTCATTTTTTCAAAATATTATTTTCTTTGAAATACTTCTCTAATACCATTAAACTGCATAGGTCTTCTACATTTTTATCCCAAAACTGTTCACAATGAGCATGGGCATTTCGAATGATTTCTAAACATTGCTCAGGATGCTCCATATAAAAACGAAGCTGCTCTTCAAGGTCTGAATAATCCGGTTTGATTTCAATATAATGTTTCCCTCCGATAAGTTTTCCTTCCATAAACCAAGTTTCCATGGTAGGTTTTGGCATTACAGCAATAGAGTTAGAGGACATAATCCATTTCAGATTTGTGGCCACATCATTACCTTGAAGACTGAGAATGAATTTATAGTCTAAATGCTCCTGAATAGAAATTTTGGGTTTGAGCCATTCTCGCTCGGCTATAGCTGTATCACCTACTGCTCCCAAATCACAAAGCGGATGATGAAAATATTTTTTATAAAAATCATATCTATGTTGCTGATAAATAGCCCCTCTACCAATGAGCATGTTCTTTTTTTGATAGAAAGGTTTATCATTTTTCACCCAAGTAAAATGCCTTACTTTATCCAAATTAAGCAATACACTATTCTGATTTTCCTCAGAAATAGGACGACTTTTGACAATGGAGGGAATATTCGGAATATGAGTTACATCTCCGAAAACAAAATGAAATGCAAGATTTTCATCAAAAAATCTTGCATATTGATAGGCATCAAAATAATATGCCTTAGGCGTTCGGGGCTTTCTCAAATCTTTAACGATACTATCCATGGATAGTACCACCTGATTAGGCATATCTTTACAATAATATGCCACCCGCTCCTCTACTTTTTTTAGCTGCTCTTCTGTAAGTTGATTCTTGAGTTTCTGTACTGCCTGAATATAATTCCCCTTGGGCAAAAGAAATCTAAGATAGCCTAAAAAGTAATAATATAATTTATTTTGCTTAATAACTTTCATATATTACGACTCTCTTGCGTAGTCATCCTCTATACGAATAATATCATCTTCCCCAAAATAAGTCCCTGTCTGAACTTCTATAAACATCAGCAAATCCGAACTTCTATTTTCTATCCTATGCTTCGCACCTTGAGGAATAAAAATACTTTCACCATATTTCACGGTATATTCTACATCTTCTAAAACCACCACTGCCTCTCCCTGAACCACCGTCCAAAACTCTTGTCTATGATGATGGTATTGGTAAGACAACCGATGCCCTGGCTCTACAAATATTCTCTTCAGTTTATAGTTAGGCTCATCTTCTAATACAAAATACTTTCCCCACGGTCTTTCTCCTATTTCTAATGCCATATCGTTTATCGTTTAAATGCAAAGCTAATCATTTTTTTCTTATGATTTTTAAACCATTCTGGCTTTAATAGCTTTTTTTAACCTTAAAGAGCGATGGACAATGTAATTACAAAACCTTCATGACTTCTCACATTCATCACGCTTCCTCCCTCAAAAGAGAGATATTGCCCTTTAATTCCTGATAATTTACCTTCAAAATTAGGCTGTTTTTCGAGGGTAAATGCCGTTATTTTTTCTGATGCTGTATATGGATAGTCTAATCTATGTATCTCTTCTTCATCCATAAAGAATTTTCTACTTTCCTCTGGGAAAAGATGCCTTATTTGATTTCGGAAATCCAATAAATCTATCTCTGACTCTCTTTCATCTTGTAGCATTTTACGCCAATTAGTTTTATCTGCAAGATGTTTTTTCAGTTCCACCTCTATCATACCTGCTTCGTATCTATTTTCCGTTCTTGCGATAGGTAATGCGAAGGTGGCTCCTTGGTCTATCCACCTTGTAGGCACTTGCGTAGCCCTCGTTACTCCCACTTTTACATCACCCGTATAAGCCAAATAAACAATATGAGGCTGTAGCTGTATCTCTTTTTCTACTTCTAAATTTCTTTCTTCTATTCCTAAATGTGCTTTAGAAAGCTCTGGCTTTAGGATGGTTTCACTGGCATAAGGACTTTCAAAAAAACATTTTTTGCAAAACCCCATTCTGAAAATAGGAGTATCAGTGCCACACTCCACACATTGATAACCTATGTGGTGAATTTTTAATTTCTTTCCTATGAGATGATTCATGTGTATCAAATCATTAGAAAGATTTAGATAATACTGAATAGGCATTCCTATTTGAGTAATCATTTTTCGTATTTGTCCAGTGAATTCCATCAGATATTTTTTTAAAGAACCCTTTCAGCATTTTTCTACGCCGAAAGGGTTAAATGGATAATAAAGTAAATATTATTTTTGTTTCTTTTCAAACATGGAGAAGAAAAGCCCGCCCATCAATGAGCCATACAGTGAACTCCTAATAGGGTTTGAAGTAATAGCACAGCTCCCATCATTGCAACCAATGAAATGATAATACGCATAACCTGCAACTGCCCCCAATGCAATGCCTATGAGGTGTAGTTTGTATTTATGTATAAACCCAGCCATCACAATGTTTTACTTTGACAAACAAAATCCGTAGTAGGTATTTTTTCTGTTTTTTTAATACCTCCAAAGCCGCCTTCTATTTCTGTAAAATTACGGATACCTCTTTTATTTAATATACTTGCTGCTATCATACTTCTGTAGCCTCCTGCACAGTGAAGATAGAAGTGTTCATCATTAGAAATACCTCCTGCCCATTGGGCAATGTCATTGAGAGGTCGGCTATAAGCATTTTCTATATGTTCTGCCGCATACTCTGTAGGTTTTCTTACATCAATGATTTTAGCCTCTGGAGAAAATTCATTAACAAAAGTTTCGGGCGAAATTCTTTTAACCTCATCTGTTTCTTTTCCTGTAGCCTTCCAAGCAGCAAAGCCTCCTTTCAGATATCCTAAAACATTATCGAAGCCCACTCTAGAAAGTCGAGTAATCGCCTCCTCTTCTGTTCCTTCATCGGTCACCAATAGTATAGGATGCTTCACATCTACAATCATCGCTCCTACCCATGGTGCAAAATCCCCTTTCAAACCAATATTAATAGCATTTGGAATAAATCCTTTATGGAATTCTGCTGCCGAACGAGTGTCTAAAATTAATGCTCCCGTTTGTTCTGCAATGGCTTCAAATTCATTCGGTTCAAGTGCTTTCATTCCTTTATCCATTACTTCCTCAAAAGACTCATAGCCCCCTTTGTTCATCGCTACATTCATACCGAAATATTGTGGTGGAGCAGTAAGTCCATCGAGTACTGCCTCTATAAAAGCTTCTTTGTTGGGTTGGTTCAGGGCATAATTGGTTTTCTTTTGATTTCCGAGGGTATCTACCGTTTCTTTTTGCATGTTTTTACCACAAGCAGAGCCTGCACCGTGTGCAGGATATACGGTAATATCATCTGCAAGTGGTAGAATTTTGGTATAAAGACTATCATACAATAATCCTGCTAATTCTTCTTGGGTAAGATTTGCTGCTTTTTGGGCTAAATCAGGTCTTCCTACATCTCCTAAGAACAAAGTATCTCCAGAGAAAATAGCCGTTTCTTTCCCGTTTTCATCAATGAGCAAAAAAGTAGCACTCTCCATGGTATGCCCTGGCGTGTGGAGTACTTTTATCTTAATGTCTCCTATCTGAAAAATCTGGTTATCTTCTGCTATGATCGCTTCAAAACTAGGCTGTGCCGTAGGTCCATAGACAATAGGTGCACCTGTTTTTTTACTTAAATCTAAATGCCCCGAAACGAAATCCGCATGAAAATGCGTTTCAAAAATGTATTTCAGTACTACCCCATCTTCATCTAATCGGTCAAGGTAAGGCTGTACTTCTCTTAGTGGATCTATAATAGCTGCTTCTTTCCCTGAAACAATATAATAAGCACCTTGTGCTAAACAACCTGTGTATATTTGTTCTATTTTCATTTTACTATGATTTATTCTTTTATTTACTATATGATGGTACAAAATTGCGAAATAGTTTTCTTTTTTACAGTTACATTGGTTACACAAGTAAAAATTAGTGCAACAAAGTTTCTTTGATGATGATATAAATGCCCATCACCAAAACGAACCAACCAAATGCGGGTTTTAACTTAGTGCCATCTATTTTCTTAGACAACGCCATTCCTATAAAAATTCCAGCCACGGCAAAGGTAGTGATTTTCAAAAGGAATATATAATCCATGGCGGTTCCTGCTCCTTCTCCCATAAAACCTATCAAAGATTTTGCTGCAATGATGACCAGTGAAGTCCCTACTGCCTCTTTCATAGGCAGTTTACTTAATATTACCAAAGCTGGAATAATGAGAAAGCCTCCTCCAGCCCCTACAAGCCCTGTAAGCACCCCTACTACTATGCCCTCTATGAGAATCATCGGATAATTGAACTGCTGTTTTTGTGGCGTCTCCATTGCAGGTGTGTTCCTCTTTTTAATCATACTGTATGAGGCGAAAAGCATCAACACAGCAAAAAGCAATAGCAAGAAGATACTTTTGGTAACCACAAAACTTCCGAGGATAAACAACTCTTGCGGAATAATGGGAACGATGTACGCTCGAGTAAGAAAAACCGCCACGATAGAGGGAATGCCAAATATTACCGCAGTTTTGGTATTAACCAATCCTTTTTTAAAATACGACACAGACCCTACCACACTGGTAGCCCCTACAATGAAAAGCGAATAAGCCGTTGCCAAAACGGCATCTACTCTAAACAAATAAACCAATACAGGCACGGTAAGAATACTACCGCCGCCACCTATAAGCCCCAAAGCAATACCAATAAAAACCGATGCTATATAACCTACTGTATCCATTTTTTGAAATTGTTTTTGCAAAATTCTGCCAACTCAAAAAAACATACAGCCACCTTTGTTACACAAGTGTAATTTTATTTCTCCCCAGTTTCACTTTCCCTATTTCCTCCAGCTGTTTCAGTAACCGAGAGACCACCACGCGAGCCGTTCCCAATTCATTCGCCAATTGTTCATGGGTGATATGAAGCGTTTTATTTCCTAATAATTCCGCTTTTTTATGCAGTAAAGTAAGCATTCGCTCATCTACTTTCTTAAAGGCAATAGCATTGATAATTTCCAATAATTCTTCGAAACGCTTGTGGTACAAACGAAAAATATAATCTAGCCACTCAGGGTGTTCTTTGATGAATAATGATACCTTTTCTATGGGTAAAAAAAGTATTTCTGCATTTTCTTCTACCTCTGCTTTTACTTTACTGGTCTCATTGTGCAGTCCTCCTAAAAAGGACATAATACAGCTTTCACCTGCCTTGATATAATACAACAAAATCTCTCTCCCATCTTCCTCCGTTCGGATTACTTTTAAAGTTCCTTTAATAACAATGGGAATAGAGCGGATATAGGCATTTTCACTTAGGATGACCTCTCCTGCTTTGTATTCTTTTTTCACACTATTGTGTTGAAGTTTTTCCACTAACTCGGGAGATGTTTTAAACTCTGTGATTTGTTGTAATTCTTCCATTTTGTGAAATTATAATTTAATTGATTCTGTTTACTGGAACCTTAAAGGGAAAATAAAAGCACCTGCTTTCCAAAAGCCCATTATCACCCCAATACAAAAATAAACCGTAAGTAAATTTTATGGCAAGAAAAGTTCCTTGATGATAATCCAAATCCCCATCACAAGGACTATCCAGCCAAATAACGGCTTAAGTAAAGCTCCATTCATCTTCTTTGCGATGAGCATCCCAATAAATATTCCAATAATAGAAAGTCCACTAAATACAAGTAAAAATGGCCAGTCTATCGCAATTTTGTCCAGTGAAGAAATAAAACCTACCGCAGAATTAATCATGATGATAAAAAGAGAAGTAGCTACTGCCTCTCGCATATTCATACCAAAGAGCATTACCAAAGCGGGAACAATGAGAAAACCGCCTCCCGCTCCTATAAATCCCATAATAATACCTACCAAAAGTCCCTGACTGATGAGCAATGTATAATTATTCTCTTTCCCTATATTTTTTTTAATAGACCGGTCTTTTTTTATCATTTTTAGGGAAGACCAAAGCATCAATACCGCAAATAATAAAAGAATAAACATCTCCTTAGTGAGCTCTATCCCCCATTTATTAATGATATAAGGAGGAAGATTGGGCAAAACGATTCTTCGGGAAAATAAAATACCTAAGATGGAAGGTATTCCAAAATACAAAGCCAGCCTGAAGTTTATTTTTTTCTGAACAATAGATTTCACAGACCCTACTGTACTAGTAACTCCCACTACAAAGAGTGAGAGTGTGGTAGCCGTCATGGCATCTATTCCGAAAAGATAAGTAAAAATAGGTACACTCAGTATGCTTCCTCCGCCGCCTATGAGCCCCATTACTAGCCCAATGACCATTGCAAAAAAGTAACCTAAAATCTCCATTTGTCCTTAAATGGTTAAGTCTATTTTATTTTTTAATTCCTCTTCAGGGACATGAAGGTCTGGAGTATCCGAATCTGAAAATTCATCCCTGTAAATTTGCATCAAAAGCACCGTCATGGATACCAATATGGGTCCGAAAACTAATCCCATAAATCCAAATAAATTCATCCCCATAATAATCCCAAACACCGTATTGAGCGGATGGATGTCTTCCAATTTCTTGAGCAAAGTAAATCTAAGAACATTATCTGTAAGCCCCACTACGATGAGACAGTAAATGAGGAGCCCTACGCCCCCGAACATATCCCCTTCCATCATCATGAATACACTCACAGGTACGAAAACGATGGCTCCACCTACAATAGGAATCATACTGGTAATGGCAGTAAGTGCAAAGAAAAGAACAGGACTGGGTGCTCCAAAAATAAGATACCCCACAAGTGCTACTAGCCCTTGCCCTAATGCCACCACAGGAATCCCTACTGCATTGGCCATTACTAATTTTCTAAATTTCTGCCCTACCAGTTTAGAGTTGGCTCTCTTAAATGGTACTGCCGCATTACACACACTTTCCAGCTGTCTCGGTTTTTCTAACATGAAATAAAGAATAAAAAACATAGAGGTAACGATGGAAAACGCATTGAGTGTACTACTCAATATGGTAGTAGATAACCCCGTAGCAAAATTGGTCAAAGATTTAATGTTCTCTGTGCTAGAGATATTAATATCTGTCAATTCCATGATGTACTGCTGTACATTGGTAAGAAATTTTTCTATTTTAGGAATGTAGGCTTGCGTCTGGCTGAGCTTACTTACAAGGAGGTCTCCTAAGAAGTACAAAGGAAGAATAAGCACCACGAGGCATAAGAATATAATCGCCAAAGCCGCCAGTGCCGGTTTCCAGTTGAGCTTTTCCTGAAGGTAAAGATTCAGGTCTCTGGTTACCACATACAAAGTGATAGCTCCTAAAAGTGCGGGGATAAAAAGAGCAAGATTAAAGGAGATAATCCCTAGAAGTACTACAATAAGCACCAAGAGAAATACTTGTTTTATAATTCCCTCAGGAATATAGTCTTTTTTATTCATCATAAAGCGTTTCTAATTTGGGTCAAAAGTACTAAAATAGTTCGGTCTCCAAAAGCGAAAAACTTATATTATTTCCTGAAATTATTATGGGATTTAAGAGCGAGAAAAGCTGGGGATTAGCACATTGGAATGAGTTTAAAAGAATTTGAAATGGTTTGAAAGCCATTCAATAAAAGCCCCAAAAGTAGCCTTTAATATATTTTCTCAAAAAAGAATATTGAATTTTACAGAATCTATCCGTAGTTTTTACTTATCCATATATGGTATTCAAATCCCTAGATAGGTCTTTCAATTTTCTATATGAATTATTCAAATTCCCAGATAGGTTTTTCAGTTTTCTATATGGATTATTCAAATTCCTAGATAGGTTTTTCAATTTTCCATATGGATTATTCAAATTCCTAGATAGGTCTTTCAATTTTCTATATG
>NZ_JH932293.1:194416-477154 GCF_000301075.1 Bergeyella zoohelcum ATCC 43767
CCCAGATAGGTTTTTCAGTTTTCTATATGGATTATTCAAATTCCTAGATAGGTTTTTCAATTTTCTATATGGATTATTCAAATTCCTAGATAGGTCTTTCAATTTTCTATATGGATTATTCAAATTCCTAGATGGGTTTTTCAGTTTCTCTTTTATCGTCATCCGTTCATTTCGTTCAAGTGAGTAGCTATAATCCAAGCCTCACTCCAGCATGCCTGAAAATTAAACCCTCCCGTAATGGCATCTATGTCCAAAACTTCACCCGCTATATAGAAATTGGGGAGAAGTTTAGATGCCATGGTTTTAAAATCTATTTCTTTAAGCTCTACTCCACCGGCGGTGACAAATTCATCTTTAAAAGTAGATTTACCTTGAACCTGAAATTCCTTTTGGCAAAGGTTTTCTGCTATTTTTCTGATGCCTTTTTTAGAAACTTGCATCCAAGTTTTATAAGGTTCTATCTGACTTTCGGTGAGTATCTTTGACCAAAATCTATTGGTGATGTCAAAAATTTTACTCTGAGACAATGTCTTATTCGGGTGCATAGATTTATAGTCTTCCATAGTTTCTATACACTTTTCTATATGCTCTGAAATAAAATTAACTTCAATGGTAAACTGATAATTCACTTTCGCCAGCTCCCGAGCTTGCCATGCAGAAAGCCTTAAAATCACAGGCCCCGAAAGCCCCCAATGGGTAATGAGCAACGCTCCTGTTTCTTCACTTTTCAGGGTCTTTATTTTCACGGTAGCATTAGGAAAACTGGTACCACTCAGTTCATTAAGCAACGCATCTTGTATGGTAAAAGTAAAAAGAGAGGGTACTGGGGAGATGATATGATGCCCAAGGTTTTCCAGTAATTGTAATGATTTGGGGCTACTGCCCGTACTGAAAAGAATAATATCCGCATGAAAAACCTTATCTTTTGTATGCACCGTGTACCCTACATCCGTGGGAATAATTTGGTGAACCACAGACTGAGTATGAACCTGCACACCATTCTTTTGCATTTCACGCAAAAAGCAGTCTATAATGGTTTGGGAGGAATTGCTCTCTGGGAAAATCCTATTATCATTTTCTATTTTTACGGCTACGCCTCGCTCTTCCAGCCACTGCATCATATCTCCTGGCTGAAATTTAGAAAAAACACTCCTCAGTTCCTTACTCCCTCGGGGATAGAATAAAGACAGCTCCCTAGGGTCAAAACAAGCATGGGTTACATTACACCTTCCACCTCCCGAAATTTTTACCTTCTGTAGGAGGTCTTTATTTTGTTCCAAAATGGTAATCTGATACTTATGGGCATCTAAATTTGCTGCACAAAAACACCCCGCAGCTCCTCCACCTATGATGATGACATGTTTTTTTCCGTCTTTCATACAATGCGTTATAAGCGTCTATTCTGGTTTAATATTAATATAATCCTCTTCAGACTGATAATAATTTAAGCTAGGATGAAGAAAATGCTGGATGAATTTTTTCAGTTCGTCTATGAGTTTTTGTTTATAAGTAGGTTT
The DNA here is from genome assembly GCF_000301075.1 of Bergeyella zoohelcum ATCC 43767. GTDB lineage: Bacteria > Bacteroidota > Bacteroidia > Flavobacteriales > Weeksellaceae > Bergeyella > Bergeyella zoohelcum. The sequence continues at coordinate 195,934 of NZ_JH932293.1, forward strand.
GTAGTACAGCATAGAAATCTCCCTGTAAGGAAAAGGTTTTTTAAATCTATACACTCTAGATAGCTTGTTCTCATCCATGGTCTTAGAGGCCAGCTCTGGCAAAATAGAAATCCCTCCTAGCCTATCTACAATCTGGATAAGACTACTAATATTAGAAGCACGATAGTTTAAATTTTTCGGTGCAAGTGCATTTTCCTTTAAATGACAAATTCTTTCAAACTGAGTAGAAAGACAATTTCCCTCTTCCAAAAGCCAAACTTTATCTGTATCTATCTGCTCCGGAACCACAAAAGCCCCCTGAGTACACTTCAGCTCTTCTGAGCTATACACCATCAGCTCCTCATTAAAAAGCACCTCTTGATAAAACTCCTCTCCACCAGAATGTGGCGTAGCAATTACGCCCATGTCTATCTCTCCCGCTCTAAGTGCTTTCAGCACTCCTTCCGTAGCCATCTCTCTCACCACCAGCTGAATGGCAGCCTTCTCTCTCACAAAATCTAAAATTACCGTAGGCAAAAGGTAAGTGGATACGGTAGGAATCACCCCTATTGTAAGCTTTCCTGCTACCACATTCCTCAGGGAATTAGAAATATCTTTCAGTGCATTAATTTCATCTAGAATCTTTTGAGCCTGAGCAATAACAGGCATCCCCATATCCGTAGTACGAATAGGATGACTACTTCTATCAAATATCTTTACATCCAGTTCATCTTCCAGTTTTTGAATCATCGCACTGAGTGTGGGCTGTGTAACGAAACAAGCCTGAGCCGCCTTTCCGAAATGCTTATGTTTATCTACCGCTATAAGGTATTCCAGCTGCTGAATATTCATTTTGCCAATAATTTATGATGACAAAAATACTCTATCTTTATTAATAAAACGATGTTTTTTAGCAAATAAATGGGCTTTTCATTTCTCAAATTATTTATCTTTGTGCTATTACTCATCTATTTTCTTCGGAAATTTTTTAAACAAAAAACATGAAAAAATTAACCACCGCATCTGGAAGTCCTTATTTCGAACACGAAAACTCCCAAACCGTAGGAGCCAGAGGTCCCGTACTATTACAAGATTTTTATCTACACGAAAACTTAGCACACTTCGTAAGGGAAAGAATCCCTGAAAGAGTGGTACATGCCAAAGGAACAGGTGCCTATGGAAAATTTACCGTAACACATGATATCCACCAATACACCAAAGCAAAGCTATTCTCTAAAGTAGGTAATGAATGTAAGGTTTTTGTACGATTTTCTACCGTAGGTGGCGAAAAAGGAAGTGCAGATACTGCTAGAGACCCAAGAGGTTTCGCTGTAAAATTTTATACCGAAGAAGGAAATTGGGATTTAGTAGGAAACAATACACCTGTTTTCTTCATTAAAGACGCTAAAAAGTTTCCAGATTTTATTCACACCCAAAAAAGAACCCCCGATACCCACCTGAAAAGTGCTACCATGATGTGGGATTTCTTTAGCCTCAACCCTGAATCTCTCCACCAAGTATTGATTCTCATGTCAGACAGAGGTACGCCCTATGGCTACAGACATATTCACGGATTTGGCTCACACACTTTCAGTATGATTAATGCGAAAAATGAAAGAGTTTGGGTGAAATTTCATCTCAAAACCCAACAGGGCATTAAGAATTTTACCGATGAACAAGCGGTGAAAATGGCCGGAGAAAATCCAGACTTCGCACAAGAAGACCTCTGTAATGCCATTGCCGAAGGAAATTTTCCAAAGTGGAAACTCTACATCCAAGTAATGACCGAAGAACAAGCCAATAATTTCCGATGGAATCCTTTTGATGTCACCAAAGTTTGGTTTCATGAAGAATATCCCCTAATAGAAGTGGGAGAGCTTGAACTCAATGAAATTCCGAATAATTATTTCGCCCATGTAGAACAAGCTACTTTCTCTCCAAGTAACCTCATCAGCGGCATCAGCTTTTCCCCCGATAAAATGCTTCAGGGAAGACTACTCTCCTATCCTGATGCCCACCGATACAGAGTAGGAGCAAATGCTCATCTTTTAGAAGTGAACCGATGCCCTTTCGCTGTAAATAATTTCCAGAGAGATGGTGCCATGGCACAAGGAGAGTATGGAAATGCTCCTAATTACTACCCCAATAGCTTTGGTGATGTACATCCTTCACCCAAGCATAAATCCTATGATTATGAATTAGATAGTAATATGGTAGCTTATTTTAACCGAAATGAAAATGATGCCGACCACTATACACAGCCAGGACTTCTATATTCTAAAGCAATGAATGATGAAGATAGAACCCATCTGATTAAAAACATTGCAGCAAGCATGAAACAAATCCAAGGTGAAAAGAAAAATGAAATTATTAACAGACAGCTGTGTCATTTCTTTAGAGCTCATCTGGATTTAGGAATGAGAATAGTGAAAGAGATGAACTTAGAAATTGATTTTAATATGCTGAATCATATTAATAAACACGCATAGAAAGTTCATACTTTTTCCAAAAAAAATTAACAAAGCGTACAAATTTCATTGTAATCTAAATCTCCCTATCCCTCACAAAGGAATAGGGACTTTTTTTATTTATAAATCCTCTTTACAAAACCAAATTCTTTATCTTTGTGCTAAACAGAATAATATTAATTCAGAAAATTATGAATTTTGAAAATATCATCATCCAAAAAAATGGATATATAGCACAGCTTACCATCCATCGTCCAGAAGCACTCAATGCATTGAACGGAAAAACCATTGCAGAACTGAGCGAAGCACTTTCTCAATTAGAAAACGATACCGAGTGCAGAGTCATCATCCTTACAGGAAGTGGCGAAAAATCTTTCGTAGCAGGTGCAGACATCAAGGAATTTGCTGATTATGGTTTTGACGAAGCAAAAGCATTAGCAGAAAAAGGACAAAACACACTCTTTAACAAAATAGAAAACCTTAAAAAACCTGTCATTGCAGCAGTAAATGGCTTTGCACTGGGAGGTGGGTTAGAGCTGGCAATGGCTTGCCATATTCGTTATGCCTCTGATAATGCTAAATTAGGACTTCCAGAAGTGACCCTAGGGCTCATTCCTGGCTACGGAGGCACACAGAGATTACCACAATTGGTAGGAAAAGGATTAGCAAATGAAATGATTTTTTCAGCTAAAATGATTTCTGCCGACAAAGCAAAAGAAATAGGCTTGGTAAATGAAGTATTTCCACCATCGGAGTTATTAATAAAAGCAGAAGAACTCGCACACAGCATTGCTAAAAACTCACCTATGGCCATAGAAAAAGCCATAGAAGCAGTCAATTTATCGGCAACGGAAAGGGGCTTCGAAAAGGAAATTCAGTCTTTCGGTGAACTCTTTGAAATGGACGATAAAAAAGAAGGAGTTACCGCATTTTTAGAGAAAAGAAAACCAAATTTTTAATACATTGGAAACTACAAAATTTGATTTTGCCTATTTACGCATGGCTCGTGAGTGGGCAAAATTATCTTATTGCGAAAGAAAAAAAGTGGGTGCCTTAGTAGTAAAAGACCGTATGATTATTTCTGATGGATTTAATGGAACTCCCTCAGGAGCTAAAAATCAATGCGAAGACGATGAAGGAAACACCTTATGGTATGTGCTTCATGCAGAAGCAAACGCCATCCTAAAACTAGCAAAATCCACTCAAAGTGCAGAAGGTGCCACACTCTACCTCACACTTTCACCCTGTAAAGAATGTAGTAAACTCATACTGCAAGCCGGCATCTCCAAAGTAGTCTATATTCATAGATATTCTGATGCTTCAGGGTTAGATTTCCTTAAGGAAAATGGCGTAGAAATACTCCAAATAGCAGAAGAAGAACTAGATACAAACTATTAATGATATTTCAAATTTGGGGTTTGAGATTTGAAATTCTTTTCCTATCTTTACTAAGAGAAATTTAAAAAAGAAATGGAAAGCGTTTGGAATCAGAGAATCGCTATGTATGAGAGCCATTTACAATTAGAAAAAATGATGGCTCACAACTCCATTTTGGCTTACCTTAGAGATGTAAAAAAGCTCCAATCTTTCGCCGAAAATCAGCTGGAAGTTTTATCCCCAGAATCTATTACCCTCACGGATTTACAAGAGTTTCTCTATCAACAATTCAAAGAAAAAACCAGTCCGAGAGCACAAGCAAGATGGATTTCAGGCATTAAATCTTTTTTTCATTTTTTAGTAGAAGAAAACCTCATTCCTACCTCTCCTGCATTATTACTTCAGGCTCCTAAATTGGGGTTCTATTTACCAGATACGCTCAGTACTACCGAAATAGACTCACTTTTATTACAGATAGAAAGAGGAAGTTTCATAGGAGAAAGAGATTATTGTATTTTGGAGGTTTTATACGGCTGCGGATTAAGAGTTTCTGAAGCTATTGAACTAAAAATTTCGTCAATTAATTTTAAAGAAAATTTCGTAGAAGTAATAGGAAAAGGCGATAAAGTACGCTGGGTACCACTTACTGATTACACTCAGGAAATTATTGAAAATTATATAAAGTATTATCGGCCAGAGATAGATATTCACCCTGATTTTACAGATACTTTATTCCTCAACACTCGTGGAAAAGCTCTTTCAAGAGTTTCGGTATTTACCATGATTAAAGCACTTGCCGTAAAAGCCCATCTTAAGAAAAATATTTCTCCTCACACTTTCAGGCATAGCTACGCTACGCATTTGCTCCAGAACGGTGCCGATTTGCGTTTCATTCAGGAAATGCTGGGACACTCTAGCATTACCACTACAGAAATATATACCCATTTGGAAACCGAAGAACTTAGAGAAACTGTACTCCATCATCACCCTAGAAATCAAAACATATGAAAAACTTACTATTCTGTCCCGTTTGTGGTAAAGAAAGCCTCACCTTTATAAATCATAGAAAATGGCAGTGTTCAGATTGTGATTTTGTATTATTCCATAACATTGCAGCAGCAGTAGCGGTTATTCTTCGTGTAGGGAATGAAATATTCCTCACCCAAAGAGCCATTGCTCCCAATTCAGGTGCTTTGGATTTACCTGGAGGCTTTTCAGACCCCGAAGAAACATCGGAAGAAACCTGTGTGCGTGAACTCCATGAAGAACTAGGTATTATCTTTCCGATAGAAAAACTCCGATACTTAGGCTCTCAACCTAATATCTATCCGTACAAAGGAGTAACTTACCGTACCATGGATATGTTTTATGAATTAATTTTGGAGGAAAAGTTCATCCCAAAAATAGACTGCACAGAAATCAGATGCGGTATCTGGATGGATTTAGAAAGCCTTCCCATAGAAAAAATGGCTTTCAATTCTCAGAAAACATTTATGGAAAGCTACAGAAAGCGATATTTTTTTTAATTTCAATACGCTTCATTTACTATCGCTGAAACAGCGAGGAGGTATCCCTTTGTCCCCAACCCAGTGATAACACCATCTACATAAGGTGCCGTAACCGATTTTTGCCTAAAAGGTTCTCGTTGGTAAATATTACTGATGTGTACCTCTATTTTCTTTTTTTGAATATTTTTTAGCCCATCTGCAATAGCATAAGAATAATGCGTATAAGCAGCAGGGTTAATCACTAACGCATCAAAATCACTTTGCTGCAAAAAATCAATAATCGCACCTTCATGGTTAGATTGAAAGTACTCAAATATTACTTCAGGAAAAGTAGATTTTATGGTTTCCAATACACCTTCCATTGTTTCTGTACCATAGATTTGCGGTTCGCGTGTCCCAAGAAGGTTAAGATTTGGTCCATTAACAATTGCTATTTTCATGTCCTATGATATATAATGCTACAAAAATAAAAAAAACCTTCGGAAAAATCCGAAGGTTGGTAGCCCGTAGGGGAATCGAACCCCTCTTGCAAGAATGAAAATCTTGAGTCCTAACCGATAGACGAACGGGCCATTAATTTATGATATTAACCCAGCTTATTTACATGCTTTGTTAATTTGCTCTTCAAATTTGCAGCTTTATTCTTGTGAATAATATTTTTCTTTGCTAATTTATCCAACAAAGATATCACTTTAGGAAGTTGAGCTTCTGCTACAGACTTATCTTCTTCATTTCTCAAAACCTTCATTGCAGTTCTTGCAGTTTTGTGATAATATCTATTACGAAGTCTTCTCGCTTCGTTTTGTCTAATTCTCTTAAGTGCTGATTTATGATTTGCCATTGTTCCTGTCTCAATTGTGGTTGCAAAGATATGACAATTTCCGTTACCTCCAAATTTTCTTTTACTTTTTTTTCAAAAAAAACGAACATTTACACCCAACACATTTATAATCAATAAAATAATTTTACATCAATTTTCATTTTTTTCTTTATTAAATTCTGGAAAGCCCCTTCATAGTCCATATTACAGGCGATAAAACAATTATAAGCTCGTTTAAATTTTTATTACCACAAAGGCAAAGTTATACAAAAGTGGTTTTATCAAAAGTTTCTTTTTTTAGACAAAAGTAAAATCGCTATTATTTCATCAAAGTTTGAACAACTCATTCTTTATATTAAAAAGGAAACAAGAGACAGGACACCATTCTCCAAAAGAATCTTTCCGTACAATTCTACACCGCAACTCATTTTTTACGGAAAATAATAATTAGATTTGTAGTGTTATGGGGTATTATTTCTGAGAATGATTACATCAAAAAAACTCAGCAATGCCAGTATAGTCTTCATTTAATATTTTTGGGGTATGAAATCATGTTTATCTTTTATACTACTATTTTGTTTTTCGTATTTGTTATCTCAGCAGGAAACAGAAAAGCAAATAGACGGAATAGTCATCAAAAAGGTACAAAAAAAGTACAAAAATAAAAAGGATAATCCTGCCTACGCCATCATGAAAGAGGTCTGGAGCAGAAAAAAAAACAACGCCTTAGAAAAATTTGACACCTACTCTCTTCAAGAGTACGAGAAAATTCAGTACGATGTAGCCAATATTGATAGTGCGTTTATAAACAGTAAAATATTTCAAGGTTTAGATTTTATTTTTAATTATACCGATTCTGCAACTCACGGAAAACCTTCACTTCCTGTCTATTTGAATGAATCTATTTACAATCATTTCGTACAAAATTCGCCTACAAAAAGAAAGAAAAAACTGATGATTGCCCAAAAAAGCTCGGGGTTTGAAGAAAATGAACTGGTCCGAAGAGCTGGGCAGAACTTGTATAGGGAAATTAATCTATATGACAATGTCATTAATTATTTTGACATCGGATTTCAGTCGCCCGTAGGAGAAAATGCTTTTGCCACCTATCATTTTGCCATTACGGACACCATTCACTACCGCAGCCAGAAGGCTTTTGTCATTCAGTTTGAACCTCGAATCAAAGAAGCATTAGCCTTTACGGGGAGTCTTTATATCTCTACAGATGAATATTCTGTACTTAGAGCAACACTCCGTTCTCCCGCAAAAATGGGCGTAAATTTTGTCAATGGCGTTTTTACCGTAATAGAGTATGACAACCCTGATACAAATACCTTTTTACCCCAAAAACTTTCCACTTCCATAGAGCTTTCACCTTTTTCAAAAAATAAAAAAAATAATCGTAAGAGTTTCATCGTTACCCGCTCCGTGTCTTACAATCAATATCAGTTTAACATTCCCCTCACTGAGGACCAGCTCACCGAAAAAGAAGAAGAACAACACAAGAATTTTTATACTCAGAGTGATGATTTCTGGAATCAGAATAGGCATGATTCACTCTCTGTGCAGGAAAAAGGTATCTACGAAATGCTGGATAAACTTCAAGAGACGCCCAAGTTTAAGGCGATTGTAAGAACCACCGAAGTTCTTGCTACGGGATATTATAATATAGGCAATGCCATAGACATCGGGTACCTGTATTCCATTTATGACTATAATGCCATTGAAGGACATAGGCTGAGGCTATCCTCAAGAACTTATTTTGGACAAAATGATATGTGGAGAGTGCAGGGCTTTCTCACTTATGGTTTCAGAGATGAGAGGTTTAAGTATGCCATTGAAGGAAAATATATGTTTAACAAGCTCAATAGATTCATGCTGGGCTATGGACATAGACACTCCCTGAGGCAACTGGGAGCACAGCTTACCACAGATGATGCCATCATAAGAAGTACTTTTGCCACTTCCTCCGTTTTTGGAAGAGGAGAAAATAACTCACTCAGCTGGGTTTCTCAGCATAATTTCTTTACTGCTATAGACCCCATAAAAAACTTTACCATTCGTTTAGATGCCCACCATCAGAAAATCAAAGCTGCTATGCCTAAGCAATTTGATATTCGGTTTTATGACCGAAAAGGCAATGTACACACTCACCTTACAGATAGCCATCTTACCTTGAGTCTCATTGCAAGACCTGGTGCTAAATTTGCTAAAACAGGCATTGATAGAAGTGAAAGCAGAACGCTAGCCCCCACCATCGTACTCAAATATACCCGAGGATTTGAAGGAGTCTTCGGAAGCGATGTAGCATACAATAAACTCCAGTTTCTTTTTAACAAACCTTTCTTAGTAGGCACTTTGGGGAAATCCTTCGTAGGGGTAGAAATAGGAAAAACCTTTGACCCCGTACCTATTCCTTTGCAGAATAGCATCCCTGGAAACCAGTCTTATGGCATTGCGAAATATGCTTTTGCCCAGCTCAATTTTTATGAGTTCATCGCCAGCTCTTATATTACTACCCACTGGGAACATCATCTCAATGGTAAACTCTTCTCTCTCTTACCTCTGATAAAAAAACTCAACCTAAGAGAGGTACTCATAGCGAAAGCCGCCTACGGAACACTCTCTGATGAAGCCAAAGCCATGAATCTTTCAGGGTATAGGTACCGTGCCCCCGATAAAAACATCTATTTCGAATATGGCTTAGGGGTAGAGAATATAGGAATAGGAAACCTGAGGATTTTCCGCATTGATTTTAATTGGCGTGGAAACTATCTCCACCTTCCCAACAGCTCAAAATTCGGAATCAAATTTGGGATTCAATATTCCTATTAACGCTCAAGGAGCGTACCCAAAATGTTCACATTTATTAATTTTGCACAGCAAATAAAGAAAAAAAGTAAACCTATTTCCCTCCAGAGCGAGGGACTACCGCGTTAAATAGAAATTATGATAGAAAAAGTAATATACGGATTCGGTATTCTAGTCCTCTTTTTTTTCTCTTGCCAAAAAAAGGAAACATCGCAAAAGCATACCAATTCTCCTTCCCCTTACGCAGCTCATTTTTCTGATGCTGATAAAGCCACCTCCCCTGAAACGGTAGTTAAAATCCAGCATTACTATCAAAAAATTTGGGAAGAGGGAAACCTTTGGGGGGCTTTTCTCGTGGCCAAAGGAGACCGTATTCTCTACGAAAACTATAGAGGCTTTGCAGATGGAAATCATTCCCAGCTCATTGATAAAGAAACCCCTCTTCATATCGCCTCTATTTCTAAACCACTGACTGCTATGGCGGTACTCAAATTAGTGGAACAAGGCAAGCTCTCCCTAGACACACCTATTTCCGAAATTTTTAAGGGATTTAGTTATAAAGGCGTTACCGTAAAAAACCTTCTCAACCAAAGAAGTGGGCTCCCCAAATACGAACATTTCATGCCCGATATTGCTAAAAAAAATCCTAAATATCAAAAAGCATTTTGGACGAATGGTGAAATTTTAGAAGCCATGATTCTGCATAAACCCGATATCCATAAAGCCCCAGAAACAGGGTTTGCCTATTGTAATACTAACTATGCCCTTCTGGCACTCATCGTGGAAAAACTGACAAAGAAAAAGTTTCCCGATGCCATGAATACACTTATCTTTCAGCCCCTGAAAATGAAAAACTCCTTCATATTTCAGCCCAAAGACACACTTACCGCAGCGAAATCTTTCTATTCCAAAAACGAAAAACCCTTTGCGTATGATGCCTTAGACATGGTCTATGGAGATAAAAATGTATATACCACCCCCAGAGATTTGCTTCTATTTTCCACTGCACTGTATTCTGGGAAATTCTTAAATCCTATGCTTCAGGAACAGCTCTTCATCCCCTACAGCAATGAAAAACCAGGCGTAAAAAACTACGGACTGGGCTTCCGGCTAAAGACTTATGAAAATGCTAAAATCTTACCTTACCATACCGGATGGTGGCACGGCACAAATGCCGTCTTCGGACATTTATTAGATGAAAAAGTAACCATCATTGCCATTGGGAACAAATTTTCTAAAGGCCCTTACACTGCGTTAGCATTGGCAAGTCTTTTCGGGGACTATCCCGTTGAGAAAATGAAATATGAGATTGCCATGGAGCTGATTGCTAAAGATAGCGTGATGACGATGGAGGAATAATTAAAAAAACTCAATTATCTATCTAGGAAATTTAATGCACCATCTAGGAAACTCCATGTCCCATCTAGGAAATTTAATGCACCATCTAGGAAATTCAATGCCCCATCTAGGAAATTTAATGTCCCATCTAGGAAATTTAATGCCCCATCTAGGAAACTCCATGCACCATCTAGGAAATTCAATGCACCATTCCAAAGCTCTTTGACTGAAAAAAACACGAATCAAACATTAGATAATATAAATTTCTCTACCAGTAAACATATTTTTTGAAAAAAAATCACTACATTAGCCCAATCACAACTAAAAAACAAAATTTATGGCAAAAAAATCTTTCGCTGAAGAAACCACATCAGCACAATTACTAGTAGAAGCTCTCAATAAAAGAGAGGGAAATATGCCAGTAGGAGTTACCGAAGAACTTAAGAATCAACTGAACACTTCGTACCAACAAGCAGTCCAAACCAATGTAGAACAAGAAAAACTAAAAGCACTACTGAAAGAAAAAACTGCCGAACTGGATAAGCATCTGAATGAGATGAGAGCCACCTATACTCATCTTAAAAAATACATTAAAATGGGTATCTCTAAAGAACTTTGGAAAGAGTTCGGTATAGAGGACAAACGCTAAAAACACCACCAAAGCTACTCCCAATATTGGAAGTAGCTTTTTTTTTAAATGCTGTAAGGAGTAGGCAGAAAGCCATACATCAAAAGTCTTTATACTTTTTACTTTATACTTTATACTTTATACTTTTTACTTTCTACATTATACATTAAAACGAATCATTCCAAAAATCTTACATTTGCACAAAATCTCTTCATGAAGCATATTTTCGGGATACTCCTACTCATTTTTACATTATTTTCTTGTGCCCGTTTAGGTGCTCCTGTGGGAGGAGACCAAGACACCATCGCCCCAAGACCTTTGGCGGTGAACATAGATTCTCCCTTTACCCAAGTACCTAAAGACTTCCGTACACTTAGAATAAAATTTGATGAATACATTACCCTAAAAGACATACAGAAAAATCTCATCATCTCCCCTCCTATAAAGCACATCACTAAAATCCTTCCCTCTAATTTACCCACCAAAGAATTGGTCATTGAGTGGAAAGATACTCTACAAGCCAATACTACCTATAGCTTTAACTTCGGGAATGCCATTCGTGATAATAATGAGGGCAATGTGCTACCTTACTATAACTTCGCTTTCTCCACAGGAGAAAAAATAGCAGACCTCTACCTCAGTGGCTACCTCAAAGAAGGCTACCATACAGAGGGCGTGGCTAAAAAATCGGGTACCGAAAACGCTTCAGTAAAAGTAGTAGGGCTTTACCCATATAAATATACCATTGACTATAATAAAAAGCCCATCTACATTACCAAAGTAGATGAAGATGGCTATTTCGAGCTGAATTATCTATCCAAAGGCACCTATAAAATCATCGGCTTTGAAGATAAAAATGAAAACGCTATCTTTGATAGTGGCACAGAGTCCATCGCTTTCCTCAGAGACACTCTCCACATCAATGAATCTCGTTCTAAGGTACAGCTATCTCTTTTCCCATCTAAGAAAGCAGTAAAATATGTAGAAGCGAAAGAAATACCGGGGGGAGCTTTGTTCCTATTTGAAGGAAATACCTCTGAGGTAAATTTACAGCCAGAAAACAAAGATTTAGTGTACAAAGTACACCAAAAACCTCACTCTGATTCGGTACAAGTGTTTGTGGATACTACACAAGAAATTTTTAAGAAAAATACACCACAAAATTTAACTTTTGAGTACACCGCTGGGGAGAAAAAAGGTAAAGCCAGTTTATTTTTCAGAAATACCCAGCCTCCTACGCTCAGTCTTTCTGGTGAAGCCATCCTCCCTCCTAAAAGTAATTTTATCATTAAAAGTAATCTCCCCTTAGAAAAACTGGACACCTCTGGCTGGAAACTGATGCAGGATAGCCTTACCACCATCCCTTTCAAAGCGGAAATAATGCCTAAAGATGCCACTAAAATCACCATTTCTGCCGAATTTTTAGAAGACAAAAAATACACCCTTACCGTTCCTAAAGCATCTATAATATCTTTTTTCACTGCCAATGAAAAGACCCACCAGTGGGATTTTACCCTAGACAAAATAAGCAACTATGGCAGTTTAGAACTAAGATTAAAAAACACCGAACAAACGCCCCAATTCCGATGGATTCAACTCATCAATACGGAAGGAAAAATCATTGCCGAAAGATATACCTCTGATAAGAATATCAAATTCCCTATCCTAAAACCTGGAGAATACCATGCAAGGATTTTAGTAGATGAAAATCATGATGAGTTTTGGTCTCCCGCAGATTTACAAAACCAACAATACGCAGAGCCTGTATTTATTTTTCCTAAAAAAATCACCATTCGTCCGCTTTGGGAATTAATAGAAGATTGGAATTTAGAAAATACCACCACACCTCTAGATGCCTCCTCAATAATAGAAAACAAAGATGAAAAAACAGACTAAAATTTTCCTTGGCATCATCGCAGTACTCGTAGGGATACAGCTCATTCCTATAAATAGAACCCATGCCCCCGTGGAAGCCACTAAAAATTTCGTTACTATAGAAAATACCCCAAGAGAAATCCAAACACTGATAAAAAATGCGTGTTATGATTGTCATTCTAACGAGGTAAAATACCCTTGGTACGCATACATCGCCCCGATATCTTGGTCAGTAAAAAATCATATCAACGAAGGACAAGAACACCTCAATTTCTCTGAATGGGGTACCTATAACAAAGAACTAAAAAAGCGAATGATGCAAAAATCTGTGGAAGAAATTGAAAACAGAAAAATGCCTCTTTCGGGCTATCTCCCTTTGCATCCAGAAGCAAGGCTCACCGCAGAACAAAGACAGATGATGATACAATATTTCCAGCAAATAGAACAAAGAAATTAATCCCTATTTTGACATTCCATGACTATACAACATCTTTTCTTCGATTTAGATAACACCCTTTGGGACCATAGAAAAAACGCCTATCTTACACTGAAAGATATCTTTGAAAAAGAAAACATCAATGCCCTTTATGGAATAGACTTTGAAGATTTTCACCGTGAATATTTTACCATCAATGAAAATCTTTGGGCACAAATCCGAGACGGAGAAATCACCAAAGAATACTTGAGAAAGCACCGTTTTTATGATTCTTTTTTATTCTTCGGAATTGATGATATCAACCTCTCTACCTCTTTTGAAAACCAATTTTTAGACGAAATTATCGGACATAATGAACTGGTAACAGGTACCATAGAAACACTTACCTACCTTAAAAACAAAGGGTACGAACTACATATTTTATCTAATGGTTTTCAAGAAGTTACCCACAGAAAATGCCAAATGTCTGGAATAGCGTTTTTCTTTTCCACCATTACCAGTGCCGATGAAATTTCAATACGAAAACCACAAGCAGAAATATTTCAGTATGCTCTCCATAAATCTGATGCTACCATAGCAAATTCCATGATGATAGGGGACGACTGGATAGCCGATATAGAAGGAGCATTGGCTTTTGGAATGCCCGCCATTTTCTTAGACTGCTTTAATGATGGCTACCATGCAGAAAATGTAAAAACCGTACAATCACTATTAGAAATTAAAAATATACTCTAAAGAAGTAGTACTCCGTTTTCATATTACTGCATCAGGGCTTTTATTTCATCACGAATTTTTGCCGCTAATATAAAGTCTAGATGCTTTGCAGCAGCTTCCATTTCCTTTTGTTTTTGGGCAATGAGTTGCTCTTTATCTTCAGAAGAATAGGTCATTTTCTTTTCTGCCACCTGAGCGAGAATCTGCTTCTGTGTATATTTATCATCAGGAAAATCTTTCGTTCTGCCCACCAAAGATTCAGAGATTTTTTTATTCAGTGCTTTTGGGGTAATACCATGCCTGTCATTATAGTCCTGCTGCTTCTTACGGCGATAGTTGGTTTCATCAATGGTTTTCTGCATACTCTGCGTCATTTTATCTGCATACATAATGGCTTTTCCATGAATATTTCTCGCTGCTCTTCCCACCGTCTGAATCATGGACCTTCGGGAGCGAAGCATACCTTCCTTATCAGCATCTAAAATGGCTACCAATGATACTTCAGGTAAATCCAAACCTTCACGCAAGAGGTTTACGCCTATCAATACATCAAACATCCCTACTCGCAAATCTTGCATAATCTGAATTCTTTCCAGTGTTTCTACATCAGAATGGATGTATCGGCATCGGATACCGAATTTAGTAAAATATTTGGTCAGCTCCTCTGCCATTTTTTTGGTCAAAGTAGTTACCAATACGCGTTCATCTACCTCTGCTCTTTTTTGGATTTCCTCCATAAGGTCATCTATCTGATTCAGCGTAGGCCTCACCTCTATAATAGGGTCTAAAAGCCCTGTAGGACGAATAATTTGCTCTATGTAAGCCCCTTCCGTTTTTTCCAATTCATAGTCTGCTGGGGTAGCCGAAACATAAATCACCTGATTCTGAAGTTCTTCAAACTCCTGAAACTTAAGTGGTCTGTTGTCCATAGCGGCAGGAAGTCTAAAACCATATTCTACCAAAGACATTTTTCTACTTCTATCTCCTCCATACATGGCATGCACCTGAGGTACCGTTACATGGCTTTCATCTATAACCATGAGATAATCTTTCGGGAAATAATCTAAGAGACAGAAAGGTCTGCTACCAGGAGCTCTACCGTCCATATATCGGGAATAATTTTCTATGCCCGAACAGTAGCCCAACTCCTTTATCATTTCCAAATCCAGTTCTGTTCTTTCTTGTAGTCTTTTGGCTTCTAATGGCTTTTCTATAGACTGAAAAAAATCTACTTGCTTTACCAAATCATCCTGAATCGCTCGGATGGCATTATTTAGCGTATCTTTAGAAGTAACAAAAAGATTGGCAGGATAGATTTGGATTTGGTCAAAATCCGCCAAAACATTTCCTGTAATAGGGTCAAAAGACTGAATCTTCTCTATTTGGTCACCGAAAAACTGAA
Source organism: Bergeyella zoohelcum ATCC 43767 (assembly GCF_000301075.1). Classification (GTDB taxonomy): domain Bacteria; phylum Bacteroidota; class Bacteroidia; order Flavobacteriales; family Weeksellaceae; genus Bergeyella; species Bergeyella zoohelcum. Next base: position 211,290 of record NZ_JH932293.1, read on the forward strand.
CTCTCACTGCTGTATCTGCATAGGCAGGGAAAACATCTATCACATCTCCTTTTACTCTAAATGTCCCTCTCTGAAATTCATTTAAAGCCCTGGCATACAAAGCATTGACCAAAGCATGCAGAAATGCCGTACGCGTGATTTTATTTTCCTTGTCAATGGCAATAAGGGTTTTGTGAAATTCCGTAGGATTTCCAATACCATAGATGCAAGACACCGAAGCTACCACCAGTACATCTCTTCTCCCTGATAGTAAACTTGCCGTAGCAGAGAGCCTGAGCTTCTCTACCTCTTCATTAATGCTCAAATCTTTTTCTATATAAGTTCCCGTGGAGGCGATGTAGGCTTCGGGCTGATAATAGTCATAATAAGAAACAAAATACTCCACCGCATTTTCGGGAAAAAACTCTTTAAACTCCATGAAAAGCTGTGCTGCCAAAGTTTTATTATGTGCCAAAACAATGGTAGGTCTTTGTACTCGGTTCACTACATTAGCAATGGTAAAAGTCTTTCCAGAGCCTGTTACCCCGAGGAGTGTTTGGTATTTTTCACCTTTTTCTATTCCTGCAGTAAGCTGTTCTATCGCCTGTGGCTGATCTCCCGTAGGTTCAAATTCAGATTGGAGTTTAAATTTCATCATCTATTATTTACCATTAAAAGCACTCATGGTGTTTTGTATTCCAGCGAAGACAAAAGAAAGAGCTGCATCTGCAAACTGATTGATTCTTTCGTTAAGTTTTTCTTTTTCCTCTTCATTCCACTCACCTAAAACATAGTCCACTTGTTTTCCTGCAGAAAAATCTGCCGAGATTCCGAATCTCAATCTCGGATATGCTTGGCTTTGGAGTTCATTTTGGACAGATTTCAATCCATTATGTCCTGCATCAGAGCCTTTTGCTTTCATTCTGAGCGTTCCGAAAGGGAGTGCTAAATCATCTGTAATTACCAAAATATTTTCAATAGGAATATTTTCTTTTGCCATCCAAAATTTTATGGCTTTGCCCGAAAGGTTCATATAAGTATCTGGTTTTAGAAGCAATACTTTTCTTCCCTTATACTTTCCTTCCGCAGTCCATCCGAAATTAGCACTATTAAACTTGGCTTCTATTTTTTCAGCGATTTTCTCAGCTACTTTAAATCCAATATTATGCCGTGTCTCTGTGTATTCATCGCCTTTATTTCCTAATCCTATAATGAGGTATTTCATTTCTGTTTTATTTTTTAAAATCAATTCATCATTTTACTCTCATATTAAAATGCGTTTACCTTGATTAATCATCAAGCTAAACGCATATTTTCTCTATGAATGAAATGGGTGGATATTGCTAAAAAAAATAATAGATTTTCTTACAGCGGTCTGTATTCAAAAACTATGAATCCGCCTATAGTGTTTACTTCATTTCAAGTGTTTCTTCTGCTCTATTCCCATCCCAGATAGTCAATACTTTTACCTGTTTCGAATCATATTCATAAAAAAGAAGATAATCACGAATAATTTTTACTCTCACATTTTCAAATTCGGTGATTCTTCCAATGGTTGGACATTCAGATACTTGTTTTAAAGTGTCTATAAAAAGTTTATTTAACTTGATACTATAATTCTTAGATTTATTCCTTTTTATCCAATAATCAAGTATTTCCTTTCTTTCAAAGTGAGCTTTTTTCGTCCAAATTATTTTTCGCTTAGCCATTCTTCGATTTCCCTATTTGCCTCCTCTTCTGCAATTGAAGAATCCTTCTGTGCGTAAAGAATTCTTTTTCTTTGATTGGGGGTAATTTCGTATTCGTTTCCATCTAATTCGAAATCTAAAATTTTTTGAATTTCTTGAATGATTCGAATTTCTTTAACACTCGTTATTTTATTGATTAATTCTATCTTAAGCTCTGCTGTATTCATCTTTCGGTTTATTTTAATTCAATCCTTTTTTTACAAAAATAGAAAAAAACACCTACTCTGCTGCTTTTTACTAGTAAAAAATCTCAGCCCGATTAAAAGCTGAGATTAAAGTTTACTTTACAATGGTCTGTATTCAAAAACTCTGAACCAGCCTAGAGTAAGATAATTATCTTTATCGTATTTTCTTTTGCTAGTAGCCAACTCTTGAGGCACAGGGATTCCCGTTCCTGAGCGTTTAAGAATTTCTGGCGTTTGTGGAGAAAAGATATACCCTTCATAGCTATCTTCAGCCTGAGAGATTCTAAAAATCAAATACTCATACGGAAGAAGTTTGTAAGGACTTTTCAGACCATCGTATTCCAAATATTCATAGTTTCTTTCAAATACGGGTGCTGAAAGCGTCATAGAGCAGTGATCTATCGTTCCTGATTCCGTTTTACTTGCTACTACATTGGTATTGGTAGCATCATAAGTAAGTGTTATTCTCTTATAAGTTTGATATACAAAAACAGGCTCTTGAACATGAGGATGACATGGATCAGGAAGCAGGGCGGCTTCCTTTTTGAGAATAGTAGCTACTTTTCCTGCACCATTATAAGTGATATCATACTCTGCGTAGTATTTAGTTTCTAAAAGATTTCCTTGCGGTGTTGTTGGAAACACAAAGAAAGATTTCTGCTCAGTAATTTTATCCAATTTTCCCGAACCCGCGATATTATAAATCAAGTTTTGAGTAAAATGGGTACTATCGGCATCAGTTTTATATATATGTCTGATTTGGTTTACTTGATCCCCAGAATAAGACATATAGGTCATTCTATCAATTCCCTTGATTTGAATCAATTGTTTCCCCGCGTATTTATATTCTGCAATGGTATCGGCAGAAGTAGTCTCTTGATAGAGGTATCTTTGGTCTCCCATGGTATGAGCGTTGTAATTGATATCTTTCAGTAAATCTCCTGTTTCACTGAAAGTATCTCTACAAGAAATCAATGAATATAGTACCATTACCAAAATAGAAAACGATTTGAAGATATTATTTGTCATGATTTAATAATTAGGGTATCGGTTGATATTGAAAATTAACATGTCCATTGGTCAGTGGATACGCAAATGAATCATGCTTATAGCTAAATGTTGTCACATTTTGTCCTCCTGTTTGAGTAGTTGTTTTACGCTTAGTAGCATTATTTTGGGACAAATTATAGGTCATCTCAGGGGCATAGCTTGCCATGATAATAAGAGAGTGCTTCGTCATGGTATTGTACGGATTCGGTCTCCAATCGAAGCCTTCGTATTTATAATCTGTAGCCTGTACGCTTGTAATGGCTCCCGTGGTATCTTTATTTTCTTTTTTCAGCTCTACATTGACTACATTATTGCCTTGATAAGTAACATTGTTATAAGTATAGCTGTAAGGTACATAATAAGTAACTCCAAAACCATTAACATAAGCCTGAAAACTAATCTTAAAGAAAAGCACAGGCTGTCCTAAATTATTGTACTCTATAGTAGTTACTTCTCTGTATTTTTTATTCCCTTCTACAAAAATCTCATTGGTAACACTAGCTATCTGCCCTGCTGTATTATAGTTGGGATGAATAGTAATTTTCTCTGCTGACGGGAAAGATTCAAAACTTCCTGTTACCTCTATCTCTTTAAGGGTATTTCCTAAATAATTGAATGTAAAAGATTGGTTAGGAAGTATTATTTTCTGAAGTATGCCATAATCAGAAATTTGGTATTTCTCCAGCGTGTTTCCATTGGTAGAAGTTACCGTTTTTAGCATTCTTGGACCTTCTATTTCATCCTTAGTAACGGAAGAAACAGGGTCTGCACAGCTCCCGAGTAATAACGCAACCGTACCGAGCAACAAAAATGAATAGTTCTTTATCATACACTGATACATTTGATACAAAGCTAATTTATTTTTACCAAAACTACAATTATTTTTTTAATCGAATAGGAACAAAAAATAAAAAAAGACAAAAAGAATGTATAATACATTAATAAAATTTTAAAAACATACTTGTCAGATTAGAAGTAAATTTCCCTATCTAAAAATTTATTAATAGATTTGTTCACAACAAAACATTTTTTTGCCCATGGAAGCACAATTACCTTTATTTTTAACAGAATGCCCACGAGATGCCATGCAGGGATGGAAAGACATTATTCCTACCGATGACAAAATAGAATACATGAACTTACTCATGAAAGTAGGATTTAATGTGTTAGATTGTGGCAGTTTTGTCTCTCCAAAAGCTATTCCTCAGATGGCAGATACCGCCGAGGTACTCCATGGGATAGACAAAACAGTTTCTAAAACACAACTCTCGGTAATTGTAGCAAATATCCAAGGTGCCCGTCAAGCATTGGAGCATAACAAGGTGGACATATTAGGGTTTCCTTTTTCTATCTCTGAAACTTTCCAGCAACGAAATACCAAAAAATCAAGAAAAGAAGCCTTTGAACAAATCAAAGAAATAAAAAAACAGACTGAATCTACCAATAAACAACTCAATGTTTATTTCTCCATGGCATTCGGTAATCCCTACGGTGAGGCGTGGAACATAGAAGAAATCATAGAATGGGCAAAGCATTTTTTAGACATCGGAGTGGAAAAAATCCTCCTCTCAGACACCACAGGAATGGCAGATGAAACAAGCATAAAACAAGTTTTTGAGATGGTGCTGCCACAGTTTCCTACCTTGCATTTTGGTGCCCATTTTCATAATAGATATGAAGATGCTTACCCCAAAATCAAGGCTGCTTATGATGCTGGATGTACTCACTTTGATTCTGCAATAAAAGGCATAGGAGGATGTCCTTATGCGAAAGACGAATTGGTAGGAAATATGCCTACAGAACAGATGATTAATTTTATAGCCAAAGAAAAACTCCCTTCTCACCTCAACCTCTTAGACTTTGAAAGAGCCTATAACAAAGCAAAAAGCATTTTCAATTTCTAAGATACAAAAATAATAAAGCAAAAAGCTGTCTTTGAGGACAGCTTTTTTGTTTATGAATGACTTCCTAAGTGTTCATATTCTCATGCAAATATTTCAGTATGACTTTATCCACAGCAGTAAGCTCTATTTTTCTTCTTGCCATGGCTTTTTCTGCTACTTCATATACTTTGGGAAGAGAAAATTTCTCATCATGCCTGTGTCCGCCCCAAGAGAAATCAGGCACAAAATTGGGTGGAAATCCTGAACGGAAAATATTAGCTCCTACCCCCACCACAGTTCCTGTGTTCAGCTGGGTATTAATCGCCGTTTTTGCATGATCCCCCATGATAAGCCCAGCAAACTGTAAGCCGGTATCTTCCATGCTTTGGGAAGTATAATTATAGAGCTTGACACTGGCATAATTATTTTTCAGGTTGGATGAATTAGTATCCGCTCCCAGATTGCACCATTCCCCGATGACTGAATTCCCCACGAAACCATCATGTCCCTTATTAGAATAGCCTAAAACCACGATATTATTCACCTCACCACCCACTTTAGAATGAGGCCCTATAGTGGTGGCTCCATAAACTTTGGCACCGAGATTAAATTTAGATGCTTCACATAAGGCGATAGGTCCTCGTAGGTGACAGCCTTCCATCACTTCAGCATCTTTTCCAATGTAAATTTTCCCTGTTTTGGTATTAAGGGTAGAAAATTCTACTTCGGCTCCCTCTTCTATAAACAAATCCTTTTCGTCACCCAAAAAGCCGTTGGTAGAAGATAAGGGCTGTGAAGTTCTTCCCTTGGTAAGCAAATCAAAATCAAAATCTATCGCTATATGATTGAGTGAAAACAAGTCGGTAGGCTTTTCTATCATAGTAATCCCCTCAGAGATGTCCTCCATTTTAGAGATATTACTCAGTGAAAAATTTTCCATATTGATTTTCACTACCAAAAGTTCATCTCGATAAACCAATGCTTCCCCTAATTGCAGATTTTTTATCTGTTCCAATGCTTTTTCATCGGGTAAAAAATTAGCAACGATGACTATACTCTCCACTTTTTTAGGAGCAGGAAATTTATCTTGTAAATAATCTTCGGTAAGATAAGAGACGGTATCACTATTCAATAGTTTCTGCCATCTTTCAGCAAAGGTAAGGATACCGAATCGGAGTTCGGCCACAGGTCTTGTAAGCGTTAATGGACGAAAATTTGCCCAATATTGAGCATCTGAAAATACAAGTTGTTTCATTGTTGGATGGTAGTTTTGGAGGTAAGGGATTAAGAAGGGAGATGTGAGTAGCTAATGACTATCAACCTACCATCTCCCAACTTTTAAAATGCGTATGAACAGGATGCCTATTGCTTATCGCTTCCTGCTTATCGCCTCCTATCTTTATTGGTTAAAATCTATTTCTTCATTTCTATTAATAGCATCATTTACGCTTTCCTCACGGCGAGTATTATTTTCCTTCGGTTCTCTCGGAGTAGGGTTTTTCAGCTCTTCTATGGTTTGGTAGCCCCCTTCATCTCCATATCCTCCGCCCATTCCCTGAAGATCTGCACAGCCATTGTTCCACTCAGATGGTTTCACAAATTTATCATCAGGTGTGATATTCAGTGATTTATCTGCCCATACTTTTTTCATAAATATTGCCCAAATGGGTAATGCCATCTTGGCACCTTGTCCTTCTCCTGTGCTTCTAAAGTGCGTAGCACGATCTTCCCAGCCTACCCAAACGCCCGTAGCGAGATTCGGAACGATGCCCATGAACCAACCATCAGAGTTTTTCTGGGTAGTCCCCGTTTTACCTGCAATTTCTACTCCTCTAGCAATGCCTCTTCTTCTCAATTCTCCTGATGCCGTACCGAAATCTGCCACCCCTCTCATGAGCTCTATCATCGTATAAGCATATTTTTCATTCATCACTTCTCTTTCCTCGGGGTTTACATCTTTGATGACCCTTCCGTTTCCATCTTCTATTCTCCAAATCATTTCAGGCTTGATATAGTTTCCATAATTAGCAAAAGTGGAGTATGCACCTAGCATTTCATAGATGGTAATATCAGAAGAACCTAAAGCAATAGTAAGATTATCCGGCATTTCCTCAGTAACCCCAAGGTCTTTTGCTAATCTTTTTACTTTCTTAGCTCCCGCCTGTTCTATCAGTCTCACCGCCACTGGGTTTTTAGAGTGTGCCAATCCATCTCTAAGGGTAAGCATACCACCAGACCCTGCTACTCTCCATGAGCCTTTCACATAAGTAGCATTAGAAACTTGTGAGCAAGGCGTCATTCCCAGCTCCATAATGGCTGTAGCATACACGAAGGGTTTGAAGGTAGAACCCACCTGTCTTTTCCCTTGTTTAATATGGTCATACTGAAAGTGTTGCCAATCTATTCCCCCTACCCATGCCTTAATTTCTCCCGTTCCAGGTACCATGGACATCAGCCCCGCCTGTGCGATTTGCTTATGGTAACGGATAGAGTCCCAAGGAGACATTTCCACTTCTTCTTCTCCATTCCAAGTAAACCTAGACATTTTGGTAGGCGTTTTAAAGTCTATCATGATAGAATCTTCGGATACATTTTCGGCTTTTAATCTTTTGTATCTTCCCGTTCTCCTTATGGCTGCCATCATGATTTCATCTATCTGCTTTTGGTTTACCCCATAAAACGGACGGTCTTTTCTACCCCTTTGCTCATTATCAAAGTTCTTCTGAAGAATGGTAAGGTGCTCCTTAATGGCTTCCTCAGCATATTTTTGCATTTTAGAATCTAGGGTAGTATAAATTTTTATCCCATCTTTAAAGAGATTCAGTTTTTTCCCTGTTTTCTTCTCATGTTCTTCTAAGATAGGAGCAATTTCTTTTCTTAAATGATATTTATAATAAGCAGAATAGCCCTCACTAATGGTTTTTACAGGTCTATAATCTATTTTTACAGGTGTATCTACCGCTTGTTGGTACACTGATTCATCTATATAGCCTAAATCTCTCATCTGTCCTAATACCACATCCCTACGGCGTTTAGCTTTTTCCTTATTTCTAAGTGGATTATTACTAGATGGGGCTTCTAACATGGCGACAAACATGGCAGACTCTGGAAGTGTCAAATCTTTTGCTGACTTATTAAAATAGATATTAGACGCCATCTCTATTCCATTTCCATTATAAGTAAAATCAAATTTATTGAAATAGAGCTCTATAATTTCTTCTTTGGTATATCTCTTTTCTAATTCTACTGCCACTACCCATTCTTTCAATTTCTGAGCTACTCTCTTAAATTTATTAGATGAAGGATCTGGAGTAAAAAGTAGTTTTGCCAGCTGCTGAGTGATGGTAGAGCCACCTCCTCTTCCTCCACGGAAATAAATAGCCCTCGCTACGGATTTAATATCAATTCCTGAATGCTCCTTAAATCGCTCATCTTCTTTTGCTTGGAGAGCAAAAATAAGGTGAGGTGGAAGGTCTTGATAGGTAACTGGTTTCGTTTTTTCTTTTTCAAATTTTCCTAAAAGAACATTGTCTGCAGAATAAATTTCTGATGCTACATAAATATCAGGATTGTCTAGTTCTTTTACATCTGGCATGGTGCCTAAGTAGCCATTGGCTACTGCAAAAAATAACGCAACAATTCCTAAGACAGAAGCTATCAGCCCGAGCCAAATGATAATGACCCAACGCTTCCATCCTCTATTTTTTTTCTTTTTCGGAGGCAAAGGAAAAGTACTTCCTGTTGTCTTTTTTGTTTTATTATTTTCCATAAATGTTTCTAAATTATGGTTTTGATGTCTCTATTCTATACCCAATATCTTCTATCCCTTTCAGGGAATCTTTACGCATGGCTTGAGCTACTTTCATTGTGTATTTACCTGTGCTTGGAAAAGAAAATTTACTCTTATAAAGCAACTCTGATTCTTTCACCTTTCCAAAACCTTTCCCTAACCAACTGCCATCTGGTCTTGCGAGCGTAAAATTCAGGGTATCCACAGTGATAGGTTTTTCTTTCTCTTTTTGTAAAGTTACAATAAATCTGATATTACTGTAAGGATAATCGTCATTATTCCTTACCATGAGAAAAATATCCTTCGCAGCAGTATCATTTGCTTCTATGGTGAATGTAGGCTCATATTTACGATACCAAGAATTATTAATTGGAAGCGTTTCCACTGCCTCTTTAGAATCTGTACATTGCATACATAACACACACAGCAAGCCTACCCACAAGAATTTATTCATTGTTTCTTTTGTTATTCTTAGGTTTAAATCTTTTTTTAGGTTTAGATGAAGTATGCTTTCTTTCTTGTGAAGACTGGGCAGAACCTTGTGCTGTAGGTTTCGCCTCAGCTTTCGGCCTATGATTTCCTTTTTGCCCTTCTCTGCTTCGGCCTTTACTACTTCTCTTCTGCCTTTCTTTTCTTTCAAAACGGTCTAAACGGTCTTCCTGAATGAGGTCTGTATTCACCATAAGAGCATCCACACCAAGGGTTTTGTAATCTTCCAATGGTGGTGATTTCTCCCCTTTCTTATTAAGCTCCATCATGTGTTTTACATCCTCAATGTCAATATCATACCAAGAAAGTGAGCGTTCCACATACGCAAACCACATCTTCCTCTTAAATACATCTATTTTAATGCAAAAAGCCTTTCCATTTTCCGTTTCCAAGGTAGTAGTGGTAGGCGGAAAATCCTTTAAACTGTCCAAATAGCTTTCCAGTTCAAAATTAAGACAGCATTTCAGTTTACCACATTGTCCTGCCAGTTTTTGAGGGTTAATGCTCAACTGCTGATATCTGGCTGCATTAGTGTTCACAGAGCGAAAATCTGTAAGCCATGTGGAGCAACAGAGTTCCCTACCACAAGAGCCTATACCTCCTATTTTGGATGCCTCCTGCCTGAAACCGATTTGTTTCATGTCTATTTTCGCACGAAATGCCAAAGCTAAATCTTTAATCAACTGCCTGAAATCCACCCTGCTATCTGCGGTATAATAAAAAGTAACCTTGGAGCCATCTCCTTGAAATTCCACATCGGTAATTTTCATTTGAAGATGAAGGTTTTGAGCTATTTTTCGTGCTTCTAATTTTATCCCTGCCTCTCTCTCCCTTGCCTCGTGCCAAATTTCTATATCTTTACTCGTAGCTATTCTATAGACTTTCAGTGCATTATCTTCAGAAACCTTTTTCTTTTTCATCTGAATTCTCACCAGTTCCCCCGTAAGACTTACCACACCTACATCATGCCCAGGACTGGCCTCTACGGTTACCACGCTCCCAATGTGCAATGGTAAATGATGTACATTATGAAAAAAAACTTTTCTATCGTTTTTAAAACGAACCTCTACCCATTCACATTTTTGATCGGTCGGATTTTGTACACCTGCCAACCAATCAAATACACTTAATTTATAGCTATTGCCACAAGTATCTACTTGGGCACATCCATTAATAGATTTTGTGCTGCAAGATTCAGCAGAGTTTCCAGATGTTCTACATCCACAACTCATATATTATATTTTTTATCTTAATCCGCAAAGTTACTTTTTTTTTTGAACTGATGATAGGGATAATGGAAAAATTAACATGAAGAGAGCAATGAGATTATTTTAAGCCTCAATAAAAACCACTCATAACTTATGCTCTCATATTCAGTAAAGTATTAAAATATTTTTTATAAAGTCCCTTTGCTCATAAATGCACCATAAGCCCTCAAAAATATATTCATATCTCAACATATTGTACATCAAAACACTCATTCACTTACAAAAAATCATCCTATTTTTTTGTTTTATATCTGTGGAAGTTCTATTTTTGGTAATTAAAATCATATCTCTTATGAAAAGAATATTATTCACCATTGCCATGCTTTCTGGCGTTATGACCTATGCTGGGGGATTTAGAGTTTCCCTTCAAGGGGTAAAACAGCTTGCCATGGCACATACCAGTGCCCATGCACAAGATGCCAGTGTGGCTTTTTTTAATCCCGCAGGGATTTCTTTCATTCCTAACAAACTCAGCATTGCTGCAGGTGGCTTCGGCGTGGGGACTACCATCAACTACCAAAACCTAAATACGGGGGAGAATTTCTCTACTGAAAACCCTCTAGGAACTCCTATTTACGCTGCCGTAGCATACAAAGTAATCGATGATTTATCATTAGGATTTAGCTTCGCTACTCCTTTTGGAAGCACTATTCAGTGGCCACAAGGATGGACAGGAAATGAAATAGTAGATAAGATGCAACTGAAAAGTTTCTTTTTCCAGCCGATGGTCTCCGTGAAAATGGCAAACTGGGCTTCTTTCGGTGCGAGTTATATCTACGCAAAAGGCTCCGTTAACTGGGACAGAAGCCTTAACCAAATAGGAGGCAGCATGAACCTTTCTGATAACGAAGCATCTGGTCATGGTTTCGGTTTTGGATTTTATTTCCAGCCTGATGAAAAATGGGATTTAAGTGTGGCATATCGTTCTCCTATTGATATGAAAGCAGAAAACGGAAAGGTAACTTTTAACATGCCTTCTTACCTCTTCCCAATTAGAAATTTAGATGCCAATGGACAAGATAGATTTAAAGCCACGCTTCCTTTAGTAGATGAATATACTTTGGGAGCTACCTATAAAATCACTCCAAAATGGCAAATATCCGCAGACTTTAACTATACAGGATGGGAAAGATATGGACAACTTACCCTAGATTTTGACCATGCACTGCTTAACCCAAATGCTCCAGACCCTACCATTGTTACCAATGTGAAAAATTTTAAAAACACGAAAACCATAAGAGTAGGTACACAGTACCAGTTCAATAAACGCTTCGCTGGTAGGTTGGGATATTATTTTGATGAATCTCCGTATGATGACGCACACTTCATCCCTGAAACACCTTCCTTTAATAACAATGTATTAACTGGAGGTATTGGGCTCAATTTTAATAAAGTGTCTGTAGATATTTCAGGAGCCTACGCGTTTATGCAAAGCCGCTCTGTCCATAATCATAACATTGGATTCTTCGGTCAGGCAAAGGCAAAAGCCTACTATTTCGGCTTAGGACTTTCTTACAATCCATTTTAATTTAATGCTATTAGTACAATGAAAAAAATCATATTATCTACACTGGCTATGGCTTCTATTCTATCGATAACAAGCTGTAATACAGAATTTGAAACCGATGTGAAAGATTATCAGATTACTGCTGGAGAAGCCGACTTTTCTACTTTCGTTTCCTTAGGAAATTCACTCACCGCAGGATACAGAGATGGTGCTTTGTATCTTGATGGACAGAATGAATCATATCCCAACATCATCGCTGAGCAAATGAAAAAAGCAGGAGGAGGTGCTTTTACCCAACCCCTCATGCCCAATAATACAGGGGGCTTTACAAATCTAGGACTCCCAGGTAAGCTCACACTGCAGCTAATATCTGGAAAACTCACCCCTGTACCTTCTGCACCAGCAGGTCCATTAAATTTCGTTTCAGGTTCTTACAACAATTTGGGAGTTCCAGGTGCGAAAACTTTCCACCTTCTTGCCAATGGCTATGGAAATCCATCAGGAATTGCTAATGGCACTGCAAATCCTTATTTTGCAAGATTCGCAAGTGCTGCTAACACCTCTGTTTTAGCAGATGCTGTGAAGAAAAACCCTACTTTCTATTCACTTTGGATTGGGAACAATGATGTACTTTTCTATGCTACTTCAGGGGGCATAGGTGTGAACAGAACAGGCGATATGAACCCTGCAGGTTATGGTAAAAATGACATTACCGACCCTACCCTTTTCGCAGGAACCATTCGTACCATTATTCAAACCATGAATACCGCTGGGGCTAAAAAGGGGGTCATTGCAAATATCCCTAATGTAACCGCTATTCCTTTCTTTACTGCTATTCCGTATAATGCTGTTCCATTAAAAGATACGGAACCTGCGGCACTCAACACTTCATTACTCTCCCCTCTTAAAACTGCACTCACCGCATTAGGACACGGGGATAGAATACAGCTGGCAACCACAGGAAAAAATCCTTTGCTCATCAAAGATGAAAGCCTTACCAACCTTTCTGCACAGCTTACCGCCGCACTCATCGCAGCAGGAGTAAATGCTAATCTAGCAGGAATAATGGGATTAACCTACGGACAAGCAAGACACGCTACCCACGAAGACTTAGTACTCCTAACTACAGGAGCAGTGATTAATACTCCACCTACAGGAGCAGTGATTAATACTCCACCTACAGGACTTCCTATCCCGAATATGAAGTACGGCATTTCTTATCCTTTAGAGGATATGCATATACTTACCAAAACAGAGGTACAGGAAGTACTCACCGCTACAGCCACATATAACCATTCTATACAGCAACTTGCAGAGCAATTCGGACTGGCTTTCGTGGACGCAAATGCCAAAATGGAAGAACTTGGAAAAAATTCGGGAATACTATACAATGGTACCAACTATAATGCGAGTTTTGTTACAGGAGGTGCTTTCTCCTTAGATGGAGTACACCTTACAGGCAGAGGATATGCCATTATCGCCAATGAATTTATTAAAGCCATTAATAAGAAATACAATGCCACACTACAACAGGTAAATCCTAATCATTATTCAGGAATTACTTTCCCATAGAATGTGCTTCTTGTGAGGCAAAAAGTATGGAATAACTTCGCTCATCTGTTTACTAGATGAGCGATTTTTATTACTTTTGTAACTTCAAACTCAATGAACAATGGCAGAACAACTTACTTACTTGTTTTCTACGCGTACAAGCAAAAATTTAGCAGAACAAATCGCAAAACATTACGGACAAGAATTAGGAAAAATTAATTTCCAAGAGTTCAGTGATGGAGAGTTCGAGCCCGTATTAGACCAAACGGTGAGAGGAGGTAGAGTATTCCTCATAGGCTCTACATTTCCTCCTGCAGATAATCTACTAGAGCTCCTCCTTATGATTGATGCAGCCAAAAGAGCATCAGCAAAAAATATTACAGTAGTAATTCCTTATTTCGGTCTTGCTAGACAAGATAGAAAAGATAAACCAAGAGCACCTATTGGAGCAAAATTGGTAGCCAATCTTCTCACTGCAGCAGGAGCTACACGAGTAATGACCATGGACTTACACGCAGACCAAATCCAAGGTTTCTTTGAAATCCCAGTGGACCATTTGTATGCCTCTAGCATTTTTGTAGATTATATTACTTCTCTTAATTTAGATAACCTTACCATTGCTTCGCCAGACATGGGAGGTGCAAAACGAGCGAAAAATTACGCTGGACATCTAGGTGCTGAAGTGGTTATCGCCTACAAAGAGCGTAAAAAAGCCAATGTAGTGGAAGAAATGTTCCTAATAGGAGATGTAAAAGACCGTAATGTGATTTTGATTGATGATATGATAGACACCGCAGGAACCCTCTGTAAAGCGGCTGAAATCCTCATTAAAAACGGAGCAAAATCCGTAAGAGCAATGGCGACCCATGGTGTACTTTCGGGCAAAGCGTATGAAAACATTAATAATTCTGCATTGGAAGAAGTGATTGTAACCGATTCTATTCCTGTAAAAACGGAACTTTCTTCTAAAATTAAAGTACTTTCATGTGCCCCACTCTTCGCTGATGTGATGCGTATGGTACATGAGCATAAGAGTATCAGTAATAAATTCGTGATTTAATCTATACTACTAAAAAACAAAAAAGCCATCTCATGAAAGAGATGGCTTTTTTATATCATGATGAAGGAAAATTATTTTAATCCTAATTCTTTTTTCACAGCGGCGGTAGCATCTGTACCTCCACGATAGATTAAAGCACTAGAATCAATGATGTATTCATAAGCATTTGCTTTTGCTGCTTTTTCTATTGCGGCATTCAGTTTATTGATAATCGGCTGGAGAAGCGTTTCTCTTCTCTTCTGAATATCTTGCTGTGCAGTATTCAGCATTTGCTGAAGATTTTGCTGTGTCTTTTGAAGCTCTTGCCCTTTTGCTTGTCTTTGAGCGTCAGTCATTTTTGCTGCTTCAGCCTCAAATTTTTGGACATCTGCAGACCAAGCATCACTTAATTTTTTAAGTTCAGCATCTTTTGTTTTAGAGAATTTATCTAAATCATCCGTTGCTTTTTTAGTTTCAGGCATTAAAGAAAGTACCTCTTCATAATTTAAGTGTGCTATTTTCTGTGCACTCACTACTCCTACTGAAAGCATCATGATTGCTGATGCTAATAAAACTCGAAGTTTCTTCATAATATTAATTGTATTTTTTTAATTTTTAATGTGCAAATATAATTATTTTTTAGCACTTGATTTTTTTTGATTTTTGGTAAGCATATTAATTACCTTTTCAGAATAATCATAGCTCTTTTTAAGGTAAATAATGGTTACATCTCCACTTCTATCAATAACAATGCCAAGCCCATTGGCTTCTGATACTACTCTTACCGCTTCCCAAATTTGGTCTTGAAAAGGCTTAAGTAAATTGGTTCTTAATTTTTCTATTTCTCCATTGGTACCAAAACGAAGACTGAGCGTAGTTTTAATATTTTTTTCTAAATCTACCACTTCTTTTTCTCTTTGGATAAGCTGATCACCAATGAGTAATACCCGCTCAGAATCAAAAGCTGCTTTCTTTTTTTCATATTCACTTTGCAGACTTTTAATATCCTCTTCCCATGCTTTAATCTGAGCATTGAGTCTACTTTCAGCATCTTTATACTCGGGTAATTGAGACATGATGTAGTGGGTATCTACTACGCCTATTTTTTGACCAAAGGTACAAACGCTACCTATCACAAATAGTACTACGAAAAAAAAACGATTACAAAAAGTTTTCATTTTACCAAAAAATTAAAGACTTTGCCCCATCAAGAAATGCGTTCTAAATCCTGAAGGCGTATTATTATAAATTGGCGAATCAAATCCATAGGCGAAATCAAAACCGATAAGCCCGAAAGCACCCATATATACTCTCACCCCTACTCCTACGGAACGCTTCAGCTGGAAAGGATTATAGCTTCCCCAGTTATTCCATACATTTCCAGCTTCTGCAAAGGCAAGACCCCAAATTTTTGCAGTTTGGTTCATAGATATAGGATAACGAAGTTCCGCCACAAATCTATTATAGATGGTTCCTCCCCCGAGCGGTGTAATGTCATCTGCTGAATTAAAGGTAGCACCAGATGTACTAGAGTTTTCATAACCTCTGAGCGGTATCAGTTCTCTTCCATCAAATCTTTGCCCAAAAAGCCCCGTTCCCCCTAGATAAAATCTTTCAAATGGCGGAGCTCCCAGCTGTTTATTGTACCCATCCATGAAGCCCATTTCTCCAGAGGTTCTAAGGACGAGCTTTCCTACTATTTCATTATAAGATTCTGCCTTAAGCTTTACCTTAAAGAATTCCATGAGCTTGTATTTATCCATATTGGATAGTGAAGCATAATCTTTCTTGTTAAATAATGAGTACGGTGGTGTAAATTTCACCGATGCTTCCACATTGGAACCATGAGTAGGGAAGAATGGGTCATACCCTGCGGAATTTCTAGAAAGCCCAAGATTAATACTAAAATTATGTGCATTTCCGTGGTATTCCAAGGTTTGTCCAAATTGGAAAGGATAATTGCTAAACTGATAGCTCTGGTACTGTAATCCAGTATAAAGTGAGAAATAATTATCTGGCCAGTTAAGCAAACGATTTAGCCCTGCATTTACTGAGGTAATATTCAGTTTCATATCATCTCCAGAAATGGTATTTTGATTAATTCTGGATTGGTTTACTCCCACAGAAAGTGCGGTAGGTCTTTTTCCGAAAAGCCAAGGCTCTACGAAAGAGAGTCCATAGTTTTGGAAGTAATACCCTGCCTGTGCTTGGATGGAAAGTGTTTGTCCATCTCCTTGAGGTACAGGTTTAAATCCTTTGAGCTTAAGGAAATTTTTCAGTGAGAAATTATTAAATGTAAGCCCAAGAGTACCGATGAAAGTATTCCCACCGTATCCTGCCTGAAGCTGTACCTGAGAAGAACTTTTCTCTGCCAGTGTCCAGTGCATATCTACGGTATTATTTTGAGGATTGGGTTTAGGCTCATATTTTATTGCCTGTGGGTCAAAATACTGCATACCCGCTAAATCAAAGTAGGTACGCTTAATATCTGATTTAGAAAACAAATCTCCTGGTTTGGTTCTTAATGCACGAAGCACCACATGGTCATGGGTTACTCTATTTCCTGACCAAGTTACTTTGTTCCATGCTGATTTTTCCCCTTCATTAATTCTAATTTCAAGGTTTATTTTATCCCCATCAATAGATTTTTCTATAGGAATTACATTAGAAAAAAGGTAGCCACTATTCATGTAGAGAGAACGGATATCCGAATCATCTTCTTTACCTCCATCTTCTCCTACTTTCTTATTAAAACCTACGGCATCATAAATATCACCTTTCTTGTATCCTAAGAGTTTTTCTAGAAACTCAGTAGAGAAAACGGTATTTCCCACGAAGGTGATATCTCCGATATAATATTGTTTTCCTTCATAGAGTTTTACATCTATTTCGTATTGGTTATTTTTATTCCTATACACAGAGTCTGACAATATTCTAGCATCTCGGTATCCTAAGGAGTTATAGTAATTTACTAAATTCTTTTTATCTTCTTGGTATTTATCTTGTAAGAATTTAGAAGGTTTAAGGATACCTCCTATTCCTATTCTTTTCTGTTTAGTATCTTTAAATGCTTTTTTTCTAAGTTTTTTATCGGAGATATTTTCGTTTCCTGTAAACTCTATTTTATCTATTTTTATTCTTTTGCCTTTTTCCACATCCACTGTCCAATCGGTTAAGGATGGGTCTGCAGGATTGGTCTTTTCGGTAATGGATACCGATGCGTCTGCGAATCCTTTTTTCACATAATCATTGGCAATATTATTTTTCAGATTATTTACCAAGGTAGGGGTAATGGTCATTCCTGGTTTCAGATTATTATCTTTTGCCAGTTTTTCATTTTTAGACTTACCGATTCCTTTTCCTTGAAATTTTACTTCACCTAATATTTTAAGGTCTTTGAGTTTAAATTTAAGGACGATCTCTTCCCCTTGGATATCTTCCACAAGAACTTCTACCTCTGAGAAGCTATTGGTATCCCAAAGTTTTTTAATAGCTGTACTTAGTTTTTGCCCTGGCAGTTCTACAGTTTCTCCCTTTCTCAGCCCAGTAATACGAAGAATTTGGGCGGAAGAATATTTTTTCACCCCATCGATTACAATATCTTTGAGCTTATAAGTTCCCGATTCAGGGACTTGAAGTGTAGTGGCTGGAGCATTGGTATTCCCCTGTGGGGTAATCTGTCCATAAAGATGGGCAGACGCTACACATAAAATAATTGGGATATATTTCAGTTTTATCATCTTGTCAATCAATCTAAAAAATTATTGGGTAGAGATTTGTTCGCTTGTTTTTCCGAATCGTCTTTCTTTATTTTGATAATTCAGTACGCACTCAAAAAGTGTTTCTTTGGTAAAGTCTGGCCAAAGTACATCTAGAAATTGCATTTCTGCATATGCCATTTGCCAAAGTAAAAAGTTAGATATTCTGACTTCTCCACTGGTTCTTATCATGAGATCTACAGGTGGAAAGTCCTTTGTATAGAGGTGATTTTCTATAGTGCTTTCATTAATTTCATCCCATTGTAGTTCATTATTGGCCACTTTTTGGGCTATATTCCTCACTGCTCTCACTATTTCCTGCTGACTCCCGTAGCTGAGTGCGAGAATAAGATTTCCTTTGGTATTATTTTGGGTAAGCTCTACCACTTGGTTCAGCTGATCTTGCACCAATTGAGGAAGTCTACTTTGGTCTCCGATGATATGCATCCTTAGTCCTTTGGTAAAAATCTCTTCCGCTTCTAAGAGGAGCGTTTCTGAGAGTAGGTTCATCAGCGTAGAGACTTCTTCCTTAGGTCTATTCCAATTTTCTGAAGAGAATGTATAAAGGGTGAGGTAAGGAATGCCTATTTCATTACAAGCATTAATGGCATTACGAACGGCTTCTATGGCGTTTTTATGCCCAAAAGTCCTTTCTTCTCCTCTACTTTTCGCCCATCTACCATTGCCATCCATAATGATAGCAATATGCTGAGGGAGATTATTTCGGTTAATTTTTTCTTTAAATGATGACATTTTTACTACTAATCACAATAACATGGTGGTCTCCCGAAAGAGTAAGACAATCCTATGGTAACACTATTTACCCAGTCTTTGCCTTTGGTTTCTCCTATTTGCCTATTTTTTAAGAATTCTTTTTCTCTTTGTAAACTAATATTATAATATTCTGGCACTTGGAGTAATGAAGCATTGGTACTTGGTGTAATGATATCTTGGCTATACTCACTTCTAATATCTTCCGCTCTAAGATGGCTATAATCCAGCTGGTCTGAGAATGTAGGTCTCAGCATTGCCTCTACAGATACCGTCCAATTATAATTAAATTTATATTTTACCCCAATTCCAAAGGGAATAAAAGGGGTTATTTTTTGTGTTTTATTAAAAGTATAGGAGGTTACAAAATCTTCTTCGTGAGTAGGAGCAAGGGCTACCCCATCTGCATCTCTAGTAAAATCATGAAATAATTTTACTTGAGATATATTATGCATCATTGCCCCAAAACCTGCAAAAATATATGGGCTGAGCATACCATATCTTTGCTCGTTATTAATACCCAGAAAATTGTATTCGAATAAAAGCGAAGCCTCAAAGGCATTATTATTTCCCCAAGTCCCTCTATTTCTTCTATACTCCTCCTGAGTAAGCTCATCATAGAATTTTATCCTATTGTATCCTACATCCAATCTTAAAGATTGTTGAGGATTAAAATTAAATCTATAAAAGCCCCCTACAGATACAGGAACCCCAGAACCTTTAACGGAAGCGAATGGTCTCTGAATGAAATAATTGGTATTTCCTATATCTCCTACCAGATTATTCACTCCTAGCCTTACGCCTATTTCGTTTCTTTGAGCTTTATAAATACTCACATTTCCGAGTAGAAATGCAAGAAAACCAAGTGCTAAATGTTTTTTCATAAAAAGCATGGATATTAGTTGTTTTATCCTTTGGCATCTGTCATGCAAATATAAAACAAAATTAGGTTTACAAAATTCTTAACAATTGGTTAAAAGTACAAAAAAAATTATAAAATATCACTTTTGACTAAAAAAACCATCAAAAGTGATATTTATAAACAAACTTTATATACTCTTAGCCTATTATTTTCTACTAAAAATCATTCTTATATTCTTTATGATTCTTGGCAAAAACGGAAGCTCATATTGTGCATCTTCGTCAAAATAGCCGTAACCATAGCCGTAGCCGTAACCATAGCCATAGCCATTTTTATGATCTGCATCATTGTACACAATCGCCAAATTACTTACCTCTTTATTTTGATATTTTTCTGCAATCATCTTAAGCATATACTTCTCTGTATATTCATGTCTTACCACATAGACATTAGCATCCGAATATTTCATCAAATCAAATGAATCTGTTACCAATCCTACAGGTGGAGAGTCAATAACGATATAATCAAATTCTTCTCTCAGCTGTTCTATGAATTCATGATTTTTATCACTCATCAAGAGTTCTGATGGGTTAGGAGGAATCTCTCCTGCCGTAGCGATGAAAAGCGATGGAATATGAGTAGGCTTAATAATTTCTTCCTTAGTAACGCTTCCTACTAAGTAATTAGAAATACCTTTACTATTGTCCAATTTAAAATCACCAAATATTTTTGGTTTCCTTAAGTCCATTCCCAATAATATGGTCTTCTTTCCTCCCAATGCAAGAACAGAAGCCAAGTTAATAGAAACAAATGTCTTACCCTCTCCTCCCACAGATGAGGTAACAAGAAATACTTGACTATTTTCTCTTTTACTTCCTATAAATCTCAAATGCGAACGCACTGATCGAAAGGCCTCTGCGACAGAAGATTTAGACTGATTAATAACAGCAAGATTATTTTCGGAAACATTTCTACCGATAACTCCCAAGAAAGGGATCTTAGTTACACTGAGAACTTCTTTAAGGTTTCTCACTTTGTTATCCAACAACTCTCTAAGCAGAACAATAATTAAAGGAAGTAATAACAGTGGTAAAATAATAAATGTCTTGACATTAGAAATATTGGGTGATATAGGTCCTTGTCCAATATTTTTAGCAGGATCTATTACTGCAATATCTGAATCTTGAGATGCCAATCTGATTTGAGTTTCATGCTGTTTAGTTTGAAGAAGCGTATAGGTGGATTCTATCATTTCATAGCCTCTCTTAGCATCCAAATACTTTCTTTCTTTTTCAGGAAAATTAGATAGTTTGCCTTCCAATTCACGAATCTGATCATCTATCTTCTTTATTTCACCTAAATATGTATTGGAATATCTATTGAGACTACCAGCTCCTGCATTTTGAGCCTCTTTTATTTTTCTATTAATCTCCTTAATAGGCTCGGAATTAGGTTGATAAATGTTTTCTATTTCACTTTTTTTATCTTGTAATGTCTGTAGATCTGTTACCGATGTTGCAAATTCAGCATCTTCAAATCCAGCCATTTTGGTGCTGATAATTTTCTCAATATTGTTGGACAAGAGCGTTCCTTTAATATTCGATAAGGAATTCATCTTTAGAAGAACCTCCGCTTTCTTAGCATCTAATTCTTTAATTTGCTCTAATGCTCTTCTGTCCAGGTCTTCTATATCATAAAGTCCATCTTTGACTTTAAGTTCGTTCATAATCCCTGCAGCAGAATCTAATTTATATTTGATTTTACCCAGATTATCATCAATGTAAGCCTTGGTATTTTTGTCCATTAATGTTTGCTCACGCAATCTTCTGTCCTTAAGGAATTCCACAGAAGCATTCAAAAAATTGACTGTTTCATTCAGGTTATATCCCTTCTTAGTGATTTGCATAATGGATGCTATCTCTCTATCAAAGTTTACCTCCATACTTCCCACGATGGCTCTCACTGCACTATTTACGGTGCTTAATGTGATAATTACATTCGGAACTTCTAGTCCAGAGGGAGTAGGATTAGGTACTAATCTAAATCTCAAATTGGGAGACTCAAACCACTCATTTAAAGCGATGGTTTTAGTTTGAGGACTAGCGAAAGACTTTACATTTTTAAAGCTTTCTGAGTAATAATCATAGAGTTTATTAGAAGCTTGTCCAGGAAAAGAAATTTCATATTTATCCCCCTTAGGAGTAATGAATATAGGATAATCCACCTGCTGAAGGTGATTTTCATCTATTTCAAAAAAGAAAGGAGAATCATTCTTATCCATAAAAGTCTCTCGGACAAGACCTGCTGTCTTATAATTCACATAAAGTTTCAGTTCTTTAACGAGAATTTCATTATGAGAACGAGAAAGCAACATCTTTTTTAATTGAATGCCTTCCGTGCTATTTGTTTGCCCCCAAATAAAATTAATAGACTGACCTGA
Organism: Bergeyella zoohelcum ATCC 43767; assembly: GCF_000301075.1. Classification (GTDB taxonomy): domain Bacteria; phylum Bacteroidota; class Bacteroidia; order Flavobacteriales; family Weeksellaceae; genus Bergeyella; species Bergeyella zoohelcum. Next base: position 233,610 of record NZ_JH932293.1, read on the forward strand.
TGTATTATAAGATGAAGAGTTTTTAGTTACGCTAAGTATTATATCTGAAGAGTAAATCCTTTGAGCATAATAACGAATATAGACATAGGCAATAGCATAGCCCACGGTAAACATAAGCACAAACCAATACCAACTTCTGATAATTCTTCTGATAAAATGTTGAACATCAAAAATGGAAAAATTTTCTACCTTCCTTTCTATTTCTTGAGAGGTATCCATTACATTTTGTTTTTTTGAGGGTATCATATTTTTATCTTTAGAGCCTTGTAAAAATTAAGTATGCAGACAAAAGTGTAGTAAGCACAGTGACCCCAGTAGTAATGGTTTGTACAGGATCTTTTCCGAATCCATTGAACGAATTTTTTCGGGTATTGAGAATAATTACATCACCATTTTGTACCCAAAAATAAGGTGAATTTTGAATATCTTCTCTGGTAACATCTACAGTAACGGTACGCATTCCCTCAGGAAATTTTCTTTGGATTTTGATATTTTTTCTATCTACCGTTCTATTAAGTCCTCCATTTTGGGCAAATGCTTCGAAAAGATTTAAAGTCTGAGTATGAGATACTTTCTCCCCTGTAATTCCTACAGTTTCTATATCTCCCAATATGTGATATCTAATCCCATCTAAATTCAATCTTACTTCACTTTTTCCTTCTTGAAAATTAAGATTTACAGACTCCTGTATTTCATCTGAAATTTCCTTTACCGTTCTACCTTCCGCTTTGATATAGCCAATTCCAAATACATAGATATCCCCCTTAGCATCCACTTTTATTCCTTGAAAATAGAACTGAGCATTTCCTCCTATACCATTACCTATCACACTTACCCCACCTCTTCCCCCTTGCTGTCCAGGCAAAATATTTTGTGTCCCTTGGATAGTAGCATTCAATGTAGAATAAAATTGAGCAGCATCTCCCTTAGAAGTGGTAACAATATTAAGATTAAAAATATCATTTTTGGTCACCCTATAAGTAGGGACATTGTAAGGCACCAAGCCTTCCTCATCAATGATAAGATTCTCGTTAGGCTGCATATACTGAACATCCTTTGTTACAATACAAGACTGTAAGACAAGCACAGAAAACGCAAAAAGACAAAACAATTTATTTTTCATCTGTATAAGATTATCCATTATTATTGGTTTTAATTAGTTTAAAAAATGTAGGCAAATAAGCACCAAAAAAACCTATAAATAGCACCAGAAGCAATAATACATTATTCTCTAAATGCCTACAAAAATATATCAGACAAACTGCTAAAGAGTAATAAGACAATATACACCCTGTACACCCTCCATGTGACAACCCTAAATCTAACAATTTATGGTGAATATGATTTTTATCTGCCTCTAAAACAGATTGTTTCTTAAACAAACGAATAATAATCACATTTAAAGTATCAACGATAGGTAACATCAATATCGCCACAGCAATAACGGGTGCCGAATCCAAATGATACACCATCTGAGAAACAGAAGGCTCTTTCTCAATAAAAATATCAATAAAAGATATTGCCATAAAGGCGAGTAAAAAACCTAAAATCATAGACCCCGTGTCTCCCATAAATATTTTCTGAATACGATAATTAGATAAATTATAGCGTAAAAAACCTAATACCGCTCCTACAATTACTGCAGAGAAAATAACCAAAGAATAATGTTCTTCTCCTAATCTGAAATAACTGGCACCAAACATTAAACTACACAATATGGCATACCCTCCTGCCAGGCCATCTATCCCATCAATTAAATTAAACGCATTGATAAGTATAATAAATGTAAACACACTAAACAATACGCTAACTACATAGTTCAAGTCCTCTATACCAAATAAGCCAAATAAACTCCTAATCCTTACATCTGAACCTACTACAATCAGGAAAGAAACTACTATCTGAGCGATCAGCTTCTTATACGCCCGCATGACCACTATATCATCCATTACTCCGATATATAACAAAATCACCAATGACGCAAATAAAAACTTGTACTTATCAAATAATTCATACGCAAAAACCGATGCACAAATAGCTATTGCATAAAAAATAGCAACTCCACCGAGATTAGGAATTTTCCTCAAGTGAGAACTCCTAACTCCTGGTTCATCCATCAAATTTTTCTTGAATGAAATCTTCACTATGGTAGGCACGGAAAGATAACACACAAAAAAAGCACTCAAAAATCCTAAGGTGAGCTTTACATAAAATGATGACAATCCCGATGATATGATTAAAGATTCAAACTGATTCATTCCACTATAAATACCTCAAAAGATGAATTTTACCATATGTTAAATTCTACACCAGCCATTTCCGGATGATACCATCGGCTCCTAACAGATGTAAAAGGTAATACATTTTTTTCTTCAATGGCAAAGATAGTATATAATTTTTACCAAATCGCTTATAATTAAAAATTTGTAGCTTAGAAATTTCGTTTTTTCTTAAAAACGCTTTTAACTTACGCTTCATTTCCTGATAAACAGCCTCCTCTTTTACAAAGGCAAGATAGGCTAAAAAACTATAGTACCCCTGAAGAATTTGAAATGACTTTAAGTGCTGATGCCCTATTGCCATATTCCTTTCTTTAAAATCTTGAGTAACCGTTTCTACCGCCTCTAACATATCTAACCCCCTAATAGTATGAGATTTACTAATAGAGTTCGTGCGTTCAAAGTACTGATAGTGGTACACATCTGTTCTGGCAATAGTATTGGCCCTGAGCAGTATCCTCGGAATAAGCTCTATATCCTCAAAATGCAACCCCTTTCTGAAGCGCAAGTGAGCGAAAAGATTTTTTCTAAATATCTTATTGCAGGCAAAATAAGACATATCTGCAAAAGCATCAGGCCTTTCTGCCAGTGTAAAAACGGTAGGAAAATTAGAAAGCTGTCCCAGTTTCTGCGTAATTTCTCCGTTTTCATTCACTTTCTGAAGATTACAAATGGCAATATCTGCATCGTGTTTTTGACAAAGCTCATACATTTCCTCCATCATGGTAGGAAGCACGAAATCATCACTGTCCACAAATGCGAGATAAGCTCCATTCGCATAATCTATTCCAAAGTTTCTAGCGTCACTCAGCCCTCCATTTTCCTTTTCCAAATACATCACTTTATCGGGATATTGAACAGCATAACGCTGAGCAATTTGAGCTGAATCATCCTTACTTCCATCATTGACCACAATAATCTCTAAATCATCTAGTGTCTGGTTCACAAGTGATTCTAAACATTTAGAAAGATATTGTTCCACATTATACACCGGAACGATTATAGATACTTTTACCATAACATTATTGTTTCAAAAGTCTTGGATGAATGCTTCCATTTTTCGCTTGAAGGTAATCCTGATAGCTACAAGGCAGACAATTTTCCAGATACTCAGAAGCACCAAAATACCATTGATCCGTGAAAACATCTTTTTTAAAAACAAAATTCTCCTCATTAATCATTACGAAATAAGTTTCCACATTTGGTACCCTTGGACGAGTTTGAGCAATGGACATTCCTTCCATCAAATACCAAATCATCTGTGCGAGAAGAGATGTATTTTGCCAAGAAGATGAAAAATCAAAATTAAAAAGTCCTACCGCAGACAAATTCACTCCTAAACCTATACTTTGCATACATGAACATATCTCCCTCCTATTCAAACCATTGACCTGAGGATGAAAAGCAATAGGTTCACGCATAGTCTCTAAGACATTGGCATCCATAGTTACCAAATCTGCAAAACGAAGTCTAGGCTCTACGATATAAGACGCAGACAATATCTCAGAGAGACGAAGTGTATCAAAATTTACTTCTTTTAAGTAATTCAGTGTAAAAGGACTCGTCAGATGTCTCTGATATCCCAAAAGGGTAAAATCTTTCACATGAAAAGATGAGTTATCAAAAATTTTTGCCAAGAAATTAGTAGCGTCTAAATCTTGCTCCAATTGTTCCGAATGAATATCTAGACCTGCACAAAAATGAGCATACCTTACGCTTTTCTTAAATGAATTGACCGCAGAAAAAAGTGCATAAGACAAATCACCCCCTCCTCCTACAACGATGACCTTACAATTTCTCTGAAAAAGAAAGAGCAAAACCTCTTGTAAAATATAATGCGTATCCTGTAAGGTCTTTCCTGAAATCAAATCTCCCAAATCATAAAAAGCAAACTGTGCTTCTATAGAAGCGAGCTGGTAAAGTTCATTTCTTAACATGGAAAAATCTACCGTCCTTTCCATATTTACACCTCTATAATCACTACAAGTAAGTATAACTACCTGACCATGATTCAAAGATTTACGAAGATGAGCCCCCAACTGCCATTCTTTTACATCAGGTTTCTGAAAAGGAGAAAAAACATCAGAAATATTCATAGTTTTTAATATTAACTACCAGAAAAAATTACCTACAGTCTGCATGATTAATGTCTGCATCACACACAGAAAATAAACAATGGTAAAGGTAATGGCAGGTATTTTCCTCTCCAAAATAAAAATAAATGGAACGATGAATAAACACGCCCTTGCCGTTTCTCCCGTGCCATAAGCCCCCGTAGAAAACATGAGTAACAAAACAAAAATAGCAGAATAGGCCACCTTTTTTGTAAACGAATCTTCTAAAAATGAAGCGCTGTATTTTCTATCGAACCACAGCGTAATAAAAGGCAATGATAAAAACATCATGATTTCTGCTATATCTTGCAAACGAGTGGCAAAATAAATGTGAGGAATAGAAAAAAGCATAAATCCATATCGGTTTTCAGACGCCGAAGCAGCTCTAAACACTTCCCAATGATTATACCCTCCTATATAATAATACCCTAAAAAGACCAAAATGGAAATCATCAAGCTAATTCCTCCCAACCAAGCAAATCGGGCGTCTCTTTTCCATAGCTGAACCAATGCTAAAATCCCTAAAAAAGCAATGACAAACAACCCTGAAAAACTCAATGAATTAGAAATAACAATAGATAAAACCGTAAGAATAATGGAGAATAAACTTACTTTCCCTACCTTGTACACCTCACTTACCGCCCACAAAGCCAATGCCACAGAGACCAATATCAAACCATCTAAACTCACTAAAGTATAGATATTTACCGAAGGTACTATTGCCAATAATAATAATAATTTCTTGATTTGTAATGCAGGAAAGTCAAAATTCTGCCATATCCTCATCATAATAGGAAAAATAAGCATGGCAAAACCAGTGAATACTAAAGACAAAAAAACTATACTTCCTCCCGATATTTGCAATAAATAATAATGTATCAGCACTACAAAGGGAGGATGCGTTTTGGTATGGAGTAAAAAAGTATCTTGTTTCTCTTCAAAAGTTCTGAGAAAATCAGCAGCATCTGTAACCTTTATGGCATCAGAATAATATTGCTGTCCTTTCCAATAAAAAGGCTTAAGAAAAGCATTATCAAAACTCCCCTGCATCATATTACCTAAAAAAACCAGCAATATACAACACAAAATCACTTGTAATAAAGAAAACCGTTCTACCTTATCCCAGCAATACACTCCTGCCACACCGAATAAGAAGCTAAAAATAAAGCCTTGCCATAAAAACTCAGAAGGATAAAGCACCGAAAATGGAAAAAACAAATCCACCCCTAAATATACTCCATACTCTATGGATAAAAAATTCCCTAACGCTAAAACCAGCCATACCCCAATGATGATGAGCATGGTTTTAATGGGAAAATGCGTCTTAATATCTTGAAACCTCAGAGAGCGAATTTGCATTTTTTTCTATTTCTTAGTCGTCTTTTTTGTGGTAGTTGCTTTCTTTGTAGCAGTCTTCTTGGCTACCGTTTTTTTCTTTGGTTCGAAGGCGGTTTCATCCTGTGCTTTAATCCATTTTTTCACTTCTTCTAAAGAAACTTCTTTCAGCTCATCTGCCGTATATTTCTCATCATTTTCATTCTTAGGAATTTTGAGCATTGCCTTACCAAAACGAATAAAAGGCCCCCATCTACCATTTTCCAAACTGATTTTTTCATCTTGCCACTGCTGAATATACCGGTTGGCTTCTTTTTCTAATTTCGCTTCAATAAGCTCATGTATTTCCTCTGTAGCAAGTGCATCGAAATTATACTTTTTCGGCACATTGATATATAGATTTTGGTATTTAATAAATGGTCCAAATCTTCCTGTCCCCTTCGTTACAGGCTCTCCCTTATAGGTAGCCACTGGAGCATCGGCTTTTTTCTTTTCAGCGATAATCTCCTCTGCTCTTTCTTGGTTTACACTCAGTGGATCTTCTCCTTTCGGGATACTGATGTAGGTTTCTCCCCATTTCACATAAGGACCAAAACGCCCTACGCCCACACTCACTGGCAAAGCATCCACAGGATTAAGATCAAAAGGCACCTTAAATAAATCCAATGCTTCCTCCAAAGAAATGGTAGCGATATTTTGCATGGTAAGGAGTGAAGCGAAGGTAGGTTTTTCCTCGTCATCACTTTCACCTATCTGAATCATGGCTCCATATCTCCCCATTCGGGCATAGACATTCTTCCCTGTTTTAGGGTCTTTTCCTAGGAGTCTTTCCCCAGTAGCACGGTCTGCATTTTCCTCTACATCTTCTATTTTAGGGTGAAATTCATTATAAAATCCTGAGAGTACACTTTTCCACTGTTCATCTCCATTAGCAATATCATCAAACTCCTGCTCTACTTTTGCGGTAAAGCCATAATCCAAAATTTCAGCAAAATTCTGAATCAGAAACTCCGTTACCACTTCACCTATATCCGTAGGTACGAATTTATTTTTATCCCCTCCAAAATTTTCAGTGCGTATTTCTTTAGAAATCTTTCCTTTCTTCAGCACCATCTGCATCACTTCTCTTTGCTGAGGAAGAATTTCCCTTTTATCTACATATTCTCTATTTTGAATCGTTTGAATGGTAGGTGCGTAAGTAGAGGGTCTTCCTATGCCGAGTTCTTCTAACTTTTTTACCAGAGCCGCTTCTGTAAATCGGGCAGGAGGTCTAGAAAATTTCTCCATCGCCTTAATTTCAGAGTAGCTAAGTTTTGCTCCTACTTCCACTTTTGGCAACATACCTTCTACTGGTTCATCATCATTTTCCTCTTTCATCATGCCATAAGCTCTTAAAAAACCATCAAAGACAATTACTTCCCCTTGTGCTTCAAAATGAGTACTTAATTTCTTACCCCCTATACTGATCGTCGTTTTCTCTATTTTCGCTTGAGCCATTTGTGAAGCAAGCGTTCTACGATAGATAAGCTGGTAAAGTTTATTCAGCTGAGCATCATCAATGCTTTTTACCGAAAAATCCGTAGGCCTTATTGCTTCGTGTGCCTCTTGTGCAGAGGCAGATTTGGTAGTATATTTCTTAGGGTTAGAGTACTCCACTCCATATTCATTGATAATCTGATTTTTCGCTCCATCTATTGCTTCCTGAGAAAGGTTTACAGAGTCCGTTCTCATATAGGTAATATACCCCTCTTCATAAAGTCTCTGTGCCACACGCATGGTAGTAGTTACACCATAGCCTAATCTATTAGAAGCCTCCTGCTGAAGTGTAGAAGTGGTAAAAGGAGCAGATGGCGTACGCGTTCCTGGTTTCTTTTCAATATTTAATACTGAGAAATTCACCGTTTGAGTTTGTTCCAAAAAGGCTTCCGCTGCTTTTTCATCTGCAAAATCTACCTTTACTTTTGCCTTAATCTTCTGCTGGTCTTCAGTAATGAAATTCCCCTCTACTTTATAAGAACTTACAGGCTTAAAATCTCTGATTTCATGTTCTCTTTCCACGATAAGACGAACCGCTACTGACTGTACTCTTCCTGCGGAAAGTCCTGTTTTTACTTTCTTCCAAAGCACAGGAGACATCTCAAAACCTACGATCCTATCCAGCACTCTACGAGCCTGCTGTGCATTGACTAAATTCTGATCTATCTCTCTCGGATTTTCAATGGCTTTGAGAATGGCATTTTTAGTAATTTCATGAAATACTATTCTCTTAGTATTTTCACTTTTCAGTTTTAGCTCATCTGCCAAATGCCAAGCAATGGCTTCTCCTTCACGGTCTTCATCAGAAGCGAGCCATACCATTTCAGCTTTTTTCACCGCGGATTTCAGGTCCGTTACCACCTTTTTTTTATCGGCAGAAACTTGATAATCAGGAGTAAAAGTTTCGAGATTAATTCCCATTCCTTTTTTAGGTAAATCTCTGATATGACCGAAGCTAGACTTCACTTCAAAATCTTTTCCCAAATACTTCTGAATGGTTTTTGCCTTGGCAGGCGACTCTACTATCACTAAATTTTTAGCCATCCGATGAAAATTTTTGCAAAAGTACTCTTTTTTTTGAAGTGGGGAAGCATAAGAAATTGGTTTTGATTTTCATCTTACTGAGCATGAGTTCCGATATTAAAAACGATTCTACTCCTTAATATACAGATGAAAACATATTTTGCGTACATTTGTAATAATTATCACCACTGAATGATTCACTATGGAAACGCTACAATACCTCCTCATTATATTCGCCATCATATTTGCTTGTTATTCTATTTTCAAAGTCATTAAGAAAAATTTTTCGCCTAAAAAATTTGATAGCAAAAGAAGCCATTGTGATAAAGATTGCGGATGTTCATGATTTTTTTCCACATTTACATTTTCATCTTTACGCTCTACTTTGGATTCCGTAACTTTGCACGGAAATAAGTACTATGCCAGATATCATCCAGCTTTTACCTGACCATGTTGCCAATCAAATCGCTGCCGGAGAGGTAGTACAAAGACCCGCATCCATCGTGAAAGAACTTATGGAAAACGCCATAGATGCTGGAGCTACCAAAGTGGAACTCATTGTAAGAGAAGCAGGAAGAAATTTAGTACAGGTGGTAGATAACGGTATAGGTATGTCTGAAACAGATGCCCGAATGGCATTTGAAAGACACGCTACCTCCAAAATTAGAACTACGGAAGATATATTTAAAATTATGTCTAAGGGGTTCAGAGGAGAAGCCCTAGCGTCCATCGCGGCAGTATCACAGGTGGAGCTGAAAACCAAAAAACAAGATGCTGACATTGGGACGAATATCTATATAGAAGGGGGAATGCTCCAGTTCCAAGAACCCATACAAACTACTACAGGAACAAGCATCGCGGTAAAAAACCTTTTCTACAATGTCCCTGCAAGAAGAAAATTTCTTAAAAATAATAATGTAGAATTTAGACATATCCTAGATGAATTTCAAAGAGTAGCATTGGCACATGAACAGATAGAATTTGATCTTTTTCATAATGATGCTCCCATTTTCAGACTACGGAAAGGAAGCTCACTACAGAGAATCGTAGATATTTTCGGACGAAAACTACAGCCCCTACTTATCCCCCTGAAAGAGGATTTAGGCTGGATAAAACTCCAAGGTTTCGTAGCCAAACCTGAAGGAGCAAAAAAAACACGAGGAGAACAGTTTTTCTTCGTCAATGGTAGATTTTTTAAAAGCCCTTACCTCAATAAAGCCGTTCAAGAGGCATTTGAGGGGCTACTGATGCCTGGCTATACACCTAGCTTTTTTCTTTTCCTAGAAACAGAACCCGAAAAAATAGATGTAAATGTACATCCCCAAAAAACAGAAATCAAATTTGAAGATGAGCATTTAATCTTCGCATTAATAAGATCTACCATAAAGCGTTCTTTGGGAATCTATAATATCGCTCCAAGTTTGGATTTTGATAGAAATCCAGATTTTGAGGAGATGATCATACAATCTTCTAAAAGCAACGCATCATCAGGAAATTCTACTATACCACCCACTATCGCTGTAGATAGAAATTTTAATCCCTTCGAAACAGAAAACACTATCTCTCAGGCACAAATCCATGGCATGAGTGATTTTTACACACCTTCCTTTGAAGCTACCCCTTCTAAAATCAATCTCTTTGAAGAAGAAGATTTTGATGAAGATATGATGCGACTGCCTAATGGATATTGGCTGATGAATAGAGAGGATAAAACGCTGATGATGGATTTAGGAAGAATGCACAGACTCATCATCTCTGAAAGAAATACCCAAACAGAAAATAAAAAAGTAATTTCTAATACCCTACTCTTTTCTGTAGAATACCACTTGAGCGAAATGGAAAAAGCCAAATACCGCTCTATCAAAAAATATTTACCTACTTTGGGCTTCCAAATTGATTTAGCTCATGATTCTGTTTTGAGGATTCAGGCCGTCCCAGAAGGACTCAAAGAAAGCCAAGTGCATGCATTTATAGAAAATCTATTCGAAATTTTAGACTATCGGAGCGAAGAAGATTTCATGGAGTATTACCAAAACCAGTGGAATAAACTACAGAGTAAATCCAGATTTGACTTTATCAATAAGTTAGATGCCGAACAGCTCATCAAAGATTTTACCGCCTTAGGTTTCCCACAATACCTTCCCGATGGAAAAAGATGCTATATAGAACTCCCTTTAGAGGAACTCAAAAATAAATTTTAAACAAAAAGAAAACTATGGATTTCCGAAATATCCCTCCTGCAGTAAAAGCAATTCTTCTGCTCAATGCCATTGTATTTGTACTGACACAGTTCTTATTTCCACCGCTCAAAACATTCTTAGCGGCTTACTATCCTATGAGCCAAGATTTTAAGATTTGGCAAATCATCACCCACATGTTCGTACACGGAGATTTTATGCATATTTTATTTAATATGCTTACGCTTTTCAGTTTCGGGCCTGTATTAGAAAGAATCATGGGACAGAAAAAATTTATCACCTTTTATTTTATCTGTGGATTAGGGTCTTTCGTTTTGTTTAATGTGTGGAATTTCTTTCAGATTCAGCAAATCGTACAAGCGGTAGAAGCAATAGGTATGAACCCTTCCGAAGTTTTTGCCAATGCCCATTATACCGAAAGAGATGCCCGCTATTACTATGGTCTTCCTGCACCTGCACAAGACCTGTATCGTTTTCTTATTACTCCCATGGTAGGTGCTTCAGGAGCCATATTCGGAGTAGTAACGGCATTTGCCATATTATTTCCTAATGCCAAGCTCTTCTTCATGTTTATCCCTTTCCCGATTAAGGCAAAATATCTTTTACCAATGATTATTTTAGGTTCATTATATTTAGGAATAAGACAATTGGAAGGAGATAATATCGCACACTTTGCCCATTTAGGAGGAGCCGTAGTAGGCTATTTTTGGATTAAAAACTGGAAAAAGAAACAGAATATGATGCTGTAAAACAAACATACACAATAACATCCGCCCCCTTTCTGCTCATTTCAGGAAGGGGATTTTTTATGAGCAACAAAGACTTTCCGATGACTCATGACTCATAGCAAGTAACTATTGACTTTTGGCAGAGTTAGTTCCATGCAACTTTTCAAATGGCAGACGATGAACAGCCGGCTCATCCCCTACTTTTTGGCTAAAGTTTTAAGAATATCAAAAGGATTTTTAGAAAATTTTCAGAAAAATTTTAAGCCCTAATAGCAAAGCGACTCATTTTGACTCTATCTACTTTTAAATTTGTAAAATAAAATAAAAAAATCACAGCCTGCGGTATGTATATATTAAAAATTTTGTTAAATTTACGGATTCATTCTAAAATTTAGAAAATTATACGGAACAAAATATATTAAAAGACATATTGCATAAAACACCTGCTATTATTGGATTCGGTTAAATCTGGTACATTTAAAAAGAAGTCTAAGATAATAGTGGAAATTGGTTTTTGCATCCCGTACGGGACGCAGGCTGTTTCTACTTATTTGGACTTCAAGGCTTACCAGAGCCCAACCGAAAAAAATAGGAAAAAACACGCTTTGTATCCTTTTTTATTGGTAAAAAAATAAGTAGAAATTAAAACAATATAATTATGGCAAACTATCTATGGCGGGTTACCGCAAAGAAAAGCGTAACATCCAAAATTGCCCAGTCCTTATTGTTGGAGGGCGATGGGTCTATATAGGTTACTATTTTCTCGCATTTTTTCGGCGGTGGGCATTTGCCATAAACAAACTGCTTAAAGGTGTCGCCCTCTGCGGTGGGATTGTTGTAATACTCCTTTTGCTTGGCTTTTTCTGAGACTTTCCTTTTGCCTTTGGAGTTGTAAAACATTCGGTGTATGGCTTCGGGTGTGTTTTTGTTAGGCCACGTGGATTTCCCATTTTTGTCGGTCAAATTCACAATATCCCAACAATCTGCCAACTCTCCCAAAATGGTAATGGTGCAGTATTTGGCAATGATGTTTCCATTGACGATAATGAGCAAATCGGTATCTACATCACGAGTAGCAAACGCCGCTTCTTGTAGCCAATCCGTAGCGTTTTTTACTCTGTCCTTATTACGGCATTTCTCATCGGTATCAAAGTCATCTACCAAAATACCATCAGGACGATACGCATCGTTTCGCGTACCTCTGGGCGATTGCCCCTCGCCCAATGCACGAAATGAAAACCCAGCCTTTGAGGTAAATTCCTGTTCCTCCCATTTACCGATTTGCTTTTGTGTGCCATAGTCGTTGATGATGCGATTATTTGCCTCTAAAATATTTTTATACGGCATCAATAACCTAATGGCGTTGGCTTCGGTATCGGCAATCATTAGCCAATTCTTTTTCTTTCCTGTGAGCGACAAATACAACACCTCCATCATCGTTCTTGTAGATTTTGCCAAGGACCTTGCCCACGAACGCACCTCTAACCATTCGCTATTTTCTGTTACCCTTTTACTGGCTTTGATGTGGAATGGAGCAGGTTTATTTTTATAATGAAGAGGAAAATAGTAGGCAAACCACTTTTCGCAATCTGCCTCCAATTCCTGTATTCTCTTTCGCTTGGCGACTTCGCTTTCCTTTAAGCATTGAGAACTTTTTAAGAACAAAAGGAGAACGGGGGGCTACTTTTGAAGAAATAACAAACGAATTGGAAAGGAAATTTAAAGAACATGATGCTTTAGGTGAATTTAGTTTTGAAAAAAGAACATTCCAAAGGGATAAAAATACCTTAGAAAGAGTTCTAGGAGTAGAAATCCAGTACAACCGAAAAAAAGGTGTCTATCACATCGCAAAAGACGAAATAGACCAGCAGGAAGATAATATCCTAGACAATCTTCTTCTAGTAAATGCCTACAGAGAAATAAAGCATAAAATCAATATTATGTTCTTTGAACAACGCACTGCACGAGGACTCTACCACCTTAATGAACTCATCACTGCCATTACCCAACAGAAAGTGGTTTCCTTTAACTACCAAAAATTTTGGACCGATGGAAATATCGTTAAAAAATCAGTAGAACCTTATGCCCTAAAAGAATTTAAACACCGATGGTATCTATTGGCCAATGAACACAAAAAAGAAAAATTCCAAATAAAAGCCTACGGCCTAGACCGCATCACCCATTAGAAACCAGTAATAGCTCATTTAAAAGACAGATGTATGATACAGGTGAAGCATTCCATCACGCTTTTGGAATTGTTTCCCCTAATGGAGAAATTCCACAAAAAATAAGACTCTCCTTTGATACCCAACAAGTCCATTATATCAAAGCCTTGCCCCTCCATCATTCTCAATCCATCGTATCCCAAACCGAAGATACCACCACCTTTGAGTATTTTTTAGTTCCTACCTATGATTTCATCCAAGAACTATTTTCCTATGGTAACCGAGTAAAAGTATTAGCACCTAAAAGCCTTTCTAAAATCATCATCCATGAACTCGAAAAGAATCTAAAACAATATCAGACCAATATGAGCTGATTGGTGATTAGCTATTCACTTTTGGTTAATTAACGAGTAGTGATATATATAAAAACGAAAAAGCCTTGTGAGGATTCACAAGGCTTTCGATTAAAAAACTGGCGGCGACCTACTCTCCCGCTTTCGCAGTACCATCGGCGCTGGTGGGCTTAACTTCTGTGTTCGGAATGGGAACAGGTGAGCCCCACCGCTAAAACCACCCTAAAGGTCTTTAGCTATAAGCATGAGGAAATAAGCCCTAGGCTTATAAATACACTCTGCTTTTAACATATGCTTTATTTCGCTTTCGGCTTACTCTAAAACAATAATCACTTCGATTAATGCTTAAAGACTATAGCCTACAGCTCTTAGATAAAAACTTTCACAAAGAGCAAACCGCTTAACTAAGAGTGCCTGAAAAAAGGCAATAAATCTACGGGTAATTAGTATTACTCGGCTATGTTGTTACCAACTTTACACCTATAACCTATCAACGTGGTCATCTCCCACGACCCTTAAAAGATGTCTCATCTTGAGGCAGGTTTCGCACTTATATGCTTTCAGTGCTTATCCTAACCAAACATAGCTACTCTGCGGTGCGCCTGGCGGCACAACAGATACACCAGAGGTTTGTTCAAATCGGTCCTCTCGTACTAAATTCAAGCCCTCTCAAACATCTAACGCCCGCAATAGATAGAGACCGAACTGTCTCACGACGTTCTGAACCCAGCTCGCGTGCCACTTTAATGGGCGAACAGCCCAACCCTTGGGACCTTCTCCAGCCCCAGGATGTGACGAGCCGACATCGAGGTGCCGAACCTCCCCGTCGATGTGAGCTCTTGGGGGAGACTAGCCTGTTATCCCCGGAGTACCTTTTATCCTATGAGCGATGGCCCTTCCATACGGAACCACCGGATCACTATGTCCTGCTTTCGCACCTGATCGACTTGTAGGTCTCACAGTCAAGCACCCTTATGCCATTACACTCTACGCACGGTTACCAAGCGTGCTGAGGGTACCTTTGAAAGCCTCCGTTACTCTTTTGGAGGCGACCACCCCAGTCAAACTACCCACCACGCAATGTCCTTCTAAAAAGAAGTTAGACTCCAAGTAAGCAAAGGGTGGTATTTCAACGACGACTCCACCAACACTAGCGTGCCAGCTTCTAAGTCTCCCACCTATCCTACACATTACTTACTCAAAGGCAATACGAAGTTATAGTAAAGGTTCACAGGGTCTTTTCGTCCCATTGCGGGTAATCGGCATCTTCACCGATACTACAATTTCACCGAGCTCGTGGCTGAGACAGTGCCCAGATCGTTACACCATTCGTGCAGGTCGGAACTTACCCGACAAGGAATTTCGCTACCTTAGGACCGTTATAGTTACGGCCGCCGTTTACTGGGGCTTCAGTCAATCGCTTCGCTTACGCTAACAACCTTCCTTAACCTTCCAGCACCGGGCAGGTGTCAGACCCTATACAGCATCTTTCGATTTAGCAGAGTCCTGTGTTTTTGATAAACAGTCGCCTGGGCCTCTTCACTGCGGCCATCATTACTGATGGCGTCTCTTATTCCGAAGTTACGAGACTATTTTGCCTAGTTCCTTAGCCACGACTCACTCGAGCACCTTAGGATTCTCTCCTCGACTACCTGTGTCGGTTTATGGTACGGGCTGCTGCACTCGCTTTTCTTGGATCCAGTTACTCTTCAACAGCTTCGCCCGAAGGCTAAGCCTTGACTATTCCGTCAGTCTCCAGAAGTCTGGCTGAACCGTCACTTTTATTGTGAGCAGGTTAGGGAATATTAACCCTATGTCCATCCACTACCCCTCTCGGGTTCGCGTTAGGCCCCGACTAACCCTCAGCTGATTAGCATGGCTGAGGAAACCTTAGTCTTTCGGTGAGCGGGTTTCTCGCCCGCTTTATCGTTACTTATGCCTACATTTTCTTTTCTATAAGCTCCACCAAGCCTCACAGCTCAGCTTCAGCGCCGATAGAATGCTCCCCTACCCAGTATACAATACTGCCATAGCTTCGGTAATATGCTTATGCCCGATTATTATCCATGCCGAACCGCTCGACTAGTGAGCTGTTACGCACTCTTTAAATGAATGGCTGCTTCCAAGCCAACATCCTAGCTGTCAATGCAGTTCAACCGCGTTGCTTCAACTTAGCATATATTTGGGGACCTTAGCTGTTGGTCTGGGTTCTTTCCCTCTCGGACATGGACCTTAGCACCCATGCCCTCACTGCTGTGCATCATTTATTAGCATTCGGAGTTTGTCAGGAATTGGTAGGCGGTGAAACCCCCGCATCCAATCAGTAGCTCTACCTCTAATAAACTAACACAACGCTGCACCTAAATGCATTTCGGGGAGTACGAGCTATCTCCCAGTTTGATTGGCCTTTCACCCCTACCCACAGGTCATCCGAAGACTTTTCAACGTCAACCGGTTCGGTCCTCCACTTTGTGTTACCAAAGCTTCAACCTGCCCATGGGTAGATCACAAGGTTTCGCGTCTAATCCTACTAACTCAACGCCCTATTCAGACTCGCTTTCGCTTCGGCTCCAGATCTTAAATCCTTAACCTCGCTAGTAAAATTAACTCGTAGGCTCATTATGCAAAAGGCACGCCGTCACAGCTCAATGCTGCTCCGACCGCTTGTAGGCGTACGGTTTCAGGTTCTCTTTCACCCTTCTATTCGAAGTGCTTTTCACCTTTCCTTCACAGTACTTGTTCACTATCGGTCTTTCAGGAGTATTTAGCCTTGGAGGATGGTCCCCCCATATTCAGACAGGATTTCACGTGTCCCGCCCTACTCTTTCTTCATCTATTTATGCCTTTCATGTACGGGGCTATCACCCTCTATGGCTACACTTTCCAGTGTATTCTACTAAACATATATAAACTTTTGGGCTAATCCGCTTTCGCTCGCCACTACTTACGGAATCTCTTCGATTTCTTTTCCTCCGGGTACTTAGATGTTTCAGTTCTCCGGGTTCGCTCACCTTACGGTGTAATACATCTTCAATGTATTGGGTTGCCCCATTCGGATATCTACGGATCAATTCGTGTGTGCCAATCCCCGTAGCTTTTCGCAGCTTACCACGTCCTTCTTCGCCTCTGAAAGCCTAGGCATCCGCCATACGCCCTTAACGATTTCTTTCCTTTTGGTTTACTCAAGCACTCTTATTTTCTATTTAAAAAATAAATAGCACTCGGTTTTCTCTTTGTGATGTCTTTATCGTTAATGTCAATGATCTTTTTTCTTGCTGTAAGCTCTAAGCCGTAGGCAGTATGCTCTAATACCTTTTTCCTACTTCTCTCAAAACTCCTAGCTTATTGCCTAAAGCCTATTGCTTTAAGCTTCGTGGAGAATAAGGGAGTCGAACCCTTGACCTCCTGCGTGCAAGGCAGGCGCTCTAGCCAGCTGAGCTAATTCCCCCTTTATTACGCTCTAGGCTCTATAGTGTAGGCAGTAGGCTTATCGCCTATGGCTTACTGCATTATCGCCTAATGCTTAATTAGTAGTCTCGGGCAGGCTCGAACTGCCGACCTCTACATTATCAGTGTAGCGCTCTAACCAGCTGAGCTACGAGACTTTTTAATTATTAACTAATATTTTTAAGTATAAATCATAAAACTATTAATTAAAATTATCTCATTTCCCTGATACTAATCTTTATAGGGGTATATATATAACAACCAACGAAAACCAAAGCGAAACTATGAGTAAGTCTTTGTTTTTGACTTCTTAGTCTCTAAAATGAGATGTTCCAGCCGCACCTTCCGGTACGGCTACCTTGTTACGACTTAGCCCTAGTTACCTGTTTTACCCTAGGCAGCTCCTTTAACGGTCACCGACTTCAGGTACCCCAGACTTCCATGGCTTGACGGGCGGTGTGTACAAGGCCCGGGAACGTATTCACCGCGCCATGGCTGATGCGCGATTACTAGCGATTCCAGCTTCATAGAGTCGAGTTGCAGACTCCAATCCGAACTGAGACCGGCTTTCGAGATTCGCATCACTTCGCAGTGTAGCTGCCCTCTGTACCGGCCATTGTATTACGTGTGTGGCCCAAGACGTAAGGGCCGTGATGATTTGACGTCATCCCCACCTTCCTCTCTACTTGCGTAGGCAGTCTCACTAGAGTCCCCAACTTAATGATGGCAACTAGTGACAGGGGTTGCGCTCGTTGCAGGACTTAACCTAACACCTCACGGCACGAGCTGACGACAACCATGCAGCACCTTGAAAATTGTCCGAAGAAAACCGTATTTCTACAGCTGTCAATTCCCATTTAAGTCTTGGTAAGGTTCCTCGCGTATCATCGAATTAAACCACATAATCCACCGCTTGTGCGGGCCCCCGTCAATTCCTTTGAGTTTCAAACTTGCGTTCGTACTCCCCAGGTGGCTAACTTATCACTTTCGCTTGGTCTCTGAAGTATAATACCCCAAAAACGAGTTAGCATCGTTTACAGCGTGGACTACCAGGGTATCTAATCCTGTTCGCTCCCCACGCTTTCGTCCATCAGCGTCAGTTGTAACTTGGTAACCTGCCTTCGCAATTGGTGTTCTGAGTAATATCTATGCATTTCACCGCTACACTACTCATTCCAGCTACCTCAAATACACTCAAGACCGACAGTATCAACGGCAGTTCTACAGTTAAGCTGCAGGCTTTCACCACTGACTTATCGACCCGCCTACGGACCCTTTAAACCCAATAAATCCGGATAACGCTTGCACCCTCCGTATTACCGCGGCTGCTGGCACGGAGTTAGCCGGTGCTTATTCATACAGTACCTTCAGCTACCCTCACGAGAGTAGGTTTATCCCTGTATAAAAGAAGTTTACAAACCATAGGTCCTTAGTCCTTCACGCGGGATGGCTGGATCAGGCTCTCACCCATTGTCCAATATTCCTCACTGCTGCCTCCCGTAGGAGTCTGGTCCGTGTCTCAGTACCAGTGTGGGGGATCACCCTCTCAGGCCCCCTAAAGATCGCAGCCTTGGTGAGCCGTTACCTCACCAACTAGCTAATCTTACGCGTGCCCATCTCTATCCGCCGGAGCTTTCAATATTAACTGATGCCAATCAATATATTATGGGGTATTAATCTTCCTTTCGAAAGGCTATCCCCCAGATAAAGGCAGGTTGCACACGTGTTACGCACCCGTACGCCGCTCTCATTGTTAGTTAGCAAGCTAACCAACAAATCCCGCTCGGCTTGCATGTGTTAGGCCTCCCGCTAGCGTTCATCCTGAGCCAGGATCAAACTCTCCATTGTATGTTTTTCCTTACGCTCACTCAAAGTTTTGACTTCGCTTTGGTCTTTCCTTATCTTGGTTGTTTTATATCTTATTTCAATGATCTCTTCGCTTCGTTGATTTCAAATCTAAAAATTTAATATTTGATATCCTTAAAATCAACTGCTCTTTTTCGCTTTACAAATCCTTAACTCTAAGGCTTTCGTTTTTGCGAGTGCAAAGGTAAGAAACTTTTTTTATTCTGACAAAACTTTTTTAAAGTTTTTTTTAATTTCTTTTCTTTACTTCCGTTCTTACTTAAGAACCGGACTGCAAAGATAAAAATCTTTTTATTTAAACTCCAAATGTTTTTCAAAAAAAATTAAGTTTTTTTTCCTTAACTTATTTTCTTAATCTCCTTCGCCGCTCATCATTCCTGATTTGCGGGTGCAAAAGTAGATACTTCCTACATAACTACCAAATTTTTATGCCACTTTTTTTAATGTTTTTTATTGCAAAATAACCAAAATACTGATATTCAACAAAATAAATTTTAATAGTAAAAGTTTGTTTGATAAAGTTTGAGGGTTTGAGAATTTTAATATTATTAAAATTCACTGTTAGTAATTGGCTTCCTGTCTAAATACTTCTTGCTTATATCCTTTTTACAAACGGAATATGTTCATCTAAAAATATCCTTTCACACCTAATAATATATAACCAGGCAATGAAGATACCGAAGTTCTATCGATACCTAACGAAGAAGCTGTACTGTATATATGCTCAAAAGTGTTTAGATTGGTAACATTATTGAATAATAAACTGTACTCAAAGTTAGCCTTCTCTTTACGATAAGAAAAATGTCCTCCTAAAAGAAAGTTTCTTACAGTTTGATAAGATGTCTTCTGTATAAAGTATTCTCCAAGAATATTCCCAAGCCATTCTTTATTAAAGTGAGTACGCAGTCCTATATATAAC
The DNA here is from genome assembly GCF_000301075.1 of Bergeyella zoohelcum ATCC 43767. Classification (GTDB taxonomy): domain Bacteria; phylum Bacteroidota; class Bacteroidia; order Flavobacteriales; family Weeksellaceae; genus Bergeyella; species Bergeyella zoohelcum. The sequence goes on from NZ_JH932293.1 coordinate 253,573, forward strand.
TTAATATTTTCCTGCATCGTACCAACCGAAAAGAGACTTTGTATAAATTTGGACTTTGTATAAGTAATGCCTGTATCTACTTGAACTGGGAAATTATTGAAATGAGAAGTAATTTTTTCAGCAATTTCCATATTTGTAATTTGTAAAATATTTTCAAGTCCTTGTACAAAATTAGTATTTCGATTTTGCATAAAAGTAACTTTGGATTTCAAAGACCAAACATTACTAAGACGATGTTCATCAGATAAGAGAAAAAACCATCTATCTTTAAATTGCCCTATGGTCTGTTGCATTTTGGAAAAAACTCCATAATTATACGCATCATCGGTAAAATTCGCCTTACTTTTGCTGTACATTCCCAAGAGCAATAAATGGTTTCCTTTGAACACATCAAGACGCATAAAATTAAATTTCCAATTATCGGTTTTACTCATCGTTGTAGGCGAGAGAGCAATGTTTTGGCTCATCGAAAAATTTTTTGAATACACATTGTCTGTGAATAAATTTTTAATCTCTGGAAATTCATATTTCGAAGCGTATTCTACTCCGAAATCCATCATTACGGAAGTGCGAGGTTTATAATTGAGCCTATACATTGTCTCTAAATAATGTACAGTTTCTTGATTGACAGAAGTAAAATGAGAAGACAACAATACACTGGTATTAAAACTCCCTATTTTTCTATCGAGTAGCAATTCATTCTTATACAAGTGTTTATCGAGAATCAATCGCTCTTGTTGTAGTGTATATTGCTCTGAGAGTAGGGCTTCTGTATGTTTATTTTCAAACCGTGTATTGAAACGATAATCAACAATACGACTTGAACCTCTGATCATAAAATCCATCGTATAGCCCTCCGACTGTATAGAGGTGTTTTGTAAGAGGCTATGATTGGGCGTTAGAAAAAGAGACTTGTTGGAATTGAGTCTTAAGATACTACTCATGTTTTCAGAAGATTGAGCGAAAGACATTTTCATTTTTAGCCCATTCACATTTTTATTCCAAGCGAGGTAATGGCTAAGGTTATTATTAGATACTATTTCTTGATTATTAAAATAGTACGAATTATTGGACGCTCTATCGATATTTTGCGAGAAGTCATCGCGAGTAGGATTGTAGCCAAACCTGTAATATAAATAATTATTTTCGGAAAAATTCAGTTTGAATCTCAGTCGCGTTGTTCCCAAAAAACCTTTATTGTCCTCGTTTTTCTTCTCTAAAAAATTAAAACTCGTGGGCTGATGAGCGAATGCTGTTCTATTTGTAGTGGATAACTTGTGAAGCTGAACACCATTGAGAATAGAAAAAGCGGTTATATGATATTTTTTATTTGCTTTGGAGTATTGCAAAGCTCCGAATTGATTTGTTTTACGCTTTATATTCTGGTCGTTATTGAGGAAACTGGGTATATCTACGCGAGTAATGGTGGTGGCTTCATCTTGTTCTTCCTGTTGATTCATTTCTTGAAAATCAGAGATACTGATAGGTTTTTTAGCGATACTATTCGCATCTACAATCAAGGCTAAATTGCCGAAAGTATTGAATTTAAAAACATTAGAATGAATCCAATACGCATTAGCATTCCCGTAATAACTTTCTCCACTTCCTGTGATTTTGCCTTTGTATTTATCTTTTAGTTTCAGATTGAGGGCGGTAGAATTTTTTCCATCTATTGTTGTATAATTTTTCCACATATCGACTCCTTCGAGCATATCAGCGGTAATATTTTGAGTGGCCATTTTATGATTTTTCCCAAAAAACTCATTTCCCTCAACCAATACCTGCCCTACAGCATTGCCTTGAAAGGTTACTTTTCCATTTTCATTCACATCTAAACCAGGAAGTTTTTTGATAAGGTCTTCCGCTGTTCGCTCGGTACCGTCCTTTACGGCTTTGATATTGTACTTTAAAGTATCTTTTGCATTCTTTATGATTTTAGGTCGAGATTTGATGACTACTTCTTTGATTTCGGTATGTTGCTCCTCCAAAATAACTTGAAAATGCGTTTTTTCCTTGGTATCGATTTCCAAAAATTGAGTTTTATAGTACATCGAGGTAATTTTCAAAGTATAGCTTCCTGATTCTTTTAGAGTAAAGAAACAAGTTCCATTATCTTGCGTTTTTTGAAAATCTATGGTTTTGCCTTTTTTTTGGAGTTGGACATTAATATTTCCCAACCTTTGCCCACGCCCATCTTTTGCCACCACCTCAATCTGTTGGGCAAAACAAAAATTAATAAACAATACAAACACTACTATCGCTCCTTTCATTATCAATGTGGTTGTTTTAAGTTTATTTGATGTGGTTTGAAATAGTTTTAACTGAACATTTTCTTGCAAAAAGCCGCAAGCCTAAGGCTTACGGCTTTTCGTATGATTTACATTCTGATTTCTTTTCGAATCACTCTTGGCTTGGAAAGCTCTTCATTTTTCTTTCGCAATTCCTCACCTTTATATACTTTTAGCTTAGGGTTTGGAACTTCCACATCAGAAGGTTTAGCATCATTGCTTACCTTAGTAGCGTAGAGCGTATAATTTGGTGCTTCTACCTTTAATACTAAGCCTGGTAGAGAATAGAAAATAAGAGGTCCTGCACTAACGGGTAATTTTTCCGTATACCACACCCTGAAAACATAACCATTAGCACTCACCATCTCCACCAACTTACAATCAAAAACATCTATCCTCTGAATTTCATCTTTATACTCTATAGAAGTCCATTTAGGTTCTTCATAAGCATAGTATTCATCACCAATTATATTCTGATAATTATACACCCCTTTCTCGCCTTTTCTATGATAAAAGCGAATAGGTACATAAAAAACCTCACTACTATTCACAATTCTTTTATGCTCATCCACTTGATTCACATTCTTTTGAACCTCCTTTGTTTCTAATTTTGAATTATTTGTATAGTAGCTATTTCCTCCTGAGTAGTACAACACATACTTTTTATTTTTCTTAGCATCTTCTAACAGTTGCTTTCTCAATTCTTCAGGAATGCTTTTAGGTATAGTCTTTTCCACATCTACCAACTCCTCATATTCTACTTTCAACACACTTTGAGCATTTAATAGCAATCCGCTTATAAATAACAGAAATAAACTCGCAATTTTTCTCATAATAGCTATAATCATTTTTAAAATACACTCTATTTAAAAATGCTTAAACAGAGTGTAATATTTAGTTTAACAATCCCATTCCGCATAAATAGTATAATACTGAACAATCACCACATGTACAGCCACACCATCTCTAACACCACTAACAGAAATAGTTCTTGTCCCTTCTTAAATAATAAAAGCATCGAGCTTCTAAAAACTTTTCCATTTCCTCTTTCGTATCAAAACGAAAGGTCTCCACCTTAACAGGTGTTTTAGACACAAATTCTGCATCTAATTTTCTCTCTTGGTTCACTGGTAAGCCTTTGGCAAACCCTAAACCCACTCCTGTAAGCATCATAATGCTTAGTAAAAATTTTCTCATAATAAATAAAATTTTAATTGTACGGCCAAATTAAATATTTTTTATGAATCTCACATGTTTTTTTATTTTATTTCGAACTCATCTTAATTTTTATTATGCTTAAAGTCCTTGAACTTTATACAATTTCAAAGCACTTTGACAAAGCATCCAAAACCATGAAATTCATACACTCAACATTCTTTATCAACTCATTTATAGATTTTTAACAAAAAAACATTATTGTAACATTATACCCAATCTTTTTAATGGATATTTATCACCAAATAAGTCAACATAACTTCAAAGTAAAACAGTAGAAAATTTTACTCTTATTCTCACAAGAATGATTATCTTGCACTTCCTTATTATCATATATTATATATCCACTATGAAAAATATTTTGAAAGCCCTTTTTTGTATCGGAGCCATGAGTGCTACACACGCTCAGAATACCACTTATTATCAGCAATTTGCAGACTATAAAATGGAAATAGATGTAGATGCTAAAAACTATTCGTATAAGGGAAAACAACAGATAAAGTATAAAAACAATTCACCAGATACGCTTTCTGTAGCTTATTTTCATCTGTATTGGAATGCCTTTAAACCGAATTCCATGATGGATCAGAATGTACAAAATAATGGCAAAGAGGGAGATAAAAGATTACAAAAAAATGGTGTTTCCCGCTTAGCTTCCATTCCTAAAAAAGAAGAAGGTGCCCAAAATATTAGATTCATTAAACAAGATGGTAAAAATCTCACATTCGAAGTACAAGAAACCATCCTTAAAGTAAATTTAGCAAAACCCATTCTCCCTAATTCCTCTACCACTTTTGAAATGGAATGGGATGCGGTGATTCCTATGCAAATTCGCCGTGCTGGAAGAAATAACGCCGAAGGGGTAGAAATGACCATGACCCAATGGTATCCTAAAATTGCAGAATACGACTATGATGGATGGGCTACATTTGACTACCTGGGTAGAGAGTTCCACGCTCCTTTTGCTAATTTCGATGTGAAGATCAATATCGATAAAAACTATATCATCGGTGCAGGAGGCACCCTGGTAAACCGGAAACACATGCCAGGATACAATACAACATCAACGGCAAAACCAGATGCGAAAGGAAAAATATCATGGCATTGGAAAGCAGAAAACATGCTAGATTTCGCTTGGGCGGCAGACCCTGATTTTACCGTAGAAACTACACAAGTGCCCGATGGACCAGAACTTTTCTTCGTATATCAAAAAACTGATAAAACCCAATATTGGGAACCTGCAAAAAAATATACCGTAGGATTTTTTGAGCTCATGAATCGCCAATTTGGGAAATATGTGTATCCGAGCTATGCCTTTGTACAAGGTGGCGATGGCGGAATGGAATACGGCATGTGTACCATGATTTTGGGAGAAGCCAAATCTCTAGAAAGACTAGTAGGACTGATGTTTCACGAAGCTGCTCATAGCTGGTACCAACAGATGCTCGCTACCAATGAGAGTATGAAACCTTGGCTAGATGAAGGGTTTACCAGCTATGCCGAAAGCCTAGCAATGTATGAACTTTTTGACGAAAAAAAGACAGCACCTCACCCTTTCACTTCTACGATAGAAAATTATGTGAAATTTACCAAAACAGGAAGAGAAGTACCTGCAGTTTACCTTGCCGATCACCACAAAGATGGCACCGCCTATACCTTTGCAAGCTATGTAAAAGGAGAACTCTTCCTCGTGCAGTTAGGCTATATTTTAGGTGAAGACCAACTGAGTAAACTCATGAAAACCTACTACAATACTTGGAAATTAAAACATCCTAATAATAGAGATTTTATGCACCTTGCCCAAAAAATTTCAGGGATGGACTTGAAATGGTTTGAGCATTATTGGATTAATACCACCAAGACCATTGATTATGCTGTAGGCTATATGGATGAAAAAGGTAAAAAATCCCAACTAACACTCTACAATCAAGGAGAAGTACCTATGCCGATAGACCTTACCGTTACGCTAAAGAATGGACAAAAGAAACATTACCATATCCCTACCAATCTTACTCGAGTTTGGAAATCCAAAGACCGCTTTGGAGCTTTTGAAACGGTAAGTTATTGGCCATTTACACAAAAAGAGTATCGCCTCGAATTGCCTTTTGCTAAATCAGAAATCGCCTCTGTGGAAATTGATAAATCCAAAAGATTGGCCGATGTGAATAGAGATAACAATGTACTGAATAACTAATAGCTAATGGCATATAGACAATAGTTTTTAATTAATTACAAAAATGAAAAACTTAGTTATACTTATTTCATGCCTTATTAGTTCTTTTTTGCTTTCACAAGAAGCCATACGAATACAATATGTACTAAACTATCAACCCGACTCAACGGATATAAAAAGTAAATCCCAAGAATTGATGTATTTGGATATTTTGCCGACTGAAAAAAAATCTTTTTTTCAAGCTCAAAATTTATATGCAAAAGATTCCATTTTAGCTACCAATCCCAATGCACTTTTTGGACTTAGTAAACCAGCGTTCTCATATAGAGTTTATAAAAATCATCTGACCAATGAGCAAATGTTGTATGAAGCCAAAGGAGTCTATCGGTTTAAGATAAATGATTCTCCTACGCTTGAATGGAAAATAGACAAGGAAGCTAAAAAAGAAATTCTTGGATATTCTTGTCAATTGGCAACAATGGACTTCAGAGGGCGTACTTATAGTGCTTGGTACACTACTGAACTTCCTTTTATAGATGGTCCCTATAAATTTTCTGGCTTACCTGGTGTAATTTTGGAAATGTATGATACCAAAAAGCAATATCATTTTTCAGCTTTTGCCATTGGTAAATTGAAGAAGTACAACGCTTATATTGATGATACAAAATACAAGGAATTATCAAGACAAGATTACATTAAGTTTCTTAACAATGCTAAGGAAAATCCATCTATTTTATTGAAAAATTCAGGAATTATGCTACCAGAAGAAGCCTATCAAAAATACAATAAAAGGGAATTAGAAAAAAATCGTAGAAAAAATAATCCTATAGAGTTGAAATATGATTAATTGATTTAATTTTTCAAAAATGAAAAACATTGGTATTATTGGCTGCGGTTGGCTAGGAGAAAGAATTGCCAAATGTTTGCAAAAGACCTACAAAATTTTTGCAACAACCACTTCTAAACAAAAACAGTTAGAAGCAATGGGCTATTATGTTACACCCATTGCTTTTTCTGATGATGAAACTCAGGATATAGAAATTTGGGAGGATTTAGAATTATTAGATGTAATTATTATTGCTGTTCCTTTTTCTAAAAAAGCCTCAAAACAGAATCTTCAAAATCGTGTTTCTAATATTTGTGCATTTATTCGTGGCTATGAAAAACAACTATTTCTAATGAGTTCTATCGACATTTATCCACAAAAGGAAATAGAAATTACAGAAAAAAGTTTTGATGACGAAGATTTACAAACTAATTTACTATTCGTAGAAAAATGGGTCAGAAGCTATTTCCCACAGGTCCATTTGCTACGACTTGGAGGACTCATGGGGGACGACCGTTTTTTAAGCAAATACCATGTATCTCATCCTTATCAAAGGGTAAATCATATTCATTATTCTGATGTTTCAGAAATTATTAAAATAATGATTAATAAAAACTTACATTCAAAAACCTATAATATCGTTGCTCCTCACCATCCTACTAAAAGAGTAATATTAAACAGACAAAAAAATGAACATTTCGAAATTTCAGAAGCGAGCGGAAGAATAATTTCATCAGAACTGATGACTAAAGAACTTAGCTATCGTTTTATTATGCCGAATCCATTGGATTTTGATTTTCAATAGAATAATTGCTATCTTGCACCCCGAATTTTCAGGAAAATGAAAACCATTGTCATCAATATAGGAAACACCAATATTCGTTTTGGATTATTTGAAGGAGAGGCCTGTACGCGTTCTTGGATTATTAATACCAAGCCGTACAAAACCAGTGACGAACTCATCTTACAGTTTACCATGCTCTACCAAACCCATGGTATAGATGCTGCTACCATAGAGAAAGTAATTATCGGCTCGGTGGTGCCTCCGCTTACTCAAAGTGTACAAAGAGCCATGAAAAAAATCCACGGTTTCCTACCCGTTTTGGTGGATAGAGATACACCATCGCCCGTACGAAAAAAATCCAAACAAATGGGAACGGATATTTATGCCAATTTAGTAGCGGCACATTTCCTATATCCGCATAAAAAGAAAATTATCCTTGATTTTGGCACTGCCCTTACTGCAAGCTGTTTAGATGAAAGTGGAGATACACTAGGAGTAATTATAGCACCTGGCATCATTACTTCGCTCAATTCCCTTGTGGGGCAAACGGCTCAACTTCCTGAAATAGAACTGACCCAGCCGCCTTCCGTATTAGGAAATGACACCATTTCTTGTATGCAAAGTGGTATGGTCTATGGTTTCCTCGGTATGGTGGAAGGGTTCATAGATAGAATCAATGCAGAGGTGAATGACGATTGTTTTGTGGTGACTACGGGAGGCGTATCTCATGTCTATAAACCTTTAACCGAAAAAATTCACATTGCCGATAAACTCCACACACTAAAAGGATTATTCTTTTTAGGAAAATAAAGATACTACAAAACAAAAATAAAAAGACCATTCCTCTGGAGGAATGGTCTTTTTATTTTTAGAAATGAGGTGAGAGATTTAAAGTTTGAAATTGAACCAAAAGCCTTTTGCTAAAGGCTAATTGTCAAAAGCTAACCAGCAAATGCTCACTTTTTTAGAAAATTTGAAAAATGAGTATTTTTAATTTGGAGCACTTTGGCAAAATGCTGAAAACATCCACCTTATGAGTTTCACTTATATATTTCTTATTTTTCTTAGTAAGTCTTCCAGTCCATTCAGTTTAATTTCATAAACGGTGGCCAACTGCATCCCTAATTTTCCCTGAGGAAAACCTCCATTTCTCTGAAACCACTCCAAATAAGAAATCGGTAAATCAGCTAAAATAGTACCTTTATATTTCCCGAAAGGCATCTTTGCTTCACAAATTTCCTTTAAAATCTCTGGATTCATTTTATTTGACTTAGAAAAAAGAAAAGTATCACACGCTACCTTTAGATTCCAAACTGCTCAGATAAAAGTCTCTGGCTTATATTGAGCGTAGCCAGAGCATTAATCATCATTACAATAAATCCAAAAAAATCTAAAGCTCTTCTGCTTCTGCAAGGAGTTCTGCGATGTCTTTTACGGCAACTTCATGTTCCTTGTTAAAATGTTTTACCCCGTCGGTCATCATTGTATTACAGAATGGACATCCCGTAGCGATGATGCTTGGTTGCTCTCCCAGTGCTTCCTCTGCCCTTTCTATATTAATATCTTTATTTCCTTTTTCTGGCTCTTTAAACATTTGAGAGCCTCCTGCACCGCAGCAAAGTCCATTTTTTTTGCATCGCTTCATTTCTACCAATTCTGCATCTAATTTTTGGAGCAATGCTCTTGGAGCTTCATATTCATCATTGGCTCTACCGAGGTAACATGGGTCATGGAAGGTAATTTTCCGTCCTTCAAATTTTCCTCCTTCTATCTTCAGCCTACCTTCTTCCATGAGCTGTTTCAAAAACTGTGTATGATGCATTACCTCATACTTACCGCCTAAACTAGGATATTCATTAGCAAGGGTATTAAAGCAATGAGGACAAGCCGTTACTATCTTTTTCACTTCATACGCATTAAGTACCTCAATATTGGTAAGTGCCATCATTTGGAATACGAATTCATTTCCAGCTCTTTTCGCGGGGTCTCCTGTACAAGATTCTTCTTGTCCTAATACAGCAAACTCTATCCCGATGCTATTTAAGATTTTACAAAAAGCACGAGTTATTTTTTTTGCTCTATCATCAAAACTTCCAGCACAACCTACCCAAAATAAAACTTCGGGTGATTTTCCTTCTGCGGCGTACTCCGCCATGGTTTTTATAGTCATATGATTTTATTAATAATAAATGATGTTAAATAAAATTGCCATAAGTAGTAGGACTAAAAACGCTCTTCTTTTACACAATTATCAACTCACAGGAACATCATTAGTTATTCATTTGCCCAGTTTAGTCGGTCTGCTTGGTTGTACTGCCAAGGTGCCGCATTATTTTCTATATTTTGGAACATCAGATTCCACTCTTGCGGTGCCGAAGATTCTTCCATCACCATATATTGTCTCAAACTGATAATGATGGACAGCGGGTCTATGAGTACTGGGCAAGCCTCTACACATGCATTACATGAGGTACACGCCCTAAGTTCCTCTCTCTGAATATGGGTATCTATAAGGCTCTTACCATCTTCTACGAATTTTCCATTTTTATTAATATTCCTCCCTACTTCTTCTAGTCGGTCACGGGTATCCATCATAATTTTTCTTGGTGAGAGTTTTTTCCCCGTGATATTAGCGGGACAAACGGAAGTACATCTACCACATTCGGTACAAGTGTATGCATTAAGAAGCTGCACTCTATTAAGATCAAACACATCCTTTGCACCAAACCTTTCAGGAACTGCATTAGGATCTGCTTCTGGTGGTGCAGCATAAGGGTCAGCGTTAGGGGCCATCATGAGCTTAATTTCCTTAGTGACTGCATCCAGATTTTCAAACTGCCCTTTCGGCTGAAGTTTTGCATACCAAGTGTTAGGAAATGCTAGTAAAATGTGTAAGTGTTTAGAGTAATACAGATAGTTAGCAAAAACCAATACCCCTATGATATGAAACCACCATGCACCTCTTTCTAAGAAGGTAAGGACTGTGGCATCAAAATTAAACCACCCGAGCATCGGCATAAAGAGTATTTGGGAAATAGGGAAATGACCATGTGCGGCATATACGCCTTTCGCTTGTAGTAGTGCATCAGATGCGTTCATGGTAAAGAACGCTACCATGAGTACATATTCTATGATGAGAATCACATTAGCATCATCTTTAGGCCATCCTAAAAGCTCCTTCATATTCAGCCTTTTAACATGGGCAATATTCCTACGGATAAAGAAGATAACCACCGCCACCATTACAAGAAGTGCCATTATTTCTAGGGTAGCCGTAAGTGCATTGTACATCCATTCTGGGAGAATACTTGCTAATACTCTATGGGTACCGAAAATCCCATCAATGATGATTTCAATCATCTCAATATTCACAATCATGAAGCCTACATAGACCAAGACATGAAGAAAACCAGCAATGGGTCTTGCCCCCATTTTACTTTGTCCCAATGCTACACTGCCCATCATTTTCCATCTTTCTGTGCGACGGTCTGAACGATGAATGGCTTTCCCCAGCATAATATTGCGATAAATTTCTTTTAGTCCCTTCGCGAAGAGACCAAAACCAACTATCAGCAGAATAAAAAATAGGATATTATCTAAATATTGCATCACTTAAACTTATTAGCTATTATTTTCCACTTTTACCGAAAACGGAAATATTCACATATCGTTTTGGATTTTCCTTAAAATCTTTCAAAAGTTCATTCAAACTTCGGGTAGATTCTTGAAGGTTATGATAAAGCTGTTCATCTTTCATCACCTTTCCTAGGCTGCCTTCTCCTCTTTCTATAGAAGAAACTACTCCGTTAAGTTTCCCTATAGTGGCATCTAGTGAAGCTATGGTCTCATTGAGTTTTTGAGTATCAATGCTTTCCGCCAATTGTCCGTATTTTCCTACAGCAGCATTCGTAGTCAGCATCACTTTATCCGCGTTATCCAGCACTCTGTTCATCTTAGGGTGATTACTCGATATCAACGCATTAGCCTGATGAGCAGTAGTTTGAAGTGCTTTTGCTACTTGGTTAAGATTAATCAAAAGCATTGCAATTTCTCTTCTATTCTGGTCATCAAAGATTTTATTGGCATTATTCCCCAAAGAATCTACGGTTTTCAGTACTTGTTTCAGCTGATCTGATATAGGGCCTACCTCGCCCCCCAAGCTTTCTAGCATAGAGCGTTTCACAGAGCTTTTCAGCATATCCCCATCTTGAGCAATAGGATCATCATACGCCGCATTAATTTTCAATATTTTAGAAGACATAAAGCCAGGCTCGGTAATTTCTACAGTAGAGTTTTTAGAAAATTTAAAATCTGGATCCACCAATAATTTTACCAAAAAATAAATTTTCCCATTTTCTTCTGTTTTTGGAATGATTTCATCCACTTGTCCCACTTTCATCCCATTAATTTGCACTTCACTAGAACGCTTTAGTCCATCCACATTTTCATACTGAACCAAGTAAGTATTGTCCCTAGTAAACATATTTTTCCCTCTCATAAACTGAAACATCACTACAAATGCTACTATGGATAACACTGCAATAGCTCCTGCTTTTAATTCTTTTGATATTTTCATTATAAAATATTATTACAATAGGCAAATATAGGCATTTAATAGTTTTGACTAATTCTAAACAAAAGACTTGCACCTCCCCATGAATGTAAATTCCCCAAATTTAAACTTCCATTTTCTTACAGAACACTTGGAAACAAATAACTAATAATCATCTTTTTAAAAAAACAAAACAATATTTTTTATATCTAAACTTCCTACAAAAACCATCATAATCATCATGAAGAAAAATGATAATTCAAAAATAATTTTGGAAAATAATGAAAACTAATCCTCTTTTGAATTTCAACAAATTAGCTTGTTATCACTTCAAAATATTTCGTATTTTTGCCTTTTGGATTCAATATCTTTTTATGCTTCCTAAAATCAACCCTACTACGCTTCCTGAATGGAAAGCCTTGGAAAATCATTATCGCAATAGGAATATTCACTTACGAGATTGCTTTCTGCAAGATGCTCATAGGTTTGAAAACTTTTCTATTACCACCCCCAACTTCTTGTTTGACTTTAGTAAAAATTTGGTCAACAAAGAGACAATGACTTTGCTCATTAACTTAGCCAAAGCCTGTGAATTAGAATCTTGTATAAAAGCCTACTTTGGGGGACAAATCATTAATGAGACTGAAGAAAGGGCTGTTTTTCATACCGCACTGAGAAGTACTGACCCTCGATTCACAGTAACAGGGGGGAAGCAGATGTATGCTGAGATTCAGCAGACTCTCCAAAAGATGAAAGCATTTAGCCGAAAAGTCATCCATGGAGAATACAAAGGCTATACTGGAAAAAAAATCACAGACATCGTTAATATCGGAATTGGTGGCTCAGACCTCGGCCCCAAAATGGCCACGGAAGCATTAAAAGATTTTTCTTCTGGGCTTCGTGTTCACTTCGTTTCTAATATTGACTACAGTCAAATCCAATCGATTTTCGAGAAGATAAATCCTGAGCAAACCCTCTTCATCATTGCTTCCAAAACCTTTACCACTCAAGAAACCATGACCAATGCCCATACTGCAAAAAACTGGTTTCTAAATCAAGGAGGCACAAAAGAGGATATCGCACAGCACTTTATCGCTATTTCTTGCCAACCCGAAGAAGTAGAAAAATTTGGAATTAAGGCAGAAAATAGATTTGAATTTTGGGACTGGGTAGGTGGAAGATTCAGTATGTGGTCAGCCATTGGCTTGAGTTTAATGCTAGGCATAGGACCAGAAAATTTTGAACAGCTACTTCGAGGGGCAGAAAATATAGACATCCATTTTCGTGAAACCGATTTTTCCCAAAATATCCCCGTGATTATGGCTATGCTAGGCATTTGGTACAGAAATTTTCATCATGCAACTACGCACGCTGTGTTACCTTACGCCCAAAACCTTGACCTATTTCCTGATTACCTCCAGCAAGCCGATATGGAAAGTAACGGTAAATCTGTGGACAGAAATGGTGAAAAAGTAAATTATGCTACAGGCCCCATACTCTGGGGAAGAGCAGGAACGAATGGACAGCATGCCTTCTACCAGCTCATTCATCAGGGCACCACTTTAGTTCCGTCTGATTTCATTGGTTTTGTAAAATCTCATCACACGGAAAGCACTCATCATGAAAAACTCATGGCGAATTTCTTTGCCCAAACCGAAGCATTGGCATTTGGGAAAGCAGAAAGAGAAGTTTGTAATGAAAGCACAAACACCAAACTCATTCCCCATAAAACACTTGAAGGCAACAAACCTACCAATACACTCCTTTTTCAAGAGCTTACGCCTTATACTTTAGGACAATTGGTGGCAATCTATGAACACAAAATTTTCGTTCAAGGGGCAATATGGAATATATTCTCGTTTGACCAATTCGGGGTGGAACTGGGAAAAGTTTTAGCCAATACCATTTTAGACGAAATAAAAAACGAAAAAATAGGGCAACATGACAGCTCTACTAAAGGATTAATCAATTACTATATACAACATAAAAATCAATAACATGGCAACTATTTTAGACGGCGTAAAAACTTCTAAAGACATCAAAAACGAAATAAAAGAGGAGGTGCTCCGCATCACTCAATCTGGAAAAAGAGCCCCTCATTTGGCAGCGATTCTAGTAGGAGAAAATGGAGCAAGTAAAGCATATGTAAATTCAAAAGTAAAAGATTGTAAGGAAGTAGGTTTTGAGTCTACGCTCATCCGTATGCCCGAAACCACCACAGAAGAAGAACTTTTAGCTGAAATAAAAAAACTGAATGAACACGAAACTGTAGATGGCTTCATAGTACAGTTACCTCTACCTAAAGGGATTGACCAAGAAAAAATCATTAACGCCATAGACCCTACCAAAGATGTAGATGGCTTTCACCCTGAAAATTTCGGAAGAATGGCGTTAGAAATGGAAGCGTTTTTACCCGCTACTCCTTTCGGAATTATGGAACTTTTGAAGCGATATCATGTAGATACGAAAGGGAAAAACTGTGTGGTCATCGGGAGAAGCCGAATAGTAGGAAGACCGATGAGCATCCTGATGAGTAGCCGCGGCACCCCTGGTGATGCTACTGTAACAGTGGTACACAGCCACACCCCAAACATTGAAGAATATACTAAAAATGCAGACATTGTAATTGCTGCTTTGGGCATTCCTCATTTCCTGAAAGGCGAAATGATTAAGGACGGAGCTGTAGTAATAGATGTAGGCATTACGCGTGTGGAAGATGATAGTCCAAAAGGCTATCACCTTGCGGGGGATGCAGACTATACCAGCTGCGAAGCAAAAGCTTCATGGATTACCCCTGTACCAGGAGGCGTAGGTCCTATGACCCGAGCGATGCTGATGCAAAATACCCTTTTGGCTTACTATAGAAGAAGTTAAAAAGTTAAGAGTAAAGTTAGTAACCTTAACTAGTCACTGCTTTTAGCAACTTAAAAAGGGAGTGACCAATTGGCACCGATGATAGCAAATCGCTAACAGCCCAAAGCCTATATCTTTGGTGCTATCCTATATACCATTTTATGACAAAAACACAGAACAATACCGCACTAGAAAGCGGCGAAATGCTCCCCGTAATGGAGCATTTTTATACCATTCAAGGAGAAGGTGCATATACAGGAACACCCGCCTACTTTATACGATTAGGAGGGTGTGATGTAGGCTGCCATTGGTGTGATGTAAAGGAAAGTTGGGACCCTAATATTCATCCTCTTCATAATGCTAGAGAGATAGCAGACATTGCTGCTTCTTATTCTAAGACCATCGTGCTGACCGGAGGAGAACCACTCATGTGGAACTTAGCCCCCCTCACTTCAAGACTTAAAGAGAAGGGCTGTAAAATTCACATCGAAACCTCAGGAGCATACCCTATGAGTGGGCATCTGGACTGGATAACACTCTCCCCTAAAAAAACAGGACTCCCTTTAGAAGAAATTTACCAAAAAGCAAGTGAACTAAAAGTCATTATTTTTAATCAGCATGATTTTAAATTTGCCGAAGAACAGGCCGCTAAAGTAAATGAAAACTGCATGCTCTACATGCAAAGTGAATGGAGTAAAAGAGATAAGATGTACCCTGAAATAACGGACTATATCCTAAAAAATCCACAGTGGCGAGCTTCGGTACAAACGCATAAGTATCTGAACATACCATAAAAAACTTAATATGCAAAAGCTCAGGTTTTCCAAATACCTCAAAATATTCATCATTGTATTAGACTTGATGGTATTAGTGGCGTTGTTTGGGTTCTTTTCAGAATCCAAAGATTTGCTCACGGAAGACGTATGGAATGCTTGGGAAGAATTTATTTTCTATTGTCTTTTTCTCTCGGGAATTTGGGTGTCCATCAGTGCACATACTCGGCTCTATGACATTCCCCGAAACCTTACCTACACTCTTTTTTTAGAAAGAATCATTATTCACACATTTCTTTTTAGCGTAGGAGTAGTTTTTTTAGGAAAACTGAGGGGACAGTCTATTTTGGACACTGGGGGCATTGTCTTTGCACTGAGTCTTTCGGCCATCATCATCAGCGTAAAATCTTTTGTTTTCTTCCTATTAAAATACATTCGGAAATTAGGTATCAATCATAGGAATGCCATGTTTTTAGGCAATGAAAATGAAGCACTCACCATATTAGAAAATACACTGAAAGAAAGAAAAGACTACGGTTACTATATCTATACTTTTTCTGATGCGATGAATCTGGATAAACTGAAAGTTTTTTGGAAAGAAAAAGGTATCCATACTGTATTTCTACCAATGCAAAACTCAGGGCTGGACAGAGAAATGCGAAAACAAATTTTCAAAGCAGCGGAAAAGTATAAGGTAAAAATCACCTTAGTTCCCGAAGTGGATAAAAACAATTTTTCTCACTATGAGCTGAGCTATGTAGAGTCCATTCCTATTTTAGTAACTTCAAAACTCCCTTTAGAATACCTTTTCAATCGGCTTTTGAAGAGAATAATGGATATTTTTCTTTCTCTTATCGTTTTGATTTTTATTGGCACATGGCTTTTTCCAATCCTCGCTTTGATCATCTGGCTGGATAATAAAGGTCCTATTTTCTTTGTTCAAAAAAGATATGGCAAAAATCAGGAGGTTTTTTCCTGCTACAAGTTCCGCACCATGGTGGTAAATCCGCATTCTGCCACATCGGTTACCCGAGAAAATGATGATAGAATCACCGCATTCGGGAAATTTTTAAGAAAAATGAGCCTAGATGAGCTTCCCCAGTTCATCAATGTCTTTTTAGGGCAGATGTCCGTAGTAGGTCCAAGACCGCACATGCTTTTAGTGGATGACTATTACCGAAAAAAAATAGAACGATATGACTTCCGAAGCTGCATTAAACCAGGCATCACAGGACTGGCACAAGTAAACGGACTCCGTGGTGATAGTGGAGATATGAATATTGAAATGAAAAAAAGGCTTCTGGCAGATGCTTTCTATATCAAAAATTGGAGTATCACATTAGATTTCATCATTATACTAAAAACCATCTATATTCTTTTCACTGGGGATAGTAAGGCAAGATAGTGAGCTATGATTTTGTACGATATACAATGATTTTAGAAATTGGAGATGATATGTTAGAAATTAGAAGCTATTTGCCAACAGCTATACGCCAGAAGCTAAATGCCAATCGCTAAAAGCGGACTGCCTAATAATGAAAATCCTACAAAGATTTAGAAAAATTGATAAAAGCTGAAAAGATAAAAAATTGTAATTTTGCCCAATGACAAAAAAATTTTTAACCGCCCTAGGAGAGTATTTTTTACTCATGGGTAAGGCACTAAAAAAGCCCCAAAAGATGTCGGTTTTTTGGAAGAGTTTTTCCAGAGAGCTTTATGATTTAGGGGTCAATTCTTTTGGGTTAGTCGTTTTTACTTCCATATTTGTAGGAGCGGTAGTAGCTATCCAAATGTTTAATAATTTTGATGCCTCTGCTTTTCCCATTCCACCTGCATTCGTAGGGTATGCCTCCAAAGCGGTACTCGTCCTTGAGTTTTCGCCTACCATTATCAGCTTGGTACTAGCAGGGAAAGTAGGGTCTTATATTGCATCGAGCATCGGAACCATGAGGGTATCAGAGCAAATCGATGCATTAGATATTATGGGGGTAAATTCTTCTAATTTTTTGATTTTACCTAAAATTCTTGCTTGTGTAATTTTTAATCCCCTACTCATCGCACTCAGTATTGTAGTAGGCATTATGGGAGGGTTTATGGCGGGAGAGCTGACAGGAAAATGGACTGTGGCAGATTTTACCACAGGTATCCAAATGTATATGCCTAATCTTTTCTACTATTATGCTTTTACTAAGACGGTGGTCTTCGCTATTATCATTGCCACGGTACCTTCCTATTTCGGATATACGGTAAAAGGAGGTTCATTAGAAGTAGGAAGAGCCAGCACACAGGCGGTAGTATGGACCATGGTGTTCATCATCATTTCAGAATTAATATTAACACAAATTATCTTGGGCTAATGATAGAAGTAAAAGACCTTAAAAAGCAGTTTGGTGACCACCTCGTTCTCAAAGGAATTACTACCACTTTAGAAAGTGGAAAGGTAAACCTCATCATTGGACAGAGTGGCTCTGGAAAAACGGTTTTTCTAAAATCCTTGCTCAATGTCCATGAGCCCTCCTCTGGCACCATCCTTTTTGACGGAAGAGATATTACCAAAATGGGAAGAGATGAAAAACAAAATCTAAGGGCAGAAATAGGAACCGTATTCCAAGGCGGTGCTTTGTTTGACTCCCTTACTGTAGCAGAAAATATTGCCTTTCCATTGGATATGTTTACCAGTCTTACGGCAGCCGAAAAAAAAGACCGTGTACAAGAAGTGATGGACAATGTCCACCTAGTCAATGCGGGAGATAAATTCCCTTCGGAAATCTCTGGGGGAATGCAAAAGAGAGTGGCCATCGGTAGAGCCATTGTGAATAATCCTAAATACCTTTTCTGCGATGAGCCTAACTCTGGATTAGACCCTTATACCTCTAATGTCATTGATGATTTACTTTTAGAAGTTACCGAAAAATACAATACCACCACCATAGTGAATACACATGACATGAACTCCGTGATGACCATCGGTGAAAAGATAGTATATCTAAAAAACGGACTTCTAGAATGGGAAGGTGATAAAAGCAAAGTGATTACTGCGGAAAATGAAAATCTTATTGACTTCGTCTATTCCTCCGAACTTTTTAAAGAACTAAGAGAATATTTCCTTAAAACCAATAAAACCGCTATAGAAAATGTAATTACTAAACCTGAATAATAAATAAATCCCTTTCTCATTTCAGAAAGGGATTTTTTAAGGTCTGAATATAAGAAGATATTAATAGCAACTTTTACCATAAATAAAAAAGCTACCTCTAAAAAGGCAGCTCATCATATAAAGTGTTAAAAAAGTTTATACTTTTCTGAATCTAAATTTTCTTTGATGCTCAAGTGCTTTACGATAGCTCGGGTGAGTAATGATAAGAAGGGTTAGCAAACTTCCTGCTATGGGCATCATAAAAATCAATAGATACCAAAGTGATTTATAGGTATCTCTCCTATCCACCTGCTTAATTGCAAATACAATGAGTGCAATGGTCAAAAGCAATGCAAAACTTAAAAAAAGGGTATCTGCCATCATCTTATTTTTTTTATTATTATTCTATTTCTATCGGATTATCTACCGCAGCAAAGAAATCTTTCGCCATTTTTTCTTGATCTTTAATCATGTCTCCTACGGTTTTATCAGTCCCCGGAAGAGGCTGTTTCATCAGTTCTGGAGTCATATACGCTCTAAATTCACCAAGTGGATCAGCCTTAAAATTCGCATAAGCCTTGTCAAATTTTTCCTTAGTAATTTCTACTACACTGGTACTCATCCCAAAACGAGATTGCATTTTCTGTGTATAGGAAAGTTCTTCCCATTTCGCGATGTTTTCATTTCCTTTCAGCTCCCAAGAATACTCTTTTTTGCTGTCTTCTATTTTTACAATAAGCCCTGGCAGTCCATGGAATTTATACGGTCCATCTTGGAAAGGAATATCCATGGTAAACCACGCTGTCCACTGTCTTCCCCCGAAATCCGTAGTGGCTTTCTGCACGGCATACGCTCCTATTTTCGTTTTTTCGCTTTCCACCTTCCAATTGAGCTTCGTAGGAGATTGATAAGAAAATCTCTTATTACTGATATTATCCTGTACCGAAACCTCCATAGAAGGATATTTTTTTACTACTTTATAAGTAAATTTAGGCATCGTAATCGTTTTCATCAAGTCTTTGAAAACTCCTGTTTTTGTCATTTGCTCTACTTCTTGCTTGATAATAGAATCCTGTGCTCTAATGGTAAAATCTTCGTAAATAGATTTTTCTGTGGTAATATCCAGTGCGGTCATTATTTTTTCTCTTTTCTCCTCTGCCTTTTTGGGCTTAAAGGTGAGTTCATAGAAAAACCGATTGGCAGATTGCTGTGCAAATACCACCGAAGTCATTAAAATCGCTATAAAAACACCAATACTTTTTCTCATTTTTCTTAAAATTTTATGGTTTTATCCATTAGTCTAAAAGAATTTGTGTTTGTTACAAAAGAAATGTTTTTTTATTTGAAGACTTTCTTTTATCACTTCGCTTTCTTTGGAAGAACGATATTCTGTTTTTGTACAGACGGATGGTCTTTAGGCTGAGCATCCGTAGGAATAATCGCCTTAGTTTCTTGTATCTGAGGTTGATTTTGAGTTTCAAAAAGATTCGTGGTATTTATTGGAGATTTCGGCGGAGTATTTTTCGAAGTCTCTTTATACTGTTGATGCTCTGGTTTTGGAGAAACTGTCTTTTTATCCAAATCACTTTTTAGATTTTTAAGCATCTCCGCCGCACGGATTCCTTCTAATGTTTTTTCATAATTGAGCACTATCTGCTGCAGTTGGAGTATCATCACCTCTTTACCATAAAGTTTACCTGCAAGATGGGCATTGAGCAAATGAAATTTAGGAATGAGAGCGTCATTTTTAAACTGCATCAATGCGTTTTCCACCACCATTCGGCTTTCCTCAAAATGGGCTTGTTCATACATGAAATACGCTTTTGCATACTCATGCTCTGCTTGTACAGAGGATTTCACAAAATTAGAATTTCTAGGATTTCTGGCATACTCTGCGTACGCCGTATGCGGATAATCTTTAAGTAAAATGATTTTTGCCTTTTCAGCGGCTTGAGGATTATGCTCGAAATTCATTGAGAAAATTTGGAATAATGCTTGGAGCATCACTTTCTCTTCGGGTTGTTTTTCAATGAGCCCATAGAGAGTCTTGGTGGCTAAAGGAATATCATTAAACGCATCTCTAAAAAGGGTACCGAGGTTTAGTTCTGCCTCATCTCTTTCTTTTTTCAGCCGGTCTATTTCTTTCAAAGAATTAGGAATTTGCTCAGTATAGAAAGCGGGTTCAAAACGCCTTGGATTGGCTTCAGAAGTTTGTCCTAAAGCCTGATTTCTCACCTCCTCTACACTGGATGTTCTTTTAGAAAATCGCCAATTATCTGCCAAAGCCCTATCTCCCCACAGCTGTTTAAAATCCGAGATTCCTCGTGCCACGGTGCTGGCATTAGCAAAATAAAATTTACCACTTGGATTTCCAAAATCTTGAAACGCATTTCCGCTGCTTCCAAAAATAGAATTTAGCCCAAAATCACCATCTTGGAATCCACTTTGTCTTTCTGCTATGCGTCTTTTCCTTTCTTCCTCTTCCTCCTTGGCTTTCAGCTTTGCAATATGCTGATTAAAAAACGCTATTTGCTCTGCCTTAGACATTTTTGTAAGTGCAAGAATACTATCATTTCTCTTGATAAGATAATAATTATCAGATACTTTCTTAATATCTTCCGCTTGTTTTTGCACTTCCTTTTTAGTAGGTTCATAGGTCATGGCAGCCACTGCAGAATCATAGTAAATTCCTGCACGGATATAGTCATCTTCCTCTAAAAAACTTTTACCTATTTCATAATAGCTCAGTCCTTTTATATGGGTATCGGTCGCCTTTTCTTTCACCGAAGCGAAAAAGAAATCACGGGCTTCCTTTTTCTTATCTGCACGAAGTGCCAAAAGCCCTTTGGCATAGAGAAATTCATTTTTTCTAGAGGCATAAGTTCCTTTTTTACTGAGATGGTCTAAATATTTCAGGGTTTCTGCATAATTGTTTTTAGCGTTAAAAGTTTTAGCAATTTCTATTTGAGATTTTACTTCAAATTCAAAATCAGAAGCGAGGTCATACGCTTTTTGGAAGCTCTCCCGAGCCATAGGCAATTGGTTTTCACTGAGCAAAATTTGCCCTTTAAGAAATGCTATTCTACTTTTAATTTTATTATTTTTATTGAGGTCAAAAGCTGTAGAGAGTAGGTCTATGGCTTCTTTGTTTTGATGGTTTTTTAATAAGTTTTCACCATAATAGATAGTCATCAATGCCATATCTTCAGGATGAAGCGGTTCTTTCCTTAGTGCTTCAAATATCTTATTCGCTCTAGCATAGTCTCCTATATTAGAATACGCAAGTCCCTGATACACTTTCCCCAAACCTATTCTTTTATGTTTAGGAAATCTTTTATTCATCATATTAATAGCATCTAGTGCCTTAAAATTTTCCTCCATATAGATTCTCGCCTTAATGAGGATGATGTAGGCATCAAAAATGACTTTATTTTTCTCTTGCTCCTCTCGAATTACAGAAAACTTATCTATGGTTTTTAACGCCTTCGCCTCAGCAATTTCTAGCATAGTGGTCTTTTTCGATGAAGGAGGTGCCTGTTCAGCATCTTTTCTGATACCTCTCTCGGATTTACTTTTTCTATTTCGGGAGGGAGGAGTAGAAGGCGGAGTTTTATTTCCCAGTCCAAATATATCTCCAAAAGGATTTTCATCTACGGGAGGTAAGTTATTTCCTTGCTCATCTACTGGTTTTTTCTCGTAAGGAAAAATAGCGATATAAGGGGCATAAAAATTATCTTTATGCTGGGCAAGTCTGCTGTTTATTTCTTCTTCTAATGCTTGATCGGCATTAAAAAGCGTGTTGTACTGAGCAGAAAACCCTTTCATAAAACGCCCTCGCTTCTCGGGTCTCTTGGAGACACAAGCCATAAGTAATACTGCCGTACATATATAGATGAAACTTTTTTTCATTAATTTTTTATTATACTTACTCCCAATTATTTCAGTTTTCTGAAAAAACTGGGTAAACACAATCCATGAGTAAAAGTACAATTTTTTTTGGATATCGTTTTATTTTTGTTTCTTCCATTCTGATAAATGCGAATACAAAAGATGCGTAGGAAGCCCCATAATGGTATAATAACTTCCTTTAATCTGAGTAATTTTGGCCAAACCGAACCAATCCTGAATACCATAGCTGCCCGCCTTATCTAAAGGCTGACCCTCACGGATATAATGCCTAATTTCCTCATCTGAAAGCGGTGCTACCGTTACTTCTGCCCTATCGGTTTGCACGATGGATTGTTCCTGAGTTCTCAAACAGATGGCGGTATCTACAAAGTGAGTATTTCCACTTAGCTTTTTCAGCATAAGAAAAGCCTCTTGTTCATCTTTAGGTTTACCCAGCACTTCATCATCTACAATGACCACCGTATCCGAAGTAATGAGTATTTCATTTGCTTTCAAATCTTTGTATGCTGAATTTTTGAGTGCTGCCAAATATTCGGCCACCGCTTCCGAAGGGATATTTTCAGGATATATCTCTTCACAATCTATCTTTACCGTTTCAAAATCAAACTCCAACTGATGAAGCAATTCTTTTCTCCTCGGAGAATTAGAGCCTAATAAAATTTTCATTTTTTTTCTTGTAGAAATTAATCCAATGAATACCAATTGCTAAAATTAAACACTCCTCGTTTCGTCTATTTCCCATTTGCCTTGGATTTTCAGCACTTGTTCTATAACATCTCTCACTGCTCCTTTTCCTCCTGAAATGGGAGAAATATAGTCCACAATGGCTTTAACTTCCTGAACGGCATTGGGCGGACAAGTAGCAATTCCTGAACGCTGAAGAATACCCATATCTGGCAAATCATCTCCCATAGTGAGAATTTCTGCATCTTCTAAGCTGTACTTTTGTTTAAAATCTTCATAATCAATACACTTGTCAGAGGATTTAGGGTAATAGTCTTCTATCCCTAAATAATGTATTCTATGTTTCACCATCGGGTCATCCCCCCCCGTAATCACACCTATTTTATAGCCTTCCTTGAGGGCTTTCACTACGGCATAACCGTCTAATACATTCATCACCCTGCACATCTGCTCATTGGGTAGAAGCAAAATGCTGCCATCAGTAAACACGCCATCTACATCAAAGATAAAGGCTTTTATATGTTTTAATCTCTGTTTGTAACTCATTATTATTCTATCTTTTATGATTTATACATTTCTATAATACTCTCTGTAAGGAGCTGATAAATTTCTTTCGGTCTTCCCGCGAGTGTATTGAGCTGCTGCTCTATTACAGGCATATCGTTTCTTATCGCAGGGCCTGTTTGGGCATCTTTAGGCGATAGGGTTTTAATTTTATCCACCGTCTCAAAAATGAGCGGATGAAGATATTCAAAAGGAATATCATTCTGCTGGCAAATATTTTCTGCCAAGGTGAAAAGATGATTGGTAAAGTTACAAGCAAACACGGCGGATAAATGAAGCTGCCTGCGTGTATTTTCATCTGCATACATCACTTTTGGCGAGAGAAGAGATGCCCACTGCATTACCCGCTCTGCATCCTCTTGTTTTTCAGTTTCTACAAAAAATGGTATCTCCTGATAGTTCAGCGTTTTTCTCTTAGAAAAAGTTTGTAAAGGATATAGCACTCCACGCTGAAAACCCTCGGGAATTTCTTGATACGACACCGAGCCTGCCGTGTGTAGCACCCACGCTTTTTTATTGGGAATCTTTTGGGCACATTCTTGTATCGCGTTATCTTTCACCGCAACAATATAGATATCTGCATTTTCTATTTTTTCCCAATTGGTACAAATGGGAAAACCCGTTGCCGCATGAATTTCTTGTAAAGCTTCATGATTTCTCCCCAAAACTTGCACCAAGGGTACATCGTTTTGATGAAATGCCTTTGCTAAATGGTACGCCACATTTCCAGAGCCTATTAATACTATTTTCATAATTTACGATTTTAATTGCACCATGATGAATGTATCATGTACAATGAAAATTTTCCCAACAAAACCCACGGGCTAATTGCCCACCGCCTGTTGTAATTTCTCTACAAATCTTTCCGCAGCAGGACATATCGGAATATTTTTCAGCATAATTACATTGATTTGATAGATCTTCTTTCTGTCCGTATGCGGATATTCCCTACACGCCTTAGGACGCACTTCATAAATGGAACAATAGTTCTCTGCATCCAAAAAAGGACATGGTAGCGTCTTAAAAACCTTATCATTATCCTCATCTAGCCTAAGGTATTTCGCCTCAAAGTCCGCAGCTTTCATCCTAAGAAACTTAGAGATTCTTTCTATGTCTTTCTCCACGAAAAGCGGCCCTGTGGTTTTACAGCAATTGGCACAGCTCAGACAATCAATTTCCTCAAAAACCGCATCGTGTGTATCCTGAACCAAATAATCCAAATTTTTGGGAGGCTTTTTTTTGAGTTGTTCTAAGAATTTCCTTGCATCTACAGCAGGAGAAATACTTTTCTTTCGTTTATGATTTGCCATTCTTAATTATGATTCATGAACCACAAAAAGCAACTCTTTACTGCTTTGGGTTTGGATGACTAAGTATTTTCCGTGAAGAATATAAGATTTACCTTCTTTAAAATAAGCGATGAGCTGCTCTTCTATTTCTTTTTCCCTTCCCTCGCATTCATTTTCGGGAATGCTCATTTTTGCTACCTTAAAAATCCCTTTCTTAGAGAACTGAGCCATCATCTGCAATTCATTACAGCCTGTATGCAATATAGGATTTCGGGCATCCGTAACATCCAATACGATGGTGCTTTGAACCAATTCTTGCTTCGTGTAATTGGGCATCTGAATGAGTGTCCATTTCGCATTCAGTGGCTGAGGCTTGGGTTTAAAAACAGTCATTGAACTCAGAATAATGGCTGAAAAACAAAGTAAAAATAACCTTTTCATCGTGTTTTCGGTTTTATTCTCCCAAAAATACGGCAAAAATGAGTAAATTGCACCAAAATTTATAGCTTTATGAAAAGAATTTTTCTACTCGCTACTTTCTTAATGAGTTTTCTCTCCGTGAAAGCCGATGAAGGAATGTGGCTACTTACCATGATTAAACGCCTAAAAGGACAAGATTTACAGAAAAAAGGGCTGAAACTTACGCCTGAAGAAATTTACTCTGTAAATCAATCTAGTTTAAAAGATGCCATCGTGCAGTTCGGAAGAGGATGTACGGGAGAAATAGTATCCAGAGAGGGGCTACTATTTACCAATCATCACTGTGGATATGGAAATATTGCGGCACTTTCTACGCCAGAGAAAGACCATCTTACCAATGGCTTTTGGGCAATGAACAAAAAAGAAGAAATTCCAGCAAAGGGACTTCATGTAAGATTCTTGGTAAGAATGGGGGATGCCACCGAAAGAATCAATGCGAAACTCCATAATGGGATGAGCGAAAAAGAAAGAAAAGCCATCATAGACGCTGAGTTTAAAGCCATAGAAATAGAAAATGCTGAAAATGGAAAATATGCCGTAGTAGTAAAAGATTTTTTCAATGGAAACGAGTTTTACTATTTCGTATATCAGGATTTTAAAGATGTAAGATTAGTAGGTACCCCACCGAATGCATTAGGAAAATATGGAGGCGATACCGATAACTGGGAATGGCCGAGACATACCGCAGATTTTGCCGTATTCAGAGTCTATACCGATGCGAATGGAAATCCAGCAGAATATTCTCCTAACAATATTCCGATGAAGCCTAAGCACCACCTTCCTATCTCCTTAAAATCATACAAACCAGGAGACTTTACCATGATTATGGGCTACCCAGGAAGAACCAATAGATACCTTACTTCTTACGGAATTTCACAGTTGGTAGATAGAGATTATCCAGGATGGGTAGAAGCGTCTAAAACTGCCATGGATGTAATGAAAAAATACATGGACAGAGATCTGGCTACCAAACTGAACTATGCTTCGCAATACGCTTCTGTGGCCAACTACTGGAAAAATAGACAAGGTACCATAGAATCGGTTAAGAAAAATGGAACTATTCAAGACAAAGAAAAAGTAGAGCAACATTTCCAAGCATGGGCAAACCAAAAACAAAATAAAGAAATGTATGGCGAGGTATTATCCAATATCAAAAACTATTACTTCCAAACTTCGGATAGAAGCATAGAAAGAAATTATGCCGCTCAGCTTTCCAGAAATGCAAAATACCTAGCGTACGCAAATACTTTAGGAACACTTTTCAATCAATACATGGCAGAAAATAGTGCCACTAAAAAAGCGAACATGAAGAAAACGCTTACGGAAAGAATCCATACCATGTATGAAAAGTTCAATCCCCAGCTGGAACAAGAAATGCTCCAAGTAATGGTACAGCTCTACCGCGATAAAGTAAGAAATTCAGCAGCAGCCACCGCCTTCCAAACCATTAATCCACAGCTTTTAGGAGAAGTAGCAAGGAATTCTATCTTTGCCAACCAACAATCGGTAATGAACTTCCTAAACCAGCCGAACCAAAAAAAGCTCAGCCAAGATCCTCTCTACAAAATCGCATATAAATTTGCTGAAAACGCTCCTGCTCTGAATAAAAAATTGGCAGAAAATGATGAGGCATTTGCTAAAAACAATAGACTCTTCTTTGATGGACTGAGAAAGGCAAACACGGATAAAACCTACTATCCAGATGCAAGCTCTACTATGAGAATTACCTTCGGAAATGTAGATGTACTCCCTATCCGAAATGATAGAGAATACCACGGGGTGAAAGAAAAAGATAACTATATCACCATCATAGACGCCATGGTAGCGAAGCATAAGCCAGGAAACGAAGAATTTGAACTCCCTCAAAGATTCTTAGACATGGCAAGAGCGAAAGACTTCGGTCAGTATGCAGATGAAAATGGAAACCTTCCTATCAACTTCCTTTCAGACAACGACATCACAGGTGGAAACTCTGGTTCACCGATTATGAATGGCAAAGGAGAACTGATGGGGCTTGCATTTGATGGAAATTCTGAAGCCCTCTCTGGAGATATCGTCTTCGAAGAAAAATGGCAAAAAACCATCAATGTAGATTCCAGATTTGTCCTTTGGATTATTGATAAATACGCCGGAGCAGGACACCTCCTTAACGAGATGACCATTGTAAAATAAAAATAGAAGCCGCTGAAAAGCGGCTTTGTTATATACCTCAAACTCTCTATACATTATTTATTTGTTTTTCTATTATTTTTATACCAACCATTATTTATAAAAATAAATCTGGTTTATATTAAATATCAAAGATTTTTTTATCACACTATATAAAACATTTATATTAGGCAAAACTTTATAATCCAAATATAAATATGCAAGAAAAAAAATCACTTCAATCTATAAAAGAACTTTTTAATAGCAGGAATTACACAGATATTATTGAACAACAAGAACAAATCAACATGAGGTCTAATTCCGAAGAATTATATCTATTAGGTAAATCTTATTTCAAAATAAAAAACTTTAAAGAAGCAATTTTATGCTTTGAAAAAATAGGCAATAAAAAATCTAACTATTGGTTAGGTGTTTGTAAATTCTGGAATGATGATAGCGATAGTGCCTTGATAATATTTACTTCTATAGAAAAGGAATATAATGATAATAATATAATTATCGGAGACAATATTAGTATTAACGATATTTATTACGGAATAGCAAGATGTTATTTAAACAATAAAGAATTTAAAAAATCAATTGAATACTTCAATAAAATTAAAGATAACAACCATGATATTCAGAAAAAATTCTTATTAAAAAACGAACAATCATACGGAGAATATTATAATCCAAACTACGGAATAGGTAGATGTTACTACGAGTTAGCGATATTAGAAGAAAAGAAAAAATTCACGGATGATAAATCTAGTATAAAAGAAAATTATAACTCACTTGCAAAAAAGCATTTTGAGGAAAGTATTATTGATGTGTATTTCATATTCATGTACTCTGAATTCATTTACAATCAAAATTCTGTCTTTAATTTAAACTTAGATTCAGAAAAGCAGCACTATTATGAAACCTGTTTAAAAGATGAAGTATATGACTTTATCAAGTATCGTTCGGATAGATTCTTTAGGAAAAAGAGAGGAAGCAATTTTAAAAAACCTAACTTTGAAAATGATTTTTATACTAAATTTCATCATGAAAAAACCCTACTTTTACTAGAAGATACTATCTACTCTTACTATTATCTAGCAAAATGCAATATTAGGAGTTCAAATAGCATCATTGCATTTGAATGTGTCAATGAAATTTTAGAAATAATAAATTCCAATATATTCAATAATTTGACACAAACCAAACATTTTCAAATATTTTCTCCCTTAGTAAAAGATTTATTTGAAAATATTAGCATAAATAAAAGCCTATTAGGTTTAATCATTTCAAAATACGACACTCCATTAAACTTAGACAAGCACAAAAAATATATTAATATTTTTGAAAAAAAATTTAATTCCTTTTTCGATCAATATTATAAACAAAAATCAAATGAAATAATATCTTTTTTGCAAAATAAAAGCATAGATATTAAAAACTTAGAAAGCTCTGATAATTGGAATTATTGTATTAATATTTTATCATATCTAAAAATTGATTATTTAGATATTTTAAATATTCCTCTCGCACATTATACAAGCTCAAAAGTATGTTCAATATTATTTGATTTAGAAAAAGAAAACTATCATACAAACTCAAAGGATAAAAAAGAAATTTTAAGTAACAACAATCTAAGAATGTGGACTTCTAATTATATGAATGACCCAATGGAAGGAAAAAATTTACTAGAAGTTATTGGTCATCAAGATTTAGAATTAGACAATATAATTCCTTTCAGTGAAAAAAATGCCTTTTTCACATCTCTCACAACAAGAATAAATGATTTAAATCAATTTAGACTTTATGGGAAAGAAGATGGAGTAGAATCATCCGGCTGTTGCCTTGTTTTCAACAACTTAGGAAATAAAAATAATTATTTCAATCTGAAAACACAAAGTTTTGAAATTGAAAATAAGCTAAACGACCCATTATATCAAGTCGCTTATATCGTTTATTATGACCAATATACAGAAGAAAATGAATTAATGATACCATTAGATGATAAAGAAAGAAAATTTGGAGTTTATTTAAAACCTCTTAGAGGTAATATTACTAGCTTATGGCATCAAAAAAAATTAGAAAAACTTTCCAACAACTTAAATAAATTAAAAAACGAATGTAAAGATAAGAGCATCGATAATATAAAAGATATTATAGAGTATATTAGATATCTATTTAAAAATTTTGCTTTTAAAGACGAAGATGAAATAAGAGTAATCACTTTGGAAAAATATGATTCTAATAGAGTAAAAAATTGTGAATATACGGGAAAACTATATGTTCCTATTGATAATTTATTAAAATATATTGATACCATTATTCTAGGATCAAACTTTGAAAAAACTTCCAACAAAAAAAATATGGAAACTTTTTATTATAAATTAAAAAAGAAAAAAGATAATATTAACATCATTAAATCCTCATTACCTTATGTTTCTACCACCTCCTAAACAAAGAAGTAATTTTACCTTTGTTAATTTAATATATTTATTAGAAACATTTAAATCTACACTACAACTCAATGATAATGGATAAAATAATCCATTTTATCAATAATTACATATATTTAACAATGTCCATTTTTGATACTTTGGCAAAGTATTTTGAAACCGTTTTTAATACTCAGAAAATTAAAGCAAAATAAAAAGCCGAGACGAGTTCATTGTATAATGTACTCAGTACAAAGTATAATGACGGAAATTAGAGGTTAGAATTGGGAAATTAGAAGGTCATCCCCCATCCCCCAAAAGCTTCCTGCCTCTTATTTTTATTTTCCATAAGCAAAGGATTCTGTATCAGAAAAAAGTCAAGACGAGTTTTATATAATGAATTTATATTTTTCATTATTGTTATGCTTTTTTGAAAATAACATAAGAATAAATTTGAATATTTGAAAATATTGCGTATATTTGAGCATCGTAGAACATTTTAAAAATATGCTTCTAAAATATCATTGTTAATAGCTGGAAGGTTTTATGGTACATGAGAATGTTGCGAGGTTATCTTAAAGTTGTAGGTTGTTAAAAAATAACTTAAAAATGGATACAATCTTTTTTTCTAAATACAAAAAAATAATAATTCTAATAATTTCATTTATCGGAATGATTTATTTTGGATATACTTGGTTAAGCAAAGTATATAATAACTTGGGTTATGACTATTTGGAAAACAAAATAGGGCAATTTACTTTTTTTGTTTTTACTATGGTGTTTATTTATAAAACACTAACACTTTTTAATCACGAAAAATATTTTAGAGCATTCTTAATTTTTGCATTCATATTTATAATATTTTTTTATTATAAGACGGGTATTTTTTCACTTTCTGGAATAATAGTCGTAATTTTTTCATCACTGTATATTATGTTAAAAAAATATTTGTAGTTATTTTTGTGAGACTGTCTTTTTGGGTAGTCTCTTTTTTTCGGAGTACGGTAGGAGCAAAAAATCAGATAATATTTTTCTAAGAAATTCCCATTTCACCTTAATATTTGATTTTTACATGTTGTGAGTAATTTGAAATCGTTTTAAGACTCAGGCAATTCAAACAAAATAAAAACAGCCACTCTATTCTTATGCTAACAGAGTAACTGTCCTTATAAGAATACCAGGGCGTTCTGGTAAAAAGAGTAAATCCTTTAACCTAAGGAGAATACTACCTCTGGCTGATAGTCTCCAGCAAGGCATTCACAGCCTCTACGCTTTCCACCTGCTCTTTTCTTAGCATCAATTGATTCCCCTCTTTGGTAGATTTTTCTTTCAGTTGAGCAGCGGTAGGGTTTTGGCTTAGGTAATTAATGATATTCCTAAACTGCTCACTTTGGTAAAATTTATCCTGCGGGTTACTCGGGAAATAACCTAGAAATACGCCTTTTTTCATCACTATTTTCTCAAAGCCTATTTCCGCCGCCAGCCATTTCAGCTCCACGGATTTTAATAAATTAATTGCCTCTTCTGGCATCGCTCCAAAGCGGTCTTCTAATTCATTGCCAAAGCGTTGCAAATCTTGTTCATTCTGAATTTCGGCCAATTTTTGATACAAGCTCAATCGTTCCTCTATGCTGGAAATATAGTCATCTGGCAACATAAGTTCGAGGTCCGTATCGATATTCACCTCTTTGGTAGATTTAAAGAGCTTTTTACGGTCTTCTTTATCTTCAAAAAGCGTATCAAAATCCTCCTCGTGTTGTAATTCCTCTAAAGCTTCTTGCATTATTTTTTGGTACGCTTCAAATCCCATTTCATTAATAAAGCCACTCTGCTCACCCCCTAACAAATCCCCTGCACCACGAATTTCAAGGTCTTTCATCGCAATTTGGAATCCACTTCCTAAATCTGAGAATTGCTCTATCGCTTCCAATCTTTTTCTGGCGTCAGAAGTCATCATATCATAAGGCGGGGTAATGAGATAGCAAAAAGCCTTTCTATTGCTTCTCCCCACGCGTCCACGCATCTGGTGGAGGTCTGCCATTCCGAATTTCTGTGCATCATTAATAAAAATAGTATTGGCATTGGGTACATCCACACCACTTTCCACAATGGTGGTAGAAACCAGTACATCATACTTCCCTTCCATGAAGTCTAAAATACGCTCCTCCAGTTCTTTGCCGTCCATCTGCCCGTGTCCCGTAATGACCCTCGCATCAGGAACCAATCTCTGAATAAGCCCCGCCATTTCCTTTAGGTTTTCAATTCTATTGTTAACGAAATACACCTGCCCATCGCGTTGGATTTCATAAGAAATAGCATCACGAATGACCTCTTCATTAAAGCCTATCAACTGTGTTTCTACGGGTTGTCGGTTCGGTGGTGGTGTTTTAATCACGGACAAATCTCTGGCTGCCATGAGGGAAAACTGTAAAGTCCTAGGAATAGGTGTTGCCGTAAGGGTAAGCGTATCAATATTCGATTTCAAAGTTTTTAATTTATCTTTTACTGAAACACCAAATTTATGCTCTTCATCAATGAT
Organism: Bergeyella zoohelcum ATCC 43767; assembly: GCF_000301075.1. Classification (GTDB taxonomy): domain Bacteria; phylum Bacteroidota; class Bacteroidia; order Flavobacteriales; family Weeksellaceae; genus Bergeyella; species Bergeyella zoohelcum. The sequence goes on from NZ_JH932293.1 coordinate 286,218, forward strand.
AAGAAGCCCTAAATCTTTAAACTTCACCTTATCTGAAACCAGCTGATGCGTTCCTATCACAATGTCTAAATTTCCACTTTCTAATCGTTCCAAAGTTTCCTTTTTTTGCTTGGCTGTCCGAAAACGATTGAGATAAGAGATATTGACCGGAAAATCTTTCAGTCTTTCCTGAAAACTCCTATAATGCTGAAAAGCCAAGATGGTGGTAGGTACCAAAACTGCCACTTGTTTTCCATCGGTTACTGCTTTAAAAGCCGCCCGAATAGCTACCTCTGTCTTTCCAAAACCTACATCTCCACATACCAGTCTATCCATGATGGTTTCTGCCTCCATGTCCTTCTTCACATCGGCAGTGGCTTTCTCTTGGTCAGGAGTATCTTCGTAGAGAAAACTCGCTTCCAACTCATTTTGTAGGTAAGTATCTGGAGTAAAGGCAAAACCTTTGGCTGTTTTTCTCTTAGCATAAAGTTTTATCAGGTCAAAAGCAATCTGCTTTACTTTAGCCTTCGTCTTTTGCTTTAAATTTTTCCATGCGGGTGAACCGAGTTTAGATAAGGTGATTTCCTTACCATCGGGGCCATTATATTTGGAAATTTTATGTAGTGCATGAATACTCACATACAGCAGATCTCCATTTTTATAAGTGAGCTTAAAACATTCTTGTACTTTTCCATCATTATTCACCTTTACCAGCCCCATAAACTTCCCAATGCCGTGGTCTATATGCGTAATATAATCTCCTACCTTTAAGGACATCAAATCCTTTAAAGTCAGCTGCTCCGATTTTGCAAAAGCATTCTTTGCCTTATATCTTTGGTATCTATCAAAAATCTGATGATCTGTATACACTACATTTTTAGTTTCAGCATCGATAAACCCAGCATGAAGAGAAGATTTAAAGTTGGAAATATGAAGTTTAAAACTTGAAGTTTCTTCGCTTTCTGTTTCTTGCAACGAATTAAAAATCTCCTCTAATCTTTCTTTTTGTTTTTCGGTGGAAAAAGAAATCCAGATACTATAGCCCTCTTTCTGTTTGTTCTGTAAATCCTCCATGAGCATTTCAAAATTCTTATGAAAACTAGGCTGAGGCGTCTGAAAAAAATCTAAAACCATAGGCTTAAGAGATGCCATAGGCTGTGGTGAAAAGTCCAGTGTTTTAAACTGATGATAGCTTTTAAAAAAATCCACATCCGAGAGGAAGAGTTCCTCTGGCTTTTGATGCTTAATGGCTTCATTCAGGGTTAGAAATTGATTTTCAGATTTTTGGTAAAATCTTTGGAGTCCTTCTAAAGAGAGGTAGGCATTTTTGGTGATGATGAGTGCATCTTTGGGCAATAGCTCTAATAAGGCCTCCTTGGTACCTTGTACGGCATAATTCATATTAGATACCAATTGTAATGCTTCCACTTTTTCTATAGAAAGCTGTGTTTCAATATCAAAAGTTTTAATACTCTCTACCTCATTACCGAAAAATGAGATGCGGTAAGGTTTTTCATTGGCATAAGAAAAGACATCTACTATCCCTCCCCGAACGGCAAATTCTCCAGGTTCTGAAACGAAATCCGTACGGTGAAATTGAAATTGATGCAAAAGCTCTTCGGTGAAATCAAAATCTAATTGATCCCCCACTTTTATTTCATGAGTAATCGCTTTAAAATCTTCTTTTTTAAGCACCTTCTCACTCAATGCTGTATAATGGGCTACGATACATTTGGGGGATTTATCGGCATTCAATCGGTTAATTACTTCCGTTCTTAATACCAAATTGGCATTTTGTGTTCGCTCTATTTGGTAAGGTTCTAAATGGGTAGCGGGGAGATACAATACGCTTTTTTCTCCCAAAAGCTCTTCCATTTCAGTAGTAATATAGTGAGCATCTTCCTTATCGTCGGTGATAAAAAGTATGGTTTTTTGATGAACAATAAAGTATTCCGCGGCTACCAAAGATGCTGCTGAACCCGCAAATCCTTTTACTGTGATATGATTATTTTCCTCTAACGCCTCAAAAATTCGTTCTCCAAAATTCTTTTTTAATAAATAAGGCAAAAATTCCTGCTGTATCGTTTGTAAACCCATGTTTGTTGTTAATCCAATTATAGATAAAGTTTCTTTTTCTTAATCCTCTAATTTATTAATGCACAAAAGCGATTTCGGGACTTTCCGAAATCGTTACTCTTGGGCAAAGGTAAGTTATTATTTCAGGTTTTCAATAGAACATCCTCCTTGAAAATAAAAAAAACAGCACTCCACATGGCACTGGTTTTACTTTCCAAATTAATTTTCTCTTTGTATCACCACAAAGGCAGGAAAATGGTCACTATATCCGCCTGTAAAAGTATCCCCTACCCAAGAGCGGAAAGGATAGCCTTTATAATTTCCTTCTTTATTAATCAAATATTTAGGTGCAAAAACTTCCGTTTTCCAAATAGAGTATTCTTTACTTACGCCTTTCTGAATAAGATTGGGTGTTACGATAATCTGGTCAAATAGGTTAGGTGCATCTTGGTAAGCCAGAGAAGCCACACCTTTCTTAAACAAAGGATACATAAGATTCACGAAAGGTTTTTCTGGAGTTACTTTTTCTTTGCTTTCAGCAGCTCCTAGATGATTTAGCATACTTTTGTTCACAGGGTCATCATTAAAATCTCCCATGGCAAAAATCTTGGTATTAGCATCTTGAGCTAAGATTTTTTCCATCTCCTCCCTCAGAGCTTTTGCTGAGGCGTTTCTCTTAGGAGCAGAGGCTACTTCGCCACCTCTTCTTGAAGGCCAGTGATTCATTAAGAAAGCTACTCTCTCATTATCTAAATAGCCTACTACCACTAAAATATCACGCGTATATTCTCTTTTTCCTGAGCTTCCATAGACCACTACTTCTCTTTTATATGATTTGCTGGGTGAGAATCTTCTTTTTTGGTAAATCAATGCCACATCTATTCCTCTATAATCAAAAGAGTTAAAATGCACTATACCATAATCATACCTTGCCAATGCAGGTTGCTTAATGAGATCTTCCACCACCTGACGGTTTTCCACCTCAATGAGTCCAGCAATGGTAGGAGCAGTTTTAGTGTACTGAGCCCCCATTTCAGAAATCACTTTGGCGGAGTTGGCAAGTTTTTTCTGATAGATTTCATAGGTATAATTCTTAGAACTTTTTGGGGTAAACTCATGAGAACCGCCTTGTTTTCTCACTACTTTTTTTCCTTTCAGGCTTTCATTATTCCATACTCCCATATAGTTTTCCTCCGTTACGGGAAGATATTTGAGGGAATCCAAAGGCACACTACGATGGAAAGCAGGATTAGAGAAATCTTTTGTCCCATCAATATAGTCCGCTGATTGGATGGTATCCCAAAGGTTTTCCACATTCATAAATCCAATGGTAGCTGCACGAACTTGCTTTTGTCCATAATAGCTATTCATCAATAAAACAGCAAAAAGCAACCCGATTTTTTTCATATTTCAAAAGTATTTTATGGTGCAAATATGAGAAAATTATCCTAAAAAACTGCACTTACAAATGGAATTTAAGATTTCCCCATTATACGCTTTAGTTTATTTTTCGATAGGAAATAGAATAAAAAATGAGCGATAAAAAGCATTATTAAGTCTTCATATAGAGAGCAATAGGAAGACAATCGGTTAGCGATTAAAACGAATATTAAAATCATTATACCGATGCCCTTAAATAAATCATTTCTGAAAAATATAAACCTCATCCAAAACAACAAAGGAAGTGTAAACAGAAAATAAAAAACATTCCATACATATCCTTTGGATAAATACAGAATGGATAAAACAAAAGACGGAATAATAATGTATAAATAATTTAAAATATTGTATTTTAGCAGATTAAGAAGAATATCTCCTGCTTTCATTTTAGAAAATTTATAAAAATATAGACTTTCTTTTGTGCCGTATATCTGAAGAATCAAAAAGTAAACGATGCATAACCCAGCAAAATGCAATCCCTCATTATGATGATGAATTCCTTGATACTGAATAAATAAAGAAAATACCAAAATAAAATACTCTAAAGGTTTAGTTCTGATATGCGTATTCCACAAAGGGTCAAAAACATGAAATAAACGGATGGCATGAATACTTATTTTTCTAAAGCATAAAATGAATGGAAAAATTAAACCACCTCCCAGCACCATCGTAAAATGAAATGGATACACCCATAACCAATACAGCAACAAAGGAAAATTACAAATAAGAACATCTAAAGCTATGAGTAAATGTGTCCTGCGGTAACCTATTTGTTTTTTTAATAATGAATAATCATTTCTTTGTAAAACATTTATACTCTGTGTGATAAAAATGAAATAAATACATTCTGTTTTGTATGTCATTTCACTAGTAAATAGATAATACAATCCCATACCATATAACCCCAGTAAAATATACAGCCTGCTTTCATCATCATAGGTTAATTTCCTATACCTATTGAGGTAGATAAGGTGCAATAAATGGAATATTCTCATGGTTTTTCAAAGTAACTTTTCAGAGCAACATTTTTATCAAAATGAGTAATACTGCCATTAGAAATTATAAATTTTTCATCCAAATAAGGTTCTATCACTTCAATAATATGGGACGAAATAAAAACAATATTATCTTTTGAAAGGGCGATAATTTTTTCTAAAATGAGATAATTAGACTCTATATCAAGTCCATTGAAAGGCTCATCAAAAATATACAGCTTATAATCATCAAATTGTAAAACGGCATTCATATACGCCTTTTTTCGAGTTCCCGTAGAGCACTCTTTTAATAGTTTATTTTTTTCTATTTCAAATATTGTATTCCCTTTTGATTTTTTTCCAATGATGGAATAAGAATAAAAATCATAAAATTCAGCAGTAGTCAAATACTCGTACACAAAAGGCTCCGTGGGAACAAATGCTATATCCGATGGTGAAAGTTCTTCCCCATGATACAAAACGCTTCCCTTACGCTTTATGGTATCACATAAGGCCTTAAAAAAAGTGGTTTTTCCTGCTCCATTTTTTCCAAAAAAGCCATACAAACCCGATTTTTGAATAGCAATACGAATATCAGACAATATATTTTTATTCCTATAACGAATATTTTGTAACTCAATATGTAGCATTTTTTGTATTGATTTACTGATTGTAAAAAAGCTGTCTAAAAAAGACAGCTTCTTTCTTTATTTAAAATTAAATTTTACGCTGAGCATTACTTGGCTCGGACGGATATTTATTCTGGACACCGTGGTAGAATAGGCACCGTCAAAGATGGTTTCAAAGACATTTTTATTGGCAATATTGAGCCATTTTAGCTCGAAATCCACTTTTCTTTTTGTCCATGCAAACTGATAAGTCAAATCAAAAAAACCATTTTTAAAAGCCATTCCTGCCTGTTCGGTATTGATTTGATCCCAATTGAATGCCACAGAATGTCCATCCCATGGGAAAACGGTAGCGGTAAATCCATGGTGATACCCTTTATTTTGGGTAGAAAGATTTTGTCTATTATTTTTAGACCAAATCAAGCTAAAATTATAATCTAAAGTCAGCCATGAGAAATAAGCATTGCTCAGTTTCATTCCTGCTCTTTGTTGAGTATTTTTATTTTCAAAATATTCATTGTTCAAATAATTATCCGAAACGGAAGATGAATTCCTGAAATTCACTGCCAGATTAGATTTGAATTTAGGAAAGTACTTCCCCACTTCTGCACTTTGGGAATGAGAAAGCGTACTATTATCCTTTTCCAAATAAGAAATTACACTATACCCTGTATTGTTATTAAAAGGATTAGAAATAAGATTGGAAATCATTTTAGAGACATTGTAATTTACATTAAAAAATAAATTGTTCAATGGATTTCTGTATTCTATTCTGGCTCCACCATTTCTAGAGAATCTTTGCAAAAGTGGATTTTGGGTGTCCATATGTCCTATAGACTGTGCATTGCTCATGATATACCCTGCGTAAAGCATAGAAGCATTGGCAAAAGAATTCCCCATACTTCCGAAAACCCTTGCTTTCCAGAATGAAGCGAATTCATACTGAATGAACGCGGAAGGCTCAAAGGTAGTTTTGCTAAAATCTTTGTTCAGCCCACGCAGAGGATCTTCAGCAAAGATATTATTCATCTTAACAGGCACATTGATGTGCATAGAAAGGGCACTGGATTTATAATTAATCCCCAGCTGGGCGTAAGGCTGATTATTAATGAAAACCATTTCATTATCAAAATTTTGCCCGAAAGGTCGGTAACCATTGCCATTGTCTCCCAAAAGGTGTGCATCAATGCCGTTTCGGGTATAGTTATGCCCTAGTTCTGGCGTGAAAGTCCATCCTCTGTAGCTAAATCCTAATGACGCAGAATGATTGGTCTCAAAAGTATTAGAGCGGAAATATTGCCAAAGTTGTCGCTCTGTCCCGAAGAGATTATTCATCATATTATCAGGGAAGAACACATAGTTTCCCGAAGTGATAAAAAGGTCTTGTTGGTCTTTTTGGTAACTGATATAAGACATTACATTCAGCATTTTTTCCTTTATCGGAATGATGGTACTCAGGGAGTTTTGCACAGAAACCGTAGGCGATTCTAAAGCCTGTGCAGCGTTTCTCTGTGGCGTAGCTTCCAATGGGTTATTAAAAAAGGTAATGGCTCTATCGGCATTCCAAAACTTACTGAATGAAGTAGTATTTTTGAAAAATCCTTTTTTAGCGTTTTTGGTAAAGATGAGTTCTGCTTTGGCTTTATTGGTATAGAAATTATTGCTAATTTTCCTTTCGGAGAGGGTGTTATTCACATCTTTAAACCTCGTTTGCACTTCAGACGCTCTTTCCACTGCGTTATTGGTATAGCTGGCAATGGCTTTCATTTCCCATTCTTTATTTTTAAAAGGGTTAATGAGTATATTTCCAGAGAGATAGTGTACATTATTAAAAAGATATCTCTTTTCGGGTAAATTAGGCGTAGCCGCATTTTCTACACTCACCCACTTATCTTGTGTGGCATTACTTCTTCGTCCTTCCCAGCGGATACCCATCGCGAAAAGTCCCCCTTCGCTTTCCACCATTTCCCCCATATTATTGGTTTTGTAATTCAGAAGCCACTGTATTTTTTTGCTAAAGAACATTGGGGTGAGTTTTACATTCCAAAGGGCGGGATCTGCTATTCCAGAGCCTACTTCTCCCCTTCCCGTCATGGTAACTCTATTTTTAAGCCTAATGTTAATCGCTGCTTGTTCCGTAGGAACTTTTCCTTGAAGAATTTTCACAGGCTGATGACTTTCCATCACTTCCACTTTTGCCACAGCATCTTTGGGTAATGAATTATTTACCACACCATAGCCTCCTTCCATAAGATCTTTATCTTCTACATAAAATTTGGAAATCGGCTGACCTTGGTAGAGGATAGAACCGTCTTTATTCACCTCAAAGCCAGGCATTCTTTTCAGTACATCAGAAAGGGTACGGTCATTTTTAGTATCAAAGGACTTAAGGTCATAGGCAATGGTATCTCCCCTTTTGGTAATCAATTTTGATTTGATGATGACCTCCTTAATTTCAGTGACCTCAGAGGAAAGTGAAAAATTGAGATTTTGAGTATCATTTTTAATCTTTTTAGTTTGTGATTTATGGTTAAAGGCTTTCACCTGTACGCTGATATCGGTAGCATCCGTAGTAAAAGTAATTTTATAATTTCCCTTTGCATCGGTAATGCCATAAGAAATAATGGCATCTTTCCCTGCTTCTTCCAGTGTTACAGAAGCACTGGGAATAGGAGCACCACTGGCATTGGTTACTTTACCCGAAAGTGTTTTCTGTGCCGAAAGCACAACAGAAAAAAGAATGGAAAAAAAAAGTGTAAATCTGTATGTCATGATACGGTTTTTAGTGGATGAGTAGCTATAAATTTCAAATTGTTACAAACATACGAATCTTCTACCCATCCGACTTAAATAATAACAATGTTTTTTCCTAATTTTGTGGAAACATTCATATCCAATAACTTTATGGCACTTATAAAATCTATTTCAGGAATTCGAGGAACCATTGGCGGGAAAGTAAATGACAATCTTACGCCTTTAGATGTGGTAAAATTCACTTCTGCATTCGGCTCATGGCTTCAGAATAATAAAAATAAAAAAGATTTAACCTTAGTCATCGGGCGTGATGCTAGAATTTCTGGACAAATGGTCTCTTCACTGGTGACCGCTACCCTACAAGGCTTGGGCATCCATGTCATAGATTTAGGGCTTTCTACCACTCCTACAGTGGAAGTAATGGTTCCTGAACTAAATGCCGATGGAGGCATCATCCTTACCGCTTCTCATAATCCCAAACAGTGGAATGCACTCAAACTGCTTAATGAGAAAGGAGAATTTATCAACGGAAAAGACGGAGCAGAGGTTTTGGCTTTAGCGGAAAGTGAAGATTTTAATTATGCCGAAGTAGATGACCTAGGCAAATATGAAACAAGAAATGACGGCTTTGATATCCATATTAAAAAAATCCTCCACCTACCTATGGTAGATGCCGATGCCGTAAAGGCAAAAAAATTCAAAGTAGTTTTAGATGCGGTCAATTCTACAGGCGGAATTTCTATCCCTCCACTTTTGGAAAAATTGGGCTGTGAAGTCATTCCTTTGTATTGCGAACCAAACGGACAATTTCCACACAATCCTGAGCCTCTCAAAGAGCACCTTATCGATATTTGCGAACTGGTGAAAAAAGAAAATGCAGACCTCGGCATCGTGGTAGATCCCGATGTGGATAGATTGGCACTCATCGATGAAAAAGGAGAAATGTTCGGGGAAGAATACACTTTGGTAGCCGTGGCAGACTATCTTTTGAACCATAAAAAAGGTATTGCCATTTCTAATTTATCTTCCAGTAGAGCTTTAAGAGATGTAGCACAATCCTTAGGTTCTGAATATTTTGCCAGTGCCGTGGGAGAGGTGAATGTGGTAACGCTGATGAAGGAAAAAAATGCAGTCATCGGTGGGGAAGGTAATGGTGGTATCATCTATCCAGATTTGCATTACGGAAGAGATTCTTTGGTAGGAATTGCACTGTTTTTAACGCATCTGGCAAAGAAAAATATGACCGTTTCTGAACTGAGAGCGTCTTATCCTGCTTATTTTATGGGCAAAAAGAAAATAGAATTAACCCCAGAAATCAATGTGGATACGCTCTTAGAAAAAGTACAAACGAATTATCATAATGAAGAAATTTCTACCGTAGATGGAGTAAAGATAGATTTTGCCGAAAACTGGGTACATCTAAGAAAATCTAATACAGAGCCTATCATCCGTATCTATACCGAAGCCAAGTCTCAAGAAGAAGCCGATGCTTTAGCAGATAGGTTCATATCAGAGATGAAGGCAATAGCTGGAATCTAATCCCCCTTAAATTTTGGCAAGATTTTTATATTTAAGTACATTTGCAAATTAATATTTTAGTACATGGAATTAGCATTGCAGATTGCACAATTTATTCTTTCTATCTCTATCTTAGTGGTTCTTCATGAACTGGGGCATTTCTTACCTGCCAAGTGGTTCAAAACCAAGGTAGAAAAATTTTACCTCTTTTTTGACCCTTACTTTTCTTTGATTAAAAAGAAAATAGGCGAAACAGAATACGGCATCGGGTGGTTACCTTTTGGCGGATATGTAAAAATTGCGGGTATGGTAGATGAAAGCATGGATAAAGACCAACTCAAATCTGAACCTCAGCCGTGGGAGTTCAGATCAAAACCTGCTTGGCAAAGACTCATCATCATGCTAGGTGGAGTTACGGTAAACTTCTTTTTGGCATGGCTCATCTTCTCTGCATTGAGTTTTAATAACGGTGAAACTTATACAGACCTTAGAAAATTTGAAAACGGTATAAGCGTTACCGAAGCAGGAAAAAAATTAGGCTTTCAAAATGGTGACCAACTATTAAAAGTAGATGGCAAAGAAGTTACCCGATTAGAAAACGCCTCTTTAGATATCCTATTTTCAGATGAAGCCACCGTAATGAGAAATGGTAAAGAAATCACATTCCCCATTAATGAAGATGGTGTAGCCGAGATTATTAAACAAAGAGAAACCAAGCTATACCTCTTGCCAAGAAATAAAGGCATTATCATTGATAGCCTCGTTTCTGCCACTGCTAAAAATTCAGGATTAACCAAAAACGATGAAGTACTTGCAGTAAATGGACAGCCTGTACACTACTATGATGAGTTTTCTTCTTTGGTACATGCCAATAGTGGTAAAACTATTTCATTAGATGTAAAAAGAGATGGAAAAACAGTGAATATTACAGAAGTGTTAGTAGATGAAAATGGGAAAATAGGTCTTACTATGAAAAGCCTTTTGAAAGACATATCCCACTATCGTACACATGAAAATTATTCCTTTTTTCAAGCAATCCCAAGAGGCTTAGAAAGAACTTTCGCATCACTCACTACCCAAGTAAAACAGTTTAAAATCATTTTTAACTCCAAAACACAAGGCTATAAACAAGTAGGAGGGCCTATTGCCATTGTGAAAATGATGCCTGTGGAAAAAGGTGAAAAAGGCGAAATGAGCATTAACTGGACGGCATTTTGGACTTTCACCGCAATGTTCTCCGTATGGCTAGCATTTTTAAATTTGCTTCCTATACCAGGGCTTGATGGCGGTCATGTAGTATTTACACTATGGGAGATGCTTAGAGGAAAACCTGCACCACAAAAAGTATTAGAGAATGCCCAGATGATAGGTATGATTTTCTTACTTGGACTTATGCTCCTCATCTTCGGGAATGATATATTTAAAGTTTTAACCAATAAGCTTTAAGCAAAATCCATCATAGAAAACTCTTCCACAAGAAGAGTTTTTCTATTTTTAAAAATACTTGCATCATTTAAGAATCACTTCCGATATGGATAAACTATTTGCCTACTTACCTGATAACGCCCTCTCTTTCATCCAAAAATGGAGCAATGGTTTTAAAGTAAAAATTACCATTACCCGAGATAGAAGTTCTAAATTGGGAGATTACCATAAAGACCAACAAGGAACACATCAGATTACCATTAATCATAATCTTAAACCAGAACTTTTTTTCTTCGTGCTTACCCATGAGCTGGCTCACCTCCTCGCTTTTGAACATTTTGGCAGAAAAATCCCTCCACATGGTGTCCACTGGAAAACCGTTTATAGAAACATGCTTTTAGAAAGCATCCATATTTATTCCTCAGATTTACAACCTTATATACTCACTTATGCAAAGAATCCTAAAGCCAATTTCAATGCATTTACACCACTGGTAAAATATTTTTCTAAAACAAAAATGCACGATGGCGAGGTTCTTGTAGAGCAACTGACACCCGAAAGCCTATTTATGTATCGCGGAGAAATGTATCTTATGGTAGGAAAACTTAGGAAAAACTATCTTTGCATACAGCAAGGGTCACTAAAAAAATATACATTTAACCCCATGGCCTCGGTAGTAAAAATAGAAAATTCATGAATTACAATAAAAATCAATACTGCGTCATCATGGCAGGAGGGGTAGGCAGCCGCTTTTGGCCGTTTAGCACCCAAAAATTCCCAAAACAATTTCAAGACATCTTAGGCACTGGACAAACCATGCTCCAGCAGACTTTTGAAAGAATCCGTAAAGTAATCGCCCCAGAAAATATCTTCGTCATTACCAATAAGGATTTTATAGAAATCACGGAAAGCCAACTTCCTGATATTCCAAAAAGCAATATCGTGGGAGAACCGATGATGAAAAATACCGCAGCATGTAACCTATACATGGCAAGTAAAATTCATGCCCTCAACCCGGAGGCTACAATGGTGGTACTCCCTGCAGATCACCTCATCTTAAAAGAAGACGCCTTCGTGGAAAAAATGCAACTGGCACTCAATATTGCTTCAAAAAACGATTATCTCATCACCCTGGGCATTACTCCTACTCGGCCTGACACTGGCTATGGATACATTCAGTTCGAAAAAGAAGAAAATCAAAATATATTCAAAGTAAAAAACTTTACAGAAAAACCCGACCTCGAATTTGCAAAAGTATTTTTAGAAAGTGGTGATTTCTTATGGAATGCAGGCATGTTTATTTGGAATACAAAAACCATTCTTCATGCTTTCCAAACGCATCTCCCAGAAATGATAGAGCAATTCAGTGCTTGTGAGTATAATAATGACGGAGAAAAGGAATGTATAGAAATCATCTATCCGAAGGTAACCAAAATATCGGTGGACAATGGCATCTTAGAAAAAGCAGAAAATGTATTCGTTATTCCTGCAGATTTAGGATGGAGCGATTTAGGAACTTGGACTTCGGTATATGAAAATGCAGAGAAAAACACTGAAAATAATACCTTGAACACTAAGTACGGATTGGTATATCAATCTGAAGGAAATATCATCCGTTTACAAAATGAGAAAAAAGCCATTGTAGTTTCAGGGCTCCAAGATTATATTGTGGTAGATACAGATAATGCACTCCTCATTTGCCCAAGAAATGAAGACCAAAGAATCAAAGAATTCGTTCAAGACTTAAAGGGCATCCGAAACGGAAATCATTTTTTGTAGAAAAAACCCATTAGAAAACGATGAGTTGAATATCGATTCATTGGTAAACCATCAGTTGAAATAAAGTTTAAAATAATAATACAATGCGAAATCCATGGATATTTACTGCCTTTATGATGCTTTCTGCATTGTTTTATGGGCAAGAAAAAAAAGTAGAAATAAAAAATAGTGAACAGATTTTCGGTGGGATTTTCCCTAATGAAACTGTAACAGGCTATAAAATTGTTTCTAAGAAATATGCCAATGAAAAAATCCTAAAATCTAAAGGAGATTTTTTTCATTTTCCACAGTTTAAAGGGATTAAATTCAACCCATCAGATGACCATTATTTCTACATCGCCTATCAACGAGGAAACGAGGTAGTTTATATTACAGACCTCGCTGCTCTCTCCGCTTTTATGGGAACAATAAATTCCCCTCAAGAAGCCGTACTTTTAGCGATGAGCAAAGGTTATTTCCCTGATTTTGAACATCATCATTTTGCGGGAAACTATGAAATGAAAAATGGCGAATATCATTTTGAACTCAGTAAAGTAACCTCAGAACAATGCCCTTATGCAAAAAATAATTTCCTGCTATCGGTGAATTCTTCTACCCAAGAAGTCAAAGAACTGAAAGACATCTCTAGGTACTTTGTTATCTATCATAAAGACTGTACCAATCATCCCCTCACCGCAGAAGTGGAAAAACAAATGGAGGAAGTAAAACGACAGCGAGAACAAAAAGCCAAAGAACAAAAGGAAATCAATGCCAAAATGGAAAAAAGAATCAGAAAAATCCAAAGAAAGCATAATCGTTAATAAAAAAATGAAGAATAATCTTATTGCATTAGGTGCTTTCTTCTCCATTGTAGGAAATGCACAGACCATAAAAAATACGGAATCATTATCACCTTTCGCAGAAAGTATTAAAAATCAAAATAAAGTAACGCAAATTCTTTTCATAGGAGATTCGCACACTCAGGCAGGAAATATAACGGACTATCTCAGAGCACAGTTCCAGACGCATTATGGCAATGCAGGAAGAGGTCTAGTTTTCCCTTACCCTATTGGAAACACCAATGGGGCGAATGATTTTTCTGCCATTTCCAGTACTAAGTGGGATGTTTTCAGATTGGTTCATGAGCAAGACATCTACCCACAGCTAGGAGCATCAGGATTCGTAATAGGCAACCAATCTCCCGCGATGATAGAGATAGCACTGGACAATGATACATTTAATCATGTAACCATTTTCAGCGACCCTAAAATGATAGGGAAAGAAATAGCGTTTTTTACTGCTCCGCTTTCTTTGAGTCATTTCGTACGCAAATCTACCCAGCGAGTGAATTATCAAATCCAAGAGGGAGACACCTACCCTGAACTTGCCTCTATGTTTAATACTACTACCACCCAGCTTAAAGCAATCAATGGAGCATCTGTCATGAATCCTAAGCCTGGAGCATGGATAAAAGCAGACCAAGTTTCTGTACACTATAATACTGATTTCGAAAACAGTACTCAATCTATTCTAAAAACCAATTTAAAAGAAGAGATTACTCCCATTCAGCTTCCGCTGCTTACCCGAAAAATGCTTTTAAAAACCTACGCTAATGACAATTATTTTTATGGCTTCCACTTCTCTAACGGGCAAAACGGCGTGATTTTTAACTCCGTAGGCGTAAATGGAGCTACCTATGCTGATTTCTTAAAACATCCTATACAATTTCGGCAACTAAAAAGCCTCCATCCTGATTTATTGGCCATCGCACTGGGAACCAACGAAGGGGTAAGCAAAATCACAGAAGAAGAGTTTAAGAAAAATGCCATGGACCTAATCCGTCTTTGGAAATCTTCTAATAAAAACCTTCCTATTCTTCTCATTACCCCCACGGATAATACCATGAACGCCACCAAAACGAAGCTAGTAGCTCAATGGATAGTAGATATTGCTAAGGAAAATAATATCGCCTACCTCCACCTTTATGAAGAAATGGGTGGTGCGGGTTATTTTAAAAAAGCACTCGCCAGAAAAGTAGCCAATAAAGACGGTGTGCATCTGTTAAAATCAGGATATGAAGAACAAGCTCAGGTAATTTGGAATGCTTTTCAAAACTATTTAAAAAAATAATCCCGAGAAAAAAGTGTTTTTTACTTGTCAATTTGTGTACCTTTGTCGCAAATTCTTTACCTTTAAATAAAATTTACTTTTGGAAGATTTTTTTGAAAATGAACTCATTAAAAAGTTCGAGGACATGATAGAAAACCATGATGAACTGTATTTCGATTCCGAAGAAATAGAGCAGATCATCGTTTATTACCTGGAACTAGGAGACATTTCCTATGCTGAAAGAGCCGTACACCACGGCCTGAGCATACACCCTAATTCTATAGACATCAAAATCAAATATTTAGAGGTACTTTTAGAATTAGAAGATTATACCACAGCAAGAAAACTCATTAACGAACTGCAAGAAAATTCCCAAGAAAGCACTGATTTTTTAGTGTGCTGTGCAAAATATTATTCTAATCTAGGCAATTCTAAAAAAGCTATTGCCCTCTGCGAAAAAGCATTACAGCTGGGGGAAGAGCTAGATTTTCTCCACAATTTCATCGCTGATGAATGCGTAAACATAGGAGAGCCTTTCCGTGCACTCAGCCATTACCAAAAAGCACTTCATGAAGACCCCGAAGACGATTATGCCCTAGAAAACTGTATGCGTTGTTTTGCAGAACTGAAAAAGCCTAAAGATGCACTCCTTTTTCTCAATGACTACTTAGACCGTTTTCCTTATTCTGAAACTGCATGGTATGAAATGGGACAATTTTATTTCAATAGGAAAGAATATAAAAAGGCCATTAACGCATTTGATTATCTTCTGGCAATCAATTCTAATGCGGTAGGCGTTTATACCAATAAAGCTACCTGCTATGAAGCTCTGAAAGACTATGAAAAAGCCATAGAAATTTATGAAGAAGTACTGGAAATAGAATTTACCAAAGCATACACCTACCACCGCATAGGACTCTGCTACAGAGCTTTAAACAAACCTATCATTGCTCTAAAATATTTTCAAAAATCTCTGATAGAAGACCCACAGTATTATCCTGCCATGATGGAGCAAAGCTTTGTGTACGAAGCACTCCACGCTATGGAAGAGGCACTCCATTTTGCCAAAGAAGCTACGATGCTGAATGAGGGCAATCTAGAATACCAAAAAAGATTGGCTTACCTCTACATAGAGCGAAGCCGTTTTGACGAAGGTGCCATCTGCCTGAAAAAAATAGTAGATGCGGAACCTAACCGATTTTACAACTGGTATGCCTACATAGAAGTGCTGATGCTTTTAGAGGAATACGAAGAAGCTATCCGTACGCTTTCCATCGGACTAAAAAGACACAAAAGAGCAGAACTGTACTATCAACTGAGCCATTGTCACTTTCAGCTGAACCAAAACCAATTGGCACAAGAAGCCCTTCAGAAAGCCATAGCATTAGACGAATCACTGATGGGAGAGATGCAAAAAAAATACCCCTCTATACGAGAGAAAAAAAACTAAAATTTTAGTGATTTCCTAAAAATATCATCCCTCATGGAAACTAAGAAATTAAAACTCGAAGAATTAGGAAGAATAGACATAGAAGCGTTTAAAGAGCGAGAAAAAATTCCAGTTATCGTTGTTTTAGATAATATCAGAAGCATGCATAATGTAGGTGCTTTTTTCCGTACAGCAGATGCTTTTATCATGGAAAAAATCATCCTTTGTGGCATCACCCCTACGCCTCCACATAGAGAAATTCATAAAGCGGCATTAGGAGCTACTGAGAGTGTAAACTGGGAATACCATAAAACCATCTCTGAAACCCTGAATACACTGAAATCCGAAGGCTATGCTATCACAGGAATAGAACAAACAAATAATAGTATTGCCATGAATCAATTTCCAATAGACACAAAGAAGAAATACGCATTGGTATTTGGCAACGAGGTAGATGGACTCTCAGATGAAGCACTGAATAGCTATGATTCCTTTATTGAAATTCCACAGCTGGGCACCAAACACTCCCTCAATGTTTCGGTGTGTGGCGGTATAGTCATGTATCATTTTTTTGATGGTTTTATGAAGAAATAGTATTTTATACTATGCTTTTTATCTCTTTTTGAAAAATTCTTTCCTATCTTAGCCCTATGTTTGTACAAGAGTATATTACCAAAGATTATCCTACCTTTTCACTTCAGGACGAAATTCGGAATGCCTTTTTTGCTGCTTCAGAATTCGGGTTTACACACATTATCGTGGAAGAAAATGGAGACTTTATAGGTATGATTCCTCGGGAATGTTTAGTAGAAAATGAATCGGGAAGTATAGAGCAGTTGAAACCTTATTTGGAAAAATTTGCTCTTTTAGAAGAAACGCAGATTTGGGATACCATCAAGCTGTTTCATACTTTTAATACCAATATCATTCCTGTGATTTCAATGCAAGAAAAGTATTTGGGCTATGTGGATTATACCGATATTTTTCATGAGTTTGCTGGCTACCCTCTTTTTTCAGAGAATGGGGCTATACTTACTATACAGACCCAGTCTTTATATTATTCGTTTTCAGAAATTTCCCAAATCGTGGAAAGCAACCAAGCAAAGATATACGGATGTTTTATCAGCGAAATCAATGATGAAAACATTCATATCACACTGAAAATAAGTAGTGAAAACCTTAGCTCCATCGGAGAAACCTTTGAAAGGTACGGCTATACCATCATTCAGAAATATTATCATGATGAAAAATCTGAATTAATAAAAGACCGTTTTGCCTTTTTCCAAAAATACCTTGAAATATAATATTATGAAAGTTGCCATCTATACCCAAAAACAAGACTTAGATACCTTTTTGTACCTCAGCAAATTCATCTCTGAACTTGCCATGAGAAATATAGAATGTGTACTGGAGGAGGAAACCTCTACCAAGCTACAATTTTCTAAAAAATTTAATACTTTCAAAAATAAAGAAGAACTTCAAAAAGAAGGTGTAGATTTCTTTTTTTCCTTTGGTGGGGATGGTACTATTCTCAACGCTTTAATTTTCATTCAAGATTTAGAAATTCCTGTCATTGGCGTGAATACGGGAAGGCTAGGATTTTTGGCCAGTTTCAGTAAAGAAGAAATTTTTAACAATATAGATCATATACTGCATGGGGATTTAGTAGAAAGCAAACGCTCGGTAATAGAAGTTTGTAGCACGAATAAAAAAAGTATTGATTTCCCTTATGCCCTGAATGACCTCTGCATTACCAGAAAACAAACCACTGCTATGATTACCATAGACACCTACATTGATAATGATTTTCTTACGGTATTTTGGGCAGATGGACTTATCATCTCTACTCCTACAGGCTCTACCGCCTATTCTCTCAGCTGTGGAGGTCCTATCATAGCACCTACCAATGATAATTTTGTGCTTTCCCCTATCGCTCCGCACAATCTCAATGTAAGACCTATCGTATTAAAAGATGATGTAGAAATTAAACTGAAAGTGGAAAGCAGAGTGCCTGAATATTCGCTCTCCTTGGATAGCCGGCTGTATGATATGACCATCGGTGATGAACTCATCATCCGTAAAGCTCCTTTTTCCCTCAGGTTACTCTTCCCAAAGGAAATTAATTTCTATGCTACCCTTAGAGAAAAACTTCTTTGGGGCAAAGACAAAAGAAACTAAGCCCTTTTACCTGCCTATCATATTCTTAATGGCATGGAGCTTCATCATCGCCTCTATCGGGGTAAGGGTATTGATGTCTATTTTCTCCAATTCATCCCGAATGGCTTCCAGCACGGGATCATCCAATTGGAAAAAGGAAAGCTGAATATTTTCCTCGGTAAGTTTTTTTACTTTTTTATTCTCTTTTTGGGTACGGTTGCCCTCTAGTACTTTCAGTATTTCACTTGCTCTATGGATGACCTGTGAAGGCATCCCTGCTAATTTTGCCACATGGATACCAAAGCTATGTTCACTGCCCCCAGGAACTAGTTTTCTGAGGAAAATAATAGTACCTTTATTTTCCTGAATACTCACATGGAAATTCTTAATTCGCTCAAAAGTTACCGCCATTTCATTCAGCTCATGATAATGCGTAGCAAAGAGGGTTTTGGCTTTGGTAGGATGCTGATGTAAGTACTCCGCTATTGCCCAAGCAATGGAAACACCGTCATAAGTGGAAGTACCTCTACCTATTTCATCTAGAAGGATAAGACTTCTATCAGAAATATTATTAAGAATATTCGCTGCCTCATTCATCTCTACCATAAATGTAGATTCTCCTGCGGAAATATTATCAGACGCTCCTACACGGGTAAAAATTTTGTCCAAAACGCCTATTTCTGCATGCTGAGCCGGGACATAACTCCCCATCTGAGCCAAAAGAGCTACAAGTGCTACTTGCCTCAGTAAAGCGGATTTACCTGCCATATTAGGACCCGTAACCATGATGATTTGCTGCTGCTCTCGGTCTAAAAAAATGTCATTAGGAATGTATTTTTCTCCTAGAGGCAAGCATTTTTCTATGATAGGATGTCTTGCCGCCTTGAGGTGAAGCTCATAGCTTTCATTAATCATCGGTTTAGTATATCCCTCGGTAATGGCTAATTCTGAAAGGCTGGTACCGATGTCTATCTGTGCAATGATATGTGAATTGCTCTGAATGATATCAATAAAATTAAGCGTATGCTGAGCTACTGCCCTATAGAGTTCTTGTTCTAATACCGCTATTCTATCTTCTGCACCTAGAATTTGGTTTTCGTATTTTTTGAGTTCCTCAGTGATGTATCTTTCAGCACTTACCAGCGTTTGTTTTCTAATCCATTCTTCTGGCACTTTATCCTTATGCGTATTCCTTACCTCGATATAATAGCCAAAAACATTATTAAAATCTATCTTTAATGAAGAAATGCCTGTTCTCTCTATTTCTCTTTGGCACATTTCTTCTAAAAATCCTTTACCATTCTGCTGCAAAGCCCTTAGTTCATCCAGCTCTTGGGAAACTCCTGCACAGATTACATTCCCTTTATGGAGATGTACTGGGAGTTCAGGGTTGAGATGCGTATCCAAATAGTCAATTAATTCGCTTAAATCAGATAACGGCTCTACCCATGCTGGGATATCATGGTAATCTAAAAGTAAAGTTCTGATATGCTGAATATTCCTAAGGCTTTCCCTGAGGTTTCCAAAGTCTTTCGGATGGAGTTTTTCTGCCGCTAATTTCCCTACCAATCGGTCTAAATCTGAAATGGCACTAAGAAATTGCTGTACTTGATGCGTAACATCAGAATGATGATAAAAAAACTCTACCAACGCCTGTCTTCTTTGGATTTCAGAAGCCACTTTGAGTGGTAATATGATTCTTCGCCTCAGCATTCTCCCCCCCATAGGAGTCTTGGTATGATCAATAATATTAATAAGGCTTTTTCCATCAGGATGATTGGGAGAAAGGATTTCTAAATTTCTGAGCGTAAACGCATCCATCATCAAAAAATCATCTTGAGGAATCTTTTTTACCTGTGTGATATGAGAGAGTAAACTGTGATGTGTGTCTTCCACCAAATAAGCAAAAATAGCTCCCGATGCGGTAATAGCAAGTGGCATCTGCTCTATTCCAAAACCTTTGAGCGAATTGGTTTTAAAATGCTGCGTAAGTTTTTCATAGCCAAAAGAGAATTGAAACGCCCAGTCTTCTAATTTAAACAAATTTTTATGCTGGAGTGCGTATGGTAACTGTGTACTTCTCTGATATAAAATTTCACTAGGCTCAAAGGTAGAGACAATATGAAGCAAATGCTCTGGAGTGCCTTCAGAAACCATAAACTCTCCAGTAGAAACATCTACCATGGCTATACCGTATTTCCCTTTTTCATGATGTACAGAAAGGAGAAAATTATTTTTCTTAGAATTAAGAACTTGGTCATTAAAGGTAACCCCTGGCGTAACCAGCTCTGTAACCCCTCTTTTCACGATGCCCTTCACCGATTTAGGGTCTTCCAATTGGTCACAAATTGCTACCCGAAGTCCTGCTCTCACTAATTTGGGGAGATAAGAATCAATAGAATGATGAGGAAAACCCGCCAATTCCAAATTATCACTCCCATTATTTCTTTTGGTAAGGGTAATTCCTAAAATCTGTGCTGTTTTTATGGCGTCTTGACCGAAAGTTTCATAAAAATCTCCTACACGAAAGAGCAATATCGCATCAGGATATTTGGCTTTTATCGTATTGTATTGCTTCATCAGTGGAGTTTCTTTCTTTGCCATTGCCATAATTTCTAAAAAAATCAACCACAAAAATACGAATAATGAATGGAAAAAAGTGGAAAATACCGTTATTACGAAACCGTAAATGCCTCAAATGCCTCTTCTATATGAAGAATCTCAAAGCTCCCATCTTCCTTCTTCACCATAGAGATAATATCAAAACGAACTTCCTTTTCTAGCTCTTTCTCTGTTACATAATGATTTGCTGCCTGAAGCAAAAGCCTTTTCTTCTTGATGTTCACCGCTTCATAAGGCTCCATAAAATGAGCATCGCTTCGTGCTTTCACTTCGGTAATCACCAGCAAATCTCCTATTTCTGAGATAATATCCAGCTCTGCTTTCTGAAAACGGTAATTTCTTTCTATGATGACATGCCCTTTCTCTGACAGATATTTCACCGCCACCTCTTCTGCTGCCTTACCAAAATCATTATGACTTGCCATAGTTTTAAATGTTCAGTGTATGTAAATGCACCTTTTCATCTACCTTAAGATGCACCGTACTCCCTATAATCAAAGGTAAATTATGATAAATATGCCCATTGGGAAAACCGAAAGCTACTGGAAAATGATATTTTCTTATTTTCTCCTCAATGAGCTGATACGCCTTGGGGTCAAAACTTTCGTCATAGTGCGGATTATCTTTTTCATTTCCCATATTAATCATTCCTCCGATGATGAGCCCTGAAATTTCGTCAAATACCTCTGCTAACTCTAAGGAGGTAAGCATCCTATCCAAAGCATAAAAATTTTCACCAATATCCTCTATGAAGAGGATATTATTTCTGAATTTCACCGAATAACGAGTGCCTAAAAGGGCATAAATCATCGCCAAATTACCACCCACCAAGTTGCCCATTGCTTCTCCAGTTCTATTCAGTACATGCCCTTCTATTTCATAGACGGGAAGATGTCCTTCTAAAATATTAAAAACCTCTGCATAACTCTGCTCTGAAACACCGAAAGAAGAAGTTTTTATGGTTTGCCCATGAATAGATGCTATTTTTTTCTTGAAAAAGTAGCTTTGAAGCACTGTGTTATCAGAATAGCCGATGTACCACTTCGGATTTTTCTGGAAAGATTTGATATCTAATTCATACAATAAATGCTGGCACCCATAGCCTCCTCTACTTGCCCAGATGGCTTTTATTTCCTCATCCTGAATCGCCCAATTGATATCTGCTATTCTCTCACTTTCAGTACCCGAATAGAGATAACCATGCTCATGATTGCCTAGTGCATTTTGCCCAAGAACAGGTATATAGCCTCTTTCTTCTATCAATGAAATGGTATGCCTAAGCTGCTCCTCTTCCACGGCTCCTGCGGGGGAAATAATTGCTATTTTATCCCCTTTTTCCAAAGTCTTTGGACGAATCATCATGGTATTATTTTTCATCATCTATTTTTATGGTTTGGTTTTCTGCCTCTTCTAATCTTTTATCAAAGGAATTAAACTTTGCAAAACTTTGCATAAATATAAATACGCTGAATATTAATAAAATAACCCCTACCCCTTTTCTTATTTGGTTGGTCAATCTTTGGGTAAGTTTATCGTGAAATTGTTTTGCCAAAAATATTTTACAAAGATCTATAGAAAGATAAGTACCAATAACAATGCTGATGTAAAGAACAAAATTATTAAAATTAGGATACTGATTCCTTACAGAAATAACTGTAACCAACCAAAACAATAATACTCCGATATTCAGAATATTAAAAAGAAAACCATTCACAAAAGTTTTAAAATAATTCTGACTGATGATTTTCTTCTCATTAGAAATGTGCATTTGTGTTTTAGAAAGCATCATATAAATACCATACACAAAAATAATGAGTGCTGTAATCTTATAAAAACCAGGATATTCACTGATGAGCTGTACAATATCTGAACTGGCATAATAAGAAGCAATAATACATACAACATCAGCACAAACCACCCCAAGGTCTAATGCCAAAGCATGTCTAGAGCCTCTAGAAAAACTGGTTTCTATAAGTAAGAAAAACACGGGACCTATGAAAACAAGGCTCAGCATAACACCTACAAATATGGCTGAAAAAATGAGTTCTAACATCTGATTTATCTCTTATACTTCTTTAATCTATTTTTTTTGCAAATGTAAAGATACAAAAATTCAAACTATGGTAATCGGGTGGATTTTCCCTCACGGATAAAAGAAGTGTTTTCAAAACGCGAAAGTAGTAAATTAAAAACACTATTTTTTCCTTTCAGTTGCTTTTAAAACAATTTTGTAATTTTGTGAAAATTTAGGAAAATAAGCCATTCTCCTAAAATCACCGCTTATTTACAAGAATTATTAAAACAAATCCAACATCAAAATATATAAATCATATCTATTATGAAAAAAATAACAGACATCAATCAATTAGATTTGAACAAAATATATTCTTATGCCGATTACCTCCTCTGGAAATTCGAGGAAAGAATAGAGCTGATAAAAGGTAGAATTTTCAGAATGTCTCCTGCTCCCAGTAGAAAACATCAGGATATTTCGGGAAATATTTATAGGAAACTTTTTTTTTCGTTCAATAGACAACCGTGTAAATTGTATTACGCTCCATTCGATGTAAGATTCCCAAAAGAAAGCACCGATAATAAGACCATATATACCGTAGTACAGCCAGACATTTGCATCATCTGCGATGAAAATAAGCTGGATGATAAAGGCTGCATAGGTGCTCCTGACCTCATTGTGGAAATCCTCTCTCCAGGAAATTCAAAAAAAGAACTCAAAAATAAGTTTGAACTCTACGAAGAATATGGCGTAAAAGAATATTGGATAGTGAATCCACTAGATGAGGTAGTCTATGTACATACTTTAGAAAATGGAAAATACAAGGGAGCATTCCCTATCACAGATGATTATATTCACTCGGAAGTTTTTCCAGAAGTGAAAATCCATACCGATGAAGTTTTTAAAACATAAAAACAACTTTTAATTGACAACTTTTTGACGATACTATGACAAACGAAATATACGATGTAATCGTAGTAGGGGCAGGACACGCAGGAAACGAAGCTGCTGCGGCTGCCGCCAATCTAGGCTCTAAAACACTCCTAGTTACCATGAATATGGAAACCATAGGGAAGATGAGCTGTAACCCTGCAATGGGCGGAATAGCTAAAGGACAAATCGTAAGGGAAATTGACGCACTCGGAGGCTATTCGGGAATTATCGCGGATACATCTGCCATACAGTTTAAGATGCTCAATCTCTCCAAAGGTCCTGCCATGTGGTCCCCCAGAACACAAAACGACCGTATGCTCTTCGCTGAGGAGTGGCGATTGGCTTTAGAAAATACACCCAACTTGGATTTTTTCCAAGACATGGTCAAGGAACTTATTATTGAAAATAATAAAGTTACTGGAGTCATCACCTCTATCGGTGTAAAATTCCGTGCGAAATCTGTGATTTTAACCAATGGCACTTTTCTTAATGGGCTCATCCACATCGGAGAAAAGCAGCTCGGTGGTGGTAGAATGGGCGAACCGAAAGCCTTTGGTATTACCGAGCAACTGGTTTCTTTAGGTTTTGAAGCGGGGCGAATGAAAACAGGAACCCCTGTGCGTGTAGATGGCAGAACCATTGATTTCTCCAAAATGGAAGAACAAAAAGGAGATGAAAATCCACAGAAATTCTCCTATTTAGACACACCGAAACTCACGCATCAGCGTTCATGCTACATCACCTATACCAATGAAACGGTACACGACATCCTCCGCGAAGGCTTTGACAGAAGCCCCATGTTTAACGGAACCATCCAAAGTCTCGGTCCAAGATATTGCCCAAGTATTGAGGACAAAATTAACCGATTTGCAGAAAGAAATAGACACCAAATTTTTGCCGAACCCGAAGGGTGGAAAACCATAGAATATTATATCAATGGTTTTAGTTCATCATTACCTGAAGATATCCAGATTAAAGCCCTTCAGCAAATTCCAGGCTTTGAAAACGCAAGAGTATTCCGCCCAGGTTATGCTATTGAGTATGACTACTTTCCACCTACCCAGCTCAAGCATACCTTGGAAACCAAATTAATAGAGAATTTGTATTTCGCTGGGCAAATTAATGGTACTACGGGATATGAAGAAGCTGGAGGACAAGGCATCATTGCAGGAATCAACGCCCACCTAAAAGTCCACGGTAAAGAACCGTTTCTTTTAAGCCGAGATGAGGCTTATATAGGTGTTTTGATAGACGATTTAATCACCAAAGGTACAGAAGAACCCTACCGAATGTTTACCTCTCGTGCAGAGTACAGATTGCTCTTGAGACAAGACAATGCCGATATCCGTTTGACAGAGAAATCTCATAAGATAGGTTTAGCAACAGATGAACGACTGAAAAAAGTGGAAGAAAAAATCCATCAGAGCCAAGAACTAGAAAATTTTCTTAGAGAAACTTCTCTGAAACCACATCAGATTAATCCTATTTTAGAGGAAATGGAATCTAACCCCGTAGATCAGGCATACAGAGCTTCCCAATTTCTTACCCGCCCGAATATCACACTCAGCACTTTGGACAAATTAGAAAAGATTAAGGAAGTCAGCACTCAATATTCTGATGAAGTAAGGGAACAAGCAGAAATTAACATCAAATACAAAGGCTATATAGAAAAGGAAAAAGAGAATGTAGCCAAGCTCCAGCGGTTAGAAAATATAAAAATCCCTGAAGATTTTGATTTTACCAAAATTGCCAGTCTCTCTGCCGAAGCCAAACAAAAACTCAATCTTATTCAACCCAAAACTATTGCCCAAGCGAGTAGAATTTCTGGTGTTTCTCCTGCAGATATTAATGTGCTATTGATATTTTTGGGTAGATAAACGAAAATCCTCCCCGATTCATACGCATCGAGGAGGATTTCTACAATATTGTACTCATAAACATTAATAAAAAACCTTATCTTAACCCCAATATTTTCTCTAATATTCTATGTGTAATCATATAGGTAGGCTTTACTCCCGTAAGTCCTAAACCTCCTGATGAGAGTGTACTTCCCGTCTCCAGCGGATTATCAGAGGCGTAATAGGCATAGCACACGAATAAATCTGGTGAGATATGATTTCTGATTTTACTTGCCACCTGAATGGCTTTTTGGTAATGAGCACCTTCCATCTCTAGCCCTACCGCTTTCCATGAAGTGTTCATGAAGTAAGATAAGATGTCTTTATTTTGGAGCGATGTTCCCAGTACAGTAACCATAGCCCCTTGATAGGCTTTAATGGTATCATCCTGAAAATCATCTAATGAAAGGGCATTTTCAAAAACATAATTATCTGCTGTTCCTTCAAAAATATGTGCCGTAGGAATCATAATATCTCCCTTTTTTCCTGTGAGAATTCCCGCTTTCCCCATAATGGAAATAGATTTCACATTCATAGGAATGGTTTCATCTCCTATGGTATAGGGTCTCAAGAGTTCATCCATAATTTCATACGCTTGTTCTCCAAAAGCATAATCAAAGACCAAAATTACGGCATCCTCTGGATAATGGGCTTGTGCAAAAGGCGTATGCTGAAGCTGGGTTTTCTTAAGGTCAATAATTTGAAAATCTATATTGCTTCCGCTTTTATCCTTCACATAAATCAGCCCTTCTTTTTCTGAATGGGTTAATATTTTTTCTTGGAGAGATTTATCGTTACTTATTTTTTCATACAGTGCATAGTCTATTGTATCTGTACACTTTACCCCCAATGCAGCATTTCCATAGAGCATATTTTTCACGGAATGCATATTGGCAGAAATAATGTGGAGCGGTCTGAGGTGGAGCTGATGTTCATACAGGGTTTGCCTTACTTTCTCTGCCCATCTTTCTCCGAAGAGATGATGCCCCACTCTTTCTCTGAGAATAGCACTAAAATACACCTCTCTTTCACGAATTTCGAGATGGTCATCTAAACTTACTTTTCCAAGGTAATAGATTACTTTAAACAGTCGGTCTGGGTCTGAGTCTGTACCAAACTTCTGATGTGCATCTAATACTTCATCAAAAGTTCTTCCCAATATAGACGAAAGATGAATCAGTGCTACTTCTCTTTCCTTTTGATTAAGCTGAGCTTTCCCTGTAGCCACTTCTTTCACCATATTCCACGCTCTGCTCGGTTTATAGTCATCGTCATGATCGTATGCTATCTCTCTTATTTTATCCGCTTCTATATACAAGAATGTAAGATGAGTAAGGATATCATAAATTTCTGACCTGCCGAGCAGCACCTCTATATTCATCTGGTGTTCATCTATTCTGTAGCAAATTCTCCTTCTTTTCTTCGGAACAATGGCTGTAAAGTTTCCTTTATCAAATCCTTCATCTGATGTAAGATGAATGAATGCCGTTTGCTCTATTCCCTCTGGTAATCGGTCAAGGACATAGAGTAAACCATCCAATTCTACTTTTCCAGATACATTCATGGAACCATAAATTTCTGGCGAAATAATTTTTAGCAATGAGCGAAGACTCTCTCCAGACACTCCCGATGGCTTAAAAAAACCTCTGTAAAAGAGATGTCTCATAGATACATAAATCCTCTCTATGGCTTCTGTAGTAATACGAGCTCTATTTTTTTCCTTCATATCTTATTTTTTACATTAAACAAACTTTATTAAAAATTAAAAGGGGGCAAAGATAATCATTTATTTATAAATGGAAATATTTTGGAAATTGGCATACAAAAAATGCAGCCCCCAAAAAGACACTGCATTTATCATTTACACAATAGTTAATCTTCTATAAATCATGATTTTCACTTCTCTAATACCCTGTTAATGAAAGCAGTTCCACCTCCTCTTTTTTGAGTTTTCCTCTGCCCTGAAGTTCAAAAAGTTCTATCAAAAAACTATATTGAGCCACAATACCTCCCTGTTTCTCTATAAGGTGAGTAGCAGCTGCTGCCGTTCCTCCCGTAGCCAATAAATCATCATGGATTAACACGCGTTGCCCGGGCTGTATTTGCCCCTCACGCATTTCTATCTCTGCCGTGCCGTATTCTAAAGCATAAGATTGCCCGATGACTGGCGGCGGCAGCTTCCCTTTTTTCCTTACTAAAACAAAAGGGACATTCAGTTCCGCAGCGATGCTTACCCCAAAAAGGTAGCCTCTACTTTCTAAACCACAAACTACATCTACCTTCCCTCTACTGAAATCTGCAAAAGCTTTTACCACTTTTTTATAAAGTTCTGGGTTTAAAAACAAAGGGGATATGTCTTTAAACTGAACCCCTGCAATGGGAAAATCAGGGATATTTTCTATTGTCTGATCTATTTGTTTTGCTAATTGATTTTTCATTTTTACAAGCTATAACTTACTATTTTCCACTCTCCATTTATATTTTTTAGACCGAATGAAGCATTTACGGTAATGGTATTTCCATTTTTGTCCACCACATCATAAGTAGCGTTCACTGTGGCTCTATCCTCTTTATTATTCTTCTCAGTGATATTTTTTATACTGATACTCTTTACATTCCCGAATCCTGAATTAGGATTAGAAAAATGATCATAAGACCCCCATGCAGGGTTATTAGAAGCATCAAAAGCCGCTCTTAAGTTTTGATTCCCTACATGATTAAGAAACTTCTGCACGGCAACCTTAGGCTGTTGCTTGTGCTGTACATGAGAGTTCTCTGATGATGACTCATCATCAAAATTTTCGTCTTCATCTACTATTACCTCTTGCTTTTCCACAATGGGTCTTAGGGCTTTCATATTCACTGGCTCACCTATTTTTACCATTTTTAATTTTCGGTTTTTGGTATTTACCTGTACATGAATATCTATTTTACCATCTACTATTTTATCTTCTGACAGTGCAGAATAAGCAAGCGTGAAACCTCTGAAATGGTGGTCCTGCATTATGTTTTTAGCCGTATATATTTTCTGCCCACCACTTACAATTTCCAGCGTAGTTTCCAGTGTAGCCCCTTCAAAAGTGATGGGATTTCCCTGTGCATCCGTTAGTTTTGGAATAATTTGGATAGATTTTACCCCTACAAGGCTATCTCTAGCCGCCACTTTCGTATGAATAGCGAGTTTTTCAGCTTCTACATCACTCGGGTCTTTTTCTGTAAGATCTGTACTATCTTCGAATATTTTCATATTCCCAAGGGAAGGTGGTGCCGTACTCTTCCACTCTATGCCTTCTTTTTGAGCGATGGTGTCTGCCATGGTAAAAATTTCTTCGGCAGTTTTACCCTGAAGCAGTTTTGCCATAGCGGTAAGCTCCTCTCTATCATTTTCACCTTCCACACCGAATTTCTTTATGATGTACAATGCTTCATTAAACTTCACTTGTTGTAGAGTAGAAAGCTGGGAAGCAATATCATTAGTGGAGTTTTGAAATGCCTTTAAAGAACTGCCATCTACTTTCGTTTTTTTACATGCTACTAGCAGTGTAGCAATGAGAAAAAGGGTAAAAATTTTTTTCATATCTAATCATTTGATACAAAAATATAAAAATTCGCAATAATGGTATTGATATCTTTAACTATCTCAATGATTTTCTTTGGGACAAACTTGCCACCACATTATAACTCATGAAAACCACACAAAATTTAATGAGTGCCAAAAGGGTGTTTTCTGAGTCAAAAAACAATGTACCCACCACTTGTACAGCGATAATCCCCACCAATGAGATAAGTAATTTTTTAGAAAGTTTCCACTCTGGTCTATCTACAAAATACGCTAAAGCGTACGCTAAACCTAGCACAGCACTAAAAAAAAGCTCTATAGTGATATGACCATAGCCAATAATCCATCGATTGACCACAAAGCCCAATCCGAAACCAATGATAAAAAACAACCCTGTTTTCATCCCCTTTTTTGAGGCCAAAATTACGGCTTTTCTAAAAATAATATACAAATCACAATGAAGATTAAGAAGTAAAAGCCCATCTGCCTATATCTTACACTGAAAACTTGAAACTACAAGTCTAATTTTCAATTGCTAAAAACCCTCAGCTTCCTGCTCTCTATCCACCGATTGAAATCAAATTGCTATATTTGAAATCTCATAAAATAAAACAAAATAGAATGGATAATCAAAAATACCAACCTCAAAATAAAGTGAGAGTGGTTACCGCCGCTGCACTTTTTGATGGGCACGATGCAGCCATCAACATCATGCGAAGAATCATTCAAGCCACGGGCTGTGAGGTCATTCACCTCGGACATGATAAATCCGCAGAGGAAGTGGTAAATACCGCAATTCAGGAGGATGCTAATGCCATTGCCCTGACTTCTTACCAAGGGGGACATAATGAATATTTTAAATACATTCATGACCTTTTGAAAGAAAAAGGAGCACCACAAATCCGTATTTTCGGTGGCGGTGGTGGCGTGATTTTACCCGAAGAAATTAAAGACCTTATGGATTACGGCATTACCCGCATTTATTCTCCAGATGACGGCAGAGCCTTAGGACTTCAGGGAATGATTAATGATTTGATACAAAAATCAGATTTTGCTACAGGAAAGCATATTGAGGTAGAAGACATTGACCGTATTTCTTTTGATGATGCCAAATCCATTTCGGAAGTAATTTCGGCAGTAGAAAATTTCTCCGAAGAAAAACAAGAACTTGTCCAAGCCATTGCTCAAAAAGCCGCCCATAAGCACATTCCTATCATCGGGATTACAGGAACAGGAGGGGCTGGGAAATCATCTCTCACAGACGAACTGGTAAGAAGGTTTCTTCGTGCCAATCCCAATAAAAAAATGGCCATTATTTCCATTGATCCTTCTAAAAAGAAAACAGGTGGAGCCCTATTAGGAGATAGAATCCGAATGAATGCCATTCATGACCCTAGAGTCTATATGCGTTCCATGGCAACCCGTGAAAATAATGTTTCCATATCTCCATACATTCACTCGGCACTCAATGTACTGAAACTCGCCACGCCTGATGTGATCATCATTGAAACCTCGGGCATCGGGCAAAGCGGCTCTGAAATTACTGAAATAGCCGATGTTTCTCTCTATGTGATGACCCCTGAATATGGAGCTTCTACCCAGTTGGAAAAAATAGACATGCTCGATTATGCAGACCTCATTGCCCTCAATAAATCTGATAAAAGAGGTGCTTTAGATGCCCTTCAAGCCGTAAGAAAACAGTACCAAAGAAACCATAACCTCTTCGAAGAAGGACTGGACAAAATGCCCGTTTTCGCTACCAAAGCAAGCCAGTTTAATGACTGGGGAACCACGGAGCTTTACAATAGACTCATCGATAAGGTGAATGCTCAATTTGAAAACCTGAAACTGGCTAACTACATTGAGCAAAATGTATCCGAAGAAGCCACCATCATTCCTCCTAAAAGAGTACGATACCTTTCAGAAATCGTGGAAAATAATCATCAGTATGATCAGTGGGTGAAAAAACAAGCCGAACTGGCAAGAAAACTGTATCATATCCATGGTATAAAAAACATCATCGCCTCAAATGAAAATTTAGATACCGAATATCAAAAAATAGAAAAAGAGCTCTCTCAAGAAAATATAGATTTTCTCCAAAATTGGGCATCTACCAAAGAACAACTTTCCAATGATTCTTTTTCTTATTTCGTGAGAGGAAAAGAAATTAAAGTGAATACCAAAACCGAAAGCCTTTCTCACCTAAAAATACCCAAAATCGCGTTACCGAAATACCATGATTGGGGAGACCTCATCCAATGGAAAGGACAAGAAAACTTGCCTGGCCATTTCCCTTACACTGCGGGTATCTACCCATTTAAGAGAACAGGGGAAGACCCCACGCGTATGTTTGCCGGAGAGGGTGGGCCAGAGAGAACAAATAGAAGATTCCACTATGTCTCTTCAGAAATGCCCGCCAAAAGACTTTCTACCGCTTTTGATTCGGTAACACTCTATGGTCAAGACCCTGCTCTACCTCCTGATATTTATGGAAAAATAGGAAATGCAGGAGTTTCCATCGCTACTCTGGACGATGCTAAAAAGCTCTACTCTGGCTTTGACCTCATCCATGCCATGACTTCAGTCTCTATGACCATCAATGGGCCTGCTCCTATGCTACTGGCATTTTTCATGAATGCCGCTATTGACCAAAATGTAGAAAAATACATTGAAGAACATCAACTTTGGGATAAGGTAGAGCAGAAACTGAAGGAGAAATTTGATGACAAAAACTTACCAAGACCACAATACCACGGAGAACTTCCCGCTTCTAATAACGGCTTAGGACTAAAACTTTTAGGCATCACAGGAGACGAAATAGTACCCGAAGAAGTGTATGCAAAAATTAAGGCAGAGACCATTGCCAGCGTGAGAGGTACCGTACAAGCGGATATTCTCAAGGAAGACCAAGCACAAAACACCTGTATCTTCTCTACAGAATTTGCCCTGAGACTGATGGGTGATGTTCAGGAATATTTTATCCAAAATAAAGTAAGAAATTTCTATTCGGTTTCCATTTCAGGCTACCATATTGCCGAAGCAGGAGCTAACCCGATATCCCAACTGGCATTCACACTAGCCAATGGCTTTACCTATGTGGAATATTACCTCAGTAGAGGCATGAATATCAATGATTTTGCACCCAACCTCTCTTTCTTTTTCTCCAATGGCATTGACCCAGAATATGCCGTTATCGGTAGAGTAGCGAGAAGAATTTGGGCAAAGGCTATGAAAACAAAATACGGAGCCGATGAGCGAAGCCAAATGCTGAAATACCATATCCAAACCTCTGGACGCTCCCTTCATGCTCAGGAAATTGATTTCAATGATATCCGAACCACACTCCAAGCCTTGTACGCAATTTATGATAACTGCAACTCTCTACATACCAATGCCTATGACGAAGCCATCACTACACCTACCGAGGAATCGGTGAGAAGAGCTATGGCGATTCAGCTCATCATCAACAAGGAGCTCGGGTTGGCAAAAAATGAAAATCCGCTCCAAGGGGCTTTCATCATCGAAGAGCTTACGGATTTGGTGGAAGAAGCCGTCTATGCAGAATTTGACAAAATCACAGAAAGAGGTGGTGTACTGGGTGCTATGGAAACCATGTACCAGCGTTCTAAAATTCAGGAGGAAAGCATGCACTATGAATGGCTAAAACATACGGGAGAATATCCTATCATTGGGGTAAATACCTTTTTGGGGAAAGATGGCTCTCCTACTGTATTACCAGGGGAAGTCATCCGCTCTACCGAGGAAGAAAAACAACAGCAGATACAAAATCTTAGCGTTTTCCAGAAGGTGAACGAGCAGAAATCCGAAGAACTACTGAAAGTATTACAATTGGCCGCCATTAACCAAGAAAATCTTTTCGAAGTCATGATGGAAGCGGTAAAACATTGCTCCCTCGGGCAAATTACCAATGCCCTCTTTGAAGTAGGTGGTAAATACCGAAGAAATATGTAAAAGCATCATGGAATTATCCTCTTCGTATGCATATGAAATGACGCTCAATTGTAAAAAAAATTGTATTTTTACCGATATTTTTTAGTTCAACTATTTAAAATAAACATTATAAACAAAAAATTATGAGCAGAAAATTCCCAGCAGGTGTTGCCACAGGAGCTTTGGTAACAGAAATTTTCGATTATGCTAAAGAAAATAAATTTGCACTTCCAGCAGTTAATGTAGTAGGTTCTAGTACCGTAAATGCTACAATGGAAACGGCAGCTAAACTCAATGCACCCGTAATTATTCAGTTTTCTAATGGGGGGGCTGCTTTTAATGCAGGTAAAGGTTTGAGCAATGACGCTCAGAAATCAGCAATCCTCGGGGGTATCGCTGGTGCGAAGCATATCCACGAATTAGCAGAAGCCTACGGAGCTACCGTAATTCTTCATACAGACCACTGTGCGAAGAAACTTCTTCCTTGGATAGATGGCTTACTAGATGCCAGCGAAGCATTTTATAAACAAACAGGAAAGTCTCTTTACTCATCGCACATGCTTGACCTTTCCGAAGAGCCATTGGTAGAAAATATGGACATCTCTTGCCAATATTTTGAAAGAATGGCAAAAATGGGAATGACCCTTGAAATAGAGCTTGGAATCACTGGGGGAGAAGAAGATGGTGTAGATAATAGTGATGTAGATTCTTCTAAACTATACACTCAGCCTGAAGAGGTAGCATACGCATATGAGAGACTGAAAGCCATTTCTGATAATTTTACCATTGCAGCTGCTTTCGGAAATGTACACGGTGTGTACAAGCCAGGAAATGTGAAACTTACACCTAAGATTTTAGATAACTCTCAAAAATTCGTACAAGAAAAATTCGGAACGGGTATAAAACCTATTAACTTCGTATTCCACGGTGGCTCTGGTTCTTCACTAGAAGAAATCCGTGAGGCAATAGACTATGGAGTAATCAAAATGAATATTGATACGGATTTACAGTTCGCTTATACAGAGGGGGTTCGTGATTATATGATGGAGAAAATAGAATATCTTAAGACTCAAATCGGTAATCCAGAAGGAGAAGATAAGCCGAATAAAAAATTCTATGATCCAAGAGTTTGGGTGCGTAAAGGAGAAGAAACTTTCGTGCGTAGATTAACTCAAGCGTTCGAGGATTTGAACAATGTAAATACACTTTAATCCACCAAAGGTTTGGAGTTTTTCAGCATAAACTCCAACCCTTTATAAATATAATTATTACGCAGATGGCATTTGATTGGTTTAAAAGAAAAGCCCAAAACATTACCACTTCTACTGACCAGAAAAAAGATGTTCCTAAAGGGCTTTGGCATAAGACACCTTCAGGGAAAATAGTAGAGCATGAGGAGCTTAAGAGAAATAATTTCGTATCTCCAGAAGATGGTTTTCATGTAAGAATAGGAAGCCGTGAGTTTTTCTCCATTCTCTTTGATGATAGTAAATATAAAGAACTGGATACTAAGGTAGAAAGCATTGATATCTTAAACTTTAAGGATACTAAAGCCTATAGCGATAGACTGAAAGAGGTAAAATCTAAGACCAAACTGAATGACTCTATTTCTAACGCAGTAGGTAAGGTGAATGGCACGGAGATGGTCATTTCTTGTATGGATTTTGCTTTCATCGGAGGTTCTTTAGGTTCTGTAATGGGAGAGAAGATACGCCGAGCGATAGATTATTGTATCAAAAATAAATTACCATACATGATCATCTGTCAGTCAGGAGGAGCCAGAATGCAGGAGGCTACTTATTCACTGATGCAATTGGCAAAAGTGCAGAGTAAATTAGCACAATTGGCAGATGCTAAACTTCCTTATTTGGCTTACCTATGTGACCCTACATTTGGAGGAATTACCGCTTCTTTTGCTATGACTGCAGATCTTATTATGGCAGAACCTGGTGCACTCATCGGTTTCGCAGGTCCTAGAGTTATCCGTGAAACCATCGGTAAAGATTTACCTGAAGGTTTCCAAACATCAGAATTTTTACAAGAAAAAGGATTTGTGGATTTCATTGTAAAAAGAACAGAAATTAAGGAAACTGTTTCTAAAGCAGTAAACTTGCTTTATACCAAATAAAATCAACGCATTAACGCTGACTCTCACCTCTCACTGCTGAGGTGAGATTTTTTATACCATTATAAATATTCATGCAATCTTTAAAAGACATATTCCAAGCACTTTTTAGCCTTCATCCCAAACAACTTTTCCAGTTAGTACGCTTAGGGATTCAGCATCCTTTATTATGTATCCTCACATGGTATGCTACCTTTATTGCCTACCGAAAAGCATCAAAAATATATCCCAAAAAACATAGTAAAAATGGTAAGGAAAATGCGTTCAGACATGCTTTATGGACCAGTATGATTGCTAATTTTTGCACTAAAGTTACCTCTCCTCAAAAAGCAATGGACTTTAGCAAAAAAGCCACTGATCTGCACGAAGATTTATTTCCTAATACTCCGCTACAAAGGGCAATGGATTTACATAATAACCAGATAGGCCTCATGGTTTTCCAGCGAATTTTAAAAGGCGTACATAGGCAATTTATTGAAAAACAATTTCTCATTGATGAACTCCAAAAAATGCTCCCTAATGCTCAGCTGGTGCGTAACTTAGATGAAATCAAAGGAAATGAAATGATATATATAGAAAAATCTTAACAAATCAGGTCATATATCAGCCTACTAATCCTTTACATATACTCTTTTTACTCTTCTGGAAATAGAAGTAAGCACTTCATAAGGAATGGTTTTACAATAGTGAGCAAACTCCTCTAGAGATGGATGACCATTAAAAATAATGACCTCATCTCCTTCTTTAGCGGGAATATCCTCAATATTGACCATCATCATATCCATACATACACTTCCTACAATGGGAACAATGGCGTTTTTTATCCCCACAAAACCCACACCATTGCTTAATAGCCTTGGAATACCATCTGCATAGCCCACAGGAATAGTGGCAATTCTAGTGTCCTTTTCTGCTTTGTATCTTCGTCCATAGCTCACAGATACATCTTTTTTTATCTCTGAAATCTGAGAAATAACCGACTTAAAAGCCACCGCAGGTTGTAATAGAGGCTTTACCTTTTCATTATAGCAAATCCCGACCATCCCTATACCTATTCTCACCATATCATATTGATATTCTGGATAATTTAAAATACCTGAAGAATTCAAAATATGCTGAATAGGCGTATAGCCTAGCCCTTGGATAAGCCGCTCTGATTGCCTTTCAAAGACTTCGAATTGCTGAAGTGTATATTCTCTTTCCGCTGGAATATCTGCACTAGAAAGATGACTGAAAATACTCTTCACACGAATATTCATTTGTTTTAACCTTTGGATGAGCTCATCTAATTCATCTTCCTTAAAACCAAGCCTATGCATACCCGTCTCTAATTTAATATGAATAGGATAATCACCCACAAAATCCGCTTGCTTTAGTTGTTGGTAAAACAATTCTAATACTCTAAAACTATAAATATTAGGTTCAAGATTAAAATCAATTACCGCATTATAACTATGCTGTTCAGGATTCATCACAATAATGGGGGTAATGATGCCATTCTTTCTTAGCTCTACACCTTCGTCTGCCACTGCAACCCCTAGATAATCAATATGATGATGCTGTAAAAATTCTGCTATTTCGTACCCTCCCAAACCATAAGAATACGCTTTTACCATTGCCATCATCTTCGTTTCTGGACGAAGGAATGACTGATGTACCCTAATATTATGAAGCACCTTATTGAGATTCACCTCCAATACCGTTTCATGTTTTTGGAGTTCCAAATAGGTTTTTACTTTTTCCGTTTCGAACTTCCTTGCTCCTTTGAGAAGAATGAGCTGATTTTCTAATTTATTAAACTCCTGACTTTTAATCAGTTCAGAAATTTTATTAAAACTAAAACTCAATGCTTTGAAAAGCGATTGATATTTCTGAATCTCCTCCCCTACAAGGAATATCATATTAAAATTTTGTTCGTTGGTAAGGTCAGCCACCTCTTTATACAGCTCATCAGCATTGTGTTTTTCTACGAAATCCGTAATAATCAATACCTTATTAGGTTTATTATATTCCTTAATAAATTGGTAAGCTATTTTAAGAGAGTCTAAATCAAGATTAAAAGAATCATTGATAATAAGGTTATTACGGATACCATTTACCGCTTCTAAACGCATTTCTACGCTCTTTAAATGATGAATTTTCTCAATGATTTTTTCCCGAGCATAACCCAAATGGTACAAAACGGTAATCACCGCCAAAGCATTCACTAAAGTAGCCTCATCTCTTTGATGAACGGGAAAAGAAAACACTTCCCCCAAGCAGGTAACGGTAATATCTTTCGTTCTATCTTTCCAATCTGAAATGATATGAACATCATTGTGCTTTCCAAACCCATAAGAGATTAAATGTTTACTTGAATATTTTTCATTTAATATACTAAATGCCAAATCATTATCCCCATTAAAAACAATTACTTCAGAATTTTTAAATAGCGTAATTTTCTCTTCTATAAGCTGTTTTTCATTTTGAAAATGAGCGATATGTGCCGAACCGATATGCGTAAGAATGCCTATTTTAGGAGAAAAAATCTCCTGAAGTTTTTCCATTTCATTGGGCTTAGAAATGCCCACCTCAAAAATCCCTAACTGATGAGATGCATTAATTTTCAATAAAGACAAAGGCAATCCCAATTGGGAATTAAAACTCTTGGGACTTTTCACACAAGAAAAATCATCGGATAAACTCTGATAAAGCCACTCTTTGACAATGGTTTTTCCATTGCTTCCCGTAACACCTATGCTACTGATATTGTATTGATTAAAATGATATCGGGCTAATTTTTGTACAAAATCAATGGCATTTTCTACTAAAAGCCAAGAAACTTCATCATTATCAATCGTTTTTTGCTCAGCAATAATTACATGAATACCTTTTTCAATGGCAGATGCAATGTATTTTTCTCCATTATTTTTCTCCGTTTTGATGGCTAAAAAAGCCGTATCCTGCACAGAATAAATAATACGGCTATCAAATGCCAAATTCTTTACCACCTTATTAGGGTCCCCTATCAGCTGAGCATTGGCAATTTCTGCAAGTTGTTGAGCGGTGTATTTCATTTGCTATGACTTTATTGTTCTCTTTTCAAAAAAGGGTCAATAAATGAGAAAATTTTATTCCTCATCCTCCCACTTAATTTCTTTCTCTCTTTCTTCAACATTAAATGAGAGTAGAGTTTTACTTATTCCTGTCTCTCAGATACTGAATTTCGCTTTTAAGTTGCTCTATAAGCTCATCTTTTACTCTGATAAGCTGATCTGTAATTTCTTTATTTTCTTGATAAAAATTTTCAATCTTTTGCTGAAAAATACTTTCATTATTATAGTTATTTTGCACAAAAGCGTTTTTATCTACACTCAAAAATTCCTCAATGGGCGTTTCTAAAATAGCGGAAATACGAAAAAGTCTTTCTACAGTAAGTTTAGTTTCCCCTGTTTCTATTTTTCGGTAGGCAGCAGGCGTAAGCTCCAGTTCATCTGCCATATTCTCGTAAGTGTATCCTTTCCGGCTTCTATACTGAGTAATTTTATCGATAATTTTTTCTATTTCCATATTTTTGTTTTTACCAAAAGTAAAAATTTTTATACTAATAGTAAAATTATTTTACAAAAAGTTAGTTTAATCATAATGACTAGATGATATTTTTGTAACTTAAAATTTTATTTAGCATGAATATCAAAACTTTATCTATTTTGATGGCCATAGGGACTACCATGGTTTCTTGTGGTTCATGGGTAAGAATAGGAGACCTTACTTCCATCAGTAATCGTAATATAGACGATAGTAAGAAATATGTACTCCTCCATAGAGATGTGGAAGCCGTTACTTCCTCCAGCTCTGATGCAATGGAACAAGCCATAGATGAAATCACAAAGAAGCACGAAGGTGAATTTGTAAGAAATGTAAAAGTCTATGTAAAAGATAATGGTAAAAAGGTAAAAGTAATAGGCGATGTATGGGGAACTCAAAGTACCAATGTCAATGTAATCGCTTCGGCAAATGCAAATATCCAATTAGAAATAGGAGACGCTGTAGTTTTTAAACAAAACGGAAAAATCATTGATGGAAGAATTATCGGTATTAATTCAAACAAACTCATCATTGAATATGGTAAAGGTAAAAAAACAGAGCTTAAATTTGACCAAGTAACAAAAACCAATAAATAATAATACCATGAAGAAAACTCTATTCTTTTCACTTTTAGCTTCGCTATTCATATTGTTTCATTCTTGTAGAAAAGAGGATGATAAAATAGCTGAAACCATTGTAAATATAAAAGTTCAAGACATTTCTGGAGCCAAACAAGGCGTTACGGTATATATGTTCAAAAAAGACCGTGGACCTGGTACTACATTTTTTAAGCCTTTTTTTGCAGACAAAACTGTAGTTACAGAAAGTAATGGTGTAGCGACTTTCAAGCTACAAGAGGTGTATGATTTAGAAGTAATTAATCATCAAAGTACGCTTTATTTCGGAGTATTTGATAATAATACCCCAATAGGGCATGTAGGAGTAACCATTGAAAAAGGACAAACTAAATCCGCAACCATTAATTTACAATAATCATGAAGAAAATTGTATTTATTTTTTCAATGGCACTTGCCATCATAGGATGTAGAGAAGAAAGTACCCATGAAACAAGCACCAGTTCTTCCTCTACTTCATCTACGGTTACTACCACTACTTCGGCAAAAATTACGGTATTAAAAAGCCCGAATAGCACTCCTCAGAAAAACATTTCAGTATTGATGTTTAAGAGCAAACCATCTATTACTGAAGCATTGCCTACTATTCTAAAAGAAGTAGTTACAAATGATAAGGGAGAAGCCGTTTTTGATTTATCCTCCATGGTAATTTCTAGTACAGGAGAGAAGTTCTATTTTGGAGCTTTCAGAAAAAATG
This sequence comes from Bergeyella zoohelcum ATCC 43767, assembly GCF_000301075.1. GTDB lineage: Bacteria > Bacteroidota > Bacteroidia > Flavobacteriales > Weeksellaceae > Bergeyella > Bergeyella zoohelcum. The sequence continues at coordinate 326,467 of NZ_JH932293.1, forward strand.
GGGATAGCTATGTGCTTTTATCCACCTACTTTCCAGAGCTTACCATAAAGAAAAATGCAATTTCTTCTACTTATATCATTATTCAATAACCAAAAAATCCGCTTCCAATGAAAGCGGATTTTTTTGAATTATTTCTCAGCTACAATAATAAACAATAGTATAAATAATAAGCCCTACCAGTCCTCCTACTATCGTACCATTGATTCTAATAAACTGAAGGTCTTTGCCCACTTCTAATTCCAGCTTATTAGAAAGCTCCTTTCCTTCCCAATTTCCCACGGTGGAGCTAATTAATGTCCCAAACCGATGCCTATTTTTTAAGATAGTTTTGTATGCCGTAACGCGTACCCAATGGTCTATTTTATGCTGTAACTGTGCATTGGTTTGCAATTGTTCTGAAAATGATGATAAATTTTTGAGCAAATAAGTTTTTAGTAAAGAATTTTCACTTTCTAACGCTTCCATCAGCGTTCGTTTCAGAGATTGCCAAATATCTTTAGTGTATAATGCTATCGTATCCGATTTTAAAATCTCTTTTTTTGCCTTTTCAAATTCCATTTGCCACTTTTCATTGGTTTTCACCTCACCTATGAAAGTCTGTAATTGATGCGTAATTTCTCTCCTTAAATCATGATATGCATTCTGTTCTACTTCTTCAAAATATTGCATCAATCCTCTAGTAATTTTCCCCGCAATAGCATCATCCACAAATTTAGGAATAATAGAAAAACTTTCTTTTTGCACCCTTTCTTGAATTATCTCTTGATGATTGGAAATATAATTTTTAATTTCCTTCGCAAGTGTAGTAATGAGTTTTTGGTGCATATTTTTCTGTAAAGCATAATCTAAACCATTCCCCACAATGGTATTCATTTTCAGCTCAGCAATCATTTCTTCCGCCTTAGCATGAATTACCTTTAGCACCATTTCATCTTCTAATTTCTGAACAATACCCAAAGCAATGTCTGAAATCTGCTCCACCAAAATCTTTTGATTTTGCTTTTTAGCCAGCCACTCTCCTATACCTGCGGAAACTTTGAGTTGCACTATAAACGGTCTAATACTCTGTGGTGAGAGAAAATTTTCTACTACGAAATTACCAAGATTATCTCCTATCTGGTCTTTTTTATTTTGAATGAGATTGGTATGCGGAATTTTTAATCCCAGAGGATAATGAAACAATGCGGTAACGGCAAACCAATCTGCCAGAGCCCCCACCATTGCTGCCTCAGAAAAAGCTCTTACAAAACCTATCCATGGAGCGTTATTCGTTTTTTGCAGGACGGTCATTACTATAAAAATAACCGCCATGAGAGTGAATAATCCTGTAGCGAAAAATTGATACTTTCTCAGTTGTTGCTTTTTTTGTTGTTCAGTCATACAGCAAATTTAAACAAAAAAGCCCTCATTCAGAGGGCTTTAAATATATTCTTTTTTCCTATTTAGAAAGGATATTCATAGATTTCCGATTCTTTGAGGTAAGGGTTTCCTGTAGGAATGAGTTTCAACTTGCTCAACATAGTAAATACTACGAAGATGAATAATCCCATTACAAATAAGATTGCCCCAATGACTACCAAGAAAGAATCTACCGACTGCCAGTACGGACCTACAGTACCTGGATATACCATATTAAAATAATCCCAAATATGTCCAAACACTACGATAAATGCCATGGTGGTTACCACTTTATAATTTCTCTTGATGCTTGAAGATACCATTACTAATAATGGAATCAAGAAGTTAGGAATAAGCATTGGCAAGAATAGTCCCTTATAGAATTCAAATCTTCCAAAGAAATAGTTCACTTCCTCTGGTACATTAGCATACCAATAAAGCATAAACTGAGCAAACCAAGTATATGTCCAGAGCATAGAAGTAGCGAAAAGGAATTTACCTAAATCATGCAAGTGGTTATCATTAAACTGTGGCAAGAATCCATTTTTCTTTAGATATACCGAAATGATGATGATTACCGCTACTGCACTTGACAAGCAAGATACCATAGAGTACCAAATATACATTGTAGAATACCAGTGAGAGTCAATAGACATCAACCAATCCCAAGCCCAAGCTGCAGATGCAAAACCAAAGAAGGCAATATATCCTACTGACCATCTGTAAAGGTATTGATATTCTCTTAAAGATTTTGTTTCATCTACCTTGCGAGACTGAGAACGAAGTTTCCAAGCAAAGAAAGATGCACCAGCCACATAAATGATATTTCTAATCACATACGACGGAATGTTCAAATATTTGCTTTTCTCAAACAATATGGCATCAAACTTCGGGCTATTCATATCCACTACCTCTGGATCCATCCAGTGGAAAAGATGCCCCACATGGGTAACATTGAGAATCATGATGATGATTACTATAGCCCCCCCCCAAGGGATATAAGCACCTATGGCCTCCATTACTCTAGTAATAATAATAGACCATCCAGCGTGTGCTGCGTGCTGAATACTATAGAAGAACATTACTGCACAAGCCAATCCAAAGAAAAATACAGACACAAAATGAATGGCTGCAATAGGACGATTATGCACCTGATGCATCGCTGCTTCCAAATGTCCTTCATGATCATCATGAGCTATTTTCATCTCACTTGAGTTGGAGGGAGCATGGTGACCATGAGCATTTACTTCCTCCATCATTTGAGCAACTTGTTCCTTTCCAATACCGTGATTAATAAAATATCCTCCAACGAACAATACCGCCCCTAATACTAACATGATTAAGGAAATGGAGCGTAATTTTGGTGAAAAACTATACATTGTTTCTTAGTTTAAATATTATTTAGTGGCAACTGAATCTTGAGCAACAGCAGTAGGAGCAGGAGCCATTCCTCCTTTGAAAGCATCCATTACATACATTGCAACTCTCCATCTATCACCAGGTTGTAACTGACCAGCATAAGACCCCATCGCATTTCTACCATTTACCAATACATAGTGTACAGAGCCTAATGTGATTTCTCTATCTTTATAATTAGGAACTCCTGAATAAGCACCGCTTACCACAATAGAACCTTGTCCATCTCCTGCAGCACCATGACAAGCACCACAAGTTCTCTCATAAAGCACCTTACCTCTGGCCAAATCCTTCTCACGATTTTTAGGATCAAGAGGGGAAACAGTGATAGACTTAGAAGCATCATACCCTGCGTTATATTCATCAGGGGTAAGAATTTTGCTACTATTTACCTCTACTATATGCTCTATATTTCTCGGTACGGTACCATCTACTGGTGTTAATGCAGTAGCTCCATTCTGTGCCACAAAAGCAGGAATTTCATTATCGTGTTTAGAATAAGCATCTTCCGCTTTTTGTAGTGGGTCATATGCTACCGGAAAATACATATCTGGAAACCATACCAAAGGGGTATTTTCTTTCGGGCCACAAGAATTTAGCACTACACCAGTGATTCCTAATACAGATGCGATTTTTAATATATTCTTTTTCATATTATGCATCTTTTACAGTTATTTCTTCTACTCCAGTTTCAATGAACACTTGTTTTACAGCCTCCAAGTTATCCGATTTAATTTCAATCAAAAATTTATCATCCGTAGTTCTTGGATCTGGATTCTGAGCAGGTGCCATAGGATACATTTTGTTTCTCACAAAGAAAGTAAGTGACATCATGTGTGCTGCAGAGAATACCATAAGCTCAAACATTGGTACCACGAAGGCAGGCATATTTTCTGCCCAGGAAAAAGCAGGTTTACCACCAATGTTTTGAGGCCAATCATGGTTCATCGTGTACCATGAAAGTAAAATACCTATCGTTACTCCATATACTGCATAGCAAAATGCTGCATCAGATATTCTTGTTTTGCGTAAGCCCAGTGCCTTATCAAGTCCATGGACAGGAAATGGCGTATAGACTTCGCTGATTTCTATTCCTTTCTCTCTGAAAGAATGCACGCCTTTCATCATATCATCATCGTCGGCGTAGAGTCCGTAAATAATTTTAGTGGTGCTCATCTCCTTCTTTTGCTTTATAAGTTTCACCTGAAATTTTCAAAATAGACTTTAATTCTGCCTGTGCAATCACAGGGAAAGTCCTTGCGTACAATAGGAATAATACTCCGAAGAATCCTATCGTTCCTAAATATACCCCTACATCAATGATGGTAGGTTTAAACATCGTCCATGAACCTGGTAGGTAGTCTCTAGAAAGGTTGATTACAATAATGTCAAATCTCTCAAACCACATACCGATATTGATAATCAATGCAATGATAAATGTAGCAAAGATATTAGTTCTTACTTTCTTAAACCAGAATAGTGCTGGAACTACTAAGTTACAAATAATGAGTGAGTAGAATGCCCACCAGTAAGGTCCTGTAGCTGCCCCATGCGTAAGGTAAGCAAAGTCTTCATATCTACTTCCTGAGTACCAAGCGATGAAGTACTCACACGCGTAAGCTACGGTTACCATACCGCCCGTAATGATGATTACAATATTCATAATCTCAATATGGTACATGGTAATATAATCCTCTAAATGACACACTTTTCTTGCAATCAAAAGAAGTGTTTGTACCATAGCAAACCCTGAGAATACTGCACCCGCTACGAAGTAAGGTGGATAGATGGTAGAGTGCCATCCTTTAATTACCGAAGTAGCAAAGTCAAAAGATACGGTAGTGTGTACCGAGAATACAAGTGGCGTAGCCAAACCCGCCAATACCAAAGATACCTCTTCAAATCTTTGCCAATGTTTTGCCTTACCTCCCCATCCGAAAGAAAGGAAAGTGTAGATTTTCTTTGTCCAAGGTGTTTTCGCTCTATCTCTGATCATCGCAAAGTCTGGAATAAGACCGATGAACCAGAACACGGTAGATACCGAGAAGTAGGTAGAAATTGCGAATACATCCCAAAGTAGTGGGGAGTTAAAGTTCGTCCATAGAGAACCGAACTGGTTAGGCACAGGGAATACCCAGTATCCTACCCATACTCTACCCATGTGAATCACTGGGAAAAGTGCCGCCTGCACTACGGCGAAGATGGTCATCGCTTCCGCAGAACGGTTTACAGACATTCTCCATCTTTGTCTAAATAATAACAATACTGCGGAGATGAGTGTACCCGCGTGCCCAATACCTACCCACCATACGAAATTGGTAATATCCCAACCCCAGTTGATGGTTCTATTGAGTCCCCACGCACCGATACCCGTACCGATGGTATAAGCAATACAACCAAATCCGTAAATAAAAAGAACTAATGATGCGTAAAATGCAATCCACCAGAGTTTTCCAGCGCGTTCTTCTATAGGTCTTGCAATATCTTCCGTGATATCGCGGTAAGTTTTGTGACCAATAATTAAAGGTTCCCTTATCGGGGCTTCGTAATGTGACATATTACTATACTTGTATTATTTAACTCTTTTTTATCTTATTCTCTCACTGCCTCATCAATACAAACTCTTCCTCCGATTTGGGAAAAGTCGCTCTAAAAGTAGGAGGACAAAGTCCCTTCAATATATCTCTATGTGTATAATATTTCGCTATCATCCTATTAGGATTGTTGGGATCTACTTTTATATACACAAAACCACTATTTATACATCCCTCAGGAGCATCTCCTCCAAAATGAAAATGATACCATTGAGGCTCTTTTTTCTTAAAGGAATACCCTCTTAATCCCGTTTCATTATCATTAGGTTCATCAAAAGTATTGTATATTATACTGCTTTTGGCATCTCTCACTCTTAATCTCCCTAAAAGCCTATCTCTTTTTTTTTCGCTACCTTGATATTCGAAATATCGTATACCTTTGTTTAACTTCAATTCATAAACATTTCCTTGAAAACTTCCTTTCCAAATACCTTCAAACTTATTCAAAGAACCATTGGTATCCTTTTCGTAAGTGTACTGTGATGGCTTTAGATAAAGCCCTTCCTCCAACGATACGACTTGCCCCTTAATCAGCAAAGTTACAAATCCCAATATTATTATTGCTATATTTCTGATAGTATCGTTTTTAATATCAGGCATTTCTCTTCATCCTCCTCTTCTTTACCAACAAAAATCCTACTGCTTCATCAATACAAATTCTTCCTCCGATTTGGGAAAAGTTGCTCTAAAAGTAGGAGGACACGGTCCCTTCAATATATCTCTATCTGTATAATATTTCGCTATCATCGTATTAGGATTGTTGGGATCTATTTTTATATATACAGTACCTCTGTTCATACATCCCTCAGGAGCATCTCCTACAAAATACATTCTGTACCACGATATATCTTTTTTATAAAAACTCAAACCATTAAACCAAGTTTCTTCATCATTGGGTTCATCAAAAGTATTAAAAACAACTGTACCTCTAGCATCTCTCACTCTTAATCTTCCTAATAATTCATCCTTCTTTTTATAATTTCCATCATGATATTGAAAATTTTCAACTCTCTTGACGAATTTAAACTCATAGGTGTTCCCTTGAAAACTCCCTTTCCAAGTACCCAAATATTTATCAAGAAGCCCATTAACATCTTTTTTATAAGTATAATGAGACGGCTTGATGTGATCCGCTTCTAAAGGAACAACCTGCCCCTTAATCAGCAAAGTTACAAATCCCAATATTATTATTGCTATATTTTTCATAGTATTAACATTCTGTTGTTTTGATCCAAGTTCCTCTATCATTGAGTTTTATTTCTTTATTCTTGTCTTTTCTATCCATTTTATAAAGACTTACCCCTTTCAAACTCATTTTATTTTGGAGAAATTGTAAAAATGGCAATTCTAAATTTGGAGCATAGGTAATATCATACTCACTTTTCTCAAACATTTGCGCATACTCTTTACTAATTTTTTTCATTTCAGTTTCTGTAAAAGTTTTAATATCTTCCTCTCTACCTGTAAATCTCAATTGATAATTGCCACTGCTACTTATCATAATCATATACACATCGCTTAGAGCTCTACCTTTCTCAGCTGCATTCCTTACCATATCCATAAAATAATCCACATCAGCAGGAGAAAACATTTTCACACCACTATCGGAATCTATATGGGTGTGCATTACACCATAAATATCCTTATAATCTTCAATCCTTGGATTAGGAAGTCCCAAAGAGTGGGCTTGACTACCATTAGAAGCATGAGAATCGTCGTAGTAAACATATTCCCCCTCGTTTCTTTGGATGTATCCAGTTTCCTTTGATAGACCAGTATTATTTTTTAATTTTTCAATACTTTTATTGAAGTCTATACTATTTCTTTGTTGCTTGATTTTATTACATGGATCTTGGTGGTCTTTTGGTTTTGGATCGCCACCGCCACCACCACCGCCTATATTTCCTGAGTAACTACAATCATTAAAGTCACCACATCCTCCAGAATCTGAGCCATAATCATAGTAAGAAGTAAAAAAATAATATCTCGGACTTCTTGGAGGTGCAGAAATAACAACTTCTTCTATATCACATACATCCTCTCCTGTACATCTCACCTTTGCTACCATCCCTCTATTGTAGGAAAGCTGTTCGGTTTTCGGTTTGCCCAGTTGCTCCAAAGCTACATTCATCTTTTCCTTAAACTCATCATGGTACTCTGTTTGTGGGGAGATAATATAGCTCCCTAGCACTGTTCGGTCTTCACTCAGCGTTACACCAAAAATATCTCTTACCCTCCCATGCTCTACCAATGGATAGAGCACCCAAACTTCACCATTACCCATCATGGGTTCAGTGTAAATATTCCATTCTATATAAGGCGTATTTTGCCTCAACTTAGCATCCTTGCCAAGCACTAAAGGAGTAAACTTTTTATTTTTAGTATGCTGAATAGAGTCTCTCCTTTGGAATAAATCTCTGAACTTGCTCCCATACGGAAAGCCCTCCTTATGTGTCTCTCCTAAAGTTCTAAAATATTGGCTTCGCTGGGTTTCTTCCAACCACTGCTCTTCTGTTCTACAGCCTATCAACAATAAAATTAACAATACCCCTATATACCTCATTGCAAACTTACAATATTTACACTTCTTCTTTTCTATTTCTTACTTTTACATGATAGAATACATTCGGCTTCGTACCGATTTCTTCTAACAAGTGGTATCTTCTGGTGTCTGCGAAAAGCTCACGAACTTTAGATTCTTTATCATTCATATCTCCGAATCTCATCGCCCCTGTAGAACAAGCTGTACTACATGCACAAGCGTCGTTAAACTCATCATCAGTTACCTTTCTACCCTCTTTTTTAGCCTCTAAAATAGCTGCCTGAGTAGATTGGATACATAGAGAACATTTCTCCATTACCCCTCTGGTTCTTACTACCACATCTGGATTCAATACCATACGACCGAGGTCATTATTCATATTGAAGTCAAACTTATCGTTCATATTGTAAGTAAACCAGTTAAATCTACGCACTTTATATGGACAGTTGTTCGCACAATATCTCGTACCGATACATCTATTGTACGCCATTTGGTTTTGCCCTTGCTTACCGTGGGAAGTTGCGGCTACTGGACAAACCGTTTCACACGGAGCGTGGTTACAGTGCTGACACATAATTGGTTGGAAAATCACATCTGGGTTTTCAGCAATTTCTGATAGAGCCCCTTTCTTACCTGTGATATGGTTTCCATACATATCTGGAACATCCATTCCTTTCGCTACCGCCTCTTCTGGTTTTAATTTTTGAACCGCAGAGTAGTATCTATCAATACGCAACCAATACATATCACGAGACATTCTTATCTCTTCCTTACCTACTACTGGCGTATTATTTTCTGCCTGACAAGCGATAACACAAGCTCCACAACCTGTACAAGCGTTTAAGTCAATAGACAAGTTAAAATGTACACCATCCGTATCATCAAACTCATCCCAAAGGCTGATTTTTCCTGCTGGGAGAGAGCCATTGAGCGTATGATATTCCAATGGTTTGTTCCAACCGTTTTTAGCATCATCGAAAGGTACATTGATGAAATCTTGAAGAGAAACTTCTCTTGCAATTTCATAACGACCCATCAAAGTATTTTGTAGCTGCATTCCTGCAAACTCATGTTCAGCACCTGTTTTATCTAACTTCACATTCCCTACCCATAGAGATTTTCCGTCAAATAAAGGATATGCATTGACCCCCGTTTCTGCTACTTTTCCGTGGTCTTTTTTACCATAACCCAACGCTAAACCAAATGAACCATCCGCTTGACCTGGCTGAATGAACACAGGTACATTTTCTAAGGCAACACCATTTGCACTGACTTTTACTACATCACCATTGAGCTGCATACGAGCATTTAAGTGATTCTCAAGCCCTAGTTTTTCTGCATCCTTAGGAGAAATGGTAAGATAGTTATCCCAAGAAAGACGAGTAATCGGGTCTGGAAGTTCTTGTAACCAAGGGTTATTCGCCTGAGTACCATCTCCCATACCAGTCTTAGTATAAAGATTGATTTCAAACTCAGATTCTTTAATCTCTTGAATTTCTGCCAAAGCCTGAGCTGCATTACCTCCTGCGTAAGATAGTGTATTACCTGCCGCCACTTCGTTATAACCATTATAAAGTGCTTGGTTAAATGAAGTAGTACCAAGAATCTCTACCGCATGGGCTTTCAAATATTCATAATAGTTATTATTCGCATGGTTTTTACCATTTAACCATACCAATAGTGATTCCTCTATCTGTCTTGATTTATAAATTTTCTGAATAGTAGGCTGAATCAGTGCATACACCCCTGTTTGAGGCATAATATCTCCCCAGCTTTCTAACCAGTTGGCAACAGGGATTACCACCTTAGCTGCCTTATACATTTCATTCTTCTTATCAGTAACTGCTACTACAGTACCTACTTTTTTAAGTGCTTCACTAAACTGAGCTCCTTTATTAGAAGAATAAATTGGGTTTACATTATTGGTAATGAGTACGCCCACCTGCCCTGCATTCATAGATGCTAAGAACTGTTGGTAAGCCACATCATTGTATTCTCTAAGGAAATTTGCCTTACCTGTGAAGGCCACAGCACCCAATTTCGCATTAATCAAATGTGCAAGCACATGAGCAGATTTATTTCCATCTGCTAAAACCACAGCCTTATTTCCTTTTGCTAAAAGTTCTTTTGCAATATCATTTGCTATTTTATCTGAAGACGAAGCTCCTGAAACAATTTTGTAAACTTCTGCTAAAGTTTTAGCTACTTTGCTTGGCTTCAATGGAATTCTAGTATCCGAATTGGCTCCTGTGAGAGACATATTAGATTCTACCTGAATATGTCTAAGCATATTTGCACCCGGTTTACGAGCTGCACCATAAGATTTTTCCAAAGAAGCACCGTTATAATCTCCTAAGAAATCTGCACCGAAAGATACTATCAATTCAGATTGAGAAAGATCATATACAGGTAATGCTCTCGTTCCGAATACCTCCTCTGCAGCATCAAGTCCTGCTGAAAAAGGAATGGCATCATAAGTTACTAACTCAGCATTAGAATATTTGGCTTTAAACTCAGCAAATAATTTCTTAAATGTAGGCGAAGCGAAAGAATGAGAAAGTACTACAATTTTCTTCCCTGAAACCTGTGCATCATTTAAGGCTTTGATAACTACATCATCTACTTTATCAAAAGTTTCATCCTTACCATTCAAAGCCGGTTGCTTCACTTTATCATTATCATAGAGTGAAAGTATCGCCGCCTGAGCTCTTGCGGAAGTACATCCTAAATCACCTGCCTGAGGGTTTGGTTCTATTTTGATAGGTCTTCCTTCTCTAGTTTTTACAAGAACACTTGCAAAATCAAACCCATCAAAGAAAGAAGTTGCATAAAAATTAGGAACACCAGGAGTGATGCTATGCGGTTTTACCACATAAGGTATCGTTTTAATCACTGGTGCCTCACATGCTGCCAAAGTAACTGCAGCGGTAGAGAAACCTAAGAGTTTTAGGAAATCTCTTCTTGAAGTAGAACCTCCATTAAGTTTTTCCTCATCTCCTAAGAATTCATCTACAGGAATTTCATTTTGAAATTCTTTTTGTGCAAGATTCGCCGTAAGAGACGGATCTTTTAGTTCATGAATACTTCTGAATTGTATTTTATTTGAAGCCATTGTACACTTCTTATTTTAATTAATAATGACATTTACCACACTCTAGACCACCAATAGCGTCCACTGTAATCTTACCTTCTTTAGAAGGATATTGTTTTTTCAGTTTTTCGTGTAAGTTTTTGAAATACTCTTTATTATGTCCGTTGTTCATATCCACTTCTGTAGTACGGTGACATTCTATACACCATCCCATTGTGAAGTCATTCGCCATTTGTACCACATTCATTGTATCTACCTTACCATGACATGCTTTACAAACCACATCAATTTGGTCTTTAGGGTTTTTCTTGTTATGAGAACTGATGATAGCCTGTTCACCTGCCACCACATGCTGTGCGTGACTAAAGAATACAAAGTCTGGCATATTGTGAATTCTCACCCACTCAATAGGTTCTGTTTTACCTGTATAAGACTGAGTAGCAGGATCCCAACCAGCTGCTTTATAGATTTTCTGAATTTCAGCATCATAGAAAGCCTTATCTTTTCCTGGCTCAAAATATTTACCATTGTATTCAGAAATAGAACGGTGACAGTTCATACAAACATTTACAGAAGGGATTTCAGACACCTTTCCATATTTTGCAGAAGAGTGACACATCTGACAGTCTATCTTATTATCACCTGCGTGAATTTTGTGAGAGAAATGAATTGGCTGTTCTGGCTTATATCCTTTGTACACCCCTATCCACATTAAGCCATTCCACACACCATAAAGTGCCAAGAGTGCAAGAAGCCCAATTCCCGCATTGGCAAATTTCTTATACTTTTCAAAAAGCTCACCTACAGATTGAATTCTTGTAGCATTGAGTTCTGCCAACTCTGGCGACTGCTGTACTTTTACAAGTTTTCTAAGCTGGAATAATACCCAAATGAGCAAACCTACAATAGATAGCAAAGAAATCAATACGATAGTAGAATTCATTTTTGCTTTTTCAGCTGCTTCTAACGCCGCTACAGAATTCGTATCGGCCGCAGCCTCTGCTACTGGCTCTGGAGCAGGCGGATTAGTAGTATATTCCAAGATATCCGTAATATCTTGCTCTGATAAAGCAGGAAAGGCGGTCATTTCCACCTTATTAAACTTCTCGAAAATCTCATTCGCGTATTTATCGCCAGATTCTCTTAAAGCCTTACTGTCTTTAATCCACTTCTGAAGCCATTGCTCATCTAAATTCTGCTCTGTTTTTAACCTTTCCACAACGCCTCCTAACGCAGGACCAATAACTTGCTTATCTAATGCGTGACAAGCTGTACAATTGGTCTTAAAGAGCTGTTCACCCTTTTTAGCATCGCCTTGTGCAAACACAGAAGCACCAGCACCCCATAGCAAACTAAGTGCTAAAAGTCCTCTTTTCAAATGCTTTTTCCAAGTAACCATTTATTTAAAACTTGATTTTATATTAAATACAATTATGTAAATATACATTCAGTTGGGCAAAAGTAACAATTTTAACACGAAATTAACAGCCAGCCCAACCTGCAAAATATCATTTTCAGTTAATTTGTAACGATTCTAAATTATCAAATACCAAACAAAACCTTCACCATTCTCCCGCTCATCATAATAACTTTATTCCAGACAAACCAATACAATTCTTTTTAAAATTTTAAATTTATCAACATTTTATCGCTCATCCTTGTTATTTAATTCAAAAATTCATACCTTCGAAGCAATAACCATTCAAAACATTTATTATGAAACATTTAAAAACATTATTACCGCTACTTATTTTGAGTTTTTTGATTTCTTGCGGTAAACATCACAAAAAAGAAGATTCTTTTACGCTCACAGACACAGAAAAATCAAAAATAGAGCGTATTGTAGAAAATCACTTAAAAGGAGAGTTATTTTCTAAAACAGGAAAACATGTACCTGTAAGAGTAGAAAATTCTATAGTAAAAGAAATAGACGGAAATATGTACATAGTATCCACCTATGGGGAATATACTTCCACCTCCTTGCTAGACAAGAATACGAGTACCATGGAGTATGAATATGCGGGCATCACTTGCACCTCGAGTGGGTGTTCAGCAAATAATGAATGTATTCCTAAAAGTAAAGCCAGCTGTACACCATGTACATTGGGGGATTGTAGTAAATCCGTAACAAGTTTTGAATAATCATTTTAACATAATCACTTACACATTGATTACCTTTACACCACTTTAATCTAAAGTGGTGTATTTTTTGCTAATGCTTTTCTATTATATAGAACTCCCTAATCACGAACTTATTGATTTTTTATACATCCAATTCTTTTTATATAAATTTGCACCTAATAGAATAAGATAATGAAAAATTACATTTTTAGCTCTTTAGCAATATTTTCTTTCTGCTTTATGAGTGGACAACAGCTGGTTACCACTGAAGAAACATACAATGGCACTCCCCTTACCATTACCATGGACAGCAGAACCGCAGCGGCCCTCCACACCATGGAAAATAACTGCAACCGCACCTCGGGAGTAGGGAAAAACAATGATAAAACCACCGCTTTTTCTAGCACAGATAGTGATAATGTAAGAAATACCCGAACTACACCCACCCGAAAACTCACCACTGCGGAGATATGCAGCCGAAACCCTAAAATATCAGGATATAAAATTCAAATTGCCGTAGTGAAAAGCAATGAGGAAGCCAATACTATAAAAACCAACTTCAGAAGGATGTTCCCAAGACTGAAAGTGGAAACCGATGCTTCCCTAAGACCGAACTATAAAATCCTAGCAGGAAGCTATTTCTCTAGAGAAAGTGCGAGTGGAGACCTTAAGCAAATTAAATCCACATTTAAAGAAGCGGTAGCCGTACAGAGAACCATTTACTGTGTAGAAGGGAAATAGAAAAGTATAAGTCATACATTTTTACCTCATAGACGCCTAAGTGATTTAACGAACACACACCTCTTTATGCTCCAAAAAATCCCTATCGAAAATATCCTATTCATGGATATAGAGACCGTCCCTGCTTATGAAACTTGGGAGGCACTCTCTGAGCAAGAAAAAAATCTTTGGGATAAAAAAACTTTCTACCAAAGAAAAGAAGAGCCCGCCGAAGAATATTACGCCCAAAGAGCAGGAGTAATGGCAGAGTTCGGAAAAATTATCTGTATCACCGTAGGCATGATAGACAAAAGCGGAAAGCTGAAAATCACTTCTTTTTATGATGATGATGAACAAAAAATACTCCATGACTTCGGTCAGATTTTTAATAGCATAAGACTGGCGAATGTTATCCTCTGTGCCCATAACGGAAAAGAGTTTGATTTTCCTTGGATAGCAAGAAGATTTCTGGTCAATGGAATGACACCACCTCTCCCCTTTCAGATGTTCGGGAAAAAACCTTGGGAAATTCCACACCTAGACACCATGGAACTATGGAAATTCGGAGATTATAAAACCTTTGTTTCGCTGGAGCTCCTCGCACACCTGTTTGGGATTCCTACCCCGAAAGATGATATAGACGGCAGCATGGTAGCAGAAATTTATTGGAAAGAAAAGGATTTAGAAAGAATAGTACGCTATTGTGAGAAAGATGTTTTAACTTTGGCGAATGTTTTCCGCCGAATGCGACAAGAAGAACTACTCACACGCAGTGAAAATGAATTATAATACAATGAAAATGCTTACTGACGAACAAATACAAACGATAGGAGAAGAAATCATCATGGCACTGAAAACCGTGTATGACCCTGAAATTCCAGTGGACATTTATGAACTAGGACTGGTCTATGATGTTCAGATTTCTGAAGAGGGAGATGTAAAAGTAGTGATGACCCTCACCACTCCCAATTGCCCCGTAGCCGAAACGCTTCCACAAGAGGTAAAAGACAAAGTACAAGAGGTGGAAGGCGTGAGGGAGGTAGATTTAGAACTTACCTTTGAGCCTTCTTGGAATAAAGATATGATGAGCGAAGAAGCTAAATTCGAACTGGGAATGCTTTAGTTTTGGATAAAGTACAATGATTCAACCGAGAAAAAATAAATTTTAAAATTAGAGTAGAGACACCATGCACGGCGTCTCTATTTTTCATTTGCTTTACCACCATTTTGATGCTTTGGAGAAGCTCCAGTTATAAATTATCAATTCAAAGTGAGTTAATTCCAAGTATAAAAAATTGCACTTAATAGATTAAATCTATCCCTGAATGATATTTTTAAGATAAGAATAAAAGAAATTATTTTTTATCCTATCTTTGTCCGCAGTTTCTGAATGTGAATGCTTTAACTGCCATCCATTTTCAAGAAACCTCAAAAAATCAGAATGTTTTTTTTAATCACTTAATTTTCATACAGAAATGCTTACCATAGAAAATATACGCAAAGAATTTCCTATCCTTCAGCAAAAGGTCAATGGTCATCCGCTCGTTTATCTGGATAATGCGGCCACCAGCCAAAAACCACTGCTGGTACTGGACAATGAAAGAAAATACTATGAAACCCTGAATGCCAATGTGCATAGAGGTATCCATACACTCAGCCAAGAAGCAACAGAAGCAATGGAAGATGCCCGAAAGAAAGTACAAAAATTCATTGAGGCAAAGCATGATTATGAAGTGATATTCACGCGAGGAACTACCGAGTCTATTAACCTCGTTGCTTACAGTTTAGGAAACACACAGTGGCTGAAAGCAGGGGACGAAATCATCATTTCCCACTTAGAACACCACTCCAATATCGTACCTTGGCAAATGCTCTGCGAAAGGACGGGGGCAGTACTGAAAGTTATCCCCATGAACGAGGAGGGGGTTCTAGACATGGCATTTTTAGAAGAAAATCTTAATGAAAAAACCCGACTGGTTTCGTTCAACTATATTTCGAATGCACTGGGCATCATTAATCCTGTCAAAGAAATGATCGCACTTATCCGAAAACATTCAGAGGCACTCATTTTCATTGACGGTGCTCAGGCGGCTCCTCATTTGAAAATCAATGTCCAAGAGCTAGACTGTGATTTCTTTGCTTTCTCTGGACATAAATGCTACGCCCCTACTGGGGTGGGCATCCTGTACGGAAAAGAAGCCATCCTTAACACTCTTTCCCCTTTCCACGGTGGCGGCGAGATGATTGCTACTTGCTCTTTTGAAAAAACCACCTATGCGGGATTGCCTTTTAAATTCGAAGCAGGGACGCCCAATATCGCAGCCAATATCGGAATAGGCTATGCCATTGATTTTATGGAATCTGTAGGAATGGAAAACATTCAGAAGCATGAAAATCAGCTCCTGAATTATGCCCAAGAGCAGTTATTAACATTAGACCATATCAAAATCTATGGCGAAAAATCTCCAAGAGCAGGAGTGGTTTCTTTTAATCTTTTAAACGAAGGCATTGCCTCTGATGTGGGGATGATTTTGGACAAAATGGGCATAGCGGTAAGAACGGGACATCACTGTACACAGCCGATTATGAATTTCTTCAATATCGCAGGAACGGTAAGAGCGAGTTTTGCCGTGTACAACACTATGGAAGAAATAGACCGATTTGTAGAAGGCGTGAAGAAAGCACAAAGACTGTTAGGATAATTTTTAGAAGTTAGAGATTGGAGATTAGAATTTAGAGATTAGAAATTGGATATTACCTCATTCCCAAATTATCCCATTCCCAAATTACCTCATTATCTCATTATGTTTACCCATGAATATTTTATGCGATTGGCACTGGCAGAAGCACAAGCCGCCTATGATGCGGGGGAAATCCCTGTGGGTGCTATTGTGGTAACTAATGAGAGAGTCATCGCGAAATCTCATAATCTTACGGAACTCCTCAAAGATGTTACTGCACATGCAGAAATGCAGGCCATCACCGCTGCTGCCGATTTTTTAGGGGGAAAATATTTACAAAATTGTACCATGTACATCACGCTAGAGCCATGTGTTATGTGTGCTGGGGCATTGGCTTGGTCTCAGATTTCTAGAGTAGTTTGGGGTGCCGATGACCCTCATAGAGGCTTCCGAGCCAAGGGCGTTACGCTCCATCCTAAAACCGAAATTACCTCAGGCATCCTCCAAAAGGAATGCAGCAACCTTATCAAGAAGTTTTTTCAGGAAAGGAGATAGGAATGTGGTATAATTAATAAAACATATACTAAAAATACTCTATTTTCTAAACTTAATTAGCAGATAAACAACTCCCATTGCAAAGACCGACAATATAACAAAAAATGGTGCCTAAAAACCTTGTAAAGCATTGTCTTTTATAGACTTATAAGAGTTATAATGAAAGTGGTTTCATTATAACTCTTATTTTATGTCCAAAACGAATAAAAAATGTCCAGTTTGTGATTCTAATCACATCATCAAAAAAGGAAAAAGAAATGGAAAACAACGCTTTCAATGTGGAGATTGTCAGGCAAATTTTACGATTAAAAACATTGGTGTAAAAAGAAAAAATCAATTCATTTGGTTCAGAAAATGGATAATGGAAAGGCAAGTCTATAAAACCCTTTCGAGGGATAGCTCAATGAGCCAATCTACCCTTCAAAACCTCTTTAAACATTACCTTTCACAAGTTCCTACCCTCAGCATCAAAAGCAAGACAAAGGTTCATCTCTTGATTGATGGCACCTACTTTTCCAATGGATTATGCCTGATACTCTACTACGATTATGACATTCGATATGTGCAACTTTACCGCCAAACCAACAAGGAAAAACTTCGTGATATAAAGCAAGATTTGGAAAACTTAAAGAAGCTGAATGTGGCAGTTTACAGTGTAACCTGCGATGGGCATAAATCTATTTTAGGAGCGGTAAAAAAGGTGTTTCCAGAGGTGATTATCCAAAGATGTTTAGTGCATATTAAACGACAGATTAAGAACTATTTAAGTGGTAGCCCAAAACATTTTATTAGCCAACAGCTTTTGTGTTTATCCAAAGAAATTACGCATCTAAAAACCAATGAACAGGCTAACGATTGGGTAAATAGATTTTACCAGTGGTATGTTGAAAATCAATATTTTATAGAAGAAAAATCAATGAATGAAGAATCTGGATTTCAGTGGTTTAAACATAAAAATCTACACTTAGCTACTTATCATATTATCAATGCCTTACCCAATATGTTTGCATATCTGAAAGATAGTGAAATCCCTTATACTACCAATCGTTTAGAAGCCTATTTTACGCATTTGAAAGAGAAATTAACCTTGCATAGAGGACTTCGTTTTGAGGCTAAAAAGAACTTTATAAAATGGTATTTATATTTTAAAAATCAAGGGGGATAAGGTTTTTTTAGCCATAGGGTTCATCCGATAGTTTTAATAAAAAAGGGTGAGAAAAACTCACCCCTAAAACTATCGTTTTGAACATTGATTGTATTGCTGACAATGAACTATGTTCGTAACCTTCGTAAAAGCTATTCGCTTTTTCTCGCTTATTCCTCAGCAGAGCTTGTTTCCTCTTCCAATCAATGTGCGAAATATAAGCATTTTTTATCAATTATAAAAGTACCATTTTTTACCACATTGCCCAAAGACCGAGAAAAGAGTTTTAGTATAAATAACCTTATCAATAATAAATTTATAGGCTAAAAATAAGGAAACAATCAAAAGTATTGTTGAATAGAAATATTCAAACCTTCTATTCACTTTCATATAAAAAAGTATTTTCAAAAAATTGCCTTCATTAATTATTTGCTTCTTATATAGTTGATAAGATTAGGAATAAAATGGATAGTTCCAATACCCAACTCTTTCAGCTTGGGAAATACGCCTCCTAAAATACGGGGAACTAGAATCAATACAAAAAACCAATAAATGGAAATCTTGCCACCATCCTCACTTGTTATTACAGAAATAAAATATACTAGAATTAAAGCGAATACAAAAGTGATTAAATACTTCATATATATTTGGTTTTTAAAAACATTAAACTCTGCAAAAATTTTCCTTTAAAAGAAAAAGGAGATATGAAATCATGCTATTAAAGCTCCTTTTATCCCAATCACCACAAACATTGCCAGGTGGCTTATCTACTCCAGTTCATTTACACAAAAGATGAAACTTCATCTCTCTCTGAATGATACGGAATAATGCACAAATAAGCATCAATTGTTTTTAGCAAATAGTATCTTATGATTTTTGATCAAAATGAATACTATAAAAATCATAAAAATAAATACCGCAAAAGCAGAAGCAATCAAATGATTAATATTTGATACTTCCCAATTATTTACAAAAGCAAAAACTGAAGCACTAAAAAGAGACAAATTTAAAATTAGTGCTATTACTATTCTTTTTTTTAAATCAACCATCATAATATTGAAATAAGATTAAAAATAAACCATTGCTCCCGCTAAACCACTGGTAACAAACACTATAGCTGAATTTGAATAACACATCCAACTTTCGCATTGAGAATCTTCCACCTACGAAACATTTAGTTTTTTCACATTGTAGAATATTAAATTTTGAAAATCTTCGTACATGATTCTCTTCACCACAAACCTAACGAAAAATCAAAAAATAACAAAATTTTAAATGCTAAATTTTGGAATGAATTTGAATGAAAGTATGTTTAATCTCTCTTTAATACTCTATATAACAAATAAAAAGAAATTATTACAATCAATACATATATTGGTTTAAACTCTCTTATTTCAGCTTTAAAAAAAGATAAAATAGCGTATAAAATTAATAGCAATAATATTAAAACTCTAACCCACTTATATTTTTTCATCGTATATGATCTCATTTCAACTAACATCCTAACTCAGCTAATTTTCTCGTGAATAAACTATGTACACTGGTAGCAAAGCGATTTCTATTCCCCGTCTTCCTAAATACAGAATACACAAGCTGGGATATACCACCTTATCTGAAACCACATTAACCATTATGGTAAACTTTCCATAGCTTAAATTTCTTTCTCCAAAATTACAATAAAAAATTGTTATTGAAAATTTTTTGCTTTTTCAAAATAGAAAATCATCTATTAGCCAAACATTTTTATCCAAATCGAAATAAATAGTTTCGGTGTGTAAAATCTACTTTCTTACGACTTACACAGACTTTTTTGGCGAAATTCTAATTTTAGCTTTATCTTTGGTCAAATTTATTCCATGGCAGGTATTCTATATTTTGTTCCTACCCCTATTGGGAATTTAGAAGATATGACTTTCAGAGCGGTAAAAACTTTAAAGGAGGTGGACTATATTCTCTGTGAAGATACAAGAACTTCGGGGATACTTCTAAAACACTATGAAATCTTTAAACCACTGAAATCTTATCATTTACATAACGAACATCAAGCAACACTTAAAGTAATTCAAGATTTACAAAATGGGCAAAATATCGCCATCATTACTGATGCAGGAACTCCTGGAATTTCAGATCCTGGTTACCTTTTGGCAAAAGCATGTACAGATCATGACATTGATATGATTTGTTTGCCTGGAGCTACGGCATTTGTTCCCGCTTTGGTGGTTTCTGGTTTACCCAATAATGAGTTTCTATTTGCAGGATTTTTACCCGCCAAAAAAGGACGACAAACCAAACTCAAACAACTCGCTGAAGAGAAAAAAACCATCGTCCTCTATGAAAGTCCCCATAAAATTAATACCACTCTGGAGCAAATCAAAGAATTTTTTGGTGAAGAAACCAAAGTAAGCCTTAGCAGAGAGATTTCTAAAAAATTTGAAGAAACTAAACGAGGGACTATCAATGAATTAATAGATTTCTCTAAAACAAAAACTTTAAAAGGAGAAATAGTATTGATAGTGAATAATGCCATATAAAGTAATAATACCTTTTCTATGAAAATTGCATTAGTTGTTTATTCTCAGCTTCCCGTTACGCTCTATGGAGGTACAGAGAGAGTGGTTTGGTATTTGGGTAAATCTCTTGTTAAAATGGGGCATGAGGTAATTTTCCTCTGTAAAGAAGGCTCTTATAGTGATTTTGCTGAGGTGATACCATTAGACACGCGAAAAAAAATTCATGAACAACTGCCCGAAAATGTAGATTTCGTGCATTTTCATTCTCATTTTGAACTGGCAGAAGGGTTAGATATTCCTTATGCCATGACCCTGCATGGAAATACCAATAGCCAATACCCGCTGGACAAAAACACTATTTTCGTTTCAAAAAACCATGCAGAGAGGTTTGGCTCTGAACAGTTCGTACACAATGGATTAGAATGGGAAGACTATTCATCACCGAATCTGTGTTTACCTAGAAAAAGATTTCATTTTTTAGGCAATGCTGCATGGAGAGTAAAAAATGTGGTGGGTGCAATAGAAGTTGCCAAAAAAGCCAATGAATCCATCGATATTCTGGGAGGTGTTCGGTTTAATTTTAATATGGGCATTCGGCTTACATTCACTCCTAAAGCACGATTTAAAGGACTAGTGGGAGGTAAAGAAAAAGATGCACTCATGATGCAATCCAAGGGACTGATATTCCCCGTTCGTTGGCATGAACCTTTCGGACTTGCGATCATAGAAAGTCTCTACTACGGCTGCCCCGTTTTTGGAACGCCTTATGGAGCTTTGCCCGAATTGGTAAACTCCCAAGTGGGTTTTCTAAGCAATTCTTGCACAGCACTCTCAGAAGCCATAGGTCAAATAGAAAAATACGATAGAGAAGGGTGTCATCTTTACGCCAAAGCGCAATTTAATGCCGAAAAAATGACCATGACCTATTTAGAAAAGTACCACGCCATCATTCAGCGAGGGTTTCTGAATGAAAAATCGCCACAATTGGTAAAAATTCAGCAGGAAAAATTTTTGGAATGGAAAGCCTAATAATAAGTTCATATTCACCTTTTTATTCTATTATTCAGAATGCTTAATCATAGGATGATCTATTTTAATTGACTCAAAATTATTGTATATTTGAGGCGATTATTTTATTTAATTGACTCAAATGAAATACAATTGGCAATATCCAGATTGGGCTAACTTCACTTATGATGATTCTGTAATAGATTCATTATTAATTGATTTAATTTCTGAAACCAGTGAAATTAAAGGAATGCTAAATGCTCTTTCTGACGGTAATCAACAAGATACTATTCTACAATTTATGATTTCAGAAGCTATAAAAACCTCTGAAATTGAAGGAGAATTTTTTAGCAGACAAGATGTGATGTCTTCCATTAAAAGGCACTTGGGAATTAATGAAAATTTAACTCATATTAGAGATAAAAAGGCTTTGGGAATAGGCTCTCTAATGGTGGAAGTTAGAAAATCTTATCAGGAAAAACTCACTGAATCTATGCTGAAATCTTGGCATAAAACCCTGATGAGTGCCCATCCTTACATTAATGCAGGGAAATACAGAAGTGGAGCAGAACCTATGCAGGTAATTTCTGGGGCATTTGGAAAGGAAGTGGTTCATTATGAAGCACCTCTATCTAAAAAAGTTGCAGATGAAATGAAGCAATTTGTGAAGTGGTATACTCATTTTAAGGTAAACTCTGATGATATGAAACAGGCTTTAATCAAGACTTGTATTTGCCATCTTTATTTTGAGAGTATTCACCCTTTTGAAGATGGAAATGGAAGAATAGGCAGGGCTTTGGCCGAAAAATGTCTGGCTCAATCTCTTAATAGACCTATGCTAATCAGTCTTTCTTCTGTTATTGAAAAAGATAAAAAAGCATATTATGATACATTGAAAAAGGCTCAAAGAACCCTTGAAATTACAGATTGGATTTTATATTTTTCTAAAACTATTGTAAAGGCTCAAAAATCTGCTAAACAGACCATTCTTTTTACTATAAATAAGAGTAAATTTATTGATAATCATAAACATAATATCAATGAAAGACAGCTAAAAGTTCTTTTGAAGATGTTTGAACTTGGAGTTTCTGGCTTTGAAGGAGGTATGACCACCAAGAAATATATTTCTATCACAAAATCTTCCAGAGCCACAGCTACAAGGGATTTGCAAGATTTAGTAGAGAAAAATATCCTCACTCCTAAAGGAGCAGGAAGAAATGTGAGGTATGAGATTAACTTTAGGCAAAGTTTCTAGATTCTAACTTTCTTATCAACTCAGTAGCATACTTTTTAATGAAAACAAAAAAAGGCTTACATTTCTGTAAGCCTTTTGCTCCTCCTGCTGGGCTCGAACCAGCGACCCTCTGATTAACAGTCAGATGCTCTAACCAACTGAGCTAAGGAGGATTGTTCCTTTGATTTCGCTGGTGCAAATATAGAACCTTTTTTTTATTTAGCCAAATTTTTATTCGCTTTTTTTATATTTTTTTCACTTTTATTAGCAAATAAAACCTTAACACATTGTTTATGTGAGCATTCCGCCATCCACATTCAGTACCTGTCCTGTAATATATGTGGACATATCACTCGCTAGGAATACACAAGCGTCTGCAATATCCTTTGGCTGTCCGCCCCTTTTCAGTGGAATTTGTTCCACCCATCCCTGAACTATCTTCTCATCAAGTGCTCCCGTCATTTCAGTCTCTATAAACCCTGGTGCAATGGCATTACAACGAATATTTCTGGAACCCAACTCTAAGGCTATAGACTTAGAGAAACCAATAACCCCCGCCTTAGATGCTGCATAGTTGGCTTGTCCTGCATTTCCTTTTACGCCCACCACTGATGTCATATTAATGATAGAACCGCTTTTTGCCTTCATCATAGGCTTAATCACTGCCTTAGTAAGATTAAACACCGAATCCAAATTTACCTTGATAATAGTGTCCCAATCTTCTTTGGACATTCTTAGCATCAAATTATCACGGGTAATTCCTGCATTATTAATTAAAATATCAATCTGACCAAAATCTGCCAATACTTGCTCTATCAACTGCTGAGCGGCATCAAAATCAGAAGCATCTGACTGATAAGATTTTACCTTAGACTTTGATGATAATTCGCTTTCTAATGCCTTTGCTTTCTCCACAGAACCTGCATAAGTAAAGGCCACCTTCGCACCCTGAGCCACGAACTCCTCTACTATTCCTTTTCCTATACCACGCGTTCCGCCCGTTATTAGAGCCACTTTTCCTTCTAATAATTTCATTGTATATATTTTTGGTTGATATTATTTTGGTAATCCTTTTGCCAAAGCCTCATTGGCTCTTTTAATAGCGAGCTGCTCTTTCCAAGCCATGTATTTCCCCTTGAACTGAGCTTTCATAAAATTGTCAAATTTTCTTTGTACAGTAAGATTCCACAGTGAGTGTGCCTTTACTGCCCAAGACTTATCCCATGCTCTTAATGAAATAGAAAAACTTCCGTCCAAATATTTCATCCAATGCCACCATCCTGTAGGCATAAAAAGTGTATCTCCGTGTTCCAAATAACACTCTATCCCTTCCACGCCATTGAGAGCTGGGAATGCTTCAAAATCAGGATTTTCAATACTATAATCCTCTAATGAATAAGTAGCAAAAGGAATCTGATACAGCCTTTCTTTCCATTTGTAATCAAAAAGTAAAATATGTTTTCGTCCTCCGAAATGGGTGTGGAAAATATGAGCCATATCAATATCAAAGTGCAAGAAAGTTTCTGAACCTTGCCCACCAAAGAACATATTAGGATATTTGTCCAAAAATCCTCCCATCAATTCCTTAGGAGACATATAATCATCTAATAATTTGGGAGCAAATTTTATAGGATCAAAGAGAAAAATTCTAAGATCTGTAGGTGTAGTTTTGATTAAATCAATATAATCTGCAAACTTCATTTTGGCTGCCGAAGCGTTAATAGGAGCTGCTGGATCTGCCTTGGAACTATCATACAAAGGCACCTCCACATCACCCACTACTTCTTTCATATAGTCTAATGACCACTTTTCGTAGGCAGGCCATTGACGAGCCATATTCTTAATCACCACCGGCTTGCGAGGTTTCAGATACTTCTCATGAAACTCTTCTTTGGTGATATTTTCTACAATATCTATCGGAGTAAGCTTAATGCTCATAATAAAACAATTTTTCCAAACAAAGGTAATCAATTTTCTGTTATCATCCCATTGATATTAGTGATATATATCATTCGGTATTTCTATCCCTTGGCTTGGGTTTTTCTATGAAGCTATCTTGATACTTATTTGATAATAAACATTTATTAAAAAATGAAGAGAGTACTTTGCCAAAGTTTTTAGCACATTGGCAAAGTGCTTTAAAATCGTATCCAAACTCAGGGAGTAAGCAAAATAAAAAGTCAATACGAGTGCTATAAAAAATTATCATTACCTTTACTTCATGAAAAAAATCATGTCGGTTCTCATTATGCTATGGATGATTTCTTGTCAAAGAGAAGATACCCCTGTGAGAGAAATAGACCAAGTTTCCAGAATTTATATAGATTCGGCAGGGATAGATATGCTCAATGACAGCCTGAATATCAGCTATAAAACCCGAAGATATTATGATGCATTAGGACTTACAGATAACGCTCCGGTATCACTTCAGCTGAAACAAAATAAAAACGGAAGATACTTTTTAGAATACACCGCAGGAGCGGTAAGAAAAACCCTTCCTACAGAACATTCCCCCACTATTGTGCGTTCCATCATTGCTTTTCAGATGGCCTACCCCGCTCATACTACAGCCAGCATTCTCCCCATTCAGGATACGCTCATTTTAGACTACCGATTCTCCGATGCTGAATTTAGGCTCATCAGTGCACGATATAACGGCAAAGAAGCACTTCATGGTAAAGAAGAAAATGCACATCGTATAGAAATTCATAAATAATCGTTATTTTTACGCTTTAATTCAATCAACAAATTTCATAATTCATCTACAATTATGCTTCAAGTACAATTTTTACGCGAAAATATAGACCGTGTAATGACGGGATTGGCAAAGAGAAATTTCAAGGAAACAGCACTGGTTCATCAGGCGATAGAAAAGGATGATGCTCGTAAAAAAATACAGTTTGAGCTGGATCAAAACCTATCCGAAATGAACAAAATCTCCAAAGAAATCGGTATGCTCATGAAAGAAGGAAAAAAAGAAGAGGCAGAACAAGCAAAACAAAAAACCGCCAGCTACAAAGAAAGCATTCAGCAACTACAGCAACACCTTAAAGACACCGAAACGGAACTACAAAACATTCTATATCAAATTCCTAATATCCCATCAGAAGCGGTAAAAGCAGGTATTTCCGCAGATGATAACGAAAATATCTACCAGTCCACAGAGGTAGAAGGCATGGATGAAAATGCTCTTCCGCACTGGGAACTGGCAAAGAAATACAACCTTATTGATTTTGAACTGGGCGTTAAAATCGCAGGGGCGGGGTTTCCCGTGTATCTAGGAAAAGGTGCTAGACTACAAAGAGCCTTAGTACAGTATTTCCTTGATAAAAATACAGACGCAGGATATCTAGAAGTGAACCCTCCGCATGTAGTGAATGAAGCATCGGGGTACGGAACAGGACAACTTCCTGATAAAGAAGGACAGATGTATTTCATCAATGAAGATAATCTCTACCTCATCCCTACTGCTGAAGTTCCCGTAACCAATATTTACAGAGATACCATTATAGAGGAGAAAAATTTACCCATTAAAAATACGGCGTTTTCTCAGTGCTACCGCAGAGAGGCAGGAAGCTATGGTGCCCATGTAAGAGGTCTGAACAGGCTGCACCAGTTCGAAAAAGTAGAAATAGTAAGGATAGAAAAACCTGAAAACTCTTATGCAGCACTGGAAGAAATGAAAGCCCATGTACAAAGTATTTTAGAAGATTTAGAACTGCCTTACAGAATCCTAAGACTTTGCGGAGGAGATATGGGTTTTACCTCTGCACTGACTTATGATTTTGAAGTATGGAGTGCAGCACAGCAAAAATGGCTAGAAGTTTCTTCTGTATCTAACTTTGAGAATTTCCAAGCCAATAGACTGAAATGTAGGTATAAAGGTAATGAAGGAAAAGCTCAGCCGGTACATACGCTCAATGGCTCTGCCATGGCACTACCTAGAATTATGGCAGCACTTTTAGAAAACAACCAAACCGAAAATGGAATTAAAATCCCTAAAAAATTAGCTCAATACACTAGATTTGAAATAATTGATTAAACAAGATAGGCTTTCCGAAAAAATGGGAAAGCCTATTTTGCATTTGTACTTAAATCTTTATTTCCTAATTCTTATCCTTCTTTCAGATACTTTAAGAACGGACTTATCTTATCCATAGAATGAATATATCGGTACTGGAGTACTAAAGTGGATACGATACCGAATAAAATAATCATAATGGTTATGACAAAAAAACCGAGACGCATAAGCTGATGTACATCTGTTATCATATCATAGTAAATGAGGTAAGAAGGACGAAGATTAATCATTAGATTTGCCACTAAACCGTATCCTGCTCCCATAGTTCCTTGAAGGCTATTGAGCTTATAATTACTAAAAGTTCTCGCCATTGTAAAGATTTTACGGTGTTTAATAAATACCATAAACGGAATGGTGCCCAATACCGCCAAAAGGATAATTACACCAATGAGAAAAAGCTCTCTTTCTACTCCCCTAGATAATAAAAAGAGTATTGCAAAGAATACCATGCCCACTTTCAGTGAATAAAAAAGGATGCCTTAAGCCAAGCTTTTCGCTGGGCTTTGTACATTCTTCTTTCAAGGTCGGTTTTGTCATCTAAATCCCAACTGCCATTCCAATAGACTTTCAAATCTTCACTCCATGTCAATTGGGTTTTATTAAATGCTTCTTCGAATGCATGCCCCTCTGCCATCAATGCCGTAATTTGTGTTACAAAGTGATCATACACTTCTGCAATGATGTCTATAGACAGTTTTTTGGAAATCAAATAATGAACAATTTCAGTATGTTGGTTCTCTGTCATAAGAAATTAATTTTTCGTTTTAGTAGGTGCATGGTTTTTAAAAAATGGAAAAGCATGGTATTCGCATAGATAATCATCCAGCAAATCCCCACATAAGCAATGATTTTCACCGTGGTATTAATTAGGGAAAAGTTTAAAAAATACAGCGGTGATACCCATTCTTCCCACGGACCAAGAAATTGTAAACCCAGATAAGCAAAAGGAAAAAATGAAAATGTCTTCCATTGGTAAATGGAAAAACGGACATCCTTGAATTTCTCTTTAAACAAAATTCTATTAAAAATGAAAAAATACATGACGAAAAAAAAGTGCACCGATAGAAACAAAAACAATAGCCCTTTTAATAATTTTTGGTAAATTTCTAGGGAAAACCACTGCGTACTGAGGATAAGGAAAATAAAACTAAATACCGTTATTTTAAGGGCGAAAATCATCGCTTTTTGATTGGCATCTGCTCTCATTTTCTTTTCTATTCTCGTCTGTACAGAGCGTTCATTTCTCACAATAACATACCAAGGATATGCTGCTTCCAAATCTTCTTTCCATGCCATTTGGGTTTGTTCAAATGCTTGAGCAAAACTCAAATTTTGTGCTGTCATTGTCTCAGAAATTTGCATAACAAAATGATCTTTCAATTCCAAAATAATATCTATCGGAATTTTCTTAGCTATTAGAAAATCAATAATTTCCTTGTATTGAGATCCGGTCATTTTAGGTAAAAAAAGAAATAAGTTGGAGAATAAATGTGATGATAAAAACAGCCATAGTTTAAAAATCTGCCTTTAACCTGCGGTTAATTGTTTCTACACTTTTGCTATATTCTTTCAAATATAAAATCCCTACAATGGTAATATAGTTCCATGCAAAAAAGGTAATAAAATGGATAATAAAATCTATGGTTATTTCAAAATTAAAATGAAAATCCATCAGCTGAGCTAAAAATTTTTCATATCTCCTAGGTAAAGTGGTTACCAGCATAGGCTGGTAAATAGTTCCCAAAAGCAATAAACCTACTCCAGCTTCAGTAAAACTCAGCCTTTTCCTATGATTCCGCCTACTATTATTTACCAATTTCCATTTTGTAATGATATAATACACACCAATAAGAACAAAAATAACATGCATCATCATCCAAGAATAGTACCCCAAATCTTCATCATACCGCATTAGTAACAAACAAGTTATAAAAGGAATAATATACCAATACAATGCCTTGAGAAGAAATTTTCTATGCACTGTATTAATGGCTTTGTTTTCTAAAATAGTAATTTTTCTTCGCCATGGTAAAATATTTTTCTTAAACTTGAGATCCTCCTGCCATGCTGTTTTTACTATTCTGAATGCTGTAGG
The DNA here is from genome assembly GCF_000301075.1 of Bergeyella zoohelcum ATCC 43767. Classification (GTDB taxonomy): domain Bacteria; phylum Bacteroidota; class Bacteroidia; order Flavobacteriales; family Weeksellaceae; genus Bergeyella; species Bergeyella zoohelcum. The sequence goes on from NZ_JH932293.1 coordinate 355,657, forward strand.
AAAATCCCTTTGTTCATGTATCATCAGACTTTGTATCTGTTCAGTAATATGGTCTAGCACCTCTAAATACAAATCTAATGGAAGTCTTTTTTCTCCTAAAAACCTTTTTATCGTAGCCCAATTTTCTTGTGTCATCATTTGCTAAAAATGGTATTAAGATTAAAAATAAAGCTCCGCATTTCTGCTTCATGCAGTTTTTGCTGTCTTTTTCCTTTTTCGGTGAGTAGATAATACTTCCTATCTCTACCGTTGACCTTCTGTATTTCAGAATAAATAACGCCATCTGCCTCCAGCTTGTGCAAAATAGGATACAATGCTCCTTCCGTCATTTCAAGCTCTCCTTGGGTGAGTTCCTTTGCCCTCTGGGTAAGCTGATAGCCATACATTTTTACCTCCGTAGAAAGAAGTTTTAAGATGATATTTTGTAAAGTCCCTTTGTACAAGGCGTTTTTCTTCATACCTATATAACTTATGTATTGCAAATATATACATAATTTTCTTAGGTATTATATTTTTTTTACTCATAAATTCTCTAAAAAATGATTTTCATTGTTTTGGATTTTGCTAAAGTACTAACGAAGCCCTTTAAAATGAAATGAAGAAAATTCCTATATTTGGACTGAAAGAAATTTGATGCTCTACAATAAGAAAAATAAATATGGATAAAGAATTGACCAACAATTTTATTGACCAACTGAAAGAAGTAATGAACTTTGTGATTTTTAATGTCAGTGGAACTAAATTCACACTCATTACCCTCATCTACATCATTATTGCTTCTAGCTTCTTAATTTTTCTCTCTAAAAGAATTACCCGGCTGCTGGAAAATAAACTCCTCGCTACTGCAATTGCCGAAAAAGGAACACGATCTGCCATAGTTACCATTATCCGATATGCTATTTTACTTCTAGGTTTCTTTTTTATCTTCAAAACCGCAGGCTTTGACTTAGGAGCATTCAGCTGGATGCTCGGAGCATTAGGGGTAGGTTTAGGTTTTGGCTTACAGAATATTACAAGTAATTTTATCTCGGGCATTATTATCCTTTTTGAAAGACCTATCAAAATAGGAGATAGAATACAAGTGGGAGATATCTCGGGGGATGTTACTTCTATTTCCATGCGTTCTACCACTATTGTCACCAATGATAATATCTCTATCATCGTACCGAATTCTAAATTTATCAATGACAATGTGATTAACTGGTCTCATAATGATAGGAGAATAAGGGTGCATTATCCCGTATCTGTTTCCTACAAAGAAGACCCTGAAAAAGTGAAAGAAATCGTACTCAATATCGCAAATAATCACCCTGATGTACTGAAAAACCCAGAACCTGCCTTTTGGTTTGTAGAATATGGAGATAATTCTTTAAATTTTGAGCTGGTAGTCTGGACTTCTACCTATATTCAAAAACCCGTAGTTCTCAAAAGCCATTTGTATTATATTATTTTCAAAGAATTTGCCAAACATAATATTGAAATTCCATTTCCACAAAGAGACATCCACATCCGCTCCGGGCTTCATAATAGCGAGAATGATGCTTCTCATCATGAAAAAGGATTGCAAGAATGATAGCACTTCCTTATTGCTTCAGTGAAAAGCAGCTGTTACCTTAATCAAAATCATGATAAATATCATATTGTATAATATATTTTTTCATTAGTTTTGTGCAAATTTATTTTTATTTATTCCAAACAATGAGAAAAATTTGGTTTACATTTTTATTCATTTTCGCTATTGTTTCTTGTGACCGTATTGAAAATACAGTTGTAGATAACCGACAAGAGGAATTGCTATTTCATTTTAGTAAGTTTGATATTATTGAAGGGGCAGGAATAGATATGAATGATGATGGAGTCATCAATACAAATATATTAAAGGAACTATATGCCTCTAATTATTTTTCTACCCCTAGAAGAAGAGATATGGAACTTCGTGTTTCTCTTGATCATAATAATCCTTGGAGTATTATAACATTTACTTTTCCTGAGGTACAAACCTCTTCTTATGACGGTGGATTTCTTGGCATCCAGTTATCTTCCCTTCATACGCTTTATTTTAAAAAAGGAACTGAGACGGATACTGAAATGATTTTAGGCAGTGGTCTTAAAGTATTTTCTTTCAAAAAAATAACGGATACAAGGTATAGGCTCATCATGGAAAAAAGTTATTTTAACTATGCTACCAATGCTAAGGAGAGTAGAAAATTTGAGGTAGAGTATTTTGAATACCAAAGATGATAACTTCTGAAACAAAAACTGCCCCTTTCGGGGCAGTTTTATTATTATGGAACGATAAGTAAAAACACTATTCCGTTTTTTTGGCTTCCTCAGCTATCAGATTAAGGGCAGAGCCTGCTCGGAACCAGCCTATTTGCTGTTCATTATAAGTATGGTTTGCCAATATTTCATCCGTAGTACCATCTTTGTGGGTAACCTTAAGAACTAAAGGCACATTAGGTGCAAAATCTACCAAATTAATGAAATCAATGGTATCATCCTCCTGAATTTTATCATAATCAGCTTCGTTTGCAAAAGTAAGTGCCAGCATTCCTTGCTTCTTCAGATTGGTTTCGTGGATACGCGCAAAAGATTTTACCAAAACCGCTTTCACACCAAGATGTCTCGGTTCCATAGCAGCATGCTCACGGGAAGAGCCTTCACCATAGTTATGGTCTCCCACCACAATGGAAGGTACTCCACTTGCCTTATAATTTCTCTGTACGGCAGGTACTTCCCCATATTCACCCGTCAGTTGGTTTTTCACCTGATTGGTTTCCATATTATAGGCATTCACTGCCCCGATGAGCATATTATTAGAAATATTATCCAGATGTCCACGGTATTTCAGCCACGGCCCCGCCATAGAAATATGGTCAGTAGTACATTTTCCAAATGCTTTGATGAGTACTTTCGCACCCTCTATATTCTTCCCATCCCACGGCTGGAAAGGCTCTAAAAGCTGTAATCTATCCGAATTTGGATCTACGATGACTTGTACCGAAGAACCATCTTCTGAAGGCGATTGGTAACCATTATCCTCCACATCAAATCCTTTGGTAGGAAGCTCTGCTCCTTTAGGTTCATCTAATTTTACTTGCTCTCCCTTTTCATTGGTCAGCGTATCTGTAATCGGGTTAAAATCTAATCTCCCCGAAATGGCTACCGCTGCCACCATTTCTGGCGAAGCTACAAAGGCATGGGTATTGGGGTTACCATCGGCTCTTTTCGCGAAATTTCTATTAAAAGAATGGATGATGGAGTTTTTCTCTTGTTTCTCTGCACCTTCTCTGTCCCACTGCCCTATACATGGACCACAAGCATTGGTAAAAATTCTTGCGTTTTCAAATTTTCTAAAAGAATCAAGGAAGCCATCTCTCTCAGCGGTAAATTTTACTTGTTCCGAACCAGGGTTAATCCCCAAAATAGCCTTTGGTTTTACCCCTTTCGCCACGGCATCTTCTACGATGGAAGCCGCTCTGGAAAGGTCCTCATAAGAGGAATTGGTACAAGAACCTATGAGTGCCCATTCTACATCTAAAGGCCAACCATTTTCTAAGGCTTTGGTTCTAAATTCTGCCACAGGAGTAGCCAAATCTGGCGTAAAAGGCCCATTGAGATGCGGCGTAAGTTCAGAAAGATTGATTTCTATGACTTGGTCAAAATATTCTTCAGGATGAGCATAAACCTCCTCATCTCCTGTGAGGTGCTCTGCTATTTTATCTGCAGCCTCTACCACATCTTGCCTTCCCGTAGCTACTAAATATCTTCTCATAGCATCATCATACCCAAAGGTAGAAGTAGTGGCTCCAATTTCCGCTCCCATATTACAAATGGTTCCCTTACCCGTTGCTGAAAGCGATTGAGCTCCTTCCCCGAAATATTCTACAATACAACCTGTACCGCCCTTCACCGTAAGAATACCTGCCACCTTAAGGATAACATCTTTGGCTGAAGTCCATCCATTCATTTTTCCAGTAAGCTTCACCCCGATGAGTTTTGGCATTTTCAGCTCCCATGCCATACCTGCCATTACATCTACAGCATCAGCTCCGCCTACCCCTATGGCTACCATTCCTAATCCACCCGCATTTACGGTGTGAGAGTCTGTTCCTATCATCATTCCACCTGGAAAGGCATAGTTTTCTAGTACCACTTGGTGGATGATTCCCGCTCCTGGCTTCCAAAATCCAATGCCATATTTATCACAAACGGAGCTAAGGAAATTAAATACTTCTGAGTTTTTTTGAATCCCCTCTTGAAGGTCTTTATCTGCCCCTACTCTTGCCTGAATAAGGTGGTCTGCATGCACAGTAGAAGGAACAGCTACTTTCTTTTTTCCTGCTTGCATAAACTGCAATAACGCCATTTGAGCGGTGGCATCTTGCATAGCCACTCTATCCGGAGCAAAATCTACATAGGATTTACCTCTTTCATACGCTTCGGTAGGTTTTCCGTCCCAAAGGTGAGTGTATAGTATTTTTTCTGCAAGTGTAAGCGGTTTTCCCACAATCTTTCTTGCCGCTGCAATTCGTTCTGGGTAACGCTCATACACTTTTTTGATCATATCAATATCAAAAGTCATATCAAAATAAGTTTTTATAATAAATAATAATTAAAGAGATTTTTAGCTGGATACTAATCATCAAATGTAGTAATTTTTTGATATTTGTGGAGCCTCTGTAAAGAATTTGGAATGAGTTTAAATAATATAGATTACAACACAAAGTATCACAAAAAGTGAGCGAATCTTTTTCCTACAATAAAAGAAAAACTCCTCTAAGGAATACCCAAAAGAGGAGTTTTTATCAAGACAATCTTTTAAAACTCTATACCTACTTCTAATTTTTCGGCAAGCAGTCTAGAAATTTTCTCTTTCAGTGGCTCTATATCTATATTTTGCATGGCATCATTGGCGAAAGCATAGAGGAGCAATGCCTGTGCTTCTTTCTTAGAAATTCCTCTGGCTCTGAGGTAAAAGAGTGCATCTTCGTTTAGCTGCCCCACGGTACAACCATGGGAGCATTTCACATCATCGGCAAAAATCTCTAGTTGTGGCTTGGTATCTATGGTAGCCCCTTCGCTGAGAAGCACATTATTATTTTGCTGGTAAGCATTGGTCTTTTGAGCAATTTTATCCACGAAAACCTTTCCATTAAAAACGCCATGTGCCTTATCTTTGAAAATCCCTTTATAATTTTGGTAAGACTCACAATTTGGCTGATTATGATGTACGGCGGTATGATGATCCACCAGCTGTTCCCCTCCGATGATGGTAATTCCATTCATAAAGGAATTAATATTTTCCCCATTGTGAATAAAATCCAAATTGTTACGAACCAGTTTCCCTCCGAAAGAAAAAGTATTCACCGTAGCCAAACTATCGCGTTCTTGCTTAGCAAAAGTATGATCCACTAAATAAGAACTAGCATTGTCATTTTGAAGTTTATGCCAATCTACCTTGGCATTAGATGCCACAAAAATTTCCGTTACGGCATTGGTAAAAGTATAAGTAGTATCAAAATTATGATGACTTTCAATAATTTCCACCTTCGCTCCTTCTTCTGCTATCAATAGGTTTCTTACATTGTAGCAAGTGTTTTCTTCTTGGTTTTGAGAAAGGTAAAACACATGAATTGGCTTTTCTATCACCGTATTTTTAGGGATATGAAGAAAAAAACCGAAGCTGTATAGTGCGGTATTCAGTTGGGTAAAAGCCAAATCTTTATTGGCTATTGTATCCAAATACTGCTTTACCATAGGCTGGTATTGCTCGTGATTCTGAACATATTCTAAGGAAAGAAATTCCGCATTCTCTATGGAGATTTTAGAAAGTTCCTTGTGTAACTCACCGTTCACAAAAACGAGCCAATCAAAATTTTCTTCGCCCAAATGCAACTGATTGAGCTGCTCTTTGGTAATATTATGCGTTTTTTTAGGACTAAAATTATAGTCTTTTTCGGTTACCTCTTTCAGGTGAGTATATTTATATTCTTCGTCTTTCTTAGTAGGAAAACCCAAGCTAAGAAACTTCTCCAAAGCGGCATGTTTTTCCCCTTGGAGCGTATTTTTTTGTTTTTCTATCCGTTCTAATAATGCCATTACTCTAAAATTTCCGAATTATCCAATTAGCTTATTATCTAATTTTTACTTCACCAGCCAATCGTAGCCTTTTTCCTCCAGTTCCAAAGCGAGAGATTTATCGCCTGTTTTAATGATTTTACCATCTGCCAATACATGGACAAAATCTGGCTGAATGTAGTTCAATAGCCGTTGGTAATGGGTAATCAAAAGTACTGCATTGCCTTGATTTTTAAAATGATTTACTCCTTCGGAAACAATTCTTAGAGCATCAATATCCAATCCCGAATCGGTTTCATCCAAAATCGCCAATTTAGGATTGAGCATGAGCATCTGGAAGATTTCATTTCTTTTCTTTTCTCCTCCTGAGAAGCCTTCGTTTAGTGAACGAGAAAGAAACTCTTTTTTCATCCCCAAAAGCTCTGATTTTTCACGGATAAGGGCGAGCATTTCCTTAGCTGGCATCTCTTCAAGTCCGTTAGCTTTTCTGGTTTCGTTAATCGCTGCTTTTATAAAATTGGTATTAGAAACCCCCGGTATTTCTACAGGATATTGGAACGAAAGAAAAATACCTTTATGTGCTCTCTCTTCAGGAGCATCTTCTACAATATTCTCTCCCTCGAAGAGGATTTCTCCCTCCGTAACTTCATAGTCTTCTTTTCCTGCAATCACCGATGACAGGGTGGATTTTCCTGCTCCGTTCGGTCCCATGATGGCGTGAACTTCCCCTGGTTTTATTTCAAGGTTAATCCCCTTAAGGATTTCAATACCGTCCTCTATTTGTGCGTGTAAGTTTTTTATTTTAAGCATGATATATTTATTTAATGTGATAATGAGGTAATTTGGTAATTTGGTAATTAGTATAATGAGGTAATTACTAATTCCCGCATTCTCTCATTCTATTTTTTAGCGTGATAATAATTTTATTAACAATATTTTCTATTTCCTTTAAATCAGAAATTAAATTCTCACAATTGGGATAGTTTTGAGAATAATGGCATAATTCTAACCAGTATTTAGTTTCTTCTATTTCTTTTGCAGAGATTTTGAATTTGTGAATAAAATCCTTTTTACTCTCGCTGTTTTGAGCTTCTCTAATGTTCGCTCATATAGAAGTTCCAGACCTTAATAATTGATTAGCAATGACAAATTTTTTCATTTGATGAAGTAACTCGCAATATTTAATAATTTCTAATGCGAATGAAAAAGTTTTATCTAAAATGATATTTTTTTCCATAATTTATAACATTGCAATAAAAATCACCTCATTCCCCCATTCTCAAATTATCTTATCATCCCACACTTCCTTCCAGCGAAATCTCCAGTAGTTTCTGAGCTTCTACGGCAAATTCCATTGGAAGTTTGTTGAGAACCTCTTTACTGAAACCATTAACAATAAGTGCAATGGCTCTTTCCGTATCAATACCCCTTTGGTTACAGTAGAAAATCTGATCTTCTCCGATTTTGGAAGTCGTAGCTTCATGTTCCAGCTGTGCCGAAGGGTCTTTAATTTCAATGTACGGAAAGGTATGTGCTCCACACTCATTGCCCATAAGCAGAGAATCACACTGGGAGAAGTTTCTTGCTCCTTTTGCCGATGGCATCACCTTTACCAAACCTCTGTAGGAGTTGTTGGATTTTCCTGCTGAAATTCCCTTAGAAATAATGGTAGATTTGGTATTCTTACCGATATGAATCATTTTGGTTCCTGTATCTGCGTATTGGTGCATATTGGTTACTGCGATAGAGTAAAACTCTCCTATGGAGTTATCGCCTTTCAAAATACAAGATGGGTATTTCCAAGTAACCGCCGAACCTGTCTCTACCTGCGTCCATGAGATTTTTGCATTCTTTTCACAAAGTCCTCTTTTGGTCACGAAATTGTACACCCCGCCTTTTCCTTCTTCATCTCCAGGGTACCAGTTCTGAACGGTAGAGTATTTAATTTCGGCATTATCCAAAGCAATAAGCTCTACTACCGCGGCATGCAACTGATTTTCATCTCTAGAAGGTGCCGTACAGCCTTCCAAATAAGATACATAAGCACCTTCATCGGCAACCACCAAAGTTCGCTCAAATTGCCCCGTTCCTGCCTGATTGATACGGAAATAGGTAGAAAGTTCCATAGGACATTTTACCCCTTTAGGAATATAGCAGAATGACCCATCAGAGAACACCGCTGAGTTCAGTGCGGCATAAAAATTATCTCCTCTCGGCACCACCTTACCGATGTATTTTTTTACCAAATCTGGATGTTTTTTTATAGCTTCGGAAATGGACATAAAGATAATGCCTTTTTCTGCTAGCGTTTCCTGAAAGGTAGTGGCCACAGATACGGAGTCCATTACCACATCTACGGCTACCCCCGTGAGTCTTTTCTGTTCGTCCAACGAAATTCCGAGTTTCTCAAAAGTTTTCAAAAGCTCTGGATCCACCTCATCTAAACTTTCGAGTTCTGGCTTTTTCTTCGGTGCCGCATAGTATTTTATCGCTTGGAAATCTGGCTTTTCATACTTAATATTTGCCCAATCGGGTTCTTCCATTTTTTGCCAGATACGGAAAGCTTCCAGCCTCCACTCGGTCATCCATTCTGGTTCTTCTTTCTTCTCAGAAATCGCCCGAATGATATCCTCGTTCAGTCCTGCTGGAAAATCCTCGTATTCTATATCGGTATAAAATCCAGCTTCGTATTCTTTATTTTTAAGGTCTTCCCTTAAATCGTCTTCGGTGTATTTTGACATTTTTATTGATTAAATGATTAAAAAATTGAAAGATTAAAAAGATTAACATTCTTTCAATTTATTTATTTTTTGAAGTTGTTTTTATTATAAGGATTAATTTCTACTATTACTTGTCTTTTTATGACTTGTTATTTTCAAATAATCTATAAATTTTGACAATTGCACAGAAATTTCTTTACAATCTTTTTGCAATTGTTCCACATCTATCTGATAAATTTTTTCACAAATATTGAGCATATTTCTCACTTCTGCACAACTTCCTTTCGCATATTTTAGAAATCTAACAAACTGAATATTACTATTGTATTCAGAACCTTCTGCGATATTGTTACTTATAGATAAAATAGCTCTTTTCAACTGGTTAGACAATTCAAATTCTTTTTGTAAGGCTTCATTACTAAGTAATTCAAAAATATTTTTTGTAAGAATTAAGGTAAGCTGATAAACTTTAAAGTTTTCAAAATTTTCTGCCATATCTATTTACTTATTGCTAAATGATGTATCAAAAGCAGTTCTAATTTTTTTAATTCTTGAATCTTTGAATTTTTTAATTTTTATAACGAAAAACTTTCTCCACATCCGCAGGTTCTTGCGGCATTAGGATTATTGAATACGAATCCTTTACCATTGAGTCCTCCTGAATATTCCAGTGTAGTTCCGGCAAGGTAAAGAATGGACTTTTTATCCACTAAAATTTTAAGATTATTGTCCTCGAAAACCTGATCGGATTCTGTTTTTTCCTTATCGAATTTCAGAACATATTCCAGTCCAGAGCAGCCACCGCTCTTCACGCCCACTCTTATATAGTCCTTGGCAGGATCAAAGCCGTCTTCTTTCATCAGCTGAAAAGCCTTATCTCTTGCTTGGTCAGATACTTTTATCATTGTATTTAATTAGAATGATTTTGAACTGGCAAAAATACGAACTAATATGACGAAAATCAATTTATTGTATAAATTAATACGATAAATTTCGTAAATTTAACTTTTGTCTGAAGAAAAAACCACGAGAAGTAATTTTTTTCTAAAAACTAGCGTTATTAATAACTACTATGGATAAACCTAATACCATAACGAAAAATAAAATATAGGGTTTATTCTGCCTAATGAAATTATAAAAAAACTGCCCTTTTGGGACAGTTTTTTGCTTTATTTAGAACCAAGGTTTTCTACCCACTTGGTAAGTTTGATAAAACTCTTCATCTGATTTAGTAAGGTACATAATTCCCTCTATGAAAGGAATAATCCCTGCTACACCACAAGTAAAAATGGTAGCCACAATCTGAATAATTCCCTCCTTTTGATAACCCAAAACAAATTTATGAACGCCTAAAGAGCCTATAAGAAGTGCTAATACACCTGCCACTATTTTCTTATTCTCTTGTTTTGGTGCTGGATTAGTGTATTGTACACCTTGATTTTCTGTTGTATTCATTGCTTAATAATTTTGTATAAAGTTATAAATTATTTTTTTATTGGGCTATCAGGTCAAATGAAAAAAATCATATTTTTCCCATTATTTTGAAATCCAATTGTTTTCTTACCAAATCCGCTTTTATTACCTTTATTTTTACAGTATCTCCCAGCTGGTATTGGTTACCTGTACGCATTCCATAGACCGCATGATTTTTAGCATCATACATATAAGTGTCATCCATTAAGTCTCTAAGTTTTATTAGTCCTTCGGCTCCATTTTCAGGTATTTGAACCCAAAAACCGAACTCTGCAACGCCAGAAATTACTCCTTCAAACTCCTGACCTAAATGTTGCTCCATAAATTTCACCTGCATATACTTAATAGAATCCCTTTCTGCATCAGAAGCGAGTCTTTCCATATTACTACAATGTTTACATTTTTCCTCGTATTCTGCCTTATTAGGAGATTTTCCCTTGTCCAAATAATGCTGTAATAAACGGTGGGCAATCAAATCTGGATAACGGCGGATGGGCGATGTAAAGTGGGTATAATAAGCAAATCCTAACCCATAATGCCCAATAGGATCAGTAGAATAAACGGCCTTACTCATGGATCTCATTGCGAGGGTTTCTATCATATTCTCCTCTCCTTTTCCTTTTACTGATTTTAAGAGATTATTCATACTCTCTGCCACTTTTTTAGAATTAGAAAGATTCATTTTATAGCCAAAAGTAGCCACAAAATCTCTCAATGCTTCCAGCTTTGTAGGATCTGGATCATCATGAACACGATAAATGAAGGTAAGCCCTGTAACTTCATTTTTAGCATTTATAGAGATGTACTCGGATACTTTTCGGTTGGCCAAGAGCATAAATTCTTCGATGAGGTGATTGGCATCTTTACTCGTCTTAAAATACACACCCACAGGCTCATTATTTTCATCGAGATGAAAACGAACTTCGCTTCTATCAAAGGTAATGGCACCTTTCTTCACACGATCTTCTCTGAGAATTTTTGCCAGTTTATCAAGGACCAAAATTTCTTCTGCAAGGTCTCCCTTACCCGTTTCTATCCGTTCTTGGGCTTCCTCATAAGTAAATCTTCTGTCCGAATGAATCACCGTTCTTCCAAACCATTGTTTAATGATTTCTGCCTTATCATTCAGTTCAAAAACAGCGGAGAAAGTGTATTTATCCTCATTGGGGCGAAGGGAACAAACATCATTGGAAAGCACTTCTGGAAGCATAGGTACTACTCTATCTACGAGATAAATGGATGTAGCACGGCTATAGGCCTCCTCATCTAATAATGTTCCTGGAGTAACATAGTGGGATACATCAGCAATATGAACGCCTACCTCCCAATTTCCATTTTTGAGCTGACGAATAGAAAGGGCATCATCAAAATCTTTAGCATCTTTCGGGTCTATGGTAAAGGTAAGTACATCACGCATATCTCGGCGTTTTTTTACCTCTTCTTCATCTATGTTTCTGTTAATCGCATCTGCCTCTTGTTCTACTTCCTCTGGAAAACTATATGGTAATCCGTATTCTGCTAAAATAGAATGAATTTCGGTTTCATGCTCACCTGGAGCACCCAAAACTTGTACCACTTTTCCTTCTGGATTTTTGGAATGCGGTTTCCAATCTACAATTCTTACCACCACTTTATCCCCATCTTTGGCATCATGGATATTTCCTTTTGGAATGAAAATATCTGTGTTAATTTGTTTCTTATCACACACCACAAAGCCAAAATCTTTATGCTTAATGTATTCCAAAGTACCCACAAATTCTTCACGATTTCTCTCAAGAACTTCTAATACCGAACCTTCCATTTTTTTACCTTTAAAATGATAGGTAACGATGAGTACTTTATCTCCTTGGAGGGCATCTTTTACATTTTTAGAATGCACGAAGATATCTTCTTCCAATCCTTCCACTTTCACATAAGCATTTCCAGACTGATTAAAATCTATAATCCCTATGAGAGTACCTTCTATCTGGAGATTAATAATGTATTTTCCTTTCTCGGTTTCCTTTATTTTGTCCTTTGCCAAAAGACGATGAAGTGCCTGGATAACCTGTTCTCTTTGTCTTGGGTTTTTATAACCAATGCCATCTGAAATTTGTTTATAATTATAGATTTTAGATGATTTCTTATTCATAAAATTGAGAATCAATTTACCGATATCTCTGAGCTTATTCTCATTTTTCTGTGATATATATTTTCTTTTTTTTGCCATTTACATTGATATTAAATAATTGAATAATTAAAAGATTAAAAAAATGGGAGACTGATGACTTTTAGCCATTGGTCTGTATCAAAATTTAATCAAAAAGCCTTGTCATGTAACGACAAGGCTTTATTTTTTTTTATAATATTTTTATCGTTCCTGAACCTTTGATTTTCTTTTCAACATCAGAAGGGTTGCCTTTCACTTTTATATCTCCTGAACCCTTTACATCTCCTTTAAAATGAGATGAAGCATTCACTTCTATATCTCCAGAGCCTACTAGAGTAGCTTCTACTTTTTGACTACTAAGCTGATAAGCAGATACATCTCCAGAGCCTCTAAGGTCTATATTAAAATCTTTAGTGTTTCCTTTCAGTTCCATATCTCCCGAGCCGATGAGCTGAGCTGATATGGATGCTGCACTGACATTCAGTTTAATATCTCCCGAACCTCTTAAATGAAGTGTTAACAATTGTGTTTTTAAAATGTCTTGATTTTCTATATCTCCTGAGCCTGAAAGTTCTATTTTATTCACTCCAGTAGAAGGAACATAAACAGTTGCCCCTTTCTTATAAGAAACGCTTATATTTTCCTTGAATGAGATTTCTAAATTACCATTGACTATTTTCGTAGTGATAATAGGAATAATATTTTCCTCTGCCGAAATGGTAATTTTTCCTTGTTCCTTCGGAGTAAGCACCACATCTAAACTCCCTTTGAGTACCACACCACTATAGCCTGAGATATTTCGGGTTTGTGTAGTTACTTTTCCGTTACCTCGTACCCTATTTTGTCCAAAGGAGAAAGCTACTGCCCACCCTAAGAATAGGAATAATAATAATTTTTTCATAATGATATTTAATTTATTGATTTAACAAAAAGCAATTTTATCTACCCTTCCCTGATGTCTTCCGCCTTCAAAATCTGTAGTAAGGAAGGTATTTACGATCTCTAATGCCAACTCCTTCGCTATAAAACGAGCTGGAATAGCCACCATATTACAATTATTGTGCTGTCTTGCTAAAGCACCTAACTCGGGCATCCAACACAAAGCACATCTTATACCCTTGTGCTTATTCGCAGTAAGCTGTACTCCCTGTCCACTTCCACATATTAATATCCCAAATTCATTCTCTCCATTTTCTACAGATGAAGCCGCTGGATGCACAAAATCTGGATAATCTACCGAATCCAAAGAATGCGTACCATAATCCGTGATTTCATATTTTCCTTTCAACTGCTCTTTTAAAAATTCTTTGTATTCAAAACCTGCATGATCACAAGCAATCGCTATTTTTTTCATAAGTTTTTATGTGTTATTCATTGTTTTCCTGACAAAAATAAAGGAAAAAAATGAAAATTAGAATATATTTTCACCATCAAGTTCAAATAAAAATAGGTTATCCACATCGGTTCATTTTAGAAATAAAATATACTCTACTGATAATGAATCAACTGAAAAATCTACCTAAGTTTAATGATTTAATAATGAAAAAATTAAGCCGAAATGAAAAAATGTGAGTCAAAATGTGAATAACTATGGAAAAATAAGAATAAAAAATACTTGTACCAATCAAAATAAAGCATAATGGAAAAAATGAATGATAAATACAATACTTTTTTATAAAAATTTTCAAAAGACCTTTTCTATATATTTTCTGAAAATTGTTATACGCATGATTCATCAATAATAATAATCCATAATTGTGAATAAAATACTTAATATAATGATTATCAGATTAATATTATTCACAAAAGTAATGCTAAAAATGAGAATAAAATCGGTATAAGTCAGTACCTAATAATTATCCACAAATTCACAAACACTTAACAACAGCCTCCGTATTATTTTTTTATTAATTAAGAAAAAAAGTACTGATGATGATGAATATGTTTTGTGAAAAATGAATGGAGAAGAAAACATAAAGTTCAAGGGAATATTTGTATTTTTGTGCTATATAAAATTTCAACTCTCTCTTATGAAAACAATCAAAAATTTCAATTTTTCTGGCAAAAAAGCATTGGTGCGTGTGGATTTTAATGTACCTCAAGATGCTGATAAAAAAGTAACCGATAATACCCGCATTGTAGCAGCAAAACCGACTATAGATAAAATTCTTAATGACGGTGGGGCAGTGGTCATCATGACACACCTAGGAAGACCTAAAGGAAAAGTAAATGAAGAGTTTTCTTTGGCTCAAATTGTTTCAGAAGTAGCTAAAGTACTGGGCAGAGAAGTAAAATTTGCTCCTAATTGTATAGGGGAGGAGGCAGAAAAAATGGTAGCAGAATTAAAAGCTGGAGAAGTTTTACTTTTGGAAAATCTTCGTTTCCATGCAGAAGAAGAGTCTGGTGATCTGGCTTTTGCTGAACAACTTGCTAAGTTAGGGGATGTCTATGTGAATGATGCTTTCGGTACAGCCCACAGAGCTCATGCTTCCACAGCGGTGATTGCTCAGTTTTTTCCTGAAACTAAGTTTTTCGGTTTATTAATGGCTCATGAATTAGAGGCGATAGATAAGGTACTTCATTCTGGGGAAAAACCTGTAACAGCCATTCTGGGAGGGTCTAAAGTTTCTACTAAAATCACGATTATAGAAAATATTCTTCCTGCGGTGGATAACTTGATTATCGGTGGCGGTATGGCCTTTACTTTTATCAAAGCACAAGGTGGAAACATTGGTAGTTCTTTGGTAGAGGAGGATAAATTGGATTTGGCTTTGGATATTTTACAGAAGGC
The DNA here is from genome assembly GCF_000301075.1 of Bergeyella zoohelcum ATCC 43767. Lineage (GTDB taxonomy): Bacteria > Bacteroidota > Bacteroidia > Flavobacteriales > Weeksellaceae > Bergeyella > Bergeyella zoohelcum. The sequence goes on from NZ_JH932293.1 coordinate 370,871, forward strand.
GAAAGCCCAGAATGTAAAGGTGTACATTCCTGTAGATGTGATTGCAGCAGATGCTTTTAATAACGATGCCGATAGAAAAGAAGTTCCAGCAGATGAAATTCCTGAGGGATGGATGGGATTAGATGTAGGTGCGAAAACATGCACTATGAATAATGATGTAATCATGAATTCTCGTACTATTCTCTGGAATGGACCATTAGGAGTTTTTGAAATGTCTAATTTTGCTGAAGGAACTAAATCTTTAGGTGATAGTATTGCAGAAGCAACGAAGTTAGATGCTTTTTCTCTCGTAGGCGGAGGAGATTCTGTAGCTTTTGTAAAGCAATTTGGCTATGCAGATAAGGTTTCTTATGTTTCTACAGGTGGGGGAGCAATGTTAGAAAGCCTTGAAGGTTTGGAGCTTCCTGGAGTAGCAGCGGTTAATAAGTAATGTATTGATTTACAATATAAAATTTGATGTCTCCGACATTCATGTCGGAGACATCAGTAATTTTTACATTAAGTTATTGATATTTAATGGTTTAATTAGATAAAAACTATTATGAAACAAGATTTGGTAAATTCTTCCGTACATAGGAAAAATATATTGAATAATAATATTGCAATACCTAAGATTTATGAGGCAATTGGCTATGATGGGATTTTCTTTGATAAAAAATATAGATTTACCAAAGAACAAATCATTGATTTTTATGAGGTAGATACAAGAACAATAGAGCGATTGATAGAAAATCACGAATCTGAAATTCAGTATAGTGGTTATGAGGTATTTACGGGACAAAAACTTCGAGATTTTAAAGATGAAATTTTAAAAAATAATATATCGTTATACGATAGAATTAATAAAGCTCCTTCTTTAGGTGTATTTACTTTTAAATCTCTATTAAATATAGGTATGCTTTTATCAGAATCGGAGAGAGCACGGCAGGTTCGTTCTTTGATACTGGATATTGTGATAGATGTTCTGAATCAAAGAGCTGAAGGGCATACGAAATATATTAACCAAAGAGAAGAAAAGTATTTAGAATCAGCTATTAATGAGTTTGATTGCAGAAAGAAATTTACAAATGCTATTGATTTTTATATTGTTAAAAATAACTTTAAATATGCTCAATTGACAGATAAAGTGTATAAAAGTATTTTTAATGAAAAGGCGAAAGAATATAAAAAAATATTAAATTTATCTAAATCAGATAGTGTTAGGGCGACTTTGTATTCCGAAGTTTTGAGAATTATCTCAGATTATGAAAATGGTTTTGCGAAAGAGTTAGAATTAGAATATCACAAAAAAGGGGATAAACTTACTTTGACGGAAGCTCATTATATCTTTAATGATTTTGCAAAGAGGGCAGAATTTTTAATGGAAAATTCTATTAATCAAGCAAGACAATTGATGGCAAGTAGAGATTTAGTTTTTAGAGATGTTCTACATCAGAAATTAGAGAATTATATAAAAGAAATTTCAGAGGAAGATTTTGAAAAATTCTTAGGAGAGCATAGTATGGCTTTAAGTAAAAGATTTGAAGAAAATAAAGATGTATTTAAACGTCTAAGAGATAGATAATGTTAACTTTGATATATCCCAAAATAGAAGATATTATTGAAAAACACGATGAAATTATCAAGATTTCAGGTGGGTTAAATGGAGTAAAGAATATAGGATATTTGGAAAGTCCTCTTAGTTTTGTCCAAGAGAATGATTATTATCCAAAATTTGAGGATAAACTAACTCATTTGGTATTTTCTATTAATAAAAATCATGCTTTTGAAGACGGAAATAAAAGAACCTCAATTGCAATAGGAGCAATGTTTCTAGAATTTAATGGATTTGGATATATAGTGGGCAAATTTATTAGAGAAATGGAGAATATATCAGTCCTTGTTGCTGATAATTTTATAGATAAGTCACTTTTAAATGAAATTATTTATTCCATAATCTTTGAAGATGATTATAGTGAAGAATTGAAATTGAAGATAATTTCTGTAATGACTGTTTTTGAAGAAAGAAAGAATGACACATATGATGATGATTTTTTTTGATGAACTCATCTTGACTTTTTATTTTACTCAATTTTTACTATTTCAAAGCACTTTGTCAAAGTCTAAAAACCTTAATAGAGTATCAGAAAAATAATGAAACTTATTGAGCTAAACATTTCTCATAGCTCTATTTATAGATTTTTAATAAAAAGTTTTTATACTTAATTTTCTTTACTTGTTAAGGGGTATTGTTATCAAATAAGTCGAGATAGCTTCGATATATTTACTCATCAATATCTTCGAAAACCAATTCATTTTTCGTTTTTTGAATAGAAATTCTTCTAAAAGTGGGGGCATAGCCTTCGCTATTGGGTTGGAAATATTCTCTTACATAGGAGCTATTCGTTTCATAGTTTTGAATTATTTTTTTATCCAATCTATTCAAATAAATAAAGTAATTTACACTATCTTTTTGAGTTTTATAATTTTCTGAGGATTTTATCTGCTGGATAATTCTTTGTTGGTCTCCTGAAGAAATGGAAAGTGTAAAAGTATGGTAATAATCACCAATTGAAGAATGAGATTCGTTTTTGAGAATTCTAAAATCCTCTTTAAGGATAATATCTTGTTCTGCTAGGAATTCTTTAACATTATTTTCATAAAAAAATAAATCTTCATACTTTAAGTAAAGTATAAAGCTTATCAGCAAAATGAAGTAAGAAAAACTCAAAATTTTCCCGATTCCTTTATCTCCAAAAATTTTTGGAATATAGTAGAGTGCCCACCCAAAAATTATGGGAAGAATGATGAAGATAAAAATTAATATAAAATCAGATACAAGTCCTTCCATATCCATCGAATGTTGTTTTTTATCCATTTTCTGGAAATCTGTAAAAAATCGACCTTCAGAAATATATCAAAAATCCATTTTCTATTTTTTTTCGACTATATATATCAAACTAGAAAAATCTCCTGTTTTTAATGCTTTAAAATTAGAAATTGCTCCGTGGAGACCTCCAAAAAACCAAAAAAGCGGATTTTTCTTGTATTTTTCACTCAGTAGTGAAATATAAAATGAGTCCAGTAGGAGAGGGGCTATTTTTTGCACTTGCCATTGTTCGTTGTTCATTAGTCTCAGCATGCCTGCTTTGGAAAAGTGAAAAATGTGGCGAGGCACATCATAGGCTGCCCAAAACTCCTTGTAGTGTTGAGCATCGTAAGAGTTAGGATTGGGAACAGCAATTATGAGTTTCCCCTGAGGTTTTAATTTTTGATGAAAAATATCCAACACTTCCTTTTGGTTTTCTATATGCTCAAAAACATGCCAAAGCGTGATGGCATCTAAACTTTCATTTTCTATCTCGGAGAGGGTAGGGGAGGAGAGAAAAGTGGTTACATTGTTTTTTTGTTGGGCAAAAGTTCTGGCATTTGAATTGGGTTCATAGCCGAAGGTTCGGTATTCTTTGGAAATATATTTTACAAACTCTCCAGCACCACAACCATAGTCTAATATAGAGATAGACGGTAGGCTAGAGGCATTAGGCTTTTCCATTTTCTCATTTTCATGGCTGGTATCCTGTTTCCTGCTTGTAGCTTTTTGTAAAATTTTCTTTTTATATTTTAAGTTGAATTTTTGTAGGAATTTATAGATTGTTTCTTTCAGGCTACCACTATCTTGATGGTGGGAAATATAATTTTTACTTTCGTAATACTGGCTTATATTTTCAGGAATAGGGTAGGTTTTTAAAACTCCAGAAATTTCTGTTTCTCGGAGTTCAAATTCTTCTTGGGAAAGGAAATGGTCTTTGATTTTCATTCCATTTATTTTAGGGTTCCAATTTTATAAATTTTGTCGGATTTAGACATTCCATTTGGGTTACATCCCAGCTCGCCTTCTGGTATTTTGGCATTCAGTTGCTGGTAATGCTGTAGCCAATATTCATCAGTTTTTCCTGTTTCGGGATTGATAAATGTCATAGGTTGGAGGTCAAAGATACTACAATTTCTAAAAGCTCGTTCTATAAAATCAGAACAATAGTATTCATTCTCATTCGGAGTGTAGGTGTAGTTATAAGGTTTGCCGAGCATGGTTTTTGCTGTGGGAATGGCATCATCTAAGCATGGTAAATATTCTTTTTTGAGTCGATAAATATGAAGTATTCTATTTTCTTTTTTATGTCTTTTAAGATAGGTTTTTAGATTTTCTCTATGAGAACCTTTTCCAGTAGTGGCCTCTAATACGAAATGGTTTTCCCCATCGGTTTCTATCATTGCAATATGATCAAATGAAATGATGGATTTTTCATTTTTTGTTACTCTGCTAATGGCTCCAGATAATTTTTTGGTTTCTGCTTCTATAAAAATAAAATCACCGTTTTTTATATCAATATTACTTTGATTTATGGTACAGCCATAGAGTAGGGTAGTAGTGATGATTCCGAATATTCGTTTTTTCATACCTTATTTTATGTTGCAATAATAGTATTTTGTTTTCGTTTTTACAATAGATGTTTCACGGGAAACATCTATTGTTTTTTTTAAAAAAGTTACAGTTATTTTTTTATTTTATTTTCGCTTCATTGATTGTATTCCTTACAGATTAATCTCAGCTCATTTAGGGAATATTCTTTTTGTTTTATTTGTTTTAAGAAGTCGGGTTCATCAGAAAAGTATTTTTCTATATTGTTTTTGAAAACTCTTTCATTGGTATTAGGAAAAGGTTCGTTCGTCCTTGTTCCAATCAGTGTAGGATGATTTTCATTATCTCTTTTTAAAAAGTAATATGTGTTACTTTTACTATATTCTTTTCTGTGTTCTATATAGGTAGTTTCATAGAGAGATAGTTTACCATGTATGATTCTTTTTATCCATTCTTTTCTTTTTATTTTTTTATCTGTACTTTTTCTTTTAGGATAATATACAGTGGATGTAAATAGTATTGCTGTGTTAGGGTATTCATTGTACACAATGGAATCAATTTCTTTGCTCTCTATATTCAGATTTTCCCCAGCATTTCTTATTTTGATATATTTTTGATAGGCAGAAAGTGGTGTAGTGATTTTTCCCTCTATTGTAGTATCATTATTTTTATAGATGATGCCTCTGTTTATGTTTTTTTGGACCATGTCAATGAGGTTTTGTCCTAAGAATATATTGGATGCTAATAGTAGTGATAATTTAATAGTTTTCATTTTGTATTTTTTTGTACTTTTAATCAAAGATTATTCCTTTTATTTTTAATGATTTCATTACGCTGAATTTATTTTAAAGTATTTTTTATGTATTTTGTATTTAAATATTTGAAAAACAGTTTATTAATATTAATGTTTCTCGTGAAACATTGTGTCATGATAAAGTAAAAGGAACTTAGTATGGAGCATATTACTAATAAATAATCAGGTAAAAAATTGATTTTGCGTATTGTTTTTGCAACAATAAAATCAAAAATAATTCTACATTTTCTCCTACTGAATTGGGTTTTATTTATTATATTAGCTATCAAATACAAAGCTATGCTAGTAAAAGTTTATGGAAGTGCTATACACGGAGTTTCTGCTCAAACCATTACCATAGAAGTAAATGTAGATGCTAAAGGAATAGGTTATCACTTGGTAGGTTTGCCAGACAATGCGATTAAAGAGAGTAGTTATAGAATTTCTGCAGCATTGAAAAATGTAGGATATAAAATACCAGGTAAAAAAATCACGATTAATATGGCTCCTGCTGACCAAAGAAAAGAAGGTTCAGCGTATGATTTGAGTATTGCTATAGGAATTTTAGCTGCTTCAGAGCAGATTACTGCACCTGATTTAGATAAATACATCATCATGGGGGAATTATCTTTGGACGGAAGTTTACAGCCTATCAAAGGAGTTTTGCCTATTGCTATTAAAGCTAGGGAAGAGGGGTTTAAAGGAATTATATTACCTATCCAAAATACTAAAGAAGCTGCTATTGTAAATCAATTAGAAGTATATGGTGTGGAGAATATCAAGGAGGTTATTGATTTTTTTAATCTCGGTATTCCACTTAAACAAACCAGCATTGATACCCGAAAGGAGTTCGAGGAAAAGATTAATCATTTTCCTTATGATTTCTCAGAAGTTAAAGGGCAGGAGACGGCAAAAAGAGCTATGGAAGTGGCAGCAGCAGGCGGACATAATATCATCCTTATCGGTCCGCCAGGAAGCGGTAAAACCATGCTTGCTAAAAGAGTTCCTAGTATTTTACCTCCACTGACCCTTAAAGAAGCTTTGGAAACTACTAAAATACATTCGGTAGCAGGGAAAATAGGGGCAGAAACTTCACTCATGACGGTAAGGCCATTCAGAAGTCCGCATCATACCATTTCTGATGTTGCTTTAGTAGGAGGGGGAAGTTATCCGCAGCCAGGGGAGATTTCTTTGGCTCATAATGGCGTACTTTTCCTTGATGAAATGCCCGAATTTAAAAGAACTGTATTAGAAGTGATGCGTCAGCCTTTAGAAGATAGGGAGGTTACCATTTCCAGAGCAAAATTTACGGTAAATTATCCCGCTAGTTTTATGTTGGTAGCCAGTATGAACCCTTCGCCTTCCGGGTATTTTCCTGATGACCCTAATAATACCTCTTCTACTTATGAAATGCAGAGGTATATGAATAAACTTTCAGGTCCTCTTTTGGATAGAATAGATATCCATATTGAGGTTCAAAAAGTAGAATTTGAGCAGCTTACGGATAAAAGAAAAGGAGAAACAAGTATAGAAATTAGAGAAAGAGTATTGAAAGCCAGAACAATACAGACTGAAAGATATAAAGAAAGTGAAATCAATTACAATGCACAGATGGGACCTAAAGAGATAGAAAAATATTGTGTTCTCAATGCCGTTTCTCAGAATTTGATTAAAATAGCCATGCAAAAACTTAATCTTTCAGCCAGAGCATACGATAGAATATTGAAAGTAGCCAGAACCATAGCAGATTTAGATGGGGAAGAAAACATACAGCCTGCTCATATTTCCGAAGCTATTCAATATCGAAGTTTAGATAGAGAGTTTTGGAATGTATAACAGATAAATGGTGGTCACTATGTGCCGCCATTTTTTATTTGTTTTTCTTCGCTTTTCAGTGTCTTTTTCAGTAATTTTGCTTCATCCTATTGTAATTCTATTATGGAAAACAAAACTGCATTTATAGAACAAATTCAGCCGAGATATATAACCAAAGGTGAAAATATACTTTTGGGAACGGGTATTTTAGATGGTGAGGTAATACCTGAAGTAAAAGTGGCTATACCACTGAAAACTATCAATAGACATGGACTAATTTCAGGTGCTACAGGAACGGGAAAAACCAAAACAATTCAGGCTTTTGCGGAACAATTATCTTTAGCAGGAATTCCTTCTTTGGTATTAGATATTAAAGGAGATTTCTCAGGAATTGCAGCTCAAGGAGAAAAAAATAACATTATCCAAGAAAGATATGATAAATCTCAATTGGAATGGGAAGCACAGATGTTTCCCGTGGAACTATTGACCATTTCTGACGAAAAAGGAGTCAGACTGAGAGCTACTGTAACAGAATATGGACCGATACTCTTATCAAAAATTTTGGGATTGAATGATACCCAGTCCAGTATTATTTCTATTGTCTTTAAATATGCTGATGACAATGGATTACCGCTCATTGATTTAGAAGACCTGAAAAAAATGCTCAATTTTCTTACCACAGACCCTCAAGGCAAAGCAGCATTGGCAAAAGATTATGGAAGTATTTCTCCAGCCTCTTTAGGAGCTATCCAAAGAAGTATAGTGGCATTAGAACAGCAGGGAGCTACTTCTTTTTTTGGTGAACCCAGTTTTGATGTGGAAGACTTGCTTCAGAAGAGAGAAGGAAAAGGGGTTATTAATATCCTTAGGGTGGGAGACATCCAGAGTAAACCACAGCTTTTCTCCACTTTTATGCTCTCCCTTTTTGCCGAAATTTACATGACTTTTCCTGAAGAAGGAGATAGTGGAAAACCTAAATTGGTACTTTTCATAGATGAGGCACATTTGATTTTCAAAGAATCTTCCAAGACGCTTTTGAGCCAAATAGAAACTATGGTAAAACTCATTCGTTCCAAAGGGATAGGTATTTATTTCATTACCCAAATCCCAGGTGATATTCCAGAAAATGTTTTATCTCAATTGGGGCTCAAAATTCAGCATGCCTTGAGAGGATTTACAGCAAAAGATAAAAAGGAAATCACCAAAGCAGTGGAGAACTATCCAGAATCCGCATTTTATGATGCTAAAAATCTTATTCAAAATTTAGGAATAGGAGAGGCTTTGGTTACTGCTTTAGATGAAAAAGGAATTCCTACACCATTGGTGCATACTTATCTTATCTCACCACAATCTAGAATGAATGTTCTTTCTGAGATAGAAATAGAACAGCTGACACAGCATTCAGCATTGGTAAAAAAATACGCTACTACTGTAGATAAAGAATCTGCATATGAAATATTGGTAGAAAGAATAGAAAGAGCAGAAAGAAATGCTGAAAATCAGAATACAGCTCCAACGCCCAAAAGAACTTCTACTAAAAAGGAAAAGAGCATGATGGAAGAAGTGTTTTCTAGCCGTGCAGGAAGAACTTTTACTACTACCATTATGAGGGAAGGAGCAAAAGCTATTATGGGAATGTTAGGCTTAGGAGGAAGGAGAAGAAGATAAAACTATGTACACAATCATCGATATTGAAGGCAATGGTGCTGGCTATCGTGAAGAATCTATCATCGATATTGCAATTTTTAAATTTGATGGGCATCAAATCATGGATCAGTTTTTTTCTTTGGTAAACCCAGAGGCAGAAATTGCTCCCTATGTGCAGAAGCTCACAGGAATTAGCACTAAGATGGTGCGTACAGCACCTAAATTCCACGAACTGGCGAGGAGAATAGTGGAAATTACTGAAGGGACTACTTTGGTGGGGCATAATATTGATTTTGATTATCGAATGCTCAGGCAGGAGTTTAGGAGATTAGGTTATGATTTTCATATTGAAACATTGGATACCATCCCTCTGGCAAAGCAGTTGATTCCTGATGCAGAAGGCTATTCATTAGGTAAATTGGTCAAAAGTTTGGGGATTCCATTGTCTAATGCACATCGGGCAGAAAATGATGCTAGAGCCACTTTGGAACTTTTCAAAATTCTTATTTCTAAAGATGTAGAAAATACCATTATTCAAAAACTGCATGAGGATACCAATGCAAAAACTTATCTGAACAAGGTAAAACAGCTTACCCAAGATTTGCCTAGTAAGGTGGGAATTTTTTATTTACAAAATAAAAAAGGAGAAATTCTTTACTCTGAGTATGTAAAAAATATCAATAGAGGAGTGAAGAAAATTTTTAATGCCAAATCTAAACGAATGATGCCCATTCAGGAGTCCACCTCTCAGGTTCAGTATGAACTGGTAGGAAATGCTCTTTTGGCACAGATCATACTTACACAGAAACAGTTATTTCGAGAAAAAAAACGCCCTATTGGACTGTATGAAATTGATGAGGAATGGAAGCTGAAATCCAGAGCTTCTATGGGGAAGGATATTAAGCCTTTGCTGGAATTTTATTCCACATCTCAAGGGATGAAAGCGTTACGATACATTCATCAAAGCCACTGGAAGGAGGATATAGCAACGCTTGGTAACATATTTTCTTTGTCTGAAAACCGAAAAATATTTACTATAGAAGGGAGACGATTGGGAGAGAAGGCTTTTATTGTCCTAGAAAAAAGTGGAGTAGTAGGCTATGGTTTTTATGAGTTCCATACACAGATTTCCACTTGGAAAAAAATTAGCCAGCTCATGATACCTATCCATATCCCGATGAAAGCCATCGAGAATGAACTTAAGTTAGCATATCTTCAGGGAGAAATGAAAGAATGTGTGATAAATATGCCCTGAAAAAAGGCTTATTATGGTTTCATGTTTTTGTTATTTTTATCAGCATCGTTGTATTTTATCTTTCTTTCCATTATTCTTTTTCGGATACGCCCTTCGTAATGAAATAGTTCTATTACTTTGTGGGTGGAGATAATGGTTTGGAATTTTTTAGCATATTCTTTTCTTATTTCTAATAGTTTTTCACTTACTATGAAACTATTATTTAAAATCTTTTTTGCTTCTTCCTCTGTGAGTTCGCCCAGATTTTCTTGCATAGGATATGCTTCTTTTACGGCGTGAATCTTGAGCTGATACTCGCTGTAGATTTCTGTAAAATCATGAATTTTATCTTGTGGAAGATTCATTTTTTTAACCACCTCTTGTAGAATGGCGTTACGGAAAAGCTCCATTCTTTCTGCTGGACTGAGTTTGTCTAAAATTTCCTTTCGTTGCTGGGAATCCAGTTTATGCCATTGTTCGATGTTTTGTGCCATTGCCCAAGTATGAACAAAGAATAAAGCAATGGTGAATATTATTGTATGAATACTTTTCATCATGTCAATTTTTTTTATTGATATAAATCTAAATATAAATCCAGTTCCATATTTTGCGTAAGCATAGCAATGTCTTCAGCAGGAAGCACATTAATCATCTGTTCTGCGGGTATGCTTTTTAGTTTTACCGAATTTTTATTTTGTTTATTTATTTTCTGTTCATTTTTAATAGGAGAAATATTACTGGCATTAGCCCATGATGCGTTATCATGATTTGCATAGTGCTGAGCAGAATCTTTTTTCACTATCATATGGCTTTGCATTGTTTTCGTATTTTCATTTTTAGTATGACCGATGATTTCTTTTTCGGAAGAAACATGTTTATTTTCAATGGAAAGGAGTATTATTCCCAGTCCTAATAACAATACAAAAGATGCCGCCACTGCCCAGTATTTCTTAAGGTTATTTTTAGCAATGGGAAGTGCTGGTTTTCTTTCTTGTTCTATTTTTTCTATACCTTGCATGACTCTTCTCTGAAGCACATCAAAAGCGTTTTCAGGTTGGGTATAGATATTTTTTCGGGGCAATTTTTCTATATCTATCTCTTTCATATTTTTTCGTAATGTTCTTTAATGTAGATTTCTATTTTTTGTTTAGCATAGTGGTAATTGGTTTTCAGCGTTCCTACGGACATTTCTACTATTTGGCTGATTTCCTCATAAGGTAGTTCATCATAGTACCTTAAGTTAAACACTAAGCGTTGTTTTTCTGGAAGCGTATGAATGGCTTTCTGGAGAAGGATTTGGATTTCTTCCGCATTGGGATCTGCGTGGAGATTTATCTGAGATTCCATATAGTCTCTGGCAGATTCCATTCCTATTCTGGGCATTTTTTTCTCTTTAGCAAGGTATTGTAGTGCCTCATTAGAAGCGATTTTGTACAGCCAAGTAAAGAGTGTACTTTCTTCTTTAAAAGCATCTATTTTTTGATAGATTTTAATGAAAGTATTCTGTAAAATATCTTGTGTCCCCTCGTGTTCTACTACCATTCTTCTGATGTGCCAATACAAACGAGACTGATAGGTATCCATTAATTTCCGAAGCCCCAACTCCCTTTTATGGGGGGATTTCATCATGGTGAGTATCTCTGCATCGCTTGCTTTCATTTTGCTTTTCCTTGCTGTTGGATAGTAAAAATGGGTAAAAGTTAAAAAAAGAAAATAATTTTATGGATTAAAGGTATAAAAAACTTTGGCAAAATGTCTGTAAATCGTATTAAAGCTCAGAAAATTTAAACAAAAGAAAATCTTATAAGTTGAATCTAAGTTTATAAAAAAGCCTCCTAAAAATTTGGAGGCGAATAGGTTAGTGTAATAATATGTTATTTTACCACTTTAATTCCGCTGGCGAGGAATCTATACTCTATTTTGGGCTGGGTAATTTTCTCTATTTCTTCTTTAGGTTTCTTTGCGTCTTTTGCATAATGTTTTAGTTCTTCTACAGAAGTTACTTTTTTATCCATTTCACCGTGAAGAAGCACTGTTTTTCCCATGCTAGAGATAGGTAAGAAGAATGCATAATCTTTCATTTTTACAAAGACGGTTTCTTTTTTGTTATTTTTTAAGGTAATCCAGCAGCCTTTTTTCTGACATACCCCTGTAATTTCTGCCTGAACTACGATGTTTTCTAATTTTTTACCTTCTTTTTCAATTTCTTCAATGGCTGCATCAGGAGTATATACATTAAAAGTAATGTTCTCTGAAACGCCAGCTCCATACTCTTGTCCTGGAATGGCTTCTGGAATTTCATTTTTCTGTGCATAGAGTACCGTGGTTACTGTAAATGCGATGATTGTGATGATTTTTTTCATATCCAATATGTTTTTTTATACCAAATTTTCTCAGAATGCTATTTTATGGTAAAAGGCATTTTTCTTAATGCTCTTCCGCAGTCCATTTTTCCAGTAGTTTTTCTACTTCCTTTTCTGTAGTATCCTTAATGAGTGCTATGCTTTTATAAGGATATTCCCGAATTTTATGTACCAAATCTACATATTTTTGTGCAAATTGAGGTTCTTTTTCACGAAAATGATAAGCTATTTTCAGGAAAAAAAGTTGTATCCATCCTCTGTGAGATTCATTGAAGAGGATATCCTTATACTGTTCAGTATCTAAAAAGTGTATCTCTCGAATGCCTATTTGAAAATGGGTTTTCATAAATTCATCGTATGCCGTTTCCATTTCATTGGAGGGCATTAGGTGATGTTCTTTTTGCATCAATTGATTTAGTTTTTGGAAAAAATCTTCAATGTATTTCAGCAAAAAATCTTTCTTTAGCATGATGTTAAAGATGAGTTATTGGTGTATTTTAATTCTTTTTTCAGAGGTTTTTTTGATATGATCCAGCACTCTTACATGAACTTGGTGAATGACATCATTATAAGTACAGGTACGCCTCCGTTGTACAATAGGTGTACATACTTATTGTACAGCGGAAGTGTATTGGTTAGGAATCCTTTACGGGTTAGGATTTATTTTTTTACATTTTTCAGTTGAGCCTCTGCTTGTTCCTTTTGTTTCAGCATGTATGCTGGCGGGTTGTCTATTAGCTGGATGGCTTTTTCCGTAAGTTCTAAAGCTTTTTTGGGGTTTTCACCTATTCTCAAAAGGTAACTACCTGCCTGAAAATAATCCCCTGCATTGGTAGATTGAGATAAACCATTATCAATGTAAGCCATTAGTCTTTGATGAGAAAAAGTTTGAAACGGAATTTGTATTTGGGTAGTATCCCATTTCATCACGATTTCCCCATCATTATTACTAAGAGGATTAATTTCTATGGTAAAAAACTCTGAGCTGGGAGAAAGTTTTTGGCTTTTCACAGTGGTCTTTAAAGCAACTAAATTGTCATTCCATGCTTTGGGTAGCCCCCAGTTTTTAGTGTCTTTATAGAAGTAAATAGTCCACTGATTTTTTTCTGGCTTGGTATAGATGGCATATTTTCCTTTTTCTAAGGTAGTATTGTCTATTTTAATATCATCAGAAAATTCTATGGTGGTATTTTCATTGGCACCTGTACGCCAAATTTCTCCATAAGGAACTAGACCTCCGAATATGGTTCTTCCTTTTTTAGCAGGACGAAGGTAGTCAATCTGCATTTTTACTATACCTATCGTTTGTTCTACCTCTGCTTCTGGACTGGCAGTAGGGAATTTCATTTGTCCAAAAATGGAAATACTTAGTAGAGATGAAAGTATCAAAAAACTTTTTTTCATAGAGGAAAATATTTTGAACAAAAATAGAAAAAAATACCCAATACACCTCCTTTCCTCTGATGAAGGACTCACCCTAAAATTAAGTAGTTTATATCAGTGTACTCATAAGTAAAATATTAGCAGATGAGTATAATTACATTATTTCCTATCTTTGCTTTATCTCAATTTTTTACGAAAATAAATATTCATACTTATGTTAAAAAGAAGAATTCTCATTGCACTTACTGCTGCTGTAATGTATTCAGCACAGGCACAAAATTTTCAGTGGAAAGAAGCCCAAGGAGGAGGGTACACTTATAAATTTGTAACCAATGACCCTACACAAGCTAGATTTTATACCCTGAAAAATGGACTCACCGTTATCTTGAGCCCTACTAAAAATGAACCGAGAATCCAAGCGTATGTAGCGGTAAAAGCAGGAAGCAAAACGGACCCCGCTACCAATACTGGGCTGGCACATTATTTAGAACACATGCTTTTCAAAGGTACAGATCAATATGGCTCTTTGGATTGGAAAAAAGAAAAAGTAGAGCTGGATAAGATTGATGCCCTTTATGAGCAGTATAATGCTACCAAAGATGAAACGAAACGAAAAGCCATCTATAAGAAAATAGACTCTATTTCTGGTGTGGCTTCTCAATATGCCATTGCTAATGAATATGATAAAATGATGTCTGCCATGGGGGCACAAGGCACCAATGCTTTTACTTCTTTTGAACAGACGGTTTATACGGATGACATTCCTAGCAGTGCTGTGGATAAATACCTTACCGTACAGGCCGAAAGATTCAGAAATCCTGTGCTCAGAATTTTTCATACCGAGTTAGAAGCCGTATATGAGGAGAAAAATAGAAGTTTGGATAGTGATGGAAGTAAAGTTTTTGAAACGCTTTTTTCAGAATTGTTTAAAAATCATAACTACGGAAAACAAACCACCATTGGTACAGTAGAACACCTTAAAAATCCATCACTTATAGAAATCAGAAAGTATTTTAATAATTACTATGTGCCTAATAATATGGCGGTGATTCTTTCTGGTGATTTTAATCCAGATGAAGTTATCGGGAAGATAGATAAGGCATTCGCGTATATGCAATATAAGCCAGTACCGAAGTATGAATTTCAGCCCGAAGTGCCACTTACTAAACCAATTGTTAAAGAAATAGTAGGTCCTGATGCAGAGGGAGTTACCATAGGGTTCCGTTTGCCAGGAAATAAGGATAAAGATGTCTTATTGGCAGATTTGGTAGGTTCCATTCTTACCAATGGAGAAGCAGGGCTCATAGACTTAAATTTGGTAAAAAAACAAAAACTCCTTCAGGCAGGGGCTTTTACTTATACCCTCATTGATCATGGTATTCTTTATCTCTATGCTACTCCTACGAATGGACAAACATTGGAACAGGCTCAGGCACTAGTGCTCAATGAGATAGAAAATCTGAAAAAAGGAAACTTTGATGATGACCTCATCCCTTCCATTGTAAATAATATTAAAAAACAAAAAATCCAAGAGTCTGAAAAATACAGTGATAGAGCCAGTCTTTTAATGGATGCTTTTACTGCCGAACAAGACTGGAAAGATAGAGTAGCGTATGTGAATAACCTCTCCAAAATCACGAAAAAAGACATCATGAATTTTGCCAATAAATATCTGGGCAATAATTTCGTGGCAGTTCTCAAAAGAAAAGGAGAAAGCCCTGCTTCTACAAAAATAGAAAAACCAGCCATCACACCTGTGGAAACTAATGCAGATAAACAGTCGGCATTCGTGAAAAGGGTAAATGATATGCCTAATGTGCCTTCTGAGCCCGTATTTTTAGATTTTAATAAAGATATTCAGAAATCAAAACTCGGAAATGTAGAGGTGCTGTATGTTCCTAATAAAGAAAATCAATTGTTCCGATTGAGATACCGCTATAAAATAGGAACACTCAATGACTTGAGACAATCACTCGCGGCTTCGTATATTAATTTCATTGGTACAGATAAAAAATCCGCAGAGACCATTGCGAAAGAGTTTTACAAAATTGCATCTAGCTTTAGCATTTCTAGTGGAGAGGAATACACCACAGTAACCATAGAGGGGTTACAAGAAAATTTTGATAAAGCGGTGCAGCTCTATGAAGACTTGGTACTTAATGCTCAGCCGAATGAGGAGGCTCTCAAAGCACTGAAAGCAAGACTGATGAAGTCTAGAAAAGATGCAAAATCTAACCGAGGAGCCATTATGAATGGACTGACCAGCTACGCGATGTATGGCCCGAAAAATAAATTTAATAATACTTTTTCTGATGCTGAACTGAATGCCATTACTGCAAAAGAACTGGTAGATAGAGTGAAAAATATGAATAGCTATGAGCAGACCATCCTTTATTATGGTCCTGAAAAACTAAATGTACTCACTCAAAAGCTCAATAAGCTACATAAAGTTCCTGCTAAGTTTTCGGTGGCACCTAAAGCAAAAGTATTTACTCAGCAACCGATGAATAAGACGCAAGTCCTCTTTACGCATTATGATATGGTACAGGCAGAAACCAGATGGCTTAGAAATACCGATACCTATAACCCTAAGCATACAGCACTGGTGAATGTTTTCAATAAATACTTCGGTGGAGGTATGGGGTCTATTGTCTTCCAAACCATTAGAGAAAGTAAAGCATTGGCATACAGTACTTATGGTATCTATGTGTCTCCTTCTAAAAAGGAAGATAAATACTATATGATGAGCTATGTAGGTTCTCAGGCAGATAAATTTAATGAAGCAGTAAGCTCTATGAATACACTACTTACCACGATGCCAGAGCTTACTGGTAATTTTGACTTGGCTAAAAATCAAGTAAAAAAAGATATTCAGACACAGAGAATTACTCAGGACGGAATCATTTTCCAGTACCTTGCAGCACAAAGATTAGGGTTGAAGGAAGATATTCGTAAGCAGGTGTACACATCAGTGGATAAAATAACGATGAATGACCTGAAAAATTTCCATAAAACGCACTTATCAGGAAAGTCATATACTTATGTTTTGGTAGCATCTGAAGACAAAGTGAATATGGATGAGATAAAGAAAATAGGAGAGGTAAAGAAAGTTTCTTTAGAAGAAATTTTTGGATATTAAGAGCTTCTCTTTTTCAAAAATAAATTCAGCCTCTATTTCTGGAGGCTGAATTTTATTATGTGAAAGATTTAAAATGATGCGGTAATTAGCGAAGACGGATATAAAAATCTTCTTTTTCACGCATGATTTGTTCTTCTTCGGAGGATTTATCCTTATATCCACAGAGGTGGAGGATACCATGGGCAAGCACACGATGAAACTCCGAATCGAAATCTTTGGATAGCGTAGTAGCATTATCCTCAATTCTTTCTATCGAAACAAAAATATCACCTGAAATGGTTTTCCCTTTCACATAATCAAAGGTGATGATGTCTGTATAATAATCGTGTTGTAGATAGTCTTGATTTACTTTGAGGAGGTATTCATCATCGCAAAAAATATAATTAATGTCTCCTAATTTTTTACCTTCGGAGAGGATGATTTTTTCTAGCCAATTTTTCAGCTGTTCGTCTAGTGGTTGCTCGTCTATATTTTCGAAAAAGAAATGAATCATTTAAAGTAAAATAAGGTGGTAAAATTAATGAAAATTTATAAGGTTCAAGATATATCACATATAATTCCTCAATAAAAATTATACCTTAAAAAACTCCTCCCTACTATTTGATAGTTGAGGGAGGAGTGTTGTCAAATCTTATGTGAGTGCAATGGAGTTACATTTTTCGTTTAAAACCAATGGCCTAAAATCACGCTAAATATCCCTTTTCTTCCTTCTAGAGCTTTGGAATAGTTTACTTTTATTTGTCCAAAAGGAGATTTATATCCCGCTGTAATTCCTGCAGAGCTATTACTGATTTTTAGGATATCATCGGTTTGGGTATCATTAAAAAGATTAGCAAAATTAAGATGTCCTACTAGATAATAGTTTTTCTTAAAGTTCAGCTGTAAGTCATTAGATGCAATGAGTATATTATTAGCACTTAAATCCCCGAAGTGGTACCCCTTGAATTTAATGAAATTACCAAGTGGCTGCTCAAAAATACCTCCAGGTCTGAATTGATAATAATAAGGAATATAATCTCCTATGCTGATGCCTCCGTAGAGATTGAGTCTATAAGTAAATGCTTGAGAAATGGGAAAATTAATGTGCATATTCACTTTTGCCTGTATAGCTTTTTTTTGGATTTCTTTATTGTATAAATCTAGCACTTTTACCTCAGTATCTATGAAAAATCCGCGTGTAGGGAAATTTTTATCATCTTGAGTATCACTTTTTGCAAAAATAAAAGGGTTTATAAAGTTTTCTGTGGCGTTAGTAGGATGTACAGAGTTAGAGGAAAAATAATCATGGCTAATACCTCCTCCTATAGCGTATTTATCTCTCCAGATGGATTGGATAAAGGCTTCGTTTCGGAACCAGTTCCATGATTCATGGATGTACTCTTGCTCATTTTTTAGGTCTAAACGCATTCCCGATGCAAATACTCCTATACCAGGGATATATCCATTGTCCATAGAGTAGTTAAAATAGTATCTTGGTTTATCTCCCACTACTACATCTAAGGAGACCGTGGAATTTTTAAATAGTAATCTCTTAATGGTGGCATTGAGGAGGAGTCCTGTTTTCATTACTTCGTCATAGTGTAAGCCGAACTTTAAATAATATCTGCTTTCTTCTTCATTTACAATGATATTTAGCTTGGTTTTATTGTTTTCTCTGATGAGGTCATAACTAATGAGATTGTAGTTATTGGTGGCATACAGTTTATCAATCATTTTATTGATGCTACCATAAGTTTGGAGCGAAGGTACTTTTAGTCGCATTTTTCCTTGTACATAGTTTACATCGAAGATATTATTATTCTCTACAGTAATTTCATCTATTTTATAGACATTAGAAAAAATGGGATTACTTGGGGCACGCAGCAGTTGGTTTTCTCTTTTGGGAAGCTGGCTTAGAACATCCACATATTTCAGTGCCTCTTGATAGCCTAGGTCTAGAATTTTTTTCTTATCACCATAGCTGGTTGCTCCTAATCCTTCTAAGTTAGGATGAATATTAATATCGGTAAACTGATATTGTCTTTGCGTTTCTTTTTGAATATTAAAATCAATGACTTGGTCTAAAATTCCAAATGCAGAAGTTAAGTTTTCTCTTTTGGAGAGCCCTTGGCTTAAATCTACCCCAATAACGATATCCATATTTTTATCTTTGAGTAGTTCAGAAGGGTAGTTAATGGTCATTGCACCATCTATGTAAAGGCTATCCCCAATTTTTACTGGGTCAATGAGTGAGGGATAGGCAGAGCTTGCCATGATGGATTTCACTAAATCTCCTTTATCAAAAATTTTCAGTTTGCCACTTTCTAAATTGGTTCCTGTGCAGATGAAGGGAATGGGTAGCTGGGAAAAATCATCTATATGTGCCACATTCTTAAAAAGTTCTTTCAGCATATAGATATTTTTTTGTCCTTTAGAAATGGATTTTGGTACCAAGTTTATTTTCCCATTTTTGATGGGAATATCCAGTAGATATTTATCCGTTTTTTTGGTAAAAAATGAGGACTCTTGGCGGTTTTTTTCATTAGCAAGTACAGCGTAAAAATCTGTATCCAATACTATTTTCTCTATTTCTTTTCCTGTGAATCCTGCGGCATACAGTCCTCCCACAATGGCCCCCATACTTGTTCCAGAGATATAATCTACCTTTACGCCAAGAGAGTCTAGTACTTTTAGTGTCCCAATATGGGCAAAGCCTTTTGCTCCACCACCGCTGAGTGATAGCCCTACTTTAGCATCAGGATGAATGATGAGGTCTTTTTTTACTTGAGCATAAAATAATCCTACCATGAGTAGGAGAAAAAAGGAGAATATATTCTTCATGTTTTTTCTAAAAAAAAAAATTGAAAAATTTGAAACAAAGATAATACCATTTATGTATGATTTGAACAAAATAATGATTGTTAAATAAAAACATCATGATAAGGGATAAATATAAGTGTATTAACGACGAATTATATCAGTACTATCACACTGAAGAAAGGGGGTATTTTTTCCACTTATAATTTTTACATATTTTTATTATAATTCCCTACTTTTGCACTATGCTGAACAGGATTTTTATTCAAAATTTTGCGCTCATTGAGCATTTAGACATAGACCTCCATTCGGGGCTTCAAGTTATTACGGGAGAAACAGGTGCTGGAAAATCCATTATCCTTGGGGCTTTACGCCTTATTTTGGGAGAAAGGGCTGATGTTAAAAGTGTAGTAAAAGAGGATAAAAAAAGCATTGTAGAGGTGCAGTTTAGTGTTTCGCCATCCATGAAATCTTTGTTTGAAGCACTAGATTTGGATTTTGAGGAGGAAACCATCATCCGCAGAGAGCTTCTTCCTAATGGGAAATCTAGAGCTTTTATTAATGATGTGCCTACCACTTTGGAACAACTTAGAAAGGTTTCGGAAAAGCTCATAGATATTCATTCTCAGTTTGAAACAGCCAAAATATTCACCGAAGAATTTCAGTTTAATATTATAGATGGTATTGCAAAAAATGAAATAGAAATAGATGATTATCAGTATGAATATCGTAGTTATTTAAAGTTAAAGTCTAGGCTGAAAGAATTACAAGAACAGCTTCATAAAGGAAACCAAGAGCGTGATTATAAAAACTTCCTCCTTACGGAATTACAGGATGCTCAGCTAGATGATGTGCATTGGGAAACGCTTCAAAGCACACTCTCTACACAGGAAAATGCGGAATTTATTGCTGAAAATTTGAGTTATGCTTTGGGAAGATTAGAGGCTGAGGAGATGGGGGTATTAGATGGATTGAGTGCCATCTTGCATCGTCTTCAAAAATTGGCAGAGTTTTCTCCACAGTATGCCGAACTGGTACACCGGTTAGATTCTTCCTTTTTAGAAATCAAAGATATTACCAATGAACTCCAGTCCGAAACAGAGAAAGTGGAAATTAATCCAATCTTGATTCAAGAACTGCAAAAGAAAGTAAATCTTATTCAGGGGTTATTGGTGAAGCATAACACCGAAAGTGTGGAGCAGCTGATAGAAATTAGAAATCAGATGCAGAGTGAACAATCGGGTTTTGAAAATATTGAAGAGGAAATTGCCGAAACGCAAAAAGATATTTTAATAAAAGAAGGTTTACTTAATGAAAAATCATTGATTATCAGTGATAAAAGAAAATCAGCAGCAGATGTTTTTAAAGCCAAAATGGAACAATTGCTTCAGCAATTAGGATTAGAAAAAGCAAAAATCCTCGCAGAGCTTACACCGAGTTCTGATTTTCATCTTTTAGGAAAAGAGCATATAAAGATATTGTTCCAAGCCAACTCTGGTTTTGAGATGAAACCGATACAGCAAGCTATTTCTGGTGGAGAAAGAAGCAGGGTGATGCTAGCGGTAAAGAAAATTATGGCAGAAAATAACCAGTTGCCTACCCTTATTTTGGATGAGATAGATACGGGAGTTTCAGGAAAAGTAGCTGAAGAAATAGGAATGGTAATGAAGGATATGGCGAAAGATATGCAGCTTATTGTTATTTCTCATTTGGCACAAGTAGCCGCCAAAGGAACGCATCATTATAAAGTTCAGAAATTTGATGTAGAGGGCGTTACTCAGTCCACCATTAAGCCATTGTCTGAAGAAGAAAGACTTATAGAAATAGCCCAATTGCTTTCGGGTTCCACCATTACAGATGCTGCAGTGGAACAAGCAAAAGCATTGATGAATAAAGACGCATAGCATATAAGCACCACTGTAAACCGTAAGAATATGAAAATATTACACCTCGAAACTTCATCTAAAAACTCATCAGTTGCCATTTCAGAACATGGGCATATTTTATGTCTATGTGAAGAGGTTTCGGAAAATTATAAACAATCTGAACATCTCCATAAGTTTGTAGAATGGGCATTAGAAGGTGCAGAGATTCAGCTTAAAGATTTAGATGCAGTGGCACTCGGAATGGGGCCGGGTTCTTATACAGGGCTAAGAATAGGCACTGCGGCGGCTAAAGGGTATTGCTTTGCACTTGGAATTCCTTTAATTGCTGTAAACTCTTTAGAAACTATGGTAGAGCCTTTTGTAGGTCAGGGGTTTGATGCAATTATTCCCATGGTAGATGCCCGAAGAATGGAAGTGTATTCTGCGGTATTTTCGGGTAATGATGGCAAAGAAATAGCTCCTACCCAAGCGCTTATTTTAGATGAAAATTCTTTTTCAGAATATCATGATGAAAAGGTGATTTTCGTGGGCGATGGAGCCAAGAAGGCATCTACCATTTTGCAGATGCCTCATGCTACTTATCATTCGGAAGTTTTTCCTTCTGCTCAATATCTTGTTCAGAAAGCGGTGAAAAAATACAATCACCAATCCTTTGAAGATATTGCTTATTTTGACCCTTTTTATCTTAAAGAATTTCAGGGGACAAAGCTTTCCAAATAGGGATTTCAATAGGGAAAAATAGTCCTTCTATTTACAATTTGTCAAACACTTCTTTACAAAACGCTTCTAAACTTGGGTCTCTGGCTCCCATGAGTAGTAGTACAGCATTTCCGGTAAGAGCGGGTTTTAAGTGATGGAGTAAATCATTCCTATCTTCCACGAAAAAGGCATTTTTACCTTTCTTTTGTAGGTCTTTCACCAAGTCATTAGCAGAAATATCTTTGGTGGCTGTTCCACCTGCGTAGAAAATCTCACTCATCCAAATTTCATCTTGTGGACGAAGTGCATGAGTGATTTCTTCTACAAAATCATTTCTTAAAAAGCGTGTAGGTCCGTAGCCATGAGGCTGAAACCATGCGATAACTTTATCGGCCAAAGGCTGGCAGGCCTTGATACTCGCTGCGCATTTAGCAGGATTATGAGCATAATCATCAATTACCCAAATGCCATTTTTTTGCCCTAAAATTTGGTGCCTACGGTAAATACCTTCATAGTTTTCTAAACTTTTAGCACAAGTTTTTAAATCTACACCTATCTGGTGGGCTACAGCGATGGCTGCTACGGCATTTTCCACAGAATGCTGACCGATGGCGTTCATTTTCACGGTTTGCCCTAAAACTTCAAAACGAAGTTCAAAGCCTTTTTGGGTAAAATTGGTAGCATTATATTTCGCTGTTTCCTTTTCAAAACCGAAATCATGCTCTGTATTGGCAGATAGTTGCTGTGATAATGTATTAGTTTGATTTACAATGAATAAGTTTTTGGTATTTCGTTTAAAAGTAGAAAACAAATCCATCAGTTCATCAATTTCCTGATGGTCTTTATCCACATTGAGCAGTAGTCCAATATCAGGTGTATATTGTATTACAGAGCCATCACTTTCATCTGCTTCAATGATGAGCCACTCTCCATTGCCTACAAATGCATTGCCTATTCTTCCTTGTTTGATGATGCTGGTAAGCCCTGCTCCAGAGATAATGCTTGGTGCCAAACCAGCATCAAGCAGTATTTGAAATAGCATAGCTGAAGTAGTTGATTTACCAGAAGTTCCAGCTACAGCTATGGTCTTTTTACTTTTCGCAATCAATGCTAAAAGTTCACTTCTTCGGATGATGGGAATGTTTAGTTCCTTGGCTTTTTTTACTTCATATACGGTATCTTCTATGGCTGTGGAAACTACCACCAAATCAGTATTTTCAGTAATTCCTGAACCGTCTTGCACGAAACATTGTATGCCCTCTGCCTCCAGTTGGTTTTGAGTGGCGTTGTACTCTCCTTCACGGAAATACCTATCACTTCCTGAAACTTCTTTCCCGATGCCTTGTAAATACTGGGCAATGGCACTCATACCTACTCCAGCAATTCCGATGAAAAAAGGTTTTTGGAAATTGTTGATATGATTGATATTCATTATTGTATTATTATTTTATTTGTAAGAGCTCGTCGTTTTTTGTTAAGGATTGGGATATGAACTCCTTAAAAGCAAACTTTAGAACTGGTAAGAATCTTTTTATTACAAAAATCGATTTTCTACCAGTGACCACAGTCTTTGGGCATATTCATCTACTTTTTCCCAATTTTTCTCGTAATACATATCACTCAGGTATTCTTTTGCAGCATCTACATGGTCAAAGGAATTAAGTATTCTCACTGTTTCATTAAGCTCATGCTGGCTACCATCAAATAATTTCTGAGTAAATGCCAGTTTATCATTGAGGTCTAGTTTGAATACTTTGGGCGTTTTGGGAAACATATCCGCAAAAAACTCTCCTTGAACAGCTTTCGCACCTTCCTCAAAAATAGGCGTTTGGAGCCCTTTGATATTAGCTAATTTCAATTTCTTTTCTTGAGATGTTTCTGTAGGTGTATTATGTTCTTTTGTTTCCGGTTTATTTTCTTCCAAATTTTCCTCTTCTAATGAAGCTTCTGTTATAGTGTTCTCTTTTTCAGCTTCTTCTATCTCTTCTATTTTATCAGAAATACTCGGCTCTACGCCTCCTACACAGAGTGATTCTTCTCCATTATCGAAATCACCTAAAAGTTCATTTGGCTGAATATCATGAGCTACTTCATTGGCACCATTTTCTATGGAAATGCTTTCAGTAGTTGATATCTCAGCATTTTCATCAGATGACAGATGGGCGTTATTAATAGGTTCATTTGTGTTTTCAGAAATTTGTACTTGCTCCTCAGAAGTTTTTGTTTCGTCTACAATGTTTTCATTCTCTGTGATTTCTATCTCATTATTCAGTTTATTTTCAGGCTCTTTATGGATGATGGTACTCACTTCTTCTCGTGTCTGTTGCACAAGAGGGGTGGAAATGAGCAGAGCATATTCATTGAGTTGAGTAGCGAAGTCTTGTAGTCGGATTAATTTTTCGAAGAGTGGTCTTTTATCGATAAAATCTTGTACCGACTGGATGTCTGAAAGCTGGAGAATGGTAGATTGAATATCAGCAATGAGCTGGTTAATAATGTCTTGAGAGGTATTCATATCAGTTGACTATTTTTGCGTATTTTTGAGATTCCAAAATTACGGCTAATTTAACAAATGTTTTTAGAAAATACAATTAATCATTCAAAACAAAGCGGATGGATGGAAGTCATCTGTGGATCAATGTTTTCTGGAAAAACTGAAGAGCTGATTCGCAGACTTCGTAGGGCGGAAATGGCGGGACAAAATGTGGAAATTTTTAAACCCAAATTGGATACCCGATATTCTGAAGAAGATGTGGTATCGCACAATCGGAATAAAATTCCCAGTACGGCGGTGGAAACGCCAGATGAAATTTTGCTTTTAGGCTCTAATTGTGATGTGGTAGGCATAGATGAAGCTCAGTTTTTTGATGAAAGTATTGTAGAAGTGGCAAATCAGCTTGCCAATAGTGGTGTACGCGTAGTCATTGCAGGGCTAGATATGGATTTTATGGGAAGACCGTTTGGTCCTATGCCATTTCTTATGGCTACAGCAGAATATGTAACGAAGGTACACGCCATCTGTAAAAGGACTGGAAATCTTGCCAACTACTCCATGCGTACTTCTACCAGTAAAGATTTGGTAGAACTCGGTGAAACGGAAAGTTATGAAGCCGTAAGCCGTAGAGTTTTTGTAGATGAATTTTTAGAGGTTAGAAAATTAAAAGGCTGAAAGCCATACGCTAAGAGTCTGTTACTTACTGTTTATAGCATTTTTATTTCCCTTCAAAACACTTTTTAAAATTCTGCCAGAATGGCAGAATTTTCCATATCTTTGCAGATTGAATAACAGGAGGTTTCAAGTTGAAAAAATAGAAATCATCCCAAGATAGCATTAGAAAAACGAAAGAATATTTTTCATTTTATGGAATGGTTTTAATATCCATCAAAGGATAGATTTTATCTCCATACAATCACCTTAATTTTGAATAACATGCAAGAAAAATACATAGACGAAAACAAGCAAGGCGAGGCGTATGCCATTGCGGAGAAAGAAGGAAATACTAAAAAACTTTTTTTGGAGAGTTATGGCTGTCAGATGAACTTTTCGGATAGCGAAATTGTAGCTTCTATTCTTAATGAGCAAGGCTACAATACCACCTTGAAAGTAGAAGAGGCGGATTTGATTTTGCTCAATACCTGCTCAATACGGGAAAAAGCAGAACAAACCGTCCGTAACCGATTGTCTTCCTTCCATCACCTGAAAAAAAGCAAACCTAACCTCACCGTAGGCGTATTGGGCTGTATGGCAGAAAGGCTCAAAACCAAATTTTTGGAAGAAGAACATTTGGTAGATTTGGTGGTGGGTCCCGATGCGTACAGAGATTTACCCAACCTACTGAAAGAAACTGAAGGGGGCAGAGATGCCATTAATGTAATCCTTTCTAAAGACGAAACTTACGCCGATATTAATCCCGTAAGATTGGGCGGAAATGGCGTTACAGCGTTCGTTACCATTACAAGAGGGTGTGATAATATGTGTACTTTTTGTGTAGTACCCTTTACAAGAGGAAGGGAACGAAGCCGAGACCCGCACTCTATCATTAATGAATGTAAAGAACTTTGGGAAAATGGCTATAAAGAGATTACCCTGCTGGGGCAGAATGTAGATTCTTACCTTTGGTACGGTGGAGGACCTAAAAAAGATTTTGCCAAAGCCACCGAAATGCAGAAACTTACGGCGGTACACTTCGCTCAGCTATTGGAAATGGTGGCCAAAGCCGTTCCTGAAATGCGTATCCGTTTTGCTACTTCTAATCCTCAGGATATGAGCCTTGATGTATTCCGAATGATGGCAAAATACCCTAATATCTGTAGATATGTGCACCTTCCTGTACAAAGTGGGAGCGATAATATGCTCAAAGCTATGAACCGCCAGCACACGCGTCAGGAATATTTGGATTTAATTAAAGAAGCGAAGAACATTGTCCCTGATATTGCATTTTCCCAAGATATGATTGTAGGGTTCTGTGGCGAAACCGAAGAGGACCATCAAGATACACTTTCCCTCATGCGGGAAGTAGAGTATGATTACGGCTATATGTTCGCTTACTCGGAGAGGCCAGGAACGCCTGCTCATAAAAAAATGGAAGACGATATTCCTGCCGATGTAAAACAAAGAAGATTGTCCGAAGTCATCGCTTTACAGGGGGAATTGTCCCGAAAAAGAATGGCATCCTATGTAGGGAAAACCCACGAAATTTTGATTGAGGGAACTTCTAAAAAGAACGAGAACCAATGGAAAGGACGAAATTCTCAAAATGCCGTTTGTGTATTCGATAAGCAAGAGGGACAAAAGGTAGGTGATTTAGTGAATGTTTTTGTGTATGACAATACGCAGGGAACTTTGATAGGGAGAGTGGAGGAGAAGTATTAAGCTTACTCGTTATAAAAAATCTCGTTTCATCTAAAAGGTTTTATCAGCAAAGTACTTTGTAAAAACCGCGAGATTTTACATAAATCTTGCGGTTTTTGCTTACTTTTGTCTTTCGTATAACTTTTTAGAGTACATAAAATGATAGAACAAGCTCCTAAAATAGAAGATAATACCCAAATTTTATCACTAATGGTAAAATATCAGCTAAATGGTCAGCTACGAAATATTCAAAATGACTATTTGTATTGGGACAAAATAAAATACAAAGCCAGAGACTGTACGCCTTTGGAGTTATGGAGTGCAGTGAAATTAGACAGATTATTAAAACAAAGAGAGATCCGTTTTCATTCGTCAAAGTTTCACTATGTCATTACGGGTTATATTGAAAAAGCCCTTCATAAATTGGATATGAATATTGGTGGAATGCTGGGAAGTAATATAGGTATTGCCGAAACGGATAAAACCAAATTTATCATCAGTTCTATAATGGAGGAAGCCATTTCCAGTAGCCAAATGGAAGGGGCAAATACCACGAGAAAAAAGGCAAAAGAAATGATTCAGCAAGAGAAAAAGCCTAAAAACACATCTGAGCAGATGATTCATAATAATTTTATCACAATGAAATATATTGCTCAATATAAAGATGAAGATTTGACCCCAGAAAACCTCCTTTACATACATAGGTTGATTACCAAAGACACATTAGATTCAGCAGAAGATGAAGGAAAATTCAGAGATGATGATGAAGTAAGAGTAATAAATTACACAGATGGCGAGGTGGTACATACACCTCCATTGCAGTCAGATCTTTCTCGGCTCATAGAAGATTTATGTGTGTTTTTTAATACGGATAATGGAGAATTTATTCACCCTATCATTAAGGGGTGTATCATTCATTTTATGCTCGGATGGATACACCCTTTTACTGATGGCAATGGGCGTACAGCAAGAGCCTTATTCTACTGGTATATGCTGAAAAAAGGTTATTGGCTCACTGAATATTTATCCATTTCAAGGATAATCAAGGATACAAAAACACAATATGAAAAGGCCTACCTGTATACCGAAATAGATGGAAATGACCTTACTTATTTCATTACCTATCATATCAAAACAATGGAAAAGGCTTTTGATGCATTAAAAGAATATATTGGGCGTAAGCAAAAAGAGGTATTCCAAGCTGCAAAATTTATGAAAATACCGAATGTAAATGATAGAATGGCACAAATCCTTAAAATAATACACGATGACCCTGAAAGAATACTAAATACTAAAGAAATGGAGCATCGATTTAATGTATCCAGCTATACCGCAAGAACCGACTTGAAAACATTAGTAGAATTGGGATTTCTGCAAATCATTCAAGTCAATAAACAAAAGCAGAATTTTATAAAATCACCTCATTTTGAAAATGTATTGAAGCAATATAATTTATGACATATGTAACATAACTCTATTAGGAAAAAATGTTTTTCCATAGATTTGTACAGGATATGAGTTTAAGATGATTTTCTCTGATATTTCCTCAACCCATTAAAGTATAAGAAAATCCAAACTTCGGACTACTTCAAGACGAGGGATTAGCAAGGCTCCAATTTCGGACAGAGCCAATCTAAGAGGATTATAAAAATCCGAAGCTCGGATAAGATGAAGAATAAAGAACTGATAAAATCCAAGTTTTGGACAGTATTAAAACTTAAGGATTAATGCTTTCCAATAAATAAAATTTAACATTTAAAACAAATTCTTAAAATATTAATAAAATGATTACAAAAAGCAACTTGAAAAATATCCGAATAATGGCTTTTGTTCAAGTAATGAACAATGTAAAGTCATTTTTAGCCAAGGAAAATCTCGAAACGCTGAACCTAACGGCATTGGCTACGGCATTTAATGCTCAGCTATCTGCACTAGAAGAAGCGATAAAGCCACTAAGAAAGAACGAGAATACTGCGAAGATAAAACAATTAGACCACAAGAGAGATACGCTTCTTATGGGCTTTATTAAATATTGCCGATTATTCCAGACCTTTCCAGAAGAAGCCTCTTCACAAGCAGCGAAAAAACTCATCATCATCATCGAGAAATATGGAAAAAACCCACAAAAGCAAGGACTGAGGGAGGAAACCGCCATCATCAGAAATCTTCTCGCAGACCTTGAAGTGATAGATTTAGCACAGGCCGTTACCACCATAGGAGCTACAAAATGGTTAGAACACCTAAAAACAACCAATGCAGAATTGGAAAAACTCCACACCGAACGCACCGAAGAACAAAGTGCTATAGAAGTAGGAAAAACCAAAGCTGAACGAGAGAAAATGCAAGAGGCTTTTGATCAATTGGTAATCGCTATCAATGGGCTTTCGCTTATAAATGGCAAAGAAAAGTACCAAAACCTAATAAATGCAATTAATTTAGAAATTAAAGAAGTATCTGTGAAGTAATAAGTTTTATTATCCTAGATAAAGTAATCATAAAAACTGTATTTGAAAGCATTATAACCGATGAGAAAAAATATTTTTTTATTCTTAATTTGTTTTGTACATAGTGTATTTGCACAGCAAGTATTTAAAACCTCTACAAAGGCTCATGAGGTGGCAGAACGCTTTTTTCAAAATAAATCTATTGAATGGATCATCCCTATTTCTCCATCTGAAAGACTTACTTTGCAGTGGAGTGAACGGAAAAATTCCTTTACTGAAAAGACGGGTATCCGTACTTTTGTAGGGTATCAGGGAGATTTATTTATAGCTACGATGTCTATTTCAAATACAGGGGATGTATCTGGAGATTTTACTTGGAAGGAAAAGCAGTGGAGGATAGTTACTTCCAGAGATGGTTATCTCTCTATCATTAAGGAATCTTCACAAGGTAAATGTGGAGGCTGTGATGGTGGAAATTGTAATGTTCATGGTAATATGGGAGTTCATAGGAATCCAGCAAATATTTTTTCAAAGGCTGGATCGCAGAGTAAGCAAATTCACACAGATAATTTTTTGCGTGTATTCCGTTTAGCTGTACTTGTGGATAAGCATTACTATAATAGGTATGGAAGCAAACAGTCTGTTAGAGGTTTTTGGAGCAGATTGGAGACTTCTCTTAATGAATATTATGCCAGAGAAATAGGTATTACATTTCAAATAGTAAATAATGACAAGTTAATTATTGATTCCTCTCCAATTTTTGATGGAAAAACAGCTGACAGAATTATAAATAGTGCTACATTCAAAATAAGTAATCTTATAGGCGAAGAAAACTATGATGCAGGGATTGTAATTGCAAGAAATAGTGACACCGGTATAGGTGGACTGGCAGGTCTCGGACGCGTTAATTACTCTACTTCAAAAGCAAAAGCAATGTCTACCAATATAAATCGTATCATCGCCCACGAGCTTGGACATTTATTTGGCTCACTACATACCTTTACAACAGGAGGAACTAGTACCATAAAAACAGAGCCTGGTAATGGACAGTCTATTATGAGCTATGGAACTCCTGTTAATTTTTTTTCATTGCCAAGTATTTATTTTATTCGTGAAACGGTCAGAGCGAATACTATGGTAGGTACTTCAAAAAACAATGAAGCACCTGTTATTGATACCACAAAGCTTAGTAGAGAATATACACTCCCTAAAGAAACTTTTTTTCAATTTAAAATTGATGCGACGGATTCTGATGGAGACCCACTTTTGTATGCGTTTCATCAGGCAGATATAAGAAAAAATAATGCTCAGTTTGAATCCGAAAAATCTACTCGTGATAACACAAAAGCATTCTATAACCATTGGGTGATAGGAAGTTTTGTTAAAAGAGAATATGATTTAAGTGCTGGGAAAGCATATACTTTTTGGTTAGGGGTCAATGACACTAAGGATACTTACAATGAGATAATTAATCATCCTACTCGCTATGATATGTATGAAACCAAGGTGAAATATGTAGATGGGATACCTTTCAAAATTACCAATTTTCAAAGCAAAAAATACAAAACAGGAGAGAAGGTAATGCTTACTTGGAATGTAGATAGCTTGTTAAGAAATCATAAAGTGCGTATTTTACTTTCTAATGATTTTGGAAAAACCTTTAATCATGTTTTAGCTCTAGAAACAGAAAATGATGGAAGCCACGAAATCGTGATGCCTCATACTGCTATAGGAAGACAAGTTTATCATGCAGACCAAAACGGAAACCCTATTTTTCACTCTGGTTTGGGGCTTATCAAAATTGAAGTTATTGACCATATTGCTTTTGCTTTAACAAATAATGATGTTACAGGAAATGGAGGTTTTGAGGTGGAAAATTCTGAGATCATCTTTACTAAAACACCACCTTCTAATATTAAAATTCTGGATGGAAGTCCTATTCCTCATGCGGATATAGAGGCTGTTTCTACTTGTTCAGGTAATAGTACTACGCAATTAACTTTAAATGAAGTAAGATACCAAAACTTTATTACAAGAACTTGGACGGCTCAAGATAGCTGTGGTAATACTTCTAGTTTTGTTCAGCATATTGAAATTGAACAGCCTACTACCCCCCCTACACCATCTACACCACAGCAAGTAAAAGGAAGGGTAGGTGTAAATACAGAAAACCCAGAAGTTACACTAGATATAAGAAGAATAGAGCTTCATCTTTTACCTTTGGGACAGCCA
The DNA here is from genome assembly GCF_000301075.1 of Bergeyella zoohelcum ATCC 43767. Lineage (GTDB taxonomy): Bacteria > Bacteroidota > Bacteroidia > Flavobacteriales > Weeksellaceae > Bergeyella > Bergeyella zoohelcum. The sequence continues at coordinate 402,553 of NZ_JH932293.1, forward strand.
CAAGGTGTTTCTTTCCCGAATTTTACTACAACAGAAAGAGATACTTTTGATAAAAAAGAAATAAAGGAAGGTACTATGATTTATAATATTACGGAAAAGTGTTTAGAAATATTTCAGCATAATACTTGGATGTGTCTAGGAAAACCTGCTAATAGTAATACCAGTACCTCTACCATTCTTACTAAAAAATATACTAAAGGAAGAATGGGAATTAATACGGGGAATCCTCAAGCCAGTTTAGATATAATGGAGATAGATATACATGTTTTACCTATGGGACAGCCTCAGGGTGTATCTTTCCCTAATTTTACTACCCAAAAAAGAAATTCTTTTGACAAACAAAAAATAAAAGAGGGTACCATGATTTATAATATTACGGAAAAGTGTTTACAAATATTTCAGGATAATGACTGGAATTGTTTCCATGCATTTCCTGCTATTAATGGTAGCAGTATACCATTGGCAGCAGCTCCTAGTAAAGAATACTATAAAGGTAGGGTAGGTATCAATATTAGTAAACCTCAAGCTACTTTAGATATCAGAGAAATAGACGAAAACTTTTTACAAGGGGTATCTTTTCCTAATTTTACTACGCTAGAAAGAGCGTCTTTTGATACAACGGAGATAAAAGAAGGTACCATGATTTACAATACCACCGAAAAATGTTTAGAAATATTTCAAAACAATTTGTGGGAATGTTTAAGATAATAAACCATTTATGATTATATTTTAAATAGTTTTTAGATTAATTTAATGAGCAAACTACAAGACATAAAAAATAGATTTGGAATCATTGGGAATTACCCTATGCTCAATAGAGCATTAGAAAAGGCGATACAAGTTGCACCCACAGATATTTCCGTTTTGGTAATTGGAGAATCTGGTGTAGGAAAAGAGCATATTCCCAAAATTATTCACGCAGAATCTCGCAGAAAGCACCAGCCCTACATTGTGGTCAATTGTGGAGCTATCCCTGAGGGAACCATAGATTCTGAACTTTTTGGACACGAGAAAGGAGCCTTTACAGGGGCAACTTCCACCAGAAAAGGCTATTTTGAAGTGGCCGACGGCGGTACGATTTTCCTTGATGAGGTGGGCGAATTGCCTTTGCAAACGCAAGTGAGATTGCTTCGTGTTTTGGAAAGTGGCGAGTTTATGAAAGTAGGTTCGTCCCAAGTACAAAAAACCAATGTAAGAATAGTAGCGGCTACCAATGTGAATATGATGAACGCCATTGAGGAAGGGCGTTTTCGGGAAGATTTGTATTATAGACTGAACACGGTGCAGATAGATATGCCACCTTTGAGAGAAAGAAAAGGGGATATTCATTTGTTGTTTAGAAAGTTTGCGATTGATTTTGCAGAAAAATATAGAATGCCCGAGCTTCAGCTAACGGAAGATGCAGTAAAGTATTTGGAAAGTTACAGTTTCCCTGGGAATATCCGTCAACTCAGGAATTTGGTGGAACAAATGACGGTGGTAGAACAAAATCGTGAAGTGAACTCTACGCGACTGGCAGAATATATTCCACAGCAGGCCAACCTCCCTGCCGTGGTACAAAAATCTAATGCAGGAGGCGTTTCCAGCACCGAATTTCATACCGAAAGAGAAATTATGTACAAAATCCTTTTCGATATGAGGAATGATATTAATGATTTAAAATCCTTAACTTCGGAGCTGATAAAGAATCGTGGAAATACAGAGTTTAGCACTTCAGAAAAAGGTTTAATTAGTAGGATTTATAATCAAGATAATCAGGTAAATAATCCTAATTCTCTTTTATATTTTGAAAATCCAGCATCACCCAATGTGGTGAATCCTACCATTATTTCTCCATCTACGCAGGAAGATTATGAAGATGTGCAAGAAATAGAAGTGGAAGAAGCTAAGCCAGAAACGCTATCGCTCCAGAATAACGAGAAGGAACTCATTATAAAAGCACTAGAAAAACACAAGGGCAGAAGAAATAAAGCGGCCGATGAACTTGGGATTTCCCAGAGAACGCTGTATAGAAAAATAAAACAATACAATTTGGAAGACTGATGAAGTTAAAAAAATTGAGATTTAGGATGAAAGATTTAAAACTGTGGCTTATGGCTTACGGCTTATGGCTTGTAGCCCTTAGCTCTTGCTATAGTTTTACGGGTTCTTCCCTGAGTCCTGAAACGAAGACCATACAAATCAATCCTTTTATTAACAATTCGCCACTGAACAATCCTACACTGGCACAGCAGTTTACCATTGATTTACAAAACCGGTTTTTACAAAGAACTACACTGAAAGGAACTAAGGAAAATCCTAGTATCTTGTTAGAAGGAGAGATTACGGGCTACACCATTTCCCCTACCACAGTAACTTCCCCCACCGAATCTGTGGGAGGAGTTTTGCAGTCTGCACAAAACAAACTTACGATATCAGTAAAAGTGCATTATGAAAACCGTGTAGAGCCCGAAAAAAGTTTTGACAGAACATTTACAGATGAGGTAGTTTTTTCTAATACACTCAGTACTATTGATATAGAAAATACACAAGTGCGATTAGTAAATGAAAGAATCATCAATAAAATATTTAATGATATAGTAGCCAATTGGTAATAAATAATATGAATAATAGAGTTTTAGAGTTACTTTTTCAGCCCCATCAGATTAATCAGCAAGACCTACCATTGATACAAAATGAGATTAAGAAATATCCTTTTGTGCAAAGTTTTAGGGCTTTATACCTTCTGGGCGTATCTACATTTGAACAAGAAAACTATAATGCCATTCTTGCCAATACGGCTGCTTTTACTACCGATAAAAAAATTCTTTATCATTTGGTAAACGGAAAAAGAAATACGCCAATTACCCCTGAAGAAAGTGAAAATCATCTAACAGAGCAAAGCATTGGTGAGGAAAGTCATGAAAATAAAGACGCTTATTTGGAAGAAGAAGCTGGTGAGGTAGAAATCAATACCAATCAAGAAGCCATTGGAGAAAAACTCACCGAAGTGGAAACATGGATAAAACCAGAAGAGGAAAGCAATGTAATAGCTGAAACTACAGAAAATAAAACTATTACAAGTAAAAGTGTCATTGAAAAGAGCGAGGAAAATACCCAAACTAATGCTGAAAATGAAACGATAGAAAGCCATGAACATCATTTAAAAGCTCCACCTGAAATGGAAGAGCATATATCTGAAACTACTCAAAATGACACAGAGGTAGAGGAAAACAAAGCAATAGTAAAAGATGAGGAAGAGGTGTATCATCATGAAATTAATTTCCATGAAAATACAGAAAGCCATTTTGTTCATGCTCCTGTGAAACGGGAAGAACATTTTGTACCTACAAAAAATGAAACCCTTGATAAATACGAAGAAGAAAGAAGAAAACTGATAGAGGAAGTAGAAAGAAAACTGAAAGAAAAAAAACAGTCTCAAAGTCAAGAGGTATCTCAAGAAGAAGAGAATTTGGATAATTTTAATCTCAATTTCTCAGAAGCAGATATGGCATGGGAAAAAGAACAAAAAGAAACAGAGATTACAGATAAAGAGGAAGCCTCACAGGAGAATACATCTTCTTGGCAGCCTATGAATCTTCACGCTGAAAAACACAATTTCAGAAAAATAACCACAGAGAAAAAGCAAGAAGAGAATGATACATCTAATGAAGAGACTGCAGAAAATACTCCAGAGGAAGCACCTATAATGACGGTTTCTTTCTTTACACCTACAGTAACACCTATTGCGGTAGAGGAAGAAAACTCTGCTCCACAAGAGGAAAAAAATGAGGAAGAAAAAAAACAAGAAGTATCACCGAAAGCCATAGAGGATAGAGATTCTAATATCCCTACTTTTCTATCTACTTGGCAAAGTTGGTTAAAAATTGATAGAAATTCTTCTGTAAAAACTTTTACAAGCCCTAAGAAGGCAAAAGTAGAAAATGTCAAAGCCCAAGCCATCGATAAGTTCATCGAAACAGAGCCTAAAATTTCACCGATAAAAAAAGACGAAACTGCCGCACCACTTATTAAAGAAAGAAAAGATGATGATATCCTTCACCTCATGACGGAAACCCTCGCCAATATCTATGTAGAACAGAGACTATACAGCAGGGCTTTAGAGGCTTACGAAGTTTTAATGGATAAACATCCTTCTAAAAAAGAAATCTTTGAACAAAAAATAGAGGAAATTAAAAAACTCAAAAATGCCAATTTAGGGCAGTGATTTTTTTACTTCTCAATTTGTTCTAAATTTTAGTGCTATCTACGCTTTTTTTTCTATATTTGTAGATATGGCGACTAAAACTTTGTTTAATTCTGTAGTGAATTGGTTCATCAAACAAAGAATCGATCAGATACAAAACTTTATGCGGCATCCTATTGATACTCAGAGAGGGATATTATTCTCTCAGCTCTATCATGCCGAAGATACAGAATATGGAAAACTGCACGGTTTTAGTAGCATTAGTTCTTATGAGGACTTTAAAAATCAGGTGCCTATTGTTTCCTATGAAGATTTTGAGCCTTATATAGAAAGAGCAAGGCAGGGACAAAAAAATATCATCTGGCCAGGAGCGATTAAGAATTTTGCCAAATCTTCGGGAACTACCAATGCTAAAAGTAAGTTTATCCCTATTACTCAGGATAGTTTAGAGAAATGCCACATGAAGGCGGGGAAAGACATGGTATCCATTTATGCCAATAATCATCCAGACAATCAGCTTTTTTCTAATAAAAATTTAAGATTAGGAGGAAGTGCAGAGCTGTATGAGGAATTTAATACTAAATTCGGAGATTTATCTGCTATACTGATAGATAACCTTCCATTCTGGGTAGAAATTACTACCACACCCAGCAAAAAAGTATCCCTTATGTCTGAGTGGGAACAGAAGCTGAAAGCCATTGTAGAAGAGGTAGTTCATGCGGATGTAGGAAGCCTTACAGGAGTGCCCAGCTGGATGATGGTGCTTTTACAGAGAATACTGAAAGAAAAAAATATCAATACCATAGGTGAACTTTGGCCGAATTTAGAAGTATTCTTTCATGGGGGAATTAATTTTTCGCCTTATCGGGAAGAATACAAAAAAATCATTGGTAGAACTATTAACTACTACGAAATTTACAACGCTTCTGAAGGTTTCTTCGGTATTCAAGACCGGTCAGGAAGTGATGAGATGCTCCTCATGCTGGACTACGGAATTTTCTATGAATTTATCCCGATGGACCAATTCTCTACTGAAAATCCTATGGCTATTCCATTAGAGGAGGTGGAATTGGGTAAAAACTATGCGGTGGTCATCACTACTAATGGCGGACTATGGCGTTATATCATAGGAGATACGGTAATATTTACCAGCTTAGATCCTTACAGGATAAAAATTTCGGGGAGAACCAAACATTATATCAATGCTTTCGGGGAGGAACTGATGATAGGAAATGTGGAATCTGCCATCGTAAAAGCATGTCAGGAGACGGGTGCTTCGGTCAGAGAGTTTACGGGAGCTCCTATTTTCATGGAAGGTAATGAAAGCGGGGGGCATGAATGGGTTTTTGAATTTAATACAGCTCCAGATTCCTTAGAAAAATTTACACAGGCATTTGATGAACACCTTAAACAGGTAAATTCTGACTACGAGGCAAAGAGATATAATAATATGACACTGAAAAGCCCAGTAATCCATAAAGCTCCCGAAGGGTTATTTTATCAGTGGATGCAGAGCAGAGGAAAAATGGGAGGACAGAATAAAGTGCCTAGGCTTAGCAATGATAGAACTTATATCACGCCTATATTAGAACTTATGAAGTCACATTTTTAGAAAAACATCTGTTTTTTAAGCACTAAACGAAGATTTGAAGCAAAATTCATTATTTTTGCACGATACCATTTTATACATGAAAAACATCAGAAATTTTTGCATCATTGCTCATATAGACCATGGTAAATCTACCTTGGCAGATAGACTTTTAGAATACACCAATACCGTAAGCCAAAGAGAGTTACAAGCTCAAACTTTGGACGATATGGATTTAGAAAAAGAAAGAGGGATTACCATTAAATCTCACGCCATTCAAATGGACTACGAGTACAAAGGGGAGAAATATGTACTCAATCTTATTGACACTCCAGGGCATGTGGATTTCTCGTATGAAGTTTCGCGTTCCATTGCGGCGTGTGAGGGGGCTTTGCTCATCGTAGATGCGGCACAAAGTATTCAGGCACAAACGATCTCTAACCTTTATTTGGCATTAGAAAACGATTTGGAAATTATTCCTATCCTCAATAAAATAGACCTTCCGTCCGCAAATCCAGAGGAGGTAACCGATGAGATAGTGAACCTTCTAGGTTGCGAACCCGAAGATGTGCTGCGTGTTTCGGGAAAAACAGGAGAAGGGGTTCATGAGCTTTTAGAACAAATCGTAGAAAGAATTCCAGCTCCGAAGGGCGACCCTAATGCTCCACTCCAAGCCTTGATTTTTGACTCCGTCTTTAATCCATTTAGAGGAATTGAGGCGTATTTTAAAGTTGTAAACGGAAGCATCAAGAAAGGGGAAAAGGTAAAATTCATGGCAACGGATAAAACCTATGAAGCCGATGAGGTGGGAACACTCAAACTAAAACAAGCCCCTAAAAAATCCATAGAGTGCGGTGATGTAGGCTATATCATTTCGGGGATTAAAGATGCCCGAGAAGTAAAAGTGGGAGATACCATTACGAGCGTAGAAAACCCAGCCAATGCTCCTATAGAGGGATTTGAGGAGGTGAAGCCAATGGTTTTTGCGGGAATCTATCCTGTGGAAAGTGAAGATTTTGAAGAGCTAAGGACTTCTTTGGAAAAGTTAAGGTTGAATGATGCTTCTTTGGTTTTTGAACCAGAAAGTTCAGCGGCGTTAGGCTTCGGCTTCCGATGTGGATTCCTCGGTATGCTCCACATGGAAATCGTGCAGGAGCGTTTAGATAGAGAGTTTAATATGAATGTAATCACCACCGTTCCCAATGTTTCGTACCATGGTTACAGCAAAAAAGAACCCAATACGCCTATCCTCATCAATAACCCTTCTGAAATGATGGACCCTACGATTATGGACCGAGTGGAAGAGCCTTATATCAAGGCTTCTATTATCACAAAGTCGGATTTCGTAGGTGCGGTAATGACACTTTGCATCGAGAAAAGAGGCGAAATTGTTAATCAATCGTATTTAACATCGGATAGGGTAGAGTTAATATTCAATATGCCACTGGCGGAAGTGGTTTTTGATTTTTATGATAGACTAAAGTCAATATCCAAAGGATATGCTTCTTTTGATTATCATCCTATCGGTTTCCGAGCTTCTAAATTGGTGAAAATGGACATTCTGATCAATGGGGATATGGTAGATGCTTTGTCTTCCCTTATTCACGATAGTAATGCCTATAATATCGGGAAAAAGATGTGTGAGAAACTGCGTGAGCTGATTCCAAGACAGCAGTTTGACATCGCGGTACAAGCTGCCCTAGGAACGAAAGTGATTGCTCGTGAGACCATTAAAGCATTGAGGAAAGATGTAACGGCAAAATGTTACGGTGGGGATATCTCCCGTAAGCGTAAACTCCTAGAAAAACAAAAAGAAGGAAAGAAAAAAATGAAGCAAATCGGGCGTGTAGAGGTGCCACAATCTGCCTTTATGGCGGTGCTAAAGCTGAATGATTAGGGTGAACCCCCACGCATAAATATAAAACAACCTTTTCCAATCATGGAGGAGGTTGTTTTTATGATAGTTATCATAATTTAATATAATTTTTAGTTATATTAAATTATATTTTTATAAATTTGCGACGATAAAGTTATGCTTAAAAATACTAAAATACAAGTTTTTGAAGAAGTTTTATATCATCTGAACTCTTGGTATAAGGAAAAAAATCCTGAAAAAGAGAATGATATAAGTATCTTAAAAGCAATGAAATTATTGTTTTTTGTATCTGGTGCAGATGTAGAGAATAATCTTTTTGATGTTTTTAATAAGTTTCAGGCTTGGCAATATGGACATGTAGAGTCTGATATTTATAACTTTTATTCTCGAAATAACGGAAAATTTTTTAGTATTGAACTTGACAGGAACACATTAAGAATCAAAGAAAATTACACTCCAAAAAATGGAGAATATTCAGAAAAAATTAGAACTAATATTGAGAGGATAAAAGAAATAAATTCAGATTTAATTTCTTATGATGCTTTTCATTTAGTAGACATAAGTCACTCTCACCTTTCTTGGGATATTTACTATAATAAATTGAACAGACGTTATGAAGATATGGAAAAAGAAATGCTAAAATATGAGCCAAAATATTACAGATAATGATTTTCCTACTCAGAGAATAATTGAAGCAATTAGAGATATCAATACTAAAATAGCAGAAATACTTTCAAATCCAGATGTCGGATTTGAAAGTATTTCTGCTTTGTCAGTAGAAGTTGAAAATATTATTGCTCTACTTTTTGATTCAGTATTAGAAGGAGAGTTTGTCAGAAATTTAGAAATAAAAAATGATATACAGGAAATTAAAAATTCTTTATTCTCTTCCGAAGAATTGGAAAATAGATTACAAGGTATTGACAATCAAAGTGTAATCCATTTTTTATCAGTTGTAAGGGAGAAAATTTACCTAATAGAAAATTTATTAGAGGAATATATTAGATTTATTAATAATTTTGGATTTTTGATAAATCAAGATAAAGATTATATTTTTAGTATTTCACAAAATAGAAGAAGTATAATTGGCAATGAAGAGGAATATAATCTATTTTTAGTAAATCTTGATTTATGTGTCAATGATGTTCAATTACATGAACATTATAAATCGGCTTCTAATATTGAGCGACTTAAATCTTATATTCATACAGGTGGATATTTAACACAACAAAAGGAAAAAATGTTAAGAAAAGCAAATTTTCTTTTATTTAAGTGGTACAAAAGAGCAGAGGTTGATAATAAAGATATTAGTTCTATTATTGATGGTGAAGAAAAGGAAAATTATGAAGAGCAGGTTATTTCCTATGGAGAAAGATGGAAAAATATGGTAGAATATATCAATAATCATTATTTTGAAAGAAGAGAAAGAGAATTAAAAAGATCTTTTAAACAAATAAAAGATGAAGAATTAGGGAAGTATTCATGCCAGGATATACATTTCTATATCAAATACTACAAAGATGTTGAAAAAAGACTTGATAAGTTAGATGAAATCATAAAAATTATTGAACTTAAACAAAAAGATAATGTATATGATGTTATTTTACAATATGCTATAAATAATCGTTTTTCATTATTTTTAAAGACATGTTCAAATAAAGATAGAATTTATGAAGAGTATCAAAAAATAAAGGGCGATTATAAGAATTACTTTCCACAATATAAATTTATTGATAAAATAGTATATATAATTAATAATAATTTACAAAAAGAAAATATTTCATTAGAAGAAATAAAAGAATTAGAAAGTTTTATTAATGAAAAATTAGCTCCTGAATATGAAAAATATAAAGCTAATATGGAGTGGTCTTCACAACATAGTAACTTTATATATCGTGTAGATTATAATGAGTGTATGATAGATAACACTTTCATATATTCTTCCTTTGTTTTACCAGCACCTAATAAGGACGCTCACGATAAATATGAAATATTAAATTCTAGCTATCAGGCATTAAAAACACAGATAGAACCTTTAAAAAAAGTAAGTAGTCTTTTGCTAGAAGTGAATAAGAACAGGGTTCAAGTAATAGAATTGATGGGTATATTTTTAGCTGTTATAGCCTTTGTAATGAGTTCTGTTTCAGGTTTTCAATTTGTAGAAGATATTTGGAGTGCGATTTTATTTTTATTAGTTTTCTCAACTGGCTTAATATCATTTCTTTTGGTTTTACTTTTAATCACGAGACATAATGAAAATATATTCAAAAAACATTGGGGGTTAATTTTAATTTTTTATTTGGGTATTTTAGGTTCAATATGTTATATTGGTAGCAATAAGATTTCAAATACAGACAATATCAAAAATGATGCTACAAATAAAAAAAATATAGAAAAACAAAAAGAAGGAAAGAAAAAAATGAAGCAAATCGGGCGTGTAGAGGTGCCACAATCTGCCTTTATGGCGGTGCTTAAGTTGAATGATTAATTTTTTTAATCATTACATTCATAAAACCCGTCTCAGTTTATACTGAGACGGGTTCATTTTCTTGTCGTTGTCCCTTTTATAGTTTATCTATAATAGCATTGAGTGCAGTACTTGGACGCATTGCGGCATAAGTTTTCGCTTCATTTGGGTGGTAGTACCCTGCAATATCTTGACCAGCACCTTGTGCTCCTATAAGCTCTTCATTGATTTTGGCTTCATTCTCTTGCATTGCTTGAGCGATAGGGGTGAACTTCGCTGCAATTTCGGCATCTTTTGTTTGATTAGCCAAAGCTTCTGCCCAATACATGGCTAAATAAAAGTGCGAACCACGATTATCTATTCCTCCCACTTTTCTTGCAGGAGATTTATCCGTTTGTAAGAATTTCGCATTGGCAGCATCCAAAGCGTCAGCAAGAATTTGAGCCTTATCATTTCCTTGTGTTTGTGCCAGATGTTCCAAGCTCGCCTGTAATGCTAAGAATTCACCTAAAGAATCCCAACGCAAATAGCCCTCATGAAGGAATTGTTCAATATGCTTCGGTGCAGAACCGCCGGCTCCTGTTTCAAATAGCCCTCCTCCGTTCATCAGTGGTACAATAGAAAGCATTTTTGCCGAAGTACCCAGTTCTAATATCGGGAACATATCAGTAAGGTAATCTCTTAATACATTTCCAGAAACGGAAATCGTATCTTTCCCTTCTCTTGCTCTTTTCAGGGTTTCTAGCATGGCATCTTTCACATCTAAAATGCGAATATCTAGCCCTGTGGTATCGTGATTTTGAAGGTATTTTTCTACTTTTTTAATGATTTGTGCATCATGTGCTCTGTCTTTGTCTAGCCAGAAAATAGCTGGGGTATTGCTGAGCCTTGCTCTATTCACAGCTAATTTTACCCAATCCTGAATAGGAGCATCTTTCGTTTGGCACATTCTGAAAATATCACCACCTTGTACTTTTTGTTCCAAAAGCGTATTTCCATTTTCGTCCTCTACTTTCACTGTTCCTTCTGCTGATACTTGGAAAGTTTTATCATGAGAGCCGTACTCTTCTGCCTTTTGAGCCATGAGACCTACATTCGGTACAGTACCAAAAGTAGTAGGGTCTATCGCACCGTTTTTCTTCATATCCTCTACTATGGCATCATAGAAACCTGCATAGGTGCGGTCTGGAATTATTGCTATGGTATCCTCTTCCTTGCCATCTTTGTTCCACATTTTACCACCGCCACGCACTAGAGCTGCCATAGAAGCATCTACAATGACATCTGAAGAAACATGGAAATTGGTAATACCTTGGTCAGAGTTTACCATTGCCAGTCTTGGACCATTGGCTATGGTGGTAGCAATTGCAGCTTTGATTTCTTCTTCTTTTGGAGAGCCTGAAATTTTCTCGTAAAGTGTTGCCAATCCAAAATTAGGATTGATATCTAATGCATCAAACTCTTCTTTGTATTTCTCAAAAACATCAGCGAAATAAGTTTCTACGATTGCTCCGAAGATAATAGGGTCTGAAACTTTCATCATCGTAGCTTTAAGGTGTGCCGAGAGCAAAACATCTTTTTCTTTTGCTTGGGCAATGGCACTTTTCACAAAAGATTTCAGTGCAGAAATATTCATCACTGAAGAATCTATCACTTCTCCTGCTTTCAGCGGAGCGAAATCCTTCAATACCTTTTCAGTGTCATCATTTCCGTAGAAAACAATTCTGAATTTTCCTTCATTTTCCACTGTAGTAGAGGTTTCAGTTCCGAAGAAATCTCCATCATTCATGTGAGCTACCGCCGTTTTACTATCCGTTTTCCACTCGCCCATTCTGTGTGGATTGGCTTTTGCGTAATCTTTTACAGATTTCGGTGCTCTTCTATCAGAGTTTCCTTCTCTCAGCACAGGATTTACCGCTGAACCCAATACTTTAGCATATTTAGCATGGATGGCTTTTTCCTCATCATTTTTCGGCTCGGCAGGATAGTTCGGTACATTGTAGCCTTGTTTTTGAAGTTCTGCAATGGCTTCTTCTAATTGAGGAACGGATGCCGAGATATTAGGGAGTTTAATGATATTGGCATCGGGTTGTGTAGCCAACTTTCCTAACTCTGCTAAGAAATCTGGTATTCTTTGTCCCTCGGTAAGAGATTCAGGGAAATTTGCCAAGATTCTTCCCGAAAGAGAGATGTCTGGTACTACGATTTCTACATCGGCATGTTTAGTAAAAGCCTTTACAATAGGTAAAAAAGAATGAGTTGCCAGCATTGGAGCCTCATCGGTTAGGGTGTAATAAATTTTTGACATTATAATAGATGTTTTTTTGAAAAATTAGTCATGGACAAAATTAATGAAAAATATGGTTTTTTAGGGCATAATATTACAGCTCCTTGAGGCTTATTGTTCAAAAGTGGATTTGATATGATTGATTTACTATTACTTAACGAAATAGGAAAGGAAAAATAAAATCCTGAATCCAAAAAATCATTGTATTTTTGCATTGAAATGTGTTATTTTGATTTTCATCATCACCATTTAGGCGTTCGCGATGGTATTTTCAATGCTTCTTTGGAAAACACTCCTCATGAAATGCTAATTTCCTTAGGCATCCACCCTATGGAGATTCCTCCAAATTGGGAGGAAGCCTTTGATAAAATTAAGGAGAAAGCTCAGTTAGCAAATTGTGTGGCGATTGGAGAATGTGGGCTGGATGTGCGGAGTAATGCTTCCACTATGCTTCAAAAAGAAGTTTTCCATGCTCATTTAGAATGGGCAAACACACTTGGAAAACCGATGATTATTCATTGTGTAAAACAATATGATGCCCTCATACCTTTTAGAAAAAAAGCGAAAGTTCCTATGGTAATTCATGGTTTTAATAAGAATAAACATCTTGCAATGGATTTGGTAAGACATGGTTTTTTATTGAGTTTCGGAACTCAGCTGACGCATAGTTCTTCCTTGCAAGAGACGCTAAAAGCCATGCCAGAAGACGCCTTTTTTTTAGAAACAGATGCTAAGGATATGCCCATTTCTCAAGTATATACTACAGCTGCTCAAGTTTTAGGAAAAAGTGAACAGTGGATGAAAGACAGAATAAAAGAGAATTTAATTAACTTAGGAATCCATGACAAATTGGTTAGAGAGAAGTGAACTTCTCATAAAAGAAGAAGGTATAGAAAAGCTAAAATCTGCAAATGTTTTAGTAGTAGGACTGGGAGGAGTAGGTTCTTTCGCAGCGGAGTTTTTGGCTCGTGCAGGCGTGGGGAATATGATGATTATAGATGGAGATACTGTGGATATTACCAATATTAATAGACAGCTACCGGCACTCCATTCTACCGTGGGAGCATCTAAAGCTAAGCTGGTAGGCAAAAGGCTTTTAGACATTCATCCTCAACTAAATCTTTCGGTAAAAGAAAATTTTCTTCAGCCCGAAGCCATGCCAGAGCTATTGGCACAAAATCATTTTGATTATGTATTAGACTGCATAGATAGTCTTTCGCCTAAGCTGGCACTTATCGTAGCAGCGAAGAGACAGAAGCTAAAAATCATTTCGGCAATGGGTGCGGGAGGTAAAATGGATCCTTCTAAAATTTTGGTGAGAGATATTTCTAAAACCAGCAATTGCTACCTTGCTAAACAAGTGAGAAAAAGACTTAAAAGAGAACATTCTATCCATAAGGGGATAAAATGTGTTTTCAGTACCGAACTACAAGATGAAACCAGCCTGAAAATGACCGACGGGACTCATTTTAAAAAATCTTTTTATGGAACCATCAGTTATATCCCTGCCGCATTTGGGCTTTTTGCAGCTGCAGAAGTAATTCAGTCTATTGTAAAAAAATCATGATGAAACAGCATGCCTACGGAAAAAAAGAAAAACTCAAAAAAAAGAGTGATTTAGATGCTCTTTTTAAGCATGGGAAATGGAAGTCAGTAGAACATCTTCGTATTATTTTTTTGCAAAACGAGCATATAGACGCTATGAAAATAGGCGTTTCCGTACCTAAAAGAAATTTTAAAAAAGCCGTAGATAGAAATAGAATTAAAAGACTTCTAAGAGAATCTTACCGTCTCAATAAACCTCTTTTTCACGATAAATGGAATGGAAAAGCACATGCAATGCTCTTCTGGTCAAGCAAAAAAATGCCCCAAAATTATCAAGAGGTAAGAGATGAAGTAATTCATCTTTTAAGCAAAATATAGGCTTTATCGTTTTACATAAAATGAACTCGTTTTCACTTTTTGATTTCGCCTAAATTTTCTGAGTTTTAAGACCATCTAAAGTGCTTTGTCAAAGGTTTTTAGTACTTTGACAAAGTACCCAAAAGGATGAAATTCATTCAACTCAATATTCTTCATAAACTCCTTTTCGAGATAAATTTAATAATCTATTTCATTCCAAAAAGGAATGAAGTATTAATTAGAGAAAATCCTGAGAACTCTATGCCCTAGCAAGGAATGTTAATATATAACAATTTGATTTTCAAAAATATGATTAAAAACCAGTGTGCATTAAAAACAAAACTATTTATACAAAAATAGAATTCTGTTTATATATTTTCCATTCCAAAAAGGAATGACGCTACAGCAAAAATAAGATAGAGTTTTTACTTTATGCCAAATGGTGCAATTCTAAAAAGAATAGAAATTCTTGCATTCGGTAGAGATTATTCATCACAAGGTATGCTGTAAGAACGCCAAGACAAGACAGAATAATATTTCGCCAAAAAGCATTAGAACGATACGAAAAAAGCAGCCAGCCGATGAGCATAGGAATGATAAAAATGAAATGACCACCATAAATATAGGCCGTATGAAGCCCGAATTTCATAACCCCATGAATGATAACATCCACTAAAAGAGATAGAACTAAAATCCAGATTAACGCATGTTTTCTATTTCTTATCACTGCCCAAATGACCAATACCAGTATTATCCCCACCCATAGGTAGTTAAAAAATGAAGAATATACATCCATAAAAAGTGCCTTGTATGGGAATCCTGTTTTACCGTTATAATAATCTCTGGTAATAAAATTAGGGAAAAGCATATTACCTCCCACGAACCATGAAAGAATCATATCCCAAAGTGGTGTGATTTTGGGCTGAGAAAATTTTTCATATTGAGCGGTTGCTTTACTGAAAAGCTTTCCTAAGTCAAAGTCTAATCGATTGAGGACTAGCAGCATGAATATTCCTGTTGATACTACGATTTTCCATACACCATGCCCTAATGTTCGTATATTTTTCCATATTTTTTGTTCAAAAAGCAAAGGGATATATACTTTTACAGCGTTGGTAATGGTAAGCCCTCCAATGCACACGGTACCCAGTGATAATGCTACTACAGAAAGCTTTTTTCTTCTCTGAATTTGTTGAGATGCGTAAAGAAAAAAAAGTAGGATAGCAGACTGGGAGTAAGGGTAAGTTTCAGGGGTAAAAGACAATAAAATATTGGTGCTAAATGCACAAAAGAAAAAAGACAAAGCGACTGAAACTGCATTAGATAATGAAAGGATATTTTTCAGATATTTAAAAACATACAGTACGGAGAAAGAGGTAGCTAAAGTGCTTCCCCAAGCCAATACCCATCTGAATGTCGCATTCATTTTACCATCAGAAAACCAAAGTGCTACAGCTCTTATGGCATCAAAAAAATAATTAGCAAGTGGATGCCTTTCAAAACCACCTCCCGTCATCACGATGGCCCTATTATCAAAACTGAAATAGGCATCCCAGGGAATTCTATTATCGAAAATAATTCGGTAGTTCATCGCTAGAAAATAGCTTAAAAGGGAAAACAAAAAAAGAACAGTCCCGAAAACCATCCACTCTACTTTTCCTTTTGGGAAAGTTAATGCGTAAAAACTTTTAAGTTTAGATGTCAATGGTTTAATTATTCTCATAATAAGCGTGTCTTGACTTTTTTATTTGCCAAAGTACTAAAAACTTTGGTAAAGTACCAAAAACAGTAAAACGCGTTAAACTTAATATTCTTCATCAACTCATTTATAGGTTTTTAACACGAAGAGTACTATGATTCCTAATTGATATTTTTTATCAAATAAATTGATAAATTTACTTTACGGAAGCACGAAAAATCCATCTATTTTTATGGACTCATTTATAATGATTCTAATTCATTTTCTATTTCTTAAATTCTCACTATTATACAGAGACTATGTCTATTAAATTCATTATTTTTGCATGATATAACATGGAAAAGCTACACAAACTGCATAATACTGCACATTTCTCTGTACTGAGTATCAGCTATGAAAAAGCTGATGCGGAAGTTCGTAGTAAATTTACTTTCTTTGATGATCATGTAAAATCTTTCGTTTCTTCTATTAGTGAAAATAAAATAGGAGATGCTTTTGTGGTATCTACTTGTAATAGAACAGAAATTTATTCTACCTCGTCTAACTATCTCCTCATTGCAGAAGAGTTTTGTAAAGCCACAGGGGTTACGCTTTCAGAGTTTTTACAATTTGCCAATATATTTACCCGTGAAGCCGCACTTAATCATCTCTTTCGTGTAGCAGGAGGGCTTGAAAGCCAGATTCTTGGTGATTTTGAAATCATTGGGCAAATCAAAAAAGCATACAACCGATTTAAGAAAGAAAAAAAACGAAGTAATCCTTATTTGGAAAGAGCCATTAACTCTGCCATTCAGATTTCTAAAAAAATAAAAAACCAAACCGCTCTTTCTTCGGGGGCTGCTTCTGTTTCCTATGCTGCAGTGCATTATATCATGACCCAAAGTGAAAACCTACATAATGCCAATATTTTATTGGTAGGTACAGGGGAAATAGGGCAAAATACGGTAGAAAATTTATTAAAACACGCTCCCGATTGTCATATTAAAATTGCGAATAGAACCACAGAGACGGCTGAAAAAATTGCTGGGAAATACAATATTCCTTATACCCCTTACCAAAATTTAGAAACAGAACTGAAAAACACGGATATTCTTATTGTGGCAACGGGGGCTTCAGAGCCTATTATCCATAAAAAACATATTCCCGAGGATAAAAAAATGCTTATCTTGGACCTTTCTATCCCGAATAATGTAGCAAGGGAGGTGGAAGAAAACAAAGCGGTTACCCTCATCAATGTAGATGCCATTTCTAAAGCCATAGCGGAAACCATTGAACAAAGAAAAAAAGAAATTCCTAAAGCAGAAGAAATCATCAAGGAGATGACCAAAGCATTCATTGACTGGGAAAAGAAAAGGAAACACGCACCTAATATTCATCATTTTAAAGCTATGCTGAAAAATATTGAACGAAATGAAATGCACAATATCCATAGAAAGCATAGGTATATTAAAATAGATGATATGGAACTGACGGATAAAATCATACAAAAAATTACCAATAGGTTTGCTAAATATATTATAGACAATCCATTGCGTTCCGAGGAAATTACTAAGCTCATGCACGAAATTTTGGTACAGCAGGCATTTAGAGAATTTCAGGAAAAACATTAATTGGCTTTACAATTCCATAAAAACATCATCATGCGGATAAAAATAGGTACAAGAAACTCCCCTTTGGCAATGTGGCAAGCAAAAGAAGTCGCATCTAAAATCAACGCTTTAGGATATGAAACGGAACTTATTCCTGTGGTTTCTTCAGGGGATAAAAACCTTACTCAGCCACTTTATTCCATGGGAATTACGGGAGTTTTTACTCGCGATTTAGACATTGCGCTCCTCCATGGAGAGATAGATATTGCCGTGCATTCTCTCAAAGACGTGCCTACTCAAATGCCTGAAAATCTAAAACTTATTGCTTATTTAGAAAGAGATTTTCCCGAAGATGTTTTGGTACGAAGTCCTAGAGCGAAAGATAAACCACTCCATGAACTAAAAGTAGCCACCAGTAGTTTAAGGAGGCGTGCTTTTTGGAAAAAAGAATTTCCTAATGCTGAATTTACCGACATCCGTGGCAATGTACAAACAAGGCTCCAAAAACTCAATGACGGACTTGCAGATGCTACGCTTTTCTCCCTTGCAGGGCTTAAAAGATTGGCTTTGAACATTGATTATGAACCGCTTCCTTTTATGGTTTCGGCTCCTTCCCAGGGGGTGGTAACCATTGCGGGACATGAGAAGAATGTAGAGGTGAACACCATTGTAGAAAAAATTAATCATTTGCCTACCCAAATTTGTGTGGAAATAGAAAGAACTTTCCTACAGACGATGGAAGGAGGCTGCACCGCACCCATCGGGGCAATAGTGAGATTTACTCAAGAAAATCAATTGCATTTTCATGGTAGGCTGTGCACCTTGGATGGAAAAAAATGTTTGGAAATCAATGAGATAATATCTGTCTGTCATGCTGAAACTGCAGGGTATTCATTCGCACAAAAGATGCTAGAAAACGGAGGGAAAGAAATCATGGACAGCTTAAAAAATAACCTTAATCCATAAGAAATGACTACGATTCTTTGGACTAAAAGCACTCTACAGAAGGAGGTGAATAACGCTTTCGATGCCCAGTTTCATCATGAATTTCTGGAAGTTATCGCTATTCGGCATCTTCATGTAGCCCCTTTTGACCTTAGAAATCATTCCCTTATATTCACCAGCGTAAATGGTGTTCGGGCTTTTTTTGAAAATGGCTTTCTCCCTAAAGAAAAATTGACCGATTTGGCTCATTTTAATAAAATTTACGCAGTAGGAATAAGAACTAAAAAAGAGCTGAGAAAATACGGATTCGGTACTTTTAAAGTAAAAAAACACGCTGCCGATTTGGCTGATTTTATTCTACAAAATAGTAGCAATGAATCTTTTTTACATTTTTGCGGTAATTTAGCATTAGACATTCTAGATAAAAAATTGCCATTGCAAAATATTGATTATAAAAAGATTGAAGTGTATGAAACACATCTTTTATATCCGAAGAATGATTGTAATTTTGATGCCATTGCTTTTTTCAGTCCTAGTGGTGTGCGTAGCTTCGTAAAGTATAATTCCTTAGAGGGAAAAACCGTGTTTTCCATTGGACAAACCACCGAAAAGGAATTAAAAAAACATACCCAACAGCCCATTATTACCAGCACGGAGAGTACCAGTGAAGATCTTATCCAGCGGATAAAAAATTATTATTCAAAAAAATAAAAAGAACAAGAATGCTAAAAAACGATTTATATCTGAGAGCCTTGAGAGGCGAAACTGTAGAAAGACCCCCAGTGTGGATGATGAGGCAGGCGGGGCGTTATCTCCCAGAATTTAGAGCCTTGAGGGATCAATATGATTTTTTTACCCGTTGTCAGACGCCAGAGCTTGCGGCAGAAATTACCGTACAGCCTATTCGTAGGTTTCCTCTAGATGCGGCCATTCTTTTTTCAGATATTTTAGTGGTTCCTCAAGCCATGGGGATAGATTTTAAGATGAAGGAAAGTGTAGGTCCTTGGCTGGAGACTCCTATAAGAACCATGGAACAAGTTCAAAATATTGTTACTCCTGATGTACAAGAAACTTTAGGCTATGTTTTTGATGCAATAGATATTACCCTTGAAAAGCTTGAAAACGAGATTCCACTGATTGGTTTTGCAGGAAGCCCTTGGACGATATTGTGCTATTGTGTAGAGGGAAAAGGTTCTAAGGCTTTTGATATAGCCAAATCATTTTGTTTCACTCAGCCCGAAGCAGCTCATCTTTTACTTCAAAAAATAACGGATACCACCATTGCTTATCTCAAACGAAAAGTGGCACATGGCGTTTCTGCGGTTCAGATTTTTGATTCTTGGGGAGGGATGCTTTCCCCTGCAGACTATCAGGAGTTTTCTTGGCAATATATTCATCAAATTGTGGAGGCACTTGCTTCTGAAACAGAGGTGGTGGTTTTTGCTAAAGGCTGTTGGTTTGCCCTTGAGGAAATGGCAAAGAGTAAAGCCTCGGCATTGGGAGTAGATTGGACGGTTGCTCCAGAAATCGCAAGAAAACTGGCAGGAGACAAAGTAACATTACAAGGGAATTTTGACCCTGCGAGGTTGCATTCTACGCCAGAAACCATTAGGAAGATGGTACACGAAATGATTACCCGTTTCGGGAAAGACCGCTATATCGCGAATTTAGGACATGGCATCCTTCCTAATATTCCTGTGGAAAATGCAGAAGCATTCATTCGTGCGGTAGTAGAGTGGAAAGCGTAAGGCTTCAGTAAGACTTAATATTTTTTTACCATTTTATATTCATCTATGATTATCTGTGGGCTTAATCAAGACGTTGTTTGGGAAAATCCTGTGGCAAATTTTAAAATGATAGAGGAAGAGTTTGCTGATGTTCAAGCGGATATTTTCCTCCTTCCCGAAATGTTTACCACAGGATTCTCTATGCGTTCTGAACGAATTGCGGATGGTAATGAGTCCACACTGAACTGGATGCAGAGATTTGCTTCTCATAAAAATGCTGCCATCTGTGGAAGTGTATCTATAATGGAGCAAGGGAAGTATTTCAATAGAATGTATTTTGTGAAACCTGATGGCTCTTATTTTCAATATGATAAGAGGCACCTTTTCTCGTTTTCAGGAGAAGATAAAACCTATGCTCAAGGAAAAGAACGCATCATTGCCGAGTATCAAGGGGTGCGTTTTTTATTGCAAATTTGCTATGACCTTCGGTTTCCTGTTTTTTCGAGGAATAAAAATGATTATGATGTTGCTCTGTATGTAGCCAATTGGCCCGAAAAGCGTGTTGTTGCGTGGGAAAGCCTTCTCAAAGCCCGAGCGATAGAAAATCAGGCAATAGTTTTTGGGCTTAATAGAATTGGTACCGATGGTAATGGGCTTTACTATCCAGAAAGCTCCTATGCTTTTTTTGCTGATGGCGAACAAATCTCTACGAAAAAAGAAAATCTCATTACCGCTAAAATTGATTTAATTCAGCTACAATCTTTCCGAAAACACTATGACTTCTTGAGAGATAGAGATGAATTTGAGATAGTGGAGTAATAGTTTTCCCTCTCCAAAGACTAAACTTCGGAGAGGGATTTTTATATGAGATAGGTTTATAGTTTGCTTTTCTTTAGTCTCAAACTATTTCCTACTACACTTACGGAGCTCAGTGCCATAGCGGCTCCTGCAAGCATCGGGTTGAGCAGAAATCCGTTGATAGGATAGAGAACCCCTGCCGCAATGGGAATACCGATGAGGTTGTAGATAAATGCCCAAAATAAATTTTGACGAACGGCTGCTACCGTGTGTTTTGATAAGCGAATAGCTTGTGGAATTTTGGTTAAATCTGATGAAATGAGCGTCATTTTGGCAACATCCATTGCGATATCAGAGCCTTTTCCCATTGCGACGCTCACATCTGCCGTGGCAAGTGCCGTACTATCGTTGATGCCATCGCCTACCATGGCTACTACTTTTCCTTGAGATTGCAGTTTTTTTACAAAGTCTGCTTTGTCTTGTGGCAACACTTCCGCTTGATAATGTTCGATGCCCGTTTGTTGGGCAATAGCTTTTGCTGTAGCCTCGTTATCGCCCGTGAGCATATACAGTTCAATCCCCATTTGCTGCAATTCTTGGATAGCTTGGACGGAATTTTCCTTAATTTTATCCGAAATTGCCAAAACACTCAATGCTTTTTCACTATCGGCAAACCAAATTACGGTTTGGGCTTGGTGTGCCCATTCCTTGGCTTTTTCAAGTAGCTTTGCATCAATATTGATATGATTTTCGAGCAGCAATTTTTGGTTGCCTACGAAATACATTTTATCATTAAATATCGCTTTGGCACCTTTTCCTGTGATGCTTTCAAAATCAGATATTTCAACAGTGGTTACCGAGTGAAGTCTAAGTGCAACCGCCTCTGCTAATGGGTGTTCGGATTGTTTTTCCATGCTTAGAAGAATACTTTCAGCAGAGCTATCGTTATTTAGCCAAAGGACATCAGTAACTTCAGGTTTTCCTTGGGTAATGGTACCCGTTTTATCAAGGATAACGGCATTAATTTTATTAGCAGTTTCCAAACTTTCAGCATCTTTAATTAAAATACCGTTTTCGGCACCTTTGCCCACACCTACCATTATTGCGGTGGGAGTAGCCAATCCCAAGGCACAAGGGCAAGCGATAATCAATACCGTAACGGCGGAAATCAAACCTTGTACCCATTGATTTTCAGCACCTAAAACTACCCAAAGTACAAATGTGAGTACCGCAATGGATAAAACAGTAGGAACAAAAACAGCAGCGATTTTGTCTGCTAATTTTTGTACAGGGGCTTTACTTCCTTGGGCATCTTGTACCGTTTTGATGATGTGAGCAAGGAGCGTTTCTTTGCCCACTTTCACTGCCTGAAACTGAAAACTTCCTTTTTGATTGATGGTTCCTGCATAGACTTTTTCGCCTTCTTTTTTCTGTACAGGTACAGGTTCGCCACTCAGCATACTCTCATCTACAAATGAGTTTCCCTGCGTTACGATGCCGTCTACTGCAATTTTTTCACCGGGTTTCACGAGGATAATATCCCCTGTATTTACCGCTTCTATCGGTGTAATTTTTTCGGTATTTTCATGGAGTACTACCACGGTTTTGGGTTGCAATCCCATTAGTTTTTTGATAGCGGTAGAGGTATTTCCTTTGGCTTTTTCTTCCAAATACCTTCCTAATAAGATAAAGGCGATAATCACCGATGCTGCTTCAAAATACACATGAGGATGGATACCTATTTTGTGTAGATGCTCGGCAAAAATCATCATTACTACGCTAAAAAGATAAGCGATTCCTGTGCTGAGTGTCACGAGTGTATCCATATTGGCGGTGCGATGCTGGGCTTGTTTCCACGCATTCACAAAGAAATCTTTACCCAACCAAAATAGGACAGGGGTAGCAAACAACCACGAAATTTCGTTGCCATAGGGCATATCCATAAAAAACATCCCGATAATCACCACAGGAAGGGACAGAATAATCGCCCAAAACGATTTGAATTTTAGTTTTTTGAGTTTTTCTTCGTGGAGAGCTTCGAGGGTTTGTTGTTGTTCTTCTTCATTTTGGATAAGTAGGTCGTACCCGCCTTTTTGTACGGCTTTTTTTATTTCGGCAATGCTTGTTGCACTCGGAAAATATTCCACCGTGAGATTACCCGTGGCAAAATTTACCGAAGCCGATACGATGCCCTGGGTTTGCTTTACAATGTTTTCTGCACCGCTGGCACAAGCCGCACAGCTCATGCCAAGGACGGGAAAAGTTTGTGTGATGGTATTTTTATTTTTTGACATTTTTCTTGATTTTTATAATGCGAATTTCGTGAATTTTTTGCTAAGGATTGTTGTGGAATTTTTTTGAAGGATTGTAAGATTGCTTGTTAAGTATATTTTTATTAAAGCTCATTTCTTAAGCACGATTTTATTCCAAGTGGTTAGAATAATCAAAAAAACAATAAGACAAATTAATGTTACAATATTCGTTTTAATCAATAAAGTATGAATAGTAGCGGGAACAATTAGTGATTTTGTTTTTAAAACTGAAAAAGTAAGCAAAATTGAAAAAACAATGCAAAATATGAGAAATAGATAAAATCCACCATATTGTTCAAAATCATTGAATATGAATACATGCCATACAGCCCAAAATATTCCTGATATTAAGCCTTTTATAATTAGATTTAACTTTCCTAAATTTTCAATTAGATATCCTCGCCAAGTGTATTCTTCCATAATATTATAAATGAATGTTATGAAACAAAATATAAATGCCCAAATATGTTCATCAATTCCTTGGTTGTTTTTGAATCCATAAATAGTATAGCCTGTAAATAGAATAATTGGAAAAAGCAATGCTTTTACTTTTTGATTTCCTAAGAAAGAAATTTTGGATTTTTCATCTGTATAAAATTTATAAAAAAGGATTGAAACAATTAAAATTGCAAATCCGTGATTGAAATTCCACGGTAATTGTACCTCTGTAAAAAGAGTCACAATTATTTGAAAGAGATTTGGTAGTTTCCTTGATAAAAAAGTTATTGTTAGAATAGAAAAATAGAAGATGATAATTTTATACCAATTTACTTTTTGTAATTCTTTCATTTTTCAAGTAATTTTAGTGAGTGTTTAAGGGGGGATTCATTTATTTTGTCATTAAATCAAAAATGTTCTGGAAATCAGTGTAATTCTGAATATGCTGAAATCTGTTTTTACATTTTATTATTTGTAATATGTTAACTAAAATAATTTAAAAGAGCTTTTTGTTTTCCTATGATTCTTTTTTCATTACAAAGGTATTGTTTTTAATTTTACTTTTTATCATTACAGTTTTAGATATTATATTTCAGATATAAATAAAAATTTGTTAGTCAAATCAATGGAACCATATCCAGCTATTCAGGATGGGTAATGCTAAAAAATCACTAAGTTGAATGATAAGAGCCAAGTGTTTGGCTCTTTTTTTATGACAAAAAAGGGATGTTATTTCTGTGTCAAAATAATTTTACGCCATAATTTCTTGAAAAAAATATTGGATGCTTATTTGATACAGAAAGGTTATGATAAAAAATCCGATAATACAATCTGCTGTACCTTCGCTCATTATGCTTACGCTGATGTGGGGTGGGTTTCTCATGCAGTATTTAGGTTTATTCAGTAATTGTGATGGTGCTATCATTTCTTTAGTACCTTCGGGGTTAAAAGGAATAGTCCTTTCTCCTTTTTTACATGGAAGTTTAGAGCATATCCTTAGTAACTCATTACCCATAGCAGTCATGGTGTACTTACTTTTTCTATTTTATTCTACCATGGCAAAAACTATTTTAATTTATGGTACTTTAATGACGGGATTTTTGGTATGGTTACTGCCTTCTATGGATTTAGAAGCAAAGTATTACATTACCTGTATCATTGGGGCGAGTGGCGTAGCATATATGTTGGCTTTTTTTCTTTTCTTTTCGGGAGTTTTTAGAAAAAATCCGAAACTATTGACGATATCTTTATTGGTGGCATTGTATTTTGGTTCGATGATTTGGGGACTTTTTCCTGAAGAGTTTTTCCAAAAGATGGATGCTGAAAGTAAAATTTCTTGGCAATCTCATCTCTCTGGAGCGGTAGTAGGAACTATTTTCGCGTGGGTGTATAAAGGCAAAGGCGAGAAAAAAAGAAAATTCGTGTGGGAATATCCGAATTATTATAGTGAGAAGGATGATCTACTATGGCAAAAATACCAAGCAGAACATCCTGAAGACTGTGCTGAATTGCCCCAAATAACCATGAATGACGAGTGGGCTTATTTAGACGAAATCAGAAAAAATTCTTAAATTCGGAGAAGAATTTGGATTATGAATGAGGAAGAGATTCATTATAGTATCGCATTGAGAAAATGCAGGAATATTGGGGACAATTATTTTTTTCAACTGATGAATCATTTTTCATCGGCCAAAGAGGTGTGGACTACTCATCATAAAGATATCCATGAAAAAACAGGGATTGGACTTAAGAGTATAGAAGACATTGGTAATACAAAGCATCTTGATTTCGCTGAGAAAGAAATTATTTTTTGTCAGAAAAACCAAGTGAATATCATCTTGAGACATAGAGAGCAGCTTCCTGGTTGGTTAGGAGAGTGTAATGATGCTCCTGCTATCCTGTATCACAAAGGAAATTTGCCTAAAAAAGCAAATTACCTCAGCATTGTAGGGACGAGGAATATGACGGTCTATGGGAAACATTTTATCCATGAAATGATGGAAATGCTCAGAGAAACGCTGTACCTTCATACCGTCAGTGGTCTTGCATTAGGCGTGGATACCGAAGTGCATCAGCAGTCTATTCATCAAGGTATTACCACCATTGCGGTATTAGCACATGGTTTTCATACGCTTTACCCTTCAAAAAATAAAAAATTAGCCGAAGAAATTTTAGAAAAAGGAGGTGGTTTGCTTTCAGAATTTAATAGTAGTCAAAAGCCTGACAGAGAGAATTTTATCCAAAGAAATAGAATAGTAGCAGGTATTTCTCCTGCTACCATTGTGGTAGAAACGGCTTTTGGCGGAGGCTCTATCAGTACAGCGAATTTTGCCAATGGCTATAATAGAGATGTATTTGCACTTCCAGGTAAAATTAATGATAAATACAGCCAAGGCTGTAATAAACTCATCGGTGAAAGCAAGGCAAAAGCTCTTTTTTCCATCTCTGATATGATGGAAGATTTGGGATATATCCATAAGCAAAAAAACACTATAGGAGATCTTTTCGCCTCTCAAGAATTGCCCGAAATGAATGCTGTTCAGGAAAAAATTTATTCCGTTATTCGGTCTAAAAATGGAATTTCATCTGATGACCTTGCACTTTTGGTAGATATGAATACCAAAGATTTGATGGTAGAATTATTACAAATGGAACTTTCGGGGCTTATTCGTTGTAATTCCAGTAGGCAATATCTTGTTTCTTAGAAAATAAAGATTTATAAAATCGTATCTTTTTAAAGATAAAATTTGTTTTTCGATAAAGAAAAATATAAAAAGTTCTGTTTTTTATTTAAAGGGTCTGTTTTTGTCATATTTTCAATAAAAAAGCAAAATATTTTTGCATATTTATAAAAATACTCTAAATTTGTTGGAATCATTTATATCATTATATGGAACAACATAATGTAGAACAAAAGATCCAGGATTTCGTAGCAAGAATAGAAGCGAAGAATCCTAATGAACCTGAATTCCTTCAGGCAGTAAAAGAGGTTGCGGCTACTGTAATCCCTTTCATCGTAACCAAACCAGAGTACAGCGGTAAAAAACTTCTCGAGAGAATGACGGAAGCAGAGAGAATCATCATCTTCCGAGTTCCATGGGTAGATGACAAAGGAGAAATCCAAGTAAACCGTGGTTTCCGTATTCAGATGAACTCTGCAATTGGACCTTACAAAGGAGGAATTCGTTTCCATCCTACGGTAAACCTTTCTGTATTGAAGTTCCTCGCTTTCGAGCAAGTATTTAAAAACTCACTTACTACGCTTCCTATGGGAGGTGGAAAAGGAGGTGCTGATTTTGACCCAAATGGAAAATCAGATAATGAGATTATGCGTTTTTGCCAAGCGTATATGACAGAGCTTTGTAAGCACATCGGTCCTGAAACAGATGTTCCTGCAGGAGACATCGGGGTAGGTGCTAGAGAAATCGGGTACCTATTCGGGCAATACAAAAAAATCAGAAATGAATTTACAGGTGTACTTACAGGTAAAGGCTTGGCTTATGGTGGGTCACTCATCCGTCCAGAGGCTACAGGGTATGGTGTAGTATACTTTTGTGAAGAAATGCTTAAAACAAAAGGGGAAGAGATTAAAGGTAAAACAGCTACCGTATCAGGTTTCGGAAATGTGGCTTGGGGCGTAGTGAAAAAATTCACCGAACTGGGAGGTAAAGTGCTTACTATTTCAGGTCCAGATGGTTATATCTATGACGAAGATGGTATCAGTGGAGAAAAAATTGATTATCTATTAGAACTTCGTGCCTCTGGAAATAACAGAGCAGAAGACTATGCCAAGAAATTTCCAAGTGCTAAATTCGTAGCAGGAAAACGCCCTTGGGAGGTGAAATGTGATATTGCATTCCCTTGTGCTACACAGAATGAACTTCATTTAGAAGATGCTCAGGCATTGGTAAACAATGGGGTAATGTGTGTTACAGAGGCTGCTAATATGCCTTCTACGCTAGATGCGATTAACCATTTCTTGGATAACAAAGTATTATTCTCTCCAGGGAAAGCGTCTAACGCAGGTGGAGTAGCTACTTCTGGTCTTGAAATGACACAGAACTCTATCCGTCTCAATTGGACTTCTGAAGAGGTAGATGCGAGATTAAAAGAAATTATGAGAGGTATTCATAATTCTTGTAGATTCTACGGAGTAGAAGAAGACGGCTATGTGAACTATGTAAAAGGGGCAAATATTGCAGGTTTCGTTAAAGTGGCGGAAGCAATGCTGGCTCAAGGAGTAGTATAATACCGTAACATTATTATAAAAAAGCCATCCTAATTAGGATGGCTTTTTATTTTATGGAAATACAGGTTTTAATAAGAAATGAGGCTATTTAGTATAGCCTCCTATTTTTACTATTAACAAAACTCATCATAGGCTGCCTGAAGGTTTGCAGCAATAGCTCCTGCAGGATTCCCCTCAATGTGGTGTCTTTCTAGCATGTGTACCAATTCCCCATCTTTGAAAAGTGCCACGCATGGTGAGCTTGGAGGGAATGGTGCGAGGTGTCTTCTGGCCTCTGCTACAGCTTCCACATCAAAACCTGCGAAAGAAGTTACCAAGTGATCTGGTTTTTTTTCTCCTTGTAAAGAATGGATAACTCCCGGTCTTGCTGCTCCCGCTGCACATCCGCACACGGAATTAATTACCAAAAGCGTGGTTCCTGATTGTTTTAAAGCATCTGCTACTTTGGCAGCGTCATTAAGGTCTTGGAAACCATTATTTGTAAGTTCTGCCTTCATGGGCATTACAATTTCTGCTGGATACATAATATATATTGTTTAAAATGATTAATGGAGAATATGATATCAATTTCGTTCCAAAAAAATAATCGGTCAAAATGGCTTTATTTTTCTGCCTGAGCGATATTGATGATTACTTGTACCGCTTGTTCCATCACTTCTAGAGGTACATATTCATACGGTCCATGGAAATTCATTCCCCCTGCAAAAATATTAGGGCAAGGAAGTCCCATATAAGAAAGCTGTGCACCATCTGTACCGCCTCTTATTGCTTTAACTTGAGGCTCTATACCTGCGGCTTTCATGGCTTTTTCTGCAATTTCTACAATGTGCATTTTCCCTTCAAACATTTGTTTCATGTTTCGGTACTGCTCTTTAATTTCTATTTCAGCTGTGCCCTCCCCATGTTTTTCATTGAACAGGGCAACTTGTTTTTGGATGAATGCGATTCGGTCATTGTATTTTTCTTCGTCATGGTCTCTGATAATGTATTGTAATTTTGCCAAAGAAATATCTGCCTGAATGTCCATAAGGTGATAGAAACCTTCAAAACCTCGGGTGGTAGCTGGGGTTTCATTGGCTGGAAGCATCTGTACAAACTCTGCTGCGAGAAGTGCTGCATTCACCATTTTTCCATAGGCATAGCCAGGGTGTACGCTCAGTCCATGAATTTTCACTACTGCTCCTGCGGCATTAAAGTTCTCATATTCTAGCTCTCCTGTTTCACTGCCGTCCATGGTGTAGGCCCATTCTGCACCGAATTTTTCTACATTAAAAAGATGTGCCCCTCTTCCTATTTCTTCGTCTGGATTAAAACCAATAGCAATGCGTGAATGTTTAATTTCAGGATGTGCCATAAGGTATTCCACGGCTGTTACTATCTCTGCCACGCCTGCTTTATCATCTGCTCCCAAAAGCGTAGTTCCGTCCGTAGTAACGAGTGTGTTCCCGATAAAGTTTTTTAGTTTTTCAAATTTATTCGGAGAAAGGGTAAAACCTGTTTCTTCATTGAGTAAAAGGTCTCCTCCATCATAATTTTCCCACACTTTTGGGTTTACATTTTCCCCATTAAAATCAGGAGAGGTGTCATAATGAGCGATAAAGCCTACCGTAGGCTGGGTGTCATTTTCTATATTAGAAGGAAGCACAGCGTACACATAGCCATGCTCATCTATCTCCACATTTTCCAGATTCATACTTTTAAGCTCCTCATAGAGGTAATTTGCGATATCCCATTGCTGAGGTGTGGAAGGGCAGGACTCACTTTCGGCATCACTGGTAGAATAAATTTTAGCGTAAGTAAGGAAACGCTGTAGGAGTTTTTCTCTCCATTTTTTATTGAATTGAATCGTTTGCATTGAAAAATTTTTTACAAAAATAGGGAATTAATTGATAGATGGGCAATAAGTCATAAGGAAAGCATCTTCATCAGAGAGAAAGGCGGTTAAGCTACAATTTTAATGATGTTCGCTCTATTTTTCCATCGAATCTTAATAAATTTCTTTTCAAGAAAGAACTCCAAAAATAGCTAGAAGTCATTATAGCTAAAAATGAAACATATTTTTTATTTGAAAAATTTTAATATAATCGGTAATGTTACCAAAGTATTATGAAACATATGAATAAAGATAGAGTATTGAATTCCAAATCTAAGTCTTACATATGAAAATAAATAACCGTTCAATAGTACTGAAAACATAATCAAATAAGGAACTATTGATTTAGTTTTAAAATTATAATTACCGAAATGAGCCAAACAAAAACTTATGGTTAATAAATGTGAAAGTATGATATAATGATTTTTTAAGAACGCATTTACATCATTGTATCTGTACAATATTAAATAAAGGCATGAAAAAAATAAAATACACACAAACAGATACCGGAGTATATCATTTTGAGGAAAATAACTTTTCATCAAAAAAAACATGAATAGACTAAAACATACAAGAGAAATAGATAGATTTATTTTATTGATTTTTAGCGGTAAACGAAAAATTAACTCTTCTAATACAGGAGCTATAATACACACCAATAAAATTCTAATTCCATCGGGGAATTTTTTTTCTATCCCCGATGTTACTTCTCCATCTGATTTCAGCATTCCAAAAAATGAGAATATAATTGCCAATATCAAAAAAGAAAATAATACCCCAAAATACCTAGATACTACAAATTTCAAATTACCTATCAACCCGAAAGAATTTTGGCTCAGCTTTCCTTTTATTAAAAAATGAATTATTTCTTTCATGTTGCAAAGTTACAAATAATACACCTCTTCTGTATGCAAAAATCATTTAGTAAAATCCTCCCATTAAACGCTTTAGTTTATTTTTCGATAGGAAATAGAATAAAAAATGAGCGAAAATTCACAGTATCCTTAGGTATTTTATTTTCACAAATTTTTGAACGGTTATAATATTGCTCTTCTTGCCAGCTGATAAGAATCATTAAAAACTTAATGCAAATTTAATAGATAAATAAGTGAATTCCATAAATTAGTAGTAATTTTGTCCCCTCAATGGAAATGAAAAATCATTCCTCATTATCGTTATAAATAGATTATCTTATGATGAAGAAACTATCATTACTTTCACTATTCACGCTACTCCCTGCTTCCTATTATTTTGGGCAGACTACGGCGTATGGATATTTGAAAGATGCAAACGGGAACCCCTTAGAGCATGTAGAAGTGGATATCAAAGGGGCTACAAAAGGGGTGAAAACGGACAAAATAGGTTATTTCCAATTCATCGACCTGAAGGAAGGAAATTACCAAATTGTTCTCAGTAGACCCAACTTTGAAACTAAAACCTTAGAATTCGAGGTTAAGGATGAAAAAAGATTAGACCTAGGAACTGTAACACTGTATTCCAATATCTTAGGTTTAGAGCAAGGGCTTACCATATTAGATAGCTCTGATGAAGAAGGCTCAGGGCAGAGTTCTACCGTGGGGCTTTTGCAGTCTTCTAGAGATGTTTTCTCCAGAATTGCTTCTTTTGATTTAGGTTTTTATTGGTTCAGACCAAGAGGTATAGATGGCAGAAAAAGCCAAACTTTCCTCAATGGTGCTCCCATGGGAAAAGCAGATGATGGCAATGTTAATTTTAATAACTGGGGAGGACTGAATGAAATTACCCGTTACCCAGAAATTGCAGTAAACCATAGCCCTTCTGAATATGCTTTTGGTGGTGCAGATGGCGTGGTGTACAAAAATACCAAAGCAAGTGAATACCGTAAAGGATTCCAGTTTACCCAATCCTTTACCAATAGAAATTATAGAAACCGTACTTCTCTAAGATACAGCTCTGGAATGGGTAAAAGCGGGTGGGCATTTACCATAATGGGGGCCAGAAGATGGGCTAAAGAAGGTATCTACGAAGGCACATTCTATGACGCGTATGGTGCTTATATGGGAATAGAGAAGAGAATTAATTCAAACAGAACCCTTACGCTTAATGTTTTTGCATCTCCTTCTAAGAGAGCTACCTCTAGCCCGAATACACAAGAAGTGTATAACTACAGAGGCATCTTCTATAACTCCTACTGGGGATGGCATAATGGTGAAAAGAGAAGTGAAAGAGTTCGTGAGAATTTCATGCCAATTATCCAACTTCAAGATTTCTGGAAAATCAGTGATAAAACCACCCTTTGGACTTCAGTTTCTTACCAATTTGGAAAAGATAAAGCCTCTCGTTTAGACTGGCAACAAACTCCTAACCCATCGCCTACTTATTATAGAAATCTACCCAGCTATCTGGCAGATCTTGACCCTACGGCAACCATCATTCCAGAGTCAGGACCGCTTTCTACCAACCAAATGGCGTATCAGGAAATGCTCAACCATTGGAAAAATGGAAACCAACAATACACTCAGCTGAACTGGGATCTTCTCTATGCCAGAAACCGCCAACAGCCTGTGGGTACTTACTACGGAGCAACGGGTAGAAGAGCACTGTATTACTTGGTGAACGATGTAAACGATGACAAAATTTGGAATGTTAATACTCACTTGGTGCATAATTTTAATGATGTTACCAAATTCATTCTCAATATAGGTTATCAAAACTACTACTCTAACCAATACAGAGAGGTAAAAGATTTATTAGGAGCTGATTTTGTGCTGAACAGAGATCACTTCGCAGCCACAAATCCTAGAGCCAATGGAGAACTTTATAATGTAGGAGAAGCCAATGTAGCCAAAAAAGTAGGTGACAAGATGACCTATGACTATATCTTCAGAAGACAAGAAGTAAGGCTAAACCCTGCTTTAAGATTCTCTACGGGAGCTTGGGATGTATTCCTTTCTGGGCAAGCAGATTATTCTATCTCTAGCAGAGAAGGGCTTTTCAGACATTACCTCTACCCGAATGCTTACGGAAAAGGAAAAGAATATACTTTCTGGAATTTCGGTATGAAAGGGCAGATTACCCGTAGAATCAACGGTAGAAACTTCATCGTGTACAATGGTGGTGTGTTCTCTGTAGCTCCGGTGCTGGATAATTTATTCATCAATCCAAGACTGAATGGCTCAGTGGTTCCTAATATCAAAAGCACTTTCTTCGTTGCAAATGATTTAAGCTATGTACTTAACGCTCCAAAAGCGAAAATTAGACTTACCGGATATTGGGTAGATACTCAAAACGGAACCAATACCTCTAGATTCTTTGCCGATGGAATTAATATAGAAACCATCAATGAGCAAGGAGAAGTTACTCCTACCCAGTCGGCATTTGTTACCCAAGTGCTTACTGATGTTCAAAAAAGAAATATAGGATTAGAACTAGGTGTTTCTTATAAACTTACGCCTTCTTTAGAGTTCCAAGGATTAGCCAATTTAGGACAATATACTTATAGAAATAATCCTAATGTATATTTTGCTGCCGATGCTATGGGGGCTACAGATAATGGAAGCTCTTTCGTGGAGCTCGGAAAGGCTTATCTGAAAAACTACCGTCAAGGGGGAACTCCTCAGCAAGCTTTCTCGGCGGGCCTTCGTTATTCATCTCCTAAATTCTGGTGGGTAGGTGCTAACTGGAACTATTTAGCAAATAACTATTTAGACCCTTCGGCAATCATTAGAACGGAAAGATTTATCCAAAACGGAAACATAGGAACACCGTATGCAGGTGCGAATGAAGAAACACTAAGAAGACTCCTCGCACAGAGACAGCTGCCTTCTGCTCATTTCCTAAATATTAATGCAGGAAAAAGCTGGCTACTAGGAAAATATTATTTCCTCATCTCTGCTACCGTGAATAATGTACTCAATAATACCAACTTTATTACAGGTGGTTTTGAACAAATCAGGAATGCAAACTTACCAAGCTTCCAGCAAGAGAGTGAAAGACAGCATCCTCTCTTTGCACCGAAATATTGGTACGGGCAAGGAAGATCTTATTTCATCAATCTCCAATTTAGATTCTAATACTCACTATAAAATACTAAATAAAAAATCATGTTAAAAAATACATTACTCAAAATCAGTGCTTGTGCACTCATCGTTACTGCTACACTTACCTCATGTGTTCAGAAAGACGAGTGGGATATTCCTCCTATGAATTGTGAAAACCGATTTTCAGAGCCTACCAAAACCATTCAAGAAGTCATTAA
This sequence comes from Bergeyella zoohelcum ATCC 43767, assembly GCF_000301075.1. Taxonomy (GTDB): domain Bacteria; phylum Bacteroidota; class Bacteroidia; order Flavobacteriales; family Weeksellaceae; genus Bergeyella; species Bergeyella zoohelcum. Next base: position 436,726 of record NZ_JH932293.1, read on the forward strand.
TATGGCACCTTCCTCAGGTTCTACAATGATTCCTAATGGACCTAATGACCCAGAGATTATCATTGAAGGTTTCGTGGTTTCCTCTGATGAAAACGGAAATTTTTACAAAAGCATCTCTATCCAAGATGCTCCTGAAAATCCTACCACAGGTATCTCTATCGAAGTAAATAAAACTTCTATCTACAGAGATCTTCCTGTAGGTGCTAAAATCAGAGTTCGTCTGAACGGATTGGTCATCGGTTTTGATAGAGGTTCTTATAAAATAGGTGCAGTAGATCCTACTTATGCCATTGGAAGGATACCTGAAGTCCTAATGTCTAAGTACATCTCAGGGGTATGTAACGGAAACGGATTAGATGTAAGGGAAATCGTGCCACTGGAACTTCCAAACCTTGCCGAAGCCAAAAAAGCAAAATACATTAACCGATTGGTAAAAGTAAAGAATGTAATGTTTGCTGAAAGTGAGCTGGGTAAAACTTTTGTAGATTATGCCAATGGCGTACTCAGTGATACAGATAGAACGCTAGAAGATTTCAATAACGGTACGGCTGTATTAAGAAACTCTGGCTATTTCCGTGATGGGAAAACTCTTCTTCCAGAAGGCTCAGGGGAAATCTCTTTCGTAGTAGGACGATACAATTCTAATTTCCAAATGCAAATTCGTTCTATTAACGATATTCAATTCACCAACCCAAGACCTAACTTTATCTTTACAGATAACTTCAGTGCAAATAATTTAAACAAATGGACTGCGGTAAGCGTAATAGGTACACAAACATGGAGAGTAAGTTCCTACCAAGGAAATTACTACGCTACCATTAATGGACAACAAGGCTCTACAAAATACGATAATGAAGATTGGCTAATTTCTAATGAAATACAACTTCCTGCTTCACTTTCGGAAGCAAGCCTTTCTTTTGATAACGATGCGAGATATGGAAATACTCCATTAGAACTATTCGTTACTACCCAATACACTGGAGACCCTGCTACTACTACTTGGGTGCCTCTATCAGGGGTAAATTGGGACACCAATGACGCTGCCTATGGCTATGTAAACTCAGGAAATATTAGCCTTAGCAGCTTCATCGGTCAAAATATTAGAATTGCTTTTAAATATACTTCTACTACTACCTCTACCAGCCTATGGCAAATAGACAATGTAAAAGTTCAGGAGCTTTAAAATAATATTTCATACTAAAGTAAAAGACCATCTTCACTGGGTTGTGAAGATGGTCTTTTGTTATTGGCAATATAATGCTCAATAGTTTTTAAACTTACTGTAATGGTGTAATCTTTACTGAAATAATCCGATTACAGGTAGCGAGTTCTAATTCATTAAAATGTAAATTTCTATTATTTATCTATGAAATTAGAGTTTTCAGAAAGCTTATCTGTTCGTCTTTTTCTTTTAATCTTTCTTGATATTCACTGATACGCTGTTCATAAGAAGCAATTAGTTTTTCATTAGCATCCTTATTCTCTATTGTCAGATTTTGTACATAGGCATTGCCGTAAGCGTTGTCATAGTTTTGATTATTAATAATATATCTGTCATTATTAAAAAAATCAATAATGCTGGTTTCTAATATCTCAGCAATTTTCTGTAGGCGTTCCACCGTAATTTTGGTTTCTTCATTTTCCATACGAGCATAAGAAGCTTGGCTAATATTTAAGACATTCGCCATATACTCCTGAGAAAATCCTTTTTGTTCTCTTATTTTTCTAATATTAAATCCTAAACTATTCATTTTTTGTATAAAATTATGCAATATTCGTATGCAAATATACATTATTAACTCAGTAAAACATATATCTCTATCTACTTTTGTAAAAGTTTTTTCAAAAAAAACTTGAACGACGCATTTTGGCGTAATAGCACTCTACTTTTACCGAAAAATAAATTATGTTTTTGTTTAAGAAAGAGGTATTTATTAAGCTTATCATAAATAAAACTATGGCTTGTATTATTTTCGCCAATTTAGAATTATTTTATTCATATAAAAAGATAAATATAGATATTCCACCCTAATATTTATTATCATTAGTGTAACAATAGGGGTGAAATATTTTTGAAATTATTAACTAAATTATATAATCTTAAAAAATGAAGAATTTTATTTATTTTTTATTGTTCTTACAAGTTGTTCTTACAAGTTGTTCTAAAATATCATCACCAAACTGTGATGATCAGGAAGTTTTGGATTTAGTAAGAAACATTTGTACCATTGGTTCAGAAGATGGATTATTTAAAAACGCATCTTCAGCTTGGCGTAAAGTCTATAATGACTTCTATACAAAAGAAATAAGTGAATATGAATCTAAAATTGATAGTATAGAAAGCAAAATAGCAGAAATAGATAGCATCAGTTCAAAAAAAGTAGAATATTTAGAATCTTTAAGCAGAGAAGGATATTGGGATGATTACACAGGTGAATACTATGAAGGAAATAGCAGAGAAATAAGTGAAAAAATATCTAAAGAACAAGAAGATAGGGACCAAAAAGCAGAAATTCTTTATAATAAAAAAACACTTATTGAAAAAGAGTACTCCAATCAGTTTTCTGAAAGAATAGAATATTTAAAAGATAACTACGAAAGTAATGATGCTATAAAAGCATTATATGAGAAGCACTTTGTTCCGCAATCGATCAGTGATATTGTTACTCTCAACAGCGATAAAAAATTTAAAAATTGTGAATGTAAAGCTATAGTGGAATACGCTGAAGAGAAACCTGTCAAAATCATTTACTCCGCACAGAAAGATGAAAATGGCTATATTTATGTAGAACTTATACAAAAAGAAAATAAAAATAAAAAATTATGAATACTTACTCACTAGTGTATAATGCTTCTGAAAAAGAAAAAGCATTGTTTTACAAAAAAGTGTATGGACACTTGGCATTATCTGTTTTTTTATTCATTATTGTAGAATCTATACTCATTGAGGTAGTGGATGAAGACATTATATTATCAATGTTTGATAGTTATACTTGGTTATTCATTATTGGTGGATTTTGGTTGGCATCTTTTTTTGCTGATAAGTGGTCTAAAGCTGAAAGTCAAACAGTTCAATATCTGGGGCTAGGGTTTTATATTTTGATAGAAGCAATTATTTTTTTACCCCTTTTATACTATGCTATATATTCCACAGGTGAAGAAGTAATTAGCCAAGCAGCAATACTTACTCTTGCTCTATTTGGTGCTTTAACTTCAATTGTATTTCTTTCAAAAAGAAATTTTTCCACCCTTCGAAGCTTCATTGTGGTTGGAGGTTTTCTATCCTTAGGAATTATTGTAGCAGGAATCGTTTTTGGTTTTGAATTAGGTCTATGGTTTACTGTTGGTATGATTCTTTTAGCATCTGGAAGTATTCTATATGAAACTCATCAGATAAAAAACGAATATACAACACAACAATATGTTGGGGCTTCATTAAAATTATTCGCTTCGGTTATGTTATTATTTTGGTATGTCATTAGATTATTTATTTCCTCTGATGATTAATTTTAAAGACAATATAACAAAAAATGGTGCTTAAAAACCTTGTAAAGCATTGTCTTTTATAGACTTATAAGAGTTATAATGAAAGTGGTTTCATTATAACTCTTATTTTATGTCCAAAACGAATAAAAAATGTCCAGTTTGTGATTCTAATCACATCATCAAAAAAGGAAAAAGAAATGGAAAACAACGCTTTCAATGTGGAGATTGTCAGGCAAATTTTACGATTAAAAACATTGGTGTAAAAAGAAAAAATCAATTCATTTGGTTCAGAAAATGGATAATGGAAAGGCAAGTCTATAAAACCCTTTCGAGGGATAGCTCAATGAGCCAATCTACCCTTCAAAACCTCTTTAAACATTACCTTTCACAAGTTCCTACCCTCAGCATCAAAAGCAAGACAAAGGTTCATCTCTTGATTGATGGCACCTACTTTTCCAATGGATTATGCCTGATACTCTACTACGATTATGACATTCGATATGTGCAACTTTACCGCCAAACCAACAAGGAAAAACTTCGTGATATAAAGCAAGATTTGGAAAACTTAAAGAAGCTGAATGTGGCAGTTTACAGTGTAACCTGCGATGGGCATAAATCTATTTTAGGAGCGGTAAAAAAGGTGTTTCCAGAGGTGATTATCCAAAGATGTTTAGTGCATATTAAACGACAGATTAAGAACTATTTAAGTGGTAGCCCAAAACATTTTATTAGCCAACAGCTTTTGTGTTTATCCAAAGAAATTACGCATCTAAAAACCAATGAACAGGCTAACGATTGGGTAAATAGATTTTACCAGTGGTATGTTGAAAATCAATATTTTATAGAAGAAAAATCAATGAATGAAGAATCTGGATTTCAGTGGTTTAAACATAAAAATCTACACTTAGCTACTTATCATATTATCAATGCCTTACCCAATATGTTTGCATATCTGAAAGATAGTGAAATCCCTTATACTACCAATCGTTTAGAAGCCTATTTTACGCATTTGAAAGAGAAATTAACCTTGCATAGAGGACTTCGTTTTGAGGCTAAAAAGAACTTTATAAAATGGTATTTATATTTTAAAAATCAAGGGGGATAAGGTTTTTTTAGCCATAGGGTTCATCCGATAGTTTTAATAAAAAAGGGTGAGAAAAACTCACCCCTAAAACTATCGTTTTGAACATTGATTGTATTGCTGACAATGAACTATGTTCGTAACCTTCGTAAAAGCTATTCGCTTTTTCTCGCTTATTCCTCAGCAGAGCTTGTTTCCTCTTCCAATCAATGTGCGAAATATAAGCATTTTTTATCAATTATAAAAGTACCATTTTTTACCACATTGCCATTTTAAAAATAAAGAAAAATGAAAAATAAGTTATTTTTTATCCTTACAATAGGATGTCTACTTACAAGTTGTTCAAAGAAAGCTCTCAAATGCGATGATGTAGCAGTAATAAAAACGGCAGCTGAGATAGCAAAAGAAGAATTTGATACTTCAATAACTCCTTCTTTCAAAAACATCAGAACAATAGGACAAAATAAAGAACTAAAATCTTGTGAATGTGAAGCAGAGATTTCCATATTAGGAGAAAAAATTGATGTAGCATATACGGCAGAATATACCACCGATGGTAATATATATGTGAATTTCTTTTCTTTTGATAAAGATTTTCTTGATCTATTCAAGGAGTAACAGTTAATACATTTATTACACTTTGTTCTCTCTACTTTTTACTCGGAAGTGGAGATAGCTTTACACAAAAAAGACCGACAAGAATTTTGTGTCGGTCTTTTAATTAGACATAACTAAGCCCTATCTAATAAAATATTGTTTCAAACTAATTTTTCTTGCTTTAAATCTTCGCTAAAAGGTTTCTAAAGCTCACTTTTTCATCAATGATTCTTCGGAGTTTTGATACGGGTACTCGCTCCTGTTTCATGGTATCTCTCTCTCGGAGTGTTACTGTGTTATCATTTAATGAATCATGATCTACCGTGATGCAGAATGGCGTTCCGATGGCGTCTTGTCTTCTGTATCGTTTTCCAATACTATCTTTTTCCTCGAAAATAATATTGAAATCGTATTTCAAATCATTGAAAATCTTTTCTGCAAACTCTGGTAATCCGTCTTTTTTTACAAGTGGTAAAATCGCTGCTTTTACAGGTGCCAACGCCGGTGGCAAGGACAATACCGTACGCTCTGAGCCATCTTCCAACACCTCATCTTTGAGGCAGTGAGAGAACAATGCCAAGAACATCCTATCCAAACCGATGGAGGTCTCTACCACATACGGCACATAGCTTTCGTTTCGCTCTGGGTCAAAATACTGGAGCTTTCTTCCCGAATGCTGTTCGTGAGCTGATAGGTCATAATCCGTTCTAGAGTGAATACCTTCCAGTTCCTTGAATCCGAATGGGAATTTAAACTCAATATCTGCAGCGGCATTGGCATAGTGAGCTAATTTTTCGTGATCGTGGAACTTGTAATTCTCTTCGCCTAAACCAAGTGCCAAATGCCAATTTATTCTTTTTTGCTTCCACTCTTCATAGAATTTCAGCTCTGTTCCTGGAGGTACGAAGAATTGCATTTCCATTTGCTCAAACTCTCTCATTCTGAAAATAAACTGCCTTGCAACAATCTCATTTCTAAATGCTTTTCCGATTTGAGCAATTCCGAATGGTAATTTATGTCTTGAGGTTTTCTGCACATTAAGAAAGTTTACGAAAATCCCTTGTGCCGTTTCAGGACGAAGGTATAAATCCATTGCCGATTCTGCTGCCGCTCCCAGTTTTGTCCCGAACATGAGGTTAAACTGCCTCACTTCCGTCCAATTTTTAGACCCCGTATCTGGGTCTGCAATTTCTAATTCTTCTATCAAGGCTTTTACATCTGCTAAATCATTATTGTCCAGAGATTTTGCCATTCTAGAAAGAATTGTTTTTTGTTTTTCTCTGTAGTCCAATACACGCGTATTAGTGCTTACGAATTGGGCTTCATCAAAGCTATCGCCAAATCTTTTCTTTGCTTTTTCTATTTCTTTCTGGGCTTTGTCCTCCAATTTTGCACAGTAATCCTCAATCAAAACATCGGCACGAAAACGCTTTTTAGAATCTTTATTATCAATAAGTGGGTCATTAAAAGCATCGATATGTCCAGAAGCTTTCCAAGTGGTAGGATGCATAAAAATGGCGGAGTCTAACCCTACAATATTTTCATTGAGCTGCACCATGGCTTTCCACCAATATTGTTTAATATTATTCTTTAGTTCTGCTCCATTTTGTCCATAATCATAAATCGCAGAAAGTCCGTCATAAATTTCACTGGACGGAAAAATGAATCCATATTCTTTGGCGTGGGAAACCACCTTTTTGAAAATATCGTCTTGCTTTGCCATAAAACTCTTTTGAATTTAATTTACAGAAATAAGGATAAAGTTAGAAAAAAGGACTAAAAATTATAACTCAGTGCTATATTAGAGCCATTACTTTCCACTTTGAAATATGGTTTGAAACTCACAGGTTCGGTATCGTTTTCTATTGCGACAGCTTTTGATGCGTTTTTACCATAGCCTACATAAAACGGAATACTAACCCCGATAAGTCCTGCTCCTACTCCTAGCATTGCCCAATACGCTCCTTTGTCATTTTTAATTTTTTGCCCAGACGCACTACTTGTGCTATATTGAGGTGCAAACAAAACCCCTGCTAATCCAAAACCAAGCCCAAATCCTCCCGTGAAAGAAATGATATCTCCTACGGTTTTGTTGGTTCTCGCTTTTTTGAAATAAACCTTAGCCTCTGCATTATTAAACACTTGTTCGTATTCTTTGAACTTATAGGATTGTCCATCTTTTAATAATTTGTTTCCATCGAGAGAAACTTGTGCAAATCCCATTTGGGATACTAAAATTGCCAATGTTGTAATGATTATTTTTTTCATTCTAAATAATTTAAAATCGTCCCAAAGATACACAAAAAAACCAGAGAATAATGAATTACCATTCTTAGAGTAACAGTATGTACTCTAAATCATTTCTTTTAAAAAGAAATCTTATAAGTTCCGGTAGAAGAAAAATTGGCTTTCTCTGCTTTTACGAATTGCTTTACCCAAGCTGTGGCGGTAGATACTATACATGGATCCGTAACCCCACTGGCTCTTCGTGCAGAAATTATTTTTCCGTTTTTGTCCACAGTATAAGCAATGACAATGGTTCCCGTGGCAGAACAGCTATGAGCGGGATGACTCCCTCCCCTTCCCATGGTACCAGGGATGAAACCTACTAATTTTCTATCTACCCCTACACGGCTATCTCCATATCCATCTCCTCCCAGTGGGTCTCCTGCATTGCCTACTCCTTCTCCCGTCCCTTGAGAACCAGGCTTCGTACCTCTACCCCGAATAAGATTCCCCACAGCAGCATTTCCCTGACCATCTCCACCGCTTGCCGAAGATTTTTTTACTCCTGTAGTTGTAGGTGTTCCTGTATTTTTCTTGTTATTTTTCTGTTTAGTAGCTGTGTTTTTGTCGGTATTTTTATGTGTATTTTCTTTGGGTTCGTTTTTCTTTATGGTAGATTTTTCAGATTTTCCAGAGATGATTTTATCCTCTTTGGGGGATTTTTCTGTTTTTTTTACCATAGGTTCTGGGGTTACTGAAGGTGTAGGAGCTTCTATAGCGTCAGCTTTCACCTTGCTCCCCTCTTGTTCCATGGGTTCTTCTACCCCTTTTCCATTTCTATTATCACCAAAATTGATGAGCATAGTAGTAACCACCTCTGTTTTATCCTCTTCTTTAGGCATGGAGATGCGATACAGAAAAAAGAATAGCATGATGCTTCCCCATATCAAAAGTGTAAGGGCAGCACTCAGTCTTTTTTCTTTTTTTCTAACCTCTTTTCTGGCTGTATATTGCATCATAAAGGAAGTTTAGTGATTAGTTTTGCTCTTTAGTAGTAGCCAGAGCAATATTAAATTTATGTTTTTCAGCAATTTCCATCACAAAGACTACATCTTTATGATAGGTATTTTCATCTGCACGAATGATGAATGCAGGGTTTACCTCTCCCTGAAGTTTCTGAACTAGTTTTTGTTCTAAAATCTGTCTTTCCACTTGCTCATCATCGATGAAAAATGTACCATCAGGCTTAATGCTTACTGCTGTTCTATCATTAATACCCGTATTTTCTGTACTGGTTTTCGGAAGCTGAACATCTATTTGGCTAATATTAGAGGCCGCAGATGTTACCATGAAAAAAATGAGCAAAAGCAGAATGACATCCACCATTGCGGCGAGTGAAAATTCGGGATTGGCTTTATTTCTACGGTTAATTTTCATTGTAATAATACGAATAATCCAGAGGCAATGCCCTAAGGAGGTTATGGTTTATTGATAATATCTAAAAAGTCTGCAGAAAGATTTTGCATCTTAAGAACGAATTTATCAATCTGTGTCAGCAGTAAATTATAAAAAAAGTTGGCGGGGATGGCTACAGCAAGCCCCATTGCGGTATGCCCTAATGCAGTATAAATACCTGTGGATAATGTTTTTGGAGAAACGGTTCCCTCAGCCGTGGACATATTAAAGAACGCCATGATAATACCTATCACTGTTCCTAATAAACCCAGCATAGGTGCAAGGCTGGGCACTGCTGCTAATAGATTGAGGTTTTTCTCTTGTTTGGCCACTTCTATCTGGGACTGATTTTCCATAGCACTAAGGATATCTTGCAGAGGTCTCCCTACTCTGGAAACCCCTTTGGAAAGCACTCTGCTCTCAGGGGTATCTTGTCTCTCACAGTAGTCTATCGCCTTTTGAATATTTCCTTCCGCAAGGAAATCATTCACATTATCTACTAAGTTTTTATCTACTATTTTAAGATGTCTTTTGATGTACAAAAATCTTTCTATAAAAATATAAAGGGAAAACATTCCCAAAAGTAATACGGCAATCATTACGATATTCGCGAACAAATTACCATGAAACATAATATCCCAAAAAGAGAAAGAAACTTCTGAAGCCGTATCTTTTACGGCATTTACTGCAGCGGTAGAATCTACTTGTAAAAGCATAATTATTTTTCGTTTATTCTGTAATAGTCATCGGAGTATATGGCATTTTTTATGCCAATTCCCTCAAAAATAATTCAATTTTGAAGCAAAGATAATGATTCCGATGGATAAAACAATAATCACCTCATAGACGGCTTTACTTTCTTCCTACCAGAATATTCTCATAATCTGCATACATGAAAAATATTCTTCTGTTTTTCGCAATACTAAATTTTTCTTAAAATACACCTTTCCACTATTTTTATTTGTATCAAATTCCCTATTTTTGTCCGTGGATTACGAAAATCATAGCGTATTTAACTGAAAGCATGAAGAAAACCGTATTATTACTAATCGCTTTAGCAACTATCGTCAGCTGTAAAAGCCGACAAGATGAAGCCTTAAAAAGTGCTGATAAAACATTCATTCTTACTGTAGCGAATGAACAATTTGCGAATAAAAAATGGTCTAAAGCATTGGCACTTTATGAAAGACTTACCAATCTAGTAGCAGGAACAGATGATGCACCCAATGTGGTTTTCAATAGTGCGTATGCAAATTACTATGATAAAAATTACCAAATCGCTGGGCATCAGTTTAAAAACTTTTCTGTCTCTTTCCCTCAAGATGCTAGAAGAGAAGAAGCTGCCTATATGTCCGCTCTTTGCTATTACCAAGGCTCTATGGACTATAACCTAGACCAAACCAGTACAGAGCAAGCAATAAATGAATTGCAAAACTTCATTAACCGTTATCCTGATTCTGAAAAAGCAAAAAATATAGATCAACTTATTGATGAGCTTTCATATAAATTAGAGTTTAAGGCTTTTGAAAACGCAAGGCAATATTATAAAATGGCAAATTATAAGGCAGCAGATATTGCCATGGAAAATTTTATGGATGATTTCCCTGCAACTAAACTAAAAGAAAAAGCGATGGGTATCCAGCTAGATTCTAAATACCAATTGGCAATGAACTCTGTTTTTGACCTCAAAGAGGATAGGCTAGAAGCGGCAAGTCTTTTTGCAAAACAAGTGGAAAAAGAATTTCCTAATTCTTCTTATGCCACCGAAGCGAAACACATGATTACTTCATTAGAAAAAGAAAAAGCTCGTTTTCAAGCTTTGAAAAAAGAAATACAAGATAACGAAGAAAAATTTAAGCAAAAACAAGCAAGACTCTCCCAAAAAGAAGCTGAAAAAAAGATGAGGAATACCCAAAAAGCACTCAGTGACAGTGTGAAAATCAATACACCCCCAACGGGCATCTCTTTACCAATTCAAAATTAATAACTATCTTTGTACCCCTAAACCATTATGTAAATTCTTTTCTTTATGGAAAATAATAAAAATATAGCACAGCTCAATACCATTACTTATGACAGAGATATGATAGAGAACAAAGTAGGCTCTATCTATGAAGCCATTGTAATTATGGGAAAAAGAGCCGAGCAAATTAATGCGGAAGTTCGTACAGAGCTACACGAAAAATTAGATGAATTTGCGATTCACAATGCCAGCTTAGAAGAAGTTTTTGAAAATAGAGAGCAAATAGAAATCTCTAAACACTATGAAAGACTTCCTAAGCCTACTTCTGTAGCCATCAAAGAATGGCTAGATGATGAAATCTACTTCAGAAAAGCAGAGGATAAATCTTAAAAAATTAACCACAGCATATAGCTGTGGTTTTTATTTCAATATACAATTTTTGATTTTTTTTAATACTTCGTTATTTGCTAAAATCTTAAAACTTAGCAAACTTTTATAGCATATATCAGTTTTTTCATTTTTTAATTCTTAATTTAGGACGCTCAAAGTAGCATCAATAATTATATATGAGTTCTATGAAAAATAAAATATTCACTTTTTGTTTTCTTTTTGGGATGATTTTCTTTGGAAAAACTCAAGAAATCATGGCCAATGTTACAGTAAATGCACAGCAAATAGCGGGGAGTAATCAGCAGGTATATAAGAATTTGGAAAAAAGTCTGAAAGATTATATTAATAAAACCAGCTGGATGGGAAAGAAAGTTCAAAATTTTGAAAAAATAAAGGCCAATTTTGCTTTTGTCATCACAGGAAGAGAAGGGAATAAATTCATGGCAAGTCTGGTAGTGCAAGCCGTAAGACCAGTGTACGGCACTACCTATGAATCTCCTCTCATCAATGTTAATGATGCTAATGTCTCCTTTGAGTATGTAGAAAATGAAAACCTCGTGTTTAATGAAAGACAATTTTCTGGGAAAAACCTAGTAGATTTGGTGAGTTTCTATATTTATTTAGTACTTGGCTATGATGGGGATAGTTTCCAAAACAGAGGAGGACAGGCGGCCTTCCAAAAGGCACAGACCACTGCAAGAAATTCAGTGAATAGAGGATATCAGGGATGGTCTATGATAGATGGGCCTAGAACGCGTGGTGCACTGATAGACCATCTCATGAATAGTGGAAATAACGCACTGAGAGAAGCTTTCTATAAATACCACAGAAATGGACTAGACAATATGCATAGTCAAAACAATGTTCAGGCGAAGAAATACCTATCAGATGCACTGATGATGCTCAAAGTTTTCGAAAACTCTTTCCAGCAAAATTATGCCATCAATCTTTTTCTAGATACGAAAGCCAATGAGATTTTTGAGATTTTCAATGCAGGGAACAATGGTACGGTGAATATGACTGAACTTCGTACCCTTATGAGTACCATGTCCCCTAAAAATACAGATGGAAAATGGAGTAGATGGAAATAATCTATGCTTCTTCCTCTTTCCTAATTTCATCTGCCTGAAGCTGAGCTCTATCCCATTCGGCATGTTCGGAAGGCTGAATTTTCCATCCTTTTTTTTCTGAATATACTTTGGTAAAAGCGGCCCCGAAAAAAAGTAATAAACAAGAATAATTGACCCACATCATGATAAGAATGGCGGTTCCTGCCGCCCCGAAAGCAGAGGTAGGTTTAAATTCTGCAAAATAATAACTTAACGCAAACCTGCCAATGGTAAATAATATGGAAGAGAAAAAGGCTCCTGCCCACACGCCACGCCATTTAATATTGACATCAGGTAATATTTTAAATATTAAAGCGAAAATAAGCGTTACTAAGAGAAAGCCTACCGTAAAATTTACTACCTGTATCAGGGCATAAGTTTCAAAACCGAAATACTGAGTAATAATATTATTCAGTAAACTTATCAGGGTGGTAAAAAGCATAGTAATAATCATCAGAAACCCGATGATGAGTATCATTCCAAGAGAGTTTGCTCGGTCTGTAATAAAGGTATAGAAGGCTCTATTGGGGGAAGGCTTTACTCTCCAAAGGTCATTCAATGATTTTTGGAGTCTAAAGAAAAGCGTAGTAGCACCAAAAACTAAACCGCATATTCCTATGATTTTCATCCAGATATTATCTTTATCTACCATGTTAGAATGAATCATATCCTGAATGCTTTTAGCGGCATCTTCTCCCATCGTTGCACTGATTTGGCTACTAATTTCTCCTTGAATGGCTTCCTCACCAAGAAAAAGCCCCGCTACCCAAATGACGATAATGAGTAAACCTGGAATGGAAAAAATAGCAGAGTAAGCCAAACTCATGGCATCTTTACTCACATCAGATTGGTTCCATTCTTTGAAAGCATCCATTAAAACTTCCTTATAAAATGTGATTTTTTTCTTCATTTTTTCTTATTTTTTTAAAACTATATAGCTGTTTAGCTGTGCCATTAAATGTTCCTCTGGGGGAACTGAATTATGATGGTACATTAGAATGGATACCCTATTGCAATATTGAGCATGAGATTATCTCTTCGCCATTGTTGGTTACCAAGATGAATATGGTTCCATCTCCATCTTTCATTTTCAGGATAGTAAGGTACTCTCAGCGGTATAGCAAGGTCTAGCCTTAAGAGCAATATAGAAAAATCTAATCTTAAACCTATCCCTGCCCCTACAGCGATTTCTTTCATCCAATCTTTTGAAAATTTTGCCCCAGGGCGAGAAGCATCTTCATTTACCAGCCAAATATTTCCAGCATCGGCAAAAACTGCTCCGTGTAAGAATTTGTACAGCTTCGCACGATATTCTGCATTAAGTTCCAGTTTGATATCTCCCGCTTGGTCAAAATAGAACTGAGTACCGTTGTCTGTCCTTGGATCATAGCTTCCTGGACCCAATGTTCTTGCCCTAAAAGCCCTTATACTATTGGCTCCTCCTGCAAAAAACTGCCTCGCGAAAGGAACGAACTCTGAATTTCCATATGGCAATGCTAAGCCACCTACGAACCTCGTGGCCAGACTATGTGCATCATTGATTTTATGATAAAATCTAAAATCGTGTTCCATTTTGGCATACTGGCTAAAAGGAATATCAAAAAGTTTTCGCTGTTTTCCTTGTTTTACATTCGCTCCCGAAGCGAGTCCTGAAAGGTTTCCTGCCAAATCTAGCAACCCTCTATAATAAAAGGTAGAAACCTGCGGAGTCATGGTATTGGTGTAAGTATAGGAGTAAATGGGACCATAGATGAGCTGTCTTTCTATCGCTCTTGCCAAATAAGGCTTATCCATAATATAATTTTGATATGCCTCGGTAACATTTTTAGGCTCTACCAGCGTAATGTCTATTAATTTAAGCTGATGTTCTTTACGGACATTCTCCTTCCACACATAACCAAAAGAAGCATTAAAATTATGCAGTCTATACCAATTGGTTCTATTTACAAATTCATATCCAATGGCTGCGTTGGTTCTTGGGACGAAGGCACTTGCGGTAGTAAACTTAAAAGGAGCTATGATTCTCGGGATAGAAAGTTCTGATTTGATTCCAAAACGCATAATATTTCCTTCTCTTCGGGTCTGAGATTTGGCACCCCCCATCTGAATATCCACTCCTCCAAAGGCATTAATTTTGAGATGCTCTGCTCCTTTGAAAGCATTTCTGTGCGTCCAGTTAAGATTCACTTCAGACCCTGCATAATTCGCAGAATTGGTCTTTCCTAATACCTCTACATTCAGAGATTGTAATTCTTTAGGAGTCAGCATATAATAGACATCAAAAGAATTCCTTAAGCTGTCATTTCTCACGAATTCATTTTTCACGAATTTAAAAGTACCCAAACTGATCAGTCTATTGAGCGTTAAATTATGGTCTGTACGATTGTACAAATCTCCTTTCTCAAAGTACAACGCCCTATCAAAAATCATGGGTTTAAACTTTTTCTTGGGATCCACGATATAAAAATTCTTATATCTTTCTACAGAATCTATTGCCACGGGAATAGAATATTTATTTTCCCTTACATCTGCTATATTATAATCTGGAAAAACGATGACATTATCTATGGTAAATTGTTCTTTTGCGAGTTTAGGTGCATCTTCTTTGAGTTTTACAATGAGTTCCACCTCTGCGTTCGGGCTTACAGTGCTGTCTGCCTGAACAATGATATTGTCTTGGTGGAAATAATAAAACCCTTGTTCTTTCAGTTTATTGTCTATTCTTGCCCTTTCTGCTTTGATGATGTCTAAATCAAAAGGTTGTCCTTTTTTCAGTAGAGAAAGTCCTTGAATATTAGCTATTTTTTTAGAAATGAGGGAAGAATCTTCAGGGAATACTACATTAGAAATCTTATACCTAGCCCCCGTATGTAGAGTATATTCTACCTTTGCTTTTTTACCATGGGTAATGGTATCATAAGAGGCTTTAGCGTTGAAATAGCCTTTATTTTCAGCATAGTTTTCTATAATTTGCTGATTAAAGTCTCTATCTACATGGCTTAGCAATACGGGTTTTTCGCCTACTTTATTTTTGAGCCAATGCTTAAGCCCTTTATTTTTAGTAGGCTCTGGAGTGATATTATAAATCCAAAGTTTTGGTCTTAATCCTAGAAAAGAACTGTTAGGCTTAGGCGTGAGCTGGCTTTCCAGTGCTGCTTGTAAGGCTTTGGCATTAGATTTTTTTAAAGTATCATTTTTAATTTTAACATCCGCTCCGGTATAGAGAAGTTCATTTTCCTGAAGATAGCGCGTATTACAGCTATGCAAAAGAAAAGCTGCAAGTGTAGCTCCTAAAATGTATGGATAAGTATTATTTTTTTTCTTCATTATTTTTCTGGTTTTTTTCTACTTTTTTCACTTCTTTCCTATACTTATTTTGAAGGAAAATATGCTTGAATTTATCGTAGTCCAGTGTCAGCACGAAGCCTACCCCTGTCTCAATGATTTGCCCTTGGAGGGCTACCTGATAATCATTTTTTCTGAAAGCTCTTAGCTTATACCTTCCATCTTTAGATACTAAATAATCTAAATTAATATTTCCAGCAATATTGGTCATTTGCTCATTTTGTCGGGCATTTCCTTCCACCCCGAAATTAGAACCCACGGTTACTTTCAGTCTATCATTAAGTAGGTTTTTACTAAGATTTACATTGAGGTCTGTTCGGGTATTTTTATTTCCTGTAGAGTAGTCTTCATAAGAATCTAGGTCAAAAGAAAGATCTACCCCAGCGATGAGGTCTGATGCCAAATTATTCAGTTGCTGGGAAAGTATTTGGCTTACACTCTGCCTCAGCATGGTTCCTGTAGATTGACCAGACTCTGATTGGAAAGGATTTTCGCCCACAAAACGATTCAGAGAAAGCAATGCAAAAACTTGTTTATTCATTTCGGCTTCATCTCTTCTCAGCTGTTCTAGCTTTGTTTTGGTGTTGTCTAGCACTTCGCGGGAAATGGTGCTTACCTCATCATCTACGGTAATGTCAAAGGTAATTATAGGCTTCATCAGCTCCCCTTTAAGTATTAGTTCAGTGTTAAAAGGAATTCTCTGTTTATAATAGTTCATTTGTTCTGTGGTCAGTTGCTGCTGAAGAAGGTCTAGTGGTGCTGCTTTGGTGGTATAGACAGCGGTAAGATTCAGCTTGGCAGCCGTAGGCTCTCCTGTCCAGGTGATGGTACTTCCTTTTTCTATTTCAAAGCGTCTTTTCAGCATGGAGAGAGACATTTCATACGCTCCTTGTTCCACCTGATACACTCCTACCAGTGTAGTTTTTCCACTAGGGTCTATCCCTCCTGTAAGCTCTGCCTCCCCTTGGAGTTTTACAAAATCTCCGTTGGATTTATCTATAAGGATAGACATCTTCGCATTTTTATCCAAGGCGATATTTACACTTACATCCATTCCTTTAATCTCTGTCTGAGAATTGATTTCGGTAGCTATGGTTTCATTGAGTACTACCTTATCTTGGTCTATGAATTCTACGATGCCCTCACGGTCTTTTAATGATGGGGAACTCTGAGGCAGTACAAAAGTAAAATCAGTACTTTCGGTTACGCTGAGATTACCATCTACTTTCGGAAGGTCTAGTTTCCCTTTGATATTGAGATTCGCATCAATGGCGAGTTTTCCATACATCATTTTTTCTTGGTCTTCCTCAGCATCTACTACTTTAAAATCATCAGCGGTTACTTTCAGGTCAAACCCAAAGTCTTGGTAGTTTGTAGTAGCTATTTTTCCATTTATGGTAAGTGCATTGCCTTGCGTATCCTTCAGCTGGAACTGGTTAAATTTCAGTCCATCATTTTGGAAGAGAATAGCATCATTGATTTTTCTGAAGTTACTTCCCGTTTTAGCAATGGTCATTCCTACATTGTTAAATGCTATTTTTCCTAGAACTTGTGGAGCTTTAGCATTTCCTTTAATATCAAGTTTCCCTGAAAGAAAACCTTCTGCATCTAGAATTGCTTTAGCACTAAACCCTTGTACGGATTTCATCTGAAGCTGCTGTATGTTGAGTATCATATCAAAACTTTGATTGGAAGTATTAAAATCACCTGCCAACTGGAGATTATTTTCATTACCCGTAAGCTGAACGAGGGTATTGATGACATTTGCAGATGTATTTTCCGCTTTGATATCTATATTGCCTATGGCACTATCATACATTTCCAATTCCGAAACTTGAACATCGGCATTGAAATTCATATTTTTCTGTAAATTACTAATTCTTACCGTTCCATTAATGTTTCCTTTTGCCAGTAATGCTTCTTTTTTCAGCATTTCGGTAATGCTTTGTATCTTAAAATTCTGAATTGAAATATTCAATGGACTGTTTGGGGTAGCTGTTTCAGACTGAATAGCAATTTGGCTTCCCTGATGTGAAAGAATAAAGTTTTCCGCCAAAATACCTGCCTTCCCGAATTGTAATCTATTTTCAGGATGTACATTCCATACATCATAGTTGAGCTTAAGTCCGTCCGTATTGAGAGAAATCTGAGTATCATTCCCTTGTTTTTCGGCATTTCCAGCGATGAGAAACTGCTCTACACCTTTTTCATCTTGGGTGCTGAGCAGGTAGGTAATCTTGTTTTCTGCAATATTTCCTGATAAGTCTATTTTGTTCAGTGTAATGTTCTCCGTCCCTACTTTGTCTATATGAAGAGCATATTGTAAGGCTTCATTTTCATTATCAATTTTCAGTCTTCCTTGCTCTATTTTATTTTTAGCATAATCCAACTGAGGAATCTGTATATCCAGTTCTATTTTTTGGGTGTCTGCTTGATAATTCCCTGTAAGATGTAGGGTTTCAAAACTATTTAATTCAGGAGCAAATTTTCTGATGAGTGCATCATCTTTTACTTTTGCGTCAATGGTGAAATATTGTCCTTCAGTAATTTTGGGTAAATCAGATTGCTTTTGGAATTGGTAATACTTGTTCAGGGTATGCTGTAAAGCACCAAAAATTTGAGTCAATCTATATTTCCCATTCATATCAACATCGGCAATTTGAGAACGAAGCATGAGCTGGTTTTGCTCAGGAGTGGAAACTGCCGAGATACGCACAGGCTGTAACGGAAAAACCTCTTTTCCATCTGCAATGGCAAATTGGTCTAAAAGAAGATTTCCATTAAGTGTATCAGGATTCAGATTATCAAAATCTCCTTGAATTTTACCTGCAATGGCCCACTGGTCTTGGCTGAAATTGAGCTGATGAAGGTCTAATTTCTCTATCGAAGCATCTAATTTAATGGTAGGATTCTTCTCATTATACACGCCTTGTGCGGTGAGATTTAGATTTGCGTTACGGTCTTTAGAATTCATCTGGAGTGCATAAGCACCTTTTCTCAGCTTTCCTTCTAACTGAATATTTTGATATCGATAATGACGATAGTCCAACGCCTGAATTTGCCCTTGGATATCCGCATTTCCTTTCATCACATCAAAACTTTGCCCCTTGGCATTGAGCTTTGCAGTGATCATGCCCATATCTTTATTCTGAATGATTTTTCCAATGTTCAGTTGGTTCAGATCTGCTTGTACCGTATATGTTTCAGCATTTTTCTTACGCATATCCACTTGAGCCATGAGCTGAGTATTTCCGTCCGTAGATTGGAGATTGAGCAGAGTATTCACATGCTTAGTGGTGCCTTTGGCATTCCCCGAGAGGGTAAAATGTGTAGGCAGTGAGATATTTTTCGGAATGGTATTAGGCGGTAAAATGGCATGTAAAGTTTGGGCAGAAGAGGAGAGATGCTTCATTCTCAAATCATAAAAAAAAGCATCAGGGCGAGTGACATTTTTTAATTTTCCTGCCATGGATACCTTCAAATCTCCGATTCCTGAAGCCTGTAATTCATGAATAGACAAATCATTCACTTTTCCCATTACTCTGGCATTCAGTGCCAAAACAGCATTCGGATAGGTATTAAAAGGAGCGGTGTTTCTAAGGTCAGGAGCGAAGAGAAGAATGTCTTTAAACCCAATTTTGGTGTTCGGAAGATGGGCAGCAATATGCACTTCACCTATATTATTAGAAAACTGATGCACAGATGCGTAAGTGAGTTTTAGTTCTTCCCTCAGTATTGTATTAGGCGTTTGTAGAACGAGGTTTTTAAGGTAGGCTTCTTTATTTTTATATGCGAAATCCGTGTGCAATTTTTGGATGTTCAGCCCTTTACTTTCTGTTATTTCTGCTGATCTTATTTTACCAGTAAACTCGCCGTTATTCATGACGAAGTTTTTCATTTCAAAATTCAGTTTGCTGAAATTCAAGTGATTAAAATCCATACCACTCCGTGCAGGGGCAGCAGCTGTATTGGCATACTTTACTTTTACATCATCTAGTTGTAAGGTATTCAGCTTGAGGAAAGGCGTGTTATTTTCAGTGGTTTTATCTGGAGCTTCAGCTTTGTTTGTATCATTATTTTGAGTCAAAAAAAGCCGAGCATCAATATCTGCTTTATTCAGTTTAAGATACTGAATATCAAATTTATTATCGGTTAAATCTAATTTATTTACCTTCGTGCTTAGCTCTTGGAAAGCTACTTTGGCAAAGGTTTTAGAATTTTCATCATCAAAACCGATATCAAAATTTTTCAGCTGTATTCTGCGAAGTGCCAGCTGCATGGGTTTTTTCTGATTGAGAGAATCTACTTTTTTCTCCACTTTTTCAGCTACTTCTTGTACCATGTCTTGTTTCAGGTGGAGTTTCAAGCCATCCAAAAGGATATCTCCAATAGCATAGGCATTGTTCTCTAAATCAAATTTTTGTACACGAGTATTAAAATGATGAAGATGAATTTTAAGATTATTTTTAGCTTGTAAATCAGTGAATGCTACCTTAATGCCTTTCAAATCAATCTTATCTAATGAAAGCACAAAAGGTTTCTGTTCCTTCTTTTCCTCTTTTTCTTCCGAAGCGAAAGCATCAATGATATAATCAAAGTTAAAAGAACCATCTTCATTTCTTACCACATGGGCATTCATATCTTGGAGTGCAATGGAGGTAATGTCTGCTTTGGAATTCATAAGTGCCCACATATCCAGCTTCACTTCTAGACTTCCTGCGTAGAGTAGTGTATCCACTTTTTGACCTTTAAGGTAGAGGTGCTTTAGTGCTATAGAATTAGGAAAACCAATATAGATTTTTTCTAAAGCAACGGGAGTTTTTATTTTCTCTTCCAAATAGGTAATAGCTTTGTCCTTCAGGAAATTTTGCATAAACCCAAAACGCAAGCTAAAGATGAAAATAAGAAGTATCAGCACTATGGTTCCCAATGAGATACCTGCAATACGAAGTATTTTTTTGAATGTATTCTTTTTCAACGGGTTCTATTTTTGCCGCAAAAATACTATATTCCTTAGGAATTTCATTTCTAAGTATTTAATTTTTCGTTATATAATATGGATACTGACAGATTTTAGAAGCCCACTTTTTAATGTCTAGTTTCAACCAATAAAAATATTTACCTTTTCAGAAAAATTCCTATTTTAGCTCACAAATTTCGTTAAACATGAAAAAAATACTACTTCTTGGCTCATTTTTGATGAGCTTCCTCACTGTGAAAGCCGATGAAGGCATGTGGCTAATGACCATGATAAAACGCCTTAGAGGAGTGGATTTCCAGAAACAAGGACTTAAACTGACGCCCGAAGAAATTTATTCTATTAATCAGGCTTCTCTGAAAGATGGTATCGTGAGTTTCGGTGGTTTCTGCACTGGAGAAATAGTCTCTGAAAAAGGGCTTATACTGACCAATCATCACTGCGGATATGATGCCATAGCAGCACTTTCCTCCCCAGAAAAAGACTATCTAAAAAACGGCTTCTGGGCAAAAAGACAAAATGACGAATTGGTTTCCAAAGATTTGTTCGTTCGTTTCTTAGTAAGAATGGGAGATGCTACAGCAAGAATTAATGCCCAACTGAATGACGAAATGAGTGCCGATGAAAGAAAAAAAATCATCGATGCTGAATACAAAGCCATTCAAAAGGAAAATTCTGAAAATGGAAAATACACCGTAGTAGTAAGAGATTTTTTTGGAGGGAATGAATTTTATTATTTTGTGTATCAAGATTTTAAAGATGTAAGACTCGTAGGGGCACCGCCATCGGCATTAGGTAAATTTGGTGGAGATACGGATAACTGGGAATGGCCAAGACATACCGCAGACTTTGCAATGTTCAGAGTGTATGCAGATGCTAAAGGAAATCCTGCAGAATATAGCCCTACCAATGTACCTCTGAAACCAAAACATCATCTCCCTATTTCTTTAAAAGGTGTAGAAAACGGAGATTTTGCCATGATTATAGGCTACCCAGGAAGAACCAATCGTTACCTTACTTCATATGGTTTAGAACAATTGGTAAACAAAAGCTATCCCGCGTGGGTAAAAGCGTCTAACCTTGCTATGACCGTAATGAAAAAGCATATGGATAAGCAGAAAAAGGTACAGCTGAACTATGCAGGACAATATGCCAGTGTGGCCAACTACTGGAAAAACCGCCAAGGTACCATAGATGCGGTGTATCAGAATGGAACCATCTCTGCAAAGCAAGCGTTAGAAAACGAATTCAGAAACTGGGCATATCAGCCAGGAAATGAAAAGTACAGTGGTGTGCTTACGGCACTCAATAGCTACTATAAACAGGTAGAAGATAGAAATGTAGAAAGAATGTACAATGCCCAGATTCAGATGAATGTAAAGTACATTAGCATTGCTTACCGCCTTGGAACATTATTGGATTCTTATGCGAAGCAAGAGCTTCAAAATAGAATCAAAATGAAACCTGAACTTCTAAAAACCATCGATGAATTTTATAAAGAATTCGATGAACAGCTAGAGGGCGAAATGCTGAATTCTATGGTGAGACTGTATCAGGAAAATATTACATCTTCATTGGCGAATGAAGCATTAACCAGCCAAGATGCTTCTAGTCTTTCTCTAAAAGCTCATAGCTCTATCTTTGCTAATAAAGCTTCGGTATTGGCTTTTATGCAAAACCCTGACCGATTAAAATTGGATGCTGACCCTATGTATCAGCTGGGAAGAAAATTTGTAGAAGGACAAAAAGCCATCGCAGAGGCTTACGCTAAAGTAGATGCTTATTTCGCAAAAAATAATAGACTTTATCTTCAGGGGTTAAGAAAGGCTTTCCCTAATAAAGAGTTCTATCCTGATGCGAATGGCACCATGCGTATTACCTTCGGTAAAGTAAGTACTCTTCCTAAAAGAAAAGACAGAGATTATGAAGGCATCGATGAAAACTACTACACGCTGATGGATGGTCTTGTCAAGAAATATAAAGCAGGAGATGAAGAGTTTGATTTGCCAAGAAAAGTGTTGGATATGAATGCTTTAAAAGATTTTGGGGTATATGCAGATAAAAATGGACACCTTCCTGTAAATTTCCTTTCAGATAATGATATTACGGGCGGAAATTCTGGTTCACCAACGATAGATGGAGAAGGAAACCTCATAGGAATAGCCTTTGATGGAAACTCCGAAGCACTCTCAGGAGACATCGTCTTTGAGAAAGAATACCAAAAAACCATCAATGTAGATATCCGTTTTGTCATGTGGATTATAGATAAATACGCGGGAGCCCGAAACCTCATTGAAGAAATGACTTTCGTTACCCATGACGCTCCAAAACCCATTAAAGGTTCTGAACTGAATAAAAAGAAATAAAAAAAAATCAAATAAAAAACCACCCTTTATCGGGTGGTTTTTACTTTTCTAGTTTTTCTAATACTTCATCTATTTCTATATTCATAAGACACGCATAATCCTTTCTCTTACAAGGCTTGTTACCAAAAACAGAGCACGGACGGCAATCTAAAGTTTTACATTCTACAATATCTGTCTTGCTTTGTCCATAGCCTAAAAAACCAGCATAATGATGTGTAGCTCCCCAAATAGAAATACATCGGGTACCTACCCAGCTGGCGAGGTGCATATTCGCAGAGTCCATAGAAATCATCACCTTAAGCTGAGCAATGAGTTCCAGTTCTTCTACCAAAGAATATTGACCTGCCGTACAAACGGTATTAGGAATTTTTTCTGTCCATTCTAAGAGTGTTTGCTCTTCCTCTCCTCTGCCTCCAAAAAGATATACTTTATCATATTTTGCCAGCTCTTTTGTGAGGGCGAAAGATTTTTCCATAGGCAACACTTTCCCCTGATGCTGAGCAAAAGGAGCAAAACCAATTCCTTTCTTCTCTCGGGAGTTCTCTGGAAGCTGATGAGAAAGCGTAAGCGAAAAGCCTAATTTTCTAAAAACATCTGCATATCTCTCATGCATAGTTGGTAAAGGGTGATAATGATTTGCTCCCCTTTGGGTCAAAATTTTCTTTTGTTTACTTCCTTTATCAATGATGACGAGCGGAATTCTTTTGTACCTAAAATAATATTTAAAAACTTTTGTTCGGATGACATTATGAAGATCTGCCACCACATCCGGCTGAAAAGTAGCATGAAGATGAGCAGCTAAGCGAAATAGTTTAGAAATGCCTTTCACTTTATCCAAATCCACGGCATAGAACTTAAGGTTCGGAATACCATCAAACAAAGGTTTAAAATTAGGACGACTTACAAATACCACTTCCACGCCCGAGTTTTGATGCAAAAACTCACGCAGTACAGTAGCCACCATAGCCACATCTCCGAACGCAGAAAATCTGTAAGCCAAAATTTTCATTAGGATTTCACTTGGAATGCTAGAGCATAAAATTTTATTTGTTTGGTCATGGCCAAAAGTCCATTGGCTCTAGAGGGAGAAAGAAACTCCTTCAGCCCTAATTTTTCTATAAAATCAAAATCTGCATCTAAGATGTCTTTTATAGGTTGGCCATCGAAAATAGATACCAATAACGCTACAATGCCTTTAGGTAAAATACCATCAGAATCTGCCTTGTAGTGTACTTTTCCATCTTTTAGAGATGCTGCCATCCATACCTGAGACTGGCATCCACGGATGAGATTATCTTCCGTTTTATCTTGGGCGTCCATCGCTGGAAGTCCTTTTCCTAAGTCAATCAGGTATTCATATTTCTGTTCCCAGTCTTCTAAAAAATCAAAATCACTGATCAGCTCAGCTTGTTTCTCTGCTATAGTCATTTTGCAAAATTAACCAAAGTTTTCTTTTTTTACCCGATGAATTACAGAAAGTAGTGCTTTCTCTTCATTTTCCCAACATAGTTCTTCTGCCGCAATACGAAGATGGTTATGATAATAACCTTTTCCTAATGCCAATAATTGCTCTATTTTACTTTTCAATTCTTCGGGAGAATGGTTTTCTATCACTTCTCCTACCTGATATTGTGTTACTATTTTTTTCATTTCTGGAAATGAGGAAGTAAGGATAGGTACTCCCGCCTGTATATAGTCTGATATCTTATTGGGTAAGGAATAATAATAACTCTGTCCATTATTCTCTTCGATGCTTAGTCCTATATCCGCATTTCTGGTAATTTTAACTAATTTTTTAGGTGGTATTTTCCCTAAGAATTTCACTTTCTCTTCTAATGACAGTTCATGCACCAAAATCTCCAGTTCCTTTCGGAGAGGGCCATCTCCTGCAATATGCAACACTACATTTTCTATCTCAGGTAATGCCAATAGTATTTTCTCTAATCCTCTTGAGGGGTTCAGCATGCCCTGATACAGTAAGATTTTAGGCGAATTTCGTATTTCTGAAAAATGAAAGTTTTTTTGTGGAAAATTTCGTACTATGGTAGGACGCACTATTCCATATTTTTCCACAAACCAATCTGCATAACTCTCAGATGCCGCAATCATATAACGGATATGGGGTATAATACTTTTCTCTATCCACTGCCAAATTTTCTGGGTAAAACGCCCCTTTACTGAAGGCATTTCTGTAAAAATTTCATGGCTATCATAGATGAGCGGGATGTTTTTTTTCTTTGCGATGAGGTGATGGGCTAATAAGGCGTCTAAATCATTGCAATACAATATGGTATCTTTGGTAATGAGTGTATTTAATCTTTGGTAGAGCTTAAAATTAAACTCAGGGTATGCTGTTTTTAATGTTCGGGATACTATTTTTATTTTTTCCGTAGGATAATTTCTCGTAACAGGTGTTTCATCTCCCCATGTGCTTCCAATAAGATGCACTTTAAAACCATTATCGCTCAGTGTTTTACAGATCTTCTCAATACGCTGATCTGTGGTAAGATTACTAAAAGCCGAAACAATGATTTTCACAACGAGCATCTATTTACGAACAAAAATATGATAAAGCTGTACACCACAAAGAATAGCATTCGGGATGATAATGGGCCAAAGCCAGTCAGAAAACACACCGTATGCCACAAATAACAAACAGCCTATTAAATTCACTACACGAATTTTTTTTAGGTCTTTCAGTACAAAACTTAAGACCACAAAAAAAGAGGCAGAATAGCCAATGATATTAATCAGTTCAGGACTCAAAATAATGCTTTTGGACAAATATAGGAACTTACAATAAATATACAAAGGGAAATTACGGTCTGAAAGAAAAGTGTGTTATTGTAATACATGGAATTTTCATTATCTAGCTACTCTATAGTGCTTTGATGGGTGATTGTCGGGTCCAGAAAACAAATACAAATGCCTAAAATTTTATTTAAGAAGAAAATAAGCAGTGATAAATATTAACATTTTTTTTGAATAATATTATTTTGGAATGGCTTTAAAATATATATCTTTGTACACTTGATTTAAAAAGAAATACCGAAAGTATTATGGGTTTATTTGATATGTTTACGCAAGAAATAGCGATTGACCTTGGGACGGCCAATACGCTCATTATACATAATAATAAAATTGTTATAGATCAGCCTTCTATCGTGGCATTGGACAGAACCACGGGTAAGCCCATTGCCGTAGGGGAACAGGCGAAGCAAATGCAAGGTAAAACCCACGAAGATATTAGGACTATCCGTCCACTCAAAGATGGTGTAATAGCAGATTTCCATGCTTCTGAACACATGATTAAGGAGTTCATTAAGCAGATTCCAGGAATCAAAGGAAAACTCTTTCAGCCTGCATTGAAAATCGTTATTTGTATTCCTTCAGGAATTACTGAGGTAGAAAAAAGAGCCGTAAGAGACTCTGCACAAAAAGTTAATGCTAAAGAAGTAAGACTGATTTATGAGCCGATGGCAGCCGCTATAGGGGTGGGTATTGATGTTCAAAAACCAGAAGGGAACATGATTATAGATATCGGTGGTGGTACTACAGAGATTGCAGTAGTAGCACTGGGAGGTATCGTTTGTGATAAATCTGTAAAAACGGCTGGTGATGTTTTCACAGGAGATATCGCTTACTATATGAGAACTCAGCATAATCTCTACATTGGAGAAAGAACGGCAGAGCGAGTAAAAATAGAAGTAGGGTCAGCCGTGGAAGAACTGGATGTAGAGATAGAAGATATCCCTGTACAAGGGCGAGACCTTATTACGGGTAAGCCTAAAGAAATTATGGTAGGTTATAAAGAGATTGCAAGAGCTTTAGATAAATCTATCATTCGTATAGAAGATGGAGTAATGGAAACACTCTCCCTTACCCCACCAGAGCTTGCAGCAGATATTTATAAAACGGGTATCTACCTTGCAGGAGGAGGAGCTTTGCTTAGAGGCTTGGCGGATAGACTTACTAAAAAAACTGGGCTTCCTGTTTTCGTGGCCGAAGACCCTCTTAGAGCGGTAGTAAGAGGTACGGGAATTGCTTTGAAAAATATTGATAAATTCAATTTCTTGAATAAATAATCATCTTATTTACATTTAGGATAAAGAATAATGGCATTCATCATTAGAATTTTGGAAAAGAACGGACTACTTCTGTTCTTTTTGCTATTGCAAATCATTGCAGTAGTACTCATTTTCACCCGAAATTCTATGCAGAGAAGTTGGCTTGCAGCACAAACGGCAGCGATAAATTCTTTCGTCTCAGGATACATTGATGAAGGGGCTTCTTACCTACAGCTAAAACAAGAAAATGAAAAATTAGTTGCTCAAAATAAAGCACTCATGGAGGCTTTGTATGGGAAAGAGTTTTCTCAAAAGGCAACACTTATCCATAAAAAAGATACCCTTGACGGAACGCAAACTTATTCTATGATAGATGGAGACATCGTTTTTAATTCTATCAATAGGAAAGATAATTACTTTACCATTAACAGGGGAAAAATACATGGTGTAATGCCTAAGATGGGCGTGATTGCACCACAAGGAATTGCAGGAATTGTAATTAATACCACGGATGAATATGCACTGGTACAGTCTGTACTAAGTGTCAATAAAATGCGTATCAATGCAGCACTGAAAAACGCTGGATATTTCGGAACGCTCACTTGGAAAGGAGATAACGCCCGAATCATGCACTTGGCAGATGTTCCTAAGTATGTTCCTATAGCCGTGGGAGATACCGTAATTACAGATGGTAAATCTGCTATCTTCCCGAAAGGCGTCATGATAGGTAGAGTAGCAGGATATGAAGTGGATACCAAAACAGGATATTGGGATATCTCCGTAGAACTTTCGGAAAAGATGGGGAATATTCGTAAAGTGTATGTGGTCAGAAACTTGAAGAAAGAAAAAATACAGAAAATTCAGGACACACTCAAGGCGACCATAAAAAGAGAAAATGATGAATAGAACACCATTGGGAGACCTTATTTTCATTTTAATTTTGATACCTATTCAGATATTTGTTTTGAATAGGATTACCATTATGGGGGCTTATACACCAGTAATTTATCCTATTTTCGTGTTATTTTATCCTTTTTTTAGGAACCAATACCATTTCATTGCTTTCAGTTTCTTACTGGGTTTGGGAATAGATGCCTTCATGGGAACTTGGGGGATTAATGCTCTCGCTACTACGGCATTAGCATATTTTAGAACTCTTATTTTTAGAAGTTCTACGGATACCACTACGGATTTTTTTACTTTTTCTACCTTACAGTGGTCACAGTTTTTATTTTTTGTTTTAATCTCCATCATCGGACATCAGCTCATGGTTCATCTCATCGAGTTTTTTAAATTGAGCCGAATATTGGAAATCTTATTGGGAAGCATTATTTCTTCTCTGATTTCTTTTGTGTTTATTTTAGCGTACATCCTCATTTTCCGTGTAAAACAAAAAGTGTGAAAAGACAATACATCATTCTCACTGTATTTCTCTCTGTGATTGCAATGATTTTTATTGCAAGGCTAGCGTATTTACAATTATTTACAGATCGATATGTACTCAATGCAGCCAATACCTCTATAAAAACCGAATACATCATCCCACAGCGTGGAGCTATTTTTGATAGAAATGGTCAAATCTTAGTGAGCAATCAGCCCTCTTATGAGCTTTCTTTTACTAAAAATTTACTTAAAAAAGAAGATTTTAATGTAGCCGAATTTTGTCAATTGATAGGAATTAGCACAGAAGAATATGAGCAAAAAATGAAGGTAATAGATGAAGAAATAGCCGCTAAAAAACATTCTAAGCTCACCCCCATTCCTTTCCTCAAAAATATAAGCCGTGAAGATGTAGCCAGAATACAGGAAATCATCTTTAAATATCCCGCATTTTCCATTGTCCAAAGACCTCAGAGAAAATATGAAGTGAATACTTCGGGCATTATTTTAGGTTATACCAATGAAGTCAATAATCAAGAAATAGCTAAAGATTCATTGTACTATATTCGTGGAGACCTTATCGGGAAAAGAGGGGTAGAAAAATCATACGAAAAAGTGCTCCGTGGCGAAAAAGGAGTCCGATACATCCAGAAAGATATCAAACTCAGAGACATTGGCTCCTATAAAAATGGAGCATTGGATAAAGAAGAGGTAAGTGGTAAAGATATCACGCTTACTTTGGACTATGAACTCCAAAGAATGGCAGAGGAAATGCTGGTCAATAAGAAAGGAGCCATCGTAGCTCTTGACCCTAATAATGGGGAAATCTTAGTAATGGCTACAGGTCCAGACATAGACCCTAACCTTTTCTCGGGTCCAGAGAAAACTAAAAATCTATATCAGCTACAGGTAGATACTGTCTATGACTGGAAACCCACCTTTGACCGCTCTGTACAGGCCGCCTATCCACCTGGCTCTACTTTTAAGATGCTTACCGCACTGGCGGCAATGCAGATGGGGGTCATGGATGAAAATACCATTTTTCCTTGTGGAGGAGGATTTAGGTATAGAGGACTAGGCATTAAAGGGCATGGAGGGGCAGACCCACTTATTCCTGCCATTAGAGTTTCTTCCAACTGCTATTTCTCCTATGCGTTTATTGCCATGATGAACAAATACCCAGGAGACCCAGGAAGAGGCGTAGATGAATGGAAAGCCATCATGGAATCCTTTGGACTGGGCAGATATATGAACAATGACTTAGCCAGTGGCGTAACGGGTTTTATTCCTGATGGTGAATTTTATAGAAAACGAAGTGGCGGAAAGAAGGATTGGTCTCCTCAATACACCATGAATGGCTCTATCTATAACGGAATGGGGCAGGGGGCGGTGTCCCTTACTCCACTTCAGATGGCTAATTTTACCGCTGCCATAGCCAATGACGGATGGTACTACACACCGCACATCGTAAAAGCTATCGATGGTAAACCTAATCCCGACCCGAGATTTAAAAAGAAAAATTATACCCTCGTTCAGAATAAAAAATATTATGAATTCGTAAAAAAAGGAATGGAACAAGTGGTGCTGGGAGGAACCGCCCGAGGACTGAAATCATCAGAATTTACCCAAATGGCAAAAACAGGAACCGCACAAGTGCCACAAGGGAAAGATAACTCTATCTTTGTGCTTATTGCTCCTGCAGATAAACCGAAAATAGTGGTAGCAGCGGTTATGGAACATGCAGGATTTGGAGCCACTTGGGCAGGACCTGCATGCACAGTCATTGCCGAAAAATACATCACAGGAGATCTGAAAAGGGAACATCTTTACAAGAAAATGATTACTTCTAGTTTCTTACCAGAATACAAAAGACAATGGGTGTCCGATTTAAAACGAAAAGGACTTTACAAAGAACCAAGTAAAGATTCTGTGGCACTGCTGAAAATAGAAGCTTTATTAGAAAATAATCCTCCAAAAGAACAGAGGCAAAAACTCATTAGGCAAAAAGACTCCATTATTGAAAGAATAAGAAAAACAGCACCAGTAAAATCTACAAAAAAATGAAGTGGGAAGGTATCGATAAATTAGGAATAGGGCTATACCTTATTATTTGCACTTTTGCCATAGCAAATATCTTCAGCGTGGATGAAAGTTTGGGAAAAAAACAAATGATATTTTTCGGGATTTCTTTGTTTTTAGGTATCATTATTTTTACGATGAGGAGTAAGTTTTTTGAAAACTTTGCTGGTATCATTTACATAGGAGGTGTGCTTTTGCTTATCGGACTTTTTCCTTTTGGGACGGAGATTTTGGGACAAAAAAATTGGTACAAATTCGGTAGCTTTACAATGCAGCCAGTAGAGTTTGCCAAAATAGGAACCGCTCTTATGCTTTCTAATTATGCTTCCAGTCCAGATTTTAATCTGAAATACAGAAAATCATTGCTTACCGCTCTAGCGATTATAGGCATCCCTGCAGTGGTGGTTTTAGCCATTCCTGATGTAGGTTCACTTTTGGTTTTCACGGCATTTTTTATTGCATTGTACAGAGAAGGCCTCAGCGGAATGCTGTTTATGGTAGGCTTTGTATTTGCAGCTGTTTTTTTAGTTTCCATCGCTGTCAGTCCGTGGTATGTCATTGCCACCATGGTGGTTTTAGTCGCTCTTTTCGTATTTAGAAATTATCATAGAATTTCTTGGAATGTACTTTCTGTGAGTGGAATAGTGGGGACTACTTTACTGCTTTCGGCACTTTCCTATGGCTCAGCAACAGTATTAGAAAAACTCCCTAAACACCAAAGAGAAAGAATAGAGGTACTCTACAAAGGCGAAAAACAATTTAGAGATACTTCAGGATATAATCTTTTATACTCCAAAACCGCCATTGGTTCAGGGGAATTATTGGGAAAAGGCTATATGCAAGGCTCGGTAACGAGGGGGAAATTCGTTCCAGAACAAGAAACCGACTATATTTTCTGCACCGTAGGTGAAGAGTGGGGCTTTGTAGGCAGTTCTATTTTGATTATTATTTATGCACTATACATCGGCCGAATTTACTATCTCTCTGAAAGACAAAAAAATGTATTTAATAGAGTATTTGGGTATTCCTTTGCCTCTATATTATTAATGCACTTTGTGATTAATATCGGGATGGTCATGGGGCTTTTCCCTACCGTAGGCATTCCTCTGCCATACTTCAGCTACGGAGGAAGCTCACTGGTTGCCTTCTCCATCATGACTTTTATCTTTTTTAAGCTCAACTATGCCGATAGAAATGCTTTGGTGTAAATATTCATTTCATGTGTATTATTCCGTGTAATTGTTAAGTAAGAAGCTGTTTAATCTTTCAATCTGTTGAATTTCATGTGCTTTGTATTACATAGGAATTGCCCCATTTCTAAAATAATTATGGGCAAATTGATGTAATTATTTGAACTTGCATATCTTTTGGGACAGTGTGTTATCATCACTCCTCTATCGCAAGGCCAATCACTTCCTTAATATGGGTTACAAAGTGTATTTTCATTTTTTTGAGATAATCTTTCTGTATTTCCTCTACATCTTTTCTATTCGCTTCACATAAAATGACTTCCTTAATTCCTGCACGGCTTGCAGCCAATAATTTTTCCTTAATTCCTCCTACAGGTAACACCTTTCCACGCAGTGTTATTTCTCCCGTCATAGCGATATGAGATTTCACTTTCTTATTGAGGAAACTAGAAGCCATGGAAGTAATCATGGCTATCCCTGCACTTGGTCCATCTTTGGGGGTAGCTCCTTCAGGGACATGGACATGGATATTATTTTTCTCTATCACCTCCTTATCTATACCCAGTGCTTCATGTTTTGCTTTTATATATTCCAAGGCAATCGTTGCAGATTCTTTCATCACATTACCTAAATTTCCTGTCAATGAAAGCGTCCCTTTTCCACTACTCAAAATACTCTCAATAAAAAGAATATCCCCTCCCACTTGTGTCCATGCTAACCCCGTAACCACTCCTGGAACATCGGTGATTTCCGAAAGATTTTTCGGTCTTGGTACTCCGAGAATTTCATCTATTTTTTCAATGGAAATTTTCACATCGTATGCCTTTTCCATCGCAATCTGAAGTGCTACCCAACGGGCAATTGCCGCAATTCTCTTTTCCAGTGTTCTCACTCCACTTTCAGAAGTGTGCGCTTCTATGATGTGTTTTAGCTCTTTAGTTCCGAGTTTAAAAGCGTTTGCACTCAGCCCATTCGCTTCCCATTGTTTTTTGATTAAATGCCTTTTGGCAATTTCCATTTTCTCTTCAAGAGTGTATCCTGCAATTCGAACAAGTTCCATTCTGTCCAAAAGTGGAGTTTGAATAGTAGAAAGTGAATTTGCTGTAGCAATGAACATTACCTTAGACAAATCATAGCCATGCTCTAAATAATTATCATAAAAAGAATGATTCTGCTCAGGATCAAGCACTTCTAATAGTGCCGAACTTGGGTCTCCATGGATGCCTTGTCCTAATTTATCTATTTCATCTAAAACAATTACGGGATTAGAAACTCCTGCTTTTTTAATGCTCTGTAATATCCTTCCTGCCATGGCTCCTATGTAGGTTTTTCTATGTCCACGAATTTCGGATTCATCATGCAATCCTCCTAAGGAAACACGAACATACTTCCTTCCCAAAGCATCTGCGATGGATTTTCCTAATGAAGTTTTCCCTACCCCCGGAGGACCTACCAAACAGAGAATAGGCGATTTCATATTCCCCTTGAGTTTCAGTACAGCGATGTGTTCTAGAACTCTTTTTTTAATATCTTCCAAGCCAAAGTGAGCTTTGTCTAGTGTGTTTTCAGCTTTGGTGATATCAAAATTATCTTGCGTGAATTTTTCCCAAGGCAGCTCCGTAAAGAAGTCTAGATAGTTTCTTTGTACATTATAATCTGGGGAATTAGGATGTTGTCTTGATAGTCTATTGAGTTCTTTATCAAAATGTTGCTGCACAGATTCCGTCCATTTTATTTTTTCCGCTTTCGCTTTCAGTTCATCGGCATCGGATTCTGCCCCTCCCCCCAGTTCTTCTTGTATGGTTTTTATTTGCTGATTAAGAAAATACTCTCTCTGCTGTTTATCTAAATCTTTACTTGTCTTCTGATGAATTTGGTTTCGGAGTTCTAGTTTTTTATACTCTTCGTGAAGAAATTGATAACAAAGCTCCGCTCTCTCTTGGAGTTTTTTTATTTCCAAAAGTTGCTGTTTCTTTTTGTAACTAAAATTAGCATTGAGTGCTATGAAACTGAGCAATTCCTCATGATGATTAAAATTCTTGAGTGCTACTTTTGCTCCATTTGGGATGCTCGGATCTAGGGAGATAATACTTTCAGAAATCTGAACGATATTCTCCATCATTGCATCAAACTCCTCTTTATTTTGAGGTTGGGTGTCTTTTTGTTTAGTGATTTCCGCTATAAAATAAGGCTCAGTAGCCATCATTTTCTTGATTTTAAACTTACCGAAACCTTTGGTAATCACGGTGATATTTCCTTCAGGAAGACGAACGATTTTAATGATTTTTGCCAGAACACCCACCTTATAGAGGTCTTTTTCGGTAGGGTTTTCTATCATAGGATTATTCTGGCTCACAATACCGATGAGCTGATTGTTTTTCTGAGCGTCTTCTAAAAGCTGGATAGAAGCGTTTCTTCCTGCCGTAATAGGAACAATGATATGTGGAAACATTACCATATTTCTCACCGCCAGAATAGGAAAGGCGGTTTGAGATTTATCTTCTTTAGAATCTACAATGTCTTTTACATTGATTTCTTCTGCTACGATGCTAAATCCTTCTTCTAAAATATCGTCAAAATTCATAATTGCTTGATAAATGTAATTGATATGCTCGTCTGTGATGATTCATCATCACTACTTATCCCCGACAAAATGTCATAAGTCCTCTTAATTTCTCACTAAAAATAGCTCATGACCGCATTTTTATGTTTAGAATATAAGCACGACCGTAATAAGGTCAATACTTATGCCAAGAAAAAAATAAGACAGAATGGCAATAAAAACACTTTCACTTGAGAGGTGTATGGGGAATTCATCAGAGAAAATCATTTAACTTTACTCCTTGATTATCGTGCTATTTGACAAAAAAAACTTATTTTCGCAGTTTGAAATATAATGTATTATAAACTATGGCAGTTTTAGGCGAAATCAGAAAAAGACCTATCCTATTAATGGGCATCATCGCACTGGCTTTGTTAGCATTTTTGGTAAATCCAGAAACTTTTGACAAATTCTTTGGAAAAGACCCCAATATTTTAGGAGAGGTGAATGGAGAAAAAATCACAAGAGAAGAGTACTTGGACCACCTCTTTGTGCTTCAAAGTAACGCACAACAGCAAGGGCAGCCTACCACTGGCTTGGAAGAACAAGCGTGGCAAATGGCAGTTCAGAGCAAACTCATCGCTCAAGAGTTTGATAAAATGGGCTTTGAAATGACTGATGACTACTTTTGGAATCAGTTACAGTTCGATCCTATGTTTGCCCATAATCCTCAAAATTTTGATGAGAAGGGGAACTTTAAGCTTCAAGAAATCAAAAAACAAATTGACGAACTTAAAAACGGACAAGCACCAGAATTCTATAACCAGTGGCTGAAAGCGAAAAAATCCATTGAAACGAGAATGATGGCAAGACAAGTTTTCGGAAATCTCTCTACAGGAATCACCACAGGAAAAAAAGAGGCTGAACTCATGATGAAACAGCGTGACCAAGTGGCAGATATTGATTTCGTGAAGGTAGATTACAGCAGTTATTTGGCAAAAAATCCTATTAAAGTAACTGCCAAAGATATAGAAGATTATATCAAACAATACCCAAATACTTATAAGACAGACCCAAGTGTGAATTTAGGGGTAGTATATTTCCCTTCTGTAGCCAGTGCTGCAGATGAGGCGGCAAAGAAAAAAGAAATAGAAAATCTTTTTTCTGGAAATACAGGAACGGGAGAAAACTTCCAAAATACGAAAAGCGATTCTATGTTCGTGATGATGAATTCAGAGATGCCTTATGACCCAAGATATCTTCCAGAAGCACAGCTTCCTCCTTTCCAGAAAGATTGGGCAAAATCTGCTGCTGTAGGGCAAATATTAGGACCAGTAAAGGAAAACAATTTATTCGTCATGTCTAAATTGATTTCTAAAAAACCTACAGATTCTGTACTTTCTAAACATATT
The DNA here is from genome assembly GCF_000301075.1 of Bergeyella zoohelcum ATCC 43767. Classification (GTDB taxonomy): domain Bacteria; phylum Bacteroidota; class Bacteroidia; order Flavobacteriales; family Weeksellaceae; genus Bergeyella; species Bergeyella zoohelcum. The sequence continues at coordinate 472,392 of NZ_JH932293.1, forward strand.
CTTATTGCCTATTCTGGAGCAGAAAGATCTACCGCTACCCGAACGAAAGAGGAAGCAAAGAAAAAAGCAGATAGCTTATTTGCAGTAATAAAAGCGAACCCTGCTACATTCACTGAAGGACTCAAAATATCTGACGAGCCAGGGGCATCAGAAAGAAATGGTAGCGTAGGATGGGTAACTCCAGATTCACCTTTTGACCCTGCCTATCTGGCCTATTTGATGAATAACCCAAAAGGGGCTACGGGCTTAGTAGAATCTGCTTTTGGATACCACATTATCAATATTGAAGATAAGAAAAGTGGTGCGATGGGGTACAAAATAGCCAATGTCATCAAGGAAATAAAACCTTCTGAAGCTACAGAAACAGAAGTGGACAAAAATGCAAGAAAATTCATCCAGCAGGCCGAAGGTAAATCTTTCACTGATTTTACTAACCTAGCTAAAAAAGGAAACCTCAACTATTCTAACCCAAAATCCCTCAAACGATTTGAGGGCATGATTCCAGGTTTAGGAACTCCTAAAGATGCGGATATTCTCGCTTGGGCATTTAATAAGAAAAGAGAAAAGGGAGATACAGAAATGTTCGTGGTAGAAGGTACAGGAGATAGAGTAGTGGTCTTCCTCAATGGAAGATATGAAAAAGGACTCGCTAACCCTGAAACTGTTAGAGACCAAGTAGAATTTATCGTAAAAAATAAACTTGCAGCGAAAAAAATAGCAGAAAAAATAGCAAGTACTAAGGCTTCTAATCTAGAACAAATTGCCAAAGCGTTCGGAACATCTGTGCAAACTTCTACTGTAAATTTTGCACAGCCGCAAGTGGCAGGAGCTATAGAACCCAAAGTAGCAGGAGCTTCTTTCGGAATCTTAAAAGGAAAACTCAGCCAAGCGATAGAGGGAATGACAGGGGTATTCGTGGTAGTGAAAAAATCAGAGACCACTAATAAACAAGCTGGAGACCTTAAACAAATGATGGAATCTAACGCTGCCCAAAACTCTAACTTCTTTGTACAATCTTTCTTAAAGAGCTTACAAGATAACGCTAAAATAGAAGATTACAGAATAGATGTTTGGGACAAAGGACAACAATAATAGTTTTTTCATATCTATTTTATAGGTCGTTTCAAAAACTGAAACGACCTTTTTTGTGCTGTATAATAATCGGAACTTGTCTTGACTTTTTGATTTTGCCCAAGTTCTCCCTAAGTCTTAATACGATTCCGAGGTATTTTGGTAAAGTGCTTCGGAAGTAAGATGAATCAAAATGAATTCAATGCATTCAGAAAAAACTTACTAATCATTAGTAAAAGTTTTTTATGTTTTCTTGTACTATTTGTCCCTAAACGCTAAAAACCATTCTCCACAAGTATTTCCACTGCGTTGAGGATATCTTGGGCTACTTTGTTTTTGTTTTTTAGAGTAAAGCTTTCTTTTTTATTGGGGTAAATGAATGTTACCTGATTGGTATCTTTTTGGAAACCTGCACCTTCCGTTTTTAGAGAATTAAGGACTATCATGTCTAAATTTTTCTTTACCAATTTCGCTTCGGCATTGGCTTCTTCGTTTTCCGTTTCGAGGGCAAAGCCAATGAGTAATTGTTCCTTTTTTCTTTCTCCCATTGTTCTTAGAATGTCAGGGTTTTTAATGAGCTCTATGGTCATGGTATCCTCATTTTTTTTAATTTTTTCAGAGGCTTTTATTTTAGGAGTATAGTCTGCCACGGCAGCGGCGGCAATGGCGATGTCCACCGTATCAAAATGTTTAAACACCTCATCATACATTTCTTGGGCAGAGGTAACGCGGGTAAGTAGGATGTTATTATGCTGAATGTGGAGTGCCGTAGGCCCCGATATGAGCTGAACGCTTGCCCCTCTCTTAGCAGCTTCCTCAGCGATGGCATAGCCCATTTTCCCACTGGAATGATTTCCAATAAAACGCACGGGATCAATAGCTTCATAGGTAGGCCCAGCTGTGATGAGGATTTTTTTACCTTCCAGAGAAAGGGAATTAGCGACTTCGAAATGCTTTTTTATTTGTTCAAAAATGGTTTCAGGCTCACTCATTCTTCCCGCTCCGAAAAGTCCACTCGCCAGCTCTCCTTCTTCGGCAGGAATGATGATATTACCAAAATCTTCGATGGTGTCCAAATTCTGCCGAGTAGTAGGGTGTGCATACATGTCCAAGTCCATAGCGGGAGCAATCATTACGGGGCATTTGGCTGAAAGATAGGTTGCCATAAGGAAGTTATCACATAATCCGTGGGCTATTTTCCCGAGAGTATTAGCGGTACATGGAGCTATGAGCATGAGATCTGCCCAAAGTGCCAGCTCTACATGATTGTTCCATGCGTGTTGGGACGAAAAAAAATCGGTATATACGGAATTTTTAGAGAGTACGCTCAGCGTATTAGGCGAAACGAAATTTTCCGCTGAGGGACTGAGTATTACTTTTACCGTAGCTCCTTCTTTTACCAAAAGACGAATCAGCGTATGGATTTTGTAGGCGGCTATTCCACCCGTAATTCCTATGAGTATATTTTTATTTTTTAATGCCATGATTTTTATTGTATGAATGTATAAAGTATAAAGATTTAAAGGACTATTTTTCTTTAATAATATACGATGTACATAGATTAAAATGTGAATGATAGGGAGGGCTTTTTTCTATTTATATCACCATTTTGGTAATAAAATCTTTATCTCCCTTTCCTCTTGCGGGGGAATATTCTCTTCCGTAAAATATGATTTGGAGATGGAGGCTATTCCATTTAGATTTTGGGAAGAGTTTTTTGGCATCATTCTCTGTTTCCACTACGCTTTTTCCAGAAGTAAGTTTCCATTTTGTCATTAGTCTATGAATATGCGTATCTACAGGGAAAGCAGGATGCCCAAAGGCTTGGCTCATGACCACGGAGGCCGTTTTATGCCCTACCCCTGGTAGTGCTTCCAGCTCTTCAAAACTTTCGGGTACTTCTCCATTATGTCTTTCTAATAAAAGTTCTGACATTTTTTTTAAATTTTTGGCTTTGGTATTAGATAATCCTATTTCCTTGATGTATTCCTTTATTTCTTCCACTTCCATACTTGCCATAGCTTTTGGGGTGTCTGCTACTTTAAAAAGGGCAGGGGTTACTTCATTTACTTTTTTATCCGTAGTCTGTGCGGAAAGTGCCACGGCTACCAAAAGGGTAAACGGGCTATAGTGATCTAATGGAATAGGCGTTTGTGGATATAGTTTTTCGAGTTCTTCGATAATGATTTTTGCTCGTTGTTTTTTCGTCACTTTTTGTAATTTTGGGTAAAAATAATCATTATGTTAAAAATAGGCGATACTCTTCCTGCTTTTGAAGGAAAAAATCAAGATGGAAATCTAATCTCATCACAACAGTTTATAGGTAAAAAGCTCATTATTTTCTTTTATCCTAAGGCCAGCACTCCTGGCTGTACCGCTGAAGCCTGTGACCTTTCTGACCACTTTTCGGAACTACAGAAACACGGCTATCAGCTCATAGGGATTTCTGCAGATGCTGTGGAAAAACAAAAAAAGTTTCATAGTAAATATCAGCTGAAGTATGACCTTATTGCGGATGAAGAAAAGGTGATTTGTGAACGGTTTGGGGTTTGGCAGCTCAAAAAATTTATGGGAAAGGAATTTATGGGCATTGTAAGAACTACTTTTATCTTTGATGAAAAAGGAATCTGCACTCATAGAATAGATAAGGTAAAAACGAAAGAAGCGGCTCAGCAGATTTTGGAATTAGAAAATATTTAATCTGATGGAGTGCCATTATTAGTGCCTAGCATCTTTTGTTCCTAATGAAGCGAATACGGAAAAAGAAATGGAAATAGTGATGTTCTTTTCGGCTTCGGTGAAGTAATCTTCGCTCCTAGTTGGTATAAGGTAATTTTGATAAAAATCTTTATTGTCAAAAGCAAAAAAAACCGCCCCTACTATCATTGTGGTAAGGTCTTCTGCTTTTTGGAAAAAAGTAAAAATACCTTGTGCAATGCCTCTTTTCAAGACCTCATCAATATAGATGGTAAGGAGTTCCAGAAAAGGAACCAGTGAGGTATGGAGTGAAATGTGAATGGAAAACTCTTTTTCCACTTCGTTTTTTAAGCGTAAAATCCTAAAGAGATTCCGAATACTCTGCCGAATGAGTTCCCGAAGTTGCATGGTAGGAAGCCCATTCTGGATGGTAGAGAAAAACTGTGCAATGTGTGTTCTCAGCATATAGCATTTATAGTGCAGGAGTTCACGCATCATTTTTTCTTTAGAGCCAAAGTAATAAGAAATCAGTGCGATATTTACTCCCGCATTATTAGCAATATCCCTGAGTGTGGAGGTGTCATATCCCTTGATGGATATCACATCATCCGCTGCTTGGAGGAGATGGATTTGTTTATCGCTAAGATTCATATTAATTACTTATCATTTAGAAATCAAAGATAAGGATTATTAGGAATATGGATTCTAATTTTCTAAAAGCAGGATGTAGCAATAGGCAGTAGGCTTTTAGCGAATGGCTTCTAGCTTTTGACAGTTAGCTTTTTCTAACCTCTAAATTCTAATTACCAACTTCTAAAATCATTGTACCACTTATAAAAAACTTTTTGCATATTAGAAAACTTTATCTATCTTTGCCTCGTTATGTTACACACAATCAACATATATAAAAATACTGAAAAAAAGTGGGCCAAAAATTTGGTCAATTCAAATGATTGTGTAAACACACACACACACACACACACACACACACACAC
>NZ_JH932293.1:477949-486081 GCF_000301075.1 Bergeyella zoohelcum ATCC 43767
TATGCTACGGATGCTACTTACTCCGCAGGAAGTGATGCTACAGTAAATAATAGAGTAGCGAAGATTACGGAAAAAGGGTATTATTTCTATAATGGTACCGAGTGGGTGAAAAGCAGTTCGGGAGCAGATGGCAGAGAATGGAAATTTAATGGTACTGATGCTATTGTTGCACAAAGAGCAAATACTACAGGTATGGGAGATCTTATTCAAGTAAAGAATGGAAAAGGATTACAGCAATTTGTAGGTTCACCAGACCCTTCAGTATTGGTATATAAAGAATATAATTCTATAACGAAACAAGTAGAAGATAATACAATTTTCAAATCTAATGCAGATTTAAAAAGCATTCCTAATTTTAAATATATAACCTCTGATGCGTTGGCAGATACTTCTGTTTTTGAAAAGTCTGATAGACCAAATAATAAAGTATTTACATCGGATTATAAATTATTCCAATTCAAGCCAAATCATTTAGATAGAGTAACTACAGGTGCAGGACAGGCTACTTATGTGCCATATTATAGAGCTGCATATTTTAATAATATTCATAAACCTCTTTTTGATATTTGGTTAAACAGAGATTACTTATATATGGGAGATAATAGTTCAGATTCCATTGAACATATTGGAGGACACGAGGTAGCAACTATGATTTCAGGTTCCAATCCTATTGGGGAAACTAGGGGTATTGATGTAGCTTTGGGATTAATGGGCTCTAATACTATAGGTAATATAAGTGGTATTAGAAGTATTATTGAAAATACATATGGATTTACAGGAAAAGTAGAAAATCTGTATGGTTCAAGAAATATAATTAATTTTAGAGGAAGTGGTAATGTTAATCAAGTTTTTGGCTCACAAACATATGTCGAAGTTCCTACTACATCAAATTCTAGTATGAAAGATATCTATGCGAATGTTTTAGGAATTACATACCAATCTCAAAATACTACAGCAATAGGAAATATTATTTCTAATAAAATTGATACCAATTTAAATACAGTTTCTTCTACGAAAGTAGTGCAAGCTGTAAATGCAAGTATCAGTTCTAAATCAGAAGTTACAGAAAGTCAAACTTCAGCTTGGTTTTCTAATACTTTTGATAATAATAAAACTAATACTCAATTAAATAGAATGGATGGTGTCGTAATTTCTAATAATTATAAAGCATCTGCTCCTGTAAAAAATTATAGCGGTGTCGTGGTGCATAACAAGGTGTCAGCAGAAGCTATAGGTAATATTACGGCATTAAATGGTATTAATATTAATAATGAAATAGCGGATGGTAAAACAAGCCAAATTACAGATAACTATGGTGTTTATATCAATGATATTAAGGGAGCAACTAGAAATAATCATGCTATTCATACAGGAGTAGGAAATATTCGTTTTGGAGATTTGGCAAGTACTAATACAGCTAATAATACAGCAGGTGTAGGTGATAAGCCAGTATTTGTAACGGCAGATGGGGTATTAAAAGTAGGTACAGCTTCTACTATCAGATCTGCATGGGTTCCAGATACAGCGAGTAATTCTGTACAGCTTGCCATTACATCTGCCAATGGAGACAGAACTACTCATCCAATAAGCATTACAGATGATGGAATGGTAAGAGCTACTTCTTTCCAAGGAGTTAACGGAGCCACTATCTTCCCAGATTATGTATTCCAAAAGTACTATACAGGGACTTCGTCTATCAAGGCAGATTATAACTTTAAATCATTGAGCCAAGTAGAAGATTTTGTAAAAACCAATGGACATTTACCAGGGTATAAATCAGCAGCAACCATTAAAGCACAAGGATATGTAGATTTAATGGAAACGCAGCTGACCAATGTGGAGAAAATAGAAGAGCTTTACTTGCATAGTATAGAGCAAGACAAAGTGAATAAGCAACAAGCAGAAGCATTGAGAGCTAAAGATGCAGAGATTGCAGATTTAAAGCAGAGGCTTGAGAGATTAGAAAAATTAATCCAATAAATTTTACTTTGCCCTATCGGAGTTGTAGTTCTGATAGGGCTTTTTTTATCAGTTTATGGCTATTGGCGATTAGCGAATAGCAGTTAGCTTCTAATCTCTAAAATCATTATACATTATACTTTGTACATTGTACAATCTCTAATCTCTAACATCTCATCTTCAACTTCTAAAATCATCGTACAGCTTATCATTCCCAATCATTTTTATCAAATTCAATTAGTATCTTTGTCTGATAAATTTTTATTATGAAAATAGAAACTTCTGAAATTATAGAAACCAATGACTACAGAGTCATTATTTACCCTGCCTCCAGACCTTTTTCACCAAAAGAAAGTAAAGTGATTACAGAAAAACTATATGATTTTCTATCCTCTTGGGCAGCACATGGAAAGCCATTGTCTTCCTCTTTTAAAATCGAGAAAAATCAGTTTATCATTATCACGGTAGATGAGGAAAAAGAGATGGCTTCGGGATGCTCTATTGATGCATTGGGGCAAGTGATGAGAGCTTTAGATACAGAATTTTCTTTAGGTCTTTTTGATAGGATGAAGGCTTGTTATATGGAAAATGGAGAGGTAAAAACGATGAAACTTAATGATTTCCGAAATGCACTAAAATCAGGTGAACTTTCTCATGATATTGAAGTATTTGATTTTTCTAAAGATACTTATGTGAATTTCCTTTCAGACTTTTTGCTTCCATTAAAGAGAAGCTGGGCTGGAAATTTGGTTTAAATAAACTTTTTTTCTTGAACGGATGGTGATGATATGAAGAAAATACTCTTCCTTACTACAGCACATAGAGATGATGATGATAGGATATTTCATCATCAGGCAAAAACTTTTTATGATGAAGGATACAGGGTGAAAGTATGTAGCCTTTCATCTGCCCGAAATGGTGTTTTTGAAGGTATAGAGGTAGAGTCTTTTCCTATTTTAGAGCGTTCTACGGATGAGAAGATAGAGACATTCAGAAAAGTAATTGCAGATTTTCAGCCCGATGGTATTTTTTGTAGTGAGCCCTTAGCGATAGTTGCCACAAAGGATTATCAGAAAAAAACGCTGTGTCCTGTAGTGTATGATATTACGGAGTGGTATCCTTCGCTGAGGATGATAGCAGGACATTCCTTTTTAAAGAAAATACTGCTGACCATCAAGCTATTCCTCATTCAGCTGTATGCTGGGTTGCTTAGCACGGCTTTTATTTTCGGAGAAAAAACCAAATATTTCCCGCTGTATTATTTGTTCTTTTGGAAAAAATCTATTGTTTTACCTTACTATCCCATGGAAAGGTATATTCATAACGGTATGAAATCATTGGAAAAAAAACAATTGACACTGGCTTATACTGGGATTTTTAGCAAAGGTAAAGGGGTAGGCAATTTTCTTGAGGTGGCAGATGCTATTCGTAAAAAGCGTCCCGAGCTTCATTTACATCTCTTGTTAATCGGTAGAAGCCCTAATGAGGAAGAAGATGCTTTTTTTCAAGCAGAGCTAAAGCGGCATTCACTGCATCATGTGGAGGTGCATTCTCCTGTAAGTTTAGAAGATTTTAGTTTTGCTATTCGTCATGCTGATTTTTGTTTTGATTTACGGGAAGTGAACTTTGAAAATCATCATTGCTTGCCTATTAAAATTTTTTATTACGCTGCATCGGGGAAGCCCGTAGTCTATTCTCATCTGAAAGCCATCAAAAAGCAAGTGGAATATAAACCGTTTGCGATTTTGGTAAACCCTGAAAATGCCGAAATTATTGCCGAAAAAGTATTGGCAATTTATGATGCTCCGTCACGCTATGAGATGATGGCGAAAAATGCCAGAAAACTGTTTGAGGAAAAATACAATTGGGCATTATTGAAGCCCAAAATGCTTACTTTTACCCAAAATCTATTCCAATAAATGTTCAGTGCTCTCCTTTATCGTGTAGGAATGCTATTAGGAAATTTCTTGATGGTAATACTTGTGGCTCGGATATGGGGTGCTATAGGAAAGGGAGAAACCACACTGTTTTTAGCCAATGTAGTTTTGGCGAGTATGCTTTGTCAGGTCATTGCTGGAAATGCGGTAGCTTATTTCGCCCAAAGATTAGGGGAAGGAAAAGTGCGTTTTTTAGCTTACCTATGGACGGTCTTTACGGGGATATGTATTTCTTTTTTCTTTAATTTTTTTCTTTTTCCTACGGAGTACGCTTGGTATTTTGTCGGTTTTTTACTTTTTGAAAATTTACTTTTCGTCCATCTTCATCTTTTTATTTCGCATCGGAAGTATGGGTGGTTTAATGCCTTTTCTTTGCTGAAAATCATCATTCCTCTACTGGTATTTTCAGTAATTTATGGGCTGAAAATACATGTGGAATTAGAGTTTTTCTTTCTTATTTCTATGATGACACTCATGCTATTATGGATAGCGAGTCTTCGTTTTTCAAAATTAGAATGGGTATCTTTTTCGGAAATAAAAACCATAGGTGTACAGATGTTTCGGTATGGGTGGCAGTCGCAAGGAGGAATTTTACTTACTTTTCTTAGGCAGCGATATTCGTATTACATAATTGGGGCGATGCTGAGTATGGCACACCTTGGGGTATATTCTGTAGCTATTGCCATAGTAGAAGCATCATTGGCACTTACCCGAAGTTTAGGAGTAGTGCTTTTTGGAGAACTCATTCATACGGAAAAAGGAGCTTTACAAATTGCTCTGACTAGGAAGACAATGCGTATCTCCTCCGCACTTACTTTATTGTTTGGTGTAGTACTCTGTGCGTTACCCAATGCGTTTTACCCTTGGGTGTTTGGGAGTGAATTTTCTGAGTTAAAAACTGTGATTCTTATTTTATTACCTGGAGTATATCTGGATAATATTGCTATGGTAACCGCAAATTATTTTGCTGCGATTAACAAACTAAAAATTACTAATTATAGAGCATTATTGGGGCTTATTCTCATAGTGGTGTTATGTGGGCTTTGCTTGCCTCAGTACGGGCTTATGGGTGCAGCTTGGGCTACGAGTTTATCGTATGGACTTTCGGGGTTATTCCTTATGTATTGTTTTTATCAAAGAGCAAAATTTCATTTCTCAGATTTTTTTCCTACTCAGAAGCAGATACATCGTTTTTTAGGAAAAAGGAGGATATAGGTCTATCCATTTCATTAGGAATACTTTATCGGAAATCAAATATAAAACGAATAGATTTTTTTAATCCTTTAAATTTTTCGGTTATTCAACTTAAATAATATCTTTGTAGTCGAATTTTTATTTATTCTATTTTGAAAACATTTACATTAGATATTTTTCCGCATCATACTTGGGGCATAATCACGGGGTACACTGATGAGGCAGGAGTGCCCAGCAAGATTATTGAAATGGGACTTTTGCCCGATACTCAATTTAAAATCATGCACCAAGCCCCTTTCGGTGGTCCTCTGTATATAGAGTTTGGGGTAGAAAAAAGCCGTATCGCTTTGAGAAAAGAAGAAGCGAAGTGGATTCATTGTCATCAGCTTTCAGAGGAAGAAAATCAATAATAAATTCGTTTTCATACCCTTAAAAGCCATAAGTAGTAAACTTTTTGAGTATTTTTTTGATATCAAAACAATCCTCACATTTTTAATTTTTTTAAATGCTTTAAATGAATAATAATATTCTTTTAGTCGGTAATCCCAATGTAGGAAAATCTACAGTGTTTAATGCACTTTGTAATACAAAACAAAAAACGGGAAATTATGCAGGAGTAACGGTCTCCAGCCATTCTGGGGAATATGTATATAATGGTAAGCCTTTTACCGTTACAGATTTACCTGGAGCATACAGCATCTATCCATCGTCTAAAGATGAAGCGGTTTTTAGTGATTATCTTTTAAAGGAAAAAGGAAAGTATGTAGGCGTAGTCTATATTTTAGAAGCTCTGAGCGTAAAAAGAGGTTTACTGCTCTTTAAGCAAATTCAAGATTTGGGAATCCCCATGCTTTTGGTCATCAATCAAATAGATGAAGCGGAGAAAAGAGGTATCACCATTGACATAGACCATCTTGCTAAGGATTTGGGAGTGAAAGTCTTGAAGATGAGTGCCAAAGAAAATAAAGGAATAGAGGAATTAAAATCTTCTATTTTTAATGATGAATTTCAATCATTACAAAACTCATCTTTCATCATCCCTTCGGAACAAAAAAATAAACTGCAGAATACCGATTACCCTTCATGGGTGCAGCTGCTCTCTGATGAGGGATTAGCCAAAGAAAAAGGAATCACCCCCAAACGGCTTCAGGTGCAGGAAACGGTGCGTAGGTATCAGCAAATAGATGGCATCATCCAAGGTGCTATTTCACAAAAAAAACAACCTCAACAGCTGCTTACCGAAAAACTGGATAGGCTTTTGGTACATCCGTTTTGGGGCTATGTGATTTTAGGGGTATTGCTTTTATTGATTTTTAATTGCGTATTCTTTCTCGCCGAATATCCTATGGCTTGGATAGAAGAGAGCTTTACAGCTTTGGGAGAATGGGTAGCTACACACCTTCCCGAAGGGCCTCTCAATAGTCTTTTGGTAGATGGTATCATCGCGGGACTCAGTGGAATTGTAGTTTTTGCACCGCAGATTTTTATCTTGTTTTATTTTCTTTATGTCCTTGAAGATTCGGGGTATATGGCGAGGGTAGTTTTCTTGATGGATAGATTATTAAGACCTTTTGGACTGAATGGAAAGAGTATAGTACCCTTGGTTTCAGGGGCTGCGTGTGCCGTTCCAGCCGTAATGAGTGCCAGAAATATAGAAAACACCAAGGAAAGACTGCTTACCGTTTTGGTAACACCATTGATGGCATGTTCTGCAAGGTTGCCTATTTATTCCATCATCATTGCCCTTATTATTCCGAGCGGAACCCTCTTAGGTTTCATCAGTTATAAGGCACTGGCACTGATGGGGATGTATCTTTTGGGTTTTGTGGTGGCACTTTGCTCTTCATGGGTATTAAAGCACTTAATTAAAGCAAAGGAAAAATCTTATCTGGTGATGGATTTGCCTACCTATAAAATGCCATTATGGAAGAATGATTTCAAACTGACTTTAGGCAAAGTGTGGGATTTTATATCCAATGCAGGGAAAATCATCTTTGCGGTAAGCATTATTTTATGGGCATTAGCGTATTTTGGGCCGAAGCAAAATCAAAACGAATGGATAGCTGCCGATGTGGAAATGCAAGATTCTTATTTGGCAAAAGTAGGTGATGTGATAGCCCCTGTGGTACGACCATTGGGATACGATTGGAAAATGGGTATCGGTATCATTACCAGTTTTGCTGCAAGGGAAGTTTTCGTGGGTACCATTGCTATTCTTTATGGTTTAGATGAGGAGTTAGACCCTGAAACCGCAGAAGGTGAAAGGGAAATTCTTACGAAAATGAAATCCGATGTGAAGCCCAATGGAGAGAAAGTATTCAGTTTTGCTACAGGTTTTTCTTTGTTGATTTTTTATGCCTTTGCCATGCAGTGTATCGCTACCATAGCTACCGTGTACAGAGAAACGAAGAACCTAAAGTGGACACTGGGACAGCTGGTAGGAATGTCAGGACTGGCGTATTTATTGGCATTCTTGGTGTATCAGATATTGAGATAGAAATGCCTTTAGCGGATGGCTTCTAATTTTTTAGCCTTTTAGCTTTCTAACCTCTAAATTTTAAAAGCAGTAGGCAGTAAGCAATGTGCAGGAGGCTTTTGATCTGACCTCGTAGAGGTCATATGTTTATAGTGGAATATTTTCCTATATAACATACGACCCCGAAGAGGTCTCATAACAAAACGGTGGCTGTTGCTATATACATTTGACCCCGCTGTAGTCATACATGCAGTAGAATTTGAGCGACTGGTTTCTAGCGAATAGCTTTCTAGCTTCCAAATTCTAATTTCCAACTTCTAATTATTAAAATCATTATACATTCTACTTTGTACATGGTACAATCTCTAATCTCCAACATCTAAAATTTGTGTCTTGTACTACTTTTAAAAAACTTTTTGCATATTAGAAAACTTTATCTATCTTTGCCTCGTTATGTTACACACAATCAACACATATAAAATTACTGAAAAAAAGTGGGCCAAAAATTTGGTCAATTCAAATGATTGTGTAAACACACACACACACACACACACACACACACACAC
>NZ_JH932293.1:486422-521084 GCF_000301075.1 Bergeyella zoohelcum ATCC 43767
TAATCATTTAATAAAAAAAAATAAATCAACATTTTAAATTTAAAAACGATGAACAAAACAACAATCAAGATCAGTGTGTTAGCGTTCTTAGGTTTTATGACTTATGGTTACGCACAGCAACAGCAGCAAGACCCTTACAAGGGTAAAGTAGGGGTAAACACCATAGCACCGAGTGCTACGATGGATGTACAGCCGAATAGTGATAACGCCCGAGCAGAAGCAAAAACCAACGAAGGGATTATTGCCCCAAAGCTAAGCAAGACGAGAATTGCTAATATTGCTACCCCAGTAGAAGGTACTTTGGTGTATGCTACGGATGAAACTACTTCTCCTATTTCTGCTTATACAGGAGGAGATACGAAAGTAGCGAAGATTACGGAAAAAGGGTACTATTATTACAACGGTACCGAGTGGGTGAAAGCGGGGAATAATTCACCGGCTGTAGATGGTTCTAAGTGGACCAATGATACAGCAAATAATGTGGTAAAATTAGCCAATTTATCTAATGGAACTACATCAAGAACGGATGATAAAAATGTTTTTATTAATAATGAAGGAAATATTGGAATAGGACAAGCTCAGCCTGTATATGCATTAGACATCGAAAGATCTGGAACATTAGGTGGTAATACTGATTATGCATACGGTTCAATGCGACTTTTAAGGTATAGAGATAATGGAAGCATGGGGGTGGATTTTTATAGAGCAAGGGGAACAAAAGAAAATCCACTTGAAGTTCAAGATAGAGATGGATTGGGAACATTAGCATTCTACGGGTATGATGGTACGCAGTTTAGGACAGCTGGAAGTATGAGTTTTAATGTTGCTGGAACTCCTACAGGAGGGCTCGTTCCTGTTAAATTTAATATCTCTTTTAGAAATCAAGCAAGCGGAGGGAATATGTCAAATGGATATAACTCTGTGTTTTCGATACTTCCCAATGGACATACCGGGATAGGAGTCTTTAACCCGACCGAAAGACTAGATGTAGCAGGGAAAATAAAATCCTCTGCTTTATCAGGCACAGGAGACCGTGTAGTAGTAGCGGATCAAAATGGGGTGCTGAAAACCAGTCAATTTGTAATGAAAGCTACAGATACATCTAGTTCTTGTAGCCAAGAAAATGCAGGAGCTATTCACTATAAAGAAATAGATAAAGGAGGAAAAATGGTAGGTGTGTTTGGTTTCTGTACGCGTGATACACAAGGAAATTACAAGTGGGCATACAACATGGGAGGAGCGAATATGTTAGATGGTACGGGTGCTTTTGGTAGTGGATTATAGTTTAAAGTTTTTATAAAACCCCTTTAAAATGAAAAATCCCTTATACTTATCATAAGTATAAGGGATTTTCTTATGGAAAATACGATTTTTTATTTGGTATATAAAAGTTCTCTGTATTTGGTCATTGGCCAAAGCTCATCATCTACCAGCATTTCTAAAGCATCACTTGCTTCACGGATTTTTTCAAATCTCGGTTTTACATCGTTACAATATTTTTCAGCTTGTTCTTGTCCGTGTAGAGTTTTCGCTTCTCTTTTGGCTATCAAAAGTTCATCTACTCCTACTTTGATTTGAGCTACATTTTCAGAGATACTTCGTATTAAGTCCATCTGTTCTTTCGCTAAAGCTAAAAATTCTTCTTGCCCAAAGATTTCTTTCAGCCCTTTTACATTATCTATCAGTCTGTTTTGATAGTTCAGTGCCGCTGGAATAATATGATTTCTAGCAATGTCAGAAAGCACCTTGGCTTCTATATCTATATTTGTAGAATATTTTTCTAGCTTGATTTCATTTCTCGCCTCAAACTCTCTTTCATTATAGATACCTAGCTCCTGGAACAGCTGAATAAATTTCTCTTGGACAGCACCTTGGAGGGCTTCAGGTGTGGTTTTGAAATTGCTTAGACCTCTTTTCTCCGCTTCGGCTTCCCATTCTTTAGAATAACCATCTCCCTCAAAGAGTATCGGTTTGATTTCTTTAATGTATTCTCTTAGAATGTTGAAAATCGCTTCGTCTTTTTTAAGATTTTTAGCAGCAATGATGGCTTCTACTTCGTCCTTGAAATTCTTTAATTGTTTTGCCACCATGGCATTGAGTACGGTCATTGGCTCGGCACAATTGGCAGAAGAACCTACAGCACGGAACTCAAATTTATTTCCCGTAAATGCAAATGGAGAGGTCCTGTTTCTATCTGTATTATCCAGTAATATTTCAGGAATTTTCCCTACCACATTCAGCTTAAGGTCTGTTTTTTCTTCAGGCGAAAGTTTACCATCGGTTACTTTTTCTAGTTCTTCCAAAACGCTAGAAAGTTGGCTCCCGATGAAAGCGGAAACAATGGCAGGTGGAGCTTCATTGGCTCCTAATCGGTGGTCATTACTTGCAGATGCAATGCTGGCTCTTAATAAATCTCCATAGACATGAAGTGCTTTTAGGGTATTGATAAAGAAAGTGAGAAACTGTAGATTTTTCTTAGGATTTTTCCCAGGGCTTAGCAGATTCTCTCCAGTATCTGTTGCCAAAGACCAGTTATTATGTTTACCACTTCCATTTACTCCTTTAAAAGGTTTTTCGTGGAAGAGAATATGAAAATGATGTTTGTGAGCAATTCTCGCCATGATGTCCATGAGCAGGGAATTATGATCTACGGCTACATTGGTTTCCTCATACATCGGTGCAAGCTCAAACTGGTTAGGGGCTACCTCATTATGTCTTGTGGTAACGGGAATACCCAGCTTCATACACTCTATTTCTAGTTCCTTCATGAAATTAAGCACTCGGGTAGGAATAGCTCCGAAATAGTGGTCATCCAGTTGCTGTCCTTTTGCAGGAGAGTGTCCTAACAGTGTACGCCCTGTAAAGATGAGGTCAGGACGCGTTTTGTACAAAGCACTATCTACTAAGAAATACTCTTGCTCCCATCCCAGAGATGGCGTTACTTTGGTTACATTCTTATCAAAATATCTTTGGCAAATATCCGTTGCAGCTTTGTCAATGGCATGGATGGCTCTCAGTAAAGGTGTTTTATAGTCCAAAGATTCTCCAGTATAGGAAATGAAAATAGATGGAATACAAAGCGTAGTACCGATGATAAAAGCAGGAGACGAAGGATCCCATGCAGAATAGCCCCTTGCCTCAAAGGTGTTTCTGATGCCGCCATTCGGAAAAGAAGAAGCATCAGGCTCTTGCTGAATGAGCATACTGCCATTAAATCTTTCTATTGCTCTATCGCTTTCAAAGGGAGTAAAGAATGAATCGTGTTTTTCTGCGGTGGAGCCTGTCAAAGGCTGAAACCAGTGGGTGTAGTGCGTAGCACCTTTGGATAAAGCCCAGTCTTTCATGGCTACAGCAATCTGGTCGGCAATGTGTCTTTCTATATTGGTTCCCTTCTTTATGGTATCTGTGATAGAGGAAAAGGCTTCTTTGGTAAGATAAGAACGCATGGTTTCTTCTGAGAAGACATTTTCACAAAAGAGTTCTGATAATTTTTTAGGAATTTCCACGGCATTATCTTTCCTATAATTTCTAAAAGGCAGTTCTGCCAATGCTTTTAGTCTTAATGTGGACATGAGTATTGATTTTTATAGGGCAAAATTAGTAAAAATATCAATATATTGAGATGTACCCCTGGAAAAAGTAGGGTATTAAATGTATATGGAGGTTTTAAAGAGAAAAATTGTTTTTGTACAATGATTTTAGAAGTGGGAGATGAGGTGTTAGAGGTTAGAGATTGTACAATGTACTAAGTATAATGTACGATGACTTTAGAAATGAGAGATGAGGAACTATTCGCTATACGCCAGAAGCTAAATGCCAATCACTAAAAACTTATCGTTTATAATAAAAAGTATAGTGTATATAAAAAAGCACCTCCTATTTTAGGAGGTGCCATGGTTTATCCGTGAAGTATTATTTATTATAATTTTCTTCTACTTTATCCCAATTGATTATATCAAAGAAAACAGAAACATACTCAGGTCTTCTGTTCTGATAGTTAAGGTAGTAGGCGTGTTCCCATACATCTAATCCTAAAATAGGAGTTCCTTCGCATCCTACTCCTTCCATTAATGGATTATCTTGGTTAGGCGTAGAGCAAACTTCTAAGCTACCATCTTCTTTTTTGCAGAGCCATGCCCATCCAGAACCGAATCTCGTCTTTGCTGCTTCTGAAAAATCTGTTTTGAACTTTTCAAAACCTCCATAAGCGTCTATTGCTTTTGCTACATTGCCCACAGGAGTTTTGCTTCCACCTGGTGTAAGGATGTCCCAAAATAATGAGTGGTTATAGTGCCCACCTCCGTTATTTCTAACGGCTGGTTTTTCAAATCCTTTTACACAGATTTCTTCGATGGAAAGGTTTTCTAAGTCCGTTCCTTTAATTGCATTATTTAAGTTGTCCACATACGCTTGGTGGTGTTTAGAGTGGTGGATTTCCATTGTTTTAGCATCAATGGTAGGTTCTAAAGCATCGTAAGCGTACGGTAATTTTGGTAATTCAAATGACATATTGTTATTTTTAAATGTTGAAAATATTTACAGACCAAAAATAAGTCTTTTTCAGAAATGTGATTTATATTTTTGCAAGGAAATCTTATATCATTATATGATTATTTATTCATTGACATTAAGAATTCCTCATTGTTCATTGTAGATTTCAGACTTTTTTCTACAAACTCCATGGCTTCGGTGGAGTTCATGTCAGAAAGGTATTTTCTGAAAATCCACATGCGTTGTCTGGTAAGTTCGTCATGGAGAAGGTCATCTCTTCGGGTAGATGATGCCACAAGGTCAATGGCAGGATATACTCTTTTATTGGCAATTTTTCTATCTAATACCAATTCCATATTCCCAGTTCCTTTAAACTCTTCAAAGATAACTTCGTCCATTTTAGAGCCAGTCTCTATCAGTGCCGTAGCAATGATGGTCAGAGAGCCGCCACCTTCTATATTCCTTGCGGAACCAAAGAATCTTTTGGGTTTATGGAGTGCATTGGCGTCTACTCCTCCGGAGAGAATTTTTCCAGATGCAGGCGTTACCGTATTGTAAGCTCTTGCCAATCGGGTAATGGAATCTAAAAGAATAACTACATCATGTCCACATTCTACCATTCTTTGGGCTTTTGCTAGAACCAAATTGGCCACTTTTACATGTTTGTCCGCAGATTCATCAAAGGTAGAAGCGATGACTTCTGCATTCACACTTCTTTCCATATCGGTTACCTCCTCCGGTCTTTCATCAATGAGGAGTACCATCATATAAGCTTCGGGGTGATTTGCTGAGATGGCATTAGCTATTTCTTTCAGTAGCATTGTTTTACCCGTTTTAGGGGGAGCCACTATCATTGCTCTTTGTCCTTTTCCTATCGGGGCAAAGAGATCTACTACTCGGGTGGAAAGGGTGGTAGATTTCTCTGTAAGGTTAAATTTTTCTTCCGGGAAGAGCGGTGTAAGGTGGTCAAAACTTACCCTGTCTTTAATAAAAGAAAGTTCTCTTCCATTAACTTCGATAGGATTGAGTAATGAAAAATATTTTTCCCCTTCTTTTGGAAGTCTTACGATGCCCTTTACCGTATCTCCTGTTTTGAGTCCAAAATTTCGGATTTGAGCGGTAGAAACATACACATCATCTGGAGATGAAATATAGGAAAAATCGGATGAGCGGAGGAAACCATAGTTGTCAGGAAGAATTTCTAATACGCCCTCAATGGTTACTAAACCATCAAAATTAAATTCCTTTTTAGGCTCTACTTCTGGCTGAGGTTCTGCCTTTTTGGTAACAGCAGGGAGTAGATTGGGATTATTCATAGGAGCCGAAGAGGTGTTTTGCTGTTGCCCTTGTTTAGGGGCATTGTTTTCATTTTTAGGCTCTTCGCTATTGTTTTTTTGTCTTTTTTTCTGACGATTGTTTTGTTTAGCATTACCTTGCGGACGAGGTTTTGCCTGTGGATTTTGCTCTTCCACTTTTACTTCCTCTTTTGTTTCAGTGGCAGTAGTTTCCGCATTTGGGGTTTCTATTTTTTCAGAGGTGTTTTTATTTTTTCTCTTTCTGCTTTTAGCATTTTCAGAAGGTAGAGTGTTTTTTTCACTGGTTTCAGCCTCTGTAGAAGCGGTTTGTTCTACATTTTGAGTCTTAGCATTCTTCCTGCGAGTATTTCTTGCAGGCTTTTCTGTGGGGTGCTCTTGCGTGCTGGCTACCGCTTCTTCTGTGGGTTTCGGTGATTTTTCTTGAATATAATTCAGTACCGTATCTTTATTAGTAGCTTGAAAATCTAATATTTCAAAGACAATATCATTAGATTTCGCTGTTCTTTGCATTTTGATTCCCAAGTCTTTAGCTATTTTTCTAAGCTCGGTCATCGGCTTTGCTTTTAGTACATCTAGCGTAAACATTTAGTGTATGTGTATATTTTTAAATAATTTTCAAATAAAAGTGAGAAATTAAAATGGGAAAAAAGAAGAAAATATTCCCTAAGTGTGGTGCAAATCTACATTATTTTTTGATAATTGCAAAAATTATTGGTATTTTTGCATTCGATATGTTACAAAGAGTACAAAGTATTTGGATGTTCATTGCCTCATTATTTTCCTCTACGCTTTTTTTTGTGGGGGATGATGTGGACTATTCGGGGATTTTTTTTCTCTTCGGACTGGTAACAGGAGGCGTGTTTTTTAATATTTTCAATTTTAAGAAAAGAAAAAATCAGATTTTTATTAATCGGGTTTTGATTTTGATAAACGCTTTGTTGATCGGTTTATTGGTGTACTGGCTACTCAATTTATCTGGAGGAATTGATATTCCTGAGAAAGGTATTGAGCCAATATTCCCCATCTTAGCTATTGTGTGTTTAATCATTGCCAATACACACATCCGCCGAGATGAGCGGCTCGTAAAATCAGTAGATAGGCTTCGATAAACGCTTAACGATTTTTTTTGAGTGTAAACAGTCTCTGAAAAAGGGGCTGTTTTTCTTTTTTATTCTTATTTTTGTTTTTTATTTATTTTATTCAGCATGAGTTATTACAGGCGAGCGATTTCCTACATTTTACCTTATAAAGGTTCGTTAGCAACGGGGATTTTTTTTAATATTCTGTACGCGGTTTTTAACATTACAGCCATCGCATTTTTTATTCCTGTGCTCAATATTCTTTTTGACCAAAAAACACCTAGAGTAGAAAGTAAGCCCGTTTTTTCGGGAAATGTTTCAGAACTGATTACTTACTTGAAAGATAGTTTTAATTTTTATATCCAGACGGTAGAAGAAACCAAGGGTGCAGAATATGTACTGCTGATTACTTGCGTTTTCTTCATTGGTATGTTCTTGTTTAGGAATGTATTTAGTTATTTATCAGAATTTTATCTTACCTATTCTAGAACGGGAGTGAGCAGAGATTTTAGAGTTCAGCTGCACAATAAAATTCTAGACCTTCCTGTTTCATTTTTTTCAGATACTAGGAAAGGAGATATTTTTGCTAGAATTACCTCTGATGTGGGAGAAATAGAGCATAATATTCTCAATTCACTGATAGATTTGATTCGTTCACCCATCGTCATTATTCTCACGATGAGCTATTTACTGTATTTGAATTTTGAACTCACTATTTTTACCCTCATCGTTTTTCCTATTATGGGAACCATTATTTCTGTGATTGGTAAGAGCTTAAAGAAAAATACTGGAGAAGCACAAAATGAGTTGGGAAGAATGTACTCTTTTGTAGATGAAACACTTGTAGGGCTCAAAATCATTAAAATCTTTGGTGCATCGGAGCAGATTAAAGCCAGATTTGATGCGTCACTTAACCGCTTGAGAAATTTGTCCCTAAAACTTTTTAAAAGACAAGCTATGGCATCTCCTACCAGTGAACTTTTGGGGGCACTCACCATCGGAATGATTGTGTATTTCGGAGGGCGACTCTCATTACAGGGAAAAGGGCTTTCTGGTGCAGAGTTTTTAGCATACATCTCATTGTTTTATACTATACTAGACCCGCTAAAAAAACTTTCTGGTTCCATTTCTAATTTCCAAAAAGGAGAAGTTTCTGCGAAGAGAATTTTTGATGTCCTAGATGCAGATTACCAAATCCGTGAGATAGAAAATGCCATAGAAGTGGAGGAGCTTAAGGAGAAAATAGAGTTTAAAAACATTACATTTGGTTATGAAGACCAAGTGATTCTCAAAGATTTTTCACTCACCATTCCAAAAGGGAAGATGGTGGCCCTTGTAGGGCAAAGTGGAAGTGGAAAGAGTACGATAGCCAATCTTATTACTCGGTTTTATGATGTTCAGGAAGGAGAGATTCTTATTGACGGCGTGAATATTAAAAACATCAAACTCTCATCTTACAGAAAACTCTTCGGATTGGTTACACAGGATAATATTTTGTTTAATGACAGCATTGCTAATAATATTTCTCTAGGACAGCCAGAAGCGTCATTGATCCAAATAGAAAATGCGGCCAAGGTAGCTAATGCACATCATTTCGTATCCGAGTTACCTCATGCGTACAATACCAGCATAGGAGAAGCAGGAGGTAAGCTTTCGGGAGGACAAAAACAGAGAATTTCCATCGCTAGAGCGGTGCTGAAAAATCCTCCTATTATGATTTTGGACGAAGCGACATCTGCTTTGGATACTGAGTCTGAAAAATTGGTACAAGAGGCATTGGAGAATATGATGGAGAACCGTACTTCTTTGGTCATTGCTCATAGACTTTCTACCATTAAAAAAGCTGATCATATCGTGGTGATGGAAAAAGGTAAAATCATAGAACAAGGCAACCACCAAACGCTCTATGAGCAGGCTGGCGTCTATAAAAAGTTAGTGGATTTGCAGAACATTAACGGATTGTCATAAGGATGCTATGAGAAGTTTCGTTTTCTTCCACTTTCAAGTACCTTTATCTTTAAGAAAAGAAATTACAAAGTCAATCGCTAGCGAAATAATTCATCTACTAGTTTTTTGGCTTCGGAGCTAGGATTTCCTTTTCCATCTATGGCGTTTTGGAGGTGTTCAGCAAAGAGGGCACTGCCTTTTGTGCTTTCTTTGGCAAGCATGATGAGGTATTGCTGTACCCAAAACTCAAATCGTTTTTTGGACTGTTCTTGTCGAGTGGCTTCAAAAAGACCCGTATCTTTTTTCAATTGGATAAATTGTTCTACCGCTTCATATACCTTATCTATACCTTGGTTTTCTAAAGCAGAACCAAGAAGCACGGGTACCTTATAATTGGGAATAGGATGAGGCATAAACTGCATAGCTCTGTGTAGTTCTTGTTTGGTTTGTTTTGCCTTTTGGAGATTATCTTCATGTACTTTGTTGATGAAAATAATATCTACCATTTCCATAATTCCTCTTTTGATCCCTTGGAGTTCGTCTCCTGCTCCTGTAATTTTCAAGAAGAGAAAAACATCTGATATTTCGGAGACCAATATTTCACTTTGCCCTACCCCTACGGTTTCTATCAGAATAGTATCATAGCCAGCAGCTTCACAGAGGAGCATAGATTCATAAGTAGTATTGGCTACGCCACCTAAAAATCCAGAACTTGGGCTGGGGCGTATAAAGGCGTTTTCTGCGGTAGCAAGGGCTTCCATTCGGGTTTTATCGCCTAATATAGAGCCATTATTTTTAGAGGAACTTGGGTCAATGGCGAGTACGGCTACCTGATGGTTTTTTTGGATGGCATCAAGTCCAAAACTTTCTATAAATGTAGATTTTCCAGCACCTGGAACACCTGTAATGCCTATTCTTATAGAGTTTCCTGTATAGGGAAGAATTTTTTTTAGTAATTCATCGGCTTGTTGCCTATGTTCATTTTTTTTGCTTTCTATCAGCGTAATGGCCTTGGCGAGTAACCTTTTGTTACCCGCCCGTATACCATTAAAAAGTTCATCTGTAGAAAATCGCATGGAAGTTATTCTGCTTTTTTCAGTTGGACAGTGAAGTGTCTCAAAATAGGAGACTCCCAAACGATGTCGTATCCAGAATTAATTTCATTTCTTTTTTCATAGACATTCTTTATTGCTGCGGCAATATAGTCCATGTGGTTATTGGTATAGGTTCTTCTTGGAATGGCTAATCGGACCATTTCTAATTTAGGATACCTATTTTTTCTGGTTTGTGGATCTCTATCGGCTAAAAGCGTTCCAATTTCTACGGTTCGGATGCCTGCTTCTTTGTAGATTTCTAATGCCAAAGTCTGTGCTGGATATTGTTCTCTCGGTACATTCGGGAGAAATTTGAGTGCATCAATGAATACCGCATGTCCACCAATAGGAGCCTGAACAGGGATTCCGTACTCTTTTAGTTTCTCACCCAGATATTTTACTTGAGAGATTCTGCTGTGGAGAAAATCATATTCTGTAGATTCTTGGAGCCCTACGGCTAATGCAGCCATATCTCTCCCTGAAAGTCCACCATAGGTAATGTAGCCTTCATAAATAATGGTGAAATTAGATGCCTCGCGGTACAGTTCTTCATTATTTAAAGCGATAAATCCACCAATGTTTACCAGTCCATCTTTTTTTGCAGACATGGTCATTCCATCTCCATGGGAGAATATTTCTTTACATATTTGTTTGATGGTCCAGTCTTTATAGGCTTCTTCTCTGGTTTTAATGAAATATGCGTTTTCTGCAAATCTCGCAGAATCAAAAAGCACGGGAATACCATATCGGTTAGAGAGGGCTCTTACTGCTTTGATGTTTTCCAAAGAAACAGGCTGCCCTCCAGCGGTATTATTGGTAATGGTTACGAGGCAGAATGGGATTTTTTCATTGCCATATTCTTTATATACTGCTTCTAATTTTTCTAAGTCAATATTTCCTTTGAAAGGATAAGGGTTTTCTGTATCAAAAGCCGCATCAATGGTACAATCTATGGCATGTGCTTTTCTGAACTCAATATGTCCTTTGGTGGTATCAAAATGTGAGTTTCCAGGGATGACCATTCCTTCTTTCACTAGTACAGAGAAGAGTACATTCTCTGCGGCTCTTCCTTGGTGGGTAGGCAGTAGATAAGGATATCCCGTGATGCTTTCTACGCTCTCTTGAAGTTCTTGGAAAGAACGTGCTCCGGCATAGCTTTCATCTCCCGTCATCAGGGCAGACCATTGTTTGTCACTCATGGAGCCAGTTCCTGAATCGGTCAAAAGATCAATGAAAACCTGGTTGGATTTTAGGCTAAAAAGATTATATTTAGCATCCTCTAGCCATTCTTCTCTTTGTTCACGCGTAGAAGGATAAATTTCTTCTACCATTTTTATTTTAAAAGGTTCTGCGTAGGGTAGTTTCATAGTTGTATTAAGTTTTAGTTATCCGTGAATGGTTTCTTTTTTTCCGTAAGATTGAATGACTTTCGCTTCGTATTCTAGCCATTCCTCCCATCTTTTGTTTACTTTTTCAGGGTCTCCGAGTTGCCTAGCGAAGGTAATGAATGTGGTGTAATGATTGGCTTCAGAAATCATCAGTTCCTTGTAAAATACTTTCAGTTCCTCATCTTTAATATTTTCTGTGAGTACCTTAAATCTTTCGCAGCTTCTCGCCTCTATCATTGCAGCAAAAAGCATTCTATCGATAATATAATCTTTACGGCTGCCTTGTACGATGAATTTATACAAATCTCCTACATAGTCATCTTTTCTTTCTCTCCCCAGTTCGTAGCCTCTTTTTTTGATGATTTCGTGTACTTGCTGGAAATGCTGGAGTTCCTCTTGAGCGATTTCTAAAAGTTCGCTAACAATTTCAGGGTACTCTGGTAACATGGTAATTAGAGTGATAGAATTCGTGGCAGCTTTCTGTTCGCACCAAGCGTGGTCTGTAAGAATTTCTGAAATATTACTCTCGGCAATATTCGCCCATCTAGGGTCAGTAGGGAGTTTTAGCTTAAACATTATAGTTTTTTTTATTCTAAAATTAAATTCGATTCAATGATTAATAAAATTTTGACTTAAAGAAAATCGACTACTAATGTAGCAATATTCTAGTAGATACGAAAATACAGCTTAGCTTTTTGAGGTTTTTTGTCTTAAAAATTCTAATATCTTCCAGCCGATGGCGTCGTATTTTTTTAGAGCTATCGCAATGAGTATTGCAAGTAAAACATTGGTAAGGAAAGCGATGGGTAATAATACGCTCCAGTGCATATTTTCTTTGAGTGCATCTACTAAAAAGTAAATCATCGTAGAGCTAATGCCTTGGGAGAAATAAAAGAAAATGGCATTATTCCCAATGAATGTAAAAATAGATTGGTTTTTGATTTTCCATCGGTTATATAATGAGAAAAGCAGTATTACCGAAAATGAAATCCAGATGATGTATGGAAGTTTAGGAGGGAATTTATTTTTGTTAAGATGGTAGTTCAGTCCATAATGTTGGATGGCCCAAACAAGTGCAATTGTGGCTATGGTAAAAGCCATGCCAATAGTGATAGGCGAAAGTTTTTTTCCTTTTAATTGATTGCCCAAAAGAAAAACTCCCAGATAAATGCTCACATAGCCTACATGTCCTATAGGATAATAGGCTGGAAAGAAATAGAAGAAAAGAGTAAGCCCAAAACACAGTGCGATAAAGCAATGAACATGTTTAGGGAAAAATCTCAATATTAAAGCTCCCAAAATAGCAAGAATAAAATAGACCTTCAGGTACCAAAAACTTCCCATAATAACGGGAAATGAATCTGCTTTTACATAGTTATGTAGATACCAATTTCCTAAATTTTGCCATTGTGGATAGGTGGAAATACTTTGTGGAACATATTTTTCCCCGAAAATTTTGTAAAACTCTTTTAACTCATCGATGGTGTAAAAATTGAGCCCAATGACTTTGATGAAATAATCCAAAAAAAATATGAGCGTAACAAATAGCATATAGGTGATTTGCAATTTAATGAGTCGGTAGAAAGTTTTGTCTAAATTACCACCAGAAGTAATCCCACTGAGTGCGTAAAAAAGTACTACATCAAATAGGAGTGATAGTGAACGCACCTCCGAAGGTACATACAGCTGCCCGCTAAAAAAAGCAGAATGAATAAAAATAACGGAAATAGTGGCAAATCCTTTCGTAAAGTCAATGTATAAATCTCTCTTCATGGTATGGTTTTAAAAACCAAAAGAAAGAAATTTTTTGGGAATGTCAAAATAAAAAATGACTGAATGTACACTCAATTTTTATAAACTTTTTTGATACAGTATTGTGAGCTAGATGAAGCTATCTCAACTTATTGGCAAAGTGCTTTGGAATCGTCTCAAGAAAAGTCAATACCAGTTACACACAAAAAAAGCTCTGATAAATCAGAGCTGTATATATTGTTTTGCTTGGATATTCCTTCCTTAGAATTCAGGTAAGGAAAGAATGTCACCCGAATTAATGATGACCATGGTGTAGGAATGGTCCATCTCCTTTTGGGTTGCTGTATATCACTTCTAAACCTTGTTCTGGAAGTGTTTTAGAGCGGATTTCCTCTGGATCAAAAGGTTTTGTCTTTCCGAAGTATTCTTTAAGTCCAGAAGTAAGCCACATCGGGATTACTACGCCAAAGAACATGAAAATACACCAAAATCCAATTAAGAATTCTATAAGGAAAAATACGAACCAAAAAAATTGGTATCCTGGCCAAAGGGATGAAAGTATTACCATCTTTTGTTTATTTTGAGCAAAATTAATTATTTTTCTTGAAATGAGAAATTTTTTCTCGAATTATTTTTTTTAATAGTGCTGATTAAATGAGAAATCCATAGGATATTCGTATTTAATCGGTAAATGTTATTAGTGTGCTAAACTGGCAAAGAAATCATTGCCCTTGTCATCGGTGATGATGAAGGCAGGGAAATTTTTCACTTCTATTTTTCTTACTGCTTCCATGCCTAGCTCAGGGAAATCCACCACTTCCACGGAAAGGATGTTCTCTTTTGCCAAAATGGCTGCTGGTCCACCGATAGAGCCTAAATAGAAACCACCGTATTTATGGCAAGCATCGGTAACTTCTTTGCTTCTATTCCCTTTTGCAAGCATAATCATAGAGCCTCCTGCGGCTTGAAATTCATCTACATAAACATCCATTCTTCCTGCAGTGGTAGGTCCGAAACTTCCTGATGGCATGCCTTCTGGTGTTTTGGCAGGTCCTGCATAATATACAGGGTGATTTTTAAAATATTCAGGCATTGGCTTACCTTCATCTAGCATTTGTTTGATTTTCGCATGGGCAATATCTCTTGCTACGATGAGCGTACCATTTAGTGTTAATCTTGTCTTTATAGGGTATTTGGAAAGCTCAGCAAGGACTTCACTCATTGGACGATTAAGGTCAATGGCTATTGGTTCTTCTAAATGAGGTGGAGTAGCTGGAAGGTATTTCTGAGGTTCTGTTTCCAGTTGCTCTAGGAATATGCCTTCTTTGGTAATTTTCGCTTTTATATTTCTATCTGCTGAGCAAGAAACGCCCATACCTACAGGGCAAGAAGCAGCATG
Organism: Bergeyella zoohelcum ATCC 43767; assembly: GCF_000301075.1. Lineage (GTDB taxonomy): Bacteria > Bacteroidota > Bacteroidia > Flavobacteriales > Weeksellaceae > Bergeyella > Bergeyella zoohelcum. The sequence continues at coordinate 500,889 of NZ_JH932293.1, forward strand.
ACGAGGGAGGCGGATCACTCGCACATCATGTGTAAGATATTTCCCACCGAACTGTGCCCCAATGGCAGACTCTTGACATATTTTTTGGATTTTAGCTTCCCATTCTAAATCGCGGAAGGCTCTTCCTGTTTCATCTCCTGTGGTAGGAAGATTATCATAATATTTTGCCGATGCCTTTTTCACTGCGGCCATGGTAGCTTCTGCAGAAGTTCCTCCGATGACGATGGCCAGGTGATACGGTGGACATGCCGAGGTGCCTAGGTCTAAGATGCTTTTCTCTACCCATTCGGTCAGTGATTTCTCATTGAGGAGGGATTTTGTTTTTTGATAGAGGAAAGTTTTATTCGCAGAGCCTCCTCCCTTGGTAAGGAAAAGAAATTCATAGCTGTCTCCTTGTTTAGAATAAATATCTATTTGTGCTGGAAGGTTGGAGCCTGAATTTTTTTCATCAAACATTGTAAGGGGTACCACTTGGGAGTAGCGTAAGTTTCTCTTGTTAAATGTATTATATACACCTCTGCTAAGGAACTCAGCATCATCTACTCCAGTATATACATTTTCTCCTTTTTTTGCCATTACTATCGCTGTTCCAGTATCTTGGCAAGAAGGTAATGCTCCTGCAACAGCCACGGCAGCATTTTCCAAAAGATTATAGGCTACGAATCGGTCATTATCTGTAGCTTCTGGGTCATCTATGATATTTCTAAGGCTTTGTAAGTGAGCAGAACGAAGCATAAAAGAAACATCTGCCATGGCCGCCTCGGCCAGAAGTTCTAATCCTTTAGGGTCTACACGAAGGATTTCTCTATCGCCTACTTTTTCTACACTTACGAAGTCTTTTGTGAGTAATTTGTATTGAGTTTCATCTTTTTCAATCTGAAACATAGGTGCGTACTGAAAACTCATGCGTTTTTAATTTAAAAAAATAAGGTAGTAAAATTACATAAAACCGATTTCCCCAAAAAATATTGAAGCCTGAGATTTGTAGGATTTTTTTTATTTAAAATGAGTTTAAATAATTCAGGGGTGCATTGTATTTGTTTAAAAGGAGTTATGGTGGATTTTAGTGCTATGCAATGGATTTAATTTAAGCAAAATCAAAAAGTCAAAATAAGTTCATATATTAATTTCGGAGAGTTGAAGTATAATATTTATGATATTTTTTTTCATTTTTTATTACACTTTTGTTTGGTGTGGCTTTTTTCAAGGTTGTTAAATTTTTCTTACTTTTACTTACTTTTTTACAAAGTGCAAATTTTTGACTAAAATGAATTATCTTATTACGGGAGGGAGTGGTTTTATAGGCTCTCATTTAGTAGAATATTTATTAAAAAATGGACATTCTGTCATCAATGTGGACAATTTTGATGACTTTTATGATTACAAAATAAAAATTAATAACACTTTAGAAAGCGTAGGGCTTCCTGTTGATTTTCAATTTTCTGAAAAAGAGGTAGATATAGAAGGTGTAAGCCATAAGCTAAAAGCCATAAGTGATTATCAGTTTCATTATACTGACATTCGCGATTTAGAAGGAATGAGGCAAATTTTTTCACAGCACAAGATAGATATGGTAGTGCATTTGGCGGCATTGGCGGGGGTGAGGCCATCTATAGAAAGACCGCTGGATTATGTGGATGTGAATATTCGTGGCACCATGAATCTTTGGGAGCTTTGTAAAGAATTCGGGATTAAGAAATTTATTTGCGCTTCATCTTCAAGTGTTTATGGAAATAATGAGAAAGTTCCTTTTGCAGAAACAGATACGGTAGATAAACCGATTTCTCCCTACGCTGCTACTAAAAAATGTGGCGAAATTTTAGGACATACTTATCATCATTTGTACCAAATAGACATGGTACAGTTGAGATTTTTCACTGTCTATGGTCCAAGGCAAAGGCCAGATTTAGCGATACATAAATTTACAAAACTGATTGATAATCAAAAAGAAATTCCTTTTTATGGGGATGGAACTACCGCAAGAGATTATACTTTCGTGGAAGATATTATTGATGGAGTGGTAAAATCCATTAAATATTTGGAACAGCATCAGGGCGTATATGAAATATTAAATTTAGGTGAATCAGAAGTGATTACTCTTAAAGAAATGGTGGAAACATTGGAAAAAACTTTGGAGGAAAAAGTAATACTGAACCGCCAACCCATGCAGCCTGGCGATGTGCAGAAAACCAATGCCGATATTACCAAAGCAAAAAATCTTATTGATTACGCACCGAAAACCAACTTCCAAAATGGCATAAAAAAATTTGTGGAATGGTTTTTGGGAAGGAAGAATTAATTTTTTAGATACAGAATCTTAAATATCAATGAGTGAAAACTTTGTAGTATCACTCAAATTTTTAATTTTGCAAAAAATAATATAAAAATATGTATTGGACATTAGAATTAGCATCTTATCTCAGTGATGCCCCTTGGCCAATGACTAAGGCGGAATTGATAGACTATGCTATCCGTACCGGAGCACCTATGGAAGTGGTGGAGAACCTCCAAGCCATAGAAGATGAAGGAGAAATTTACGAATCTATAGAGGAAGTGTGGAGTGATTATCCTACCGATGAAGACTTCCTTTGGAACGAAGACGAATACTAAATGGAGTAGGCTTTATGCAGTGTGCAATAAGCCTATTCGTTTTATTAACAATGTACAATAACAAAGCTCAAGGCACGGTGCTGCCGATGGCAAAAAGTAATATTAAATGAGTTTTTTAAACAAGATTCTGAAGGGTTTTTTAGGAGATAAAAATGCCAATGACCTTAAAGAAGTAAAAAAAGTAGTAAGCAAAGTAAAAGCTACAGAAGAGGCAATAGGGAAACTATCTGATGAGGAGCTTCGTGGAAAAACCGCTCAATTTAAGGAAAAAATTAAAGCGAGTTCTGCAAAGATTACACAGAAAATACAAGAAATACAACAGAAAATTCAGTCTTCTCAAGATGTAGATGAGAAAGAAGCACTTTTCAATAAAATTACCGAACTGAATAAAGAAGCTTATCAGGCAGAGGAAAAAGTACTGAGTGACATCCTTCCTGAGGCTTTCGCTGTGGTAAAAGAAACTGCCAAAAGATGGGCTACCAATGGTGAAATTAGGGTGAAAGCCAATGATTGGGATAAGCAGCTGGCTGCTACCAAAGATTTCGTGGAAATCCAAGGAGAGGATGCCGTGTGGAAAAATGAATGGAATGCCTTCGGAACAGAAATCAAGTGGGACATGGTACACTATGATGTACAGTTCATTGGTGGGGTAGTGCTTCATAGTGGTAAAATTGCAGAAATGCAGACAGGGGAAGGGAAAACCCTCGTAGGTACGCTTCCTATTTACCTTAATGCACTTACGGGAAGAGGAGTGCATGTGGTTACTGTAAATGATTATCTCGCGAAAAGAGACTCTGCATGGATGGGGCCTTTATATCAATTTCATGGTCTCTCCATAGATTGTATTGATAAGCATCAGCCGAATTCTGACGGAAGAAGAAAAGCATACAACGCAGATATTACTTATGGTACCAATAATGAATTTGGTTTTGACTACCTTAGAGATAATATGGTAACCAATCCTGATGAACTGGTACAAAGAGAACTCAATTTTGCCATCGTGGATGAGGTAGACTCTGTTTTGGTAGATGATGCCAGAACGCCACTCATTATCTCAGGGCCAGTCCCAATGGGAGATAGACAAGAGTTTGATGTGCTCAAACCATCAGTGGATAGAATCGTAGCAGTACAGAAACAAACGATTTCTCAGATTTTTAATGAAGCGAAAAAACTCATCGGTCAAGGAAATACCAAAGAGGGAGGCTTTAAGTTACTTCAGGCGTATAGAGGTTTGCCGAAGAATAAAAACCTAATTAAATTCCTTTCAGAAACAGGAAATAAAGCATTGCTTCAGAAAGTAGAAGCACAATACATGGCAGATAATAACCGTGAAATGCCCAAAGTAGATAAAGACCTTTATTTCGTTATTGATGAGAAGAATAACCAAATAGACCTCACCGATAAAGGGGTGGAGTATATGTCTCAAGGCACAGATAAAGATTTTTTTGTGCTCCAAGATATTGCTACCGAAATTGCAGAACTTGAAGCAAAAAACCTTTCTAAAGAGGAGGAGTTTGCGGCTAAAGAAGAGCTTTTTAGAGACTTTGCGGTAAAATCCGAAAGAATCCACACCATGAATCAGCTTTTGAAAGCCTATACGCTTTTTGAAAAAGATGATGAATATGTAGTGATGGACGGTCAGGTGAAAATCGTAGATGAACAGACAGGGCGTATCATGGAAGGTCGCCGTTATTCAGATGGGCTTCACCAAGCTATTGAAGCAAAGGAAAATGTGAAAATAGAAGCCGCTACACAGACTTTTGCTACCATTACACTCCAAAATTATTTCCGTATGTACAATAAACTTGCGGGAATGACGGGTACTGCCGAAACGGAAGCAGGAGAGTTCTGGGAAATCTATAAGCTGGATGTGGTGGTAATTCCTACCAATAGACCTATCCAAAGACATGATAGACATGATTTGGTATTTAAAACCAACAGAGAAAAATACAATGCCGTCATTGAGGAAATAGAAAAGCTGACCGCAGCCGGAAGGCCGGTGCTTGTGGGAACTACTTCGGTAGAGATTTCACAATTGTTATCAAAAGCATTGCAATTGAGAAAAATTCCACATCAAGTACTTAATGCTAAGCTTCATGCTAAGGAAGCGGAGATTGTAGCAGAGGCAGGAAAAGCAGGGCAGGTAACCATCGCCACCAATATGGCGGGTAGAGGTACGGACATTAAACTTTCTAAAGAAGTAAAAGACGCAGGAGGTCTTGCCATTATCGGTACTGAAAGACATGACTCTCGCCGTGTGGACAGACAGCTCAGAGGTAGAGCAGGGCGTCAGGGCGACCCAGGTAGTTCACAGTTTTATGTTTCTTTAGAGGATAATCTGATGAGACTTTTCGGCTCTGAAAGAATAGCGAAAATGATGGATAAATTGGGACACAAGGAAGGAGAAGTAATTCAGCACTCCATGATTACCAAGTCCATTGAAAGAGCACAGAAAAAAGTGGAGCAGAATAACTTTGGTATCCGTAAGAGACTTTTGGAGTACGATGATGTGATGAATAAGCAGAGAGATGTTATCTATAAGCGTAGAAAAAATGCACTCTTTGGGGATCACTTAAAGTACGATATCAATAACATGATTTTTGATGTGGCACATTCGGTGGTAAATCATGGAAAGGCTACGGGGAACTTCAAAGAATTCGAATACGAAGTGATTAAGAATTTCACTATGAATTCTCCTATTTCTGAGGATGAGTTTAAATCTAAGCAAGTTCAAGAATTAACCAATATCCTTTACAAAGCGGCAGAAGAAGACTACAGAAACCGTTTAGAACTGATCAAAGAGAAATCTTTCCCTGTGATTGAGAATGTATATCAGAATCAAGGCAATATGTTTAAGATGATTCAAGTGCCATTCTCTGATGGGCAAAGAACGCTTACCATCGTTACTGATCTTCAAAAGGCATACGAAACAAAGTGTCAAAGTTTAATGGATGATTTCGAGAAGAATATCACCCTTTCTATCATTGATGAAAACTGGAAACTTCACCTCAGAGAGATGGATGATTTAAGACGCTCTTCTCAAGGTGCCGTGTATGAGCAGAAAGACCCATTGGTAATTTACAAGCAAGAATCTTTCTACTTATTCAGTGATATGGTGGATAAAATCAATAAAGAAACCATTTCATTCCTTTACAAAGGCGAGATTCCAGTGTAAAGAAAAACCAAAAAGAAAAAAGAAGCTGTCCCCAAAGGGCAGCTTCTTTTGTTCATTATCGTACAATCAATTGATTTCTGTCATGTATTTTAATTTAGATTAAGTATAAATAATTTTATATATTTGTAACATAAAAATTGGTTGCTATGAAACTTTTTTATGTTTTTCCTTTGATGTTCAGTTCAATGATGGTGGTGGCACAAGGAATTTCAGAGCATGATGTTCCAGTTATTAAGAATGGAGAGAATGTTTCGCCATTAGAAAAATCTACGAGTAAATCGTTATTGAGTCCAGAAAGATTTTCACTTCGTGGATACGGAGCGGTAAATTACTATAACTATGGTCGGTATGATACGGATTATTCCATTAAAAATAAAATGGATGCTGAAAGGTTAAATCTTTATTTAGAATACAAGTTCAATGACCAGTTGTCTTTTAAATCTGAAATAGAATTTGAACATGGTGGTACGGGAGTTACAATGGAGTTAGATCATCAGGAAGAAGCAGGAGAAATAGAAACGGAATTAGAAAAAGGAGGGGAAGTGAAAATTGAACAGATTAATGTCAATTATGCGTTTTCTAAAGCTTTCAATATCCGTGCAGGAAGGCTGAAATTGTATTTTAATGCTGCACAGAATTTAGATTATCCTACTACCTATTTTACCACGCACAGACAGGAAATGGAAAATACTATTCTTCCTCTCGGTTGGTATGAGAACGGAATAGAGTTTCATGGAATAGTGAAGGATAAGTGGAGGTATTATGCTACTGTAACCAATGGTTTAGATTCTTCTGGATTTTCGTCGGGACAATTTATTAAAAATGGTTACCAGCAGAAATTTGAGATGCAAAATGCTGAATCATTGGCGTATATGGCAAGGTTAGATTATCTTTTTGGTAGTCATAAGAATACTTTTGTAGGGGTAGCAGGATATTTTGGAAATACTAATCCTAACCGCCCTAAAAAAGATATGAATGTAGATGGATATTTGAATTTGTTAACAGCCCATATTAATTATGATGAAAAGTATCTTCGTTTTTCGGGAGCTGTGTTATATGGTAATCTTCAGAATTCTGATAAAATAACGGTTGCAAATACCAAATTACCCAATGCTTTAGGAGCGAAAAGAACTCCCGTGGGGAAAAATGTATTGGGCATTTCTGCGGATATAGGTTATGAAATTTTGCACTTGTTTATTCCTTATGCTCAGCATAAACTTTACCCTTTTGTTCGTTATGATTTTTATGACACGATGTACAAAACGGCTGGTTTGGTAATTAAGAAAGACCGTTGGGAGAGAAGTGTTTTTACAGGTGGAATTAATTATTTTATTCATCCACAGATTGTTTTAAAAGCACAATATTCTAATCGGGTTTTAGGTTCGGAACATGTGGATAGATATACCGTAGTGCCTACAGGTAAAAAGCAAAAGGAAAATTTCTTTTCTATCGGGGTGGCATTCACTTTATTGTAAATTGATAATCAAAAAATAGTATAGTCAAAATGAAACATTTAGAATTTGTTAAGAAAGCGACATTAGTTGCTGTTGCGAGTTTTGCTTTGGTAAGTTGTAGAGATACAGATAGTGTAGTGGGGGTAGAGGAACAAGGCGTTGTGCAAAAAGATGTTATTTCAAATATTACGAATAATGTCATCATTAGCACTTATCAGGACTTGAACCAAAAAGCACTTCATCTTAAAAATAAAATTGATGAGATGACGGTGGGGAATGAACAGGCACTATTGGCGGCAAGACAAGCGTGGATAGAGGCTCGTTCACCATGGGAAAAATCAGAAGGTTTTCTCTATGGACCTGTAGATACAGAAGGTTTAGATCCAGCTTTGGACACTTGGCCAGTGGATGTTCAAGGGATGAATAATATCATTAATGGAAATCAGACCATTACGGCAGGTCTAATTGCTGCTAATAATGAAGTGCGAGGTTTTCACCTTATAGAATATCTACTTTGGGGAGAAGATGGTAATAAACAGGCCCATCAATTTACTCCAAGAGAAATAGAATATCTAAAAGCAGCCGCCCAAGATTTACAAAATAATACTCAGAAATTGCATTTGGGATGGATAACCTCTGGTGGAAACTTTGCACAGTATTTCCTTAATCCCAATCCGAATAGCCCCGCTTATAAATCTGAAAAAGATGTTCTTGTAGAAATTACAGATGGAATTTTTACTATTTGTGATGAGGTGGCTAACACCAAAATAGCAGAACCTCTTACAGGAGATAATCAAGCTCCTGCACCAGAAAAGGAAGAGTCCAGATTTTCTCACAATTCCAAAAAAGACTTCTCTGATAATATCAGAAGTGTGAAAAATATTTATTTGGGCGTGTATGGAAATGGAGGGAATGGAAAAGGAATTTCTAATGTAGTAAAGGAAAAAAATGCGGCATTGGACAATGAAATAAGATTACAGATAGATGAAGCCATAATGGCGATTGATGCTATTCCAGGAACATTTAGCAGTGCTATTTTTAATAATAGACCTGAGGTAATGTATGCCCAAGAAAAAGTAGCCAAACTAATGGATACGATTGAGAAAAAACTGAAACCATTCATCAATAATTTATAACAATTTACAATCTTATGAATTCATTGAATGAGCAGCCCTGTATTTTTTATAGGGTTGCTTGGTTTTTGCTCCTGTTTAGAAAATGAGTAATTTCATATAAAATAGATAAGTGATTTAATTTCACAAGTTAATTTTTAAACCTAATTAAAAAATGAAAAACAACTATTGGATTATTGCACTCATTGTTTTTATTGTATTCTCTTGTAAGGATGAAGTGTTTACGCCTACCTATCAGCCTATTGAAGATCGTACTATGGCAGGAGGAGGAACCACTTATATGGAAGCTCATAGTAACTCATTTAGTAACCCAGCACCCAATCTTACCGCATCTGAACTTCAAGAGCATTTATTCGGAGATGCAGAGTTTGAAGCCTCATTCGTATCTGCTCCAGCAACTATCAATCCTGGTTTAGGACCTATCTTTAATCATACTTCGTGTATTAATTGTCATCCTAAAGACGGGCGTTCCAAATTTCCAGATCATTTGGATTTGCCCAATGGCTTTTTTCTCCGAACCAGTATACCAGGAGTAGATGCTCATGGGGGACCAGTACCCACTCCAGGTTTTGGACTTCAGATTCAAAATCAAGCCATTATAGGTTATCAGCCTGAAGCCAAAATAAAAGTCGTTTTTCAGTATAAAACAGAAACACTCGCTGATGGCACCGTGGTAGAATTAAGAAAGCCTATTTTCAGCCTAAAAAATCCTTATATCCCCGTTCCTTCTAATGCCATGTTTTCACCCAGAATGCCTATGCCTGTATTTGGATTAGGATTAATAGAAGCCATTCCTGAAAGCCGAATTCTAAGTCTTCAAGATGAAAATGATGCAGATGGAGATGGAATTTCTGGAAGAGCTAATTTTGTATGGAACCCTATTACCCAAAAAACTGAACTTGGAAGGTTTGGATGGAAAGCAAATACTGCTACGGTACTTCTCCAAACGGCGGGAGCTTATGTTCATGATATGGGAATCACTAATCCTGTTTTTCCTATAGAAACAGGATTTGGACAATCAAATGGTAGTGATGGACATTATGATGACCCTGAATTGGGAACGCAAATTTTAAACGCAGTGGCTCAGTATTGTAGAACGCTTGCTGTACCTGCAGCGAGAAATGTTTTCAATGCTAATGTGAACAATGGATATAAAATCTTCGTCAATGAATTAGAATGTGCAAAATGTCATACACCAAGTCATGTTACAGGTAATAGTGATATTGCTGGGCTTTCCAACCAAAAAATATGGCCATTTTCTGATTTTTTACTTCATGATATGGGAGCTGACTTGGCCGACCATAGACCTGATTTTCTTGCCAATGGCTATGAATGGAGAACGAGACCATTATGGGGATTAGGGTTAACCTTTAAGGTCAATGGGCATCAAAATTTTCTTCATGATGGCAGAGCTAGAAGCATTACCGAAGCCATACTTTGGCATGGGGGAGAAGCACAAAAATCCAAAGAAAAATTTAAACAACTTCCTACCCAAAAGAGGAATGACTTATTGGCATTTTTAAACTCATTATAGATATATCCTATACCATTACTATTTCTTCTCAAGGGAAATTATTTGTATTATTTAAATCTGTATAAAACTATTCAATGGAACATATTGAGAAGTGCATGCAGCGTTGGTTTTACTTAACCAGGGAAGTATTAATAACGATTTAAGTAAATTATAGAATCGTTTGATAATCATAAGCATAGAAGCTGTCTCTACTTATTAGGATAAGAATAGTCATTAGGAAGTAAGGAAAATGAAGTTATAATATTCTTTTTCTTGTTATAAATCTATTAGATTTATCAAGAATGTTGAGTTTAATTTTAATGAATCTCATCTTTCCAGATTATTTGTAAAATACTAAAAGATACTTTGGAATCGTAAACTCAGGGAATTTAAATAAGATAAAAAGCAAGACGAGTTCATATATAGTAAGGAGAAGATAGAGCATAATTTATGATAAAAATCATTTATTTTAATTAATTCTAAATAAAAAATAAAATTATCTTTGTAGTTATTAAACTTTATGCCTATGAAAATAACAATACTATCTGTTTTGTTCAGTATGGGAGCTATGGCTCAGCAGCATCATTTCGTGTCTCCTCAAGGAAAATTAAAATTAATCCATCAGGATAAGGAATACAATCAAACACAAGGATATGCAGTAGAAGAAGCCCGAACCAACTATGTGTATGAACAATACGGTAACAGATTAAATGAGATTCTATATAATAAGGTCAGTAGTAATGGAACACTGAGTGTTTCAGCAAAAAAGATGATGACTTATGATGCACATGATAGAATTATCAAAGTCTCCGAAGAAGAAGCAGATGACCAAGGCGTTTTGTATTTGTCCACAGAAATCGAATATGATTATAACACAATGCATCAGCCTACTGAAATTAGAAGAATAACGCATGACCCTTATGATAATACTTTTGAAATCGATAGAAAGTATGTGTTTACTTATCATAATGGAAAGGTAAGCCAGATTCAGTGGTATTGGGGGTCTTCACTTACTCACCTATTTAATGATTCTTTCACTTATAATGCTCAAGACCAACTGGTAGAATATATCAGAACCACAGCTTCAGGAGAAAATAGGGACAGAAAAACTTATCAGTATAATGCGGCTGGAAAGCAGATAGGGTTTGTGTGGGAAAAATTCTCTAATAATGCATGGAAAAACCACTATAAATTAGAGTATCAATATGATATGAATCATGAAAATATTATTCAGGAAACTTCTTATCTCTTTACCAATGGTGCGTGGAAAGAAAATGTAAAAGTAGAATATGAGTTTGATCTCAATATTTTAGGTTCAAATGCTTATCAGTATAAAGATTATTCATATTATCTAGGGCAACATGAGTGGGTGAATAATAAAAATGTGGTTTCAGAAACCCGTTATTATTCTTATGACCTTCATCCTACTATCAATACTTGGAAATATAATAGAAGTGTTACATCTAATTATTTGGATAGTAGCTCACTTTCTACTGCTGAATTGGTTAATGCTAATAATTTAACTAAAACTTTAGTTTTTCCAAACCCCACTGCTGAGTTTTTTAGGATAGCAAATCCCAATAATATAAGAAAGGTACAGCTTATAGATGCTTCTGGTAAGATAGCAAGAGAGTATTCTGCTAATACAGATGAATATTCAGTACAAGGACTAGCAAAGGGGGGGTATATCGTTATCATTACAGATGAAAAATCTACAAAATCTACTCAATTAATAATTAAATAATTTATGAAAAGAATTTTATTTTTTGCCCTACTTATCGGGGCTTTGGCACAGGCACAGCTGACCAGTATCAATGAAAATTTCGAATCTTTTGCTCTTGCTTCTCTGCCTCAAAATGGATGGCTGTGTGATAAGCCAGATCCTCACGGAGGAATATATAGAAATACCCGAACAGGAAATAAATATCTTGTAGCATATAGTTATGATAGTGCGGAGCCTGTTTATCTTATAATGCCAGAGCTAGTTTCTGTACATGGGACATTGGTATTCTATGCAGGAAGTGGAACTAGTCTCGGAGGTAGTCTTGAGATGGGATTGGTAGATGATCCTTCCAATATAGCAGGTTTTGAAAAAATATCAGACCACGCACTTGATAGAAGCTACATGTCAAGAATTCAGGTGAATATACCCCAAAGTACTAAGAAATTTATTGTTTTCAAATTCATACCTGGAGGTTTGCATCAGGTAATGGGAGTGGATAATGTTACTTTTACCCCTACTCAATTATCTGTGAATGAAAGCGAAAAATCAGTTGCTTTATCAGAGGTGATTTTTGATTCTAATACCCGAAAATTAATTTCTTTAAATCATCAATTGAAGAGTATCCAAATCATCAATGCTGCTGGGCAGAAAGTAGCAGAAATAAAATCACCTAAAAAGGAGGAAGATGTACACCTAGGGACTGGCGTGTATATCGTGATGTATGAAAATGCACAGGGAGAAAAGCGTACAACAAAAATTCGTGTAAACTAATAACTTGTTTTCATAGCCATTGAATTTAAAAACACCACTCTAAAGAATTAATAGAGTGGTGTTTTTTTTGATGCTAACATTTTATTTCGTTTCTGATTTCACTTCTGTAATATATCCAGAGTAGGAAATCGGAATTCTGTCATTCGCTTGTACGGAAAGATAAGCACTTCCGTTTTTAGAAATTTCAATAAAAATCTTCTGAACAGCCTTTGCATCTTTTGGCGTGATGGTAATGATATATCCTCCTTTCTTGGTGGTTTTTTTATCATATAGATAGTGATTTGAAGTAAAATTCAATCCATTATCATTTGGGTCCATCGTGGCTACAAATCTTCGTCCATAATAAGGTAAATAGACCGTGATTTCTTTTTCCTTTACATCCATACCATAGGTTTCTGTATTGAGTTCATAAAGTCTTGCGGATGAATGTGTAGGGTGTGTATTCATTACTGCTCTTATATCTTGGTTAGTGGGATGTGCTCTTTGAGCTTTAAAAGAAAAATGTTTTTGTTCTGTGATTTTTTCAAGGGTATGTGGTAAAATATGAGTTTGCGAACTACATGACCATATTGTAAGAAACATAAGGGAACTGGATAATGCGGCGTATGTTTTCATTTTTCAAAGGTTTTTATATAATTGTAACTGGTTTTTATTTTTATGATATTTTACATCCACAATGGAATAAAAATTGATAAATCGTTATCTAAAATATAAGCAATGAAAAATCTAAGCCAAATTATATCAGGATTAATAGGAGTAGTAATTTTGGGAGCTTGCTATACCAATCCAATGACGGGAAGACGCTCTTTACAAATGAAAGGCAATACAGATTTGTCTGCCATGGCGGCTACAGAATATACCAAAACACTTGCTCAGTCAAAGGTAGTTACAGGAACTAAGGAAGCCAATATGGTGAAAAATGTAGGAATGAGAATAAAAAATGCGGCAGAAAGATACTATAAAAATATAGGAAGGGAGCAAGATTTAAGTGGTTATAGCTGGCAGTTTACCTTAATTCAAAATTCGCAATTGAACGCTTGGTGTATGCCAGGTGGTAAGGTGGCTGTATATACAGGAATTTTACCCGTTACTAAATCAGAAACGGGACTGGCCGTAGTGATGGGGCACGAAGTAGCTCATGCACTTGCAGGGCATGGAAACGAGAGAATTACGCAGGCTACCATCGCTCAGTATGGAGGAGCCGTAATAGGAGGAAGTATTTCTAACCGAAATATAAGTGATATATTTAATAGATTATACCCTATAGGTGCCAGTGTAGGACTGATGGCTTTCGGTAGAAATCAAGAGCTAGAAGCCGACCAAATGGGGCTATATCTTATGGCAATGGCAGGCTATGACCCAAGAGAGGCAGTGCCTTTTTGGAATAGAATGGAAGCGGCAAGTAGTGGACAAGGAAGATTGCCCGCTTATCTTTCTACTCATCCGAGTCCTGAAAATAGAATAGCAAAAATCAATGCCAATATGCCACATGCATTGAATTATTATAATACTAAGAAATAAAAAACAAATGAAAAATCTTACTTTGATAGGAGCTGTTTTATTAGGTTTAGCAGCATTGTTGTATTTTTTACAGGAATCTATAACACTTAAAGATTTTTTTTCACCTCTTAATCTGATGGGGATTTTGGCAGGTGTAGGTATAGGACTTATTGTAGGGGGCATTGTGGGTTATGTAAGTAAAGGAAGTGCCATTAAAGAAAAGCAAAAGAAGGCCGCCTATCTTCAGCTTCAAAAAGAAAAGCAAGAGCTGGAAAAGCAAGCTGCAGAACTCGCGATGCAATCTCAGAAAGAAACCAACCACGAAATGGATAATAAAATATAGAAAAACAAAAGTGTGCTATTTTTCAGTACTTTGCCAAAGTACTGAAAAATTTTGGTAAAGTGCTTTGAAAGCGTTTTAAAACTCAGGCATCTACAATACAAAAGCTCCACCCTGTGAAAGGTGGAGCTTTTTATTATAAATAGACCAATTCCTTATATCTTCGTCGAAATCGGTTGAAACTTAGTCAAGTTAATTCCTTCTACAGCTACTTTGTATTCTTCCATAGTTGGGATTCTTCCTAAGATAGCTGAAAGTACCACTACCGGTGTAGATGCTAAGAGCGATTCTCCTTTTTTGTCGGCACGGTCTTCTACCACACGCCCTTGAAACAAACGCGTAGAAGTGGACATTACCGTATCTCCTTTTTCGGCTTTCTCTTGGTTACCCATACAAAGGTTGCACCCCGGACGCTCCAGATACATAATGTTCTCGTATTCTGTTCTTGCCGTTTGTTTAGGTAACGCATCGCTGAACTCAAAACCTGAATACTTTTGTAGATATTCCCAATCTCCTTCGGCTTTTAGCTCATCGATGATGTTGTAAGTAGGTGCGGCAACCACCAGCGGTGCATTGAATTTTACTTCGCCGTATTGTTTCTCCAAGTTTTTAAGCATTTGCGAAACAATTTTCAAGTCGTCTTTATGCACCATACAAGACCCTACGAAACCTAAATCTACTTTTTTATTATCTCCGTAAAATGACAACGGACGAATAGTATCGTGAGTATATCGTTTTGAAATATCCTCGTTGTTTACATCTGGATCGGCAATCATTGGTTCATCAATCAAGTCCAAATCAATGACCACTTCAGCATAATATTTTGCATCAGCATCAGGTTGAAGAGCTGGTTTTTCACCCGAACGAATTTCCGCAATACGCTTGTCGGCTTTTGCTATCAGTCCTTTTAGTACTTGATTTTCGTTGTCCATACCTTTCTCTATCATGATTTGGATACGAGATTTAGCAATTTCCAACGATTCAATCAATGTATCATCTTGCGAAATACAAATTGATGCTTTGGCTTTCATCTCGGCCGTCCAATCCGTGAAAGTAAAGGCTTGGTCTGCCAGTAAAGTTCCGATATGTACCTCGATGATTCTTCCTTGGAAGACATTTTCACCGTCAAATTGTTGTAGCATTTGCAATTGTGTAGCATGAACCACATCACGGAAATCCATGTGTTCTTTCATACTTCCTTTGAAGGTAACTTTCACAGATTCAGGGATTGGCATAGAAGCCTCACCTGTTGCCAAGGCTAAGGCAACGGTACCCGAATCAGCACCAAAGGCCACCCCTTTAGACATACGCGTGTGCGAGTCTCCCCCAATGATGATTGCCCACTCATCCACTGTAATATCGTTCAATACTTTGTGGATAACATCCGTCATTGCATGGTATTCCCCTTTGGGGTCACGAGCCGTAATGACACCAAAATCGTTCATGAACTTCATCAATTTCGGGATATTTGCCTGAGCTTTTTTGTCCCAAACCGATGCCGTATGACATCCCGATTGGTAAGCTCCATCCACGATAGGAGAAATCACCGTAGCCGCCATAGCTTCTAACTCTTGAGCGGTCATCAGTCCTGTAGTATCTTGAGAACCAACGATATTTACTTTTACACGAACATCTGAACCTGCATAAAGTGTTTTCCCTGGTGCTACCCCCACTGCATTTTTATTAAAGATTTTTTCTACAGCTGTTAATCCTACTCCTTCTTTTACCACTTCTTTGGCAGGAGCGAAGACTTGAGGAGCTTGGATTCCCAAAGTTTGAGCGGCGAAAGTTTGGATTTTTTTACCGAAAACAATCGCGTACGAACCACCTGCTCTGATGAATTCTAATTTTTGCGGTGTGAAAGACTTAGAAATATCTTTTAATTCTTGGTCTCCGTTGTATAATTTTTTAGTTTTTGTATTGATGGTCAAAACAGTACCTGTTTCCACAGAGTACACTTGTTCCAGAATGATATCGCCTTTTTCATCACGCACCACATTGCCATCGGCATCGGTTTTCTTGACCCAGTTTTGTAGGTCAATTCCGATACCTCCCGTTACATCTACTGTAGTTAAGAAAATTGGTGAAATACCGTTCGTTCCGGCTACAATCGGAGCGATGTTTACAAATGGTACATACGGAGATGCCTGTTTTCCTGTCCAAAGAGCCACATTGTTTACCCCCGACATACGCGAAGACCCTACCCCCATTGTTCCTTTTTCAGCGATAAGCATCACTTGTTTATCAGGGTGTGCGGCTTTCATCGCCACGATTTCCGCTTGAGCTTCAGGGGAAATCATGGACTTTCCGTGCAATTCACGGTCAGAACGAGAGTGGGCTTGGTTTCCTGGTGATAATAAATCCGTAGAAATATCTCCTTCGGCGGCAATATAAGTTACCACTTTAATTTCCTCTGGAACTTCTGGTAATTGGGTAAAAAATTCTGCTTTTGCGTAGCTTTTCAATATATCTTTTGCAATTGCATTTCCTGCTTTATACGCTTCCGCCAAACGAGCTGTATCGGCATCGTAAAGGAATACTTGTGTTTTGAGTACTTCAGCGGCTTTTTGAGCAATCGCTTCGTCGTTTCCAAGGGCTAAATCCAATAACACTTTAATGGATGGACCACCTTTCATGTGCGACAATAACTCAAAAGCGAAGTCGGTAGAAATTTCTGCAATATTTTCTTTTCCAAGGACGATGTCTTTCAAAAACTGAGCTTTTACTCCTGCTGCAGAAGTAGTTCCTGGAAGGGTGTTGTAGATGAAATGGTGAATGGCATCTGCTCTATGCGAACTATTTTCATCTTTGATTTGCTCGATGATTTCGCTGAGCAATTCTGCCCCATCAATGGGTTTAGGGTGTAAGCCCTGTTGTTTTCTTTCTTCAATTTCTTGAATGTAATCGTTGTAAAGATTCATAATAGACTTTAGTTTTATCAAAAATTGGAGCCAATTTCTTAGTGTATTAAAGAATTGGGCTAAAAAACATTGAACTGAGTCAATGGAAAATCATTTTTGTAAGTCAGTGTATTTTCAAAGCAACACTATTCCACGCAAAAATACTAAAAGGGATTAATATTTTAATGAGATTGAGAAAGATTGAAAATGTAATAAATCTTATTTATAATCATTCTATTTAACAGTGGTCTTTTTATGAAGATAGCAAGTAAAGAACAATCAAATTGTAAAGTGAAAAGATGTAATTTATCATGTTTTATTTCAGAACATTGGTATAAACTTTGTGAATTATATACCTAGTAAATTTAAAATCATTATGATATGAAAAAAATACTAATCACAGCAATGACATTGTTTGTAGGGGTAATTTTTGGACAAGAAGGCCCTATAGGTTTTAATCAACTTCCCAAAAACGCTCAATCCTTTGTGAATAAATATTTCGGTAAGGGTGTGGTAAGTACTGTTATTAGAGACAAAGAAGTTTCTAAAATAGATTACAAAGTAATAATGAAAGATGGTACGAAAATAACATTCGATGGAAGAGGAAATTGGGATGATGTAGAAACAAAGGGATATTCTGTTCCTGCAGCACTTATTCCTGTCTCTATTAGAAACTATGTAGCTCAAAATTATAAAGGGATCCAGATAGTAGGAATTGATAAAGAGTCTTATAAATATAAGATAGAACTTTCTAATCGAATGGATTTAGAATTTAATAAACAAGGTAAGTTCATTAAGATAGGTGATTAATCCTTTTGAGTTAAGGTATATAAAACAGTACAGATGAATGAAATTTGTACTGTTTTTTTATACGCAGATAAACTGTTGGGTTACTTGATAACAGTGTGGTAATGAGGATGAAAAAATCCTTTTGTACCGCAGTAGAAAAGGATTAAGATTTTATTTTTAAGGAGGGGAGCGTTATTTTTTTTCATCTTTGGTAGCTCTGGTAGCACTGTAGATAATAGCGGCTACTCCTGCGATACCGATGCCTATCCCTGCTGTTCTTACTCCTGATTTTCTAAGGTCTTTAGAAGATTTTACATCACTTTTAGCTAAAAGAATTTGTTCCTTTTTTCCTCTGGTAGAATAGCCT
This sequence comes from Bergeyella zoohelcum ATCC 43767, assembly GCF_000301075.1. GTDB lineage: Bacteria > Bacteroidota > Bacteroidia > Flavobacteriales > Weeksellaceae > Bergeyella > Bergeyella zoohelcum. The sequence continues at coordinate 519,164 of NZ_JH932293.1, forward strand.
ACTATGCTATCATGAGTAAGATGAGAAAAAGTCATTCTGTGTTTTTCATTGTTTTCCAGAGTAAACTTATAACGCTTTCCAGAGTTCAGTTGGGAAAAATTTTTAGGTTGATTGGGAGTAGCGGTATATTTAGTAGTTACGCTACAAGATGATAAAGCTAAAGCAACTGAAAGGAAACCGCTAAAAATGGTATATTTTGTTTTCATGTAATTTAATTTTTACCAAAAGTACATATTTTCTTTAAATTCACACTTTTTTTCTGAAAAATTCCTTAGTGATTTAATTTGAATTTTTCAAGTTCGTTCGCGATGCTTCTATCATTTGCCAACCTTGGAAGTTTATTTTGTCCCCCTAATTTCCCTGTGGATTTAGCAAAATCTATGAAAGAATTGCTTTTTAAAATGGTAATTTTTAATCTTCTGAGGATGTTGCCCTCTCTTAAATCTTTGTAATAAATATTTTTGGCACACATTTCAGCGTCTAATTGTTCTTCAAAAGCGAGGACATTTTCGGGAGCCGTATCAAATTCTATCAGCCATTCGTGGTAGGGAAGTCCCTCATTAGGATTGACCTGCGGTGCGAGATGATATTCTCTTACCATGACTTCTGGAAAGGCTTTCAAAGTATTTTTCATAGAAGTTTCCGCCTCATGGCCAATGACATGTTCTCCAAATGCTGAAGTAAAGTGTTTCGTTCTTCCAGTAACTAAAATTCGGTATGGATTTTTTGAAATAAACTGAACCACATCACCTATAGAATATGCCCAAAGCCCACTATTGGTGGTAATAATGAGTGCATAATCTTTGTAGAGTTCTATTTCAGAAAGAGTATATCTACGGGGATTTTCTTTTCCTATTTCTTCTAAAGGAACAAATTCATAGAAAATACCATGGTGGGTGAGTAGCTGTAGCCCCTCTTGGGTACAGTCATCTTGAAAGGCAAAAAATCCTTCACTGGCGGGGAAAGTTTGAATGACATCCACAGGTTTTCCTAATAGTTCATTCATTTTTTCGCGGTAGGGTTCATAGTTGACCCCACCTGTAACAATGATTTGTAGCCGAGGGAAAATTTCTTTGATGCTTTTACCGTGCTTGTCTCTTAGTTTTTCGAAATACATGATGAGCCAAGGTGGAATGCCCGAAATAAGGGTCATATTCTCATGTTCTGTTTCTTGTATGATGGCATCTAGTTTGGTTTCCCAGTCTTCAATGGTATTGGTTTCCCATGAAGGTAGTCTGTTTTTTTGCAGGTACTGAGGAATATGATGAGCAACGATTCCCGAAAGACGCCCCACTTTAATTCCGAAGAGGTCTTCTAAGGCAGGACTTCCTTGGAGAAAAATCATTTTACCGTTCACGAAATCGGCATTATTTTTTTGAGCGATATAGTGAAACAAGGCACTTTGGGCGGCTTTTACTTGGTCATCCATTCCTTCACTTGTCAGCGGAATATACTTCGCTCCCGAAGTGGTTCCTGAGGTTTTGGCAAAATAGGTTGGGGTATCAGGGTAGAGAATATGGGCTTGTCCTTTTTTTATGCGTTCTATATAGGGTCTTAGGTCTTCATAATCCGAAATGGGAACTTGCCTTTGAAAATCTTGTATAGATTGGATGCTTTCAAAATTTCTTTCTCTTCCGAAGAGGGTTTTATTGGCTTTGTTTACCAGTTCTAAAAGCAGTTTTTCTTGATCTTCAGCAGCATTTTGTTTATGTTGATATGATTTTTTTACATGATTTTTTGCCCAAATTTTGGCAATTGTTTTTTTGATGTATCCTATCATAGTATTCGGGGTTATGATGAAGTGATTTAAGGCTGTGAATTTAGTGAAAATATTGAGATGATGCTTTGATTTTTGTTTTTCAAATCACATTTGACCCCGCTAGGGTCATAAAAATCTTTTTGCGTATTAGAAAACTTTATC
>NZ_JH932293.1:521348-572202 GCF_000301075.1 Bergeyella zoohelcum ATCC 43767
CTAATTGTTTTTTGGGAGGATAGGGATTTAATAAGGAATTATCTAGAAAAAGGAAAGAAATTAAAGAGTCGAAAGAATCTAAAGAATCTAAAAAATCGAAATCATCGAAACGAGTGGAATTTTTGAATCTTTTAATTTTTTCAATCCTTTAATCTTTGAATCATTTAATAATAAATAACAATCGTTTTTAAATTTAAAATTATGAACAAAACAACAATCAAGATCAGTGTGTTAGCGTTCTTAGGTTTTATGACTTATGGCTACGCACAGCAACAGCAGCAAGACCCTTACAAGGGTAAAGTAGGGGTAAACACCGTAACACCAAGTGCTACGATGGATGTACAGCCGAATAGTGATAACGCTAGAGTAGAGGCAAAAACGAATGAAGGGATTATTGCTCCTAAGCTGAGCAAAACGAGAATTGCTAATATTGAAACTCCCGTAGAAGGTACTTTGGTATATGCTACGGATGATGCTACTTCACTTATTTCTGCTTATACAGGTAATGACCCTAAAGTAGCCAAGATTACGGAAAAAGGGTACTATTTCTACAACGGCACTGAGTGGGTGAAAGCGGGGAATAATGGAACGGAAACAGAATGGGTGTATGATAATAATACAAATCGAGTGAATTTAAAAAGAAGTGGGATAAATACGAAAAAAGTATTTTATAATGAGTATGGAGGATTGAGAAATATGGATTTTGGAATGTTACAAAGTTCAGGTAATGTGACATTAAATCCAGATGATTTTACTATAAATTATTTTTCTCCTTATAATGCTACGATAAAATATTCATCTTCTGTATTTCCTTCTTCTTCATCGTATGGAAATAGATTTATGAATTACAGTTTTTTAAATATTAATGAAAATGATAATTCATCGAATGTTTATGCCGCTGGAAACAATACCATTAGTATTGGTGATAGCTCTGGGCTGTCATTTAGTCAGAATATAAATAGAGTGTTGGGGTCAATTTCTTCAGTAGCAGCGTTATCTGGGCAAACATTTGTTATTTCGAATCATAGGAATACCCTTTCTACTGGCAATGAATCAAAGGTGTCTTCAGCTTTTGCAGTAGAAAATATCTTAACACATGGTTCTACGGAAACCTTAGGGAATGCTATAGGAGTCAGAAATATACAATCTATTTTGGATAACACTACTGTAACTAACTCCTTAGCGGAACAAAATATAACAACAGTAAATAAAGGTGCAACTGTAACTAACTTACTTGGAATAAGAAATCAAATAACTGTTCAGGATGGAGGTGCAAATGTGTCTAATCTTTACGGTTTACATAATATATTTAATATAAAAACAGGTAGCACTGTTGGTAATTTCTATGGTATTAAATTAGATATGGATGCTATAGGAAATGGTACGATTAATAATACGCATTATGGATTATATATTCAAAATGTTAATAAAGCACCATTGAGAAATTTTTCCATTTATACCAATGCAGGACAAATCCGTTTTGGAGATTTAGCAAATACGAATACTGCGAATAATAATGCTGGAGCTACAGATAAGCCAGTATTTGTAACGGCAGATGGAGTGCTTAAAGTAGGTGGCTCTACAGGTGCTACACAGCTTTCAGGTATAGACGCTATGCCTTGTAATGATGCTAATAGAGGAAAAATGAACTTTATAAAAGATGTTCAAATTGCTGGAGGCGGGACGGCTGATGCTTTTGGAATATGCTTAAAAAGTTCAGATGGTAATTTCTATTGGAGATACCTTTATGGTGGTACAGGAGTTACTAATCTTACAGGGAACTTTGGAGAGAATTTAGATTAATTTTTAAGCCATAGATAAAAAGAAATAAAAGCTTTTCTCTATGGCTTTTTCTTTTGTTTCTAAAATCAACTATAAGCCTTAATCCCAAAAACTATATCAGTTGTTTTTTGAGTCCAGATAGGATGCCTTGCCAGAAAAGATTGAAGAAAGAACGGTGGGGTTCTCTTTCCACTCTATTAATTTCTATTTGGTTAGGGATTTTTTTGCTGTTGTCTCTTAGGAACAAATTGGCCACCCCAGTAAGGAAACCTCTTTTTTCTCCTGCATCATTTAAAACCGTGATTTTTAAATCTTCGAAATCTATTCCTTGTACTCCTTCTATTCCTGTTTTATCGCCTTTAAAATCGAAAGATAAACGATTGATTTGTCCTTCGGCTTTCATCTTCATATACGGTGTGATGAAATGATTGATTTTCTCAGCATTGAGGTTTTCTAGCGTTCCCTTGATGGTAAACTCATCTTTGAGACTTGCAGTGTTCATGGTCCAGATGGCTTTTAGTGGAGAGTCATTCATAAATTCCGCGGTAATCCGAATAGGGATAAGCCTTGACGAGGTTTTGGCTTTTCCTGAATGTAGATTTTGGATGTTTCCATTCAGCTGGGCAAGGATGATTTTCCCTGCACCTACACTGTTTTCTGTGTCTTCCTCATACACTAAATGAGCGTTTTTAATGTCCATATTTTTTATGAGAAGAGGAAATTTCATCTCTCGGAGCAGCTGGGAATAGAGTGGTCTGGCAGAGTTATCATCAGGAGGGATGGTACTTCTGAAAATATTGGCATCGGCACCATTTACTAATAGATGCTGAACTTCTAGAGAAGGAGTAGTATTCAGAAAATTCCATGATCCGTTCCCTGAAACCGATTTTACTTTTATGGTGTATAAATCCGCTTCCTTGGAAATCATTTGGGTGAACTGAGCTCTGGAATAACGCGGTAATACAGATAAGTCATTGATATTAAACTTTTTATTGTTAAATATTAGCTGTCCGTAGCGAATATTGTAATACTGTGTTTGGTAGGTCAGCGTCCCAGTATTTAGCTGATAGTCTGCTAATTCTATTTTAGGTTTTTCATTGATTTTTCCCCCCATGACGAAATTGTTAATCTTCAGATGGATGTTTTTTACATGGAGAGGTTGATTATTTTTAGAATATGTCAGATGAAAATTGTCCAGCCGAGTTTCTTTGATTGTTAGCTTTCCAATGGCATTTTTGATGGCTTTTACTTTTTTAGGAGTTTCTGAAATTGCAGTGAGATTACCATTAAAATTTTTTCCATGAATAGCATTAATGGTAGCGAAGAGTTGGTTGTCTTTGATTTTCCAATCTTCCACATCGCCTTTCAGTTGCTGTAAGTTCAGCTGAATTTGGGTTCCCGTTTTATTTCCTTGGAGGGTACTTACCGTATTGCCATTCAGCACGAAAGCATGAGGTGTGATATGGAGATTTTTTACGCGAATATCTTGATTTCCTGCAATATACTCTGTGTTTTCTGCACGAATGTCAAAGGTTTCATAGTTAAAAGGTAAATCTCCCTGTGCTGTGTCCTCATTCATTCTAAAATTAGATACTGCCAAATCTAGCTTTGGGGTATAGAAGTTTCTTTGTCCATTCGGTTTCACGATTTCCAATTCTGAATGGGTAAAGTTGACATTCTTTAATTCTACTTTATAGCTGAAACTTTGCTCTTTCTTTTCAGGAGCTGCCGAAGTGGTAAACATTTTTAGACGAGGGTGTTTTAGCTGTACATCGGATAGCTGAATTTTATTCTCCGTTAATACAATATCCGTGAAAGCAATCGCCTGAACCGAAACATCAAAAAGATTCCTTTTTTTAGGAAATTTTTTTTGAAACTCGTCAAAAGAGACCAAAGGTTTTAGAGTGAAGTTTTCAATGCTCATTTGCTGATTCTCTGTTCTGATTTTTTGAGCATTAAAGGCATATACATCATCGGGGCGGAAATAGATTTCTTCTCCTGAAAGATGGTATTTACTAAAAACGATAGGGATTTTTTTGCTTTCAGTCATTGGGTTCATTGCAATGTCTTCTGCCGTAACGGATAGCTTTTGGGCAGAAAGTAGTTTCTGATGATCATGACGAAAGATAGTGAGATGTCCCTCGGTAATTTGTAATTCATCCAGTGCAATGGTGGTATTTTTCTTTTTCTTCTCATTGTTTTTCGGGGGTAATACCACGGTAAGATGAGGACGAACGATATTCAGCCGAGAAGAGGAAATTTCGTTATTGAAAATGGCATCGTATAGCCCTAGCCTCCCGATTTCTATTTGCTCCACCGTGCCTTCTATTTTCGGGATTTTCGGATTGTTGTTCGGTAATGTTTTGATGTTAATGGCATGAGCGGATATATTCCCTGTGAAAATATCCACAGAAAGACTTTGGTAGTGTACTTGGTATTGGGTTTTCTTTTTAATCAGATGAGGCAATCCTCTCTGCAACCAAATATTAAAACCTATATTGAGTAACAATAGCACTCCTGCCAGAACACCTAAGGCGATGAGTGATTTTTTTAACCATTTCTTCATGGTACGAAAATAGACAATACTATTCTTCAGTGCGTTACAAGATTTTTTACTTCTATTGTATATTATTTACTTCCAAAGTCTTTGAATGGCGGAGCAATGGAGCATCTCGCTAGATAAACTCTAAAAATTTATCATTCGGTTTTCTTACTTTTTTCAGTGTTTGGAAAAAATCATCTTCGGCACGAGTGCCTAAGGCTACTGTTACTGTAACTTGCTCTTTTTGAGTATCAATTTGGAGTAAATTACCCAGCTCTTCACGGAAAAAACCTTCCATAGGGCAAGAGTCTATCCCTTCTAATGCTGCCGCAAAAACCATATTTCCTAAAAGAATATAGCTTTGTTTTTCGTTCCAGTGAAGTAGTTCATCTTCAGAATGTTGCCCTTTGTATTCTTCCACTATTTTTTTGAAAGGAGCTAGTAGCTCTACTTCCATGTTTCGGGTGGTACTGATATGATTGAAATACGCATCAATGTATTCATTATCAATTCTTTTTCTACTCACAATGACAATGAGGTGAGAACATGTGGAGACCTGAGAAGGGTTGTGAAATGCAGGAATCAGACTTTGGAGTTTTTCATCATTTTCTATTACGATGATACGATAAGGCTGTAATCCTAAGGAACTTACAGAGAGTCTTCCTGCTTCTATGATTCTTTCTATCGTATTCTTATCTATTTTTTTATTCTTATCGAATTTTTTTACAGAGTAACGATGATTTAATGCGTTGATATACTTTTCCATAGGTTAAAATAATGTATTTTTTTGATTTTCTTGTTCGAAATATTGATCGATGAGTAATTTTTCTCCTTGTGAAGCTGCTACAGCAAGCCGATCTACTAATTCATTTTCAGGATGCCCAGCATGTCCTCTAATCCAGTGAAAAGTAGGGTTAAATTTTCTATACAAAACATACAATCTCTTCCATAAATCTGGATTTTTTACTTTGGCGAATCCTTTTTTTACCCAGCCATGAATCCAGTTTTTATTAAAAGCATCAGATACATATCGGCTATCGGTAAATATCTCCACTTTTAATTCATTGGTTTTGAGCTGTTCCAGTCCTATGATAACCGCTAATAGCTCCATTCGGTTATTGGTAGTATTTCGGAATCCCGCACTGATTTGTTTTTCATGTGGGGTGCCTACTACCCGAAGAAGTACCCCAAAGCCTCCTTTCCCAGGATTTCCACTGCATGCACCATCGGTAAAAATATGAACTTTCATCATGATTACTGGTTAATAAGGGAAATCTTCATCTTCGTCCAAATCATTCATAGAGGAACCTAAATTTTCGTAGTTCATGGCGGAGCCACTCGGCTGGATATCAAATGCTGCACTGGGGTCTATGGTTTGTTTAATGGTTTGATATCCAGTGTTATCTATTGCAGAGCCAGTATTAGAAAAGCCGTAGCTATCTCCATAGACATCTAAGTCTGCAAATTTTGCAATATTTTTAAAGAATGATAATCGGACATCTGCTGTGGCACCATTTCTATGCTTTGCAATGATGATTTCGGCCTGATTTTCGGTTCTCGTTTGGGCATCTTCGGGGTCATTGTCCCAATGTTCTATTTTATAATATTCGGGTCTGAAGATAAATGAAACGATGTCCGCATCTTGTTCTATGGCTCCAGATTCTCTCAGGTCAGAGAGTTGTGGTCTTTTATTGGGTCTCGTTTCCACGCTTCTTGAGAGCTGGGAAAGAGCGATGACAGGGACATTAAGCTCTTTAGCAATGGCTTTCAATGAACGGGAGATGGTAGCGATTTCTTGCTCACGGTTTCCTCCTTTACCTCCTGTATTTGCGGTCATGAGCTGTAAATAATCTACCATGATGATTTTTACGCCATGCTGCATTACTAACCTTCTGCACTTTGCTCTAAAATCAAACACGGAGAGTGATGGAGTTTCATCAATATAGAGCGGAGCGTTTTCTAATGCCGAAACATTATTAAACAATCTATTCCATTCATCGTCTTCTAAGGTCCCTTTTCTGAGTTTCTCAGAGGAGATTTGGGTTTCAGAGGCAATCATTCTGGTAATGAGCTGTACGGATGCCATTTCCAGAGAGAATAATGCCATAGGAATCTGATGTTCTACAGCGATATTTCTAGCCATAGAGAGAAGAAAAGCCGTTTTTCCCATAGCAGGACGAGCAGCAATGATGATGAGGTCTGAGTTTTGCCAGCCTCCAGTTTCCTTATCTAACGCAGTAAACCCTGATGGAACTCCAGATAATCCTTCTTTGTCTTTGAGAGATTTAATGGTTTCTATGGCTTCCTTTACGAGTTTTTTGGCATCGTCAAATCCCTTTTTAATGGTCCCATTGGTGATGTCAAAGAAACTTTTTTCCGCATTTTCCAAAAGCTCAAACACATCGGTAGATTCTTTATAGGAATTATCAATCACATCTGAAGAAATCCCAATAAGGCTTCTGAGAATGTATTTTTCTTGGATTACTCTCACATAATACTCTACATTGGCACTGCTGGAGACGCCTGTAGTAAGGTCTATGATATAGTGGTCTCCACCTGCGGCTGCCAGTTTTCCTTCTTTTTTTAATTCATTAATTACCGTTACCATATCCACAGGGAGGTAATTCATGTACATTCTGTGAATGGTTTCAAAGATGGTCTGATGCCTTGGGTCATAAAGATGGTCAGGGGTAAGGAGTTCTATGGTATAGTCTAATCCCTTTCTATCAATTAATAGAATACCGATGACCAGTTTTTCATAATCTATGGCATTAGGAGGCATTTTTCCTTGGGCTAAGGAAATTTCTTTGGCAGAATTTGCCGTGTGAGTAAATGCGTTTGGATTTTTCTGTGCCATTGAGCAAAGATAGTGTTTTTAAAAAAGTAAAAAGAAATCTGCATGACAAAAAGCCATGCAGAATAATTTAAAATATTGACTATTAGTTATTAAAATCTAATTCCTACACCTAGCATTCCCTTTGCGAAAATAGGTTCCCCTAAATCTGAACCTAACCTCCTTCCAATTCCTAAAGAAGCTTCGAAGAGAATATTTCCTTTGGTTTCCCATTTTCCACCAAATCCTACACCAAATCCAAAATTAGTTTCCTTTTTATTATGGTATATGTTAGGAAAATATAGTCCATAATCGTAATGCCCGTAATAAGCTATTGTGTCATACTTCTGTCCAATTACCCCTGTAAATCCTTCAAGGAAAAATCCTCTTGCCCATTTTTTTCCGAAATAGTAGCGGTAGTGAGGTAAGATATGCCAGTAAGATGTATTCCCTACTACATAGTCATCTAAAATGAAAATTGTAGAAACACCAATGCCCGAATCTTTATTGATGTGATGTTCATAAGATACATTAACTACCCCTAAGATTAAAGCGATAGGATTGAGCACGATGTCATTTCGTTTTTCTGATGCGGATTCTTGCATGACAGCCACAATCGCTTCTTCTTGAGCCTTATCCATGTTTTTTGTTTCTTGTGCCATAGCAAAAGACAGCATGAGTGCACAAACGAGCGTTAAGATTTTTTTCATTCTATGATTTTTTAAGATGGACAAATTTAACTAAAAAAATGAAACAGAGAAATAATGTTTTTAATTCATTATTGCTCTGTTTTTGGCAGTATTATGAGCATTATGCCCATCCTTTTTTTACCAAGTATTCTGCGATTTGTACCGTATTAGTAGCAGCTCCTTTTCTGAGGTTATCGGCTACTATCCAGCAGTTAAGCGTATTGGGCTGAGAAGGGTCCCTACGAATTCTTCCTACAAAAACTTCATCTTTCCCTTCGGTGTAGAGTGGCATGGGGTATATTTGATTCGCTACATCGTCTTGAACGATGACCCCTGGTGTTTCTGAAAGTATTTTTTTTACTTCATCTAACTCAAAATCATTTTCAAATTCTATATTCACGCTCTCAGAATGCCCTCCTTGTACAGGGACACGCACAGCGGTAGCGGTGAGCTGGAAAGTATCATCTCCCATAATTTTGAGTGGCTCTCTCATCAGTTTAAGCTCTTCTTTGGTATAGTCTGATTCATCAAAAACATCACATTGTGGCAGAGCGTTTTTAAATATCTCATAAGGATAAACTTTCTTTACGCTAATATTATCCGTGCCTTTTACGGTGTTTTCTATTTCGGCATTGAGTTGGTCCACAGCTGCTTTTCCTGTTCCTGTTACCGATTGATAAGTGGAAACTACCACTCTTTTAAGTTTATATTTTTTGTGTAGAGGGTGAAGCACCATGACCAGCTGAATGGTAGAGCAGTTGGGGTTGGCAATGATTTTATCTTCTGCGGTTAATACATCGGCATTGATTTCGGGTACTACTAATTTTTTAGTTGTATCCATTCTCCACGCAGAAGAATTATCCACTACGGTGGTGCCTACTTTGGCGAATTGAGGTGCCCATTCTAAAGAGGTACTACCACCTGCCGAGAAAAGAGCAATCTGAGGTTTCATCTCCATAGCAGTTGATAAGGAAACAACAGGATACTCCTTGTTTTTGTACCGAATGGTCTTCCCTACCGAACGCTCTGAGGCTACGGGAATGAGTTCTGTTAATGGAAAATTTCTTTCTTCTAAAATTTTTAACATCACTTGTCCCACCATACCTGTGGCACCTACTACAGCTACTTTCATAGATTTTTTTACTGAATGATTATGAAAAAAGAAAGCAAGGTAAATTGCACCTTGCTTCTGTAATTTTATTTATTAAATAACCTTGCAAAAGGGAATGCGTAAAAGAATAATAACAAAGCAATGGCACTCATGATGACAATGCCTGTGGTAAGTCTATCGTTGGTTTTTACTTTTTTATTGACAATGGTCATAAGCACTGCAGCGATGAGCATGGAAGTAGGGTGTTCTATAAAAGTTACTCTGTTATAGGCGTCTCCCATAAGGTTTTTCATCACATTTCCACTGTCTAAGATGGCCTGAAAACCTTTAGAAGTGAAAAGCATGAGAAGCCCCGCAATGAACTGAACATGAAAGAAAATCATGGTAAAGAGGGTAGATTTTCTCAGTAGTTTATTGATTTTTCCCGAGTAGCCCAGCATAGCCGCTAATAAAGCGAATACAAATACCGCCACCAATAGCAATGCTAGATAGGCAAAGCCTCTGTGAGCATTTAATACAATTTTATCCATTTTTTAAATTATTTTTTGTGGAGCAAAGATAAACATTCCCAATCGTATTTATTTAGATTGGGAATGAAATTTATTTTATTTTTTCTTTGGCAACGCTTTGATTCCCATTTCATAGAGTGCGAAGCTCAGTAAATCTGTATTTTCTCCGATGACTTGTTCGGTGCTTCTTCCTGCACCGTGTCCTGCGTTGATTTCTATTCGCATAAGGGTAGGCGAAGAACAGGATTGTTTTTTCTGTAATTCTGCTCCGAATTTAAAGGAATGAGCAGGAACTACACGGTCATCATGGTCGCCGGTAATCACCATCGTAGAAGGGTAGCAAACTCCTTCATGCACATTGTGAACAGGAGAATAGCCTTTTAGATATTCAAACATTTCTTTAGAATCTTGTGCCGTACCATAGTCGTACGCCCAGCCTGCACCTGCCGTAAACTGGTTGTATCGGAGCATGTCCAAAACCCCCACACCTGGGAAAGCCACTTTCGCTAAGTCAGGACGCATGGTCATGGTAGCTCCTACTAATAGCCCTCCATTAGAACGCCCAGAAAGTGCCATATACTTAGGAGAAGTGTAGCCATTTTTCTGTAAATATTCCCCTGCAGCGATGAAGTCTTCGAATACATTTCTTTTCTGCATTTTGGTACCTGCTACATGCCATTTTTTACCATACTCTCCGCCTCCTCTTAGGTTAGGAACAGCGTAGATTCCTCCATTTTCCATCCAGATGGCATTTACTACAGAGAAACTTGGTGTAAGGCTGATATTAAAACCGCCATATCCGTAAAGAATAGTAGGATTTTTACCATCTTTTTTAAGTCCTTTCTTGTAGGAAATCATCATAGGAACTTTAGTACCATCTTTAGAAGTAAAGAACACTTGTTCAGAAATATAATCGTCTGGGTTAAACTTTACATTCGGTCTGTAATATAGGTCAGATGTTCCATTTTCTACATGGTAAGAATAGGTGGTAGAAGGCATGATATAATTACTGAAAGAGAAATAAATATTCTTTTCTGTTTTTTTACCGCTAAAGCCGCCTGCTGTTCCTTTGCCAGGGAGGGAGATTTCTCGGATTTTTCTTCCATTATAGTCATACTGTATCACATAGGAAACGGCATCTTTAATATATTTTGCAAAGAGGTACCCACCTCCTGTAGAGATGCTGAGTACATTTTCCGTTTCAGGAATTACAGTAGTCCATTGGCTAGGATTCTTCAGACTGAATTTTACTAATTTCTTATTGGGAGCATCTTTATCCGTGATGGCATAGAAAGTGTCTCCGTCATTGTCTATAATATTGGTGCTTTGTTTGTATCCAGTTTGTACGGGGATGAATTTTCCTTTTTTGTCAGAAGCTTTTCGGATGTATATTTCATTGCCATAAGTAGCATTGGCGGCAGAAAGGATAAGGTATTTTTGGTCATCGGTTACTGAAACATAGAGGTATCTTCTTTTGAAGTCTTCCCCACCGATGATACGCTCATCTTGGCTACTTGGTGTGCCTAATTTGTGAAAATACACTTGGTGCATATCTGTCATTCCTGAGAGCATACTTCCATCTTTGGGCTGGTCATACTTAGAGTAGAAGAAGCCTTCGTTATTGAGCCAAGAGGCACCACTAAACTTAGCGAGGATAGGCTCCCCGATGATTTTTTTAGTTTCTACATCCATGGTGATGATTTTTACCCAGTCCGAGCCTCCTTCAGAGATGGCATACGCTACTAGAGTGCCATCTTTGGTGAAAGAAACACTAGAAAGCGAAGTAGTGCCGTCTTTAGACATGGTATTCGGGTCTAGGAATACTTCAGTTTTACCATCTGCAGATTTTCTGTACAATACTGCTTGTGGCTGTAGCCCATTATTTTTGTAGAAATATTCATATTTGCCTTCCTTGAAAGGAGCAGATACTTTTTCATAGTTCCAAATGGCTCTCAGCTCTTTTCTCATTTGCTCACGGAAAGGAATTTTAGCTAAGTATTTTTCTGTAAATTCAGATTGTTCTTTTACCCATTGCTTGGTTTCTGCACTGCGGTCATCTTCCAGCCAACGGTAAGGGTCTTTTACCTCTGTACCAAAATACACATCAGTATGTGCTACAGTCTTAGTGGATGGGTAATTCATGTTTGATTTTTTTACTCCTGAATTGCTTGCACAAGATACTAATGCGATTCCTGCGGCAATTCCTAAATATTTTCTGTACATAAAAGTGAATAATTTTGTCCAAAAATACTAATTTTTTGGTCGAAACGGTTCAAAATAGGAACTTATGCTATAAAATTGTGATATGGGGAATAAAATATGGAGTATTTTTTTTGCACAATATGCGAGACTACACAGGGGATATGAAACAAATAAAAAACCACACCGTAAAGATGTGGTTTTATTTTAAAACTTAATTTCTTCTATTTCTTTTCCTTTCATAAAGTTCATGGTTTTTTGCTGTCCCTTATAAGCGATGTTTACCAGATTAAGTTGCTTAGGAAAGTGATGAACTAAAATAGAGTTCTTTATTCTTAAGCTGCTGATGCTGGAAACGCCGCTCGTTTCAAAATAGACCCATACCGTTTCACCACTCACTTGGCTTCCTGTAAAGGTAAGTGTTTTAGGGCTTCCATTGATGGCTACATTAAAGTTGGTGTTCATATATTTTTTCACTTCAGCTTCAAAGCCTGCGGTGTTGGCATTGATTTTTAGTGCTTCCGAAATATGGTGCGTATTGAGCTTTGTGGTGAATTTTAGCGTTCCAGAGCCATCTATAAAGTCTATCTTCGTCATAGAAGACTGAAAGCCTTGTGCATTCATCATATGCATAGAACAAATTAACATGATGGCAAAACCAATGTATCTATAAAGTGTTTTCATTTTTTTGATTTTTTTTAACATCTTTTTAACTGACAAATAACATGCCATGGGGGGATTTTATAAAAGACACAGAATGTAACTGGTCCTCTCCATCTAGAAATTTACATGAATACTGTATTTGTCATAAAAGGCTTTAATGTGTGCTACAGCCTCTTCCGCGGTATCCACTACACGGAAAAGATGTAGGTCTTCTTCAGAAATCATTTTTTGCTGGAGCAGCGTATCCTTGAACCAGTCTAAAAGTCCACACCAAAATTCTGAACCTACTAAAATGATAGGGAATCGGGCAATTTTAAAGGTCTGAATGAGTGTTAATGCTTCTGAAAGTTCATCTAAAGTACCGAATCCTCCTGGCATTACTACGAATCCTTGAGAGTATTTCACGAACATTACCTTTCTTACAAAGAAATAATTAAAATCCATAGAATAATGCTTGTCAATGTATGGATTAAAATGCTGCTCAAAAGGGAGTTCTATATTCAGCCCGATGGATTTTCCACCTGCTTGTTTTGCTCCTTTATTTCCTGCTTCCATGATACCAGGTCCTCCACCTGTAATGATACCGAATCCTATTTCTGTAATTTTTTCGGCAATTTCTACTGCTATTTGGTAATATTTATCCTCAGGTTTTAGCCTTGCAGACCCGAAAATAGAAACGCAAGGTCCTATTTTTGCCAGTTTATCATAGCCATCTACCAGTTCAGACATCACCTTGAAAACCATCCAGCTGTCTTTATTGATGGTTTCATCCCATGTTTTTTCTTGAAAGTGTTTTTTTACGCGTTGGTCTATTTCTTGGCTCGCATCTGCAATGGCTTTGGTAAAGCCTTTTTCTCTTTTAATTTTGCTCATAATGTTTATTTAAAAAAAATTTCAGCTTCTATTATAGATTCTGGTCTTCCTACATCTATGAATAGAGCGTTGTGCTGATATCCTTTTATAGTGTGTTCTTTCATCAAGTCAAGGTACTCTTCCATGATGGAAAATTTTCCCCTTCTTCTCATTAGTTTCAGGAAATTAGAATGAATACAATGGATACCGCTGAACGCGAGGGATTTTAAATTATCCATTTTCTCTTCCTCGCAAAGTTTTGTTTCTCCTGTATTTTTATTCTGCCACCCTTTGAGTTCCATTTCGGTGTTAAACAAAAGTCTTCTAGAGCTGTTTCTGTCGGAAACGGCTAAGGAAATTAGGTTTTTGTGGTCTTCGTGATATTTTATGAAGTCTCTGATATTTAGGGTGGTAAGAATGTCCGCATTCATTACAAGGAAATCTTCTTCCTTTTCTAAGTATTCTCGGGCAAAAATCAAGCCACCCCCTGTTTCTAGGAGTTCTTTTCTTTCATCAGAAATTTGAATATTAGCTCCAAAATGTTTTTTTTCTTCGAGAAAATCAATGATTTGTTGTCCGAAATGATGGATGTTAATAATGAAATCTTGGATGCCGTAGGACTGTAGATAGCGGATATTTCTTTCCAGTAAGGGGATGCCATTTACGGGGGCTAAAGCCTTAGGATGTTTTAGTGTAAAAGGCTGTAAACGCGTTCCTTTTCCTGCTGCGAATATGAATGCTTTCATGGTTTAGTTCAGTTGGGGCTGTTCGTCATGGGTAATGCTTACTTGGGTTTGGGGATATTTTTCTTTGATAAATTCTGCAATTTTCTCTGCCGAATACACCGAACGATGCTGTCCGCCTGTACACCCGAAATTGATTTGAAGATGCTCAAAGTTCCGATTTAGGTAGTCTTCTATCGTGATGGAGATTAAGGCTTTAATATTGGTTAAAAATTGAGGCATCATGGTTTTTTGTTCCAGATATTCTTGAACGGCAATATCTTTTCCCGTTTGGGATTTATATTCGTCTATTCTTCCTGGATTCAAGATGCCACGGCAATCAAAACAAAAGCCACCGCCATTTCCGGTTTCATCTTTTGGATATCCTTTTTTTTTGTATGAAAAACTGTGAATGTCTATGTGTAACATGTTTATTAATAAGGTATTTGTTTTTTGTTGATTTTTTCAATAAGCTGGAATAGTTCAGGGAAGTTTTTCATTACTTCCCATTCCAGTGCGGTTTGTTTTAAGTTTTCTATGCCCTGTGGGATGCTTTGGAGGAAATGTTCCTTCTTTTGAACTAGCCCCCTGAAACCGTATGCCCCCAAAACTTGTAGATTTCTTATCAATCTTATAGGCATTATGGCTGCTCTCAAAAGTGTTTTTTCATCTTCGTTATCAAATAGCTCAATATAAAACGCTATCATTTCCTTTCTAAAACTTTCAGGAAAGTTGGCTTTTGCTTGATAGAGGAAAGAAACCACATCGTATAGGAGTGTTCCATACATGGCACTTTGATAGTCAATGAAATATACATTGTTTTCTTTTACCATGATATTCCTTGCTTGGAAGTCCCTCATCATTAAGCCTTTCGGTTCAAGGTTTTCAATGATTTCCGAGAGCTGGTAAAACTCTTGGATGAGCAGTGATTTTTGGTATTCTATCTCTAAGACATCTACAAACATGAATTTGAAATAAAATAAATCATGAATAATGGGAATATGATTGTATGCTTTATATTCAAATGATTGAGAGTAGTCTATTTTATCTTTTGTTTTGGTTTGAAACTCAAACAACTGGAGTAAAGATTTTTGTACTAAACTTATTACTCTTTCACTGAGTCCTTCTTTTTCAATGATTTGTGAGAGTGTTTCATCGCCGAGGTAGGACTGAATATAGGATTTTTGGTCATCGGAAACTCCAATAATGGTAGGTGCATGGAGCTGTAGTGAGGAAAAAACCTCCGAAAAATACAAAAAACTGCGGTTCTCTGCTATATTTTCATTTTGGGTAATGACGAATTTTTCAGTTCCAGCAGAAGCGATGAAGTTTTTTCTTGCAGAGCCACTTGCGGGGAGTGGGATGATTTCATCTGCTTTGGTTTGTGCGATACTTTCAAAAAAAGTTTGTAAATTTTCCATGTCCAAAGACAAAGATAATGATTTTATGAAAAATAGCACATAGCTAGAGTTTTATCTAGATAGAAAATATTTTGAATTACTTATCTTTGTAACATGCTAAAAGATTTAAAACCTGCACTTGGAATACTTTTCCGTTTTATCCTTATCTATTTTGTTTTATTTATAGGGTATCAATGGTATTTAAAGAGTACAGAAGTGGGAGGATTAGACCCATATTCACGGTGGGTAGCAGGGCAGGTGAATACGGTTCAAGAATTTTTAGGATATCCTTCCCATACAGAGCATTTTCCACAATGGAGTACCGAATATTTTTATATCAATCATCAGGCCGTAACGCGTATGGTGGAGGGATGTAATGCAATATCAGTGATGATGCTTTGCATCGCGTTTGTTTTTGCTTTTTATCAAGGTGGAAAAACTTGGTGGTATGCGGTAGGGAGTATATGCTTTTTACATGTCATCAATGTCTTAAGGATAGCGGGAATCAATTTGATTTATGTGGAATATGAAGCCTATAGTGAGCCTGCCCATGATTACCTTTTTCCTGTGGTGATTTATGGAAGTGTAGTAGGGATATGGCTGGTGTGGATGAAAATGGTAAATAAAAATACGAAATAATGAAATGGACGTCTATTATTGTTTGTATTACTTCTATTTTGGGGCTTATTTCGGTAAGAGCTTTTGAGGGCGAGTGGTTTTATGACCCGATGCTGCAGTATTTTAAAGAGGCACAATTTTCAATGTCTTTACCTCATTATGAGGGCGTAAAGTTGAGTTTTCATCATTTGTATCGTTTTTTATTGAATTCTATTTTTTCGCTGGGGTTGATTTATGGATTGTATAAAAATATCAATTATCTGAAAATCAGCATTATTATTATGTGGATGAGTTTTCTGCTGTGCTATCCTTTTTACTACTATATGTTAGAGACGGATATGGCATTCGGGTATGCAGTTACTTTTTTTCTTCGTAGATTGGTTATTCAGCCTATGCCATTATTCTTACTCATTCCACTATTCTACTATTTAAGAAAGAAGCAGATGTGAATCAATAAGTGAATAACTGTCATTATTGTTTTTTTAAGTAAGTGAATAGTGTGAAAATTATTGATAATGATTGATAATGATTGTTTTATACTGTATTATTCAAGGTTTGAATTTACTTGGAAAGGTTTTCATAAATAATGATGCGTTTTTTCTTTTGTCAAATGAAATAAAAACACTATATTTGCCCACTGAAGTAATTATTTAAAATTTATTAACTTAAAACCCAATAAAACAATGTTTGCAATTGTAGAGATAGCAGGGCTTCAATACAAAGTTGAGCAAGACCAAAAGTTGTTTGTAAACCGTTTGAAAGGAGAAAAAGGTTCGAAAGTTTCTTTTGATAAAGTTCTTCTTACTGTAAATGGGACTACAACTGTGGGCGCCCCAGCTGTAAGTGGCATCACGGTAGATGCTGAAATTCTTGACCATGTTCAAGCGGATAAAGTAATCGTTTTCAAGAAGAAAAGAAGAAAAGGTTACAAAGTGAAGAATGGTCATAGACAACAATTAACTCAGATAGTAATTACTGGAATTACAGGTTTTTAATAAGTTAAGAGACAGGATTCTCTTATTCAGATTAAAAATTATAATTTCGGGGAAAACAAGAGTTAAAATTATAAGAAAATCAGTTTTATCTCAAGCTAAAAAACTTAACTGTAGTATTGAGAAAAACTTTGAGTAAAAATAACTCAGGTATGCAAAAATAGGTGTACTTATTGAGGAAAATATTACTCAGCTGTAAAGAGTTAAAAAAATAACAAACCCCCTTAAAAAACCTTTAATAAAATGGCACACAAGAAAGGAGTTGGTAGTTCCAAAAACGGTAGAGAATCTCACTCTAAAAGATTAGGAGTTAAGATTTTCGGAGGACAAGAAGCGATTGCCGGTAACATCATTGTAAGACAAAGAGGTACCGAGCATCATCCAGGTGAAAATGTGGGAATGGGTAAAGACCATACACTTTTTGCTTTGGTAGATGGAACCGTAGTTTTCAGAAAGAAAGCGAATAACAGATCTTTCGTATCTGTAGAGCCAAACGCTTAGTCTATAAGTGTTTGTAAATAATTCACCTCAGCATAATTGCTGAGGTTTTTGTGTTTATCTTCAGCTGTCATGCAGAAAAGCAAGAAAATCTAATTTTGAGATGAAACAAGCCCCCAGACTCTCTAAATGCTCACTATGCACTTGATAGTCAATAAGTGTATATCGGTTTTTATTTCTAGATACAAAATTCATGAAGCCCGCTTTAGAGGCATTACTTACTTTACTGAACATGCTTTCTCCGCAAAAAACACTTCTTATTTCTAAACCATAGAATCCACCTACCAGTACATTGTCTTGCCACACTTCTATGCTTTTCGCTATTCCTTTTTGGTGTAACTCACAGAAACCTTTGATGAGTTCTTCAGAAATCCAAGTGCCATCTTGTGCTTTCCGATAAGCGGTTTGGCAGTTTCTCATAACTTCTTCAAAACACTGATTTTCAGTAAATGAGAATGTATTCCTATCCAAAATCTTTCGCATGGATTTGGAGATTTTCAGTTCGTCAGGAAATAAAACAAAACGAGGATCGGGACTCCACCAAAGAATTTCTTCCCCTGGACTGTACCAAGGGAAAATACCTAAAGAATAAGCCTCTAAAAGCCTTTTAGGAGACAAATCTCCTCCCGCAGCAATGAGCCCTTGCATCGGGTGATAATGAAGTGGGTCAGGAAATGGCGTATGTTCTTGTAGAATAATCATAATAAAAAAAATCCTACCATAAAGATAGGATATTGAGGGTTAATTTCAGTTAAGATTAGAATGGTAAGTCATCATCATCATCACCGAAAACATTTTGATTTTCTGTAGAGGTAGTTTGCGGTGTGTTGTTTTGCTGCGGAGCAGGAGTAGATGGATTAAAATGGGCACCCATTTTTTCTACTCTCCATCCTGTAATAGAGTTAAAATATTTCACTTCTCCTTGTGGATTTGTCCATTCTCTTCCTCTAATATTGATGCCTACCTTTACTTCGTCTCCTTCATTGAGGGTATCTAAGAGTGCAATTTTTTCAGAAAGAAACTCAATATTAATGGGCTGTGGATATTGTTCTTGGGTAAGAAGCACCATTTCTCTTTTTTGAAATCCAGACGCAAAAGTTTGAATGTCAAATATTTTCTTTACAGTACCTTGTAATTCCATAAATATGCTATTTTAAGATTGTAAAATTACTCATAAGATTTCAAACAAAAAAACGAAAAAAGGGAAAAATATTTTTTTGAAAAAAATGTAAAAATATTTGGTGGAAATAAAATAAATGGTGTATATTTGCACTCACAAACGAAAAGGGGTTCTTTTTATAATTGCGGATGTGGTGTAATTGGTAGCCACGCCAGACTTAGGATCTGGTGCCGAGAGGCGTGGGGGTTCGAGTCCCTTCATCCGCACAATTGCGAAAATAGCTCAGTTGGTAGAGCACAACCTTGCCAAGGTTGGGGTCGCGGGTTCGAATCCCGTTTTTCGCTCGAAAGGAAGAAGTGAGTAGCTTCTTTTTTTTTCTGCCCTGGTGGTGGAATTGGTAGACACGCAGGACTTAAAATCCTGTGCTCGCAAGAGCGTACGGGTTCAAGTCCCGTCTGGGGTACACTTAACACTGTTAATCTTATGATTTTCAGTGTTTTTTTTTATTTCTATATGTTTCTATTTAGTGATGCAGGTAGGAGTAGGCATAGGGAAATCCAGTGAGGAAATATTGATTGAAAATCTATAAAAGCACCACTTCATTAAGCTTGTTGGTTTTTTCTTATGTATTCATAAATAAAAAAAGGGAACAAAATGAGTTTATTTGTTCCCCTCTATATATGCTTTTACTGTATAAATAGAGGCATTTCCTAGACAGTAAATACCTCCTTAAGTGAATCATTAAAATTATTTCATTACAGGGATACCTCTTTTAGCAATATACACAGTGTAAGCCGTTGCATAAAAGAACATTCCTGTAGCTATGATACCTATTCCGCAAAGTAGGACTCCTGCTAAAGATACAAATAGAGCCGCCACAGAAACTCCCAGTACGGTTCCATAATTTTCTTTTGCTAAATTAAAACTACTTTTTAAAGCTTCAAAAGGAGATTGTTTTTCAAATAGTACAAAACAAAAAGCAGTATATACCAGTGGTAATACTAAGAAGATAGGGAATATGCATAGCATTAATGCGACTAAAGATATAATCCAAGTCATAATTCCTAAAATGATATAGGATACGATGTTTTTGTATCCAATGAACATATCGCTGAAAGTAATAGTTTGTTCGGTTTTTCCTTTATGCATAAGATAAGCAGATGCTACATATAATGGCTGTAAAAGAAGAGAAAAAAGCATAGAAATCCCTAAAAATGTAGTATATCCAGGAGCATCCACCATGGCTGTAAATGGATCCATACGACCCGCATTTTTCATTATATACTCCTGAGCTGCTACAGCATCATAGCCTGAAATCAGTTGGGAGATGAAAGAGGAGGCGTAAGAAAGCACTATCATCATCAGGAGTAACCCAATCTGCCATCCGATGACTTTTTTATAATTTTCATACGAAGCATTAAAAATTTCGCTGAATCCCATCATAGGTCTTTCATGAGTGGAAGTGGTAGGTGTAGTAAAGTTGTTATCCATAATTTTATTTATTTTAACTCAAAAATACATATTTTTTCTCAGAGGCAGCATTATACTCAATCTTTTGTAGTAAAATAATTATTGTATAAAGCGAAAACGATTGCATTAGAAAATCCAAAGAATAAAGGAATCCCGAAAAAACTAAAAATCCCGATGTACTTGATGATGAGCCCTATTACTAAAACTACCATAATATCTACAAAATGCTTTCGTAATGTTTTAATGGTGAGCCCTATTCCCTCTATGATTCGAATATTTTTAAAAAACATGAGTGGTGCTACAAATAGGGTTATTAGCCACCATATCGGTGCTAAAATAAGCGTATTCATGGCAATATTAAAGGTAAGTATCCAAAATAAAAAATAAGAGCCTAAGGCAAAAAAGTTTCTTCCTCGGTAGCCAGTAAACAGGTCAGAGAGAGATACGGGTTCTGCCAATTGAATTTTTCTAAAAATAGCGAAAAGTCCCAAATTGAGGGGAAATAGAAAACATGAAACACCAATCATCGCCCAAGAAAAAGAAGGTGCATTAGGATGTGTAGCAATGAATTTTTGCATTTCTTCAAAGCGTTTTCCTTGGTCTATACTTTCATTTTGGGATATTTCAAAAAATCCTTTGGAAAGTTCATAATAATCCATGAGATAGAAAAAGCAGGTAATCAATAAAGAAATGAAAAGAATGCTGTAAAGAATTTGGTATAGGAGACTTTTTTTCCAAAAATAAAAAGCCATTCTGAGTACATTGGCTACAGATTCGTTTTTTTCATTAAATACAGTCATTCTTAATTATTTTTCACAAAAATAAGAGATTTTTTCGGCTTTTATGCTTTCATTGGTTATTTTTGCTTTATGGTAATATCGGCAGATAAGGCATTTGAAAAAATGGATGCACTCTCTTTACAGGGGAAATCTTTCTTTTTTATGCTGGATTTTTTAGTAGAAAACGCCGTAGTAGTGGAAGAAAAAGATTTTGGAAATGAAGAAATTCAGTTTTCTTTTCCGAATAGTAATCTTTCTTGTTCACAGAGCGTTAGTGATGCTCCTTTTGAGCTTTTAGCTTTTCCTGAAGGGATAGCGACTTATGAGAAGGGGTTTAGGCATATTCAGGAAAATTTATACTTAGGTAATTCTTATCTTGCCAACTATACTTGTAAAACACCGATTCAAACTTCGTGGTCTATTCAGGAAATTTTTAAATATTCTCAGGCCAAATACAAAATAAAATTTAGAGATGATTTTGTATGTTTTTCCCCAGAAACTTTTATTGAGATAAAGGAAAACCGAATTGCTACCCATCCTATGAAAGGGACAATAGATGCCACGCTCCCGAATGCTGAGTATATCTTAAAAAATGACGAAAAGGAAAAGGCAGAACATTATACCGTAGTGGATTTACTGAGAAATGACCTTAGCCAAGTGGCTCAAAAAGTACGCGTAAAAGAATTTCAGAGAATAGATAGCATAAAGACTCATCGTGGAGAGCTTCTGGGGATGAGTTCTGAAATAGAAGGAATGGTAAAGAAAAATTATCAAAACAAAGTGGGTACTATACTTAAAACCTTGTTGCCTGCAGGCTCTATTTTGGGGGCACCTAAGCCTAAAACATTGGAAATCATATTGGAATCAGAGCGGTTTCCGAGGAGATGGTACACGGGAGTAGCGGGGTATTTTGATGGCAAAAATTTAGATTCTTGTGTGATGATTCGGTTTGTGGAAAAAGAGAATGACCAATTTTTCTTCCGAAGTGGCGGAGGAATTACCCACAAAAGTAATGTCCATGATGAATACCAAGAAATGAGGAACAAAATTTATATTCCCAAGGTCTTTTAATTCTCCAAAAAAAAGGGAGTGAGGTGTGGGAAGTACAGGTGAAATACCCCTATTTCTACTTAAAAAATATGAAAAAAAAAATTCGTTTTATAGAAAGCATTCGGGTGGAGGATAATGTACCGAAATTGTTAGATTGGCATCAAAAAAGGGTAAATGAAACCCTCCGTTTTCATGGAATGGAAAATCATATACATCTAGAAAAACTTTTCCTCCAGTCTGATTTTCAAGGGAAAGGTGTGTATAAATGGCGAGTGGTTTATGATGAAAAGGGCGTTTGTTCTTCAGCGTTTCAGCAATATTTTCCTAAAAAAATCACTCGGTTCAGAACTGTAGATGCTTCTGGTTTTAGATATCCGTTTAAATATGAAGACCGACATTTTTTGGAACAGCGAAGTAAAGCCTCTTATGAAGATTTCATTTTTTTGGATAAAAATCATATTACAGATTCCTCTTTTAGCAATCTTGTTTTTTACGATGGTAAAGCGTGGTTTACGCCTAAAACTTTCCTGCTGAATGGGGTACAGAGGCAGTTTTTATTAGCAACGGAAAGGATTTTTGAAAGCTCCATTACGGTAGAGCATCTTTCTGCGTTTACCCATTTTAAACTTATTAATGCCATGCTTCCTTTAGAAGAAGCCACTGCCTATGAAATAGGGCAAATTATTTTATAGTTTCCATGCTCTATTGTGTTTGTGTTCAGAGCGCTTTACTCCATTGCTTACATTAAAAGTAAATCCTATGCCCAGCGTTTGTCTCAATTGTGTTTTTCTAATTTGGTTATGGTCATAGATCACATTGGCTACCACGGAGGCAGAAATCACTTTGTTCACTTTAAAATCAAGTGTGCCTAGATAATTAATGACCATTCTTTCGGGATTTTCTAGATAATTAGAGAAAGCAGAGAAATTATTAGTAAAATAGGTGTTTTCCATGATTTTTTGTTTGTAATAGATATTGGCAAGCATCCCCAGCTGGAAGAGCATAAAGTCTCCATCATTACTCAAACCGAAATTACCAGCGTATTGTAAACTAGGTTCTAATACGAAGGTAAAACGGGCATTACTAGGGTAGAGATTAAAAGAGAAGTTGGGAGATGGTTTATAGGTAACCCCTATCCCCAGATTCAGATAGCCTGGTGCCATAAAAAGGGAAATCCTTTTGCCCTCCGTATGATATACATCACTTTTAATAGGATTTTTATTGTCATAGTCATAACCTGCAGAAAATTGTGAAATAATACCTGCTCCTGCACTTAGGAACCAATGTTTAGAAAATTTTCTTCCGTAATTGGTAGAAAAATTAATCACATCTTGTGTTTTTCGGATGCTTAATCCCTGTGTTTTAGATTGTCCGTAGCCTAAGATGATGATATTTTCCCATAAGTTCTTTTCGTCTTCATAGGTAAAATTATAGCTTACCGCTGCTATCCATCCTATATTATTAGACCCTCCCGCAGCCCAGTTGGAAAACGAAGCCTGATTGAGTGTTAAAGCGTTTTGTCCTGAAATAGACCAATGTCTTACTGTATCTTTTTTGGGTGCCTCTGTTTTGTGTTGTAATATGGAGTCTATTTTTTTGATGAATAGGCTGTCTTTTGTACCTGTGATGGTATCATTTTTTACATGTAAAGAATCGGTTTGCCCGAAGGTAAAAGTTCCCCATAAAATAAAAAAGATGAATATGTATGTTTTTTGCATTTTTTTATTGTTTTGAAGCAAATTTATACGCAAATTTAGTTAATCTCTTTAAAATAATGAAAATATAGCGATGCAAAAGCGGTTTGATTTTCCCTAGGGAGAGGAAAAATCGAGTAGCTATTCGTTTTGGATTTTTGGTGATGGGGTTCTAATTTCCAATATCTGGTTTCTAAAATTATTGTACGCTATACAAGTAGATAAAATCATTCATCATATTTGATATATCATTTCTGCATGTTGCTGGTCCATTTCTGCATGTTGCTGATTAATTTCTGCGTGTTGCTGGTCCATTTCTGCACCTTGCTGATTCATTTCTGTATGTTGCTAGTCCATTTCTGCATATTGCTGATTGATTTCTGCGTGTTGCTGGTTCATTTCTGCATGTTGCTGATTTAAAAAAAATTATTTGTTTTTAATTGTTAGCGAACAGTTTTCTCCTCTCTCATGAGTCATTGTACTTTGTACATTATAGAATGATTCAAAATGGTATTAATTAGACATAAGTAAGAAATGTTTATTTTTACCAAAAATTTGTTGAATGATTTTGAGTAGAATTTGGAGTGCGTTCATCATTGTAGCTATTTTGGTGGCTACGGTAAAGTTTATCTTTCTTCCAGAATATGGTACTATCTATAATGATATGGTAGTAGGAAAGGGCGGGGATACCATTCATCTTGCCCAGCAACCCATTGTGCATTATTCTGGAGATGTGAAAGAAGCATTGCTCAAAGAAAATTTTTATAAAGACGGGGCATTGAGGTATTCTTTTAATCCTGAAACACAAGAGGTAAAGGAATACAGAATTCAGGCAACGGACGGGGTGATAGAAACGGCAAATACAGCGGTAACCATATGTCTTAAGCTCATAGGTATTATGGCATTATTCTTAGGATTTATGAGCATTGCTGAAAAGGCGGGAGGCATACAGTTTCTTTCTAGGATGATTCAGCCATTTTTTACTAAGCTTTTTCCAGAAGTGCCTAAAAATCATCCTTCTTATGGACATATGATGCTGAATTTTTCTGCAAACCTTTTAGGCCTGGACAATGCCGCTACGCCTTTCGGGCTGAAAGCGATGGAGAGCTTACAAACACTCAATCCTTCTAAAACCACAGCGTCTAATCCTCAGCTGATGTTCCTCTGTCTTCATGCCAGTGGGCTTACGCTGGTTCCTGTTTCCATCATCGCCATTCGTTCTAGTATGGGGGCTGAAAATCCTACGGATATTTTCCTGCCGTGTCTTATTGCTACTTTTATGGCAACTATGGCTTCTATGGTGATCGTCTCCATCAAACAAAAAATTAACCTATTCCAGCCGATGATTTTGCTTTATGTGGGAGGAATTTCCGCATTGATAGGGTTATTAGTGGTATTTTTGGTTCGATTAAATCAAGAGGAACTGGCAGGTTTTTCTAAGGTGTTTAGCAATGGGCTGATATTGCTGATTTTTATTGGCATCGTCCTTGGAGGAATGTACAAAAAAGTGAATATCTTTGAAGCCTTTGTGGAAGGAGCAAAAGAAGGCTTTACCACTTCGGTGAAGATTATTCCTTACCTTGTGGGGATGCTTATCGCTATTTCTCTGTTAAGGACTTCGGGGGTTTTTGAAGTGATTATTGATGGGATGAAATACATTGCACAGATGGCTGCTTTAGATACTCGTTTTGTAGATGGGCTTCCTACGGCACTTATTAAGCCACTTTCGGGTTCTGGAGCCAGAGGAATGATGGTGGATACCATGGCTACTTTTGGTCCCGATAGTTTTCCGTCTCGTTTGGCAGGGATTTTACAAGGAAGTTCAGATACTACTTTTTATGTTATAGCGGTTTATTTCGGGGCAGTGGGTATTTCCAATACTCGTTATGCGGTAGGTGCTATGCTTTTGGCAGATTTGGTGGGAATTATTACGGCTATTTCATTGGCTTATTTATTTTTTGGTTCAACTTTATAATATCAGAATATGAAGAAATTATTCACAATGGCGGCAATCTCTTTCGGATTAGCCATGGGAGCACAAGAGGTAGCTTCGGATAATAGTGCTTTTAGAGGTGCTTCGGATCTTAGATTAAATGTAGGTGCGAATATTCAGCACGGCGGAACTGGAATTGCTGTGATTTTAGACAAAGGTTTCGGGGAGAGTTTTTCCGCAGGAATTCAGGCGGGTTATCTTTTAGGGGTAGATGAGGCAATGATTACAGAAGGTGCCAAGCCGCATCACCGTTTTGATGCTAAGGTAAGAGCGAATGCTAATTTGGGCAGTGTCATCGGTTTTCCTGAGGAGTTGGATGTATATCCAGGGCTTAATTTAGGATTGAAAAACTTCGGTGGTCATGTAGGTACGCGTTATTTTTTTAGCAAGGGATTTGGTGTCTTTGCAGAAGCCCAATTTCCGCTTGCCAGATTTAATAAACGAGCAGAATCTTACCAGCTTTGGAATAATCAGTTCGCATTCCTAATAGGAGCGTCTTTTGATTTGACGAAGAGATAATTCAGCTCTATTATGGATTTCTAAATCAAAACCCTCACTAAAATAGTGAGGGTTTTGTCTTATTTTTGTATTAATCTGTCTTTTGCTTCGTTGAGGTCTAGTATGATGGCATCTCCTTCATTGAGCTGTTTATTAACCAGCAACTCCGCCAATACATCTTCTATATACTTTTGGATGGCTCTTTTCAGTGGCCTTGCACCGAAATTTTTGTCCCAACCTTTGTCTGCAATAAAATCTTTTGCCTCTTCGGTAAGGGTAACATGATAGTTCAGTTTTTCTAATCTGCTATAAAGTTTATGGAGTTCCAAATCAATGATTTTTCGGATGTCCTCTTTTTCTAAAGCATTGAAAATAATGATATCATCTATCCTATTGAGGAATTCTGGTGCAAAAGCTTTCTTAAGAGCACTCTCTATAGTAGCTCTGGCATGTGCATCAGTGTTGGATTTTTTTGCACTCGTTCCGAAGCCTACCCCATCACCAAAGTCTTTCAAGTCTCGGGTACCAATGTTAGAAGTAAGAATGATAATGGTGTTTCTGAAATCAATTTTTCTACCCAAAGAATCCGTTACATGCCCTTCGTCTAAGATTTGGAGCAAGATGTTAAATACATCAGGATGAGCTTTTTCTATTTCGTCTAAAAGCACTACGGCGTAAGGTTTTCTTCTCACGGCTTCAGTGAGCTGTCCGCCTTCTTCATAGCCTACATATCCTGGAGGCGCTCCTACCAATCTAGATACGGCAAACTTCTCCATGTATTCACTCATGTCTATACGGATGAGGGCGTCATCAGAATCAAAAAGTTCTCTTGCCATGATTTTTGCCAACTCCGTTTTTCCCACTCCTGTAGTTCCAAGGAATACGAAAGTACCGATAGGTCTGTTCGGGTCTTTGAGTCCTGCACGGTTTCTTTGAATGGCTTTTACCACTTTTTTCACGGCTTCTTCTTGTCCGATGACTTTGCCATTAAGTTTATCATCCATGGATGCCAATTTGTCTAGCTCTTTTTTACCTACTTTGGTTACAGGGACACCGCTCATCATGGATACTACTTCGGCTACATTTTCTTCTGTTACTGTTTCGCGGTTTTCTTTCACCTCTTTATCCCATCTTTCTTGTGCTGATGTAAGCTCCATTTGCAGTCTTTCCTCTTCATCTTTTAGCGTTCTGGCCTCTATATAATCTTGCCTTTTTACGGCAGCCATTTTTTTCGCTTTTACTGCTTCTATTTTCTCTTCGAAATCCATAATTTCCACAGGTGTTTTCATGTTTTTTATATACACTCTAGCTCCTGCTTCATCTAGGGCATCAATGGCTTTATCTGGCAGAAAACGGTCTGTAATATATCTGGTAGTAAGGTTTACACAGGCATTTACTGCTTCTTCGGTATAAGTAACATTGTGATGGGCTTCGTACTTGTCTTTAATCTGATGAAGAATTTGTATAGTTTCTTCCACAGAAGTAGGCTCTACCATTACCTTTTGGAAGCGGCGTTCCAAGGCACCATCTTTTTCTATGTATTGTCTATACTCGTCTAGGGTAGTAGCTCCTATGCACTGGATTTCTCCTCTTGCCAAAGCGGGTTTAAACATATTAGAAGCGTCTAAACTTCCCGTAGAGCCACCTGCTCCTACGATGGTGTGTAGCTCATCAATGAAAAGGATGACATCTTTATTTTTTTCCAGCTCGGTCATGATGGCTTTCATTCTTTCCTCGAACTGTCCGCGGTATTTGGTGCCTGCTACTAAACTTCCTAAGTCTAAGGTGATTACCCTTTTGTTAAAAAGAATTCTGGATACTTTTTTCTGATGAATTCTTAGGGCAAGCCCTTCTGCAATGGCAGATTTTCCCACTCCAGGCTCTCCAATGAGGAGCGGATTGTTCTTTTTTCGTCTGGAAAGAATTTGAGATACTCTTTCTATTTCTTTTTCTCTACCGATGACAGGGTCTAACGCACCATCTTTTGCCAATGCGGTAAGGTCTCTACCGAAGTTGTCCAGTGTAGGCGTTTTAGATTTTCCAGTACCCAAATTTCCTGTAGGCTTTTTCATGGGCTGACTTTCATCGGGATCATCAGATTCATCATAAGCAGACATCTGAGGATTCATGCCAGAGTCTTTAAGCATGGCTCTAAATGCAGCGGATACCGCACTGTAATCCACATCATAGGCACTGAGTATGCTAGAAGTAGGGTCTTCAAATTTATAAAGAATACCCAGTAGGAGATGTACGGTATTTATTTCAGCTCCTTGGTATTGTCTGCATTCCAATTCTGCTCTTCGGATGGCTTGGTCTGCCATTTTGGTAAAGAAGATATTTTGCGTTTCCATTAAATTGGGATTAAGAGAAACAGCAGACATATTTTCTATTTTTCTACGAACTTGGGTAAGGTCTACATCTAATTTTCTGAGAATATCCTTTGCAGAGTTTTCTGTCTTTAGGATGCCCAGCAGTAGATGCTCCGTATTTACATGCTCACTTTTAAGGCGGCGAGCCTCACTTTTACTATGTTTGAAGACATTATTTACACCTTCAGAAAATTGATAATTCATTGTATATCGCTTAAAGAATGATATTCTTTTCGGTGTTTTACCATTCCGAAAAAGAAATTATGTACTCCAAAATTACAAAATACTTACCAAAGTAAATAATGTGACGGAATGGCATATAGCAACTTTTCTGGCTCCAAAAAGTATTTTTCATGCCAAGAGACTTATATAAAGTAGATGCTTAAAATTTTGCTTCTCTCGTAATTGTTAATGTGTGTTATTTTTAAGTTATTGATAATTAGTAGCGTTTTATGTGATTTTTTTGAAGAAAGTGTAAATGAGCTTTGAGAGCTATGTGCTTTACTATTGTTTTGGATTTAACTCTGAAATTTTAATATTGAAATCAAAGAAAATGTTTCTATTCCAAAAAATAATTGTATTTTTGCAATTCAAAATTTTTATACAATATGAAATCTATTACAATTCAAGGCGCAAAAAGAGAAAGCGTTGGCAAGAAATCTACAAAAGCCCTTCGTGATGCTGAATTAGTTCCTTGTGTTGTGTATGGAGGAAAAGAAGCTTTAAGTTTCTCTACAGAAGAGAAATCTTTTAAGAACTTGGTTTATACTCCTGAAGCACACACAGTAGAACTCGTTATCGATGGGGAGACTATTCCTGCTGTACTTCAGGATATTCAGTTCCACCCAATTACGGATAGAATCCTTCATGCAGATTTTTATCAGTTATCTGAAGACAAACCAGTAATTATGGATGTTCCTGTAAGACTTACTGGTAGAGCGAAAGGGGTGGTAGCTGGTGGAGCACTTCGTCAGTCTTTCCGTAAATTGAGATTGAAAGCACTTCCAGCAAACTTACCAGATGAAATAGTGGTGGATGTTACTCCATTAAGAATTGGTAATAAGCTTTATATCGGAGATATTAAGAATGAAAATTACACATTCATGCATCCTGATAATGCGGTAGTAGTGGCAGTGAAGATGTCAAGAAACGCAATGAAAAATGCTCAAGCAGGAGGAATGGATGATGAAGATGATGAATAAAATTCATACTCTGTTCTATAAAATAAGATTGCCTCAAAATTTTGAGGCAATTTTTTTTATGAATTCCACATAGTCGGTTAATTTTTAAACATTTTAAACTAAATTTGCACAAACAAAAATAAATAAGATGAATATTGCTATAGTAGGAACAGGCTATGTGGGTTTAGTAACGGGTACTACACTCGCAGAACTCGGGAATTCAGTATATTGCGTAGATGTAGATGCCGAAAAAGTAGAACGGATGAAAAAAGGTATCGTACCTATCTACGAGCCTGGACTAGAGGAAATGTTTACCAGAAATATTCAGGCACAGAGATTACACTTTACGACAGATTTAAAAGAAGCATTGGAGGTAAGTGAAGTGGTGTATCTCGCACTGCCTACGCCGCCGGGAGAGGATGGTTCTGCAGATTTATCCTATGTGCTGAAAGTGGCTAATGACATCGGTGAATTTATGACGGATTATAAAGTAGTGGTAAATAAATCTACTGTTCCTGTAGGGACTGCGGATAAAGTGAGAGCTACCATCTCTGCAAAAACCAATATTCCTTTTGATGTGGTTTCTAATCCAGAGTTTCTTCGTGAAGGTTTTGCGGTGGAGGATTCTATGAATCCTGCTAGAGTGGTGGTAGGCTGCTCCTCTGAAAAGGCTAAAGATATTATGTCTAAAATTTATCAGCCATTTACTAATACGGGAATTCCTATTATTTTTATGGATGAAAAGTCCTCGGAATTAACGAAATATGCGGCTAATTCTTTCCTAGCAGTAAAGATTACCTTTATGAATGAAATTGCCAATTATTGTGAGAAAGTAGGAGCAGATGTGGATAAAGTAAGATTAGGGATGGGAAGTGATGATAGAATAGGGCATAGATTTCTTTTTCCAGGGATAGGCTACGGTGGTTCTTGTTTTCCTAAGGATGTGAAAGCCCTCATTAAATCTGGAAAAGAGGAAGATTTTAACTTCCAAATTTTGGAGGCTACAGAAGAGGTCAATCAAAAACAAAAAGTCATTCTTTCTTATGAAATAGAAAAGTATTTCGGAGGGGATTTGAAAGGTAAAAAAATTGCACTTTGGGGATTGGCATTTAAGGCAAACACAGATGATATTCGTGAGGCATCTTCATTAGATAATATCAAAATCCTTTTGGAAAAAGGGGCGGAAATAGTGGCGTATGATGCTATTGCAGAAGATAATGTGAAGAGAGTTTTAGGAGATAAAATTCAGTATGCCAAAGATATGTATAGCTGTGTAGAGGGAGCCGACTGTCTATTCATCGCTACTGAGTGGAGTGAGTTTAAGAATCCTAATTTCGATATTTTGGCAGAAAAAATGAAGAATAAGGTGATTTTTGATGGAAGGAATATGTTCCCTTTAGAATTACCTGAGCAAAATGGATTTTACTATCAGTCTATTGGTAGAAAACTAGTGAAATAGAATTTTTGCTAAAAAGCTAGAAAGCTAAAAGGTTAGAGGGTGAGGGAGATAAAATCTCATAAAGATTTGAAAGTTTATCAAGAATCAATGATTTTGGTAAGGGATATTTACACTCTAACTCAAAACTTTCCAAAGGAAGAGGTTTTTGGACTAACTTCGTAAATATTTTACCCAAGAAAACAATGAAATTAAAAAGAGAATTTTTTTTATTAAGATATGCTAATCAAATTAATTACAAGTTTAAATTTAAAATAGAAAGTAAGCATTTTTTACTTTCTAACTTTCTAACCTCTTAACCTTATAACTTTAATAAAAATATGAAATCAATCATCATAACAGGTGGAGCAGGATTCATCGGTTCTCATGTGGTAAGGGAGTTTGTGAAAAACTTGCCACAAACTAAAATCATCAATCTGGATGCCCTTACCTATGCAGGGAATTTGGAAAATCTCAAGGATATAGAAAACGAGCCTAATTATATCTTTGAAAAGGCAGACATTACAAAACCTGAACAGCTAAGAGCGGTATTTGAAAAACATCACCCCGATGCGGTGGTGCATTTGGCAGCGGAAAGCCATGTGGATAGAAGTATCACAGACCCGAACGCCTTTATCAATACCAATGTGATGGGGACGGCCAATTTACTAAACCTTTGCCGAGAGTTTTGGACATTGAATCCAGAACATACGCATGGTAATTTTCCTAATGCGCCAAGAGAAAATCTGTTCTACCATGTTTCTACAGATGAGGTGTATGGTGCATTAGGCGAAACGGGATTCTTTACCGAGGACACACCGTATGACCCGAAATCTCCGTATTCGGCCAGTAAAGCTGCGAGTGACCATTTGGTAAGAGCGTACGGGAATACCTATGGTTTGCCTTTCATCGTATCCAATTGTTCTAATAATTACGGGCCTAATCACTTCCCAGAGAAGCTCATTCCGCTGTGTATTTCCAATATTATCCATGAAAAACCACTGCCGATTTATGGCGATGGAAAATATACGCGTGATTGGCTCTTTGTAATAGACCATGCAAAAGCCATTTTCCAAATTTTCCACGAAGCGAAAACAGGCGAAACTTATAACATCGGTGGTTGGAACGAATGGCAAAACATTGACTTGATTAAAGAACTCATCCAACAGATGGATGCTAAACTGGGCAGACCTCAGGGATATTCAGAAAAACTGATTAATTTCGTGAAAGACCGCCCAGGGCATGATAAACGCTATGCCATTGACGCCACCAAGCTCAATAAAGATTTAGGCTGGAAGCCATCGGTAACTTTTGAAGAAGGATTGGCCAAAACCATAGATTGGTTTTTGGAAAATCAAGAATGGCTGGAAAATGTAACCAGCGGAGCGTATCAAGAGTATTATAAGGAGCAGTATGAAAAAGCGAAATAGAAATTATTTATATTGAAACAAAAATAAAAAAGGTTTGGACTTAATAAGTTTTATAGTTCCTGTATATAACGAGCAAGAAACAATAAGGATTTTCCATAAAGAAATTTGTCATTTTTTTCAAAATGAAATTGATAATGAAAAGTACTCTTTTGAGTTGGTTTTTGTGAATGATGGAAGCGATGATAAAACAATGGATGTTTTACAGGAACTTTATGAAATGAATTCAAACATTACAGTCGTTAGCTTTTCAAGGAATTTTGGGAAAGAGAATGCCCTGTTTGCAGGTTTGGAACATATATCAATAGATGGTAAAATTATTATCCCAATAGATGTAGATTTACAAGATCCTTTATTAGTTATCAAAACAATGCTAGAAAAATATGAAGAAGGTTATGATGTGGTTTTAGCAAAAAGGGCAGAAAGGCAAAAAGATGGTTTTTTGAAAAGATTTTCGGCAGAGCAATTTTACAAGGTGTATAATAAAATTGCTAAAGTAAAATTGGAACCCAATGTAGGGGATTTCCGTTTAATGACCAGAAATGTTGTGGATGAAATTCTTAAACTAAAAGAAAATCAGCTTTTTATGAAAGGGGTTTTTAATTGGGTAGGATTTCGTTCAGCAATTGTGGAGTATAATAGAGAAGAGCGAGTTGCAGGTAGTAGTAAATTTAACGGGTATAAACTTTGGAATTTGGCATTAGAAGGCATTACTTCTTTTTCCACTATACCCATTCGAGTTTGGCTATATATAGGCTCGTTTATTGCTTTTTTGTCCTTTGTTTTAGGAATAAAAGTTTTAATTGAAAAATTCTTTTTTGGAATACAAGAGCAAGGGTATGCCTCTATCATAGTTTCTGTATTCTTTATAGGAGGTGTGCAGCTAATTGGAATAGGTATATTAGGGGAATATATAGGGAGGATTTATATGGAGGTAAAGAGAAGACCTCGTTATATTGTGCAAAAATTATTGAAAAATGAACAAAAATAACTTTGGGCTACTATTTTTGGTAAACTTGATTGTTATTTTACCAATAATATATTTGAGCATATACAATTATCCATCATCTGATGATTTTAGCTATGCTATTGATTCCCACAAGGGTTTTATGGAGAGGCAGATATGGCACTATAATAACTGGGGTTCTCGGTATATGGCTACTGCTTTTCTCATTACAAGTCCCTTAAATTTTGGCTCAGATCAGTATTTTGGACTTTACACCTTTGCTTTTATAATGTTATTTTATTTTGCTAATCATCGTATTCTAAAAGATGTTGGCATGGAGGATAAAAGAAAAAGGTTTGTGGTTAATTTAAGTATTATCTCTGTTTATACTTTGTTGCAAACCTCTCTTGTGGAGAATTATTTTTGGTTAGCAGGAAGTGCTACTTATTTTTTACCCTCTATTTTATTTATTTTTTATATTTCCTGTTTGAAAAGAATATTTAGTCATCAAAGAGCTTTGCTTAATTCATTTTTTGCTATGAGCTCTATGTTAATCATTGGTGGATGTAGTGAATTATTGGTTGGTTTTTCGGGGATTATTACAGGGATATTGTTCATTTTTTACTTTATAAAGAATAAAAAGATAAACTATTCTTATATCATTCTTATTTTATTGATTGTAGGGTTATTTTTGTTTGTATATTTAAGTCCTGGAAATGAAGTCAGAGGACAGATAAAGAAAGCGGAATTATCTCTTATGGATGTAGCTTTCATGAGTTTTAATAAAGTTATTGTTATCAATATTCGTTATCTTGTTGTAGGATTTATTCTTTTTGTTTTATTGTTCAAAACAGTGAATGTAAAGCTGACTATTAATAATAAAATAAAACATCCGATTTATATTTTTGTATTTTATAATTTTCTCCTATTTATAGGTTCTTTCATTACAATATATAAACTGACTTATTATTATCCACCAAGGGTAGAGAATTTGTTATTATTTGTTTCTTTAATATTTATTTTTCTTCTGTCTTATATTTTTTATGAAAGATATTTTGTTAACCTTAAAAATATATACTACATCGTCAGTGGTGTTGCGGTATGTTTAGTTTATTTTTGTGTTCCCAAAAATAGTTTTCAAAGGGAAAGCAATCTTCAGTTGCTTTACTCTGATATTTTTAATAGCAGAGCAAAAGAGTATGTGGAACAAATCAACGAAAGAAAACAATTAATAAAGCATTGTGATGAATGTACGGTTCCTGCTATCAAAAATGCTCCAAGAACTATTTTGTTTAAAGATATTACTTCTGATAAGCACCACTATATTAATACATCTGTGGCTCATTTTTATCAAATAAAAAGCATCAAAACGGATGAATAATTCTTCTCAACTTTATATTTCTTACTTAAGAGTAATAGCAACAATCTCTGTTATTGTGCTTCATACAGCAGCATTTATATCTATGGATTACAAAAATGTAAGCATAGGGTCTTGGTCAGTAGCAACTTTTATTAATAGTGGAGTAAGGTTTTGTGTACCTTTATTTGTAATGATTTCAGGGGCTTTATTGCTAGGTAAAAATGAAGGAGTAAAGTTGTTTTTAAATAAAAGAATAAAAAAAATAGTGGTTCCATTTCTATTTTGGAGTTTATTTTATACTTGTTGGTATTATAAGGATGAATTACTGGAGGTGGATATGGAATTATTAAAGATTTTTTTGAATAATTTATACAATGGAAGTGCCTATCATTTATGGTACTTATATATGATTATAGGTGTATATGCTTTTATTCCAGTTTTGCGAAAATTTACGATGCATGCCACTAAAAGGCAGATAGAATATTTCTTACTGATAAGTTGTATTGTATTAATTGCGAATCAATATGGTGTAAAACCTGTTGTAGAAAATTTTGTGAATTTTGGAGGGTATGTATTTTATTTAGTTTTAGGCTATTATCTTAGTATTATTAAATTCAATTTTTCATCTAAAATAGTGAAGCATAGTGCATGGATAGTGTATGTTATATCTGTTTTGTTCACTTTTGGTATTACCTTTTATCTGTCAAATTTAGCTAATAACTTCGCCCCGAGATACACATTTTACCTGACCTTTAATGTAGCAATCATGTCTGCATGTGTTTTTCTTTTAGTAAAACACGCTCGCCTAAAAGAAAATACAATTATAAAACAAATAGAAAAATATTCTTTCGGAATATATTTTGTGCATGTTTTTATATTACATTACTTAAATAAATTGGCTGAATACATACATACATACATACATACATACATACATACATACGCGGCGACCGCTATTTTCGTAATTATTACCTCTTTTGGGGTATTATTACTTTCTTATGTTATGATCAATTTATTGTGTAGAATTCCTTTATTAAGAAAAGTAGTAATGTGATAAGAAAGAAGCTTTATTTTGAGACTTTATGTATGTTATTGGGTTTTTCCAACTGTGAATTTTTATTAGTCTATGAGATTTAAATTTGATTGGTGAGGGCAATTTTCGGGGATGTTTTTTTATTTATCTTTGTTATCTTAAATAAAGATGTGAAGATAAGTATGTTTTTAATCAAATAATATTTGGAATATTGAATAAGGATATAGGAGTTGCTCGTGTGTTCTTAGCTATGTAAAAGGAAACTTATAAAATAATACAATGAAAGGAATTATACTTGCCGGAGGTTCTGGCACCAGACTATATCCACTGACCATCGCTGTAAGTAAGCAACTGATGCCTGTGTACGACAAACCGATGATTTATTATCCGCTATCCACTTTGCTTTTGGCCGGAATTAGAGAGATACTTATCATTACCACACCTCATGATAGTGAGGCTTTCCAAAAACTTTTGGGAGACGGTTCCCAGATTGGTTGTAAATTCGAGTATAAAGTACAACCTTCTCCCGATGGATTAGCTCAAGCGTTTATTTTAGGCGAAGAATTTATTGGTAATGATGCTGTGGCACTCGTTTTAGGGGATAATATCTTCTATGGAACAGGATTGCCTCAGCTTTTAGAAAGTAAAACCAATGTAACTGGAGGCTGTGTTTTTGCTTATCAAGTATCCGATCCAGAACGCTATGGAGTGGTGGAGTTCGATGAGAATCAAAAAGCGATTTCCATCGAAGAAAAACCTGCTCAGCCAAAATCCAATTATGCAGTTCCAGGCTTGTATTTTTATGATAACAAGGTGGTGGAATATGCTAAAAATCTAAAACCGTCTGCAAGAGGCGAATTGGAAATTACGGATATCAACAAAATCTACCTTGAAAAAGGCGAGTTAGAAGTAGGGGTGATGAGCCGTGGAACCGCTTGGCTGGATACAGGAACTTTTGACTCCCTCCACGAGGCATCAGAATTTGTAAAGGTTTTGGAGAAAAGACAAGGCTTTAAAATCTCTTGTATTGAGGAAATCGCATATAAAAAAGGTTTCATTGATGAAGAGCAACTACTAAAATCTGCCGAGAAATACGGGAAAAGCGGGTATGGAGATTATTTGAAACGATTGATAAAATAATAAAATAGAGACGCTGATACGGCGTCTCTATCTTTATTATGCACCCCATCTCTTCTTAAAAACTTTAAATCCTAAATGAGTGGGAAGATTATTAAAGAAGTTTTCTTTTTTGATTTTATTGGAAAACTTTGGGGATAAATAATCGCTTAAACTTAGGGAACTGAGTGTCTTATAATTAGAATAGCTTTCCTTCCAAAGCATATCGTTTTTCTTGGCACGCCAGTTCATTTGGAGCGTGAGGGTTTTAAAGTTAATAAGATGTTGCAAAATCTTTTTCTTTCTTTCGGGAGATTTTTCTTTCTTAAATGAATGGTCTATCTGTTTTGCAATGGTAAACCAATTATCGAAATGTTTTTTACCTCTATTATGAATAACTGAATTCTGGTGGAGATAATAATCATAGGTCTTTTCCCTTAGAAAAGCGATGGATTCTAATACCAAAGCGGTTTCGAAACTTTGTAAGGAGTCTTGTGCGTAGAGCCCTTTAGTAAAATAGAGCTGATTTTCTTTTATGAAATCTAAAAGTATCAGTTTGTTCCAGCTACATTCAGGATATTTCCCACTAATAAAACTTTCAAAAATCTCTTCATTGTTTAGAAGGGTATTTTTTTTCTCAGTAATTGGGAAAATAGGATATCTTTTTCCTTCGGGAAGTTTTACCGCTTCTACTTCTCCCATGACCATCTGTACCTTTTCTTTTTCTGCTAGATGTACCATTTTTTCTATACAGCTAGGAGTAATAGTATCATCAGAGTCTAGGAAAAATAGGTATTTACCTTGTGCGGTGTCTATGCCTTTATTTCTTACCACGGAAAGCCCAGAGTTTTCTTCTAAATAATAGATTTTCCAGTTTTGGAGCCCATGTTTTTGGATGAAACGCTCTGCGATTTTTACTGAATCATCAGGTGTTTGGTCATTGATCAGTGTTACTTCTAAGTTTTTATAAGTTTGATGAAGGACTGATAGTAAGCATTTTTCAAGAGAGTCTTCACATTTGAAAATCGGGATGGAAATAGTAACTAAGGGTTGCATGAATAATTCAAATTAAACAACAAAATTATGAATAATTTTTGGTAATTTTGCCATAAAATTAGTGGATGCTTTTTCTATCAAAACTACTTTATTATTTACTAAAACGCCCTTCTTTAAAGAAGATTCAGGCATTCGGGAAGTCACCTAGAATTGGCGATTTTTGTAATTTTACTTTCCATCATATGGCAAAAGTAACTATTGGCGAAAAATTAGAGCTTAGAAATCATTGTTCCATTCGAGTAGAGAAAGATGCGACTCTTAGTATCGGAAATAATGTTTTCATGAATAATGGCTGTTCGGTGAATTGTCTTGAAAAAATAGAAATAGGAGAAAACACACTTTTTGGTGAAGGGGTGAAACTTTATGACCATAATCATGAATACTCATCCGAAAAAGTAGAAAGGCAGAAATTTAAAAAAGCACCTATCAAAATAGGGAAAAACTGCTGGCTTGGGAGTAATGTAGTGGTTCTTAAGGGAGTAACCATAGGAGATAATAGTATCATTGGAGCGAATGTTACTGTTTATAAAAATATTCCGGCTCATTCTGTTGTAGTAAATAAAAGTGAGAGTGTTATAAAGAGTGTTTTTGAGTTTAGAAGAATATAAAACAATGAAGAAGCCTCAAGTTTCTGTGGTAATGTCTGTTTATAATGCAGAAAAATATCTTTCACAATCAATAGATTCTATTCTTAATCAAACTTTTGAGGATTTTGAATTTATAATTATAGAAGATTGCTCTACTGATAACTCTCTTACTATTTTGGAAGATTATTCTATGCAGGATTCGCGTGTTAAGATTATTCGAAAGCAAGAGAACAAGGGAATGAAAGGCTTTATAGAAAATCTGAATATTGGTTTGCATAGAGCTCAAGGAGAGTATATCGCTAGAATGGATGCAGATGATATATCCCATCCTACTCGTTTTGAGAAACAAGTTGCGTTTTTGAGAGATAATCCAGATGTTTTTATGGTGGGAAGTTCGATTAATCTTATAGATGAAGAAAATAATTTTATCAAAAGATTGGAGGCATTAGAAAGAGATTCATTGATAAAGCGTGTAATGCCTAAACAAATATCAATGTATCATCCAGTAATTATGTTTCGTAATGATTCTGAAGTAAGGTATAGAGAAAATATATATTACTGTGAAGATTATGATCTTTATTTAAGATTGATGTATAACGGGAGTAAGTTCTATAATTTCGCTGAACCATTATTGGATTATAGAATTTTAAACTCTTCTATTTCTCGTAAAGATGGTAAATTTTATAGAACACTTTTTCTAGAAAAAATGAAATCATTCTATAAAGAAAGGATGTTAGAAGGTAAAGATTCTTATGAGCATTTTAATCCTGAATATTTTCTTAATATACTTAATGAAGAAAAAAAATCATTAAAAGAAGATTTGGAGTTTGGATTAAAAGTAGCTACAAAATTTGGTTATAATAAAGAGTTTTCTATTTTGAAAAAAAAATATCAGCTTGATAATGGCTTTAATTTTAATGTTGCAATTTATAGTCTTTTAAACTCTTTACCATGGTCTTTCACAAAACTTTATTTTAAATTATTTATTGATTAATGACCGATATTTTTATAAAATCCTTTAACCGGCCTTATTATTTGGATAGATGCTTACAAGGTATCAAAACCTATGTCTCGGGTAACTTCCAAGTCACAATTTTAGATGATGGTACTCCTGAAAAATATTTGAACAAAATACGGGAAAAGTATCCCCATGTGAAAATCCGAATTTCGGAAAACTACTCTCAGAAGATTAAAGCCATACAAGAAAATTTGGAACATGGTAAGGATATCAATGGTTTTCACATTCCTACTGATTTATGGAGAAATGCTGCTGAAAACGCATCCGAATATTTTATAATGACCGAGGATGATGTTTGGTTTACAGAAAAAATTAATGTAAATGAACTTGCCCATCAAGCAAAAGAAAATAAAGTTGCTTTATTAAAATTAGGCTGGCTTGGGAATTTTAAAGATGACCAATGGGTAGATTTACTAAAAATTAATGAAAACCTTGTCGCTACCCAGCCAAAAGACTTATTCCTTTCACATCCTTTTATAATGGATTTGTTTTTTTATAATAAGTACAAGTTCTTTACATTGGGGTACAGATTAAAAATGTTTGATAATGAAACAAAGTTGAGGTATTGGGCATTGAACTCTATATTAATGGGATTTTGGAATAAGGACTATTGGAATTTTGTTTGGAAAGATGCACAGGGAAAAGTAGATGAAAAGCAACAGCTGAGAAATGCCGCTATCTATTATAGAAAACATAAAAATAATCCTCATTTTATTGCAAGACTAAATAAGGAAGCGATGAGAACTACTTTTCAGTCTTCGGCTACGAACTCCTACCATGAGTACGGTTTTGATTTTGATGTGAATATGTTTAATCATCTCATCAGTGAAGCATGGTATAAGGACAATTTTGATGTGATGCAAAACTTTCCAAAAGATTTTTCTACAGACTATTGGGAACTGTTTATAGAGCATAAAATAAACACGGCAGAATTTAGAAAATGGGTAGAAAGGTTTAAAAATCAGTACAGAAATTTAGGCTGTGAGATAGAGTAGAGCATAAAAAATGGCATTATTTTCAGTATATTTGTACACCAGAATTAGGAAGAAATAGTTACCATGAAGC
The DNA here is from genome assembly GCF_000301075.1 of Bergeyella zoohelcum ATCC 43767. Lineage (GTDB taxonomy): Bacteria > Bacteroidota > Bacteroidia > Flavobacteriales > Weeksellaceae > Bergeyella > Bergeyella zoohelcum. The sequence continues at coordinate 561,956 of NZ_JH932293.1, forward strand.
AAAAGGAGGATAAAACAAAAGGGTTATTAGGGCATTTTAATTATTTCAGAGAAAAACTCGGAAAACATATTTATGTTTTCATTGTGCTTAATTTTCTTGTAGGTTTATTAGATGGTTTGGGATTGACCATGTTTATTCCTTTACTATCCGCAGCCACAGACACCACGAATGCTAATGAATCTTTAGGTAGTTTACAAGTTTTTATAGACTTCCTCCAAAGCTGGGGAATAGAATTTAATATTGTTAATATTCTTATTCTTATGGTAGTTTTGTTTACTTTCAAAGGAGTAATCAGTTATTTTAAATCTATTTATATTACTAAAATTAATTTAAGAGCGGCTAAGAATCTTAGATTTCAGTTGGTAGATGGTGTAGAGGGGCTTTCTTATGATGGGTTTACTAAGATGAGTGTAGGGAGGATACAGAATCATGTTTTTACTGAAGCATGGAAACTCGTAGAGTCTATAAAGATTTATATGAATATCATTCAGTTTGGAACTATGCTGGCTACTTATGCTATTTTAGCAGCGGTGTCTAACTGGCAGTTCGCTATTATGGTGGCTATAGGGGGATATATCACGGATTTTTTATTCAAATATTTGAGCAAACTGATTAAGGAATATGCTAAGAAGCAAATTGGATTAGGAAATTCATACAATGAAATATTGGTACAGTCTGTAAATAATTTTAAATACCTAAAAGCAACGAATTATTTTCCCATATATAAAAAAATATTGAGAGAGAACATTGAGTTGAATAATCATTATAATTTGCAATCATCTATTTTAAATTCCATTATGGTGAATGCAAGAGAGCCTATGATTATTACTATTATTGCATTAGTCATTGTAATCCAGCTTAAGGTATTTGATGGAAATTTGGCATCTATCTTAGTCAGTTTACTTTTGTTTTATCGTTGTTTAGGTTATTTGGTGAATTTGCAGATGGCGATTGCGGCATTTGCTCCTGCATCGGCTTCCATAGAATCTATTGATACTATTCTTAAAGAATTTGAAGAAAATAGAGAGCCTTTATTTTCAGATGAGGTAGCGTCTATAGATGGAGGAATAAAAGTAAAACAACTTGGTGTTACTTTTGGGAATTTACAAGTCTTGAGAGATATTAATATTACCATTCCACCGAAAACATCCGTTGCTTTTGTAGGAGAAAGTGGAGCAGGAAAAACTACCCTCGCTAATGTGATTTGTGGTTTGCAGCGTCCACATTCGGGAGAGGTAATGGTGGGGAACCAATCTTTGTATGCATCGAACTTGAATTCCTATAGAAGTAAGATAGGATACATCACACAAGAACCAGTTATATTTAATGATACGCTGTTTAACAATGTTTCTTTTTGGGCGGAAAAAACCCCCGAGGCATTAGAGAAATTTCATAAAGTGATGGAAATGGTTTCATTGACACATTTTGTTTCTGAACTTGAAAATCACGAAGATTCTAAATTGGGGAATAATGGTATTTTAGTTTCAGGGGGACAAAAGCAGAGAATTTCTATTGCAAGAGAATTGTATAAAGATGTAGAACTATTGATTATGGATGAAGCTACTTCTGCTTTAGATTCGGAAACGGAGAGGCATATTAAAGATAGTATAGATTTGCTTCATGGCAAATTTACAATGATTATCATTGCACATAGGCTCTCCACGATAAAAAATGTAGACACTGTTTATTTGTTAGAAAAGGGAAATATTTCTGCACAGGGTAATTTCAGTCAACTCGCTGAAAAGTCTGAAAAGTTTAGAAAAATGATAGAATTACAAGAAATTTAAAGCTTGAATTAAATTCTGGCAATGTGATGAGTTCCTTTATAATACAATCTAAAAGTATTAATTTCTTTGGTATAGTTGATTTAATATATTTATCAGAAATGTTTAGAATTTCAACTTAATCATAATAAGTTAAATAAGGCAATCTATTTTTATCCATAACTATATGTATTTAACAATACTATTTCTTTTTATACTATGAAAATCTTATACATATATCCTAACATGACAGCTTCAGGAGGGGTACCTAAGACTATACTCCTCAAGGCTAATTTTTTAGCAGATAAGCTGAATCATAGTGTTTACTTACTATGGATGAGCAATATAAAAATATTCCTCTATTTTTTGAAAAAAATGATAGAGTACACATACATTATATATCTATGAAATCAAAAATGTTCAGAAAAACATTAGAAAATTATTTGTGTTCTCAATCATTTGATATCACCATAGGTATTGCTCTTAGTGATAGTGTTTTTAATGATTTATACAAGATCAATGATGGAAGTAAAAAAATTATGGAGTTTCATACTTCATATAAATATGTTTATGGTTTCTCTAATTGGAGATATGACTTAAAAAATTGGTTTAAAGACAAAAAAAGATTTTTAAAATTTATACATACAGCTAGAAAATATGATGCTTTCGTATGTTTGTCCGAAGGCGGTAAAAAAAAATTCAAAAAATATATTAATCGTATTTTTTTCATTGGAAATCCCATTGACATTATAGCATTGCCTAATCCAAAATATGAATCTAAAAAAGTTATAGCAGTTGGAAGATTAGAGCCTGTAAAACAATTTTCTCGTTTGATTGACATGTGGGTTAAAATAGTAAATGATTTTCCCGATTGGCAACTTAATATTTATGGAGAAGGCCCCCTAAAAGAAGAATTAGAAAGAAAAATATATAGACTTAATATGGAAAAAACCATATTTCTAAAAGGTAAAAATCCAGACATTTTACAACAAATGCTGAATCATTCTATTTTAGTACTTACTTCTCAATACGAAGGGTTTCCTAATGTGCTATTAGAAGCATCTATGTGTAAAATTCCTATAGTTACATTCAACTCCGGATTTGGTATAAAAGAAATTCTTTCTAAATCCAATGGGGGATATTTAATTCCTTTAAACAATGAAAAAATATTTATTCAACAACTTTCAAAATTAATGAAATCTAAGGATAAAAGGAGTGAAATGGGAAAGAAAGGAGAAAATGTTTTACAATATTATAACATAGAAAAGGTTATGAAACAATGGGATTCATTATTTCATAAATTAATTCAATAATAAATATAAACAATGATAAATACACTAAAATATAGACTGAAATCTGCATTAAAAGTATTTTTAGGTAAAGCAAAAATAGAGAAGCCTATAGTGTTCACAGGATTTAAGGAATCTATTATTTCAGATGATTTTAAAAAAAATCTGGAACGCTATAGTTATGAATTTATTTTTACAGAATTTGGAAAAGAGCGAGTGAATGCAGGAGGAGCCGTTTTAGATAAAAAAAATAGACTTGAACCCTCTTTATCAGGAATAAAAAAGTTTTTCCCTAATGCTAAAATTACCGTTTTTACAGATTTTGATTGGGAAGAAAATCTAGATCTAAACATTGTAAAGGTGGAATCCCCTATCCCGTTTCCTGAGCATGCAAGATTTGGATACAGAACAGGAAATTATTTTAAGTTCAAAGGATTATTGGATTCTACAGCCGATTTTGCTTGTGCCTTGGATACAGATATGCTTTTTGTAAATGAAAACATCTACTCTTTGGTAACCTTAACTAAAAAGTTTGGATTTTGCACAGCTAATAATAGTTCAAGGCAATTAATCAATAAGGATATGGCTATTTCCCTTGATACACAAAATGTTAATGATGATAGTTTAGGAAATGCTCACTCCTATAACCAAAGTCCAATGACCCTTTGGAGAGGAGATGATAGAGGAAAAGTTTACTATAACTCTTGTTTAGAAATTATGAAAGATAATCCCTCCAGAGGATCACTTGTAATGTATAAAGCAGCCTGGAAAACAGGTGTTTATCCTTATGTTTTGCCAATGCAATTCTGTGTATGTGATGGAGATATTGGCTGTGGGTACGAGATTCTGCTACATATTGGTCATCCAAGAGTGGCAAAATATTATGGTGTTGAGAGTTAAAGAAGGCTAAACATTTTAGTTTGCCTCTAAAATCTCTTTGTAGAAAGGGTATATTATATTTGTTTGATATTAGTCTACCCCACTGTTTTTTCTCAGTACTGAATTGAGAATATTTTGGTCTTGGAAAATCGGTTTTTCGATTTCATTTAACTCCGAAAATAGTTTGTTCAGCAAATGCTTATCCATATTTTTGGTTTCAATGCTTACGAACTTATCATTCCGAGTTTACTTGTTTCGGGGCTCCTCGGTTGGTTGTCATGGCACTGGGTAGAGAAAAGAGCACTTAATTTGAAAAATATTATTAGATAAATGATACCTAAGAAAATACATTATTTTTGGTTCGGAAAAGGTAAAAAATCGGATTTAGTAAAATTTTGTTTAGAAAGTTGGAAGAAGAATCAATCTGATTTTGAAATTATAGAATGGACGGAAGAAAATTTTGATGTTAATCAATGTTCATTCGCCAGGGAAGCATATGCAAAAAAGAAATGGGCGTTTGTTTCGGATTATGCCAGGGCAAAGATTTTATATGAAGAAGGTGGTTTTTATTTGGATACAGATATGGAGTTAAAATTTCCTTTAGATGAGTTTGTTAATCATCGTGCCATTTGTGGATTTGAAATAGAAGATGTTCCCTATTCTGCTTTTTGGGCAGTAGAGAAAAGACATCCGTTAGCTAAGGATATTAAAGATTATTATGAAAAATTAAATCATTTTTCAGAAATTCCTAATACTGCTATTTTTTCAAAATTATTAATTGATAAATATGGTGCAAATGGTAAAGAGGATAAATTTCAACAACTAAAAGAAGGGATAGCATTATATCCGTCTCACTATTTCTCATTGGATTTACCTAAAAACTATATCACTCATCATTTTTCAGGTTCTTGGCATTCTTCTTGGCTAGAAAGTGATAGTACCTATAAAAAAATGGTTAACACTTATGGGGTTCTCAAACAATTACAAGATATTCCAAATGGGAAAAAACATATTAAGGATGTAATTTATAATCATAAAAAATTGGATTTAGATAAAATATTATCTCAGTTTCCATTAAGGTTTATAGTAAATTTCGTAGTAATTCAATTGCTAAAAAAAATAAAACTTAAATGATCATCGGTAACGGGCTTATTGCCTCTTTGTTTAGGGAGGATGATGCGGAAAGCGTAGTGTTTTTCGCTTCGGGGGTTTCTAATTCTTTGGAAACTCGGGAATCTGAATTTCTGAGGGAAGAAAATCTTATTAGGAAAACCATTTCGGAGAATGAGGGTAAAATCTTCGTTTATTTTTCCACTTGTAGTATTTATGATTCTTCCAAAGCACAAAGTCAGTATGTCCTTCACAAGCTAAAAATGGAGCAAATCATTGCGGACGCCTGTGAGAAGTATCTCATTTTAAGGGTGAGTAATGCTGTAGGGCATGGTGGAAACCCTAACCTTCTGATGAACTATCTTATCCGTTCTGTGAAAAATGGAGAAACAATTAATGTGCATACTAAGGCGACTAGGAATCTGATTGATACCGAGGATATTAAGAATGTTACCTTATTGCTCCTTGAAAAGCAAGAGCTGAACAAGATAGTAAACTTAGCGTATTTAGAGAATTATGCCATCATTGAAATTTTAGAAATCATAGAGAAGTTTTTTAGTCTGAATCTCAATGTTAATCTCATCAAAGCAGGCTCTGGTTATGATATTAGTATTCCAGATATTCAAGACTATTTCAAAAAAAATAAATTGACCAATAAAGAGGCGTATCTTTGTAACATATTAAAGAAATACTATTCATAAAATGAATTTCCAATCATTACAAAACAAAAAAATATTAGTAACCGGTGGAGCAGGCTTCATCGGTTCTAATCTTTCTGAAAAGCTCTTGGAATTAGGAGCTATGGTGACCGTTTTGGATAATTTTGCCACAGGACATAGACACAATATAGAGGCTTTCCTATCCAATGAGAATTTTACCTTGATAGAGGGAGACATCCGCGATTTGGAAACTTGTAGAAAAGCTTGTGAAGGACAGGATTTTGTCTTGCATCAGGCGGCTTTAGGTTCTGTACCGCGTTCCATTAATTACCCAATTACCAGTAATGATGTGAATGTAGGCGGTTTCCTTAATATGCTGGTAGCTGCGAGAGATACGGGAGTAAAACGCTTGGTTTATGCCGCGAGTTCCTCTACTTATGGAGATTCTAAATCGCTACCTAAGGTGGAGGATGTCATCGGAAAACCACTTTCCCCGTATGCAATCACTAAATATGTCAACGAACTATACGCCGATGTATTCAAAAGAACTTATGATTTTGATACTATTGGATTGAGATATTTTAATGTCTTCGGAAGAAGACAAGATCCTAAAGGAGCGTATGCGGCGGTAATTCCCAAATTTGTGATTCAGCTGATGAACCACCAATCGCCTACCATTAATGGCGATGGAACTTACTCTCGTGATTTTACTTATATTGATAATGTGATTCAGATGAATCTTTTGGCGATGATTTCAGAGAATGAAAATGCAGTTAATCAAGTATATAACACGGCGGTAGGCGACCGAACGACCATCAAAGATATGGCGGAATTGCTCAAAAAATATCTATCGGAATACGACCCTAAAATCGCAGAAGTAGAAATTCTCCATGGGCCAAATCGTCAGGGGGATGTGCCACATTCTTTGGCTTCCATAGAAAAAGCACAAAAGAATTTGGGTTACCAACCCACTCATAAATTCGCTGAAGGGCTAAAAGAAGCGGTAGATTGGTATTGGGAGCATCTGAAACTATCATAAGTTTATCTTCGTTTTTGAAAAACAAACGAAGAATTCGGCTTTATCATCAGTAAATTATTTCAAATAAATACGATTGGATAGTGATAAAAATCATTTATTATTATTTGTACTTAATAAAAATAGCTGTAGAACTCATCTGGACTTTCTCTTTTGTTTAAATTTTCTGAGTCCTGAGACGATAAATGCAAGGTAATTAAAACCTATCCAACTACTTACGGTAGTATCAAAACGATTTAAAACCGAACGAAAACTATCCATCCAAGCGTTGCTTCTTTCAATGGCGTAACGCTCTTTATAGAGTTTTTTATCGAAATAATGTTCCGTTTCAGAGGGTGATTTTTGGTTTCTTTTGTTTTCACAAATATTGGCTATGATACCTTCTGAGGCGGTTATTTTCCGAAGATTTTCACTGTCAAAACCTGCATCAAAATTCACAAATAAACCCTCTGTGGAAATTTCAGCCTTTTTCAAAACGGATGTAATTCCTTGAAAATGAACCTCTATATTATACAAGTCGTGATGCTCGCCAGATATAGGCTGAGACATTGCTAACATCAAACCTTGCCTGTCGGACAAGAACAAACTATTCGTTGTTTTTGCTTTTTTACGAGCTTGATAACCGACTTCTTCCCCGCCTTTTTTTGCGGGTGTTTGGCTACCGTCAAAATCGCAACTTGAACAATCTATTTTCGATTTGTTTTTCTTCAAAATTTCTACCCAACAAGTCTGCCAAGCACCTTCTTCACACCATTTCCGGTAATGCCCAAACACGGTTTTATAGCTCGGAACTACCTCTGAAAACAATTGTTCCATTGGTAAAAGTGCCCATTGAATACCTGTTTTTAATTTGTATAAAATACAGTTAACTATCTCACTAATAGGCGATTTTGGTTTAAATCCTCTTTTTCTTTTAGGTAAATGTGGGATAATTTCTTCTATTATCGTATCTTTGTCCAGTACTACAAACAAGGTCTTAGGTTTTTATGTTTCACACCACAAAAATCATAATTCCTTGTTTGTTTTCAAAAAGTCAAGATAGACTCATTCTCAAAACTATTATTCTGACTGATATTTCTAGTAAAAATACGATCTAAAACCGAATAAAACCTTTTAAATCGCTCTGTTTTTTGGTGATTAATAGACGATGAATCCATCGTATAAACATATTTAATAACAATCTTACGCTTATTGGTATATATACTATAAGTATCAAAAATTTTTCCAGATTCAAAGAATTCCATTACTTCCCCTATGTCATGATTCATGTCATGAAAAGAACCGATTTCGTTTTCGATAAAAGATTTTTGTATATCACTCAAATCTTTCGCAGAAAGATTTATTTTTACAGAATCCTCCTTTATATCTAATATATCATTCTTATCTTGCACTCTATCATAGATATAAAGTTCGCTATTATTCAAATACACAACAGTCCCAATAAAATCCTCCTGCTTAAACCCCAACACCTTCTCTCTATTACAAGACTGAAAAAATAAACCGCTGAAAAAAACGAAAAACAAAAATATTTTCATATTAAAAAAGCTCTACAAATTTATCAAGTCCCAAATTACTCCACATATAGTTTTTAGGTATATGAAATCCCCCGTAACTATTAAGGTGCTTCAGAATACCATTTACAGACAAATTATGATACCTAGCATAGGCGTAATTGTAAGACCAAGCAGATCTTTCTAAATACCCTAGTGTTATTTAATCCTAACATCACATGTCGGGCATGAATAAACTCGTGATTTAAAATAGATTTTGCCATATAATGTCCATCAACACGGACTCCTTTTAAACCCGGAGACACCCATATTTTAGAAGCATTATTCTCATGAATAGTCTTTGCAATCTTCATAGATCCTGATTTTTTTATTGAATTTCCAAAAATATCTTTTTTATATTCAACCATAAACCCTTTTTCCATTTTGATATACTTACCGGTCTGATTCTGGGGGAGCATTGTACTGGATTACCGATTTTTGAAATGATTTTTTATTTTTTCACTATAAATGGTATCTAATACCGAATGAAACAACTTAAATCTATTCGTTTTATCTCTATTTATGAGGGACATTTGGGAGCTATTTTGATAGTTTACAACAATCTTTCTTCTATCTGTAATAATGGTATACTTTTTCAAATTTTCATCTGTATGAATCTCATCTATAATATCTCCAACATCATTGTTATTATGATTAAAAAGATAAATCTTATTCTCTGAAAAGGCATTATTAATTTTCTCCATTTCATAACTAGTTAGACTCATTTTTATGGTATCACATGATAATTCATCACTTGACAAAAAAAACTGTTCTTTACCTATCTTATAATCTAGATAATATAGCTCTTCATTATCTTGATAAATTATAGTTCCAATCTTTGAAAACTCTAATTGAAAACCAATCATTTTTTCACGCTTACAAGACATAGCAAAACTAACAACAATAATGTAACACAACAACCTCATTGCTTAAAATAATTTTAAAAATTTATCCAATCCTAAATTACTCCACATATAGTTTTTAGGTATATGAAATCCTCCGTAACTATTAAGGTGTTTCAAAATACCATTTACAGGCAAATTATGATACCTAGCATAAGCATAGTTATAAGACCAAGCAGATCTTTCTAAATACCTAGTGTTATTTAATCCTAACATCATATGACGAGCATGGATGAATTCATGATTTAAAATAGATTTTGCCATATAATGCCCATTGATATGAATACCCTTTAATCCGGGAGACACATATAAAATTGTTTCAGATTCACTTTTTACAACTTTTGCAAGAGTTTGACCTATTTGTTGTTCTTGATTATAAGTTCTTATATATTCTTTCATTAAACCATTTTCCAACTTATAAAAGGAACCTTTTGAGTGTGGAAGGTTGTCGGAGGATACTAGTCTAACATCATCTATTTTGAGTTTTCTCATAATCGTATTCACATCACCATTATTCTTTTGAATATACTCTAATAATTCCTGCTTACTTGAAAATTGCTGCCCATCATAACTAAAATCTCCCTTTGCATCTAATTCTACAGAGTTTTTACCTTCAAACAATTTCCCTAACCCATAACTCACCGCTGCTATAGACCCACCTATCACTGCTCCTTTTACAAGTCCCTTAAAGAAATTTTCATTGTTCATAAGAGCTTGTACGCCACCACCGCCTGCTCCTGCCAATGCACCATTACCCACAGTTTCCCAAAAACCTCCTGCCTTAAACACATCCCCTAATCCTACAGAGGCAATCTTAGAAACTGCCATAAAGAAAAGTCCTTTAACAAACTGAAAAGCATCTATTGTCCCTGTAACTAAAGCATCTATGGATTTCACTATCTGCACCGCTGAGAAAATTGCGGATATTATTTTTATCGCTCCAAATATAAATCCTACAAACTCTCCACTCGGGTCATTGTACATCAGTGGGTTATTGTACACATAGCCGTATTTGTTATAGTTCTGCGTGTTGTATGGGTCTTGGATATGTTCATCGGC
>NZ_JH932293.1:573903-593540 GCF_000301075.1 Bergeyella zoohelcum ATCC 43767
TTATAGTTCTGCGTGTTGTATGGGTCTTGGATATGTTCATCGGCGTTTAAAAATCTTCTTAATAGTGGGTCATACAAACGCCCATTCATATGGATAAGCCCTATTTCAAACAAATGTTCGTGACTGGTGTAGCCTCTATCTAGCAATAGGCTATGTGCCATGGGCTGTAAGCGACCTATTTCTATAGGGTTATTACCATATTGCAAATGCGTTTCCTCTGCATTGTCCCGCCAACGCTAAAAGTCCACTGGACTTTTGCCACATTATCCACTAATCCCAAGCGTCATAATGTCTTTGCTCTACTTTATTTCCTGCTTCGTCTGAGATAGCCAAAATAGAGCCAAGATAATCTTTATGCAAAAACTTATAAGAACCTATGGTTTCTGTAAAATCCTTAATAAAAACTATTTCACTCTCGTATGGATTTCCTCCAATGTAAATAATGTGTTTTTCTCTTTTTTTGCTATTATCACGAACGATTTCAAAACTACCGTCTTCGGAGTAATGTTAATGAACAACTGGACTTTTGCGAAGATAGTAAATATTACCAATTATAAAAAATCAATTCTATGAGCCGTTTATTTTAGGAAATGATTTAATATTATTTTTATAATTCAACTTAGGATAATAACTCATCATATCATCTTTTATTGACTGTCCTAATATAGATGAAAGGATTATCCTACGATTGGCTTTTAAATTTATCTCTAAATAATAGAAATAAGGATTGTATGCTAGCGTACCTATTCCGCCATCATTTTTATTAAAAAGCTGATAGGTACCATAAATATTTACATCAATAATTTCAGAAATAGGCATCTCTTCGTCATTAATAACTACGCTATTTTCATGGAACAAAACCATTAGATTTTTATTATATTTAGAATAGTTTTCATATAAATACAATACGGGTAAAAAAATCAATCCAACAAAAACAGAAAATAAGATTACAAAAATAACAACAAAAAGCTCAATTTCATCTTCAAAAAAATACCATAAAAAAACAGTAGTAAATACCAATATTATAAAATCTATCAACGCTTCCTGAAAAAGAAGATAAGTATTCTTGTAACACATACGATATTTTTTCATTATATCATCATTTTACTTTTAAATACATTAGTTTATATTGTCTTCAAAATCATTTTTTACTTTAACGATTCATCATACAGCACCTACCACAGTATGACATCATCACTTTAGTAGGTTAAATATACATTACTCTCTTCCAGCACATTAATCTTCATAAATACTTTTCTCCCATGTAACTTTCACCTCATTACTCTTAATTTTGTCCATATAAATTCCTTTTCGTCCTAAATATTCACTTACTTTATAAGGTAAATTTTCATTTAATGAAATAGTTAAAAAATAATTTTTACTTCTCAGCAATTGATAACTTTCACTTTCTGAATAAAAATAAGGACGAAATTCTTCCTCAAAATTAATCTTAGTTGAAAACTTAGCAGAATCATTCTTAGCGATTTTATATTTGTATAGTTCAATCATTTTATTATACTTTTTATATTCGTCAATTCCATCATTCTCCATATAAATATTACGAATATTTTCTATACTATCTATTATGTTTTGCTTATAATCAATAATAAATCTACCAGCAGAAACCTCTCTAACATCATCACTTATATGAATTTTAGGCTGAAACCAAGTATTCATATAAGAGGAGTCTATTTCTCTTCTAAAGAAATCCATATTACACAAAACATAAATATCCTTATCCGTATTATTTACAATATAATATTCTATTGTGTCTTCATTGTAATATACAGGAGCTTGAATATGAATACCTAATCTTTTTTCATTTTTATTGGAACGGCACGAAATAAGCGTCATGAACGCCATGATAAGATAAATATTTTTCATAGATAGAATATTAATACTCTTGGTATCAGTTTAGTTATATACAATTCATCATTTATCTTAAAAAGATTTTGTTTTTGCTTTTACATTTTGGACAATCCATCTCTTATTTTTTTGTACAAGTTTACAAAAACCATATTTAATTACCTAACTCCAAAATTGTATTTAGAGGTTGAATTATGCTTAATTTTGATTTCTTAACCAAAGTGTTATTTAATTTTAAATTGCATCTTCTGAGTCATCATTTTAATTTTTATAAAAAAAACTTAATAATACTCAGGGGTGATAAAATTCATTAAATCCATCATCATTAGTCAATTCATTTATAAATTTTTAAAAGAAAATTACTGTACTTCATTTTTATATTTTTTAAATGGATGTTTATTTTACCCTATCTTCTTTACACAACTCCCCCATGTAGCACAAAGCAACAAGTCGTCATTCTTTTATTTTCAAGAAACCCAACAAAGCATGGATAATGCTAATATTAATTCCTCTTAACATTACCTTATTTTCAGGTTAAGTTTTCTTAACAAAAAAGAATCCGATGCTATAAATCAATACTTTTGAGCCAAAATTATTCAAACTATGGATTTTTATATCTTTGTGATAGGAGTTTTACTCCTTTTAGCAGCCGTAGATCTCATTGTGGGTGTGAGCAATGACGCGGTCAACTTCCTGAACTCCGCCATCGGTTCTAAGGTAGCTTCTTACAAGACCATCATTCTCATTGCCGTGGCAGGTATCGTGATTGGGTCTGTATTTTCCAGTGGAATTATGGAAATTGCCAGAAAAGGCATCTTCTACCCTCAGCATTTCACCTTTGAAGTCATTCTCGTGGTTTTTCTCGCGGTAATGCTTACAGATATCATCCTTTTAGATATATTCAATAGCTTAGGACTCCCTACTTCCACCACCGTTTCCATCGTTTTTGAACTTTTAGGAGCGTCACTTATGGCGGGAATACTTTTTTCCATGGCTAAAAATGAAAGCATCAATGACATTTGGAAATACATTAATTTTGAAACCACCCAAAGCATCGTGTCAGGGATTTTCCTCTCCGTACTCATCGCCTTTACGGCGGGTGCCTTGGTACAATATCTTTGCAGATTACTTTTCACTTTCCAGATAGAAGAAAAACTCCACAAGTTTGGAGCCATTTTCTCAGGCTTCGGAATTACTTCTATTGTTTACTTCCTCTTGATTAAAGGGTTAAAAGGTACCACTATCCTTTCCAAATCTACTTCTAAGTGGATAGTAGATAACACTTGGCTCATCTTAGGCATCTTATTCCTCATCTCTACGGTGATTCTTTGGGCATTCCAAAAATTCGGTAAGGTCAATCCATTAAAAATCGTGGTACTCGCAGGTACTTTCTCATTGGCAATGGCTTTTGCAGGGAATGATTTGGTGAATTTCATCGGCGTACCTATCACTGGACTCTTAGCGTACCAAAACTGGATAAGCACAGGACTTCCAGCCAATGAATACTATATGGATTACCTACAGGGCAGTGATGTCATCGTTCCTAATTATATGCTCCTCATCTCTGGAATCATCATGGGAATGACCATTTGGCTCAGTTCTAAAGCGAAAAAAGTAACCGAAACGGAAGTAAATCTAGGCAGACAAGATGAAGGCGAAGAAAGATTCAAGCCCAATGCCATTTCCAGAAGCGTAGTCAATTCTTCTTTGACATTTAGCAAAATCTTCGGTATCATCATCCCTTCATCCGTAACACAGCGGTACAATACCAGCTTTGAGAAGAAAAAACTAAAAGAGGCTACCCAAACGCAAGATACTCCTGCATTTGACCTTGTGAGAGCCTCCGTTAATTTAGTCATTGCCTCTATTATCATCGCTTGGGCTACTTCTAATAAACTACCACTATCTACCACCTATGTATCATTCATGGTAGCCATGGGAAGCTCCTTGGCAGATAAGGCATGGGGGAGAGACAGTGCCGTATATCGTGTAGCAGGAGTGCTTTCTGTTATCGGTGGGTGGTTCATCACAGCACTGATTGCTTTTTCAGTAGCATCTGTTTTTTCATTTATTTTATACAAGGGTGGACAAACGGGTACCATTATCCTCATTTCCGTAGTGTTTTCTTATATCATCATTTCTCAAATTCGTTTTAGCCAAAAAGAGAAAAAATCAAAGAAAACTAAAGACCGACTCAAAATACTAGAAAACGAAGACATGAATACCGTGCAGAAATACCAATCTCTCGTAAGCACTGCGGTATCCGAAATTGCTACCAGCTATAACATGACGCTAGATGGACTCATAGAAGGCGATATTTCTAAACTAGAAAAGGCCAATGAAGCATTAAAAGATTTGGAAGAACATGGCTATAACCTCAGGTCAAAAAGCATCAAGTACTTAAAATCTTTACAGATGAATGACAGGCAGGTGGCACAAGTCATTGTGATGAGCAGTGATTTCATCCAAGATCTCACCCAATCTACCAAGTCTATGAGTGATGAAGCTTTGTTCTACATCAAAAACTTACACACCATAAGCAATCCAAAATTCCTTAACGACTTAAAAATTTTGGACGAAAAAATGGAGGAGTTTTTCAATCTCGTTTTGGTGTCTCTAGAGCAAACCAAAAATGAAAACTTTGAAACCATCAAGAAAAATAGAAATGCGGTACGAAGTTTTATCAATGAGAATCTAGATACGCAAATCTCCAATATCAATGCAGAAAAACCAAGCACCAAGGAAGGGGTACTCCAAACCAATGTTTTTCTTCAGAGCCGAGACATCCAAGCCGTACTCACCCGAATTTCTAAAATGTATCTCAAACTCTACGAGGAAAGAGTACTCTAATTAACTTAGTTATCATCACAAAAAACACCCGCTATTAGGGTGTTTTTTTCTTTTAGATTTTTTCGTTCCTTTCTTTTTCTCCTACATGGTCATCCCTATATCTATTCCCTTAATTTTTCGGTAAAGATCTGTGGCATAGTTATCCGTCATCCCCGACACAAAGTCCAAAACCCCCAATACCCTTTCATAAGGTGTACCATGCTCATAACTAAACTGATGCGGAATGAGTTTAAGTGCCTTTTTATCATAACTCTTCCGGTTTTCTTTATCCAAAATCACCGATGGAATAAAATGGTCTAAAAGCTCATACATCACATTATATCCTGCATTCTCTATCTCTACCACTGCCTTGTGATTATAAATCTTTTCTACCGAAAATCTTTCTATTTCTTGCAAAGCCTTACTTTCTTTTTTAAAAGCATCTAATAAAGCGGTGTCTAACACTCCATTTACAATGGTTTCAAAATTTCGCTGATAATTCGCAATAGAAATGGTAATCAATGCATTAATCACTTTGGCTCTCAGATAAGAAATTCTATCATTGGCATTCGTAATAGCGGACAATTTTGTTTCCACTTTAGCCAAATCTTCAGGATTCACAGACTGGATAAGGTCTATGAAAAGGTTTTCACAATCTCCAGAACTCACAATGCCCAAACGATGTGCATCTTCCATATCAATGATACTATAGCAGATATCATCTGCCGCCTCTACTAGCCACACAAAAGGATGACGGGCAAAGATAATAGGTTCGGTCTCCAAGCGTCTCATTCCCGTATGCTGAGCAATCTCTAAAAAAATAGCTTTAGAACTTTGGAAGAATCCGTATTTTTTTTGATGAAGGATATGCTTATTTTTCGCTATAGACTCACACGGGTATTTTGCAATGGAAGCCAAAGTAGTAAATGTAAGCATGGTTCCTCCCTCATCTTTTCCATTTTGCTGATGTGTAAGCACACGGATGGCATTAGAATTCCCTTCGAAATGAATTAAATCTTGCCATTCTTTAGGGCTAAAATACGCCTTTAAACCATTCTCATTTCTTTCAAAATAACTCGCTATAGCATCTTCTCCAGAATGCCCAAAAGCAGGATTCCCTACATCATGACAAAGACATGCTGAGGCGATGACATCACCAAGCTGATAATTATAAAAATGCTCAGATTCAGGCGTTAGTTCTCCTTTATAATTCTGAACGATGAACTCTCCCGCCAAACTCCCTAAGCTCCTTCCCACCGAAGATACTTCTAAAGAATGTGTAAGCCTATTATGCACGAAAACACTCCCCGGCAGTGGAAACACCTGCGTCTTATTCTGCAATCTTCTGAAAGCAGACGAAAAAATAATTCTATCATAATCCCTTTGGAAATCCGTACGAGAAACTTTGGTTGCTGTATGCCCTCCACTTCGTTGATTGGTAAAAAGGTGGTTAAGATTCATAGGACAAAAATACGAGATATTAGTAATTTCTTGTAAATATTTTTTATTCCATGAGCAATAGTGTATTTTTGCATGGATTAAAATAAAAATAATGAGAAAATTAATTGGTTTATTTCTTTTAGGCTTGCTCTTTATTGCTTGTTCTAAAAAAATAGAAATAGAGGGTACCGTAAAAGGGGGCTCTCCTTTGGAAAGATTAGAAATTACCGAAGCCTCGGGGGTGGCTACGCTTCCTTTAATCAACATCGGTGCAGATGAAAAAGGGAAATTCACAGGGAGCTTTGAGGCACCTAAAAACGGAATGTATCTCCTCAGCTATGGAGGGCAACAAAACATCTTCTTCCTAAAAAGAGGACAAAAATTTGAATTTCAAGGAGTAGCGGGCACCTTCCCTACCGAATTTACAATAAAAGGAGACGCTTATGCCAATAATGAATTCCTAAAAGAAGCTCAAAAAGCACTTTTAGAAAGAACAAAACGAGTGGACATCATGCAAGAACTCCAAAAGGGAGAGGAGAATTTCGTAGCCGTGTTTACCAAAGTTCAAAATGAGCTAGAGAAAAAATTTGATGAACTGGCAGAAAAACACAAAGCAGATAAAGAAGTTTTACAGTGGAAAAAGGCAGACCTCCGTACAGGGATTCTCTCCGTCATTCCTCAGGTCATCATGATGAAAAAACAAACTTCTGGAAACCCTAATTATAAACCGCATAAATCTCTTGCAGATTTTGAAAACAAACTCCAAGACAATTCGGATGAATTGCTCAAAGAACACCCTCTGTACCGCCAATATCTTCTGAGCAAAATCTCGGACGATTTTCAAAAGTTCGTTGAGAAAAACCAAGGAAAAGTAGAACAATCTACCACACAACTTTTTGTAGATTTCCTCAAAGGAAGAAAAGAACTTACCCAAACAGCGAAAGATTACCTTACGGCATTCATCATCGCACAATATGAGCTTTCCCAAAATACAACGGAGGACAACAAGAAAAAACTGAATGACCTCATTGAAAAAGAAATCAAAGACACTTCGGTAAAGGAAAGCATGAAAAAATTGCTGTTCGTAATTGGAGGTTTTAGCAAAGGCGAAGAAGCTCCTAAAGCTACCTTAAAGACCACTGATGGAAAGAGCTTTTCATTAGACAGCCAAAAAGGAAAACCTACACTTTTAGTTACCTACGCTTCTTGGACCCCCATGCTTCAAGAAATCAATATGCCGATTATCAAGCAGATGGTAGATTTTTATAAATCTAAATTCAATGTAGTGTACATTAATTTTGATGATACCGAAGCTCAATTCAAAAAGACCAGCAGTGCACTGCTAAAAGGATATCATGGCACTCCAGCGTATGCCGAGGGCGGACTGAACTCTGAGTTTGCAAAGAAGTATGGTATCTATGCCTTTAAATTGGCTCCAGGGCTTTTAGTTTTAGATAAAGAAGGAAAAATCGCAGGTCCTTCATTCTACAATCCTGGTGAACAAGAATTTGTAAAGCTTATGGATCAACTCTCAGGACTGAAGGCACCAGAAATAAGTCAAGATGGAGTTTCATTACAAAATGACCTACTCTCTCCTCCTACATCTGGAGAAACATCTGCTGCAGAAGCTCCAAAAACTGAAAAATAATCTTAATTACACTACCAAAGCTGTCCTATTATGGACAGCTTTTGATATAAAAAGCATTGGAATTATAAAAAGAAGTTATCTCGCTTAATGAATAGAGATAACCATTAAGGAATGAAGATAATAGAGCGTATTGTTGTTTTTATTAAGAATCCTTTTTATAGATGGAGCGAAGTTCATTAAGTTTAATATCCTTCACCTGATTTGGCTCGTCAAATGATTAATAAAATGGAGTGTAGGGAGAGAAACTGAAATCTCTAAATGCCCCAATGGTAGAAAAAAGTAGAGATGAGTTTATCGTATAATATAGTACGATGCGTTCGTATAGTGTAGTACGATTATGGATTGGGTGAAATTCATTCACCTAATTTGACTTGTCCAATGCTTAATAAAATGGTGTATTGGGAGAAAAGCTGAAATCTCTAAATGCCTTAATGGTAGAAAAAGTCAAGATGAGTATAAAAATAAATTCACTACCTTTACCTTACTTTTTTACAATGATGCCAATGAAAACTCCTATAATCTCCCAAGACACTCTATCTTTTCTGAAAGAAATTGCTGAAAATAATCACCGTGAATGGTTCGCCGAGCAAAAAAAACGCTATGATGCCATAGCAAAAGAAAATAAACTCTTTTTCCAACAAATTTTTGAAGCGTTACAAAGGCATGATGAAGTTACCCGTATGCACATTTTCAGAATCTATAAAGATGTACGGTTTTCTAAAGATAAATCTCCCTACAAAACGAACTTCGGAGTTGCTTTTTCTCGTAAAAAGCCTGAGCTTAGAGGAGGCTATTATCTTCATATAGCACCCAACCAGTCCTTTGTGGGCGGTGGATTTTGGGCACCTGAAAAAGAGGACATGTACCGCTTTCGGAAAGAATTAGAAATGGACGATACGCCTATCAGAAGCATCATTACCGAACCTACATTTCAAGAGTATTTCAAAACTATCCAAGGAGACGATGCCGTGAAAATTGCACCTAAAGGGTTTGACAAGAATCATCCCGCTATGGACTTAATTAAGAAAAAACAATGGGTGGTCATGAGACCATTTACAGATGAACAAGTAATGAATGAAAGCTTCCTTATAGAAACCATCAAAACTTTTTTAGCCATGCGTCCTTGGTTTGATTACATGTCTGATGTACTCACCACTGACCTAAACGGAGAAAGCATCATAGGATAATACTAGTTTTGAAAAAATAAAGCATATAGCTGAATAACCTATTTTACCTATCTTTACAACTCATAATTTATACCATTAATTTATACTATGTCAAAAACCATTTTTAATTCCATACTAGACAATGATTTCTACAAATTTACTATGCAAAATGCAGTGGTAAAACTCTTCCCTTCACAAAGAGTAAAATATAGTTTCATTAATAGAGGAAAACATTTCATTCCTGATAATTTCGGTGAAGTACTTAGAGAAGCGGTAGATAATATGGCAAAGCTAAAACTTACCAAAGACGAAAAAGAATATCTTAAAAACACTTGTCCTTATCTCGCTCTTCCATATCTAGACTTTTTAGAAGGCTACCGCTATGACCCTTCCGAAGTAAAGATAGTACAAAATGGACATGATATAGAAGTGTCTGTAGAAGGGCTTTGGTACAGAACCATTCTTTGGGAGGTCCCTCTTTTAGCGATGATTTCAGAACTGTACTATGAAATGAATGATATGGAAAGAAATAGTAATGATTTCATCATAGAAAACACTTTAGGGAAAGCCCAAAAACTCCAAAAATTGGGGGTTAATTTCGCAGAATTTGGTACTAGAAGAAGACATTCCTACAAGGTACATGACATAGTGGTAGATGCGCTCATTAAAAGTAAGAATAATAATTTCATAGGCTCTTCTAATGTGCATTTCGCTATGAAATACGGCATCAAACCCATTGGCACCCATGCACATGAATGGTTCATGTTTCATGCCGCAGAATTTGGTTTTAAAATGGCCAATGAACTCGCATTGGAGCACTGGGTAGATGTATTCCGTGGAGATTTAGGAGTAGCCCTTTCAGACACTTATACCACAGATGTCTTCTTCCAGCAGTTTGATAAAAAGTTTGCTAAACTATTTGATGGAGTAAGGCATGACAGTGGAGACCCGCTTCTTTTTGCAGATAAAACCATCGCACACTATGAAAAAAATGGCATCAACCCTCTGTACAAATACATCATTTTTTCCGATGGACTCAATTTAGAAAAAGTAGAGGAAATCACCCACTATTGCAAAGGAAAAATAGGAGTTTCCTTCGGTATTGGGACCAATCTCACCAATGATGTAGGGCTAAAACCGATGAACATCGTAATGAAACTCATCGGGGTTCAGGCGAATAATGGTGACTGGATTCCTACCGTAAAACTTTCTGATGAAAAAGGAAAATACACTGGAGACCCTAAAATGATAGAGCTGGCAAAAACTTTTTTGAGAATTGACTCTTAATTGCTTACAAAAATGATAGAAAGCACACAAAATGATAAGATAAAATGGCTCAATAGACTTTCCACCGATAATAGATTCAGAAAAAAATCAAACTTATTTGTGGTAGAAGGAGTTCAAGAAAACGAAAGAGCCATAAAATTTGGGTACGAGGCAACTGATTTCTTTATTTGTTCTACTATTTTTAGTCAGGAAAAACCCGATGCCAAAATACACGAAGTTTCAGAAGCAATTTATAATAAAATAGCGTACAGAAAAAATGTAGAAGGTATCATAGGAGTATATAAAGCTAAAAACCATTCTATTGAAGAAAATAAAATCAATGAACACGCAAGCATCATTGTCATTGAGGGGATAGAAAAACCTGGAAATTTAGGAGCTATTCTCAGAAGCTGTGAAGCCTTTGGCATCAATACACTCATGATTTGTGATGCCAAAACAGATATTTATAACCCTAATGTCATCCGCTCCAGTGTAGGCTGTCTGTTCGGAATGAATATCATCAATACTACCAATGAAAAAGCATTACGCTTTTTCCAAGAACAGGAAATTCCTATTTTCACCACTTATATGGCAGCAGATGCAAAAGCCATCTATACGATGGATTTCAAAGAAAAATTCGCATTAATTTTCGGGACGGAACATTCTGGCATTACAGATTTCTGGCTACAACACTCCGAAAACATCATTATCCCTATGTATGGCACCATTGACTCTCTTAATCTGAGCAATGCCGTGGCCATCAGTTGTTATGAAATTGCTAAACAGAGGAATGATAAATAAAAACAGGGGCATTACTTAAGTAATGCCCCCTACTAATTAGGTATTATGCTCTAATTATTTTGTAGCTTCTTTTACAGCATCTTTAGCAGCATCAGCAGCGTTAGAAGCAGCATCAGCAGCATCAGTAGCTACTTCAGCAGCATCAGTAGCAACTTTACCAGTAGCATCAGCAGCAACAGTAGCAGCAGAATCTACCACAGTAGCAGCAGAATCTACTACAGAAGCAGCAGAATCCACAGTAGCAACAGCAGCAGAATCTAAAGAGCTAGCAGTTTCAGTAGTTTCTTTTTTACAAGCTACAAGAGCTAAAGCAGCAACAGCTGCTACGAACAATGATTTTTTCATTTTAGATAAATTTTAAAATTGTTTAAGTTTTCGTTTAATTTTACTCTGTTCATTTGTTTTAGAACGGGACAAAGATAGGTTAGAAGAAAAATTTGTGTAAGAAAAATAGTTGTAATATATTTGTAAAACTATTTTACAAAAAATGATATTTAAAAATCAGATAGTTACATAAAACAATAGCCACTTGGAAAATTTAGACATATTACACTTTGAACAGCTCAAAACAGAAATAGAGCAAAAATTTCTTGAAGGAAATACGCCTTCAAATCCTTCCATTTCCAAGTGGAAAGGGATAGACATTGTGTATTTTCAGGAGGATTTAAGAAAAAAAGCCAAAGGAAATATTTCTGAAAAATCTTTTTATACCTATTTTAAATCTAACAATACCACTAAACTCCCAAGAATAGATATGCTGAATATCCTCAGTATTTATGCGGGATATGAATCTTGGTATGCATTTAAGAAAAGTCATCTATTCGAAAATGAAGTGCTAGAAAACGAAACAGAAACAGTAATATCTGAACAAGAAAATTTACTACCAAAAGAAATAAAACCAGAAGAAGGCAATACAGCAGAAAGCAATAAAAAAATTACAGAAAAAAACACTGCTTCATCTTCCGAAAATCATCAAGAAAATACTATTTTACAAAAAAACAACACTGAAAATAAAACAGTTAAAGAAAAATCAGAAATTACATTTTCTGCAAATGAATCACCAAACTCCAATGGTTATTTCATTAAAAAATGGACAGCACTTCTTCTATTTTTAATCATTTTAGTAGGAATAGGCATTGCTATTTATTGGAAAAGCATCTTTGGGGTTACTTATATTTATTCATTTAGAGATGCGGATAGAAGTACGGGAGTAAACATACCGTTGAACATCAAAGTAATCAAAGAAAATGAATCCCCTATATTCTATCGTATAGAACCTGGTCAAGATTTCGTCTATTCTACAGACGAAAAAATGCTCAATATGGAGGTTACCAGTCCTCTATATGAAAATCTATCCATCACGAGAAACCTAGACAATGCCCCCGAAAAAGAAATTATTACTCTAAGACCTGATGATTACAAAACATCCGTGTATTACTATTCCAAAAAGAGCATCCCTGGAGATGCAGAGGACGCCTTAGAGCAAATTAAACTGAAAAGAAGAGAACTAGAGCATAGAATTAGCAATCATGCGGTGATTTATCAAGTATTTGATAATAATATCTATGGAATAGAAACACTGGATAAAGAAAAATACATCACCTTAGTAACCACTCCTACCACTTCGCTTAAGAATCTTTCATTCTTAGATGTAAAAACCGAAAATGGTAAAATAATTCTCATAAAATTTAAAATTAAAGAAGATGAATAAATATATCTTATTCTTTATAGTATTCATAATGATGATTTCATGCTCCCAAAAGAACAAGGAGGTATTATCTCTGGATGATGTAAGGAATAACACCAATTCTAGCAGTTATCCATCCACAAAAATGGATAGCGTACAGGCCATTAATTCCATTACCAAACAAAAAGTAAGAGAGGTGTTAGAGCTTTCCATTTTGTATCAAAATAGCAACAAAAATTCAGAGATAGATGAAGCGGTTCATCGTCAAGCGTTAGGCTACTTTTACAAACCTGATTCCCTCACATTGAGCTATTTACTAGAAGATTTAGACACTTTACAGGTAAAGAATGCCAATATTCAAGATTTTACGGTAGAAAAAAGAGTATTTAAAAAAGACACTTTAAATTTTGCTAAATTCAGCGTAGAATATTTTAATAAAAATAACCAGTCTATTGGTGTATATGAGAGAGAAGCTCAGTACATCCTCTTACCTGCAGAAATACAGTTTAAAAAAGAATTCAAGTTCTTTTTCCTCAATTTTTATCATCCTATTTTAAAAGAAAAAACTGAAGAAGGTATTATCAAATAATCCAATGGAATATCTTCAGAACGGAGGTCTGAAATGCACTCTTTAGGCGGAAAAAAATTGACCCCTATTTTCAAGCCATCTGTAGAAATAGAAGAAAACAGCCCATCATAAAACCCTTTACCATAGCCCACTCTATTGCCATTCGGATCACAATAAAGCAATGGTGCAATGACGAAATCAAAATCTTTTACCTGAGCATCCATATGGGTCTTAGGTTCTAAAATGCCCCAAGCATTGTATTCTAATTCTGAATCTGGAAAAAGCTCTACAGATATCAATTTATCCCCCATTACTTTGGGCACGAAAAAACGAATGCCATGCTCAAAACAATAATTCATCAGCGGAATGGTATTCACTTCTCTGAATTTTTCTATAGGCAAAAAACAATGAATTTTCTGATTTTCAGTAGGGTTAAATTGTAAAATAAAATGCTCCAAAATTTTACTAGAATAATTTTCTACATCAGAAGTCGTCATCTGCTTTCTTAGTTCCCTATACATGGTTCTCAGTTCCGCCTTCGTTTTCATATTATTCATTTTTAGGAGATACTTCTCTGAAATATTGCTTCAGCACGGATGCGTTATCTACATTCTGAGTATTGATTTCCAAAATTTTTGGTCTAGCAGAGTTTTCAAAGAATTTACTTAGAATCCTAGAAAGAGTAATATCATCCGAGGCCTGTGTAAACTCGAATCCGAAATGTTTCGCTAGTGCTTCTGCACTTTTATGATGAGTAGTAGCAATAAACTCATTCAGTGCCATGGCTTGAGAAGGCCCTGGAATAATTTTGAAAATATCACCTCCTCCATTGTTGAGTAAAATAATTCTGGTATAAGGTGGGATATACTGATTCCAAAGCCCATTAATATCATAGAAAAAACCAATATCTCCCGTGATTAAAACCGTTGGACTATCACTCACCATGGCATATCCCATGGCAGTAGAGGTACTTCCGTCAATGCCACTCGTTCCACGGTTACAGTGGACAGTATGTTTAAAATCAAACAGCTGAGCATACCTTATCACTGAACTATTACTAAAATGGACATGATAATCCTGAGGAATAGCCTTGGAAAGATAAGACATTGCTAAAAAATCAGAAAAAGGCACTTTGGGCAAGAACAGCGTATGGCGGTGATCCGCTTTATCTTTCAAATTCGTCCAAAGATTAAAATACGAATGTGGCTCTAGCCTTGCTACGGATAATAGCTGCTGAAAAAAAACTTCTGGTGCAGCTTTTACTCTCTCCGTCAAAGCAAAATAAGTATCTGGATGCCAATGTTTATCAATATGCCAATGCTGTGTAGGCTGTGCTTTTCTTAAAAATTGTTTTACTTTTTTAGAAACTACATTTTGCCCAACGGTAATGAGTAAATCAGGAGCATACGCTCTATAATCCTCTTCCGAAAAATTAAAAATATACCGATCAATATGATTAAAAAACTTATCGTCATGCAAATTAGAATTCACCTCGGTAAGCACCACCGCACTATGATTTTTAACAATTTGAGCTAAAAGCATTTGTAGCTCTGCATTATCTTTCAGTGTACCTGTAAGAATGAGGATTTTTTTTGCGGCATTCCACTCTGTTGCCAACTTTGAAGGCAAAGCATATTGAGACTGAGCAATCATTGCCTCGGGAGTTCGGAACTTCTTAATCTCCGTAACAAACTCATATAAAGGCTCTTCCAAAGGAATATTAATATGTACTGGTCCTTGTTTTTCTACACATAATGAAATGGCTTTGGTAAGAATTTCGGCATTGCTTTCTTCCGCTTCGAAATCTCCATCTTCTTTCAGTTCAAAATCTCCATAGCTATGCTGGTGGAAAATGTTTTTCTGCCGAATCGTCTGACCGTCAAATAAATCCACAAAATCTGTAGGTCTATCTGCAGTGAGTAGGAGTAGAGGAATATTTTGGTAAAAAGCCTCCGTTACTGCAGGATAATAATTTACCGCTGCCGAACCACTGGTACAAATAACCCCTACAGGCTTGCCCAGTCGCTTCGCCATCCCCATGGCCACAAATGCTGCACTTCTTTCATCTACAATACTATAACAATGAAAATTTTCTATCTGTGTAAAATGAATAGCGATGGGTGCATTTCTAGACCCAGGAGAAATCACAAAGTGATGCACTCCCAAAGCATCTAGATGATGTGCCAATAACTGTATGCTTTTCTTAGATGAATATTGCTTCATAAAGTTTCCTTTCAGTGATGCAAAGGTACTACTTAAAACCGTAAATATTAGATAAAAAGAATCCAAACCGATACACCGATTTGGATTCTTATTAAAAAACGAATAGGTTAGCCTTTTTTAAAACTTAATGCTTGTTCCTACAGAGAAGAAAAGAGGCATCCCTGGTCTATATCCCGCAGGATTAAGCGTTGCTAAATATTTTTTATTCAGCAAGTTTTGTCCTGTTACGAATACATTAGCATAAGGAGTCATTTGGTATCTTACCACAGCATCTAACAAAATAACACTTGGCACCAAGTCTTTATCTAAAATTTTTCCTTGCCCTACTTTATTACGAATGTCCCCTCTGTATTTCATTACTGCACTGAAGCTAAATTTGTTAATATTAGCCCCCAGTTCACCTGTCAACATGTGCGTAGGAATATACGGTAGTTTATCTCCCTTCTTCACCTTACCATAAACCTCTGCTTTACTCTCATAGTCATTTTTAAACGAAGAATCGAAATAAGTATAATTCACACTCACTGGGAAATTCACATCACTGTCTTTTCCATTGATGGTGTATTTTAAATATGCCTCTACACCTTTCACAAGTACTGCACCAGCATTATAGAGGTCTCCTTGGCCCGTAGCTCCGCCTACCGCATTGGTATCCGCCCCTAAAAGATTGCTATAATCATTGATATAGCCACTCACCTCTGCGTCTAAGTGATTATCATTCCAGCGCATACCTAACTCATAGTTCCAGCTATTCTCTGCTTTTTGACCTTCCTTAATTCCAGAAGGAGCAAATCCTTTATGAACACTTGCGAAGATAGACCCTGCTTTAGTAAAGTTATACAAAATAGACGCACCAGGGATGAATACTTTATTTTCATTTTCAGTTACTTTTGTACGCGTTTTCCTTTCAGGATCATTTCCCGCATAGCGAGTTTCCTTCATAGAAATATCCTCATATCTGAAACCTCCTGTGAAAGTAAAGTCTCCTAATTTATGCTGATACTGTAAGTAAGAAGCAAATGCTTCCGCATTAGACACTCTATTGGTCTGAGAACCTCCGATTCCAATAGATTTTAAAGATAATCCGTGCTGTGTACTTCTGTATTTATCATCGGCTTGGAATCTATCTTCCTCCTCTCTGTGGTATCTTGCTCCAAAACGGATTTTTCCATTTTTGGTTACCTGATAATTAGAGTTCATTTGTATTCCTTGAGAGTAATAAGCACGATTATTATTTCTCACATACACCGTATTATCACCAGCGTAAAGTCCTTTAAGCACCGCTACCTCGTCTGAATTTTGTCCTTTATTTAACGCAGCAGAAAGCCCTACTTTAGACGCTGTACCTACCTGAATGTCATTTACTTTATGCCAGTTTCTATTGAACTCATTATGATATACATCAAAATTCAAAGTAAGTTTCTTAAGTGGTTCTATTTCATAAGACAACAAATAAGAGCGGTGATTATTTTTCATTTGATCCAATTCAGAAGCCATATATCTCTGTAAAGGATCTGCTTCGAAATCTGCCTTAGTAAGCCCCATATAAGTCTCGTTATCTAATTGCTTAGAAAACTGAAGCTTAAACTGTAGTTTACTTGGAATTGTAGCATCAGAATTATCATACAAGAGTTTAATCATCCCATCATTAAGATTGAACCCTGTATTTTTATTGTTCGGTAATTTTTTAAATCCGTCTGAAGAAGCATTATAATATTCCACCAAATATCCAAACTTCCCTATTCTATCTCCGATGTTCAAGTGTACATTCTTGGTATCAAAGCTACCGTATGCAAGGTTTGCATTTCCTGAGAAAGATTTAGGTACTTGTGTAGAAATAAGGTTCATACTTCCTCCTACAGTATTAGGACCGTAAAGGATTTGTCCACTACTTTTAAGAATTTCCACACCCGCCATTCTTGCCATAGTAGGGAAATAATATGCAGCTGGGGCAATATAAGGAGCAGGGGCTGCGAGAACTCCATCTTCCATCAAGTTGATAGACATTGATCTGTAAGAAGAAGCACCTCTGATGATGATATTAGGTCTCAATCCGAAGCCATCCTCTTCCACTATACTGATTCCGTTTTTCCCCATCAGGATTCTGTTCGGATCTGTATAATTGTACTTTTTTATATCCTTTTTGCCAAGGTGAAAATGCGAAGATGCTCTTTCATTGGCATCTCTATCTGGGAAAATAGTTTGAGAAGAAATGACTACCTCTTCTAATTCTTTCTCTCTACCTTCGTTTTCTTGGGCATGAGCAAAAGCCACTCCCGCAAGCATAATTGCTAAAAAATACTTTTTTGTCATCGTAGTAATTTTAGTGCGAAATTACAGCTATTTTTATTAAGTACAAATAATAATACATGATTTTTATCACTATCCAATCGTATTTATACCAAAAATAGAGAACTCATCTCGACTTTTTGTTTTTGTTTAAATTTTCTGAGTCCTAATACGATAAAGGCAAGGTAATTAAAACCTATCCAACTACTTACGGTAGTGTCAAAACGATTTAAAACCGAACGAAAACTATCCATCCAAGCGTTGCTTCTTTCAATGGCGTAACGCTCTTTATAGAGTTTTTTATCGAAA
Organism: Bergeyella zoohelcum ATCC 43767; assembly: GCF_000301075.1. Lineage (GTDB taxonomy): Bacteria > Bacteroidota > Bacteroidia > Flavobacteriales > Weeksellaceae > Bergeyella > Bergeyella zoohelcum. The sequence goes on from NZ_JH932293.1 coordinate 591,996, forward strand.
TAATGTTCCGTTTCAGAGGGGGATTTTTGGTTTCTTTTGTTTTCACAAATATTGGCTATGATACCTTCTGAGGCGGTTATTTTCCGAAGATTTTCACTGTCAAAACCTGCATCAAAATTCACAAATAAACCCTCTGTGGAGATTTCAGCCTTTTTCAAAACGGATGTAATTTCTTGAAAATGAGTCTCTATATTATACAAGTCGTGATGCTGGCCAGATATAGGCTGAGACATTGCTAACATCAAACCTTGCCTGTCGGACAAGAACAAACTATTCGTTGTTTTTGCTTTTTTACGAGATTGATAACCGACTTCTTCCCCGCCTTTTTTTGCGGGTGTTTGGCTACCGTCAAAATCGCAACTTGAACAATCTATTTTCGATTTGTTTTTCTTCAAAATTTCTACCCAACAAGTCTGCCAAGCACCTTCTTCACACCATTTCCGGTAATGCCCAAACACGGTTTTATAGCTCGGAACTACCTCTGAAAACAATTGTTCCATTGGTAAAAGTGCCCATTGAATACCTGTTTTCAATTTGTATAAAATACAGTTAATTATCTCACTAATAGGCGATTTTGGTTTAAATCCTCTTTTTCTTTTAGGTAAATGTGGGATAATTTCTTCTACTATCGTATCTTTGTCCAGTACTACAAACAAGGTCTTAGGTTTTTATGTTTCACACCACAAAAATCATAATTCCTTGTTTGTTTTCAAAAAGTCAAGATAGACTCATTTTCAGTATCACACAAAAAATAAATTTACATCATGGTAAGGAAAATATTTTTATTATTTGTAATTTTTATTATTACAAATTGTATTGGGACCTATAGTTTTAAAACGGATAGAAATAATGAAGTATTAGTCAATGATTTCCGAGACTATTCGTTTCAAATAAGGCCGTCAATTGAGGATTTGAAAAAAATAGATACAACTGCTTATTATATTCAAATTTTTCCTGAAAATTATATCAATGAAGATTTATTAAAAAATCCTCAAATATTTATTTTTCATAATGATGGATTTTATAAGCGGGAATCATTGAAGTATTTTGGTAATAGAGATAAATATAGAAATAAAAATTCTATTTACTATGGTGGTAAATATAAAATTATTGAGGACGAAGTTTTTTTAGAGAGTTTTGGAAAATATCCAGGAGCAAAAAAATGGTATAAAAATATTACTAAAGGTAAGATTTTAGGAGATAGTCTTTATTTTGATGAATATACAATATTTGTCAAGAAATATTCTATATATTGACGCGTATAGTTGCATATAGTTGATTTTTCCTTATCTTCGAAAAAAAGAAGTTCATTAACATGGTTAGACGGAAGTTTTGAAGTCATTTCTGAAAGCAAAAAGGAGGTAGAGAAAAACACATCATTTATATTGGCGGCAATCCTTATGAAAGCGAGATTGTATATCTTAAAAACTTTAATGAAACGGCAGGAAGCTATAAGTTTTTGCATAAAGATTATCTTGGCTCTATTTTGGCTATCTCAGACGAAGCAGGAAATAAAGTAGAGCAAAGACATTATGACGCTTGGGA
>NZ_JH932293.1:593665-594262 GCF_000301075.1 Bergeyella zoohelcum ATCC 43767
AAATACGGCTATGTGTACAATAACCCACTAATGTACAATGACCCTGATGGAGAAATTGCATTTTTAGCTCCTATTTTTGCATGGGTGGCAGCGAATGCAGTAGCTATAATAACAGCAGCTGGGATTAGTGCTGCATTGGCAGGTATAATTTACACTATAGATGCATCCATTAACAATTACTGGACTTTGGGTGGTTTTGCAAAAGCAGTGTTTGGAGGGGCTTTAACGGGAGCAGTAGCAGGAGCATTGGGGCAGGTGTTTAGTGCTGGAGGTTTTTTGTCAACAGTAGGTAATGGAGCATTGGCAGGAGCAGGTGGTGGAGGAATGAATGCTTTAATCAATGGTCAAAACTTTTTGGAAGGATTAGTGAAAGGAGCGGTAATAGGTGGGGCTATAGCAGCGGTGAGTTATGCTATAAATTTTTATTCGAAAGGGTATAATAAAGAACTCATCTCGACTTTTGCTTTTGTTTAAATTTTCTGAGTCCTAAGACGATAAAGGAAAGGTAATTAAAACCTATCCAACTACTTACGGTAGTATCAAAACGATTTAAAACCGAACGAAAACTATCCATCCAAGCGTTGCTTCTTTCAATGG
>NZ_JH932293.1:595247-644372 GCF_000301075.1 Bergeyella zoohelcum ATCC 43767
TATCTTTGTCCAGTACTACAAACAAGGTCTTTGGTTTTTATGTTTCACACCACAAAAATCATAATTCCTTGTTTGTTTTCAAAAAGTCAAGATAGACTCAATAATAGATGTAATAAATAATGATATATCTATAGATGAAAATGATATATATGCTTTTATGAGAGCGTATATGAATAAGGGTTCTTATAGCCTATGTCCAGCTTATTATGAAGGCGTAAGAGTAGGAAAAGGGCATATAGAAAAAATAAATGAAGATTATCAAGATGGCAAAATATCAAAATGGGAGTATTTGTATATACTTTCATTTATAGAAAGTTATCTCTTATTATGGGATGAGGATAATGAATTAATGAACTGTATTTCAGAGAAAATTTTTGTAATAGAAAATGAAGATTAAATGGGGAAGAAAGGTGTATAGGCAGATGTTACTTAGAACATAGTAGAGTTGAATTATTTTCTTATTACCGTCATTATGAAAAATTTAAGGATGGGAGTTTTTAATTTACTAAAATAAATAACATGCTACATTTCAAAATTATAAATAATCCTACGGAAGAAGATGTAATATTATTCTTTAAGCAACATGGAGCTTATTCTGACAGAGATGGTATTCATACAGTATTGAATACAACAGATCGAGACTATCTAGATCTGATAGAAATGTTTGAAGAATTTTTTACGATATTTAATTTAATAAAAAATCCTGAAGATTTTGATGTAGACAAGTACTTCTATGAACAGACTTTTAGTGATTTTATTAAATGGTTATTTTGTATAAAAAATAAAAACCTCCCAGTCTATCCACCAATAACCATTGCTCATATGATAGAAGTAGTGAAGAGGAAGGAGTGGTTTGAACCTGAATGAAATAGGGCGTGTTATTGAAGCATAGTCAATTTTATTGGCGGGGAGTCATAGGGATTTAATTGTATGAGAAAGTATATCTAGTTTATCATAACAAATGCAAAAAATATATGGAAATGTATATGTTTATATACAGAGTTTAGCAAGTCATGTAAATGTATTGTTAAAAGAAGATGACAAGTATGAGACTTATATAATTAAAGGAGATGAGTGTGAGTTCGTTATTGTCTTTTCTAAAGATGATAATGAACCGCGCGTAGAATTGCAATTGACTTGTCCAAATAATGATGAGTATTTGATAATAGGGGAGTTCTATGATTTTCAAAACAATGAAAAAGAGAAAGATGAGATTTTTAAAATCGTCAAGGCAGTATTATCCAATAGCATAAAGATAACTCATTTTTTTATAAAAATAAGTTGATAAAGACCATTTATCAGTATGGTTATTTTATTGATGGTCAATTGAAATATATTACAGAAACTTTTAATAATAGGTTTCTTTTTCCTTGGAAAAAAGGTGCTGTAGTTAAGAGCTTTCATTGTGAATCTTGGATTGTATCTGATTTTACCTTACAAAATGATGAGGCTAGTGGAGATAATTAGTAGGAGTATTGGGATATTAAAGAGCGAAAAAACATCGTGTTTCCATGAGTTAAGCTGTAATAATGAAAAATGAAATTATGAGATATTTAAAATTCAAATCTCCATGGGAGAATAGTGGTAATAAAAGGAAAAAGAGTTTTATAGAAAATATTGTTTTTTATTTAGGGTTGTCGTCTAATCCAGACTATGAGTATTTTATAGATAGGGTTGAATATTGGATGGTGGAATTTGATGAGGAAAATATTCCTATCAGGGAAATTGGTATAGATGATGAAGGTAAAGTTATTTTAAAAATGCCCTATAAAAAAAATTATGGATATTGGACGGATAATAGTTTGGAATACAAAGATTTTGTTGCTTTTTTTATGGCTGTAGGAGTTACGCAAAAAGAGTTTGAGCAAAAGTGGAAAGAAATGAGATGATTTTTTAGTCTTCTAGGGGCGTAGCAGTTCATTAACAATATATTCTTCGTATTGGAGATTATTACAGGAGGAGTTATATAGCTGGTTTATAGTCGGGTGTGGGTTTTCATCATTAAGGTTTAGGAGGAGTGTTAAAAGTTATCTGTTTGGGGGGAGGCAGTAAGTGGAGTGGTGGCTTTTATAGGAGGAGGCTTCAGTTCTCCGACTAAGCAGATGTTTAAGATAACAATGCTTTTCATATTTTGAATATTATCGTGAAAAGAAAGTTTGTAATTTTGTTATGATGATGGCGAAATATTATGGTTATTAAATGCATGTAAATTATGGTGTCTATAAATTTGAAATTCAGGGAGCTATAATAGGAGCCTCAGTTGGTAATACATCAAAGAAAATAAATAGAAGATAATAATATGTATTGTAATTATATATTCCAAGCCATAATTTTTTTAATATTCATACTTATTTATATTTACCTGTAAATAAGGTATAATGATTTTGTATTTAAAGATGAACACAAAAGTGTTTTTGAAATAATTGGAAACACTTATATAGGACAATCAATAATTGGTCTATTTGCTATACTATTATTTTTTGTTCTTGATAAGAAACCAATATTCACTTTTTTGTTTGATTTGGTAGGAATTAATATGTGTAAGTAAAGAATTCTTTGTTTTTTCACGGAAGGATAAATTTAAAGCTATAGGGAATATGCAGTGTTAAATTAATTTTAGTGGAGTCAATACAATAAAACCATAGTTTAATATGAAAAAAACTCTTTTTATCTCAATGACACAATTGTTATTATACTCTTGTAATATGTCAGATTCGGTAGAAGAATTACCACAGGGTTATAAAGCTATATATGAAGGAGGAAATCAAAATCGACTTATTAAAAATAGTAAATTGTTCATTGATAGTGGAATGGTAGATGTAAAATACAATGACACATATTTGTTGGTTTCGGTAGATACAACTTATTCAATGAATCCTAATAGTGTAAATAAACGAAATTTGAAATATTTTATTCAAAATTTAAAACAAGATACAATCTTAAGAGGTATTTCTTATCAAAAATTAAGATATGTGATAGAAAAAGAGTCTTTATATGAGTTGGATATAACACAATAGATTAATTTTATCTATAATATTTACTGGGTTACTTGTGTTATATGCCATATTGTTTTGTTTTTTATCCCAATATATTAAAGCCCCGATAAGGAACTATAGCCTTTGGAGCAATAAGTGGAGGTATAGGAGCAGAGCTTAGTGGAGGTAATTTCTGGGAAGGAGCGGTAATAGGTGGCGTTGTGGCAGGGCTGAATCATGGTTTGCATAAAGTTGAGGAGAGTAGTAAAGTAAAACAAGCACTAAAAAAACTAGGGATAAATTCAAAGGATAAAGCTAAATTTGCGAAGGAAACCGTTATTGATTTGACCATAAGAGATGAAAATCTTAAACAAATGTACAAAGAAGGGGGGGTATCCAACTATTACATTAGATGGTAATAAAAAGGAACCAGGAAGTTATAAAAATGGAAATATTACCTTCGGTAAAAAAGCTTTTGCAAGTTATAGGGCATTATATTTAACCATTGGGCATGAACTTATTCACGCTTATCATTATACTAGTGGATTAATGAGTTATTGGAGCAATGGTTTTAAAAAAGAGTATATAGATAAAGCTATCTATAATACGGAAAGAGGTGCTTATTCTTGGATACAATTATATGATGTTCCTTCTATGAAACAATCATGGGAAGATCAATTTAATAAACATTATGGGAATTTAAAATAATCAAGATCATGAAGTTGAAATATTTTCTTTTACTTTTTGTAATACCTTTTATTTCTTGTAAGAAGAAAGATGTTGAAATTTTTATTCTTAATAATGGCATAAGTATGAAAGATACATTAAGGATAAAATTAAAAAACAATACAGATAAAAATCAACTATTGTTTTTAAAGAATGAAAGATTGGATTACTCAGAAGCTGAAAACTCATTAAATGTAAAAATAACTCGTAATGGTGAACCTGTAAAGTCTTCTCTTATCCTTATAGATGATTTTATTTTTCCAGATGATGATACCGATCTACATGAAATAGATTCCATTATTATGATGAAAAAAGATAGCTGTTCCAAAAATTTTATTAAACTTGTACCTCCGAATAATTATATCATATTAAATTTTATGTCATTAGATTATAACAATAGATGTGAATCTGGCTTACTTCCAGATATTGAAAAAGGAAGTAGTTATAAAATAAAAATTACAATCAATGCGGATAGTACTTTCATGAAAAAAGAAGAAATGAAAAAAATAAATCTTATAAGAAGAAATAAAAAAGTAAAATTATTTCAAGGGCAAATAGAGTCTAATTCGGTGGTGTTGAAAACATAATATGAGGTACATTAATAATCTATTTTCATAGCACATTAATTAAGCGGAGGAATAGGAACACAGTTATCAGACGGTAACTTCTGGGAAGGAGCAGTGATAGGAGGTATAGTAGCGGGGCTTAATGCTACAATGCATAAGTTAGGAGGAAATGGCCCACCGAAGAAATCTCCTGAAGAAGTAAGAAGAGAGTTGGTTAAAAAAAACTAATAATGAATGATGATCCAATACAGTTTATTGGAAGATTAGGAGATCCGTTAGGAATATGGGATGCTATTGGAATGTTGTCTGAAGGGGTTTTGAATTTTGATATTTCTATATTCAGAGGGAAATCGTCAAATGCTATATCAAAAAGTGTAGGAGTTCGTTCAACAATAAAACAAAAATCGGTCAAAGGCTATACTTATAAGAAAAATATAGATGGTAAATTTAATGTATATGAAAAAACGGTAAAAGCTTCTAATTTATCAGGACAGGCTTCTGCGAAATATTATAAAGTTTTCAATTCAAATGGTAATTATGATAAAGAACTCATCTCGACTTTCTCTTTTGTTTAAATTTTCTGAGTCCTAAGACGATAAAGGCAAGGTAATTAAAACCTATCCAACTACTTACGGTAGTATCAAAACGATTTAAAACCGAACGAAAACTATCCATCCAAGCGTTGCTTCTTTCAATGGCGTAACGCTCTTTATAGAGTTTTTTATCGAAATAATGTTCCGTTTCAGAGGGGGATTTTTGGTTTCTTTTGTTTTCACAAATATTGGCTATGATACCTTCTGAGGCGGTTATTTTCCGAAGATTTTCACTGTCAAAACCTGCATCAAAATTCACAAATAAACCTTCTGTGGAGATTTTAGCCTTTTTCAAAACGGATGTAATTTCTTGAAAATGAGTCTCTATATTATACAAGTCGTGATGCTGGCCAGATATAGGCTGAGACATTGCTAACATCAAACCTTGCCTATCAGACAGGTACAAACTATTGGTTGTTTTTGCTTTTTTACGAGCTTGATAACCGACTTCTTCGCCGCCTTTTTTTGCGGGTGTTTGGCTACCGTCAAAATCGCAACTTGAACAATCTATTTTCGATTTGTTTTTCTTCAAAATTTCTACCCAACAAGTCTGCCAAGCACCTTCTTCACACCATTTCCGGTAATGCCCAAACACGGTTTTATAGCTCGGAACTACCTCTGAAAACAATTGTTCCATTGGTAAAAGTGCCCATTGAATACCTGTTTTCAATTTGTATAAAATACAGTTAATTATCTCACTAATAGACGATTTTGGTTTAAATCCTCTTTTTCTTTTAGGTAAATGTGGGATAATTTCTTCTACTATCGTATCTTTGTCCAGTACTACAAACAAGGTCTTAGGTTTTTATGTTTCACACCACAAAAATCATAATTCCTTGTTTGTTTTCAAAAAGTCAAGATAGACTCAAAGATGTATAAAGATTCATATTCGATAGATGGTTCTTTTTATCATAGACGAAATATTTATCCTGAGTTTAAAAATATACCACGATATAGTAAATAGATTATGAAGATACATGAAATATTAAAAGGTAATTTGAATATAGATTTAGAATGCCTAAATACTTTTATTAAGGCATATGAAAATAGAGGGTCTTATTATTTCCATCCAAATTATGAGGAAAATGTTAGTGTTAAAATAAGCTTAATAGAAAAGATATATAATGAGTTTATTCACAATAAATTATCAAGATGGGAATGCCTTTATATATTTTCGTTTATCGAAAGCTACCTATTATTGTGGGACGAAGATAGTGAGTTAATAGACTATATTTCTGATAAAATTCTTATAATGGAGAATGAGGGTTAATGTATGTAAGGAAAAAATATGTCATATAAACTAATACCTTTGTAGTTTCTAACAGTCTCTATCAGTGGAGTTTAGGTGGAGTGTTAAAAGCTACATTTTGGGGAGCGGTAAGTGGAGCCATGACTTTTGGAATAGGTAATTTATTTAGTGTTGCCAAAGATGGAGTACAAGTAGCCACACAATTTGCTAAGAATTTAGGAGAATTAGGAACAGCTTTTTGTACAATCGGGATTACATGCTGTGGGACAAGGAGTACTTTCTGTAATGCAAGGTGGAAGTTTTGAACAAGCGTTTTGGTCAGGAGCATTAGGAAGTTTAGGGGCGAGTGCTTTTGGAGCTATCGCAGGAGATTTTGCGAGTAGTGCAGGAGGAACTATAGCTTTTGGAGCGTTGAGTGGAGGTATAGGAGCAGAGCTTAGTGGAGGTAATTTCTGGGAAGGAGCAGTGATAGGAGGTATAGTAGCGGGATTGAATCATGTGGCACAACAAGAAAAACAAAATATTGGACCACCTGATGAAGACAATTGATTTACGGAATTTACAAACTTTATTAGCGGAGGAGCTGTAGATGACGCAAGAGCAATGTTGGCTTTTGAAGCAACCAATCCATCTACTATGGATAGAGCGATGTTCCATGTAGGGCTAAATGCCCGAGATATGAAGAGGGAGTTTATAGGCTATGGAATGGGGGCAAGAGGTTATTATAGGGGAAGTGCATTAACAATTAATAACAAAGGTAGCAAATATTTATTTAACTCTTGGCATAAAGGTACTTTTCCTAATAAAACTCAATCAGTGATGTATCATTATAGAAAACATGGTAATGGAAGAACAGCTGTACAATATACTAAGGATGCAATGAAGTTTTTTAATAAAAATAAAGGATTAGGACAAAAAGTGATTTTAAAAGATGGAACCCAAGGAATTAAAATTCAAACTAAACAAATAATTAATGGTAAAACTCAGCGTAGTGGAAGATATTGGACGAGTAGTGGAAAAATTGTAACTTTTTGGGATTAGATATGAATAAAAAAGAGATATTAGAAAAACATAAAAATATAAAATTTCCATCATTCCCAAATGATGATAATTTTGCAAATTGGATTGAAGAGCTCATGGAATTAGATGGATATTATTATGGCTTAGTGGTATCTATTTTAGAGGGAGAAAAAAGGAAATGCGATGATACTCTTTTTAATCAAATAAAGCAAAGATTATATGAATTTAAAGGCCTAGAAGATGATAGTGAAATATATGGGCAAAGTGAGGCGTATATTGCTTCTTTAGAGAAGCTTATAGGGCTTGTAAAAAATAATCATAAGAGTGATTAGAAATAAAATTCTTTTTTCAGAGACACTAAGATATTCAAATAAACTTTGGAGACAAATAAAAAAGGAGATAATCATTCTTTCCCAGAGTCTGTGAAGGCATTTGAAAAATATGGAAAAGTTTCTGTTATAAAAGGAGGAGATGGAATTAGAAGAACAACGTTAACTATTCCAGGAAGCTATAATGGAAAAAATGGAAACTTTGAATTTATAAAAGAGTCAAATGGAATAATAAATCATAGACTTTTCAGACCTAAAAAATAGTAAAGAATGAAAAGAATAGAGCAATTAAAAGATATAAAAAGTATATCTTTAGTGAATTATGGAGTGAATAATATAGCTTTCAATATCCAAGATATCAAAAAAGTTCTTAATATCCTAAAGAGGTTGAATATAGCAGTAAAAGGTGGTGATATATGGATAATGCGAAATGGGGAATTACATTTAACATATGATAACTGGTTTTGTGACCAATTGGAAAATGAAATGTATTTAATGTATGTTGAAAGAAGTATAGAAAAAACACAAACTTATATAGATAATTATCCTTTGGATGATCATGCTTATGTTGAAATTGTAATATAGATATATCTAAAAACTATAATAACAAACGCTATAGATAAATTCTGAGAGATATTGGAGTTTAAAAATACATGTTTCTCTATTACGGCGTAGGGCTATGCTTGAGATGTGAAGAGGGAGTTTATGAGATATGGTCTTGGAGTAAGAGGGGGGGGAGGGTTTAAATCATCCTTTTTCAAAGGAACAAAAGGTGATAAGGCAAATGAATAATAAAAAAGATATTGTTCATTCTTTCCCTAAGAGTGTGGATGGTTATGCAAATAAATATGGACAAAGAACAATAAATGTAAGGAAAGATGGAAAAACTTATCAATGGTTAAAGTTAAATGGTAGTTATCGAGGGAAAACAGGGACTTTTGAGTACATTAAAGATAACAAAGGGGTAATTAATCATAGATATTTTAAAATTTCAAAATAGTTAAAATGAGTGATATCGGTTATTGGGCTTTTAGAAAGAAAAATGGTAGAAGTTTAGCAGGGGTAAATCCTGATAGTGATGAAGTGGCATTAACCGTTAGTGATGCACTTGTGGCTGTCAATTTATTGGAAAAAGAGAAAATGCCCATTTTAGGAGCGGATGTTCTTTTAGAATATGAAGAAGGTTTGAAATATTTATACCAAATATTAGGTGATGAATATATATACCTTAACTGGTATTGTGATGAGTTGGACAACGAAAATGAAGAGGAATATATACAAAGAAGTCATAATATAGCAAAGGAGTATATTAATAGTATAGCTAAGATTGAGAAAGAGTATAATATACAATGTTATGTTGTACTAGTGCTTTAATAATCTTATGATGGAGCAGCGGTAGGTTTGGCAAGTTATACCATTGCTTTAGGCGTTACGGGGAATATTCATAATTGGAATTTGTTTGATGCATTTAAGGCGACATTTTTTGGAGCAATAGGTGGAGCGGTAACCTTTGGGGTGGGAGAAATATTTAATGTTGCCTCACAAGCGGGAAAGTTGACCCAAATAGGAACATTGATACAAAAGTCGGTAGGAGATTTTGGTTTAGCTATCGTGCAAGCAGGAACTCATGCCGTAGCCCAAGGGGTATTATTGTATTCCAAGGCGAAGGTTTTAGACAAGCGTTTTGGTCAGGAGCATTAGGAAGTTTAGGTGCGAGTGGATTTCAAGCGGTAGCTGGAAAATTTGCAAAAAGCACGATAGGAACTATCGCTTTTGGAGCGTTGAGTGGAGGTATATGAGCAGAGTTTAGTGGAGGTAATTTCTGGGAAGGAGCGGTAATAGGTGGCGTTGTGGCAGGACTGAATCATGTGGCACATAGACAAAATCCTCCGCCACCAGAGAACAGTTTATTAGATACTGCTGGAGAATGGGTTACGGATTATTTTGATTATAATGGAGATGGACAGGTAGCGGGTTGGGATTATGCACTGGGGGCAGTAGATGTAGGGATTACTATTTTTGATATTGTAACTGTTCCCTCTGGAGAAGGTGTCGCAGCTCATATTGCATTGAAAGAAGGAGCGAAAACTATAGCAAAGAATACTGTTAAAAAAACAGTGAATCGAAGTACCATTAAGGCAGCGAAACAAGCAAAAACATGGTTGGGAAAAGATTATAAAGTAATAACAAATAAAGCAGGAGATAATATTTTTATTTCAAAAGATGGACTAAGAAAAATAAGATTTGATATTAAGAATTCGCATGGGGATAAGCCTCATATACATCTTGAAGTTTTTAGAAAAGGAAAATGGCGAGATGCATTATCTGGATAGCATAGAATATATCCTAAATAATTATGAAATATAGAATTTATATAGTAGAAAAAAAAGGTGTAATTTATAGAATAGAAGAAGATTATCCGGAAGTGGGCTGCTATTTTTATGTGATAAAAAATGGAAGGATTATTTATGATTCTTTACAAGATAATGTTAAATCATGTATGGAAATAGCAGAAGAGGAGTATGGGATATTGGAGTCAGAATGGATAGAAATGTCTTAAAGTATAAGATGATTAAACCGCAATATTTTTGCAGTAGGAACTATCGCTTTTGGAGCATTGAGCCGAGGAATAGGAGCAGAACTTAGTGGGGGTAACTTCTGGGAAGGAGCGGTAATAGGTGGCGTTGTGGCAGGATTGAATCATGTGGCACATAGACAAAATCCTCCACCTCCAGAGAAAAGTATATTATATACTGCTGGAGAATGGGTTGCGGATTATTTTGATTATAATGGAGATGGACAGGTAGCGGGTTGGGATTATGCACTGGGGGCAGTAGATGTAGGGATTACTATTTTTGATATTGTAACCGTTCCCTCTGGAGAAGGTGTAGCAGCTCATATTGCATTGAAAGAAGGAGCAAAAACTTATAGCTAAGGGAGTTGCTAAAAATAGTAGTAGAATATTAGGTATAACAAAAAGGCAGTTACAAGCTAAATTTAAACATGCTGCAGATTTTGGTGTTCAGGGCAATTGGAGCAATGCTGCTGGAAATAAATTTAATTCTGTTATTAATCAGCATATTAATTCTAAAGGGGTAAAAGATATAAATGGAACTCATAGAGGAAATAATGTAATGCATTATGTTAATCCCAAAACGAGATTAAATGTGATATCTACACCTTCTGGAAATGTTATTAGTGGCTGGAAACTAAATTCTTCTCAGCTAAAAATGTTATTAATCGTGGAAGTTTATGAAAATTAAAGAAAAAAACAAAAAAATTCTGATGGAACTTAGTAAAGAAGAAAGCATTGTCTTTTTTTCATGGTTAAATTATTTTAATGAAAACTCTGAAAACATGTTTCAAGACCAATCAGAACAAAGAATATTATGGGATTTAGAATCCTCATTGGAGAAAATAATTTTAGATGTGTTTTCTGATGATTATAATGATAAGTTAAAAAAATATAGAGAACTTATTAGAGATAAAGAATAGATTGTTCTGCTTGGTAGTGTTTTAAAGTTAGTGATAGTATAATTATAGTTTCTAAAAATCTATTTTAACCTGAGTTCGGGATAAGAAAAAGTAAAAAATATTTGCAAAAAAAGGTAATAATTCGTATATTTAAAATTTTGAAAATCAAATATATAAACCGAATTATTACCTATGAATTTGAGAGAGCAAATTACGGATATTTTTGTAAAAGTAGATGATTTTTGTAAAGAACTACGAAGTAATCACCGAAACCGCTGAAAAACAAAAGAATAAACTGAGGTAACTTGATGTAGAAATCAGAAAATTAAAGAAAATCGGCACTGGTAACAATGGCAAAAAGACTCGCAATCATCCATGTACAATGTCCGATGCGGAGATTCTTACTATTATGATAGGCTTCCATCTTGGACATCACAAAACTTTTAAGCATTACTATCAAAATTTTGTTTGCGAATATTGGAAAGATTTATTTTCTAAAACATTGTCTTACAGCAGATTTGTAGAGATAAAATATCGTTATTTTTTAGTTTTCTTTCTATTTTTAAAGCAAAAATGCTTGGGGAAATGTACTGGAATTAGTTTTATTGATAGTACCACATTAAAAGTCTGCAAGAATCAACGAATACATAATCATAAGGTTTTCAAAGGAATAGCAGGAAGAGGAAAGTCTTCTATGGGATGGTTTTACGGTTTTAAATTGCATTTAATTTGCAATGAAAAAGGCGAATTATTATCATTTTATCTCACAAAAGGAAATGTGGATGATAGAAATCCAAAGCATATAAAAAAGCTAACAGAACAATTATTTGGAAAACTTTTTGGCGATAAAGGTTACCTTTCAAAAGCGTTGTGGCAGATGTTGTTTTCTGATGGTATTCAGTTATTTACCAAGCTTAAAAAGAATATGAAGAACCACTTAATGTCTTTGGAAGACAAAATTTTACTCAGAAAAAGAGCCATTATTGAAATGCAAAGCATTCGTGAATACCTATGAATTGAAAATTACAAGTGAACAAACCATTAATGATGAACTGAAAAACCTTTGTCAGATAGAACATAGTCGGCATAGGAGTGTCAATAATTTTATTATGAATATTCTGGGAGCATTAACTGCGTATTGCTTTTTTCCCAAAAAACCGTCTCTCAATATTCAAAAAGTCAATGATGGTCAGTTATTTTTTGAATGTGCTTAAACCGAATTGGGGTTATTTTGGAAGCCATTGCCTATAATCTGAAGCAAAGTCCGAAGATGGAGATACTTCCTGCCTTTTAATGAAAAAAACTCAAAAAAAGGAGATTTTGATTAAAATTTACTCCAAAAAGTGAGAAAAACGATGAAAAAGAATACAATTTCGAATTTTCAAAACCCCATTTTCTAAAAAAATCATCCGAATATCAGAAAAATAGAGGATGAACGGTTCTTGCAAAGGTATCGTAGGCATATTTTTCTTTTCCGTATCTTTGTGCCATAATTTCAAACCATGTCAAAAAGTTTAGTTCCTAAATTAGAAGCCATCAAACAACGCTATAACGAAGTGGCAGACCTCATTATACAGCCAGATGTAATCTCTGACCAAAAAAGATACGGCCAGCTGAATAAAGAGTACAGCGACCTTGGGAAAATCGTAAAAGTATATGAAGAGTATAAAAACGCCCTCGATACCATTACCGAATCCGATGAAATCATCGCCGATGGCTCCGATAAAGACTTGGTAGATTTAGCAAAAATGGAAAAATTAGAAGCCCAAGATAGAATCCCGTCCTTAGAAGAAGAACTTAAAGTGCTTCTTATCCCTAAAGACCCTGCCGATGATAAGAATGTCATCGTGGAACTCCGTGCAGGAACTGGTGGAGACGAAGCAGCTATCTTTGTAGAAGATGTCTATAGAATGTATGCTATGTACTTTAAGACCAAAGGTTGGCGTCATGAAATCACCGACTCTAATGAGGCATCTAAGGGCTACAAGGAACTCATTATGAAAGTAGAAGGTGATGGCGTATATGGTATTATGAAGTTTGAATCAGGAGTGCATAGGGTACAGCGTGTCCCTGAGACCGAATCTCAAGGGCGTGTGCATACTTCGGCGATTACCGTAGCCGTGCTCCCAGAAGCTGAGGAAGTGGATGTGGAAATTAATCCTGCAGACATTGAAATGCAGACTTCCCGTTCAGGTGGTGCTGGTGGACAGAATGTAAATAAGGTAGAGACCAAAGTACAACTTACCCATAAACCATCGGGCATCGTGGTAGTGTGCCAGCAAGCGCGTTCTCAGCTTGCCAACCGTGAATTGGCCATGGAGATGCTCCGTGCAAAGCTGTATGACATTAAACTTCAAGAAGTGGTAGGAGATATTGCGGCACAAAGAAAAACTATGGTATCTACAGGAGATCGTTCAGCAAAAATCAAAACCTACAATTACCCTCAAGGGCGTGTAACTGACCATAGAATTAATAAATCCATCTACAATCTAGATGCTTACATGAACGGCGATATCCAGGAAATGATAGATGCTGTTATTATGGCAGAAAATGCCGAGAAAATGAAAGGAGAAGAGGACGGTTATTAAATACATTATTCACAAATAGTGAGTGGAAAAATTAGGGCGAAAAATCATTCGTCCTTTTTTTGTCCCCCAAACAATGATCTGTTTTTATACCGCTTCTTTCTACTCGTACTCTCACCTCTTACGAAATTCTTAAAAATCACTATCTTTACACTATCATTAATTACCATAAAATGAGACCAACCATTCAAAATAAAAAACCTAATTTTTCTGATGTATTTTCTTCCAAAACAGAAATATACCCCTTTGAAAAAGATGGACTTGCTCTTCAGTCAAAATATATTTATGACGATGCAAAAGCATTGACAGAAAAAAAATATGATGCTGGTATCACTCCTTATCTTAGAGGTCCTTACTCCACCATGTATGTTCAGAAACCATGGACAATACGCCAATACGCAGGATTCTCCACCGCTGAAGAGTCCAATGCTTTCTATAAAAGAAACTTAGCGGCAGGACAGAAAGGACTTTCCGTAGCATTTGATTTGGCTACTCATAGGGGGTATGACTCTGATCATCCTAGAGTGGTAGGTGATGTAGGAAAAGCAGGTGTAGCCATTGATTCGGTGGAAGATATGAAAATTTTGTTCGATGAAATTCCATTAGACCAAATTTCTGTTTCGATGACCATGAATGGTGCCGTATTACCTATTTTAGCATTTTACATTGTGGCAGCAGAAGAGCAAGGTGTGGCTCAAAACCAACTTTCGGGAACCATACAAAATGATATTCTCAAGGAGTTTATGGTGAGAAATACTTACATCTATCCACCAACGCCTTCTATGAAAATCATCGCTGATATTTTCGAATACACTTCACAGAATATTCCGAAGTTCAATTCTATTTCTATTTCTGGTTACCACATGCAGGAGGCAGGTGCTACTCCCGTTTTAGAAATGGCATATACCCTTGCTGACGGCTTAGAATATGTAAGAACAGGGATAAAAGCAGGGATGAATATAGATGATTTCGCACCGAGATTGTCCTTCTTTTGGGCCATCGGGATGAATCACTTTATGGAAATAGCAAAGATGAGAGCCGCAAGATACATTTGGGCGAATTTATTGAAACAATTTAATCCTCAGAACCCTAAATCTCTCGCACTCAGAACGCATTCGCAGACCTCAGGCTGGTCACTTACGGAACAAGAGCCATTTAATAACATTACTAGAACCGCTATAGAAGCTCTTTCATCGGCACTGGGTGGCACTCAGTCTCTCCACACCAATGCCTTGGATGAAGCCATCGCTCTTCCCACAGATTATTCAGCAAAGATTGCAAGAAATACACAAATCATTCTCCAACAAGAAAGTGGAATTTGCCATGTAGTGGATCCTATGGGGGGTAGCTACACTGTGGAAGCCCTTACCCAGCAAATGATAGACGAAGCCATGAAATTCATAGACGAAGTAGAGGCGGAAGGTGGAATGACCAAAGCCATAGAAGCGGGGATTCCCAAAATGAGGATAGAGGAAGCGGCAGCCATAAAACAAGCGAAAATAGATAGTGGTGAAGAATTTATCATTGGAGTAAACTCATTTAAATCCAGTTTAAAGCAGCCTGAATTCGAAATTCTTGCCATAGATAATACTGAGGTAAGAAAAAAGCAAATAGAAAGGCTCAACAAAATCAAAGCGGAGAGAAATCCCGAAGCAGTGAATGAAATTTTAGACCAAATCCGTGCTTGTGCTACATCAGGCAAAGGAAATCTCCTTGCGCTATGTATAGAAGCCGCAAGAAGAAGAGTAACCTTAGGTGAAATGAGTGATGCCATGGAGGAAAGTTTCGGAAGATATAAAGCCAGTATTAAAACTATATCAGGTGTTTATGCAATGAACGCACAGAAAAATGAATATTTTGATAAGGCCATTGCTTTAGCCCAACAGTTTGAGCAAATCGAGGGTCGTCGTCCCAGAATTATGGTCGCCAAAATGGGACAAGATGGCCACGACCGTGGTGCCAAAGTAGTAGCCACCGCTTATGCTGACATGGGGTTTGATGTAGATGTAGCCCCACTCTTCCAAACACCTGAGGAAGTAGCCAAACAAGCCGTAGAAAATGACATCCATATTTTGGGCGTTTCTTCATTGGCAGCAGGACATAACACCCTTGTTCCACAAGTAGTGGAAGAACTTAAAAAATTAGGAGCAGATGATATCACCATTGTGGTAGGTGGCGTTATCCCACAGCAAGACTATGATTTTCTCTATGAAAATGGTGCCGATTTTATCTTTGGTCCAGGTTCCAATATCCCAAAATGTGCAGTGGATATGCTAGAGAAATTATTAAGAGATTTGGAATAATATATCATTGCAATTGACTTTTAGTAAAAAACTACACCTTGTATTTTACGAGACCTTTACACGGTAAAAAATGGAAAAATAATTTAAATAATTGATTGTTAGTTGATTATTTTTTTATATTTACTTTATGAAACGCACCAAAGCCCTATCTGCTATGTCCTTTGCTGCTTACGATGTAGAAAGACGCACCCGAAAAGGCTCTTTGTACACACAAGTCGATACGATTATCGATTGGAAACCCATTTCCGCTATTATCGACAGACACTATCAAAAAGGACTTTCCGCCTCAGGTGAAAAACCTTATGATGGACTCCTGCTGTTCAAAATGCTACTCATCGGGATGTGGAACAACCTATCGGATGTCAAGGTAGAAGAGCATATAAACGACAGTCTATCGGCGATGAAGTTCTGCGGTATGCAGCTGGAGGATAATGTTCCGAGCTATAGTGTTTTAAGCCGATTTCGTACCGAGCTTACCGAAAAGAAAGCCTTTGATTCTTTGCTTTCGGAAATCAACCATCAGTTGGAAAAACATAGGATTATCATTCATCAAGGCGTAAAGGTAGATGCCAGTATTACGCAGAATTCGTTTCATTCGAAAAAGCCAAAAACTTTTGAAATTGCCCAAGACCAAAAAGAAGACGAATTGCCCGAGGAGGAAATTGAAAAACAAGACCATCTTTTCAAGGAAGTGGCTGAAGATGGAGATACTTCCTGCCTTTTAATGAAAAAAGGCTCAAAAGAGGGTGATTTTGGTTAAAATCATCCCGAAAAAAGGACAAAAAATGATGAAAAAGAACAAAATTTCGAATTTTCAGAAACACATTTTCTAAAAAAAACCATCCGAATATGAGAAAAATAGAGGGTAAACGGTTCTTGCAAAGGTCTCATATATTTAAATGTGGAAATTGCTACCATTAAAAGAAATTACCGGAAATCAAAAATCAGATACCGAGATGAATAAAGTAATTGGCTTTGTTTGAAATTTATTAACTGATGAATGTGAAATTAGAATATATATTAAGATTAAACTCAATAGTTTTTAGTAAAATGTACTAAGTTATGGGTAAAATTAGTAATGATGTAAATCTAAGGTTTTGCATCTGGGATTATGAAGATATCACCCATGAAGATATTACTAATCTACTAGGTATAAAGCCTTATAAGATATATGTTAAAGGTGAAAAGATGAATCCTAAATTTAATAGGGTCTCAAAGAGTAATGCTTGGATTTTGGGAACTCCTTATGAAAACAAAGATGACTTTAATAATCAAATGGATAAAATTTTGGATGTTCTGGAACCGAAGATATTCGTTTTAAAAGAGTTATCAGAGAGGTACTATTGTGAATTTTCTTGTGCTATTTTTCTAAATAATAGAGAAGAATCAACGCCATGGATTCATCTTAGTAAAAGATACAATGACTTTATCCGAAAAGTGAATGTAGAATTTGACATTGATATTTATTATCCTTCATTAGATTAGAAAACGCTCATGGTTTTCAAGTAATATCAAAACCGATCAAATTTTCAATGTCAGTATAAGCTTTTAACGAATGGCAAATGACTTTTCTTTGGAGGCTTTTTAAACCAATATCAAGCCTTATCCAACTTTTTAATGCTCAGGAGGTAATCTTTTTTTCTTATCTTTGCACCTTAAAAAGATCATTGAAATGCTGGGAAGAAGGCAAATAAGAGAAAAAGTAGTCTGTACACTGTACGCTAACTATCAAAACCCTATCGCGTATGATGAGTTACAAAAGAGGATGCTCTTAGGAATAGAGAGAATTTATAACCTCTACATCTATGAATTGAACTTTTTGGTAGCACTTAAACAATTGGCAGAGCAGCAGATAGAAATAGGAAAAACAAAGTTCCTAAAAGATGAAAACAAGCTCCATCCGAATGCTAAATTTATTAATAATAGCGTTTTGGGACTCATTGAAGAAAACTATGAAAGGCTTTCCTATACCAGTAAGCATCAAGAGCTGAAATGGGACTTGCATGATGAATTCTTGGTGAAAACATTTAAGAAGATAGTTGCAGGAAAGAGATTTCAGGATTATATTAGCAGGGAGGCGAGTGGCTTTCAAGACGAGCAAAAATTCATCGGAAAGTTATTTTTGAGATATATCGCAGAAAATGACGACTTGCATGATATTTTGGAAGATAAGGAGCTAAGCTGGGCAGATGATATTCATATAGCCAATTCTATGGTGCAGAAAACTATAGGAGCTTTAAAAGAAGGAGAAAACCCTCATACACTCATTAAAATGATAAAAAATGAGGCCGACGAAACATTTGCTACCAAACTCCTTTGGGAAAGTATCAAAAACTGGAAAACTACCGAAGAAAAGATCGCTCCTTTGCTTAAAAATTGGGAACTGAATAGAGTTTCTTTGATGGATAGAGTGATTTTAGTAACCGCGATTACTGAATTAGATTATTTCCCTCAGACGCCTTCTAGAATCATCATCAATGAGTTTATAGAAATAGCAAAAGTCTATGCCACTGATAAATCTAATATTTTTGTCAATGGAATCTTAGACCAATATACAAAAGAAAAACAAAGATTATAATAGCATTATGAAAAAGTCCATCATTATGGCCATCCTTTTGGGAGTAGCCATTTCTTGCGGAAAAAAAGAAATTCCAGCAGATACCATAGAAGAGACGAATACTACTACACAGGTAGAAAATACGGAGGTAGCCGTAAATCCGAATGAAGAATCACTTGCTAAAGCAAAAGCGAATCCACTTACCCATGTCGTTTTGGCACAGAGCCATTATGATTTTGGTAAAATTAATAAGGGAGATAAGGTAGATCATGCCTTTGAGATTACTAATACAGGAGATCAGCCGCTTATCATTACAGAGGTAAAACCTGCATGTGGATGTACTGCTCCTAGCTTTACTAAAGACCCTATTCTTCCAGGGCAAAAAGGAGAAGTGGTACTTAGTTTTGATTCTTCTTCTTTTGATGGGGTAGTAAACAAATCTGCTGAGGTCTTTGCAAATGTAGAAAATGCCCCTATCGTACTTTCTTTCTCTGCTGAAATCCAACCTAAATAATAGAAAAAATGAAAATGACAATATTACAAGCGGCACCTCCACAAGATGGAGGAATGACTATGCTCCTCATGATGGTAGCCATGTTTGCAGGTTTTTATTTTCTTATGATTCGTCCACAAATGAAAAGACAAAAACAAGAGAAAAAATTCCAGCAAGACCTTAAAATAGGACAAAGAGTGGTTACCACTTCTGGACTTCATGGGAGAGTAGCTCAGATTCAAGACGATGGTGTGGTAATAGAAACGCTATCAGGAAAATTGAAGTTTGAACATGCTGCTATTTCGAGGGAATTTACACAAAATAGATTTCCTGATACCACAGAGTCTAAAGAAACGAAATAATATTTTACCAAAACCAAAGAATAAAGGCTATCCGATAAGGATAGCCTTTATCTATTAAAAATCTTAGAATATTTCATGAATCCGTTTATCGCCCAAAGACATGTGTAATATAGAGATTTCAAGGTGCTGAATTTCATATGCTTCTTATACACTAAATATTGGTCTTTTACAATGGACTGTTTCTTTCTGCTTATACTATTACTGTGCATTCTATATTTAGCCAATGTTTTGGGGTAGGGTAATCCCTGAGGGATTTTTTTTAATACTTCTAGCCACATTACATGGTCTTCTCTTTTGGTTCCTGTAGGGAAGTATATTTTCCCGATTCTTTTGCATGAATACATGCTGCTCAGAAGAGATAGTCTGCAAGTTTTTAGTAGATTATTAAAAGTAACCACCTTATCTGCCTTAAAATCTCCAATGGTAGGGTTCATGTTTTCATCGCATCGAGAATAATTACAGTAAGCCAGCTCTGCATGGTTTTCCGTCATGAAATTCGTCATTTCCTCCAGAAAAGTAGGATGCCAATAATCATCTGCATCAATGAAAGTAATAAAATCTCCTGTAGCCTCTTTTAGAGCTTCATTCCTTGCGTTTCCTGCCCCTAGATTTTTTTTAGAATAGAGTACTTTTACCCTTGGATCTTGAATTTTTGCTAAAATCTCTCTTGAGGCATCCGTGGAGCCATCATCACAGATAATCCATTCCCAGTCCGCAAAAGTTTGATTGGTTACAGAGGTAACGGTTTCGGGAAGAAATTTCTCACAGTTATAGCTTGGAGTAATGATGGAAATCTTAGGCATAGCTTGTATTTTTGCAAAGGTAAGGCAATATTTCTTGGAAATATATACTCAGCTCCTTATAAATCATAAAAAAATCCGAGCCTAAATTACTCAGATTTTCTCTTTTTTCAAACTTTATTTTGTAGTGTGAATAGTTATTTTTATTCTTTTTCCGCTTTTTATATCAGTAACATGCGTAGAAGCCGTCCCTCCATCTTGAAGTGCTGTAATTTCTAAATATTCTTTGTCCTTACTGAGATTTATTATGGCTACTTGAAGGTTTTGAGTGTAGTTATAGTTCCCATTTCCAGAAAGGATTCTAATTTTTTCTGTTTTTCCCCTTTTCACAGAAATTTCTGTTTTTTCCAGAGAAAATTCCTTTAAAGATATTGCTCCTATCTCGGAGTTTTCCGTTTCTTTGTTTATTCTATCATCATCTCTATTACAACTTATCATTGTAACTCCTGAAACAACCATCATGGTGGATAGTAGCATTTTTTTAATCATATACTTTACTTTAAATTTAAACATTGGTCTATACGGACAAATAATATGCCAATAGTAGGAAACTAAATGTTATACTGTTCGGGTTTTATCATCACTTTTACGCACATCTTTTTTCGGTGATGTGTTACTCTTTAAGCGTCTTGCCGCTTGATTTTTTTTATTTAATTGAGAGTAATAATAAAACAGCCAATCAGCTAATAAAGCATAGTGAATCTCTTTTGGCTACTAACTGCTCTTGAAAATAGCTATCTTTATGAATATTTTTTTATAGTTTTGTTCGTGGTTTGAAAAGAAATGTTTACTTTTAACCCAAATTTAGTTCAAGATGAAAAAAACGGTATATTTATTTGTATTGTCATTTCTGATGACGATGTTGTTTTCTTGTAGAGAAGAAACTTCTAATGCAGAAAACTTCTCTGTCATAGGTACTTGGAAGCCAGTGAAAGAGGTGGTTACCCAAGTGGATTTACAGAATACCGCAGTTTCTGAGCTATATACCTTGGATGATTGTCAGCAAGGTACCCGTTATACTTTTAACGCTGATTTTTCAGGAAGATTAGTGAAGAAATCTAAAAGACATGACACTTGTGTAGAAGATTTTGATACACCGTTTAATTATCAATTAAGTGGAGATGGGAAATTTAGTATGCAGTCTATTTATACAGATCATCAAGAGGGAGATATCGCGTTTCATAATGCTAATGTGATGAATCTTAAAATCGTTACTCAAAACGAAGAAACTAAAGTGATTACTACTATTGTAACCACGCTCCATAGAGTAGAATAGTTATTTTTTTTTCATAATTAGTAATTTTTAGTGATTAGGATTGCCTTAGATTTTTTTCTAAGGCAATTTTTTTGAAGCCTATAGACCGCCAAGATTTGAGATGCCAAAAATTTTGTCAATAAGAAAATACATTGTACTTTTGCATCAGAAAAACAAAGAGGAAAAATTTGACTGATTGCAACCTCATGAAAAAATGCTAAAACAGAATTCTCTTCGTTACGCAATCAGGCATTCTTCCACCATTAAAAAAAAGATTATGCCTTATTTATTTACCTCAGAATCCGTTTCTGAAGGACATCCAGACAAAATAGCTGACCAAATTTCAGACGCACTGATTGATCATTTCTTAGCGTATGACCCTAATTCAAAAGTAGCTTGTGAAACGCTCGTTACCACAGGACAGGTGGTGCTGGCAGGAGAAGTAAAATCAGAAGCCTATTTAGATGTGCAATCCATTGCCAGAGAAGTAATTAATAAAATAGGTTACACCAAAGGGGAATATATGTTTAATGGAGATTCTTGTGGAGTGATTTCTGCTATTCATGAACAATCTCCTGACATTAACCAAGGTGTGGACAGAGCTGTGGAAAATGAAGACTTTGAAACCCGTGCTAATAGCCAAGGGGCGGGAGACCAAGGGATGATGTTTGGATACGCAACAAATGAAACGGAAAACTATATGCCACTGGCATTAGACTTAGCACATACTATTCTCAAAGAGCTTTCCATATTGAGAAAAACAGGAGAAATAGATTATCTGAGACCAGATGCTAAATCTCAGGTTACTATAGAGTACTCTGATGACCATAAACCCGTGAGAATAGATAGCATAGTGATTTCTACGCAACATGACGAATTTGCAGATGAAGCAACGATGCTTAAAAAAATTAAAAAAGATATTATAGAAATCCTCATTCCAAGGGTAAAATCAACACTAAAGCCCGAAATTCAGGTACTCTTTACAGAGGATATAAAGTATCACATTAATCCTACGGGGAAATTTGTGATTGGAGGTCCTCATGGAGATACAGGTCTTACGGGAAGAAAAATCATTGTAGATACCTACGGAGGAAAAGGGGCACACGGAGGAGGAGCCTTTTCGGGAAAAGACCCTTCTAAAGTGGATAGAAGTGCTGCGTATGCTACAAGACATATTGCTAAAAATCTAGTAGCAGCAGGAGTAGCAGATGAGGTATTGGTGCAAGTTTCTTACGCTATTGGGGTGGCAGAGCCTTGCGGCGTGTATGTAAATACTTATGGCACTTCCAAAGTGGATAAGAATGATGGTGAGATAGCCAATATCGTAAAAGGTTTATTTGACCTTAGGCCGTATGCTATTGAAAAGAGCCTAAAATTGAGAAATCCTATTTACCAAGAGACAGCAGCGTATGGGCATATGGGGAGGACGCATTTCGTGGCAGATAAAACTTTCAATAAGGGTACGAAAGAGGAGCGTACCATTAAAGATTTAGAGTTTTTCACTTGGGAAAAACTAGACCGAATAGAGGATATCAAAAAGGCTTTTCAGCTGTAAATGAATATTCAAAACCAACTGCTTCATTGTTTAACATGGGGCAGTTGTATTATTTTTTTTCAAAAAATATTCTTATGAAAAAACACTTTTTATGGTACTCTTTTTTCTTTTTATTATTGGGTACATCTACTTTGTTTGCACAGAAATATACTGCACATTATTTGGTCAATGCAGGATATACTTACCATAAAAACTACCATGGTGGTGAGCTGGGTGGAAGGGTGCTATTGCTGAAAGAAGATGATATCGCATACAGATTGGGGGTCTCCGCTTTGATGGGAAAGTATGATGGTACCTTTACCGTAATGCCTAAGGGCAGTGCAGATATTTTATTTAATTATCAAAAAGGGAGGGATATTTCGCATGCTGTATATTATGTTGCGGGGGTAGATGCTACTACCCATTTTATCACCCCAAAAGTAGGGGCTGCATTATTGGGGCTTCTTGAAATAGATTTGGGGTATATGTTTCCTTATAATAGCAGAGCCCATCTCCCAAAAGGTTTTACTATGAATTTGGGGTTATCTATCCCCTTGGTGGTGTTTGAGTAATTTTAATTTAAGGAGATTTCATTGCATTTTTTGGGTCAATAGTTCAATATCTCGGAGGTTCTTCGGTTTCTTTTTTTTTGAAATTCCAATGTGGTTATCCTAAATGATGACAGGTGCTTTAGGTTGCTTAAACCTTTTGTGAAAGTTTAAATGATAATTGATTTGAACGAATGGATGGCCTTTATTTTCAATTTGTTCAAGGTTAAAATATTTTCCCATAACATACTATAAAAAACCGTAATTTTGTGGAATGAGTGTAGCACAATTTATTTTACAATATTTGGCTGAAAACGGAAAGGCGAAGGTACCTCACTTCGGTGTGTTCACATTAAAGAAAACAGAAGCCGCCTTTGATGAGGCTACCAAAATATTTTCTCCTCCCGCTCAGCAAATTTGCTTTCATGCTGATTATCGTACAGAAGGAAGTGGGCTTATCAGAGCCTTTGCTTCACAAAATAATTTGGATACGAAGGTCGCTGAAGAGTTTTTCTCTGAAACGATAGATGTTTGGAAGACAAAACTCTATCATGGCGAAACTTTGGTCATAGAAAAATTAGGCAGATTTATCCGGGTAGGAGATGAAATTATCCTGCAAGGTGAAAAAATAGTAAAAAACAATCCTGATTTTTATGGTCTTGAAACCATTAACCTCAGTGGGTTAGAGCATAAAAGAAAGAGTACCACATCTAAGCGTACCATTTGGGTGCTAATCACCCTTCTCATTATTCTTATTTTAGGGATAGTGGCAATGACCCAACCTGAAATTATTTTCGGCAAAAAATCCAATATTTCTACAGAGCCAGCCTCTAAAACCGTTCAAAAATAAATTTATACTTTAATGAAACCTAAGAAAGCTTCAGAGTCACTTACGGTGATGACCAATATTGTACTTCCTAATGAAACCAATTCTCTCAGAAATCTTTTCGGAGGAGAACTCCTTGCCAGAATGGACCGCTGTGCTTCCATTTCTGCCACTAGGCATTGTGCCAGAAGGGTGGTTACCGCTTCGGTAAACCATGTGTCATTTAATCATCCTATTCCTGAAGGAGGGATCGTAATTTTAGAATCCAAAGTTTCTAGAGCCTTCTCTACATCCATGGAGGTTTATGTAGATGTTTGGTTAGATGACCCTATTAAAGGAGAAAAAATTCATACCAATGAAGGGATTTATACTTTCGTAGCGGTAGATGAATATAATAAGCCATTATCTATTCCTGAGATGATACCAGAAACTGATTTGGAAAAAGAGAGACATGCGGCGGCACTCCGAAGAAAAGAACTATCCCTTATCCTATCAGGAAGAATGTCTGCTAAAGAATCTGTGGAACTGAGAAAATTATTTGAAGATTAACAATGAAAATCTTACAGTTGGATAGTAATCACCATGTTTTAAAAAACCGATTGGAACAGCATGGGTGTATTGTGGAAGATGATTTTCATTCGGATTATCAGTCTGTGCTTGATAAAATTAATGATTATCAAGGAATTATTATTCGTAGTAGAATTCCTATAGATGAAAATTTTTTGCTCAATAGTAATTTGAAATTCATCGCTAGGGTAGGTGCCGGAATGGAAAATATCCATATAGAAACGGCTAAACTAAAAGGCATTACACTGATTAATTCTCCTGAGGGCAACAGAGATGCGGTAGCAGAACATGTTTTGGGAATGTTGCTTTTGCTTGTACATCGTTTGGAAATAGCTTCCCATGAAGTGAAAAATGGAATTTGGCTCAGAGAAGAAAACCGTGGAGACGAACTTATGGGGAAGACGGTGGGGATTATCGGTTATGGTAATATGGGAAAAGCTACGGCAAAAAGATGCTCTGGCTTCGGGTGTAAAGTGATATTTCATGATATTCTTCCTCATCTAGAGGATGCGTATGCTACACAAGTGGATATGGAAACGCTGTATAGCCAAGCGGATATTGTGAGTCTTCATGTCCCGCTTACTGAATCTACACACTATTTAGTAGATGAAAACTTCATTGCCAAGATGAAAAAACCTTTCTACCTCATTAATACTGCAAGAGGGAAAAATGTAAAAACCAGTGCGGTAGCATCTGCTTTAAAATCGGGGAAAATAAAGGCTGTGGGGCTTGATGTTTTGGAATATGAAAAATCTTCTTTTGAAAATTTAGACCACCTATCCGAAGAGTTACAATATCTTCTTTCTTCCGAAAAAGCACTTATCACTCCTCATATTGCAGGGTGGACGCATCAGAGTAAAATAAAAATGGCAGAAATCATCGCTGAAAAAATCATTGACCAGCTGGGAGAGTGATGATGGATGCTGTATCTTTCTTTTGTACTCATCCATATTTAAGAAGATCATAGGATTCTATCAGGATTATTCTTAAGGAATGCTTTCCATGAATTTCCTTTTTTGAGCTTAGATAGCGGGGACGATTGGGCGAAATGGTGAGTAACCGCTACGGCAAGTCCATCTGTGGCATCTAGAGTAGCAGTGGGGAAATCTTTCAGTTGTAACAGATGGAGGAGCATACCCGCTACTTGTTCTTTACTTGCATTTCCATTTCCTGTGATGGCTTGTTTTATTTCTTTAGGAGAATATTCTGTAATGGGGATATCTCTATAGAGACTAGCCGCCATGGCCACCCCTTGGGCTCTCCCTAATTTCAGCATGCTCTGAACATTTTTTCCAAAAAAAGGAGCCTCTAAGGCTACCTCGTCAGGGAGATATTCATCAATGAGAGCAAGGGTTTTATCAAAGATGTACTTGAGTTTGGTGGCATGGTTAGGGTATTTTTTCAGTATTAATTCATGGATGGCGATGAGCTTAATATCATTTCTTTGAATCGAAATAATACCAAAGCCCATCACAGTAGTGCCAGGGTCTATTCCGAGAATGATTTTTTCTTTTTCCATACCACAAATATGTACATTTGGATTGGTAGAAAAAAATAATGGTCATATTTTTTTGCATTTCGTAAAAAAAATGTACCTTTGCACACCCGTTAGGGGAGAATTATGTTTAATCGTTAAATACAAAAAGTGTGAATACTTTAAGTTACAAAACTGTATCAGCAAACAAAGCTACCGCTAATAAAGAATGGGTTGTGGTAGATGCTGAAGGACAGCCGTTAGGAAGATTGGCTTCTACGGTTGCTAAGATTTTGAGAGGTAAGCACAAAACGAACTTTACTCCGCATGTAGACTGTGGAGATAATGTAATCGTTTTGAATGCAGGAAAGATTACTCTTTCTGGGAACAAGTGGAATGACAAGACCTATATCTGGCATACAGGATATCCTGGTGGACAGAAGTCTCAGACTGCTGCGGAATTATTGAAGAAAGATCCGCTTAAAGTACTTGAGAAATCTGTGAAAGGAATGTTGCCTAAAAACAGATTAGGTGCTGCAATTCTTAAAAACCTTTATCTTTATGAAGGTACAGAGCATAAGCATGAAGCTCAGCAGCCAAAAACCATTAATGTAACCGAATTTAAATAATCTAAGGTATGTCAACAGTTCATAAAATAGGAAGAAGAAAAACTTCCGTTGCAAGAGTTTATGCAAAGCCAGGAAGTGGTGCAATCACTATTAATGGTAGAGATGTAAAGGAATATTTCGGTACAGATGTTTTGGTATATAAAGTAAACCAACCATTCATCCTTACAGAAACAGTAGGAGCGTATGATGTTACTGTAAATGTATTCGGTGGAGGAATTACTGGTCAAGCAGAAGCGATCAGATTAGGAATTTCAAGAGCACTTTGTGAAATCAATGCAGAATTCAGATTGGCATTGAAACCACACGGATTGCTTACAAGAGATTCTAGAATGGTAGAAAGAAAGAAACCAGGACAGAAGAAAGCAAGAAAGAGATTCCAATTCTCTAAGCGTTAAAAATGCTTTAAGCCCTATGCTTTATGCAATAGGCTTATTCCAAAAAACAATTTTAAACCGCTTGACAGCTTAAAGCTTATTGCTTGAAGCCTAAAGCTAATAACAATTTGCCCGTTATGTTTAGCACCCAAACTTTACTCCCACTCATCGTAAAGTTGATTGCCAAAAAAGCGGAAAGTAAACTAACATTTAATTAAAATCATGGCAAAAGCAAATGTTAAAGACCTCCTAGAGGCAGGTGTACACTTTGGTCACATGACGAGAAAGTGGAACCCAAATATGGCTCCATACATCTTTATGGAGAAAAATGGTATTCACATCATTGATTTACATAAAACCGCTGTAAAATTAGATGACGCTTGTGTAGCATTAGAAAAATTAACTTCTGCTGGTAAGAAAGTACTTTTTGTAGCAACTAAAAAGCAAGCAAAAGAAATCGTAGCAAAGCACGCTTCTGAACTTAACATGCCATACATTACAGAAAGATGGCCAGGAGGTATGCTTACCAACTTCGTTACTATCCGTAAGGCGGTAAAGAAGATGAACGCTATCGATAAAATGAAGAAAGATGGTACTTTTGAGACGCTTTCTAAGAAAGAAAGACTTCAGGTAGATAGACAAAGAGCAAACCTTGAGAAAAACTTAGGTTCTATCGCTGACATGGTGCGTCTTCCATCTGCTATCTTTGTAGTAGATATCTTGAGAGAGCACATCGCTGTAACAGAAGCTAAGAAATTAGGTATTCCTGTATTCGCTATCGTAGATACGAACTCTGACCCAAGAAAAGTAGATTTCGTAATTCCAGGTAACGATGATGCTTCTAAATCTATAGATATGATTCTTTCAGTAGTTTCTGACTCTATTAAAGAGGGATTGTCTCAAAGAAAAGCAGAAAAAGAAAAAGCAAAAGATGCTGAAAAAGTTTCTGAAGATAAAGATGCTTAATCTTTTATAAAATCAAAAGCCACCTGAAAAGGTGGCTTTTTTTGTGGTGAATAGAGGAAAAAAGTTTTTATCAGATTATATTCCCCATTTCTATCTTTGCTTATTTTTTGCTTCTATACTTAGTGTAGCATGGGGTACTGCTCTCAGTCTTTCCTTAGGGATAAGATTACCTGTTACACGGCAAATCCCATAGGTTTTATTTTCTATTCGGATGAGGGCATTACGCAAATCTCTCAGGAATTTTTCTTGCCTTCCTGCTAAAATGGCATTCTGTTCCTTACTGAGCGTTTCAGCTCCTTCTTCAAAGGCCTTAAAGGTAGGAGAAGTATCATCTGTACCATTATTTTGGTCATTAATGAAGCTTTCATTAATTCTCGCCAAATCCATTTCTGCTTTCTCTATTTTTTGCTGAATAAGTTCTTTAAACTCTTGCAAATCAGTGTCACTATATCTTTGTCTTTCAGTACTCATAATTGTATTCTTTAGTAAAATGGTTTTTTATTTCATTGGAGTTAGCAATTTTTATTCCAACTCCTTATCTAGGTAATGAAGATATTAAAACTTTCTGAAAATGACAGAAAATAAGCCGATTTTATTCTATAATTTTTTAACTATTCCTTGTTTTTTAACCAAATAAAAAAACCGCCGTTTTACACGGCGGTTTTCTCTATTAAGATTTCTTTTGAATCATTATTTGTTAATTTCTACTAAGACTTTAAATTTCACTTCATCTATTTCTATCTCATTGGCATCCGACAATGATGTTACGAATGTGATATTATCTGAAAGCACTTCTGCTGAAATATAAGCTTCGTTGCTTGTGAGTTCTTTTTTGAAAGGATTCTCTTCTTCCAGCTGAATGGAAATTCTATCCGTCAAATCAAAATCTTTATCTTTTCTTAAATTTTGAATTCGGTTGATGAACTCCCTTGCAATACCTTCAGATTTTAGCTCTTCCGTTATTGTTAAGTCCAAAGCTACTGTAGTTTTTCCTTCGCTGGCTACCGTCCAACCGGGGATATCTTTCGCTGATATTTCTACATCGTTAAGCGTAATTTCGTGTCCTGCTACTGTGGTTTTTCCTTCTTTCTCTAAAGCTGAAATTTGCTCTCCTGTGAAATTCTGAATTTCTGTAGCTACGGCTTTCATATCTTTCCCCAATCTCGCACCTAATGTTTTGAAATTAGGTTTAATTTGTTTTACGATAAGGTCAGCGGCTTCTTCTGTATTGATAAGATGAAGTTCCTTTACATTTACTTCTTGTTTAATGAGTTCCGCAACCGCTAAAATTTGTTCTTCCGTTTTTTTGTCCAATACTGGAATCATCACTTTTTGTAAAGGCTGTCTTACCTTGATGTTTTCTTTCTTTCTGAGAGAGAATACCATAGAAGTAATAGTTTGGGCCAAGTGTGTTTTTTCTACCAATGCGGTATCTATTTGGCTTTCGTCCACTACAGGGAAATCAGTGAGGTGTACGCTTTCTGCTTGGTCTTTCCCAGTTACGGCGTTCAAATCTTGGTATAGTTTGTCCATGAAGAATGGAGCAATAGGAGCAGAAATTTTTGCTACGGTTTCCAAGCAAGTGTAAAGCGTTTGGTACGCCGAAATTTTATCCTCTGTATAATCCCCTTTCCAGAAACGGCGACGACAAAGTCTCACATACCAATTACTCAAATTGTCATTTACAAAAGTATTGATGGCTCTTGCCACTTTGGTAGGCTCATAATCGTTGTAATATTCCGTTACTTCTTTTACTAAAAGATTCAGTTCGGAAAGAATCCAACGGTCAATTTCTGGTCTGTTCTCAATGTCTTTTTCTACATATTTGAAGCCATCTACATTGGCATACAAGGCAAAGAATGAATAGGTATTGTAGAGTGTTCCGAAGAATTTACGGCGAACTTCGTCTATGCCATCTACATCGAACTTCAGGTTTTCCCAAGGCATAGCATTGGAAATCATGTACCAACGCGTAGCATCAGGGCCATATTTTGCCAATGTCTCAAATGGATCCACGGCATTCCCCAATCGTTTAGACATTTTTTGTCCGTTTTTATCGAGAACCAATCCGTTAGACATCACATTTTTATAAGCAATAGAATCAAAAACAGTCGTCCCAATCGCGTGAAGCGTGTAGAACCAACCACGCGTTTGGTCCACACCCTCCGCAATGAAATCTGCAGGGAAAGCTTTGTTGTTATCTACTAAATCTTTGTTTTCAAAAGGGTAGTGTAGCTGAGCGTAAGGCATCGCTCCAGAGTCAAACCATACATCGATGAGGTCACTCTCGCGTTTCATTGGTTTACCGCTGTCTGAAACCAAAATAATTTCATCTACAATGTTCTTGTGTAAATCTATTTTAGCATAATTTTCTTCAGACATGTTGCCCACTTTAAAGCCTTCAAAAGGATTTTGGGACATCAATCCCGCTTGGATAGACTTTTGAATTTCGGTTACCAATTCTTCTACGGAACCAATGATTTTTTCTTCTTTCAAATCCTCACTTCTCCAGATTGGCAACGGGATGCCCCAATATCTGGAACGAGATAAATTCCAATCGTTTACATTTTCCAGCCAGTTAGCGAAACGCCCTTCTCCTGTAGCTTTTGGTTTCCAGTTAATTTCTTTGTTTAAATTAATAAGTCGGTCTCTCACCGCAGTCATTTTCACAAACCAAGAATCTAGCGGGTAGTAAAGTACTGGTTTATCCGTTCTCCAGCAGTGTGGATAGGAGTGAGCGTATTTCTCTACCTTAAAGGCTTTATTTTCAGTTTTTAAAAGAATAGCGAGTTCTACATCCCAAGATTTTTCAGGGGCATCGCTATCGTAATATTCATTTTTAATGTATTTTCCACCGAAAGTTTCAGGAACATTTTCACCTTTTACGAATTTCCCTTGTAAATCTACCAATGGTACAAGGTTATCGTTTTCATCTTTGATGAGCATAGGTGGAATGCCGTTTTCTTTAGCTACACGAGCGTCATCGGCACCAAAAGTAGGGGCAATATGTACTATTCCCGTTCCGTCTTCCGTAGTTACGAAATCTCCTACGATAACGCGGAATGCTTGGTCTGCATTTTCCGCAGGACTGAACCAAGGGATAAGCTGTTCGTATTCCGTTCCTGCTAAATCACTACCTTTAAATTCGGCAAGGATTTGGTAAGGAATAGTTTTGCTTTCACTGGTATAATGAGCAAAATCTTCTTCAGTTCCTATAGTATATTTTTTACCAAAGTTTTTCTCTAAAAGAACTTTCGCTAAGATAATATTTATCGGCTCAAAAGTATATTGATTGAAAGTTTTTACCAAAACATAATCAATGTCTTTACCTACGGCTAAAGCGGTATTAGAAGGTAAAGTCCAAGGGGTAGTGGTCCAGGCTAAAATGGAGATGGGCTGCTGGTTGTTAGTTTCTTGGTCAAATTCTTTCCAATGATTAACCCCACCACAAGTTTCATTTTCTAAATTGATGTTTCCTGCATTGAGTTTATTGCTTAGAGCAGGAGAGCGCTTTTTTACCTTAAACTGTGCTACGATGGTGGTATCGCTCACATCGCGGTAAGTTCCAGGTTGGTTCAGCTCGTGGGAGGAGAGTCCTGTTCCTGCTTTTGGAGAATATGGCTGAATGGTATAGCCTTTATAAAGCAAATCTTTATTGTAAAGCTGTTTCAGAAGCCACCATACAGACTCCATATATTTCGGTTGGTAGGTGATATAAGGATTGTCCAAATCTACCCAATAACCAATTTTTTCAGTAAGGTCATTCCAAACATCGGTATAGCGCATCACGGCGTTTTTACAAGCCTGGTTGTATTCTTCTACCGAGATTTTTTTACCGATGTCTTCTTTGGTAATTCCCAGTTCTTTTTCCACGCCCAGCTCCACAGGAAGTCCGTGTGTGTCCCAACCTGCCTTGCGAAACACTTGCTTCCCATTCTGAGTTTGGAAACGGCAGAAAATATCTTTTAAGGCTCTTGCCATGACATGGTGGATACCGGGCATTCCGTTGGCAGAAGGTGGTCCTTCATAGAACACAAATTCGGGGTGTCCTTCTCGGGTTTCTACGGATTTTTTGAAAGTATCATTTTCTTTCCAAAATTGAGCTATTTGTTCCGAAACATGGATTAAATCAAGGGATTTATATTCGTTGAACTTTGACATTGGGTTCATTTTTATTTTTTTATTCAAATTTTTGCGAAGATAAGAGTTTTTAGTTGATTATACTAAAAAACAAGGTTTTCAATGGTAAGGCAAGCTTAGAAATTCTTCTGATGTGTGATGGGGTATCTGGTAGTGAGTGCTGTGGTGGTTCATCTTTCAGCGTTTTCTTCACACTTACCCCACAGGGTATCTTTTTCAGGGACGGGTGCGATGACGGTCATCGGAGTTTTAGTAACGGGGTGGATGAATTCCAGTTTTCTGGCATGTAGGGAAATGCCACCGTCGGGGTTAGAACGCGGAGCTCCGTATTTGAGGTCACCTTTGATAGGAACGCCTATTTTGGAGAGTTGGGCTCTTATTTGGTGATGTCTTCCTGTTTCTAGATTGATTTCCAGTAACTGATAATGATCCAGCACTTGGATAATGGTATAGGAAAGGATGGCTTCTTTTGCTCCTTGGGCAGCGGAAGGAAAGACGATGGCTTTGTTATTTTTCTCATTTTTTTTGAGATAATGCACTAGCCGTTGCTGCTGAGGAATCATTTCTTTGGGAACTATGGCCCAATAGGTTTTCTTGATTTCTCTATTTTTCACCATCTGAGTAAGCCGAGAGAGGGCTTTGGAAGTTTTGGCATAAATCACCAATCCCGAAGTGGGTCTGTCTATTCTATGTACGAGCCCTAGAAATACATTGCCTGGTTTTTGGTCTCTTTTTTTGATAAAGTTTTTGAGTACATCCAGTAGGGAAGCATCGCCGGTTTTATCGCCTTGTACCAGCTGTCCCACTTTTTTATTAATGATTAGGAGGTGATTGTCTTCGTAGATGATTTGTGATTCCATAGTAGCTTTATTCCTTGGGTGCAAAAGTACGATGTTTTTTATAAGCAGGAAGCAGTGTTTTTTGTTTTATATTTGATAGGCTAGCTGTGACTTGTCTTAATTTTTTAAATAAAAAAACTGTTCCCAATAATGGAAACAGTTTTTCTGAAAATGTTTATCGTTTATCCTCTATACCGAACTCACGCCATAGTTCCTGAGGAACCCCCATTTTAATGTATTTTTTAAGATGAGCGTAGGTGTTCTCTATCTGGGCGATGTAGCTATCCAGCTCAGCGGTTTTTTCTTTGAGCAATGCTTTTAGTTTTTCTTGTTCCACATTGGCTTGTACTGCTCTTTGTTGTGCGGTATTGAGTTGGTCTTTTAGTTCAGAAGTTACCCCTACAGGTAAATTCCCTTCTCTCTTATTAACTGCTTCTACTAATAATTGTGCTGAAGTGCAGAGTTCAGCGAAAGATTTTCTAGCCATAATTTTATATTTTTAATTATCGTTTGGCTAAGATAATGATTTTTTTTCAATAAATTATCTTGTGCTTTGAATAATCTATCTTGTGTATTCCTTGCACTAGATGAATAATTTAAAAATCTATCTTGTGTACCTTTTGCACAAGGTGGTGTATTCATAGCACAAGATAGGAAATTCAATAGTACATCTTGTGTAGGACTTGCACGAGCTTGTGCATTCATTGCACAAGATAGAAAATCAGATAGTACACCTTATGTGTTAGATTGTATGGGAGGGATTGTAGCTTTTCGTCTTTAATAACTTTCTGCTTCGTTTGGGAAGTTTTTTTCTTTTCTCACTTTGTATATCCAATGATTATTTTTATTTTTGCTAAAAATTTAAACATTAATCAAAATGAAAAAGTTATTACTTTCGACATTGGTAGCGATGTCTTTCGTGGCGTGTGATAGAGATTCGGACTCTCCTATCGTTGGAACTTGGAAAATTTCTAAAGAGAATGTATATGATGGAAAGACAAATGCACTCCTGATAAGTCAAGATGTTGCTCCTTGTGAAAATAAAAACACTATACAATTTTTTAATGACGGAAAGCTACAAAGTCATACTTTCGAAGAGCTCAATGGAGTATGTGAAGATATGGGAACAGATCAAGGTACATATACATATAATGCCAATACGAAAATGCTACGAATGGAAACTCCTGTTGGAACCTTTACTGATGAAGTTTTAAAACTTACTGACACAGAGCTTGAAGTTGCTGATGATACGGGCGGTGAGGACTTCAATGGTGATGGAGTGAATGACAGGTATACTTTATTATTTACCCGTGTCAACTAAAATAAAAAATGCCTGAGAGATTTTCTCGGGCATTTTCTTATATCTTATAGTCTAATTTTTAATAACTTTCCGCTTCGTTTGGGAAGTTTTTTTCTTTTACATCTTTTACATATTGAGCGATGGCTCCTGTGATTTCAGCATACAGATGAAGGTATTTTCTAAGGAATTTTGGGGCAAAGCCGTCATTCATGCCCACCATATCATGATACACCAGTACTTGCCCATCACAATCCACTCCTGCTCCAATACCAATGGTAGGGATACGAAGGCTTTCGGTAACTTGTTTCGCAAGAGCAGCGGGGATTTTTTCTAGTACCAAGCC
This sequence comes from Bergeyella zoohelcum ATCC 43767, assembly GCF_000301075.1. Classification (GTDB taxonomy): domain Bacteria; phylum Bacteroidota; class Bacteroidia; order Flavobacteriales; family Weeksellaceae; genus Bergeyella; species Bergeyella zoohelcum. The sequence continues at coordinate 630,075 of NZ_JH932293.1, forward strand.
AAAGCAGCCTATTTCCTGTAAAAGCTGTGCGTCTTGCAGTAGTTTTTGGGCTTCGGCATCCTCTTTTGCTCTCAGACCATAACCGCCCAATTGGTTTACGCTTTGAGGGGTGAGCCCTAAGTGTCCCATGACGGGTATTCCTGCATCTACTATCTTTTTAATGGAATCGGCCACCTCTGCACCGCCTTCTAGCTTGATGGCATTGGCTTCTGTTTCTTTCATGATTCTGATGGCAGATTCTAAGGCTTTTTCGGGGTTGCTCTGGTAAGTTCCGAAAGGTAAATCCACGATGACCAATGCTCTCTGTACGCCTCGTACCACGGACTGTGCGTGATAAATCATTTGGTCTAGCGTGATGGGAAGGGTAGTGGCATACCCTGCCATGACATTGGCTGCAGAATCTCCCACTAGTATAGTGTCCACGCCTCCTGCATCTACCATCCTTGCAGTGGTAAAATCATAGGCGGTAAGCATGGAGATTTTCTCCCCTTTTGCTTTCATTTTGAGTAGGGAAGTGGTGGTTACTTTTTTTATTTCAGAGTGGATAGACATTTTTTAATTTAAAGATTAAAAAGATTAAAAAGATTAAAAAGATTAAAAAGATTAAAAAGATTAAAAAGATTAAAAAGATGGTTTAAATTTTCTGAACTTTGTACAATCAAGCAGGAAACCGCGAAGCCATACGCATAAGTCTTTGTACTTTATACTTTGTACATGGTACAATATACTAAACATGTCCTAGCTTCATAAGCTTTTCTCGGTCTATGATTTTGATGTTTCTTCCTTCGGTCTCGATGATTTTATCGGATTTAAATTCAGAGATGAGTCTTATGGCGGATTCCGTAGCGGTACCGATGAGGTTGGCTATTTCTTCTCTGGTGAGGGTGATTTTAATGAATCCCTCAGGGTCAGTACCCAGTTTTTGCTCTAAGGTGAGGAGCATCTCTGCCAGTCTTTCTCTTACGGTTTTTTGGGCAAGGAAGGTAATGGTATCACAGCTTTCCCCCAGTTCGTAGGCGATTTTTTTGAGCATCTCAAAAGCCAAAGATTTATCCTCTTGGAGGAGTTCTACGAAGAGGTCTGAAGGGATTTTAAGTGCTTCTACTTCGGTAAGTGCTTCGGCTTTGGCACGGAAAGATTCTCCACAGAGTAGGGAACGATAACCGATGAGGTCTCCTTCGGTAATGAATCTTAGGATTTGTTCTTTTTTATAAGCTCCTACTTTAGAAAGTTTAGCGGTTCCACTCTTAATGATATATACTGCTTCAGGACTTTCTTTTTCGTCAAAAAGATGTTCTCCTTTATTGTATTTTATGGATACTTTATGCTCTTTTACCCTTTTTAATAAGCATTCTGGAATGCGGTGCTCAAGCGAGCTTTCATCAAAAAATGAAATAAAATCATCACTGGGTTTCATTATGGTTTCCTGCATATCGGTACTGTGTCATGATATTTATCAGCAAAAGTAATGGTTTTTGTAGCCATTGGCAAAGTATTTTATCATAATTTTGTCTTTTTATTTCTTTAGCGTGTGAAAACTTCTTGTTACCATTGTGGACAGCCTGCAGATAAGACGCCCATTCAGTATGATGAAAAGATATTTTGCTGTAATGGGTGCCAGTCGGTATATGAAATACTGCATAGTAATCGTCTGGATAATTTCTATCAGCTCAATCGTCAGGCGGGAACTCGTCCTGATGAAAATGTTTCGGAGTTTGATTATTTAGATACGCCAGAAATATTTGATAAGGTAACTGATTTTTCAGAAGGAAATACCTCTTTGGTAACATTTAAGATTCCTGTGATTCATTGCTCTTCATGTATTTGGCTGTTGGAATCTTTGGCCACCATTCATCCTGCAATTCACTATTCTCAAGTGCACTTTACCCGAAAGACAGTTCAGGTTTCTTTTAATCAAAATGATTTAAAACTCAGTGAGCTGGCAAAATTTCTTACCCGATTGGGCTACAAGCCTGTGGTGAATCTGGAAACTGCCGATAAGAAAGAGGAAAAAATGGATAAAACCCTTTTGATAAAACTGGGCATCGCGGGTTTTGCTTTTGGAAATGGGATGTTTTTTAGCTATCCAGAATACGCGGAGCAGCTCATGGGTACTACAGATTACTGGATGGAGAAGTACAAATATCTTTTTAGGTATATTCTTTTCCTTTTGTCCACACCAGTGGTATTTTATTCTGCATCTGATTATTTTAAATCGGCATGGTATGGGCTCAGAAATAAAGTAGTAAATATAGATGTGCCTATCGTTTTAGGGATTTTGGTGCTTTATTTTAGAAGTATCTATGAGGCATTTAGTGCTTATGATGGGCCAGGATATTTTGATACACTTTGTGGCTTGCTCTTTTTCATGCTTTTAGGGAAGTATTTCCAAAAAAGAACTTATAGTACACTTTCTTATGATAGAGATTATAAATCTTTTTATCCTATAGCGGTTACTCGGCTCAAATCTGATGGTGCTCAGGAAAATATTTTGCTTTCTGAGCTGAAAGTAGGAGATAGGATCATGGTGAGAGATCAAGAAATCATCCCCGTGGACACTATTCTCATTAAAGGCGAAGGGAATATAGATAATAGTTTTATCACAGGAGAAAGTGCTACTATTGCTAAAAAATCTGGGGATAAAATTTTTGCGGGAGGAAAACAGATGGGAGCTATTTTAGAGCTGGAAGTCATTAAAAGTGTGGATCAAAGTTACCTTACACAGCTTTGGAATAAAGAGGCGTTTAAGAAAAAAGAAACGGGACTGGATACCCTGACTAATGCTATAAGTAAGTATTTTACTTTCATTATTTTAGGTATTGCCATTGTAGCGGGAGGATATTGGTATCAAATCGATACGGAGAAGATGTGGCAAGTGATTTCTGCGGTTCTTATCGTGGCGTGTCCGTGTGCGTTGGCGCTTTCAGCTCCTTTTACTTTTGGGCATGTGATGAGGATTTTTGGTAGAAATCAGTTTTATGTAAAAGATGCACTCACGGTAGAAAAATTGGCAAAAATGGATACCGTGGTCTTTGATAAAACGGGGACACTTACGCATTCTAAATCTTCTTCTATCGTTTTTCACGGAGCACCACTTTCGGATTTTGACCAAGAAAATATAAAATCTTTGCTTAAAAATTCGTCTCATCCGCTGTCTAAGGCACTGTATGCATATTTAGATGTGGAAGATGGATATTATGAGGTGGAAAATTTCGAAGCTCAAACAGGAAAAGGGTATAGTGCAAAAGTAAGAGGGCAGCTGTATAAAATAGGTGCAGCGAGTTTTAATGGAACAGAAGCCAAGACACTGGAAACGGCAGTTTATATTTCTAAAAATAATGTGCTTTTAGGGCGATTTGTTTTTGAAAATGAATACCGAAAAGGGCTAAACACTATGGTGGAGGCACTTTCTGGTTATCAGCTGCATGTGCTCAGTGGGGATAATGAATCTGAAAAAGAGAGGCTTATGGCTATCTTTGGAGAGGGAGGTGCATTTGTTTTTAATCAAAATCCCGAATCAAAATTATTGTATATACAATCTTTACAAGAGCAGGGTAAGCGAGTTGTTATGTTGGGAGATGGACTGAATGATGCAGGGGCGTTAAAGCAATCCAATGTAGGTATTGCCATTGCAGATGACTCTAACTCTTTCACTCCAGCATCGGATGTTATCATGCACGGAGAAAGGGTAACGAATCTGCATCAGTATATGAAGTACAGCCATGATGCCATCACCATAGTAAAGATGACTTTTGCCATTAGCTTGGCGTACAATGTCTTTGGGATTAGTTTTGCAGTGATGGGATATATGTCTCCATTATTTGCAGCTATTTTGATGCCTATCAGTTCCATTTCTGTCATTGCTTTTACTTCTTTGGCTACATGGTTAAGGAGCTTTAAATATTTCGAGTTGAGGAAAAATTGATACTTGATGAAAAATAATATTTTCTCAAATTGAATTATTCGGTTTTTTATTGGGTTTATTTTGTTTTTATGTGTAGTTTTTCTTGTATTTATTGAGAAAAAGTTAATTTAGAACGGTTTTAAATTAACCTTTTTTAACATTTCATGATTAAAGTCATTAAAAATCATTAAATTTGGGGGCGGATAAACCCTAAATTTGTACTTCTGATGGATATATTGTATTTGATGATTATATGCAGTGTTTCTTTGGCTGTTATTTTTCTCATTATGTTCATCATAAATGCAAAGAAAGGTCAGTTTGAAGATGATGAATCTCCCGCAGTGAGGATATTATTAGATGATGAGCTGAGGGATGAAAAGCAAGAGGTAGATGCAGAAGAACAAAAAACAAAAAAAGAAAAAAATAAGTAATATACTATATGGAAACACAAAAGTTCAGTTATGACAACAGCATCGTAAGAGCATTTTTATATGCTACTGTGGTGTTTGGGGTTGTAGGGTTCTTGCTAGGACTCACGGCCGCTTTGATGCTCTTCTATCCTGAATTACCGGAGTACCTTTTCGGTACCGATGACTCTACCATTAAGTCATTGGCAGCAGGGAATATTGAAGGGCTTATTAATACCAATGGGGCATTCGGCTTCGGTAGAATCAGAATGTTGCACACCAGTGCAGTAATCTTTGCATTCGTGGGGAACTGTATTTTCGCTGGGATTTATTACTCACTTCAGCGTTTGCTAAAAGCGAGAATGTACAGTGATGCACTATCTTGGATTCACTTCTGGACATGGCAAATTATGATAGTGTCCGTAGTCATCACATTCTTTATGGGAATTAATACCTCTAAGGAATATGCTGAACATGAATGGCCAATAGATATTTTAATCACGGTATCTTGGGTATTATTTGGGATTAATATGTTTGGTACCATTGCTAAAAGAAGAGTGCGTCACCTTTATGTGGCAATTTGGTTTTACATCGGAACTTGGTTAGCTGTGGCGATGCTTCATATTTTCAATAACCTTGCTGTTCCATTAAATATGTGGAAGTCTTACTCTGCTTATTCAGGAGTAAAAGACGCTTTGGTTCAGTGGTGGTATGGCCATAATGCTGTGGCATTCTTCTTAACTACACCAGTACTAGGGCTTATGTATTACTTCTTGCCTAAGGCGGCAGATAGACCTGTATTCTCATATAAATTATCTATCATCCACTTCTGGTCATTGATTTTCGTATATATTTGGGCAGGGCCACACCACTTGCAGTACACAGCACTTCCTGCGTGGGCTCAGGCATTAGGAACAGGTTTCTCTATCATGCTTATTGCTCCATCTTGGGGAGGTATGCTTAATGGTCTATTGACATTGAGAGGTGCATGGGATAAAGTGAGAGAAAATCCTGTATTGAAATTCTTTGTAGTGGCGGTTACTTCTTATGGTATGGCTACTTTTGAAGGACCACTTTTAGCTACTAAAACTTTAAATAAGATTGGTCACTATACCGATTGGGTAATTGGGCATGTGCATATCGGTGCATTAGGGTGGAATGGTTTCATCGCATTCGGTATGATTTATTACCTATTGCCAATTATGTGGAGAACGAAACTTTGGTCCACTAAACTTGCTAACTGGCATTTTTGGTTAGGTACTTTGGGGATTATTTTCTACGCCGTACCACTTTATATAGCAGGGTTTACTCAAGGACTTATGTGGAAACAGTTTAACCCAGATGGTACGCTGGTTTGGAAAAACTGGTTAGATACTGTAACGGCTATTATTCCACACTATATTTCTAGATTTGTAGGAGGAATATTGTACATCTCAGGTGCTATTTTGATGGTAATCAATGTGGTGGCTACGGTGAGAAAAGGTTCATTCCAAAAAGAAGTTCCAGCAGAAGCTCCTGCGTTAGCAAATATTGGAGATGGAAGAAAAGAAGGGGAAGGCTTCCACCTTTGGTTAGAAAGAATGCCACTTTACCTTACTGTACTTTCATTTATTGCAGTAGCAATTGGTGGTGCCGTACAAATTATTCCTACAATTACGGTAAAAGAAAATGTACCTACTATTTCTGCTGTAAAGCCTTATACTCCACTAGAGCTAGAGGGTAGAGATCTCTACATCCGAGAGGGGTGTAATGCGTGTCACTCACAGATGATTAGACCGTTCCGTGATGAGGTAGTAAGATTTAATGGTAAAAATGGGCAATATTCTAAAGGAGGAGAATTCGTGTACGATAGACCATTCCTTTGGGGATCTAAGAGAACAGGACCAGACCTTCATAGACAAGGAGGGAAAAACCCAAGCTCTTGGCATTACAAGCACATGTATAACCCAAGATCTACTTCTGCAGGATCTATCATGCCGCGTTATCCTTGGTTAATAGCGAATGACCTTGACCGTTCAGAGATGGTGAATAAACTCCAACTCATGAAAGATGCCTTTGATGTGCCTTATACTAAAGCACAGATAGATACGGCTGAAGCATGGGCAGACAATCAGGCAAAAGCGATTGTAAAAGATATTTTCTCTGAAGCGGCTGACCTTAAGCAGGCTTATGCATCAAGACCTGAAGGCGAGCTAGAGAAGAAAGAAATTATCGCTTTGATTGCTTATCTTCAGAGACTAGGAACGGATATCAAAACTACCGATATTCAAACTGCGAGTGTTAAGTAAATATTTTTGAATCATATTTAAATTGTCAGCATCATGATACCACAAAGTGTAAAAGAACTCGTTGCTAGTGAAAATGGAACAGGATTTTATCAGACATTGGCTTTGATACTTTTCATGATATTTTTCATCGGTATTATTCTCTATACGCTGAGTAGGTCCAAAAACCACTATCGTGATGCTGCCAATGCTCCTCTAGAAGGAGATGAAAATGATCAAAATCTTCTATAAGTTTTAATATTAATAATTATGAAACCAAGAACGCCCATTATCGTAAACATACTAGTGATTCTCACTATACTTTTCATCGTTTACTATATGTTCATTCAGAGTACAGCATTCCTTTCTTCTGCTTACTTTTGGGGAACAGTTGTAATTGCATGTGTATTAGCATTAATTCATAATGCAATCTCTGATTTGATAGAAAATGCTAAATTTAAAGAGCTTTCTGAAGAAGAAAGAAGAGCCTATTTAGAGGCAAAAAACAAACCTTACTTCAAATCACTTTGGGAGTCTGCATTTAAAAAGCAGTCTACTAAAGATGAGAAAGATATTCTTATTGACCACGGATTTGATGGTATTATGGAGCTAGATAATCAGCTTCCGAAATGGTGGCTAGGTCTTTTCTGGTTTGGTGTAGCGTACTGTGTGGTGTATATCATCTCTTTTGCGTTTACTAGCTTTGCGAATCCTACAGATGAGTACGAAACGGAATACAAACAGCAAATAGCAGCGATTGATGAATACATGAAAACCGTTCCTCAAAAAACAATAGAGACCGCAGAATACAATTCTGACCTTATCGCTGAAGGGGAAGAAGTGTTCAAAACCAATTGTGTGTCTTGCCATATGGATGGTGGTGCAGGGGGTATTGGCCCGAACTTAACAGATAACTACTGGATAAATCAGCCAGAGGAAACATTGTTTAAAAGTGTATTCCATGTGGTGTATAACGGCTCTCCTAATAACCCTGCCATGGTGGCATTCGGTCAGAATGGACAGCTTACAGGAAATGATATTGAGAAAGTTGCGGCTTATATCTATCATATCAATCAAGAGCTTCCAGATGCTCAAGGAGGAGCAGCTCCACAAGGAGAAGAAGCAAAATGGAAATAAGATATTTTTCTATGATACTACAAAAAACCACTTCTTTGAGAAGTGGTTTTTTAATGCCCTATTTTTTTGAGTTCTTTCTTAAGGCTTTCTTCTAAATTCGCATATTGAAACTCAAATCCTTCTGCTATGATTTTTTGTGCTGAAATAGGGGTGCCTTCTAAAAGGAGTACAGACATTTCACCGAAAATCCATCTTATAATGAATGCTGGAATGGCGGGAAGAAATATTTTCTTTTTTAAAACTTTAGCCAAAATCATAGTAAATGTCCTGTTGTCCACATTTTGAGGGCTTACGGCGTTATATATCCCTTGGCTATTGTTTTTTTCTAAGCAAAAGTGTAAGAGCCTAGCAGCATCTTCTATATCTATCCATGGGATATTTTGTTTTCCACTACCTATTACAGCATTGATGTACATTCGGGTAGGTACTATCATTTTTTTTAGCATTCCGCCACTACTACTGATAATGGCACCGAATCTCAGAATGACGACTCTTTTTGAAAAAGGCTGAAAAGCATTTGCAGACGATTCCCATGCTGTACAAACATGACTGAGAAAGTCATCTCCCGTAGAGGAGTTTTCTGTGAGCGTTTCGTTTCGGGTAACTGCACCGTAATAGCCTACCGCAGATGCCGAAATATAGGCGTCCAACTGAATTTTGTTTCTTTTTACTGCCTCTAAAAGAAGCTGGGCAGACAGCACTCTACTTTCCAAAATATCTTTTTTTCGCTCTGGAGTCCATCTTCCATCTCCGATGTTTGCACCTGCTAAATGAATGATATGTGTGATGTTTTTTAATGCTTTTTCATCAATGAATTTTTTCTTTATATCCCAAAGAAATTCGTTTTCTCGAATCGGTTTTCGGGTAAGAAATCGTACTTCGTGATGTACGCTCAGTTGTTTTTCTAACTTTTGTGCCAACATTCCATTGGCACCAGTGATAAGGATAATTCCCATTTTTCTTTCAAAGTTATGACTTTCTTATGGGAATCAAAAATGGAATCGGTCAAGTGCATAAAATTATTATAAGAGCCAGTTTAAAATTTTCTGATAATAAAAACACAAAGTTATACTGGGAGGGATAATGAAAGATGATGTTTTGAAGAGAAATAAAGTCGCTAATGCTTCTTCAAGGTTTCCAAATAGTTCAGCCCTTGTTTTACAGTGCTATAAGCAGGAGGCAGGAAGCAATAGGCAGTAGGCTTTTCACTTTCTAACCTCCAAAATCTTTGTACATTATACTTTATACATTGTACAATTTCTAATTTCTAAATTCTAAAAGCAGTAGGCTTTTGGTCTGACCTTGTAAAAGTCTTATGTTTATAGCATGGGACATGATTTGGTATAACATTCGACCCCGATGGGGTCGAATAACAAAACGGTTGCTATGGCTATAGACATTTGATTCCGATGGAGTCAGCATAAGAAATGGGATTTTAACGATTGGCTTTTAGCTTTTGGCTCTTGGCAAATAGCTTCTAATTTCTAACATCTAATCTCTAACTTCTAAAATCATTATACTTTGCACATCGTACAATCTCTCAATAGCTTTGTTTTCTTCTTGCTTTTTTCGTTTGAACCATATAAAACAGCTAATGAGCAACTGACACAAGCCTTATATGTTTAGCCTATTTTCAGTAATCATCAATAATCATGTTCAAATAGATTATAAAACACATTGATTAGAATTGTTCTAAATTAAAATACCTTTTCATGGTGTTTTATCAGTTTTTTATTGGGTATTGGTTACGGCTTTATTAGTAATTTTGTACAAATAAATAGTAATCAGAATGTCTGAAAAAGAAATAAAAGAATACAAAGGAGGACAAGGACAAGTGGTAGAGCCTGAGACTTTTCGTGATTCCGTGAACACCATGGACAGCACAGGGAAGAGAAAGTGGGTTTTTCCAAGAAAACCCAAAGGAAAATATACCAATTATAGAACTTGGGTGAGCTATTTTTTACTTGCTGTGCTTTTTGGTTTGCCATTTATTACCATTGATGGAAATCCCTTTTTGATGATTAACATCTTGGAAAGAGAGTTTTTTATCTTGGGACAACCTTTCTACCCTCAAGACTTTTTTATTTTGGCATTGGGGGCTATTACTTCGCTGGTATTCATTATTTTATTTACCGTGGTTTTCGGAAGAATTTTTTGCGGATGGCTGTGTCCACAAACTATTTTTATGGAAATGATTTTCAGAAAAATAGAATATGCCATAGAAGGGGATAGAAATAAACAGATGAAGCTGGATAGCCAGCCTTGGAATGCTGAGAAAATTTGGAAAAAAGGATTGAAATGGTCCATATATGTGGTGATTTCTCTAGTCATTACGCACATTATGTTTATGTACATCGTAGGGAAAGATGAGGTATTCCGTATCATGAAGCAAGGGCCATTTGCTCATCCTACCAATTTTATTGTGATGATTGTATTTACAGGGGCTTTCTATTTTGTATTTGCTTGGTTTAGGGAGCAAGTATGTACTTTGGTTTGTCCTTACGGAAGATTACAAGGAGTACTCATTGACAAAGAAACCATCAATGTGTACTATGATTTTAAACGAGGAGAAAACCGTTCTAAATGGAGAAAAAATGAAGACAGAAAAGCCTTAGGAAAAGGAGATTGTATAGACTGTAACCAGTGTGTAGTGGTATGCCCTACGGGGATAGACATCCGAAATGGGCAGCAGCTGGAATGCGTAAACTGCACGGCGTGTATAGATGCGTGTGATGAAGTGATGGAAAAGGTAGGCTTACCGAAAGGATTAATTCGCTATGCTACAGAGAGAGAAATAGAGCAGGAGGAAAAATTCAAATTTACCAATAGAATGAAAGCCTACACCGTGGTGCTTACACTTTTGGTAGGGTTTTTAGGCTTTTTGCTTTATAATCGTGGAGATTTAGAAGCCAAGTTTATTAAGCCTGCAGGAGTCAATTATTTTGTTAATGAAGGGCAGATTACCAATATTTATAATTATACCATCCTGAACAAATCTAATGAAGACAAAGTGGTTACCGTGAAAGTAATCAGCCCGAACCATGGTAAGATTACCCTGAGTGGAAGCCAAAAAGTTTATCTTAAGAGGGATAAAATGGTAAAAGGTTCTGCGAATGTTTCTTTCCCAGAGTCTGAAATAAAACTGTCTAAACAGAATATTGTGATTGGTGTTTTCAATGAAAAAGGAGAAATGGTGGATAGTTTTGAAACTTATTTTGAAGGGCCGTTTAAGATAGCGTTTTAGACGATGGGCTGATGGCTCTTACCTCTAATTTCTCACCTCTAATTTCTAATTCATTATGTTTAAAAAATTTACTTGGGGACACGGCATTGTAGTGGCATTATTGTCCTTTATGCTCTTTATCCTTTCTATGATATTTTATTTTTCCAGAAATTGGCAAAATTCAGAAATGGTTTCTCATAACTATTATGAAGAAGAGCTGAGGTATCAGGAAGTAATTGATGCGAAAAATAATGCAGCACAGCTCAAAGAACAACCTACCGTTACCCAAACACCTCAAGGAATTAGTGTGGTTTTTCCCGTTTCTGTTCTTCCTGAAAATGGAAAAACTCAATTCGAATTATTTAGAACAGATGATGCCAATTTAGATATTAAGAAAGAAGAAGACATGGGAGGTAAATTAGGATTTACCATTCCAGCCAAAGTACTATCATCAGGCTCTTATACCTTGAAACTTAGATGGACAAAAAATAATACGCCCTATCAAATAGATTACGATATATTATGGAAATAGCAATGGTTATCTCTGCATTAGGTTTAGGATTTGCCACAGGATTTCATTGTGTAGGCATGTGCGGACCTATAGCACTCTCTATGGGAATGACGAAAACTCAAGCACTAAAATTTCAACTTCATAACCTAAGCTATAATTTCGGCAGAATTAGTATGTATGCACTTTTAGGTGGGGTTTTAGGACTTGTAGGACAAGGATTTGAGATGGCGGGCGTTCAGCAGCCTCTATCTATAGGAGTAGGTATTATCATGATGCTCATGGCAGCGTTCTCTTTTGGTGGAAAAGATTTTGCTACTAAAATTCCTTTCATCAATGGTTTATTATATACGGTAAAAAAGAATTTAGGAAAATTTCTTCAGCGTCAGAATCTCAGCGGAAGGTTTATCACGGGATTGCTTAATGGGCTTTTACCCTGCGGGATGGTCTATGTAGCACTCACGGCTTCACTGGCCGCTGGTGGCGTATGGCAAGGGGCTGCTTATATGGCATTATTTGGTATAGGGACATTTCCTTTTATGTTTGCAGTGGTTTTATTTGGTGGATTTATCACTCAGAAGCTCAGGAATAGCGTATTAAAATTGGTTCCTATGCTGATGTTTGTGATGGGAGTACTCTTTGTATTGAGAGGATTAGATTTGGGGATTCCCTATCTCTCTCCACCGAAAGAGAGTTTAGAACTTAAAACGGATAAGAAGATGCATCATTCTTCTGGACATAGCTGTCATTAAATAATCAATAAGCTGACCTATGGTCAGCTTATTGATTTGAAGAATAGGAAGTTATTTTAGCAGTTTTTCTAATCTTTCTAATCTATTCTCTAGTTCTTGATTTTTATTTCTTAACTCTTTCACTTCTTTTTCCTTCTCCATAAGATGTAGGTAAAGCTCTTCTATTTTCTCTACATTGGTCAGTTGAGTTTCCATTAAATCTACATATCCTTGTGCTTTAATGGTTGCCGCAGATTTATACCCTGGTAAGTGTCCATTCGCTTTTACAAAATCTTCTACTTGGCTCAATGATTTAAAGTTATAATCTGCCTTGATAGACGAAGTCCCTGTATAGTACTTTTGGAATACATAATCTGGGAAGATAGTGGCTCCATTAACTCCTTGGAAAGAAGTAGCTCTTACCATTCCATCATCTGTAATGCTTATTGGATGAGTAGTTCTATCTCCATTAGCAGATGTAATGGCAAGCTGCACAGAATTACTCGCTGTATCTGGAACCCATGCAGATCTGATAGTAGAAGCTGTACCTACTTTTAATACCCCATCTGCCGTGACGAATACCGGACGGTCTCCTGTACTTGCTACATTGGTACTAACAGAATGTTGTAAATCTCCAAAACGGATGTTTCCTGCTCCTGTATGGATAGCATAATTGAACTCTGTACCATTATTAATGTCTGATAACCAAAGTCCAAACATTCTCTTAGGATTAAAACTTTCCATGTTTTGGGATGGAGTTTTGTAAAATTTAAAAACTGCATAGTTGTCTATATTTACACTTCCATCAGCATTTAATCCCGTTTCATAACTACTAAAATCTTTTACTGTTGCCCCGTTTTCAAAAAAAGAATGATTAGAAATTCCGTATCCATGAGTAACATTAGAAGTATTATAAAACTTAGAAACATTAAATGATGAAGCGAGTACATTTATCGTAGAATTAGGTTTAGCTTCTGCGGTTGATTTCACACCTAATAAACTTTTTAGAGTAGTTTTAGTAAAAACACCTCCATCATTTTTTGTGTACCAAAACCCACTTCCACTCTCTGCCAATGAGTTAACACCTATAATATTATCATTTTTAGATTTGTAAGCAACAGGTGTAGAAGATATACCAATTAGGTTTGAAACTGTGGAGTTCGCTAGTGACGATGTAAAAACTCTAACCCCTTCCATTACACTTACATTAGGATTTGTACTGCCTGCAAAATCACCAGCGGTAGGATTAGTGCCTAAACCAAATAAAAACCCTACATTAACATTAGAATTCACTTTTGCGTTAGCACTAAATCCTGATAAATAACCTAAATCTCCTGTTACATCTCTATCTGTAAAGAGTAGTGAGGCACCACCAGAATAAGATTTTTTTGCTCCAATACTACTTGTATTTTGTGCATTTTGCACATGTGTCTGTTTTATTTGTCCAGCATTAGCACTGAATAAATAAGCATTATCAAATGTAAAAGGATTCCCTGCTCCTAAATTAGCTGCCATAGGCAAAGCATCAGAAGAAATTCCATTAAAGAATGGTAAATCTTTTGCTCCTAATAAATTTGTTCCTAATGAAAAAGTATTCGTATCAAACTTAAATTCTCCTAAATTATTGTATAATCGTCTATTCTCTTGATAGCTTACAATGTCATTGTTTGTAAGGGCTGGTTTCAAATAAGTCTCTGTAACTCCACCATTATCTCTCTGAGCCCAAAGTTGGTCAGTAGCATCACTCCCCGCTTTTACCCACTCGGTACCGTTGTAATAATAGTACCCTTTTTCCGTAATCTTTGCTACTTTCGTATCTCCTCCCGTGTAAGCAGAAATAGGAGAAGTAGTTTCATCCGTAGCATACACCAAAGTACCTTCTACGGGAGTTTCAATATTAGCAATTCTCGTTTTGCTTAGCTTCGGAGCAATAATCCCTTCGTTAGTGGTGGCTTCTTTCTGAGCATTGGCTGTACTTGGGCGGATGTCCATCGTAGCACTCGGCTCTATAGTGTTTACCCCTACTTTACCCTTGTAAGGGTCTTGCTGCTGTTGCTGTGCATAGCCATAGGTCATAAAACCTAAGAACGCTAACACACTGATCTTGATTGTTGTTTTGTTCAT
>NZ_JH932293.1:645472-648591 GCF_000301075.1 Bergeyella zoohelcum ATCC 43767
TTTAATAGTCTCCGCAGATTTATATCCTGGTAAATGTCCATTGGTTTTTACAAAATCTTCTACTTGACTCAGTGATTTGAAATTGTAATCTGCCTTGATAGACGAAGTCCCTGTATAGTACTTTTGGAATACATAATCTGGGAAGATAGTGGCTCCATTAACTCCTTGGAAAGAAGTAGCTCTTACCATTCCTTCATCTGTGATGCTTATTGGGTGAGTAGTTCTGTCTCCATTGGCAGATGTAATGGCAAGCTGTACCGAATTACTCGCTGTATCTGGAACCCATGCAGATCTGATAGTAGAAGCTGTACCTACTTTTAATACCCCATCTGCCGTGACGAATACCGGACGGTCTCCTGTACCTTGAAGTTCTGTAATAAGTACATTTCCTTTTATGTTTAATTTTTGAGTAGCCGGTGTATTAGAAATTACCGCACTTCCGAAACCAATATTAAGATTTCCCTCATCTGTTAAAATCATTTTAGAGCCTAAATTAGTTCCATCTTCTGCATACCCCCAAAAATGTAATCCATCTGCATAGTTATTGGTTCCTTGGCTTTGCATATTATAAATACGCCATCTTTTAGATAAAGTTCCACCCGTTTTAGCATCATTGATAAGCTCTACATACCCACCTAAACCATTAGAAGCATTTATAGAAGATTTCAGTCCTCCATTAGATAAAATATTTCCAGATACTTCTAATCTTTCCATAGGAGTTTTAGTACCTACACCTACTCTGTCCCCAAAGTACACATATCCATTATTGGTATAAATAGAAAAAACTTCACCTTTTATACCATCACTTTTCATACTATTTACATATACTCCATAACTATTAGTTACATTAGCTCCGGAATTGACACTCGACGACACTCTTACCCCATATAAATTTTTTACATTAGCATCTTGTTGTACATCAGTATAAAGAAAATTATTAACCAAATTTTCAGTAGTAGAATTACTATAAGCTCTCACAAAACCTCTAAGTGCAATAGCATGATTACCAATTGTACTGTTAGGAGTCAAATACACATTACTATCTGTTCCATACACATAATCCGCAGAAGAAGTCGCATACACCCCATTACGAGCACTCTGAGAATGCACATCTGCATATACTCCTCTTATTAAATTTGCTTTACCCAAATTTCGGACTAAAGCACTAACCCCATACATATTTGTAGATGTCGCATTATTTCTAGCTATGAATTGACCTGCTATATTAGTACCTACAGTTCCAGCAGTATATGTTTCATTTCCAGCACTAGTTATACCTCGTAATCCTATTAACTCAGCTACTGTATTATTGGAAAATACATCGGCACTATTAACAGTCGCAAAAATATTGCCAATAGGAGATGTTACATCTTTAATCACAATTCGCGTTTCATCCTGTAAATAATAAGGGTTGTTTTTTCCATTCACATGGCTTTCCTTTATCAACCCTTGGTTATGAGAAAAACTAAAACTACTAGGAGTAGGCAGAGTTCCATATCCTGTTTGAGGAAAAACATCAGAAGTCATATACAAACCAAAAGGAGTCTTCCCCACATTAAGGGCTTTTCCATCTTTCCAGTCAAAGTCCGTAGCAATAGGATTTCCTAATTTCAATTCAAACACTCCATTGTTTCTATATTGGACTGTATTATTATCTCCGTTTGCTGCTTTCAGATAAGTTTCCGTAACTCCACCATTATCTCTCTGAGCCCAAAGTTGGTCAGTAACATCACTCCCCGCTTTCACCCACTCGGTACCATTATAGAAATAGTACCCTTTTTCCGTAATCTTCGCTACTTTCGTATCTCCTCCTGTATAAGCAGAAATAGGAGAAGTAGTTTCATCCGTAGCATATACCAAAGTACCTTCTACTGGGGTAGCAATATTAGCAATTCTCGTCTTGCTTAGCTTCGGAGCAATAATCCCTTCGTTAGTGGTGGCTTCTTTCTGAGCATTGGCTGTACTTGGGCGGATGTCCATCGTAGCACTCGGCTCTATGGTGTTTATCCCTACTTTACCCTTGTAAGGGTCTTGCTGCTGTTGCTGTGCGTAACCATAAGTCATAAAACCTAAGAACGCTAACACACTGATCTTGATTGTTGTTTTGTTCATCGTTTTTAAATTTAAAATGTTGATTTATTTTTTTTATTAAATGATTAAAAGATTGAAAAAATTAAAGGATTCCGTTCGTTTCGATGATTTCGATTTTTTTAGATTCTTTAGATTTTTCCCTTTTTTATATATTCTTTTCATAGTCTCAATTCCCTAGCTAGGGAATTTCAATTTCCTAACTAGGAAATTATATTTTCCTAGCTTGGAAATTTTCCATCCCTAAGGTGCCTTTTCGTACTTGGCTGTTTTCAGGGCATCTTTCAGCTTTTTACCCGGCGTGAAAAGTATCCTAGAGTCTCTGATAGCACTCGCCGTTACTTCTGATTCCGCCTCCTTACCCTCACTACTAATGCTCTGACGGAAAGATCCTACCTCTCCCAAGCGTACTATAAAGCCATTGGTAAGCTCATCAGGCAATATATCGGCAAAGGCATACAGCACTGCACGGATGTCTGCCCCGCTTACTGTAGAAATTTTCTCTATTCGCTTCGTCATATCTTCCAGCGTCAGCTCTCCGCTGTACACTGGAGATGCGTAATATTTCTTCGCTCCGCCTCCCGAAACACCCGGTTGGCTCTTCTGAATGGTCTTAAATTTTAGTGACATAGGCTTTTATTATTAATGGATTAAAAGATTAGAGGATTAAAAAATTAAAAGATTCCATTCGTTTCGATGATTTCGATTTTTTTTTAGATTCTTTAATTTCTTTCCTTTTTTTAGATAATTCCTTATTAAATCCCTATCCTCCCAAAAAACAATTAGTGAACTGTACAAATTAGAAGGGAGACACTGATATCGTATTGATTTTTGTAAAAGGTTCTGGTGAAGGATAGGGAATGTACTGGTGCAGGTCTCTCCTCTATGGGGTAACAAATAACTATGATGATGACATAGACACAAACAAAATCGCCCCCTTCTCAATGAAGGAGGATATAAATTAAAATATCCGATATTTGCTCGCTCTAGATTTTTTTTATAGATTCCGCGTACACACGCATATTTATATA
>NZ_JH932293.1:648691-649491 GCF_000301075.1 Bergeyella zoohelcum ATCC 43767
AGCCATAAGTCATAAAACCTAAGAACGCTAACACACTGATCTTGATTGTTGTTTTGTTCATCGTTTTTAAATTTAAAATGTTGATTTATTTTTTTTATTAAATGATTAAAAGATTGAAAAAATTAAAAGATTCCGTTCATTTCGATGATTTCGATTTTTTTAGATTCTTTAGATTTTTCCCTTTTTTATACATTCTTTTCATAGTCTCAATTCCCTAGCTAGGGAATTTCAATTTCCTAACTAGGAAATTATATTTTCCTAGCTTGGAAATTTTCCATCCCTAAGGTACCTTTTCGTACTTGGCTGTTTTCAGGGCATCTTTCAGCTTTTTACCCGGCGTGAAAAGTATCCTAGAGTCTCTGATAGCACTCGCCGTTACTTCTGATTCCGCCTCCTTACCCTCACTACTAATGCTCTGACGGAAAGATCCTACCTCTCCCAAGCGTACTATAAAGCCATTGGTAAGCTCATCAGGCAATATATCGGCAAAGGCATACAGCACCGCACGGATGTCTGCCCCGCTTACTGTAGAAATTTTCTCTATTCGCTTCGTCATATCTTCCAGCGTCAGCTCTCCGCTGTACACTGGAGATGCGTAATATTTCTTCGCTCCACCTCCCGAAACACCCGGTTGGCTCTTCTCAATGGTCTTAAATTTTAGTGACATAGGCTTTTATTATTAATGGATTAAAAGATTAGAGGATTAAAAAATTAAAGGATTCCGTTCGTTTCGATGATTTCGATGATTTCGATTTTTTAGATTCTTTAATTTCTTTCCTTTTTCTAGATAATTCCTTATT
>NZ_JH932293.1:649591-668243 GCF_000301075.1 Bergeyella zoohelcum ATCC 43767
TTGATTGTGTGTAACATAACGAGGCAAAGATAGATAAAGTTTTCTAATACACAAAAAGTTTTTTTATAAGTTGTATCATGTACAATGATTTTAGAAATTAGAGGTTAGAAAGCTAAAAGACTAAAAAGTTAGAAGCTAGTTCGCCAACCGCCTTTCCCCAATACATTACCTCTTCAGTTTTTCATTATTCTGATGTCTTTCTCTATCCCTTTCGGTTTTTATTTTCATTTTTTTGTCAAAAGCCGCTTGAAGGTCTACTCCCGTTTGATTCGCAAGACATAATGTAACGAAAAGTACATCTGCAAGTTCTTCTCCCAAATCTTTCATTTTATCACTTTCTTTTTCAGACTGTTCCCCATATCTTCTTGCAATGATTCTCGCTACCTCTCCTACCTCTTCGGTAAGAATGGCCATATTCGTCAGTTCGTTAAAATAACGAACACCCACCGTCTTTATCCATTCATCTACTTGATTTTGGAGAGCTTGTATTTCCATATTAATAATGGATTTTGTAATTAGACAAATTGTATTTTATTGTTTTTCAACATTGCATTGGTATCCTCTATAAATCGTAGCACATCTTCTGTACCTATTTTTTTCTCGGAAGAAGTAAGAAAATGATTCGGCACTTCATCCCAAGTTTCTAACATTTTTTCTAAATAAGCATTGGCATTCTTCTCTGCCATCATACCTTTGAGCTTATCTGCCTTGGTAAATACAATACTAAAAGGGATACCACTTTCAGCACACCATTCCATAAACTCTAAATCTATTTTCTGTGGCGTATGCCGAACATCAATTAAAACAAAAAGATTGACCAGATTTTTTCTATTCAAAATATAATTGGTAATCAGTTTTTCAAAATCTTTTCGAAGGCTTTTAGACACTTTGGCGTAGCCGTAACCTGGCAAATCTGTGAGAAACCAGTTTTCATTAATAAGAAAATGATTAATCAGCTGTGTTTTTCCAGGAGTTTGGGAAGTTTTCGCCAAATCCTTCCTATTCATCATGGCATTAATAAGTGAAGACTTGCCTACATTAGAACGCCCAATAAAGGCGTATTCTGGTAAAGTAGGTTCAGGGCAATCTTGCCACCTCCCTGAGCTTTTGACGAAATTTGCAGAATGAATAATCATATTTTAAGATTTTGATTTAAACGGAAAAACCTTTATCCAAGGTTTTGATAAAGGTTTTAAAAGTTTCTTTTTTGTAGCCAAGCGTAGAGAATATCATTAAACTCATTAGGTTTTTCCATCATGGCTGCGTGTCCACATTGGTCTATCCAAAAGAGTTCAGCATCAGGAATGAGTCTATTCATCTCTATTGCCACATCGGGCGGCGTTACATTATCTTGTTTCCCCCAAATGATACAAGTAGGCACACTAATTTTCACCAACTCTTTTTCCATATTATGCTTAATAGCACTTCGGGCAAGCATTACGGTTTTAATCCCCTTACTTCTGTCATTCACTATACTAAAAACCTCGTCCACCAAATCTTCTGTGGCCACCTTGGGATCATAGAATACCTCTTCGGCTTTCTTTCGGATGTACTCACGGTCATTTTTTCTCGGGAAGCTATCTCCAAAAGATCTTTCATAGAGGCCTGAACTTCCTGTAAGCACAAGACTCTTCACGAGCTCTGGACGGCTCAGCGTTAAGATGAGACCAATATGCCCTCCCATAGAGTTCCCCACTATAATGGCTTTCTCCTGAACTTCTTTTTCGATGAATTCTGCAACGAATTTTGCCAAAGCACCGAGATTGGTATTCAGTACTGAAAGCTCATAAATAGGCAATTGAGGAAAATAAACACGATAGCCTTTGCTGGAAAAAAAAGACATCAATGCGGTAAAGTTACTCAGCCCTCCCATCAGCCCCTGAAGGAGAACAATAGGCGTACCCTCACCTTCCATAATGAAATTAAAACTTTTTTCTTTCTTAGTTTTGAAAAGCATATCTGTTAATTGTTGCGAAAGCAAAAATACAAAAAATACATGGTTTATTGTTATGTATTTGTCAAGAATCTTTATAGGATTCCAAGATTTTTATAGAAATATTTCATTCCACAGGATAGGCAAAACCACAGAAAATAAAAACAACACAAATCTCAGTGAAAAAATCTCACAATCAAAACATTAAATATCTATTCAAAAACTTATGAACATTCCACTGAAAAGTGGAAAAATTTGATAAAATTTGACTAATTTTGCCCTTAGCGAAAAAAATAAGATATCATTTATTTTTTAGTCTTTATTTACACATAAAGAAAAATTTCAGAAGTAAAGTAATGATTTTTTTACGCAACTAAACCTCAAATGAGCATAAAAATGGAATATCACAATCCGGTTTTACTACACCCCAGTGTAGATGATCTTGTTACAAATGCAGATGGAATATATGTAGACTGTACCTTCGGTGGCGGAGGACATTCTAAAGAAATCCTATCCCGATTGTCCGCACATGGAAAGCTCTTCAGCTTTGACCAGGATTTAGATGCTCTAAATAACGCTATTGATGATGAAAGATTTACCCTCATCAACCAAAATTTTAGATTCCTCCAAAATTCACTCTTATTTCATGGTATCAGCCAAGTAGATGGAATATTAGCAGATTTAGGTGTTTCCTCACATCAGTTTGATGCCACTGAAAGAGGCTTTTCTATCCGTGGTAACGCCCCACTGGACATGCGGATGAACATCATGCAAAATACAGATGCCCAGCAAGTGATTAATGAGTATAACGAGGAAGATTTAGCAGATATTTTTTACCACTATGGAGAGCTGAGAGAAGCCAGAAAGCTGGCTAGGGAAATTGTCCATCACCGAAAAAATAAAAGAATAGCCACTACAGAAGAATTAAAAAATGTATTCAGCTTTGTTCCTGCACATAAACAAAATAAATTCTTCGCTCAAGTTTTTCAGGCAATAAGAATAGAAGTAAACCAAGAGCTAGAAGCCCTAAAAGAAATGCTCACTCAGTCATTAGAAATTCTAAAACCGAATGGAAGATTGGTAGTCATTTCTTATCATTCTTTAGAAGACCGTCTGGTAAAAAGATTCATGAAAAATGGAATGTTCCAAGGAGAACCTGAAAGAGATATTTATGGCAATTACCATAAAAGTTTTGATTTACTGAGAACCAAAGCATTGATTCCAGACGAAACCGAAATTGCACAAAATTCCCGTGCAAGAAGTGCTAAAATGAGAACGGCTATAAAACGATAGTTTCATCATGGCAAAAAGAAAAAATAATCCTAGACCCAAAAGAAAACTTACCTTTTCAGATATCCTGAAAGGGAATTTTATCTATAGAGATGAATTTGTAAAAAACTGGAAATTAGGCTTAGAAATTCTTATCTTAGTTTTTGCCGTCATTTATACTGGACATTTGGCAGGACAAAAAATAAAAAGGATTAACACACTGAAAGAGACCGCTGAGGAATACAAATCTAGAAATGCCTTCGCCCAAAGCCGTCTGATTAAAGTGAAAATGGAATCTCACCTAGGGAAAGAAATGGTAATGGACTCTCTGATGCCCTTAGAAAGTCACCCTCACAAATTGTTAATAAAAATAGATAGCACCCATGGCTCAGAAAACCGATAACATTCATAAAAGAAGAAAATCTACCATAAGGAAAGGGTATATTTTCATGCTCGCGGTCCTGCTGCTGATGATTGGTTTTTTGGTAAGATTAGTGGCCATTCAAAATACGAATGTAAAAGAAATAGAGGATAAATACATTAATAAAAACTACAGAGTAGACACCCTAAAAGCTGCCCGAGGAAACCTCTATGCCGCCGATGGCTCTATCCTCGCCACCACAGTAATGCGATATGATGTATATCTAGATTTCAAAACCATGACAAAAAGAGATACACTCTACACCAATAATATAGATGCACTTACAGATTCTTTGGCGAGACAATTCGGTAAACCAAAACATTTCTACAGAAAAACTTTCGATGAACAAAAAAAGAAGAAAAATCAATATTTCCGATTGGCTCAAGGTTTGGATTTTGACCAATTTGACCGACTGAGAAAGTTTCCCATTTTTAACAAAGGAAAGAATAAAGGAGGCTTCATTGTAGAAAGAAAATACAAAAGAGAATTGGCCACTTCTGAAATTGGTGCAGGAACCATAGGAATGGATGACCATAGGGGAAAGTCTGGATTGGAATATGCTTTCACCGAAAGCCTTTCTGGAACAGACGGAATGAGATTGGTGCAAAGAGTAAGTGCTAACCAATGGAAACCAATAGACTACTGGAAAATCAAAGAACCTATTGATGGAAATGATGTTTATACCACTTTGGATTTAAGAATTCAAGACATTGCTCATACGGCTCTAGAAAAACAGCTAAGAGAATACGAGGCAAAACATGGCACCGTAGTGGTAATGGAAGTAGAAACGGGAAAAGTAAGAGCAATGGTAAATCTTACCAAAAACACCAAAGGCGAGTACGAAGATATTAATAATCATGCCATTAGAGGAATGTACGAGCCAGGATCTACCTTTAAAGTAATCTCTTTATTGGCTGCAATGGATGATGGATACATAGATGAAAACACTACGGTAAATACAAATCCATTTAAATACGCTGGCGTTACATTAAGAGATGCCCATGGAGGTGGGGTTTATGAAATTTCTGATGTCTTAGCAAAATCCTCTAATGTAGGTACAGCAAAACTCATTACCAAATTTTACGGAGCAAGACCAGAGGTCTTTTTTGATCATTTGAGAAAGTGGAAAATGTTTGAGAAATTAGATTTAGAAATCGGAGGAAGTATTGCTCCTATCATTCGCACCCCTAAACATAAGAGATGGAATAAGTATGACTTGGCTTCTATTTCTTATGGCTATTCCACACAGTTCAGTATTTTGCATCTTACTACTTTTTATAATGCAATAGCCAATAAGGGAAAAATGGTAACACCACTTTTTATAGATAAAATAATGAATAATGGGCAAGTAATATATGAAGCAAAACCGAAAGTTCTAGTTAATAAAATCGCTTCTGATAAAGCAATACAAATGATGACCAGCGCACTTACCAAAGCCGTGGAAAAAGGAACAGCAAGAAGTATATTTACTCCTAACCTCAAAATGGCTGGAAAAACAGGTACTGCTAGAGATGAAAGAGATGGAAAATTAAAATACAATGCCTCTTTTGCTGGTTTTTATCCTTCGGATAATCCAAAATATACATGCTATGTAATGGTGCATGCTCCAAATACTTCTAAAGGCTACTACGGAGGAACTGTTTCTGCACCCGTATTTAAAGAAATTGCAGGAAAAACCTTCCTAAAAACCCCTCAAAATATAGAAAACCAAATGCTGGTGGATAAGAAAGTGGACCTATCCAGATATGAACATAATAGAAAAAAACTTTCATTAAAAAATGAAATAATGCCCGAAGTAAAAAACCTTGTAGGAAGAGACATTATTCCTCAATTAGAGAATGCAGGTTACAGAGTGGAATACAAAGGAGTAGGAAAAATTACTTCCCAACTGCCACTGGCAGGAACCAAATTAAAAAAGAACCAAAGAATTTATCTTACTTTGCAAAATTAATTGGAACAGCTTTCTCCTCAATCTATAAATTGAAAAAGAATGGAAAACATTATCAAAACAAAAGGGAATAAGTTTAATTTCACTTGGATAGGAATATTATTGGTCATCTATGTATTCATCTTATCTCCTTTGGCAAAACATTTTGTTCTCATACAAAGTTTAAGAAATTCTTTTGTACCCCTTGCACTGCTCTTTCTCGTAATTTTTGAAATTATTCGATTTTATAAAAATAAAGACAAGGCAAGGTTAGATGCTTTAAAAATCAGTACGGAAGGCATCACCGCTTTGATTGGGCCCATATCAAAAGTAGGAACAATACGATGGCAGGACATCCAAATGGTAGGCGTAAATCCATCCATGACAGATAATTCATTAATCATCAAAGTAAAAAATCCTTTAGACTATATACATAAGGTAAATATGGACTTTCAGACCAAAAAGAAATTGAGGCAGTACAATGCCAAATTTCAAACGCCTATCATTATCGCTACTGATGATTTGAATATCCGCCCCCAAGCATTAAGAGATTTGATTAAAAAACAAATAAAGTTTTAAAATTTGAAATCCCATAGGAAAATATAAAATTAATCTTTTTAATCTTTTTAATCTAAAAAAATGAACCTACATATACTATTAAGAGCCATTCCTATTTTAGAGTCTTTCGGAGATTTAGATCGAGCGGTCTCCCACTTATCTTTTGACAGCCGTAAAATTTCGGAGGGCGGACTCTATATTGCCGTAAGAGGGGTAGCAGTGGATGGACATCAGTTCATTGGTAAAGCCATTGACAATGGAGCAGGTGTCATCGTTTGCGAAAATTTTCCAGAGCAAAAAAATGAAAACATTACTTATATAAAAGTAACCAATACGCTTAAAACGCTCGGCATTTTAGCCAGTAATTTCTATGGAAATCCTTCCGAAAAATTAAAATTAGTAGGCATTACGGGGACCAATGGTAAAACTTCAGTGGCGACCCTTTTGTATGATACCTTTAAAAATTTAGGCTATCCATCGGCACTTATCTCTACAGTGGAGTACCGTATTGCAGATGAAATTTTACCCGCTACGCATACCACCCCCGATATTATTACACTGAATAAAATTCTCGCCCAAGCGGTGGAAAAAGGCTGTGAATATGCCTTTATGGAAGTGAGCTCACATGGTATTCACCAGCATAGAATAGAGGGTTTACACTTTAGTATAGCAGGTTTTACCAATATCACCCATGACCATCTGGACTATCATAAAACCTTTTTAGAATACCTCAACACTAAGAAGCGTTTTTTTGATGATTTGCCTGAAACCGCCGTGGCCATTACCAATATTGATGATAAAAATGGAAATGTCATGCTCCAAAATACCAAAGCAAGAAAGAAATCGTACGCTGTAAAAACGATGGCCGACTATCATGGTAAACTTTTGGAAGTAGACTTTAACGGAATGTTACTTCATTTTAATGGCAAAGAGTTCTGGACTACGCTTACAGGGAAATTCAATGTTTCCAATCTGTTACTGGTTTTCGCTATTGCCCACGAATTAGGCTTTGGGGAAAATGAAATTCTTCAGGCACTATCCCAGCTCAAAAGAGTGAATGGTAGATTTGAAACTATAAAATCTGATGGGGGTATCATCTTCGTAGTAGATTATGCCCATACGCCTGATGCTTTAGAAAATGTTTTGGATAGTATCAATGAAATCAGAACCAAAAATGAAAGACTGATTTGTGTGTTTGGTTGCGGAGGAGATAGAGACAAAGAAAAACGCCCAGAAATGGGAAAAGTAGCCACAAAAAAAGCAACACTCAGCATTATTACTTCCGACAATCCAAGAACAGAAGAGCCTAGCCAAATTATCAAGGAGATAGAAGCGGGAATAGAAGCACAAAACTTCAGTAAATATACTTCCATTCCAGATAGGAAAGAAGCCATTAAAATGGCAATAAAATTTGCCGAACCGAAAGACATTATCCTCGTAGCAGGAAAAGGACACGAAACCTACCAAGAAGTGAACGGTATAAAACACCACTTTGATGACAAAGAAGTTATCCATGAACTGTGGCAGCTCATGAGTAAGTAAAAAATAAATAGATAATATCCAGCAAAATGTTAGACTTTAGAAATATATTAAACCTCAAAGAGGGAGAACAGGAACGAAAAATTGTACTTGAAGATGTGTATAACAATATCTCTTTCCGAGGAGCCAATCTTTGGATTTTAGCATGTGCCATTCTCATTGCCTCCATCGGTCTGAATGTAAATTCTACCGCCGTAATCATTGGTGCCATGCTTATTTCTCCACTCATGGGCCCCATTGTAGGGGCAGGATTTTCCTTGGCCATCTATGATTTTTCATTATTCAAAAAATCAGGAAAAAATCTACTCATCGCTACGATAGTGAGTTTATTAGTTTCCTTTATTTATTTTTTCATCAGTCCATTCAAAGACGCTCAGTCTGAAATACTTGCTAGAACCACTCCTACCATTTATGATGTGATGATTGCCTTTTTCGGAGGCGTGGTAGGTGCCATTTCCATTACCCGAAAGGAAAAAGGAAACCCTATTCCGGGAGTGGCTATTGCTACCGCCTTGATGCCTCCCTTGTGTACCGCAGGGTATGGGCTGGCCACCGCAAACTTTAGTTTCTTCGCAGGGGCGATGTATCTCTATACCATTAATTGTGTTTTCATTGCCATTTCTACTTTCATCATCGCAAAGCTATTGAAATATACCCCACATAATCTGAAAGATAAAAAAACCGATGATAAGGTCAAGTACATTATTTTCACTATTACCCTACTGATGATCATTCCAAGTTCTTATCTGGCTTATTCTCTCTTTAACGAAAAGAAATTTCAGAATACCGCAGAAAATTTTATCAATAAAAAATTTGTGGACGAAGGCTACGCACTCATTTATAAAAAACTAAACTATCAGCAAAGCCCTAAAACTATAGAATTGGCATTTCTGCACAAAAAATTTGATAGCTTAGAAATTAAAAGACTGAATAAAGATTTACAAGATTTTGGACTGAGTAATACCCACTTAATCATTAAACAAGGAGGCTCTGATTTAAAAGCCGAAATCTTATCTCAGATCAACAATAATAATAACTCCATCTCAGAAAAAGACATTACCATTAGTAAACTAAGAACTGAACTGAAAAAATATACGATGAATGAGGATAATCTTCATCAGGAAATAAAAGTTCTTTACCCTGAAATCAAAGAAATTTATTTTGGAAGATTAAACGATGCTACGAGTAAAGATTCCATAAAAACCGTTCCTGTAGTCATTTACACTGCAGAAAGCCAAGTAAATGAAGAAAATATCACCAATTGGCTAAAAGTAAAACTCGATGAACCCAATGTAAAAGTAATGGGAACTATAGAGAACTGATAATAAGAATAGTATTATACCCCAATCTTTTAATCTTTTAATCTTTATAATAAAAAAATGCTATACTATCTCTACGAATACTTAACCGCCCAAGGTATCCATATTCCAGGACTGAATCTACTGAGGTATATTTCTTTCCGTGCTGGAATGGCTGTACTTTTTTCTCTTTGGATTGCTTTAGTTTATGGAAAAAAAATCATCGTTTTCCTCAGAAGAAAACAAATGGGAGAACTGGTACGAGACCTCGGACTAGATGGGCAAAAACAAAAAGAAGGAACCCCTACTATGGGAGGGCTCATTATCATTATTGCCACTTTGGTTCCCGTATTACTCTTCACCAAAATTACCAATATCTACATCGTTCTCTTGGTGGTATCTGTAGTTTGGATGGGAGCTATAGGTTTTTTAGATGATTATCTCAAGAAAATTAAGAAAAACAAAGATGGACTCAGTGGTAAATTTAAGGTAATTGGTCAAGTAGGATTAGGGCTTATCATCGGGGTAACCATGTATTTTCATGATGGTATTACCATAAAAAGAGAAATATCTGAAATCTATACAGAGAATATTGCAGAAAAATTTCAGCAGGAAGAAAAAGCCGTCATCTCTACCGTACCTTTCGTGAAAAACAATGAGTTCGATTATAGCAAAATCCTCTTCTGGATGGATGAAAAACAAGCCGAGGAATGGGCATGGGTAGTTTTTATTCCTATCGTAATTTTCATAGTTACTGCTGTGTCCAACGGGGCAAATATCACCGATGGCATCGATGGACTTGCCGCAGGAACCAGTGCCGTTATTTTACTTACTTTAGCATTTTTTGCGTATGTTTCGGGGAATATTATTTTCGCGGATTATCTGAACATTATGTTCCTACCCGATATGGGAGAAACCACCATTTTCGCCGTAGCCATGGTAGGGGCAGTCATTGGTTTTTTCTGGTACAATACCTTCCCCGCTCAGGTGTTTATGGGGGATACAGGAAGTCTGATGCTGGGAGGGGTAATTGCTGTGTTAGCCATTATTTTAAGAAAAGAACTCTTAATTCCCGTACTCTGTGGAATCTTCTTAATAGAAAATCTCTCGGTGATGTTACAAGTAGCTGTCTTCAAATACCGAAAGAAAAAATACGGATTGGAATACGCTCAAAATAACAGATTGTTTAAAATGTCTCCTTTGCATCACCATTACCAAAAAAGTGGTTATCATGAGAGTAAAATCGTGAACCGAATGATTATCATCGGAGTAATGCTCGCTATTATTTGTTTAATCACATTGAAAGTGAGGTAAAGTATGAAAAAACTGCCTTTTTTACCACCATTAAAAAACATAGAAACACCTAATGTTTTGAAACAGTTGGCAAAATCTCATAGACATTTGGCAGAGTTAAAAGGAATTGCGAAAACCATTCCCAATGAACAAATTCTAATCAATACATTGGCTTTACAAGAAGCGAAAGCGAGTAGTGAAATTGAAAATATTATCACAACTCATGATGAACTTTATAAGGAAAATGCATTAATAGAAACTAAAAATTCTGCTTCAAAAGAAGTCTATAATTACGCTCAGAGCTTAAAAACAGGTTTTGAAATCGTTAGAAATGAAAGACTTTTGCTAAACAAGCATATCATTATGATTCAGCGAATTTTAGAACAGAACAATGCAGGGTTTCGCAAACAATCTGGAACAAAATTAGTCAATTCTCTTGGAGAAACAGTCTATACACCACCACAAGATTCTTCGGAAGTACTAGATTTGATGGCAAATTTGGAAAAATTCATCAATGATAATGATTTTTCAGATTATGATTCATTAATAAAAATGGCGATGATACACTATCAGTTTGAAAGTATTCATCCTTTTTATGATGGAAATGGAAGAACCGGAAGGATTATCAATATCTTGTACTTGGTTTTACAAGGCTTATTAGATTTGCCTATTTTATATTTGAGTAGATTTATCATTCAGAATAAAGCTGAATATTATCAAGTATTACAAGGAGTAAGAGACAATGACGATTGGGAAAAAATGATTTTGTATATGCTGAAAGGTGTAGAAGTTACTTCTATTCAAACTATTGATTTGGTGGAGCGAATAAAAGTATTAATGCAAGAATACAAAATAAATCTAAGAGAAAAGCTCCCCAAAATATATAGTCAAGATTTGTTGAATAATTTATTTAAACATCCATACACTAAGACTGAGTTTTTAGAAAAAGATCTAATGGTGCAAAAAAGAACAGCTCAGAATTATTTAGATAACATAGTAGAACTAGGACTATTAGAAAAAATTAAAGTTGGTAGAGCGAATTATTTTATTAATGTAAATTTGATTAAGGTGTTAATGGGGGAGAGATAACATACACATAAAAGTAACTTTTTATATCTATAAGGATATGGAAAAAAAACGCACTTTTTTTCCGAATCAAGAGTAACATGGAAAAAAAAATGCACTTTTTTTCCATGAGAAAAAAAAGAATTAACGAATGATTATCAGCACTTCTTCTCAATTTTGGGAAAGTCATGAGCAGTATATATTAAAAACTTATCTCTAGTGGAAGAAGCAAATCGAATTAGAAAAATTATGAATATAGTAGTTTTAGGAGGTGGTGAAAGCGGCTTTGGAGCGGCTTATTTAGCGAAAAAGAAAGGTCTAGAGGTTTTTGTTTCAGATAAAGGAAATATCAAAGAAAAGTACAAAAATCTCATGGAGGAAAATGGCATTGATTATGAAGAAAATAATCACGATGAAACGCGCATTCTCTCTGCCGATTGGGTTATCAAAAGTCCAGGTATTCCTAAAAAGGCAGGTATTCTACAAAAGATTCAAGCCAAAGGGATAAGACTCTCTTCGGAAATAGAATTCGCTGCAGAATTTACCGATGCTAAAATCATTGCTATCACGGGAAGCAATGGAAAGACCACTACCACTTCTCTGATTTACCACATCCTGAAAAATGCAGAACTCCATGTAGGTTTGGGAGGAAATATAGGAACCAGTTTTGCCAAGCAAGTAGCAGATGAAAATTATGACTACTTCGTATTGGAAGTGAGTAGTTTTCAGCTAGATGACATTCAAAACTTCCAGCCCTATATCGCATTATTACTGAATCTTTCGCCAGACCATTTGGATCAATACAATTACAACTATGAGGATTATGCTCTGGCAAAACTCAGAATTACAGAAAACCAAAAGAATCACCAGTTTTTCATTTATAACCATGAGGACGAAATGACCCATGAACTCCTCAAAAAAATAGAAGTGAAAGCCCAAACACTTCCTTTTTCCTTAAACGAAAAATTAGACGAAGGTGCTTATGCTACAGTAGATAAAATTTTTGTAAAACTAGAGAAAGAATTTTCTATGAAAATCAATGAATTACCTTTAGTGGGCAAACATAATGTAGCCAATATCTTAGCGGCTTCTATGGTGGGTAAATTACTCCATATCAGCGATGAAAACCTTCAAAATGCCCTGATGACTTTTCAGGCAGTAGAACATCGTTTAGAGCTTTTTGCAGAGATAGACGGAGTAAAATACATCAATGACTCTAAAGCTACCAATGTGAATGCCGCGTATTATGCTTTAGAAAGTATGACTTCTCCTACCGTATGGATAGCAGGTGGCGTGGATAAAGGGAACGACTATACCGAAATAGAAGATTTAGTAAAAGAAAAGGTAAAAGCGGTAATATGCTTGGGCAAGGATAATGAAAAAATCATCGAATTTTTTCAAGATAAAATGAAACTAATTTACAGCACCTCTACACTGGAAGAATGTGTAAAAATAGCCAAGTCTGTTGCTCAAAATGGAGATACCGTACTGCTCTCACCATGCTGTGCGAGTTTTGATTTATTTGAAAACTACGAGGACAGAGGAGAAAAGTTTAAAAAAGAAGTACTGAAATAAAATACTAACGAACAATGAGCCAACTAGCATCAAGTTTTGGATGGAATAACATCAAAGGAGATAAAACCCTTTGGGGAATTGTGATATTAATTTCTCTTTTGTCTGTATTTCCCGTGTACTCTGCCAGTTCTAATTTGGAATATATTGCAGGAGAGGGTACCACTATGGGACATGTAATTAAGCACTTAGGAATTACCGCCTTTGGACTTGGACTTATGTGGACGGTACAAATTATTCGGTATGAATACTTGGCAAAGCTTTGTTTGTTCCTCCTATGGTGCTTCATAGGGTTACTCTTTTATACCTCATTTTTTGGCACCCAAACCATTGATGGAGCTTCTGCCTCCCGATGGATAAAAATTCCTATCATAGGAATGACTTTTCAGCCTTCATCTTTCACTTATGTGCTACTCATCATCTACCTATGCCGGTACATGACGAGAAATTTAGGCAAGGAAATTCCTGCATGGAAACATATTTTATATGTTTTTGGCCCGATATTATTGGTATTTTTCTTAGTAGCGAAAGACAATGGTTCCACTGCACTCATGATTGTAGGGGCATCTATTATTGTATTGATTTTAGGAGGTTTTGGCTGGAAATATATTTTAGGATTCATCGCTACGGCAAGTGTTCTAGCAAGTTTATTTCTAATGATTGCTTTGAATACCAATTGGATAAAAAACAATCGTGTAGATACATGGAAAAGCCGTATAGAAACCTTCATGGGCAACAAACAAAATGATGCCAATACCACCATCATTGATTCCAAAGAAAATTACCAAATTGCACAAGCTACCGCCGCTTTAGTACATGGTGGGTTTACGGGAAAAGGACCTGGAAAAAGTGCCATGAAGCAGATGCTCCCGCAGTCGGTCTCTGATTTTATTTTTGCCATTGTAGTGGAAGAATATGGTTTTTTAGGCGCCTTTTCATTATTTTTCTTATACATCATCATCTTATTCAGAATCATTATGATAGCCAATAAAGTCCCCGGCTTTTTTGGTCCTTTACTCGTTATTTCTATGGGAGTGATTTTATTTATACAAATTTTGGTGAATGTAGCGGTAACACTCAGTATCATCCCTGTTACCGGACAGCCCTTACCTCTCATCAGCTATGGAGGTTCTGCCATGCTTTCTACCTACTTTCTCCTTGGGGTCATCATTAATGTAAGCAAAGGTGCACAAATTCTTAACGAAGAAGGACTCAGTCCTAAACAGACACTAGAGGAAATCAATGACATAGCGTAAAAAAGACGAAGATGAAAACACAAAGTTCTAGCACTATAAGGGTACTGATGAGCGGTGGAGGTACGGGGGGACATATTTTCCCTGCGGTAGCCATTGCCCAAGAAATCCAAAAACGCTATCCCAATGCCGAGTTTCTTTTTATTGGTGCCAATGGTAAAATGGAAATGGAAAAAGTACCTCAAGCTGGATTTAAGATTGAAGGGCTGAATATCCAAGGCTTTGATAGAGGCAATCTATTGGCAAATTTTAAACTGCCATTCAAATTGATTTCCAGCTTACTAAAAGCGAGGAAAATCATTAAGAAATTTAATCCTCATTTTGCAGTAGGAACGGGTGGATTTGCCAGTGGACCTGCACTATTCATTGCATCTCAGCTGGGCATTCCCATTTTTGTTCAAGAGCAAAACTCCCTACCTGGGAAAACCAATACTTTCTTAGCGAAAAAGGCAAAAGCCGTTTTTACCGCCTACCCAGAAATGGAGAAATTTTTCGGAAACAGGCCTACATATTTCCTTGGCAACCCTATAAGGAATAGTATCATTACCAGCTTAACTGATAAAGCAGAGGCAAAGGAGAAATTAGGATTGGATAAAAATAAACTTACCATTTTATCTGTAGGAGGGTCTTTAGGCTCTAAAACGCTCAATGATACATGGGATGAATACGCAAAACAGCTTTTAGAAAAAGGCTATCAGTTAATTTGGCAAACGGGAAAATCTTATCCGCAAAGTTCCCAACAAGATAGCAACACTCATCCATCATCCATGATTAAAGAAGTATTTATTCATGATATGCCACTGGTGTATTCTGCGGCAGATATCATTGTTTCCAGAGCAGGAGCAATCGCTATTTCAGAATTATCCGTAGTAGGCAAACCTATGATTTTGGTACCATTTCCTTTTGCAGCGGAAGATCATCAGACTAAAAACGCTTTGACTTTAGTAGAAAAAAATAGTGCTAAAATGGTCAAAGACCATGAAATGAAAGAAAAATTTTGGACTACCCTCATGACACTTTGTGAGCATCAAAACCTCAGAAACCAAATGTCTGAAAACCTAAGATTCTTTGCAAAACCTCATGCTACAGAAGAAATTGTTACTAAAATAATGGAAAAAATGAGTTTATAAAACAAATAGTCTATCTGTGCTTTTGGAATAAAATCTATTTTAATATAGAAAGTTGAATATTATCATAGTCATTATCAATTGAAATAAATTGCATCATAATGACTATTCATCTATCTTTGTAAAAAATTTTATAATGAAAAACGCAGAAATCATAGGCTTGTCCACAGAAGACACTCAAAAAATTGTAGAAAAACTCAATATACTATTGGCTAATTACTCTATATTCTACCAAAATACGAGAGGAGCGCATTGGAATATCAAAGGAGAGCAATTCTTTACGCTTCATCCAAAATTTGAAGAACTATATGATGGTTTGGTACTTAAAATAGATGAAATCGCAGAAAGGATTTTAACTTTAGGAGGGGTTCCGAGTCATAACTATTCAGACTATCTTAAAATTTCTACCATTCAAGAATCTAGAGAGGTAAACGACGCCGATAGCTGTGTGAGAAATATTCTGGATTCTTTCAAGACCCTCATCACACTCCAAAGAGAGCTTCTAGAAATTGCGGGTGAGGCGGGTGATGAAGGAACCAATTCTCAAATGGGAGATTATATCTCAGAACAAGAAAAAGATGTATGGATGTACAACGCATATTTAGGTAAATAATAATTGTTTATTTCATCCTGCAAAACCACCTTTTCAGTCATCATGAAATGGTGGTTTTGTTATTTTTATTATCGCTCCATTTCCTTTTTC
Source organism: Bergeyella zoohelcum ATCC 43767 (assembly GCF_000301075.1). GTDB lineage: Bacteria > Bacteroidota > Bacteroidia > Flavobacteriales > Weeksellaceae > Bergeyella > Bergeyella zoohelcum. The sequence continues at coordinate 665,550 of NZ_JH932293.1, forward strand.
CATTCCTCTGCAACTTGACTCAACTGTGCGTAAAATTCCTCACCATATTTCCTAATCAATGGCTTTTTTAGAAATTGATATACAGGTACTTTGAGTTCTTTCCCTAAGGTACACGCATCTGAACAAATAGACCACTGATCATAATTCATCGCTTCAAAAGACGAATATTTTTTAGTACGAATAGGATAGAGATGGCAAGAAATAGGTTTTATCCAGTCCACGGCACCTTCCTCGTATGCTTTTTCTATGCCACATTTAGTAATACCTTGCTCATCAAAAATCACATAAGCACATTCCTTATTTTCCACCATTGGAGTAACAAAATCATTATCAAACGGATCTCTTTCCCAAGTTCCTTGTGCTTCTATAGCGGCTATACCTTCGGCACGGAGAAAAGGTTTCACCTTAGGATAAATCTCCTCTAAAATATGGGTTTCCTCTTCATCTAGGGGGGCTCCTACATCGCCCTCTACACAACATGCTCCCTTGCATTTGCTGATATTGCACACAAATTCCTCAGAAAAAATATCTTCAGAAATTAGTTTATCTTCTATCTGTATCATGTCATTGTTTGTTTAATAAATTGCCATCACTTTTTCTATCGTGAAATAAACCAAAAGAGTAAGCATAATAACACCTAGCCCTACTTCTTTTTCCCAATAGCGTTTCCTAAATCGTAAAAATCTTGCAAAGATAATGCTCATGGGCATTACTAAAAGCAATAAGTAAGATTTTGAATTTTCCATATACATGAGTATCGTAGCCACCTGAACTACCAAAAAAAGGAGAAGAAATGTATATTTGTACCTACTGACAGGGCTTTTTTCGTTATAATGCAGAAAATGATCGGCTATCGCCCAAAGTAAAAGAATCGCTATAGGAGATAAATATACCAATGAAAAGTTTTCCGCTAAAAAAGGAGATGAAGGCATAGGAAGGTAACGCTCATCCCAAGTATTGGCTCCAAAAAAATAAGCCAAAGAAAAATAAAATATCCCCATTAAAACCATTCCGAAAAAGAGCCTAAAAATATGAAGTACTATTCTTTCCGAAGTAGCAAAAACATGAATAATGACAAAGAGTATCATCGCCCAAGTGGCAGGTAAAAAGATATAGTTAAACACCAAAAGACTTCCTACAATGACATAGTTCTTCTTTACATTCATATCTTCTGGGGATGAAAGCATCAGTACAAGTAGTGAGTTGGTCATCAATGCTACAGAAAGCCCTATATCCATATCCATAGAAAAGAAAACCAAAGAAAATACGGTATAGAGAAAAAGTGGAACATGCGTCTGATAATTAAGCCGAATAGAATTAATACAAAAATACCCTAATGTCAGTCCGCCTAGAGCAAATACCAATGGTAAATCCACAGAAAAAGCAGCAGAACTGATATTTCGCAAAAAAATAAGCCCCAATAAAACACCTATATATACAGGAACTGAAAAAATATTACTCTCTTTTGAAAGTAGTTTGAACATTTTTTAATAATTTTGTGCAAAGTTAATTTAAAAAAGAGAAACAATGACATCATTATGGTTGTTCTTAAGCGACTTATTTGTGGCTTCATTTTCATTCTACGATATGTTCGGTAATGTACTCAATTGGATATTCTTCACTGTTTGCTGTGTACTATTCGTATATTGGTGCTGGGTATTAGTAGTTCCATTAGGAGGAGATAAAGATTTAGAGTATAAATCTCCATCTAAGGAAAAACGCCCATATTATGACCCTAAAATAATGAAAAAAGGATAGACTGTCCTTTTTTGATGATAAAAAAATAAGACAATATAACAAAAAATGGTGCTTAAAAACCTTGTAAAGCATTGTCTTTTATAGACTTATAAGAGTTATAATGAAAGTGGTTTCATTATAACTCTTATTTTATGTCCAAAACGAATAAAAAATGTCCAGTTTGTGATTCTAATCACATCATCAAAAAAGGAAAAAGAAATGGAAAACAACGCTTTCAATGTGGAGATTGTCAGGCAAATTTTACGATTAAAAACATTGGTGTAAAAAGAAAAAATCAATTCATTTGGTTCAGAAAATGGATAATGGAAAGGCAAGTCTATAAAACCCTTTCGAGGGATAGCTCAATGAGCCAATCTACCCTTCAAAACCTCTTTAAACATTACCTTTCACAAGTTCCTACCCTCAGCATCAAAAGCAAGACAAAGGTTCATCTCTTGATTGATGGCACCTACTTTTCCAATGGATTATGCCTGATACTCTACTACGATTATGACATTCGATATGTGCAACTTTACCGCCAAACCAACAAGGAAAAACTTCGTGATATAAAGCAAGATTTGGAAAACTTAAAGAAGCTGAATGTGGCAGTTTACAGTGTAACCTGCGATGGGCATAAATCTATTTTAGGAGCGGTAAAAAAGGTGTTTCCAGAGGTGATTATCCAAAGATGTTTAGTGCATATTAAACGACAGATTAAGAACTATTTAAGTGGTAGCCCAAAACATTTTATTAGCCAACAGCTTTTGTGTTTATCCAAAGAAATTACGCATCTAAAAACCAATGAACAGGCTAACGATTGGGTAAATAGATTTTACCAGTGGTATGTTGAAAATCAATATTTTATAGAAGAAAAATCAATGAATGAAGAATCTGGATTTCAGTGGTTTTTAGATGCGTAATTTCTTTGGATAAACACAAAAGCTGTTGGCTAATAAA
>NZ_JH932293.1:668343-732492 GCF_000301075.1 Bergeyella zoohelcum ATCC 43767
GGATTTCAGTGGTTTAAACATAAAAATCTACACTTAGCTACTTATCATATTATCAATGCCTTACCCAATATGTTTGCATATCTGAAAGATAGTGAAATCCCTTATACTACCAATCGTTTAGAAGCCTATTTTACGCATTTGAAAGAGAAATTAACCTTGCATAGAGGACTTCGTTTTGAGGCTAAAAAGAACTTTATAAAATGGTATTTATATTTTAAAAATCAAGGGGGATAAGGTTTTTTTAGCCATAGGGTTCATCCGATAGTTTTAATAAAAAAGGGTGAGAAAAACTCACCCCTAAAACTATCGTTTTGAACATTGATTGTATTGCTGACAATGAACTATGTTCGTAACCTTCGTAAAAGCTATTCGCTTTTTCTCGCTTATTCCTCAGCAGAGCTTGTTTCCTCTTCCAATCAATGTGCGAAATATAAGCATTTTTTATCAATTATAAAAGTACCATTTTTTACCACATTGCCAAAAATAAACCCCGAGTAAACACTGCGGGGTTTTGTTGGTCGTTTGGTTGTTTATTCATGTACGGGAACTACGAGTACAGGAATAGGAGCCTTTTGGGTTAGCTCTTTGGTTAAACTTCCCACAAAAACATCATAAAAACCACTTCTACCATGAGAGCCTACCACTAAAAAATCAGTATGTGCTTTCTTCACAAAATCTAAAATTGCTACACTCGGTATGCCTTGGAGTAATTGTCTTTCGCAGCTCACGCCCATTTGCTCTACCTCTAGTTTCAGTTCATCAAGTTTTTTTGCTTCATCTTCTAAAACAGTATTTTCCACTTCTGGAATGTATTGGTATCCCAAATCTCCTATGGCATAGCCTATATCCATAGAGGCTACATGTAATAGTGTAATTTTAGCATGAATCATTTTGGCAAAATCCACGGCATAAGAAATCAACTTTTTATTCTGTGCCGAAAAATCTACAGGAACTACTATTTTTTTCATATTTCAAAGTATTAATGATGATATAAATGTACGAAAAAAACTGCACATCAGCAAAATATTGATAAGAAAGAATTTTCACTCCCCTTATTATTGCTCGCCATGAACAAATACGCTTGATGTACTCATGATTAGATTTCTAATTCCGATAAAAGCACATAAATCATCAGGATAAGGAAAAGCAAAAGCACTCTTTTGTAACATAAGTTACCGAATATTTCAGCAAATTATCTCATTTTTGTCTAAAAAAAATAAAATAATGGATATTTTAGAACTCATTAGGTCTCCTTGGCCTTGGTATGTGGCAGGACCACTCATTGGGCTTACCGTACCTGCATTATTAATATTAGGCAATAAATCTTTCGGGATAAGTTCATCGCTCAGACATATCTGTGCAGCGTGTGTGCCTACTAATATTCCCTTCTTCAAATACAATTGGCGAAAAGAGGTATGGAATTTATTCTTCGTCTTTGGTATTTTCTTAGGAGGTGTAATTTCTGCTAACTTTTTATCCAATCCAGCACCTATCACCGTACATCCTGATTTAGTATCAGAGCTTTCCACTTACGGGATTACTCATTATGACAATTTGGTTCCCGAAGACCTCTTCAGCTGGGAATCGCTATTTACCCTTAGGGGAATACTTACCATGGTAGTAGGTGGATTTTTAGTAGGGTTCGGGACTCGCTATGCAGGAGGATGTACCAGTGGACACTCCATCATGGGGCTTTCTAATTTACAATGGCCATCTCTCGTTGCTACTATATGTTTTATGATAGGAGGCTTAATCATGGCCAATTTCATCTTACCTATTATCCTTTCACTTTAAAATCTTATACTATGAATCATCTAAACGATAATAACGATTTACAACTGCGTGAACAAGATGCCATCTGCGTGAATGAAAGCCAGCTCCAGCACCATTGGTATCATAATCTAAAATACCTCTTCGTAGGGATACTCTTTGGCATTCTTTTCGTGAAAGCCGAAGTTATCAGCTGGTTTAGAATTCAGGAAATGTTTCGTTTTCAGTCTTTTCACATGTACGGCATCATCGGTAGTGCTGTCATTACAGGAATGCTCTCTGTATTGATCATTAAAAAATGGAATATCAAAACCATCTACGGAGAACCTATCCGAATTGCTCCTAAAGAGTTTAACAAAGGACAAATCTATGGGGGGCTCCTATTCGGTTTTGGCTGGGCAATTACCGGTGCCTGTCCTGGGCCTCTTTTTGCACAGATAGGAACGGGGGCTACTGTCATCATTATTACCCTGCTCAGTGCCATTGCAGGAACTTGGGTCTATGGTAAATTTAGAGAAAAACTACCTCACTAGTCATCTGCTTTAGTCATAAGTGTTTAGACTTTCACCAAAGCGATATGTATAACAAAATAAAAATACCTTATTCACTTACGAAACATTGTCACGGTATTACTACTGTGACAAAGTGCTTTATATACCAGCCATTGGCTAAATACCAAAAACCAATCGGCTAAAGCCAATATTTTTTACTAAATTTGCTACATGATGAGTCAAAAATGGATTTATAATCCCGAACCCGATGAAGAAATTGTAGATGGCCTCAGTATGTCACTGGGATTTGGAACTTTCGAATCCAAACTTTTAGTGATGAGAGGTATTGATAATTATGAAAAGGCAAGGGAATTTTTCAAACCTAAAATGGAAGATATCCATAATCCTTTTTTGATGACCGATATGCAAAAAGCCGTAGGAAGAATAGCTACGGCAATAGAGAATGGTGAAAAAATACTGGTCTATGGAGATTATGATGTAGATGGTACTACCGCTGTAGCACTGATGTACCTCTACCTTTCTAAAATAGTAGAAAAAAAATACTTAGACTTTTATATTCCTGATAGAAATGCCGAAGGTTATGGCATCTCTACCGAAGGGATAGACTTTGCCCATGCTCATAATTTCAGCCTCATCATTGCCTTAGACTGTGGAATTAAAGCATTGGATAAAATAGACTATGCCAATGAATTGGGCATTGATTTTATCATCTGTGATCACCACCTTCCTGGTGAGCAAATCCCCAACGCATACGCCGTACTAGACCCTAAAAGAAAAGACTGCCGATATCCCTATAAAGAACTTTCAGGTTGCGGCGTGGGCTTTAAACTGTGCCAAGGACTCAATAGCATCTACCGAATTCCTGATAATGAACTGTATGAATTAACAGATTTATTGGCCATTTCCATTGCCGCAGACATTGTGGCAATGACGGGAGAGAATAGACAACTGGCAAAAATAGGACTAAAAACCCTCAGAAAAACCAGAAATTTAGGACTCAGACTCCTCATCCCTGAGGAGAAATTGGCTACTTTTGATATCTCGAATATCGTTTTTGAGATCGCTCCGAAAATCAATGCTGCTGGTAGAATTTCTCATGGAAAAGCGGCGGTGGAACTGATGATTTCTGACAACTTGAAACACGCTCACCAAATTGTAGATGACATTAAAAATCTCAATGACGAAAGAAGAGAGCTGGATACAGAATCTACCGTATCTGCCATAAAACAAGTGAAAGAAACAGGACAGGAAAATAACTACACCACCATAGTATATGACCCAAATTGGAATAAAGGGGTGATAGGAATTGTAGCCTCCAGACTAACGGAAACTTATTATAAACCCACCTTAGTCTTCACTCAAGGCTCTGATAATGAACTGGTAGCTTCTGCAAGATCTGTATCTGATTTTGATGTCCACGCCGCCTTAGATAGCTGTTCAGAATATTTCCTAAAATTCGGTGGACATCAGGCCGCTGCAGGACTTTCTATGAGACCTGAAAAATTTGAAACATTCAAGAAAAAATTTGAACAAGTAGTAGCTGAACAAATTCAGGAACACCAAAAATCCCCCTCTATCACGATTGATTCCGAAATTCAAATCGAAGAATTAAATAGAGAGTTCATCAGCTTTCACCGAAAACTCGCTCCATTTGGACCTCAAAACATGAAACCCATTTTCGTACTAAAAAACCAAAAAGTGGCAGGATATGTGAAAACGATGGGAAAAGATAATAATCATCTCAAATTTCATATCAAAAGTGCTACTGCTAAAAACTTTGAATGTGTGGGCTTTAAACTTGGAAAATTTGCGGAAGATTTCAGAAATAAAAGTTTTGATATCGCTTTTACCTTAGAAGAAAACCACTGGAAAGGAAATGTAACACATTATTTCAGCATCCGAGATGTGAAATTCATTGACTAAATCATTCTTTCCCAAAGTATTAATACCACATCATATATGAAACAAATAGGTTTATTTTTCGGTTCGTTTAATCCTATCCATATCGGACACATCATCTTAGCCAATCATATTTTAGAATTTTCAAATTTAGACGAAATATGGTTCGTGGTAACGCCTCACAATCCTTTTAAAGAGAAAAAAACATTGCTAAATGACCAAAATAGACTCTATATGGTGGAACTGGCACTGAAAAATTACCCCAATATGAAAGCCAGTAATATAGAATTTTCACTGCCACAGCCCAGCTATACCATAGATACGCTTGCGTATCTGAAAGAAAGACATCCTTCCTATACATTCAGTCTCATCATGGGCGAAGACAACCTATCTGGACTCCAAAAATGGAAAAATGCAGATGTACTCATCGCTCATTATCCTATCTATGTGTATCCTAGGCTCACCGAAACTACCTCAGCAGGAAAAAAGCTGCTAGAGCTTCCTACTATACAAAAAATAGATGCTCCTATCATAGAGCTCTCTGCTACACAAATTAGGAATATGATTAAAGAAAACAAAAATGTTCGTCCTATGCTTCCCCCAGAAGTATTTGACTATTTAGATGGCAGTTCATTTTATAAATAATTAATGATGAAAACTTTTGTAGAAAAATTAAGACAAAGATACGGCGATGATAAACTCATGGTTTGGTTTAAAAAAACCTGTCTCTGGGAAGCCATTTCTTGTTTTTTACTCTACGGTATTGCTATGATTTGGAAACGCTATGATGACAGCTTAGCATCTACCATTTTCATCATTATTGTAGGGAATATCCATGGTTTGTTTTTCACTTTGTACCTCCTACTTTGCCTTCCTGCAAGGAAAATTTATGATTGGGATGATGAGGATTTTGTGTTTGCCTTGCTCTCTGCATTCTTCCCTTTCGCTACCATTTGGGTAGATAAAAAATTAGCCCAATTGGATAGAAATGAGGAATAAAAAAGACGGCATTTCACCGTCTATATTCTTATCTAAGTCATCTCTGCGATTACATCTACGCCTCCTTTGGTTTTGTCTCCTATTTTACAAAGGATTTTGGTATCTAGTGGTAAAAACACATCCATCCTAGAACCAAATTTGATAAATCCAAATTCATGCCCCGCTTTGGCTTCATCATTTTCATTACAGTAGAAAACAATTCTTCTGGCCACATACCCTGCAATTTGCCTAAACACTACTTTATGGGCATCTTCGGTTTCCACAGCTACCGTTGTTCGTTCATTTTCTGTAGATGATTTTTCATGCCAAGCTACCAGATATTTCCCAGGGTGGTATTTCTTGTACACCACTTTTCCAGATACAGGATATCTACAAATGTGTACATTGAGCGGGGACATAAATATAGATACCTGTACGGCCTTACCACTCAGAAACTCATTCTCTTCCACTTCCTTAATCATCACCACTTTTCCATCTACAGGGGCTATCACTTCCTTTCTATGTTCCAGTATAGCTCGGTGGGGTACTCGGAAGAACCAAAACACCAATCCGTACACTACCAAAAGCGGAATAATGATAAATAATGACCATTCCTCTAAAAACCTTACCGCTAAGAACGCTACAACTGCAAATACTATACTGGCTACGAGTATCGTTCCCTTAGATTCTTTATGTAATTTCATTTTATTTGATTATTCATTTTTAATTTTTCACTTATATCCATCGGTCTAAAACAAAGTACAAATATACAACAGGTACGCAAATAATAAAACTATCTAACCGATCCAGTATTCCGCCATGCCCTGGTATAATATTTCCAGAATCTTTGACCCCAAAACTTCTTTTCAGCTGGCTCTCCACCAAATCTCCCAGCGGAGCAAATACGGCTACCAATACCCCTACAACCATCCAATTCCCTCGCATTTCCTCCGAATAAGACTGAATAAAAAATGATAATACAAGTGTAAGCAAAACCCCTCCTGCAAAACCTTCCCAAGTTTTTTTCGGACTGATTTTAGGGGCCATTTTATGCTTCCCGAAAAGTCTTCCTGCAATGTACGCAAAAGTATCACTGCTCCAAATCAAAATGAAAAGATAAAAAACTTCTTTACTAAAACCACCTTCCATAAAAGACACCTGAGGCAATCCCAACGCAAAGCCAAAAGGTAAAACCGCATAAATAACAGCAAAGATGAGCTTTCCATTATCATAATAGAGCTCTTGTACGAATTTAAATACCGTTACCGCTGCAATGCCAATAAGCGAAAGTGCCAGCATCTCTGAAACTCTGAAATTAAAATAGAAATCATAGCCAAAATATCGCTTGGCAAAGAGATAAAAAACAAAAGCCCCTAAGGGAAAGACCAGCCATCTCTCGTAGCTTTTGCCAAATTTCAAAATATTAAAGACTTCCCATAAACAGCCCAAGGTAAGAAGCGTAATCAGCCCAAAATATAAATACGCCTGAGCGATATTAATGGAAAAAAAACGATAGAGCAAATCTGCCCCTATAGGATGTACACAAAATACGAGCAAGGCTACATAGACTATCCCAGAAAGGCTTCGCTGAGTAAAATTTTTGTCCAAAATAATAAATATTGAAAAATTAATCTTCTAAGAGTAGTAAAAATAGTTTTTGATTTACTGGACTAGAAGTGTCTAATTTATTTTGATTTCCACTGATGGAAGTAAGGTTTTTCACACTTCCTGCCCGCTTTATTTTGCCCATAGCATCATTCAGATTGGTAACAATCTGAGAAACCGTGGCCATGATAATGATTTTTGAAGGCAATCGGGCTGAATTATAGTGCTTAATATTATTATGAGAGAGCACTATTTTACCATCATATGCAATGAGATACTCGCAGGTAATAAACGCTGCATCATTATGCGTTTCTAGTGCTTCTGTATAAGGCACTTTGATTACATTAAGGAAATTCTTAAGGTCTTCATCCCAAGCAAAAAAAGAACTAATCCCTTCAGCCTTAATGATTTGCTGAAGAATACTTAGTGCTTCAGACTCATCAGCACAGTAATTAAAAAAGCCTCCCGAATGTGTAAAGAGCTGTGCAAAACGATAGTCTAAATCTGCATTACGAAGGGAGTCACCCAAATCCTCTAGGGTCTGAGCTTCTTCCTCTTCATGAGGGTTAATAATTTTTTTTAAAAGTTTCTTGAAAAATTCCAATTGCACAAACTGTTGGTTTTACAAAAATAATAATTTTGTTTTAATGTAAATAGGATTCTATAAAAAAAAATCTAACTTGCTAAAAGTTAGATTTTTTAATTGGTATTTAAGCATTCTGCTGTTCATCCTGAGATTTATCCTCTACCTCATGCGGTTCCAAGGTTGCTTGTACTTGGGGAGCATTACTCACTGGTTTTTCTGTAAGTTCTGGATCCCACGCTCTTTGACCAAATATTTCTTCCAAATCTTCGCGGAATATCACCTCTTTTTCCAGAAGCTTATTTGCCAAGGCATCTAATTTTTCTCGGTTATTGGTTAAAATATCTACTGCCCTTTGGTATTGATTTTCTATGATGGCTGAGATTTCTTGATCAATGATTTTCGCGGTCTCTTCTGAATAAGGTTTTCCGAAGCTAAACTCGCTCTGTCCTGAACTATCATAGTAGGAGATATTCCCCACTTTCTTATTCAGCCCATAGATGGTTACCATGGCTTGTGCTTGTTTCGTTACTCTTTCCAAGTCAGACAAAGCCCCTGTAGAGATATTCCCCAGCACTACTTGCTCCGCAGCTCTACCTCCTAGGGTGGCACACATTTCATCTAGCATTTGTTCAGTAGTGGTAAGTGAGCGTTCCTCAGGCAAATACCAAGCCGCTCCTAGAGACCTTCCTCTCGGCACAATAGTTACTTTTAAAAGCGGTGCTGCGTGTTCCAAAAGCCAAGATACTGTAGCATGCCCTGCCTCATGAAAAGCCACTCTCTTCTTCTCCGAAGGTTTAATGGCTTTATTTTTCTTTTCTAACCCACCGATGATTCTATCCACGGCGTCTAAGAAATCTTGTTTCGTTACCGATTCATGACCGTTTCTGGCAGCTACTAGTGCTGCTTCGTTACAAACATTAGCAATATCGGCACCACTAAATCCTGGGGTTTGTTTCGCTAAAAACTTTCTATCTACTGAGGTATCGATTTTAATTTTTGCCAGATGAACATCAAAGATTTGTTCTCTTTCATGGAGTTCTGGTAAATCCACAAAGATAGAACGGTCAAACCTTCCTGCACGCATCAATGCTTTGTCCAAAATATCTGCACGGTTAGTAGCTGCCATCACAATAACATTCGTATCTGTACCAAAGCCGTCCATTTCTGTAAGCAATTGATTCAATGTATTTTCCCTCTCATCATTTCCGCCAGTAATATTTTTACCTCCTCGGGCTCTACCGATGGCATCAATCTCATCAATGAAAATAATCGACGGAGATTTTGCTTTTGCCTGAGCGAACAAATCTCTCACTCTGGAAGCCCCTACCCCTACGAACATTTCCACAAAATCAGACCCCGAAAGGGAGAAGAAAGGCACTTCCGCTTCTCCAGCCACTGCCTTTGCCAATAGGGTTTTACCTGTTCCTGGAGGCCCCACCAGAAGTACTCCTTTCGGTATTTTACCTCCCAATTTGGTATATTTTTCAGAGTTTTTAAGGAAATCTACCACCTCCTGTACTTCCTCCTTCGCACCTTCCATTCCTGCTACATCTTGGAAAGTTACTTTCACTTTTGTTTTTTCGTCAAAGACCTTGGCTCGGGATTTTCCGATGGAGAAAATTTGTCCACCCGCTCCACCTCCAGACATCATTTTACGGAAGAAAACATAGTAAACAATCATCATAATAGTGATTCCTATAAGAATCTGAATCATCACTTCTTGGAATACTGAACCTGCCGTTCCTACCGTATGGGTAGTTTTTATTTCAGGATTGGCCTTTTTTACTTCATCTATTTTAGAAAGAAATAGGGATAAATCTCCGTACTGCACCACTCTGTCCACCTTAGGAGCGGTGGTAAATCCTGAGAAAGGATTATTTTCTTGTTTTGCATTTTCTACACTTGCTGCCTTTGCTTGCTGGGTAAGAAAAACATCAGCGGTGTAATTATCTCTATACACTTTTATACTTTGAACTTTCCCATCTTGCATTAGCGTAATAAATTCATCCTCAGATATTTTATTGGTAGGCTCTGAGAAGAACATATCTTTTCCGAAAAAAAGGAAAAGTGCCAAAATTGCTATTGGAAAAAACCAATTAAAACCTTTATTATTCATGAAAAAAATGATTATGATTGAAAATTATTTATGATTCTATTTTGGTTACTTTAGCATCTCCCCACAGTTCCTCTATCTCATAATATTCACGGATATGTCTTTGGAAAATATGCACCACCACAGAAACATAATCTACTAACACCCAAAGTCCATTTTCAGTACCCTCTACATGCCAAGGTCTTTCTTTGAGTTCGTTTCTTACTTTCTTTTCTACATTTCCAGCGATGGCGGAAACCTGAGTATTAGAATTTCCACTACAGATAATGAATGTTTCTGCTACGGCATTTTCTATATTAGAAAGGTCAAAAACCATGATGTCTTCGCCTTTAGTGTCTTGGATGGCATCAATAATTTGATGAATAAGTGCCTCTTTTTTAGTTTTTTCTGTCATTCTATTTTGAAATATCGTACAAATTTATTGTTTTTTTCTTACTTTTAGAGCATATTATGAAGCCAAAAGTATGCCTACCTTATGTTATCTGACAGAATGTTCATCTACGAATGATGAAATTCTCCATTTTTTACCCGAACACGCTACTGCAATCACCTCCGTTTACACCTTTCATCAAACCCAAGGGAGGGGCACTTACGGTAATCAGTGGCAATCTTCTAAGGCAGAAAATATCGCTTTCTCTTCAGCCCTACCTACTACACTATTTCATGACGATGATTTTTGGACAATGCTTTGGTGTACACTGATGGCAAGGGATTTTCTTTCGCACATCACCGATGAAAAGGTAGAAATCAAGTGGCCGAATGATTTGATTTTGAAACAAAAAAAAATCTCGGGAATGCTCATTGAAAAAAAGAAAGTCCGTAATATACACTACTATATTTTCGGGATAGGCATCAATGTCTTGCAAAAAAACTTCGATGCTTTTCCGCATGCAGGCTCCCTCTTTACACAGACTAAAAAAAAGCTAGATTTACATACTTTAGCGTCAGATTTTCATGCGTTTTTAACGGAGAAAAGCAAAGACATCTTATCTATAGAAAATCTACTTCATCAGTATAATTCACACCTATTCAAAAGAGGAAAAATCGCTGTATTTGAAACAAACGACATCAGACAAAATGGCATTATTCAAATGATGGATACCAACGGCAATCTTATCGTAGAATTAGAACATGACGGGCTGAAATCTTTTTACCACAAAGAAATTAAGATGCTTTATTGATTAGCTCTTTTCCAGTACAGCACTGCCGCCAGTGGAGCGAAAACCATATTAGGAAGCCACATGGCAAGCAGTGGAGGAATGACATTTTTCTCGGCAACGACTTTTAATGCTTCAAATGAAAATACAAAAATAAACGCTAATAGAATCCCAATAGCGAGGTTCATCCCTATTCCGCCCCTTCTTTTTTGAGAGGATAATGAGAGTGCTAATACGGTAAGAATCACAATAGAAACAGGCATAGAAGTACGCTGATGGAGGTCATTGAGGTAAGTATTCAGATGACTATTTCCTTTTTCCCTCTCTCTTTGGATAAACCTCATCAGCTCGGGCGTTACTTTATTTTGCCCGATAAGCTGATCTGGGAAAAGCTCTTCAGGTGGAAAACCAAAAGATTTTTCTATCTGATGACCATTGTTTATTTTCTGCCTATCTTTCGGTAAGAATGTTTTTTCAAAATAATTATTAAGGACAAACACCTTTTTCTCAGCATTCCATGAAATCTCTGAAGAAAGCAGTTGGTAAGTTAACTTCCTATCCTTATCGTATTTTTTGTATGAAAAGCCACTTCCCCTTTTTTCCCCTTTATTATAATAATCTATGAACAGATATTCATCCTTAGAAATTTGCGTAGCAATAGGTGCCGAGCCCATCACCTTTTCCCTATCCATGGCATTCATGATATAAGGCTCCATAGCATTTTTCTTGGTATTCGCCCAAGGAAGGACGAAATGATTAATCCCCAAAGAAATCACACCAATGAATAAAGAAGTGAGAAGATAAGGTTTAGCAAACCGATGAAAACTGACTCCCGAACTAATAATAGCTACAATCTCCGTATTATTGGCAATTCTAGAAGTAAAATAAATCACCGAAATAAATACGAGTATAGACATAAAAGTCATAATAAGGTAAATAATCCAAAAAGGATAAAACCCAATCAGAAAATCGGATAACTCATAATCACTGGCATCTATTCTTGGTTTTTTCGCCTGAACATCAATGACGAAGACCACAATAGAAAGCAAGAGCAACATGAAAGTAAATGTGCCCAAATATTTCTTAATGATATAGCGATCTATGATTTTCATACTAATAAGATGAGCATATGACTGCTAGCAATTAACTTACTGACTTCTAAAAATAAATAAACAGCAGACCGTAAACTATAGACTTCTAATTTATGTCATTATACTTTGTACATCGTACAATTTCTAATTTCCAACTTCATGTTAATCATCTTCTCTGTCTCAGTCTCGGTACTACGGTATTTTTCCACTCATAGAAATCTCCTGCCAAAATATGTTTTCTTGCCTGAGTAACTAAATCAAGATAAAAAGCCAAATTATGAATACTTGCTATTTGCTTCCCAAGATATTCCTTCGCCACGAAAAGATGTCTGAGATAGGCTTTGGAATATTCAAAATCTACAAAAGCCGTCCCCGATTCATCTAATGGTGAGAAATCTTTTTTCCATTTTTCATTTCGGATATTAATAACGCCATCCCATGTAAAAAGCATTCCGTTTCGGGCATTTCTAGTAGGCATTACACAATCCATCATATCTATCCCTAACCCTATGGATTCCAATATATTCCAAGGCGTACCCACCCCCATCAGATAACGCGGTTTTTCTTTCGGGAGTATATCTGTTACTTCATCGGTAATTCTATACATTTCCTCTTCTGGCTCTCCTACAGATAGCCCGCCAATGGCATTTCCTGCGCAATCCGCTTCAGAAATGACTTCGGCAGAAATTTTTCTCAAATCAGAATAGGTAGAACCTTGAACGATAGGGAAAAGATACTGTTGATGCCCATAAATAGGCGGATTTTCTTCGCACCAATCCATACATCTTTTGAGCCAACGGTGCGTCATCTCCATAGATTTTTTCGCTTGATGATACTCACATGGATAAGGGGTACATTCATCAAAAGCCATTAAAATATCCGCACCTATTTTCCTTTGAATTTCCATAGAAATTTCAGGAGAGATAAAATGATAGCTCCCATCAATATGGGATTTAAACTTCGCTCCTTCTTCGGTGATTTTTCTGGAATCTGCCAATGAAAACACCTGAAATCCACCAGAATCTGTAAGAATAGGTTTTTGCCAATTCATAAATTGATGCAGTCCTCCCGCAGCTTCCATCACTTCCATACCTGGTCTCAAATAAAGATGATAGGTATTTCCAAGGATAATTTGGGCTTTAATATCTTCTCTCAGTTCTCTTTGGTGTACCGTTTTCACGCTTGCCACCGTTCCTACGGGCATAAAAATAGGGGTCTGAATTTCACCATGGTCCGTAGTAATCACTCCTGCTCTTGCCTTTCCTTCAGTGGCTTTATCGATATTAAAAATTTTCTTCATTATTCAGGTCTTTCTGCGTTTTGTAATTTATCTTCTTGCTGTATATGCTCCTTTGCTTTCGGGTGCATTTCTATAATTTTCTTTTGTGCTTTATCTAAAATTTTAGGCATCTCTTTTTTTGCCAAATAATAGGTATAGTTGTCTTTGAAGTCTTGGCTACTAATATTGTATTTTTTAAATATGAAATAAGCTCCCTCTTCTGTAGAGCCTTTAGGCTGAACGAAAAGTGTTTGTTCATTGAGACTCAGCTCTGCAATGATACCCGCCATTTCTTCTTTAGAGAGTTGATTCTTAGGCGATGCAATATACTCAGCACAAGCAATAAGCCCCAATAGCACAATGAATGGAAATATTTTCTTCATGTTACAACTGATTAAAGATTGCTTTTTTTCGGAGATTAAGCACGCCCAATACCGCTTCGCCAATGATTCCTCCATTCATTTTACTCTCTCCCAACACCCTATTGGTAAATACAATGGGAACTTCTGTAATTTTAAACCCTTTCTTATATGCTCTGTACTTCATTTCTATCTGAAAACCATACCCTTTGAGCTTTACTTTCTCTAGACCTATACCTTCCAGCACCTTTCTGCTAAAACAAACGAAACCTGCTGTAGTATCATGAATGGGAATTCCAAGAACGAATCGTACATATTGAGATGCAAAATAAGAGAGTAACACCCTCCCCATGGGCCAATTCACTACATTCACACCATTTTTATACCTAGACCCGATGCTCATATCGCTTTCTAAACATGCTGCATAGAGTTTAGGTAAATCCGCAGGATTGTGGGAAAAGTCTGCATCCATTTCAAAGATATAATCATAACCATTCTGTAGTGCCCACTGAAAACCATGCAGATACGCCTTCCCCAGTCCATCTTTGTTTTTTCTGACAGATAAATGTAGATATTCAGGAAAATCTTTCTGGAGTGCTCTCACTATCTCCGCTGTTCCATCTGGGGAGGAATCATCCACTACCAAAACATGAAACTGTTGTTCTAATGCCATTACCGCACGGATAATAGCATCAATATTTTCTTTTTCATTATAAGTAGGAATGATAACGAGCTTCTTCATGATATTTTGATGGGACAAAGATAGAGTTTTGTTTTGAAATAAGACATTATTTGAAATATACTCCACTTCCTAAATCTACAAGTACACAATGTTCTCATTTAGTGTATCTCTTTTCACTCATGTTCTAAATCATTTGAAAAAACTACGGCACGGTTTTTGTTCGTAATGCCGAGCTGTAAAAAAAATAGAATTTAAAAAAGAATAAAAATTACACAATGATGAAAAGTACAATAGCTGCATTTAGCCTATTATTAGGTGCCATGGCGTACGCACAAACTGGAAGGGTAGGGGTAAATACCCATGAGCCGAAAGCTGCAATGGATATTAACGCCATTACTGCAGACAATGCAAAAGGAATTTTGATTCCAAGACTTAACGCTACTCTAGTAAAAAACATTACGCCAAGTTTAACAGCAAACCAACACTCTATGTTGGCTTTTATTACAGAAGAGATTTCTACTTCTGAAAGAGTGGGCAACTATGAACTAATATCAGGTGCGGGATACTACTATTGGGAGTGGAATAGCAACCTCAACGATAGCCGATGGGTACGCGTATCTGGAAAATTTGAAACCGACCTTAGAAGAGTAGGTAATAGTAACCATATTACCATGGACGCTGGGGTAGGCGGCACTGGAACCAGTGCAGGGACGGGTGAAAGCAATGTAGCAATTGGTAAAGGTTCTTTGAACGCTATAACTACGGGGAGTAATAATGTAGCTATGGGAGCTAATGCTCTGGGCTCATTGAGTACCGCTTTTAGTAATGTGGCAATAGGAAACAATGCACTTTCTAAAAACAATGGAAACCATAATATAGCGATAGGAGGAGATGCTATGGCAGCAACTACTAGTGGATCTAGTAACACAGCCCTAGGGACTAATGCTTTAAAAGCAAATACTGAAGGAAAATTTAACACTGCGATAGGCACCAATGCCTTACCTAAAAATACCACAGGAAGTAACAATGTGGCAATTGGCGTAGACGCTCTCTCAGAGAACACTACTGCACAAGGTAACACTGCTATTGGTCAATCTGCACTTAAACTCAACACTACTGGTGTATATAACACCGCTATTGGATACAAGGTTTTAGAAAAAAATACTACTGGTAGTTATAATATCTCCATGGGAGCTCCTTCAATGTCTTCTAATACGACAGGTGGAAACAATTTGGCATTAGGAAATCAAACTCTAAATAAAAACATTTCTGGGGAGTCCAATATTGCACTTAATGCTAAAGCTTTAGAAAACAATACCACAGGAAGATACAATATTGCTATGGGATTTGAGAGTATGCGTACTAACGAAGTGGGTATTGGAAACTTATCACTAGGTTATCGTGGTTTGTATCATTCTAAAGGAGATTACAATACAGGTGTAGGTTATATGCCTGGAACTTTCATTCTCGGAGGAAATGGAAATATGCATATAGGAAATATTGACAATCAATGGATTGATAATAATGCTGGATTTAATAACACCATTTTTATTGGACACAGAATGGCACCTCCAGTACAAACTAACGATACAGATCTTGCTGTTCCTAATACTCCTAATGCAGATAGCAATACCATCCTATTAGGAAACGACACAGCACAAGGACCTAAAGTAGGGATAGGAACTTATAAACCAGAAGAAAAATTAGAAGTAGCTGGTGCTATCCGCTCTAGCATAAATGCAAATATTGGAGGTCATGTAGTATTATCGAATGATAGCAAAATTAATGCTGATGGTAAATTAGCTACAAAATGGAAAATCTACAACTTAGGAAAGCAAACTACAGGAAATCAATATACCAACTCTCTTCAGTTTTGGTCTTATGGACAAAAGACAGATGGAACTCCTACGGATAATAGATCTCAAATGATGCTTACAGATGAAGGAAAGCTTGCAATTGGAGTGCCTAGTGATTATGAACCCAAAGAAAGATTAGAGGTAATAGGAGGAATCAAAATAGGTACTACTGCTACCACATGTACTAATGAAACTCAAGGAACACTTCGCTTTCATACTGCTTCTAAAAAATTCCAAGGTTGTAATGGTACTTATTGGGTAGATCTTCATCCATAAAAAACACACCCTTAATAACAAAAATAGGCTATCCAAAAAGGATGGCCTTATTTTTTATAGTACGAGACCTTTGCACAGTAAAAAAATGAGAAAAATCATTTAAAAAATTGATTGTTAGGTGATTATTTCGTATATTATGTCTTGTAAAACGCACCAAAACCCTATCTGCTATGTCCTTTGCTGCTTACGATGTGGAAAGACGCACCTGAAAAGGCTCTTTCTCACAGGTCGATACCATTATTGATTGGAAATCCATTTCTGCTATCATCGACAAACACCATCAAAAAGGACTCTCCGCCTCGGATGAAAAGTCGCTAAGTAAATGGGAGAAAGTGTTTAACAAGTTGATTTCTAAGACGCATTGGGTAGTAGAGCGTACTTTTGGGAGTCAAAAGCGATGGTTTGGTGTGGGGCAGACGCGTTTAAAAGACCTAGACAAGGTACACACGCAACATATTTTGGAAGCCATTGCCTACAATCTGAAGCGAAGTCCGAAAATGGAGATACTTCCTGCTTTTTAATGAAAAAAGGCAAAAAAAAGAGTGTTTTTAAGGGAAAACACTCGAAAAATTGACAAAAAACACCAAAAAATCATCTGTTTTCTGTTTTTAAATATGTGATTTTCTAAAAAAATCATCCGAATATGAGAAAATAGAGGGTAAACGGTTCTTGCAAAGGTCTTTGGATGTTTGTTATTGCTATATACATTTGACCCCGCTGGGTCCAGTTCATGAAGTGGGATTTGAGCGATTGGCTTTTAGTGAATTGCGAATAGCTTCTGGTTTTTAACTTTTTAGCTTTCTAACCTCTGCTTTCCAACTTCTCATTTCTAAAATCATTGTACATTATACTTTGCACATTATACAATATCTAATTTCTTTTTAAAAATTTAAAATTCCTATCCATTAAAATACCTTATTTTTGCTTTTTACTTTTCACAATGACGAAAGAACAATACCAAAACGCCATTGAGTGGCTATTCGTACAAATGCCCAACTATCAAATTGATGGACAAAAAGCATACAAACCAGGCTTAGGTAATATCATTAAACTGTGTAACTTTTTTGGTAATCCACAAGCAACACTGAAAACCATTCATATTGGAGGCACCAACGGTAAAGGCTCCACCAGCAATATGCTTGCTTCTATTCTACAGGAACAAGGCTATAAAGTAGGTCTCTACAATTCTCCTCATCTTATAGATTTTACTGAAAGAATCAAAGTAAATGGTAAAAACGCAGAAAAAACATTCGTGTACGATTTTATTCAACGGCTAAAAAACCTCCCCGAAACTATTTTACCGTCTTTCTTTGAATTCACTACCATTATGGCATTTGAATATTTTCGTCAGCAAAATGTAGATTTTGCCATCATTGAAGTAGGACTTGGAGGCAGATTAGACTCCACTAATATTATCCAACCGATGATTTCCGCCATCACCAATGTAGCCCTCGACCATCAAAATATTTTGGGCGAGACCATAGAAGAAATAGCGGCTGAAAAAGCGGGAATCATAAAGCCTCACACGCCCATTATTTCTGGAGACGAAAATCCTTTGGTAAAAAATATCATCCGAAAAAAAGCAGAAGAAAATACAGCCCAATGGATAGATGCTACCACGATTTCCCACCAATACGAAACCGATTTACAAGGAAAATACCAACAAAAAAATATCCGCGTAGCCATCGCACTGATAGAGGAATTAAAACGAATGGGCATTACTATTTCTGAATCTGCCATCATCCATGGACTCAAAAATGTGCAAAAAAACACAAATTTCATCGGAAGATGGTACGAATTCTCTCAACAACCACTTACCATATGTGATACGGGACATAATCAGGCAGGATTAGAAGAAGTTTTCGCCCAACTCGAAACCATGCCTCAATACAAAAGAATGGTTTTAGGCTTTGTGAATGACAAAAAAATAGACGAAGTACTCCAAATACTTCCCAAAAATGCGGAATATTATTTCGTAAAACCCTCCATTTTTAGAGGCAGACCCCCCAAAGAATATGAAGAGCAACTGAAAAAATCAGGAATTAAGTACAAAATTTTTAATGAAGTAAACGAAGGATATCTCACTGCAAAACAAGAATGTATGGAAAATGAAATGATTTTCATCGGTGGAAGTAACTTTGTAGTAGGAGATTTTTTAGAAAAAAATTTGGTGGTATAAAAAATAGTCGTATATTTGCACCACTCAAAACGAGTAATAAGACGAAAGTCGGGTTCTTAGCTCAGTTGGTTCAGAGCATCTGGTTTACACCCAGAGGGTCGGGGGTTCGAATCCCTCAGAACCCACAAAAAGGAACGATACCTTTCAAAAAAAATCGGGTTCTTAGCTCAGTTGGTTCAGAGCATCTGGTTTACACCCAGAGGGTCGGGGGTTCGAATCCCTCAGAACCCACAAAACCTTAGCATAGTGCTAAGGTTTTTTTGTTTTTATAACAATTGACTTGCCAATTCATTTCGTCAGATTTACCATTTTCGTACCTTTGCACCATGATTCGTATTACTAAGATATTCACTTTTGAAACTGCACATGTACTTTACAATTACGATGGCAAGTGTAAGAACATGCATGGACATTCTTATAAACTCTTTGTTACAGTAAAAGGGACTCCCATCAATGATATTAACCATTGTAAAAACGGAATGGTGATAGACTTTGGGGACATTAAAAGCATTGTAAAAGAAGAAATTGTAGATGCTTGGGATCATGCTGTTTTGGTAAATGCTGCATCTCCACATGTAGATTTAGGTAAAGATTTGGAAACCAGGGGACACAAAGTAATATTTTGCCCCTATCAGCCTACCTGTGAAAATATGCTTTTAGATATTGCACAAAAAATTCAACGCAGGTTACCAGAGACCGTCTCTTTAGCCTATCTAAAACTCCACGAAACTGAAAATTCTTACGGTGAATGGTTTGCCGAAGACAATGAATAAAACTCATCTTTCATAAGATGTAGTTCTTATCAGAATCAAAAAAATGATTTATTAAAACCTACTTTCTAATCCATAATCACTTTTTCAATGCATACCATTGAACTTCAATCAGGTAAAAAGGTATATTTCTGCTCTGATCATCACCTTGGTGCTCCTACTCCTGCACTGAGCAAGCCGAGAGAGCTGAAGTTTCTTTCATGGTTAAAAATGATAGAAAAAGACGCACAAGCCCTTTTCATCATGGGAGATTTGTTTGATTTCTGGCACGATTGGAAGTTTGTAGTTCCCAGAGGTTTCGTGAGAATATTAGGAAAACTTGCAGAGATGCAAGACCAAGGTATTCAGATTTATTTCTTCACGGGCAATCATGACCTTTGGGTGAGAGATTATTTTGAAACAGAAATTGGATGCACTGTTTTCCAAAACAAACAAATATTTCATATTCAAGGTAAAAAAATGCTCTTAGCTCATGGTGACGGATTAGGCCCTGGAGACAAAGGCTATAAGAGGATGAAAAAACTTTTTACCCACCCATTGGCACAATGGGCTTTCCGATGGATACACCCTGATATTTCCATGAAGATAGCCACTTATCTTTCCACCCAAAATAAAATGATTTCGGGCAAAGAAGATGAAAAATTTTTAGGCGAAGACAAAGAGTTTCTGATTCAATATTGCAAAAAGAAATTAGAAACAGCCCATTATGATTATTTCATCTTCGGACACCGCCATCTTCCCATGGTATTAGATTTAAAAGAGAATACTTCTCAATACATTAACCTTGGCGATTGGATTTCCTATTTTACTTATGGGGAATTTTCAGAAAAATTTGAATTAAAGAAATTCGAAGGTTAACAATAAGTTTAAAAAAAGGCAATGTGGTAAAAAATGGTACTTTTATAATTGATAAAAAATGCTTATATTTCGCACATTGATTGGAAGAGGAAACAAGCTCTGCTGAGGAATAAGCGAGAAAAAGCGAATAGCTTTTACGAAGGTTACGAACATAGTTCATTGTCAGCAATACAATCAATGTTCAAAACGATAGTTTTAGGGGTGAGTTTTTCTCACCCTTTTTTATTAAAACTATCGGATGAACCCTATGGCTAAAAAAACCTTATCCCCCTTGATTTTTAAAATATAAATACCATTTTATAAAGTTCTTTTTAGCCTCAAAACGAAGTCCTCTATGCAAGGTTAATTTCTCTTTCAAATGCGTAAAATAGGCTTCTAAACGATTGGTAGTATAAGGGATTTCACTATCTTTCAGATATGCAAACATATTGGGTAAGGCATTGATAATATGATAAGTAGCTAAGTGTAGATTTTTATGTTTAAACCACTGAAATCCAGATTCTTCATTCATTGATTTTTCTTCTATAAAATATTGATTTTCAACATACCACTGGTAAAATCTATTTACCCAATCGTTAGCCTGTTCATTGGTTTTTAGATGCGTAATTTCTTTGGATAAACACAAAAGCTGTTGGCTAATAAAATGTTTTGGGCTACCACTTAAATAGTTCTTAATCTGTCGTTTAATATGCACTAAACATCTTTGGATAATCACCTCTGGAAACACCTTTTTTACCGCTCCTAAAATAGATTTATGCCCATCGCAGGTTACACTGTAAACTGCCACATTCAGCTTCTTTAAGTTTTCCAAATCTTGCTTTATATCACGAAGTTTTTCCTTGTTGGTTTGGCGGTAAAGTTGCACATATCGAATGTCATAATCGTAGTAGAGTATCAGGCATAATCCATTGGAAAAGTAGGTGCCATCAATCAAGAGATGAACCTTTGTCTTGCTTTTGATGCTGAGGGTAGGAACTTGTGAAAGGTAATGTTTAAAGAGGTTTTGAAGGGTAGATTGGCTCATTGAGCTATCCCTCGAAAGGGTTTTATAGACTTGCCTTTCCATTATCCATTTTCTGAACCAAATGAATTGATTTTTTCTTTTTACACCAATGTTTTTAATCGTAAAATTTGCCTGACAATCTCCACATTGAAAGCGTTGTTTTCCATTTCTTTTTCCTTTTTTGATGATGTGATTAGAATCACAAACTGGACATTTTTTATTCGTTTTGGACATAAAATAAGAGTTATAATGAAACCACTTTCATTATAACTCTTATAAGTCTATAAAAGACAATGCTTTACAAGGTTTTTAAGCACCATTTTTTGTTATATTGTCTAAAAAAAAGAAAGCTACCTTGATAGGCAGCTTTCTTTTTAGTATGAGAATCTTTTCAAAAGATTATTTCTTTAAGAATGCATCTACATCATCAGCATTCATTACTTTTTCTTCGAAAACATAAGCTCCAGTTTTAGGAGACTTTACCATTTTCACTACTTTCGTCATCTTTTTAGATGATCCATCTTTAAGCGTTGCTACTACTTTCTTTGCCATTGTATGGTTCTTTAATAGTGATTATTTAATTTCTTTGTGTACGGTTACTTTCTTCAAGAAAGGATTGTATTTTTTAAGTTCCAATCTTTCCGTAGTATTTTTCTTATTTTTAGTGGTAATATAACGGCTCATTCCTGGAACGCCGGCTTCTTTTTGCTCTGTACATTCCAATATTACCTGTACTCTATTTCCTTTTTTTGCCATGATTCCTATTATTTTTTAATAAAACCGTTTCTCTTTGCTCTTTCTATCGCTTCCTCGATACCTATCTTATTGATTACTCTTAATCCATGAGCTGATACTTTTAGCGTTACGCTTTCTTCAGTCTCTGGAAGATAAAACTTTTTCTCCAACAAATTAATCTCAAAACGACGCTTCGTTTTGTTGTTGGCATGAGATACATGGTTCCCCACCATAGCTCTCTTTCCTGTTATTTGGCAAATTCTTGACATATCTCGATGTTCTTTATTCGACTTAATTATTTGAGTGTGCAAAACTAAGTAATATTTCTTACATATACAAATACTTATAAAAATATTTCTTGAAATTTATATTTTCAGTCTTCGTGAAAGGGGTTACCATTTAATTTTTTTTCTCACCCATTGAATCCATGTGTAGAAAATAATGAATCCCAGCACGAAAATAGCCACTCTCGAAATCCAGTCTCCTGTCTTTGTATAGAATGTATGCTCCTCATAAAGCTGTGCTTTAGAAAAAAGCGTGGTACGGTCTCCATATAGCGTATGCTCCTCTACTTCTCCTAAAGCATTAATCTTGGCAGACATACCACTATTGGCAGAACGAACAATTTCTCTACGCGTTTCTATGGCTCTCAGTCTGGCATAAGAAAGCAACTGCCTATGCCCCTCACTCACCCCCCACCAACTGTCATTGGTAACAATGGCAAGGAGATTGGCTCCTTTTTTTACATATTCGGTAGTAAATTCACCATAAATACTTTCATAGCATATAATAGGGGCTGCCTTCATTTTATTGTAAGGATTGGCAAACACCATTCTTTCTTTATCTCTACCTAATGAAGCTATAGTACCTCCAAAATTCAGCATAGCATCCCCTAATATAGGTTTTAGCAAATGCATATATGGAAAAATCTCTACCCCAGGCACCAGCTTTCCTTTGTGATAAATCTCGGATAATCCGCTCTGAGTAATCTGTATGGCAGAGTTATAACTTTCAGCGGCATACTGATCATATTGATAGGCATTAGCGGGGGCTTCATCTATAGGAAAAACCCGATGGGTAGATAACCCCGCAATAAACACCGACTTAGGATGCTGCCGAACAAACTCTTGAATACTTTTCAGTGTAACACTATTCCCTATTCCCTTTTCTGAATATGAGCCATACCCTGGAAGTGCCGTCTCAGGAGCAAGAAACACATCTATCTGACCTTTGGCATTCTCCGCAGCCAATGCCAAAAGTTCCTCGGTAATTTGTAATGAATCTTTGGTGTATTTCTCAGTATAAGGATCTAATTCTGGCTGTAGCATGAGTACGCTAACCTCTCCTTTAGATTGAAAATCAAAGTGGTAATATTTATACCAAGAAATGAGCATCGGTATTACCATAATACCTATATAGATACTTGCATTTTTGATGAGTTCTTTTCTGCTTCTTTCCGCTTGCCATATTCTAATCGTATAAAAAAGAAAAACATTGGCTATCAATATCCATAATGAACCTCCCGTAGCCCCTAGCGTATCATACCACTGAATGAGCTTAGGATATTCAGCAAAAGCATTCCCCAGATTAAGCCACGGCCAAGTGAACTCCCACTCGAGATGAAACTTCTCAAATGCCATCCAGATACTTATCAAAAAAGCTAATCCCCAATAGGTTCCTTTCATTTTTTTGAAAAAAGAGTAAAAGGAAAATACCGAGGCATACAAAAGGCTATTCACCAATACAGGGAACAAAACCGCCATCAAGGAAGGGGTTCCGTCTGGACTCTGGGCATGATACAGCCAGCCTGTGGTTACCGCATTCCATATTAAAAATGTGAGATAGGAAAGCCCAAAAATTTTCCAGCCTTTATATTGAGTAGAAGAAAAAAGCCTAAGCTGATGTTCTGCTAATAATAAAGGGACAAGTGCAAAAAATATGAAAAATGGTATTCCGTAAGTAGGCCAAGAAAGGGATAAAAGAACCCCCGAAATGAGAGACAAAATAAGATACTGCATAAAACATTGTAATTAAGAAGCAAAATTACAATAAAGACATGAGAAAGTCAAAAAGCGAACAGCTGTAACAAGATGATGAAATTAATTAGCTTTGTGTAGCTTCCTTTCTGCCATCCATCGTTTTATTTTGAGTCCCAGAAGCACCAATAGATATTTCAGTTTACTTTGAGGATAATGGTATTTTTTAGAAAAAATTTGCATGGCACCATAAAATCTTTCTAGATATACCTCATCTTTTACGGTGCTTTCTCCTTTGTAGTGAAGTACCGTGGAAGCCCCATAGTACCAGTTAGTATAACCATGCTGTAAAAAAGTATAGCATAAATCTATATCTTCTCCATACATAAAATACGCTTCATCTAATCCTCCTATTCTTTGGTATTTTTCTTTTTCGCATAGTAAATACGCACCTGTCACCACTTCCACAGGAGCAATGGCACTCTGAGGAATATCATTTCTATAATAGCCTCTAGCATTTTGCTTTTTTGGAAAAAAAAGTTTGGTAAAAGAATCTGACAAGTTCGGAACTGAGCGTTTACTCTCAGGATGAAATTGATGATCTACATCTACCAATCTTACACCGATACAGCCTAATTTTTCCTGTTTTTCAGCAAAATGAATTACCTTCTCTATAGAGTCATCTAAAAACTCTGTATCAGGATTGAGGAGAAGAATATATTTACCATGTGCATGTTTTACCCCTAGATTATTCGCTTTAGAAAAACCTAAATTCTCATCAGAAACTAAAAAATTAGTTGAAGAAAATTGCGGAATAAGTCTTTTCCAATCCTTGTTAGGAGAAGCGTTATCCACCACAATCACTTCATGAGTAATCCCCTTAGCAAATCTCTGTATAGAAAGCAAACACTGCTCTAGGTGCTGTGCTACATTATAGTGAACAATGATGATACTCAGGGTAACAGGCATTTCAGATATTCGTTTTATTTCTAAAGCGTAAAAATAAATATTTCATTTGATACAATAATGAATAAAAAAAACTTTCTACCTTAGAAATGATTTTTTGTTCTTCTAAGCGTTGAAGATTTTGCTGAAAGCCTTTTGCCATAGCAGATAAGTCAGCTGAAAGCCCTGATGCTCCGAAACTTTTTTTTCCACCTCCTGCTGTAATAAGATTTTCATCCCAAATTCCCATGGTAAAAAATCGGGAAATCATCAGCCACAGATAATGATCTTCGGCATGTCTTTGCCCTTCTACAAAATCACCTGTTTTTTCTAAGATTTTCTTTTTAAAAATCACAGTAGAGGGCTGAATTTCATTCCGAAAAAGCATTTGACGAAAAGAAACAGGAGCATATCCCTTTGCATTTACCTTATAAGGAAAAAGTAATTTCTGCGGATGCCTTCTACACGCTAAGAAGTCTAAATGAAATTCTCTCATTTTCTGAAGCTGAATTTTTGTTTTTTCAGAATGCCAAACATCATCGGCATCTAAAAAAGCAATATACTCCCCTTTTGCCATTTTCATACCCACATTCCTTGCCGATGCCACACCTTGATTGGTTTGATGGATTAAATAAATAGGAAAATGCGGATACTGTGCCTGGATCTTTTCTATAACGGCATGTCCTTGATCGGTACTGCCATCGTTCACGCAGATAACTTCCATACGGTCTATCCCCTGCTGATGGATAGCAGAAAGAATGGCCTTTTGTATCGTGTTTTCGGCATTGTAAAAAGGAATAATGATAGATACTTGCATGCGTATTATAAAGATTCATGGTAAGGCGTTCTTTGCTGGATAGATCTTGCCAAAGAGCGTTCATCTGCATATTCCAGTTCGTCTCCTATGGATATTCCTCGGGCAATAGAAGTAAAAATAATAGGTTGATTTTTTATTTTCTTATAGATATAATACGCTGTGGTATCTCCCTCCATGGTAGCACTGAGTGCAAAGATGATTTCTTTAATATACCCTTGAGCTACTTTTTTTTCCACGGAATGAATATTCAGCTGATGCGGAGCGATGCCTTCCATAGGAGATATTTTCCCTCCTAGCACCAAATATTTCCCTTGGTATTTTCCCGTATTCTCTATTGCCATTACATCTCTCACATCTTCCACGATGCAAAGCTGGGTTTCATCTCTTGCAGCATTTGAACAGATATCACAAATTTCAGAATCTGAAAAATTATGACATTCTTTACAATAATGAATATCAGAAACGAGTGCTTCTATTGCCTGTGCTAAAGATACGCCCACGCGTGATGGCTGCTTCACCAGATGAAGTGCCAACCGGAGTGCTGATTTTTTACCTATGCCTGGTAATCCTGATATTTCTTCTACCGCCTTACCTAAAACTTTGCTTGGATATTCCATAGGTGCAAAGATAATACCTTTTTATTGAGGAGGAGCTGAAGATGAATTTTAGAAGTTAGAAGTTGGAAAGTAGAGGTTAGAGATTAGAAATTGTACAATGTATAAAGTATAATGTACAAAGATTTTGAAGGTTAAAAAATGAAAAGCTAATCGCTATCCACCCAAATTGAACTGCATGTATTGACTCCATCGGAGTCAAATATGTGTAATCATAATATTTGTTTTGTTATTCGACTCCATCGGGGTCGAATGTTATATGCTACCGTATTCCATGCTATAAAGATATGACCTCTACGAGGTCAGACCAAAAGCCTACTGCTTACTGCCTATTGCTTACTGCTTTTAGAAATGAGAAGTTGGAAAGTAGAGGTTAGAAAGCTAAAAAGTGAAAAGCCAACAGACAGTAGCCAACCGCTAAAAGCCTCCTGCTTATAGTGTCTGTATAAGGCTCTATATTTATCATCAGAAAAATTTAAATAAGCTCTTTTAATTTAGAAATTACATCTCGAAAAAAATAAGTGATTGATTTATTGGTGGAATCAAAAAAAAGTTCTAATTTTGCAGTCCGAAATATAGTGTTTCGAGGTGAGATAAGGGACACTATATAAATAATAAATGCTTCCACATTGATTATTTATTAATTCATTTAAACAACAACAATGGCTAAGAAAGTCTTTAAAATGGTTAAACTTCAGGTGAAGGGTGGTGCAGCTAACCCATCTCCGCCAGTAGGTCCAGCTTTGGGTTCTGCAGGGGTGAACATCATGGAGTTTTGTAAACAATTTAACGGAAGAACGCAAGATAAGCCAGGGCAAGTTTTACCAGTAGTGATTACTGTGTACGAAGACAAATCTTTTGACTTCGTGATTAAAACTCCACCAGCAGCAGTTCAATTATTAGAAGCGGCTAAGCTAAAAGGAGGCTCTGGAGAACCGAATCGTAATAAAGTAGGTTCAGTATCTTGGGAACAGATTCAGAAAATTGCAGAAGATAAGATGGCAGACCTTAACTGCTTTACCCTTGATGCTGCAATGAGCATGGTAGCGGGAACTGCTCGCTCTATGGGTGTGAAAGTAACAGGAACTAAACCAACTAACGCTTAAGATTCAAGGATATGGCAAAATTGACTAAAAAACAAAAAGAAGCTTTAAGCAAAGTTGAAAAAGGTAGAATCTATAATTTAGATGAAGCTACCGCTTTGGTAAAAGAAGTAAATACTGCGAAATTTGATGCTTCTGTGGATATTGCTGTAAGATTGGGTGTAGATCCAAGAAAAGCAAATCAAATGGTAAGAGGAGTAGTTTCTCTTCCGCATGGAACAGGTAAGGATGTAAAAGTACTTGCCCTTGTAACACCAGACAAAGAGGCAGAAGCTAAAGAAGCAGGTGCAGATTTCGTAGGACTAGATGAGTACCTAGAAAAAATTAAGAACGGATGGACAGATGTAGATGTTATCGTAACTATGCCAGCCGTGATGGGTAAACTCGGTCCTTTGGGTAGAGTGCTTGGTCCAAGAGGATTGATGCCTAACCCTAAATCAGGAACAGTTACTATGGAAATCGGGAAAGCGGTTTCTGAAGTGAAGTCTGGAAAGATTGATTTTAAAGTAGATAAATACGGTATTGTACACGCTGCAATCGGAAAAGTTTCTTTCGATGCTCAAAAATTGAAAGAAAATGCAGTAGAATTACTTCAAACACTTCAAAAATTGAAGCCTACTGCAGCTAAAGGTACTTATGTGAAATCAGTGTACCTTTCTTCTACGATGAGTCCAGGTATTGCTGTTGATACTAAATCTGTAAACTAAAATTTGAAAGACAATGACTAAAGAAGATAAAGTATTAGTAATACAAGAGATAAAAGATTTGCTACAAGATGCAAAAGTAGTCTATGTAGCAGATTTGGAAGGACTTAATGCAGCAAAGTCTTCAGAGTTTAGAAGACAGGCATTCAAGAGCAATGTGAAAGTAAAGGTGGTAAAAAATACCCTTTTACAAAAAGCAATGGAACAGGTAGAAGGTGTAGATTACTCTGAAATGTTCCCTACTTTTAAAGGAAATTCAGCTTTGATGATTGCTGAAACGGCAAATGCTCCAGCAAAATTAATCAAAGATTTCCGTAAGAAAGAGGAAAAACCAGCACTTAAGTCTGCGTATGTTCAGGAAACTTTCTACATCGGAGATAAAGAATTAGAAACACTTTCTAATATCAAATCTAAGGAAGAGATGCTTGGAGAAATCATCGGATTACTTCAGTCTCCTATCCAAAGATTGGTTTCTGCTTTACAAAATAAGGCAGATAACGAAGGGGGAAATGAAGAAACCCCAACTGCGGAGGCAGCAGAATAAGACACTCAAAAAAAATAATATAATCGTTCAACAATTAAAACATTATTACAATGTCAGATTTAAAAAATTTAGCGGAAACGCTTGTTAACCTTACTGTTAAAGATGTAAACGAATTGGCAACTATCCTTAAAGAGGAGTACGGAATTGAACCAGCTGCTGCAGCCGTGGTAGTATCTGGTGCTGCTGGTGGTGGAGAAGCTGCTGAAGAAAAATCAGAATTCGATGTAATCTTGAAATCTGCAGGTGCTTCTAAACTTGCAGTAGTTAAATTAGTAAAAGACTTGACAGGTGCTGGTCTTAAAGAAGCAAAAGACATCGTAGATGGTGCTCCTGCTCCAATCAAGCAAGGTGTTCCAAAAGATGAGGCTGAAGCTCTTAAGAAGCAACTTGAAGAGGCTGGTGCTGAAATCGAATTGAAATAATTTGTTTCATACTATACCTATAAAAACCGTTTCCTTTTGGGAACGGTTTTTTATTTGTCTTCAGCCATTACTAAGACGCTTATTTTGTTTCCTTCTCCGCTTTTTAGGAGTTGCCATGCTGCTGAAGCAATGGTATTGCCCGTGGTATAGACATCATCAATGAGTAAAAAATGCGTGTCATGATAGGGCTGTGTACATTCAAAAATATTTTGAGTAATATATCTTTCTTCTTTTGATTTTTGAGCTTGTGCTTTTCGGTGGATTTTTCTTCTTAAAGCGTTGTGTTCTACGGGAATTTTAAAGTGATTTCCTATTATGGTGCAGAACTGGGTCAGCTGGTTATAGCCACGGTCTCTCCTTTTCTTTTCATGAATAGGAATATAAGTAATAAGGTCAATTTCTGAAGGTAATTCGCTCAGTTTTGAGATGAATAGCTCAGCAAAAAATCTTCCTATGATTTCTCTATGTTTGTATTTCAGCTGATGTATTGCCATCTGAACGGGAGAAGATTTTACAAATTCAAACAAAGCATAAGCGTTTTCTATAGGGAAATGTACCCTACATCTTTTGGCAAAATCATTCGTTCCATTGAAATTATAATGAGCCAAAGCTACTTGATCCCAACAGGCATTGCATATCCATTCATAAGCTTCAATCATTCGAGTGCAATGCAAACAGCGATTTGGAAAAAGTAAATCTAAAAGCATAGCCTCTTTTTTTTACCAAAATTAATAAAAAATAGTGTTCCATATCATGAACTTGTCTTCATCTTTTTTTCTTAAATTTTCTAAATTTTGAGATGATTTTAACAATGAATCTTTAAACATGAGTTGTATTTATAACAACTTCAATGATGTGGAAAATTAAATGCGTTTTTTTTTCGATTTTTTTTTGTTTCTCTTTATATTTGGAGAAACTATATTATAGGGTATCATTTGTTTTTAAATACAGGTGAAAGATATTTTGATAATTTAGACATTTAATAAAATTAGCCATGCCATTTACAAAAGAGGAAAGAAAAGAATTGACTGCCATTAAGGGGATAGGAGACACATTCGTTACCCGTTTGGAACAAATGGGTTTGGATACGATGGAAAAATTGGCCAATGCTTCTGTAGAATACATTTTGTCTTCAGGAGCAGAACTTACGGGAAGTACTTGCTATAAAAATAGTCCTCAAGCTCGTAAAGCTGCAGAAGAAGCTATTTATTATGCAGAAGAAAAATTGAGAAAATAGATATTAATTGTAAAATCAATCGTATAAATGTTCTGACAGACTGGTATGTAGTAAGAGCATGATGCGAAAAGGTAATTATGGATATCCGATATCGACAAAGATTTGCAAATTACTCCAAGGCATTAGAGCAGTTGGAAAAAGGACTTCGTTATTTTGAGCAAGAACAAGAGCATGAAGAATTAGCGGAGGTCATCCGAACTTCAGTGATTAAATCTTTTGAATTTTCTTTTGAACTTGCTTGGAATTTGATGAAAGATTACGCTATTTACCAGGGTATTCCTAATGTAGCAGGCTCAAGGGATGCCATTCGTGAGGCATTTTCTATGGGACTCATCTCAGAGGAAATGCAATTTACATGGAAAGAAATGATTCTTAGCCGAAATCAGAGTAGTCATATTTATAATGAAAGTACGGCGGAGGATATTTTTAGGAAGATAAAAGAGGAATACATGGATGCTTTTTATGAATTTTGGCAAACGATGAAAACGCGTCAGGATGAGTAAATTTGGACTTAAAGCAGAAGTAATAGAGCAGATGAATAATGTTTTTTCAAGATTTAAAAATATAGAAAAAGTATTGATTTATGGCTCAAGAGCAAAGGGGAATTTCCGATACAATTCGGATATAGACTTGTCTCTTTTGGGAGCAATCTCCTATAATGATTTGCTCAAAATAGAAATGCAGTTGGATGATTTATTGTTGCCATATAAGATTGACTTATCGGTGTTTGAAAAAATTGAAAATGAAGATTTAAAGGAGCATATCAGAAGAGTGGGGAAAGTATTTGCTTGTTGAAAATAAAAAAACACATGAAGTTTTAAAGTACAGATAAAGAATCTTAAGATGATTTAACTATCCTGTTTTCAATTGAATATCAATCCCCAAATATCTCGTGTTCATTTTTTATGAGCGATAAAAAAATATAATATTTAGTAATAGAAAAATTTAGAAAAACTCTTTTGGAAAGAAGAAAAGAAATATGAAACAGTATAGTAATTTTTATTTCATTGGAATTGGAGGGATTGGGATGAGTGCCTTGGCGAGGTATTTTCATTCTATCGGGAAAAAAGTTTTGGGCTATGATAAAACCGAAACCCAACTGACCAAAACGCTCCAAGCGGAGGGCATTTCAATTTCTTTTGAAGATACAATAGATGCCGAAATAGTGAATTTGAAAAAAGAAGATACACTGGTCATCTTTACTCCGGCCATTAAGCAGTTGGGAATCATGGATTACTTCCAGCACCAGGGTTTTGAAGTGCTAAAGCGGGCTAAGGTTTTAGGTATG
Source organism: Bergeyella zoohelcum ATCC 43767 (assembly GCF_000301075.1). Lineage (GTDB taxonomy): Bacteria > Bacteroidota > Bacteroidia > Flavobacteriales > Weeksellaceae > Bergeyella > Bergeyella zoohelcum. The sequence continues at coordinate 699,702 of NZ_JH932293.1, forward strand.
ATTACGGAAGATACCCGTTGTATTGCAGTAGCAGGAACGCATGGTAAGACTACCACCTCTAGTCTTGTGGCTCATCTCTGTAAAGAAGCGGGGTTGCCATTTTCAGCATTTCTAGGGGGGATTTCTGAAAATTTCAAATCTAATTTTTTATTTCATGGAAGTGAATACTCCGTGGTAGAAGCAGACGAATACGATAGAAGCTTTTTGAATTTGTTTCCTGATTGGGCAATTATTACCTCTACGGATGCCGATCATTTAGATATCTACGGAGATACGGCAACTATTCAAAAAGGGTTTCATGATTTTGCGAGTTTGGTGGCTGAAGAAAAACAAATTTTCGTGAGAAAAGGTATTGATATTGGTAGAAATGCGATAACTTATGCCGTAAATGATAAGGCAGATTATTACTCGGATAATTTGAAGATGAAAGAGGATAAAATTACCTTTGATTTTCATTTGCCTAATGGAGAAGTTTATCCTTTTGAATGGGAAATTCCAGGCGTTCATAATGTGGAAAATGCTACGGCGGCATTGGCAGTTTTGTATAATTTAGGAGTGGGAATAGAAACTTTAAAAAATGCTTTGGCGAGTTTTAGAGGCATCAAAAGACGATATACGAAGCACTCTTTTGCCAATGGGAAAGTGTATGTAGATGATTATGCTCATCATCCTACAGAACTAGATGCAGTGATGGGCTCCATCCGTACTTTTTATCCTAATAAGAAATTATTGGTAGCATTTCAGCCCCATTTATTCAGTAGAACGAAAGATTTCGCAGAGGGCTTTGCTCAAAGCCTAAGCCAAGCGGATGAGCTGATTTTGCTAGACATTTACCCAGCAAGAGAATTGCAAGAAAATTTTTTAGGAATTACTTCCAATTGGTTATTAGAAAAAGTAACTTTGCAAAAAAAAGAAGTTTCTACACTTTCAGAAGCATTGGATAAGATAAAAAATAAAGATTTTGATGTGCTTCTTACCGTGGGAGCAGGGAGTATAGATAGGCTCTATGATGGCATCGTGGAGTGGCTGGATAAAAAACAATAGGTCGCATGAAAAACAAATGGCGTTTATTAAAAATATTTTCTACAATAATCATTTTCGGGTTATTGATGTATTTTTCATTGACTCGGTTTAATGAAAAAAAAATGGAAGATATTTTGGTCCATTTTGTGAGCAGTGACGATGAAAAAGTATATTTCCTAGATGAAAAAAGAGTCATTGATTTTGTCAAGAGTAAAAATCCTTCTGGCAAAGTAGGAGATATTGATATTCCTTATTTAGAGAAAGAAATAAATCATTTTCCTTCTGTAGATAGTGCCAATGTGTACCTCAATCTGAATGGAAAACTGCATATAGATATTCAGCAGAGAGTACCCAAATTTAGACTTTCCAAGGGAGATATGAACTACTATGTAGATGGTGATGCTCAGGAATTTCCTACCTCTCCTCATTATGCCCATGATGTGATGCTGGTTTCTGGAAATGTGAAAAGAACAGAATATCAGAAGTTAATAGAATTGGTGGATAAGATAAAGAACGATACTTTTTCTAAAAAATACTATATAGGGATAGTCAAAGAAAAAGAGAATAATTATTACTTAATCACCCAAGATGGACATTTTAAGGTGGAACTGGGAGACCTTCACCAGCTGGATTATAAGTTATCAGGTTTTAAAAAATTTATGGAGAAATATTTGATGTATCAAGACCCAAGGAAATATACCAAGATTTCACTTCGTTTTGATAATCAAATTGTAACAACACTAAGAAAAGGTTATCAGCCAGAAGAAAATAAAAAAGCGGAATAGAGCATAGAAAAAAATTATTGAACAAACAAGATTATGAGCATGCAACAGGATTTTTCAGTGGGATTAGACATTGGTACTACCAAGATCGTTGCCATAGTAGGGCGAAAAAACAGCTTTGGCAAAATAGAAGTGATGGGCGTAGGGAAAGCAAAGAGTATGGGAGTGAATAAAGGTATTGTTACCAATATCGCACAGACCATTGCTTCCATTAAAGAAGCCGTTCAGGCGGCAGAGCGTGCAGCAGGAGTAACCATAAAAAAAGTAACGGTAGGTATTGCAGGAAAGCACATACGCTCTTTACAGCACTCAGATTATATCATGAGAGAGCAGCCAGATTCTTTTATTACTGCAAAAGATATTGAAGCACTTAAAGAACAGGTGCATAAGCTGGTAATGCTCCCTGGTGAAAAAATTATTCATGTTCTTCCGCAAGATTACAAAGTAGATTCTGAAGGTGGAATACAGGAACCTATCGGCATGCACGGAACGCGTTTGGAGGCTAATTTTCATGTGGTAGTGGGACAGATGACCAGTATCCTGAACATTGAAAAATGCGTAAGAGAAGCGGGCTTGGAATCTGAATCTTTAACTTTAGAGCCGTTGGCTTCTTCCGAAGCAGTTCTCACCAAAGAGGAGAAAGAGGCGGGCGTAGCCATTGTAGATATTGGAGGTGGAACTACAGATATTGCTATTTTTAAGGATAATATCATTCGTCATACCTGTGTGATTCCTTTTGGCGGTGGCATCATAACCGAAGATATTAAGGAGGGATGTTCTATTATAGAAAAACAGGCAGAACAGCTTAAAGTACAGTTCGGTTCAGCTGTTCCAGAGCTGGAAAAAGATAATACCTATGTTACCATTTCTGGGGTGCATGGCAGACCGAATAGAGAAATTTCTCTTCGTTCTCTTTCGCAAATCATTAATGCCAGAGTGGAAGATATTCTAGATATGGTAAACAATGAACTCAAAGCCTATGGTGCCCACGAACAAAAGAAAAAACTCATTATGGGAATAGTGCTTACAGGTGGTGGCTCTAATTTGAAAAATATTAGACAACTGGCGAGGTATAAAACAGGTTTTGAAACCAGATTAGGTTATGCAAATGAATATATTAGCAATGATAAAAACCAATCATTAAAGGGACCGGAGTATGCCACAGCCATTGGTTTATTGATGGAAAGCCTCGAAATTAGAGATAGAGAGCAGCTCAATAAAAATTTACAGAAAGACAATGAGCAAGAAAATGAAGAAAAAATTCATGAAAATTCCGCAAAAAATAATACTTTTGTAGAATCAGGAGAAGAAGCCACTATTCCTACCGAAGTTCTTGCTCCAGCGGATAAGGAGAAACCAACGAGTTTAGGACAGAGGATATTGGACAAAGTGAAAAAGTTCTTTGAAGAGTCTGAAGATTAGTAAGAGTCTCATTTTCAGATAATAAAAAGTTAAGCGTTTTTGAACAAAATGAATATGGAAAATAATAATTCGGGTTTTACCTTTGACTTGCCAAAAGGCAACTCTTCTATTATAAAAGTAATCGGTGTAGGAGGAGGTGGAAATAATGCCTTGAAACACATGTATGAAAGAGGCATCCATGGAGTGGATTTTGTAATTTGTAATACCGATGCACAAACCCTCAATAGTAATCCTGTTTCTAATAAAGTGCAGCTTGGTGTTTCCATTACCGAAGGTCTTGGTGCAGGTGCTGACCCTGAAGTGGGAGAAAAAGCAGCAATAGAAAGTATAGATGATATTAAGTCTGCTTTAGGACAAAATACTAAAATGGTATTCATCACCGCGGGAATGGGCGGTGGTACAGGTACAGGAGCCGCTCCCGTAGTGGCAAAAATAGCCAAAGAAATGGGCATTCTTACTGTGGCCATTGTTACCGTACCTTTCGCTTTTGAGGGAAAAAGAAGAGTGAGTCAGGCAGAAGCTGGATTAGAAAAATTAAGAGAAAATGTAGATTCTCTCATTGTTATCAATAATGATAAATTGAGACAGCAGTTTGGAAATCTTGGATTCAAACAAGGCTTTTCCAAAGCAGACGAAGTACTTACCAATGCCGCAAAAGGAATGGCAGAGGTAATTACTGCTCCTTTCCAAATTAATATTGACTTCCGAGATGCAAAATCGGTACTCCAGAATTCAGGTACAGCATTGATGTCCACAGGAATTGCTACAGGGGAAAAGAGAGCAGAAGAGGCGGTAAGAAAAGCATTAGATTCTCCGCTCTTGAATGATAGTAAAATTACAGGAGCGAAGGATGTACTATTGCTCATTCTTAGTGGTTCTGATGAAGCCCATGAGGCTACTATGGATGAAATAGGACTTATTAATGACTATGTTCAAAATGAAGCAGGAGGAGATAATGAGGCCAACATCATATTCGGAGTAGGAACAGATGATGAGCTAGGGGATGCCATAAAGGTATTGGTCATTGCTACAGGCTTTTCTAATAAAGCACCTGCTAAAAATGAAAAAATAGTATTAGGGCTTGGAGAACAAAATGCCCAGAGAAAACCATCACCATTTGATAGAACATCAGTAGCATCTGAAACATCATCTTCCGTGAATGAATCGGGGAAAAATGTATTCAAATTAGATGACCATGATGAGCCATCAAGTACTGGGATAACCATGAGTACTACGCCCTCTTCATCTGCGGGAATGACACAGTCCTTGGCTTATGAAAATGAGGTAGTAGAGGTGTATGGAGATTATCAAGATGAAAATATCATTCATTCAGATGAGACATTATCTTTTGGTTTTGATTATGAAGAGAAAGAAGAAAATAAACCTTTTGTAATTACGGAGGAAGAAAAACCAATTTCTTTCACCTTTACGGTAGCAGATTCTGAACCTATGGTTTTTGAAACCGAGGAAAAAGAAGCTCAGAATACCACAGAAGCTCAGCCCAACCTTTTTTCTACTATAGAGAAAGAAACGCCTAAGGTGGAAACAGAAGTACCTCCTCAGGTAGAGCAAATTATAGAAGAAAAGCACGAGGGATTTACTTTTATTTCTAAGTCTAATGAATCCAAAATCATGGAAAGGAGGAGGAAGTTGGAAGAATTTAATTCTCGTTATCAGGTAGATAAGACCAAAGATGATTTCGAAAGTACGCCTTCTTTTAGAAGAAAAAATATTCAGATTGAAGGACTGGAAGAGCCTTCTTCTCAACAGGTGAATACTTATCTCCGTGAGGATCATCAGGGCAATACCGAAATTCGCCAAAACAGATTTCTCAATAGAGATGTAGATTAATAAAAACACCCCAAACGATGGTTTGGGGTGTTTTATTTTTAGGCAATGTGGTAAAAAATGGTACTTTTATAATTGATAAAAAATGCTTATATCTCGCACATTGATTGGAAGAGGAAACAAGCTCTGCTGAGGAATAAGCGAGAAAAAGCGAATAGCTTTTACGAAGGTTACGAACATAGTTCATTGTCAGCAATACAATCAATGTTCAAAACGATAGTTTTAGGGGTGAGTTTTTCTCACCCTTTTTTATTAAAACTATCGGATGAACCCTATGGCTAAAAAAAACCTTATCCCCCTTGATTTTTAAAATATAAATACCATTTTATAAAGTTCTTTTTAGCCTCAAAACGAAGTCCTCTATGCAAGGTTAATTTCTCTTTCAAATGCGTAAAATAGGCTTCTAAACGATTGGTAGTATAAGGGATTTCACTATCTTTCAGATATGCAAACATATTGGGTAAGGCATTGATAATATGATAAGTAGCTAAGTGTAGATTTTTATGTTTAAACCACTGAAATCCAGATTCTTCATTCATTGATTTTTCTTCTATAAAATATTGATTTTCAACATACCACTGGTAAAATCTATTTACCCAATCGTTAGCCTGTTCATTGGTTTTTAGATGCGTAATTTCTTTGGATAAACACAAAAGCTGTTGGCTAATAAAATGTTTTGGGCTACCACTTAAATAGTTCTTAATCTGTCGTTTAATATGCACTAAACATCTTTGGATAATCACCTCTGGAAACACCTTTTTTACCGCTCCTAAAATAGATTTATGCCCATCGCAGGTTACACTGTAAACTGCCACATTCAGCTTCTTTAAGTTTTCCAAATCTTGCTTTATATCACGAAGTTTTTCCTTGTTGGTTTGGCGGTAAAGTTGCACATATCGAATGTCATAATCGTAGTAGAGTATCAGGCATAATCCATTGGAAAAGTAGGTGCCATCAATCAAGAGATGAACCTTTGTCTTGCTTTTGATGCTGAGGGTAGGAACTTGTGAAAGGTAATGTTTAAAGAGGTTTTGAAGGGTAGATTGGCTCATTGAGCTATCCCTCGAAAGGGTTTTATAGACTTGCCTTTCCATTATCCATTTTCTGAACCAAATGAATTGATTTTTTCTTTTTACACCAATGTTTTTAATCGTAAAATTTGCCTGACAATCTCCACATTGAAAGCGTTGTTTTCCATTTCTTTTTCCTTTTTTGATGATGTGATTAGAATCACAAACTGGACATTTTTTATTCGTTTTGGACATAAAATAAGAGTTATAATGAAACCACTTTCATTATAACTCTTATAAGTCTATAAAAGACAATGCTTTACAAGGTTTTTAAGCACCATTTTTTGTTATATTGTCTATTTTTATGGATGAATCATATTTTATTATGCTTCTTGTACCAATACTCTCTGTCCTAATTCTTTATCAAAGAGGTAGAGTGCAGAAGGATTATCTATTACCATATTGATTTTGCTTACCAGCTGTGAGGCATTTGCTTCCTCTTCTACCTGTTCATTTACAAACCATTGTAGAAAATTGGTAGTAGGGAAATCATTTACTTCGTTCGCTACTTTTAAGATATTAAAAATACTCTGAGATACTTTTTTTTCATGTTCCAGAGCAAGTGCAAAGATGGTTTTCTCATCTGCAAAATCATGTGGAGGAGCATCTACAGCACCTAATTTTATCGTTCCTCCCAAATCATTAAGATAGTCAAAGAATTTTTCTGCATGCATGAGCTCTTCCTTAGACTGTACACGGAAATAATGTCCAATGCCATCTAGGTCTCTACCATAAAACCATGCAGACATAGAGAGGTAAAGCTGAGCTGCGTATTGTTCGTGAGTAATTTGTTCGTTAATTAATCTTTCGATTTCTGGATGTATCATTACTTTATAATTTTAGGCTAATTTAAGGTTTCCTGGGCATTTTTTACACCGTTTTCCTTTCTTAAATTTTTTACAGCACTTTTTCTTAGAACAAAAAAACTCAATATTTGTACTTAAGTTGTTGCAAATCAGTGATTGGTTGGTGTTTGTAGTACTCGTTTGGGTAAGCATATTTAGAATTTTTCTATACAAAAATAAGTATTTTGAATTAATTCTAAATAAAATTATTAAAAAAAATCATCGGTATTTTTTTGAAATTAATTAATGGTATATTTTCAGAAAAAAACTATATTTGTCGTCTTAACAAAAATTTAACATAGAAAATGAATTCAGTTCAAGCTAAAAAAGGACATCCTAAAGGTCTTTACCTTTTGTTCTTTACAGAAATGTGGGAGCGTTTCTCGTACTATGGAATGCGTGCTATACTTATTTATTATCTTACAAAAACTTATCTACAAGGAGGGCTGGGTATGGATAAAGCAGAAGCTACCTTATTGTATGGTAATTTTGCAGGGATGGTATATTTTACGCCACTTATCGGAGGGTGGTTGGCAGATAAATATTTAGGAAAAAGACTTGCCATCACTATTGGAGGGATTACTATGATGTTCGGTCAGTTTGTGCTTTTCGGTATGAATAGTATGACGGGACTGTATATCGGGTTAATATTACTCATCATCGGTAACGGATTCTTTAAACCCAATATTTCTACGCTGGTAGGAGGGCTTTATGCAGAAGGAGATGATAGGAGAGATTCTGCATTTTCTATTTTCTATATGGGAATTAATTTAGGAGCATTTTTAGCACCTCTAGTAATCGGATATCTTACAGATGATTTATTTGCGGTAAAAGAAGGTGGAGAAATCATGAGCCATGGCTATAAATATGGTTTCTTAGCTGCTGGAATAGGTATGTTATTAGGACAATTGGTTTTTAATCTATTTGCACAGAAATACTTGGGAGATTTAGGAAGAAAACCAGTAGGTGCTTCTAAAAATGCTGAATTGGTAGAGAACTTAGACTCTATTAATCCTCAAACAGGAGAAAAATTGGATAAAACTCAAGAGAAGCAAAGAATCTCAGTAATTTTTATCTTGTTTTTATTCGCGGTATTCTTTTGGGCAGGCTTTGAGCAGGCAGGTTCTTCACTATCCTTGTACACAGATTCTTATATTGATAGAAAGATAGGGAATTTTGAAGTTCCAGCCTCTTGGTTCCAATCGGTAAACCCAGTATTTATTGTGCTTTTGGCACCGTTATTCGCCATGTTTTGGAATTCTAAATTAGGAAAAAAATTAAGCACGCCGCTGAAAATGGGTGTGGGAATGATTATTTTAGGCATAGGATTCTTATTTATGCTGGGAGCGGTAGCAGAAAGAGAAGCCAATGGAGATATTAATGATGTAGCGAATAAGGCAGCTATGATGTGGCTCATTATGACTTACTTGCTTCATACCATTGGAGAGCTATGTCTTTCACCAGTAGGGCTTTCAGTAGTAACTAAGCTTTCTCCACCTAAACTGGCTTCGGTCCTTATGGCGGTATGGATGCTTTCTTCTTCTGCGGCCAACTTTATTGGAGGGCTTGTAGCATCTAGTGTAGAAACTTTAGGAGCAGGACAAGTATTTACCTACATTGCTGTTTTTGTGATGATTTGTGGTTTACTTCTTATTCTTCTAAATAAATTTATCCTGAAGCTAATGCATGGTGTGAGATAAAATTACTAAACCTCTGATTCTTTCAGAGGTTTTTTTTATGGTGAACTCATCTCGACTTTCTCTTTTGTTTAAATTTTCTGAGTCCTAATACGATAAAGGCAAGGTAATTAAAACCTATCCAACTACTTACGGTAGTATCAAAACGATTTAAAACCGAACGAAAACTATCCATCCAAGCGTTGCTTCTTTCAATGGCGTAACGCTCTTTGTAGAGTTTTTTATCGAAATAATGTTCCGCTTCAGAGGGTGATTTTTGGTTTCTTTTGTTTTCACAAATATTGGCTATGATACCTTCTGAGGCGGTTATTTTCCGAAGATTTTCACTGTCAAAACCTGCATCAAAATTCACAAATAAACCCTCTGTGGAAATTTCAGCTTTTTTCAAAACGGATGTAATTTCTTGAAAATGAACCTCTATGTTATACAAGTCGTGATGCTGGCCAGATATAGGCTGAGACATTGCTAACATCAAACCTTGCCTGTCGGACAAGAACAAACTATTCGTTGTTTTTGCTTTTTTACGAGCTTGATATCCTACTTGTTCCCCTCCTTTTTTTGCGGGTGTTTGGCTACCGTCAAAATCGCAACTTGAACAATCTATTTTCGATTTGTTTTTCTTCAAAATTTCTACCCAACAAGTCTGCCAAGCACCTTCTTTGCACCATTTCCGGTAATGCCCAAACACGGTTTTATAGCTCGGAACTACCTCTGAAAACAATTGTTCCATTGGTAAAAGTGCCCATTGAATACCTGTTTTCAATTTGTATAAAATACAGTTAATTATCTCACTAATAGGCGATTTTGGTTTAAATCCTCTTTTTCTTTTAGGTAAATGTGGGATAATTTCTTCTACTATCGTATCTTTGTCCAGTACTACAAACAAGGTCTTAGGTTTTTATGTTTCACACCACAAAAATCATAATTCCTTGTTTGTTTTCAAAAAGTCAAGATAGACTCGGTATTATTTTTGAATCCATGGTGATTTTAAAAGATTATATATGAATAAAGCAGTATTATTTCTCAGTATTTTATTTTTTAGTATTTGGAATGCCCAGCAGATACAGTGGATGACGATGAGCGACGCATTAAAAGCTCAGAAAAATCAGCCTAAAAAGATTTTTATGAATGTCTATGCCTCTTGGTGTGGCGTTTGTAAGCAAATGGATAAAACGGTTTTTACCCATCCTGAGGTAGTTCAATATATTAATACACATTATTATCCCGTTAAGTTTAATGGAGAAGGAAAAGAAAATATTCATTATAAGGGGAGAGATTTTCATGCTTCAAATCAGAAAAATACTAAATTTCATGAGTTTTTTCTTTATTTAGGCCTAAATGGTTTTCCTTCCACCGTTTTTTTTGATGCACAGGGGAATGTGCTTACGGCTTTTACGGGAGCGATGGAAACCAAAGAGCTAATGCCATATTTGCAGTTCTTTAGTACGGATGAGTACAAAAAAATAAAAACGGCCGAAGACTGGGAGAAATATCAAAAAAAACTTCAGCTTAAAACATTGAAATAATACAAAATTCAGTAACTTAGTAAAACAAAAAGCAATTGTCATGGATAATAAAGCCACCACCATCGTAGCGGGAATTGCCGCTTTAGGACTGGTAATTTCTTCATTTGTCCTCGGAGATGCGGTGAAAAATAGAAATAAAGCAGACCAAACCATCTCTGTAACGGGGCTAGGGACCAAACAGTTTACTTCTGACCTCATTGCGTGGTCTGGAAGTTTTTCTAGAAATGATTATGAGCTGAAGAGTGCTTATGATGCACTGGCATTGGATAGGCGAGAAATTCAAAAATATTTAGAATCTAAAGGCATTCCAAGGAACCAAATCGTTTTTTCCTCTGTGGATATTTCTAAACAATATAATTACTCTACGGATGCGAATGGGAACTCTATCCGAACTTTTGGAGGGTATGAGCTTACGCAGAGCGTTTCTATAGAAGGGAAAGATGTAGCTAAAATAGAGAATGTATCTAGAAATATTACTGAAATTATTAATTTGGGAATAGAGTTTACCTCTTCATCTCCTAGGTATTTCTATACCAAACTGGCTGATGTGAAGCAAGAAATGATAGCCGATGCTACTAAAGATGCTAAAGAAAGAGCTGAAAAAATAGCACACAACGCAGGGGCTTCTTTAGGAGAATTAAAAAAAGCTACTATGGGGGTGATTCAAATCACAGCTCCTAATTCTGATGAAGAGTTTTCTTATGGTGGAACTTTTAATACCTCGTCTAAAGAAAAAGAAGCGAGTATTACCATTAAACTAGAGTATAAAGTAAAATAAAAACTCGTTATCTTATTTTTCTAGCGGCAATGTGGTAAAAAATGGTACTTTTATAATTGATAAAAAATGCTTATATTTCGCACATTGATTGGAAGAGGAAACAAGCTCTGCTGAGGAATAAGCGAGAAAAAGCGAATAGCTTTTACGAAGGTTACGAACATAGTTCATTGTCAGCAATACAATCAATGTTCAAAACGATAGTTTTAGGGGTGAGTTTTTCTCACCCTTTTTTATTAAAACTATCGGATGAACCCTATGGCTAAAAAAAACCTTATCCCCCTTGATTTTTAAAATATAAATACCATTTTATAAAGTTCTTTTTAGCCTCAAAACGAAGTCCTCTATGCAAGGTTAATTTCTCTTTCAAATGCGTAAAATAGGCTTCTAAACGATTGGTAGTATAAGGGATTTCACTATCTTTCAGATATGCAAACATATTGGGTAAGGCATTGATAATATGATAAGTAGCTAAGTGTAGATTTTTATGTTTAAACCACTGAAATCCAGATTCTTCATTCATTGATTTTTCTTCTATAAAATATTGATTTTCAACATACCACTGGTAAAATCTATTTACCCAATCGTTAGCCTGTTCATTGGTTTTTAGATGCGTAATTTCTTTGGATAAACACAAAAGCTGTTGGCTAATAAAATGTTTTGGGCTACCACTTAAATAGTTCTTAATCTGTCGTTTAATATGCACTAAACATCTTTGGATAATCACCTCTGGAAACACCTTTTTTACCGCTCCTAAAATAGATTTATGCCCATCGCAGGTTACACTGTAAACTGCCACATTCAGCTTCTTTAAGTTTTCCAAATCTTGCTTTATATCACGAAGTTTTTCCTTGTTGGTTTGGCGGTAAAGTTGCACATATCGAATGTCATAATCGTAGTAGAGTATCAGGCATAATCCATTGGAAAAGTAGGTGCCATCAATCAAGAGATGAACCTTTGTCTTGCTTTTGATGCTGAGGGTAGGAACTTGTGAAAGGTAATGTTTAAAGAGGTTTTGAAGGGTAGATTGGCTCATTGAGCTATCCCTCGAAAGGGTTTTATAGACTTGCCTTTCCATTATCCATTTTCTGAACCAAATGAATTGATTTTTTCTTTTTACACCAATGTTTTTAATCGTAAAATTTGCCTGACAATCTCCACATTGAAAGCGTTGTTTTCCATTTCTTTTTCCTTTTTTGATGATGTGATTAGAATCACAAACTGGACATTTTTTATTCGTTTTGGACATAAAATAAGAGTTATAATGAAACCACTTTCATTATAACTCTTATAAGTCTATAAAAGACAATGCTTTACAAGGTTTTTAAGCACCATTTTTTGTTATATTGTCTTTCTAGCAGAATGGTTTAAATAGGAAGAATTACGGTAAATTTAGCACCTTGGTTGATGGTGCTTTCAGCGAAGATTTTTCCTTTGTGATTTTCCACAATTTTTTTACAGATGGCTAAGCCTATGCCTGTGCCTTCGTATTCTAGTTTACCGTGAAGCCTATTAAAGAGTTTGAATATTCTATCAGCGTACTGTTGGTCAAAGCCTATTCCATTGTCTTCAAAGGAAATTTGCTGATATTTCCCAGGTGCCAAGTTTTTATAAGGGTGTTCTAAACTCACCTCTACGCATTTTGTGGTAATGGTAATTTCAGGATTTCTTTCGGGGTGTGCATATTTGATAGAATTTCCAATGATATTCATGAAAAGCTGCTGTATCTGAAACTCTATACCATGAATTTTTGGGAGAACTCCGGCATGGATGGTGGCATTTTTATTTTTGATGGTAGCGGTAAGCTCTTCTTTAGTGTTTTCTAGAACCGTATTGAGATCTATGAGGCTGAAACTCTGCTCTACACGGGTGTTTCTAGAAAACTGTAAAAGGTCATCAATGAGTTTTCTCATTCGTTTTGCAGAAAAAGAAATTCTGGAAAGGTATTTTTGTCCAAATTCTGAGAAATTATTTTTCTCTTTGTCCTCTAAACGGGAGATGAAAGTCTCTATTTTTCTCAGAGGTTCTTGTAGGTCATGGCTGGCTACATAGTTAAAAGCCTCTAGTTCTTTATTGTTTTCTTCTAAAGTTCGGTTTTGTTCTTCTAGTTTTCTTTGTCTTTGTTCATCTAGGGTAACATCTCTTACGATGACCATCAGGTAGTTACCTATCAGAGGGTCATCATCTATAAATTTACTATTCACAGAGAGGTAACGCACCACGCCATCAGTTTTTCTCACTATTCTGTACACAAAAGGGAGAATGAAGGTATGGCTCATCATTTTTTTCATTTTTCTGTGAATCAGCGGTAGGTCTTCTGGGCAGGTTCTACTTATGAGATCTTCTGTGGTAATGTTTTCATCTTTAATATCGTACCCATAGATTCTTTTTAGATTGTCTGAAAAATGATAAGTATTTCCATCTGCAAACCATTGCCAAGTTCCGAATTTACCGATTTTTTCTGCTTCTTCAAATATTTCATTGATAATGCTAAGATTTTTATTTTTTTCCATAAGTGTAGCATTGGTGGACTCCAGATGGAGCTGATGTTCTATATCTTTGGTAATATCCGTGGAGATACCGATGATGAATTGTTTATTCTGTAAGTTGGTATGTGTTTTAGCCACGGTTTGAAAATGAATAATTTCATTTTTTGCGTTGAAGGCTCGGTAGTTAAAGGCTTCCGTAGTGCCACTTTCGGCTAAGTTTTTCATTTTGTTTTTAAAGAATGCCAAATCATCGGGATGAATATTACTAAAAATAGAGCTGAGGGAAATGTGAATGCCATTCGGCTCATATCCCATGATGGCGTATATTTGTTCTGAAAAGTAAATCTCATCATTTTCCATATCCCACCTCCATACACCGTATTGTCCTGTTTCTTGAGCCATTTTCATGGTTTCTAAGGATAGATTCAGCTGATTATTGAGTTTTTTTTGCTGATGAAATTTTTTCAGGAAATAGATAAAAGTAAATATGAGAAGAGGAAATGAGATAAGTGCGAAGATGGAGATATAAAAAGGGATTTCGTCTTGTTTTTTAAGGTGTCTTTGGTGTTGTAATAATTGGAAATCTTTTTCTTTTTTATGAATTGCATTGATTTCCTTCTTTATGCTTTTAAAAGTTTTGGATATTTCTTTATTTTTTTTTAGAATATCTGTATCAGAGGACACCTCGTAGGTGTTTTCATAGTTGGTAAATAGGGTAATGTAGTGCAGGGTATGGTGATGAAGAGCTTCTGAGCTGCATTCTTCTTTCCGATATTCGTTAAGCATCTTCTCCGCCTTGTTCAGCGAAGACAGGAGAGCGTTTTTTTGTTTTTGGAGGCTATATTTTTTATGAATGTTTTTGGTTCTTTCTAACTCTGAGAGGTGTAGCTGGTTAGAAAGTTGATTAAGGGAAGTCTGAATGAGGATGCTTTGCTGGGCGATCTCATTAGATTTTCGGGTTTCGTTAAGGTTATTAAAAGTGAGTGCGAGAACAAAAAAAATCAACGCTGATGCTACCACAAAGAGCGTAGTGAGCAGGAGCGTTGATTGGTCTGTTTTTCTATTTTTCATGAATATTATAATCTCATCAGAAAATTATCTTTATTGAGTCCTGAAGTTTGGTATTGCCAGTTGGTAGTTACTACGGAGGAGAGGATTTTTTTCAGGTCATTAAAGCTACTGGGTTTTTTGATATAGATATTGGCACCATTCACGAAAGTTTGTTCTATATGCTCTTCACTAGAAGAAGTGGAATAAATAGCTACTACAATGTCCTTAAATTTAGGGTTAGAACGAATTTCTGTAAGGCATTCAAAGCCATTTTTTTTGGGCATATTGAGGTCTAGGAAGAGTATTTCTGGCAATTTTTCTTCCTCTTCATTAAGGAAATTCATCAGTTCGGCACCATCATTAAAGGTATGCACTTTCGTATTGATTTTTAGTTCATCAAAAGCATCGGTGAAGAAGAGTCTATCGTCTTCATCATCATCTGCCAATGCAATGTAAGTATATTCCTTGTTCATCGTTTTTTGTTTGTTGTAGTTTTATCAATTTTGTTTTCTATAGAAAATACTGATAGTGTGCAAATGTAAGAATTATTTTTTTGTGAACTTGTTTTCTTTTTATTGGGTATATTGATGAAATATTCATGTGTGGATTTGGTGATTAGGATTGCTTTTATGTTCATCATTTTGTTAAGAATGATGGTGTTTTTATTTATTTTAATGGTGTGTGATAGTGAATTTGAGAATATATTTGTATAAATGATTCGTTTTTCGTAATTTTATCGGGTGAATATTGTGCTATGTACAGGTTTTTTTGTTGTATCCTTCTTTTTTCTATTATCATTTTAGGGTTTTCTTCGTGTGCTAAAAAGATGAACTATATCCATTACTATCAGGAAGTAAACAGAATAGATAGTATTTATAGATTAGCGAATCAGCCGCAATTGGCTGTTAAAGAGTATAAAAAGCTCTTTAAAAAATATGAGCCTAAGAATCAGGAAAGAATTCAGGAGTTTGAAACTTATATTTTACTTTCGCATCAGTACAATGAAGATTTTGGAGGGAAGGAAACTTTGAAAAAACTAGTTACTATGAAGTATTATTTAGGTGATAGATTGAAACAATATGAAGGTTTATTTCAGAAATATGGGTTGCAAGATGAAGAAGTAAAACAGCTGATAAAAGAGACTAAACAGAAACAAAACCAAAAATTAGTAGATTCTTTTAGAATTGTATTGGAAAGAGATCAAGAGGGAAGAGCTGAAAAGGATTTTCTGACTATAAATAAGAATGTTGACAGGAATGCAAAATTTTTACTTTGGTATTTTGATAGGTATGGCTATCCTACAAGGGAAAAAATAGGTGAATTTCCAATGCCTACATTATTAAGTCATCTTTCCGAATCTGTGGATAATTCCATATTAAGAGAAAAAGTTCTAGACCATGTGAAATATGGAGATTGCGAACCTTTTGTATATGCTTTAATGATAGATGGATTAAATTTGAATTTAAAAAGAAGCACCATTTACCGATATACAGAATGGGGAGCCTTGGATTCTACTACCATTGATAAAAACAGAAAAAGTATAGGATTGCCGAGTTTAAAACATCAGGCAATGATTGATAAGGATTTTTTTAAGAGATTAAACAGAGATTAAATGATTTATTTTGCAGAGATGAAGAGACTATTTATTGTTTTTGGGTACTTTGCCAAAGTGCTTTGAAAGCGTATGAAGCTTAGGAAAGTTAATCAAAATTAAAAAGTTAAGGTAAGCGTTTTCTTTAAACATGTACTTCAAATATTTAAAAAAACATGAAAAAATTAGGTTTAGTTTTTATCTTGTGGGCATCATTTTGCTGGGGGCAAAAGATGAGTTTTGTATATGAGCAAAAGTGTAGGTTAAATAAACAGTTTCCAGATAAAATAAGTAAATACACTACTATATTAGATTTCTCAGATGGATATTCTATTTATAGAGAAAATTATTATAAAAAGTCTGATTCACTTAAGTTAAAGGGGAGAGTAGCAATGGTGCCAGATGGATTTGAAAATAAATTTTATATCAAAAAAGATTTGGTAAATAATACTATAACTAAAGTAATAAATCATAAGGAATTTGATTATGCTCTTCCAATAGTAGATGCTCTAAACTGGAAAATATTACCAGAAAAGAAAAAAAAAGGTATTTATAATACGCAGAAAGCTACTGTGAACTATGGAGGTAGAGAATGGATTGCATGGTTTACGAATGATATTCCTGTGAATGATGGACCTTATGTTTTTCATGGACTTCCAGGGTTAATTGTTGCTATACATGATAGTGAAGAAGATTATACTTTTCATTTAGTTCAAGTGAAGAAGATGGAGAATTTATTTGATACTAGAACTAATTTAATCAATATAGATTGGGATAAGTATAAAGAACTTGCGGTTACCTATTATCTGCATCCCAACTTAGATTTAGAACAAAAAATAAAAGCAGGAGCTACGATTCGTATGACAGATGCTGACGGAATGCCTATGAAGTTTGATATGCGAGCATTTAATAAAGAACAGCAAGACCCTATCAGAGAAAATAATAATCCTATAGAACTAAATCACAGAATAGATTATGACGCCTTATAAGTTTTTTTATCGACTAAAGGTAGTTACTATCTTCTTATTCATCCTATTTTCTTCTTGTAGAAATAAAAACTATATCCACTATTATCAAGAAGTGAATAGAATAGATAGTATCTATAGATTTGAAAAAGATACCCTAAAAACGATTACTGAATATAGAAAATTATTCCGACAATATATGCCTAAAAATCAAGAAAGAATAATGGAGTTTGAAACTTATATTACTCTTTCAGATCAATATAACAAAGATTTTGGCGGAAAGAGAATGTTGCGTAGGTTGGTGTACACTCTTTCACCCTATGGCAGTTTGTATGAGAAGTATTTCCCTATATACACTAAGTATGGAATGGACAGTGTAGCGGTAAGAAGAGAGGTGGTGAAATGGAAAAAGAAAATGAATAGGAGGCTTGTAGATTCTTTTAGTGTAGCTTTTGCGAGAAGCCAACAAGGAGGTAGGTTAGCAGTAGATATTAGGGAACTTAACGATAAAAAAAATGCAGAATTATTGAAATGGACTTTTAAGAAATATGGTTTTCCCTCCGTTCATAAAATAGGTATTATGACGAATGATAATACTTTTATGCCTATGGATAATTTTTTTGGCAATATGATAGAAACGGAAGATTTCCCTTTTTTGTTAGAAAAAACATTGGAAGCGGTGAAGTCGGGAGATTGTCCTCCAAGAATTTACGCCCTCATGGTAGACAAGCACAATTATTGGATTGCTAAAAAAAAGCAATTGTATTGGGGATTTATGACTTTTGATGAAGATGCGGATACTTTACAAATAAATCGGAACCGAAAAAATATAGGGCTTCCAAGTATAGGGCATAGTATGAAAATAACGAGAGATTTTTTCGAGAAAAATAAATGAAAACAAGGCAGCCAACATGAAAAAAATATTCGTTTTTCTCCTATTTTTTGTTTTTGTATCAATTATGGCACAGGAAGTTCGGAGAGATTCTGTCGTATGGAATGGGGCAGTATCTCATTACCTTATTTTGTCAAAGGAAGGAGAGCAGTTTAAGCAGAAACCTTTGTTTTTTTTCTGTCAGGGCAGCTTGGCAAGACCATTACAGATATTGGTCTCAAAAGAAATGGGCTATCCTATTTTGCCCTTTGAATTAGCAACTATTACGAGGGATTATCATTTGGTGATTGTGAATAAACCTGCTTTGCCCCTATCCGAATATGTTCAAAATCTAAAAGAAGATTTAACTTATCCTAAAGTGGGACTCCCTCCCAAGCAATATATTGTCAATAATCATTTGGATTTTTATTATAAAAGAAATAATCATATCATCAAAAAATTGGTAAAACAAAATTGGGTAGATGCTAAGAAAATTGTGGTAGCAGGGCATTCAGAAGGCTCTTATATTGCATTACAAATGGCAAAGCATAACTCAAAGATTTCCCATCTCATCTATTCCGGAGGGAATCCTTTGGGAAGGATGATGAGTATTATTCACATGAGCCGTCAAGCTCCCGATGAGGAGGAAGATTGGGTGCAAGATGATTTGAAAGATTGGAAAAAGATTGTTGAAAACAGAAAAGCATTAGAAACGCATCAAGAGAATACCAGTTTTTATAGCTATTCGCTTTCACAAAATTTTATTCCTGATTTACTTCAGCTAAAAATCCCGATACTGGTAACCTATGGAACCAAAGATCAAAATGGTATTTTTAATGATTATTTACAAGTAGTTGCTATTCAGGAAAATAAAAAGAACTTTACTTTTAAAAGTTATTTTAATTGTGAGCATAATTTCTTTCCAATAGAAAATGGTAAACCTAATCACTCTAAAAGCAATTGGGACCAGGTTGCTCAATATTGGGTGCAATGGATTGCTTCTAAAAGCAGTATGCAGTAAGCTTTTAGCGAATAGCTTCTGGCTTTTGACAGTTAGCTTTTTCTAACCTCTAAATTCTAATTTCCAACATTTAAAATTAACTTATAAAAAAACTTTTTGCATATTAGAAAACTTTATCTATCTTTGCCTCGTTATGTTACACACAATCAACACATATAAAATTACTGAAAAAAAGTGGGCCAAAAATTTGGTCAATTCAAATGATTGTGTAAACACACACACACACACACACACACACACACACACACACACACACACACACACACTTACCTTCGCTAAGTATATATAAATATGCGTGTGTACGCGGAATCTATAAAAAAAATCTAGAGCGAGCAAATATCGGATATTTTAATTTATATCCTCCTTCATTGAGAAGGGGGCAATTTTGTTTGTGTCTATGTCATCATCATAGTTATTCATTACCCCATAGAGGAGAGACCTGCACCAGTACCTTCCCTATCCTTCACCAGAACTTTTTACAAAAATCAATACGATATCAGTGTCTCCCTTCTAATTTGTACAGTTCACTAATTGTTTTTTGGGAGGATAGGGATTTAATAAGGAATTATCTAGAAAAAGGAAAGAAATTAAAGAGTCTAAAGAATCTAAAAAATCGAAATCATCAAAACGAACGGAATCTTTTAATCTTTGAATTTTTTAATCATTTAATAAAAAAAAATAAATCAACATTTTAAATTTAAAAACGATGAACAAAACAACAATCAAGATCAGTGTGTTAGCGTTCTTAGGTTTTATGACCTATGGCTATGCACAGCAACAGCAGCAAGACCCTTACAAGGGTAAAGTAGGGGTAAACACCGTAACACCAAGTGCTACGATGGATGTACAGCCGAATAGTGATAACGCTAGAGTAGAGGC
The DNA here is from genome assembly GCF_000301075.1 of Bergeyella zoohelcum ATCC 43767. Lineage (GTDB taxonomy): Bacteria > Bacteroidota > Bacteroidia > Flavobacteriales > Weeksellaceae > Bergeyella > Bergeyella zoohelcum. The sequence continues at coordinate 719,556 of NZ_JH932293.1, forward strand.
AAAAACGAATGAAGGGATTATTGCTCCTAAGCTGAGCAAAACGAGAATTGCTAATATTGAAACTCCCGTAGAAGGTACTTTAGTGTATGCTACGGATGCTACTTACACCGCAGGAAGTGATGCTACAGTAAATAATAGAGTAGCGAAGATTACGGAAAAAGGATATTATTTCTATAATGGTACCGAGTGGGTGAAAGCGGGGAATAATTCACTGGCTGTAGATGGTTCTAAGTGGACCAATGATACAGCAAATAATGTGGTAAAATTAACCAATTTATCTGATGGAACTACACCAAGAACAGATGATAAGAATATTTTTATTCATGATTCTGGAAAAGTTGGTATTGGAACAAGCACGCCCGATAGATTATTCAGTATTTTAGGAGATCAACCAGCTACGGATCAATTAGGTCAGTTTATAATTAAAACTGAGGAAAACTCCAATAGTGATGCAGGAATAACTTTATTAAGTAAAAAAGCTCATGCTAGCTTAAAGTTAGGATCAGGGGTAGATAGTGATAGTCAAATTCTATTTGATATGTCGAGTAATTTTGAAAACAACAATTATAGTAAGACATTCAATATATGGTATGATTACAGTTCTGTAGATGAGAATTTAAGATATTTGGGTTTTAGAAGTAATCTTCATCCTACAGAAAGTAGTGGAATATTTTTTAATGTATTAGGAAGATTAGGACTTGGAGTAAAAGAACCAAAAGAAAAAATAGATGTTTACAATCCTACTGGTTTTACGATAATGAAAGCAAGTAACGATCTAGGTTTTTCAAAATTCGGTACAAGAGATACTGGTAATACTTATGTTGGTTTTAAGAATAAGTTTCAATTATGGAATGCTGATGAAACCATTCCAATGCTTGAAGTAACCCAAGATGGTAATGTAGGTATAGGTATGGGAAATCCATCTGAAAAACTAGAAGTAAATGGTAGTATTAAAGCTAATTCATTAGCAGGATCAGGTAATCGTCCAGTATATGCAGATGCACAAGGTAAATTAGTAATCGGTAGTTCTACTACTATCAGATCTGCATGGGTTCCAGATACAGCGAGTAATTCTGTACAGCTTGCCATTACATCTGCCAATGGAGACAGAACTACTCATCCAATAAGCATTACAGATGAAGGAATGGTAAGAGCTACTTCTTTCCAAGGAGTTAATGGAGCCACTATCTTCCCAGATTATGTATTCCAAAAGTACTATACAGGAACTTCGTCTATCAAGGCAGATTACAATTTCAAATCACTGAGTCAAGTAGAAGATTTTGTAAAAACCAATGGACATTTACCAGGATATAAATCTGCTGAGACTATTAAAGCACAAGGTTATGTAGATCTAATGGAAACGCAGCTGACCAATGTGGAGAAAATAGAAGAACTTTACTTGCATAGTATAGAGCAAGATAAAGCATTAAAAGCTAAAGATGCAGAGATTGCAGATTTAAAGCAGAGGCTTGAGAGATTAGAAAAATTAATCCAATAAATTTTACTTTGCCCTATCGGAATTGTAATTCTGATAGGGCTTTTTTTATGATAGTGAGTTTTTAGCTTCTAGCGGTTGGCAGTTAGCTTTCTAACTTCCAACTTCCAACTTCTAATTTCTAAAATCATTGTACTTTATACAATCTCTGACTTCCTATTTCTCAAGTTTACATCGTACAATTCTTAGTTGGTTTTGTATTTTTGCAAAAATTTTATCGAGATGAAATTAAAAAAACACAGTTTAGTCATTAGCCTCCTTGCTTCAGCGTATGCTTTTGCTCAGGAGCATGAAAGGACACTAGATAGCTTAGTCATTTATCATAAAAAAGAGATTTACAAAACCCAAAAGAAATTTTCTGAAAATGCTTTGCCTACCCAAGTGCTTCAGACTAAAGATTTGGAACGGACTAATCCTATTTTTATCGAGCAGACTTTGGGAGCTTTAGCAGGAGTGCAAGTGGAAAAAAGAACCTCTTTCGGAGGGCAAAGGGTAGTAGTGAGAGGCTATGGAAATGACCAGAAATTTAACAATTGGGGAGTGAAATTTTACCTCAATGAGGTGCCTCTTACTAATGCAGATGGGGTAACCATTTTGGAGGATATTGATTTTTCACAGATTAATGGCATAGAAGTCATTAAAGGTCCTGCTTCTACTCGTTATGGAGGAGGTTCGGGAGGGACGGTGAAATTTTCTATCCTTCCTGATGAGAAAAAAGGAATGAGCATTTCTAATAGTTTACTTGCTGGCTCTTTTGGTTTATTTCAAAATAATACCAAAATCCAAACGAGCAATGAAAACTCTACATTGCTGTTTAATTATGGTCACTTAGAAAGCAAAGGATATAGACCGAGAGGAAATACCAATAAAAATAATTATAGTTTTTTAGGGAGCTTTACACTCAATCCACATCAAACGCTTACGGCGTATGCGTCTCATTCTAACTCATTCGAAGGGGTGCCAGGACAAATCTCGCTCCAAGATTATTATCAAGGTAAAGACCCTGGAAATGCGGCATATGCAAGGAGAAATGCAGCCAATCATTTTATTTCTAATAGAGTAACGGTGGGACATCAGTGGCAAATTCTTTCAGAGCTTAGCAATGCTACCTCTATTTATTATCATCATTTGGATACGCAAAGAACGGCGGCAGGTGCTCATGAAAATTCTATGCAACCAAGCTATGGATTTCGTTCTGTTTTTCAGTGGAATAAGAAGGTGAATAATGATTTCTCTAACCATTTAGAATGGGGTGCTGAATATTCGGTTTCTCGTTCTTTAATTTCTAATTATCGTTTTGATGGTAAGGTGATAGATCCTGCTTTGCAAATGAGACCCATCTCTAGAGCTTCTTATTTTAAATATAATAATTATGCTTTTTCGGCGTTTATAATGAACCGATTAAGCTATGAACCATGGGCCTTAGATTTACTTGTAGGAACCAGCGGGAACACTATGGGGTACCATCGTTTGGATTTATTGAGATTTCCAGGGCTGGTACAGGGATATAATAAAGATTTGTCCTTTCAGAAATCTTTTTCCATGGAGCTTACCCCTCATATTGCTTTGCAGAAAAAGTGGAAAAATCAAGTTTTTAATCTCAGCTATAGTCAAGGCTTTAATCCACCCACGGCGGCAACTTCTTTTATTAGAGGAATTTCAGAAACGAATGATCACCTGAAAGCGGAAAAAGCAAAAATGTGGGATTTTACTGCACAAGGATTATTGGATAATACTAATTTTAACTATCAGATTTCTCTTTTTCATATAGATGTGTCTAATAAACTTACTCAGCTTTGGAATCCAAATTCTGGAGGTTATAGCTATTGGGCGAATACAGGGCAACAAGTGAACAAGGGAATAGAAGCGAGTATAGGATATCTGTATTCTTCAGAGGGGTTTGTGAAGAGTATTGCTCCTCATGTAAATATGGCATTGTATGATTTTAAATACAAAAACTTCTCTGAAGAAAGTGAAAACACTATTGATGATTATTCTGGTAAACGCGTAGTAGGAGTGCCTACTTCTAAATATGCTTTGGGACTGGATATTACCACTCAAATAGGGCTTTATCTCAATAACAGTTTCAATTATCTGAGCGATGTTTTTACTGATTTTGATAACGAAATTAATGTAAAAGGATTTCACCAGCTGAATATGAAATTCGGGTATCGAAAGAGTTTTGGAAAATGGGATTTAAACGCTTATATCGCCGGAAATAATCTGACCAATCAAGTGAATTATAGTTTTCTCTTTGTAGGTAATGCGGTGGGAGATTCTGATTTTGCCAATGGTTACCCCGAAAATATAACTACAGATATTACACCAGGTCCCTCTAAAGCCTATTTCTTTGGTGGGCTAGATGTGAAGTATTCTTTTTAGAGATTTGGAATAATTTGTCTCATCCCCTTTCAATAGTCCACTACTGAAAGGGGATGATTCATTGTATTATTTTAGGTTGAAATAAAGTGTTTTGTACCCAAAGCTTACTTACTAAAAGCCATCACCGTCTAATAGATTTCCTAATTTTCCTAAAACGCTACCTTCTTCTTTCTTGTTGTAGGTAGCATAACTCAGAATTCTAGAGGCTAATCTACTCACGGGGAGCGTCTGAATCCATACTTTCCCTGGTCCAGTAAGTGTAGCGAAGAATACCCCTTCTCCTCCGAAGAGGGTGTTTTTAATGCCTCCTACAAATTCTATATCATAATGAACGGTTTGGGTAAACCCCACGATGCACCCCGTGTCTATTTTTATTTTTTCGCCTGCTTGGAGTTCTTTTTCTGTAACATGTCCACCTGCATGAACGAAAGCCATCCCATCTCCTTCTAGTTTTTGCATGATAAAACCTTCCCCTCCGAAAAGCCCTGTGCCTAATTTTTTCTGAAACTCAATGCCTACACTTACCCCTTTGGCAGCACATAGGAAAGCATCTTTTTGGCAAATTACCTTACCATTCAGTTGCTCTAAATCTAGTGGGATAATTTTCCCTGGATAGGGAGAAGCAAAGGCTACTTTCTTTTTACCTTGTCCCATATTGGTGTAGGCGGTCATAAAGAGACTTTCACCAGTGAGCATTCTCTTTCCGGCACTTAATATTTTTCCGAAAAGTCCAGTAGATTGATTTTTTTCACTGCCATCACCAAAGATAGTTTGCATCTGTATGCCATCCTCCATCATCATAAAACTTCCAGCTTCTGCTATGGCGGTTTCTTGTGGATCTAGCTCAATGTCCACATATTGCATTTCTTCACCGTGAATTTCGTAATCGATTTCGTGATTTTTTTTCATTGTATTATTAAAATATTAGGATTAAATGTTAAAGAAGATTTGATTGTTTTTTAGCACAGATGTTTTCTAAAACACTTTGCGATACGCTAAATTAATAATTTTATTGGATTTTACAAAGAAAAAAACGAAGTCTAAGAAAAAAGACTTCGTTTTGAATGGTTATTTGAATCCACTTACTCTGCCACTGCCAGAGGATGAATTTCGAATACCCGTGTCATTACTCATTGTGCGTGTATTGCTATTGGAAAATCCGCTATTTCTCGGTGTGCTGAAACTGCTTCCGCTATTGTTTCTAAATCCTCCGCTAGTACTTCTTGGTGGAGTAGTGGTGTGATTTCTCGGTGTACTAAAGGAAGACGCTGAACCATTAGAACTATCATTTCTGAAACCACCGTTGGGAGTTCTTGGTGTGTTTGCTGAGTTATTTCTTGCATGACCAAATGACGAATTTTCATGATGTTCTTTTTTAAACCCGCTTACTCCATTGCTTCTTGGAGTGCTCCATGAGGAGTTTCCTGTATAGTCATTCTTAAATCTGCTTATAGAGCCACTTCTCGGATTGTGATTGGCATCAGAGAAATTGGTATAAGTTCTGGTGCTTCGTGGTTGGTTCCAACCGAATTTTGTACCTATACTTCTGTGATAATCGTACCGATTGATTCTATAGTAATCCACATGCACCGTTCTGTATCTTGGCATTACGGTGTATCTTGGATAGTAGTGTGTAGTCCAGTAATTATTATAATAATAAACAGGATGGCTTCCGTGATAGTAATTGTTTTGGAAGACGATGAAAACTTGAGGACCTAAGATTCTTTCCAAGGCATAAAATCTATCATACCACCATCTTCTCGGGTTCATTCTGTAATAGCTATTCCATGCATGAAAGGAGGGAAACTGTCTGTTGAGCTCTATAATCATATTGATTTGCATGGGAGATAGGTGATGGGTCCTGAAAAAGGAATTCCAGTTAATCATGGTAATAGATCTCCGATAATCATTGTAGATGTTTCTGTAGTAGGAATCAGCGTAATAATCCGAAGGGTATTCATAGTAATAATCATCGGGGAAGTAATCGAAATCATCGTAATAGTCTCCATAGTAGTTATTATCATATCCTTGATGAGGTGTGTATTGAGCATGGAGCATTCCCGCAACCAAGAGTCCAAAAGTGAGTGCTAATTTTTTCATTGTTTTATGATTTTTTAATGAGAGATGATTATTGTGCTTTATTAGATAATTAATGCGAGAATAAAGCATCTTTGGTTAATTGTCTAATGATATATTCAGATATACCAAATCTGTTCCAATTACTTTTTTGCCCATATTTTCTAAAGCATTTTGGTACTGACGCATTTGGTTTTTGTATTTTTCATGTTCTGTACCCGTTTTAAAATCAATGATATATATGCCTTCTTCGGTGGAGATGATTCTATCAGGTCTAAGAATGTATTTTTGTCCATTTTCGAAATAAATCAGTTCTCTTTCATTGAGTATGGTATGTTTAGGAGAGAAATATTCAGGGTATTTTCGGATGGTTTCTTCGATGTTTTTCTGAATGATTTGGGCTTCCTTATGATGGATAATACCTTTTAAGATATACTTTTGGAGGGTAGGTAGCAGGTCTTTCTCTGTGGAGATTTTGGAAAGGAGTTCATGGATGAAAATACCCATTCTTACTTTTTCATCTTTTTGCTGATAGCTTTTAGATGGTGTAGCAATGGTAATCTGTGTAGGTGTTTCGGTAGAAGAAAAACCAGAGATATTCAGAGTGTCTTGTGTAGGGGCTACATGATTTTTTAGAGATGTTTTCTCAGCATCAAAATCTTCAAAAAATTCTAGCTCTTCAGGAGCATTAGGAAATTTTTCTAAGATAAAATCTACCAATTCGTTTTGGGTAGGCTGATTCGGTTTTTCTAAATACAGGAAAAGCTGGTCTATAGGGCGGGTAGTTGCTACATACTGAAGAGATAGCCTATCTATTTTATTTTGGTATATGTTTTTTTCATTAAATGCTCTGATGTTTTCATCATAGGCGTTTAGATTTCCCTTAAAACCATCAATGCTTACCGAAGAAATACCGTCTATGCTATCTATGGAGAACCAATCGATAAATTTACTGTCTTTATTATCTTTTCGGATGGGAAGAAATACGATAGGAAACTCTAGCCCCTTGGATTTATGGATGGTCATGAGCTGTATAGCATCTAGGTTTTCAGACGCTTGAAGTGTTTTTTTGTGGAGTTCTTCATCCCAAAGCTGGGTTAATCTTTTCGGTGTAGCAGAGGTGTTTTGAGAAAAGCTGTACACTTCCTCTAGAAAAGAAAGGATGAAATCTCCTTCTGTACCTTCCATTTTCATTTGGTGGATGAGACTTTCTACGCTATTGTAAAGGTTAAAGTGCTGTCCGTTTACTTCGCTAAGATGAAGGTTCCAATCGGTTTTTAATTTTTCTAAACGAACCTGAGTGTCCAGTTGTAATAAAGCCAATGATTCTTCTGTGAAATCTTGAAAATTAATTCTTTTTATTTGATTAAGGTGATGGAGCATCAGAATGAAATCTTGTTCTCTCTTGGTATTGGTATTCCATTTTAGGAAATGAATAAGTGCATTGAGGGTGTGAGAGATATCCAGAGTGAGTCCTCTTTCGGAGAGTGTTTTAATGAAAATTTCTTGGTTTTCATATTGAATTTTTCTTTGTGAAAGCAAGGTGATGAGGTGGAAAATGTCATCGGTATTTCTACAGAGAATGGTAATATCTTTCAGGGCATATCCATTATTTACACATTCCTGAATATCATGGTGCATTTTTTCAGCAATAGCTTCATAAAATTCAGTTTTTATGCTTTGCTCCATGAGGTGAACTTTCACTCTCCCTTTTTTGGAGGATTGAGGTTTTTGGAAAGCATTTTTTCCGAAAATTTCTTGGTGCTCGGGTGCTAAGGTATGAGAATGCCATTCATATAGGGTGTTATTAAACGCTACAATATTCGCAGCACTTCGCCAGTTGCTATCCAAAATTTCTATGGTGGCGGGCTGTGGCGTGATTTCATTATGATTGAGGATGTCTATCATGATATGGCTATCTCCGCCACGAAATCTATAGATGCTTTGTTTAGGGTCACCCACGATGGTAAAAGAAGTCTTATCCTGTGCTATGCTTTCATCACGAAGTGGAATGATGTTTTTCCACTGCATAAGAGAGGTATCTTGGAATTCGTCCAAGAAAAAATGCTGAAAACGGGTGCCTACTTTTTCATAGATGAATGGGGCGGGTTCTTTTTGGAGATTTTCATGAATGAGGATATTGAATTTAGAGAGGAGTACCAAATCATTCTCATTTTCTATCAGAGCGAGTTCTTTTTGAAGATTTTGCTGTACTTTGAGTGGAAGAAGTGCATCCATAATTTTGCTGATTTTTTGTTTTTCCACTTCTTTTTGGATGATGTCCATTCTGGCATTCATCAGAGGTTCCAAGATAGATAGTACTTCATTTTCTTTCTTTTTTCCTGATGACGAAGCCCCTTTTAAATAATTAGCAACGGTTTTTTCTTCGTCTTCAGTGGAGGCTCTTAGCTTAATATCATTTTTTTGGATGATGTTCTCAAAGAATAAGACGATGGAGTTTTTTCTTCCGCCAGAAAAATCACTTACGCTGAGACCTTGTTTTTCTATCAGCTGTAAACTATGCTCTGCGATGGTAACGATTTCTTTGTTAATTTGCTGTATTCTTTTTTGTAGTGTTTCCGTGGCCTTTTGATAATAGAGACTATCGAATTTTTCATTTTTCTTCAGTGCTTCATAATTGGTGTCAGAGATATAGTTTTTAGCACTTCTGAAAAGCTCGTTATGGAGATTTACTCTTTTTTCATTGTCATAGTTATATTCCACGAAATCAATAAATTCGGTGGATAGTTTTTCATCTTCTCCCACTTTTTCCAGCATTTGGTCAATGGCTTCGATGAGGTAGGGGTCGGCATTGATTTCGATGTTAAAATTTTTTGCTAAACCTAATTCATAGGCAAAACTTCTTACCAATTTGGCATTAAACTTATCGATGGTAGAAATATTGAGTACGGAGTAGTTATGAAGAATATAGTCTCTCAGTTTTTTGGCACGAAGATGTAATTCTTCTATGTCCACCGTTTTGCCCTGTTTTTTGAGTGCTTGAAGCAGTCCTTTAAGGTCATTATTTTCTAGATAGTCATCTGCCGCAAAGCCATCTAACCAGCCAAGGATTCGGCTTTTCATTTCATTGGCTGCTTTGTTAGTAAAAGTAAGTGCCAGGATGTTTTGGATAACGGTATGCTGCTGAGGCTCTGCTAAGCATATCATGAGGAGTTTCTGTACGAGGGTATAGGTTTTTCCAGAGCCTGCCGAAGCGGTAATGGCTTTGTAAGCATTTTTCATGTAAAAAAGATTTGGACTAAAATAATGAAATTTTATGAGAATGATTTTGAAAATAAAAAACCACAACTCATGAGTTGTGGTTTTTTGGAGGTACCTAGCGGATTCGAACCGCTGTAGATGGTGTTGCAGACCACTGCCTAGCCACTCGGCCAAAGTACCCTTTTGTGAACGCAAAGGTATGAAAAAATATTCAATAAACAAAAAGGAAAGATGAAATTTTATTTCATTCCCTTTTTTAAAATTAAGTATATTTGCTCTCAATAAAATCATTGAATTATAATGAAATCATTATTCAACTGGCGAGTGCTACTGAATTTGGTCATCGCAATAGGTGTTTTTGTGGGAGGTGTTTATCTTGTTTTTAATTGGTTAAAGGTATATACCAATCATGGAAAAGAAGTGGCTGTACCCAATGTAGTGAATCACTCTATGCATCAAGCGATTCAGTCTCTGGACGAAATAGGGCTAGAATACGAAGTGGATAGTGCACAGTATGACCCTAAATATAAGCCTTTTCAGGTGCTAGGAGTCTTCCCAAGACCTGGCTCTAAAGTAAAAGAAGGGAGAACCATTACACTGAAAGTAAACCCGAGAACTTGGGCGAAAGTTACCGTACCTGAAATTCTAGATAAATACAAAGGTTTGGCATTTAGGAGATTGGCTCAAGTGGGACTGAAAGTGGGAGATACGCTCTATGAACCGAATATCCAAAGGGATGCAGTAATTAGGCTCCTTCATAATGGTAATGAAATAAAACCAGGTGTTCAGTTGCCAAGATTTTCTGTTATTGATTTGGTTATAGGGATGGGACCGAAAAGGGATATTCCTGTGCCTAATTTAGTGGGATTGTCCATTGGTGAAGCGAAACTCATTGTTCAGCAAAACTTGTTTGAAATAGGGCTGTTAGATTATGAAGGAGGACAGGCAGATGATAATGCCATCATTTATTTCCAAGACCCTGCTCCAGGCTCCTTCAGAGATCAAGGAATGCAAATTGACCTTTGGGCGTCTAAAAAACCGATTTCTGCTTTGCAAGGTAAAATAGAAGAACTGAACTCTATCTATAGAGTTAAGATTTTTGATACTGCACCTGTAAATTCCTATGATGAACTTCCTGCGTATCCATCGCCTAATTTTGATGACGAAGGAGAGGGAGTATTGCCACCTGTTCCGTCAGGAGAAACCAGAACCACAGAAACTAAGTCAGAGACTAAGCCGAAAGTAGAAACAAAGCCTAAAACCGATACGAAATCTTCCACTGAAAGATCTCAGGCTAAGTCAGAATCGAATAAACCTACCCCTGCGAAGCCTTCTTCAGGAAATGCAACATCTAAACTGAAAGGAGAACCTCAAAAACCTGCGGAAAAGCCCAAAGCTAAGGTGGTGATAGAGTAGTTATGTATCATGGTTTACTTATAGACTTTGTTCGGTCACTTGTACAGATGACTGCTGAGGAAGAAGAGGAAATCATCCGTAGATTTCATCTCCAAGCCAGCCGAACTGATGAAAACCTTGTATCGGCGGGGGAGACTTGTGATAAAATTTTCTTCATTTGCGAAGGAATGCTCAGAAACTTTTACCTTAACGAACAGGGTGCAGAAATCACGAGATTATTATCTTCCGAGGGAGAGTTTTGTAGTAATCTCCATTCTTTTACTACGCTTTCTGAAAATGATGAGTATATACAGTGTCTGGAAGATAGTGTAGTATTATGGATCAGTCATGAAGATTTTTATTATTTGGTAGAAAATTTAGACGGCGTTAGGCGTATATACATTAAGATTTTAGAAAAATTTCAAGCCTTTCATATTAAGCGATTTCAGTTTCTTACAACCATGTCTCCCTTGGAAAAATTAATTTTCTTTAAGGAACGCTATCCTCAATATTATGAGCGAATAAGCAATAAAGTACTGGCATCATTTCTTAATATGACCCCTGAAACTTGTTCTCGAACCAAGAAAAAATTAAAAACACAGAAGCATTGATAGTATTCAATGCTTTTTTTTATATCTATTTGTTCGGATTGATTGAAATCAATGTTTTTCTTTCAAAAGTATGATAACTTTGTTACCGGTAAATGTTAGTTTCTATAAAAAATATAATTATGAAAAACCTATTTTTAATACTTATTATTGGCTTGGCTTCTGTCTCTGTCAGTGGACAATCAGAAAGATTAAATAACAAAGGTAATTTTTTTATAGGTGCAGAGTTGGGTGGTAATATTATCCATCACCCAAATGTTATTCACTCTCAGTTTGGAATATCTGGGGAATATTATTTTGCCAGAAAATGGAGTATCTCTGCTAAAATAAAATATCATAAAGCCAATTTATATTATTATTGGCCAGAGTACAAACCTTCTTGTGGTTTTGGTGGTTTTCTTTGTGGCGGTTGGGATGAAAAGTTAGCCCATTTTGAATCTTATAATATCGTTATTCCTTTCAATATGAAATGGGATTATAAGATTGTTGAAAATCTTTACGGATACATTAGCGGAGGAGCCTTCCTTAACATTGAAACAAAATCATATTATAATGTAACGGATAATTTGGAATTTACCCATCATCCCATCTATCTTTCTATGAATTTAGGCATTGGGTTGGGGTATCAGTTCAAAAATAATGATGCCATTTATATAGATTATAATTTCTATCGTGGAGGAGATCTGATTAAGGTGAATACTTTTTTGGGAGATAAATATCATTATCCTAATAACACGCACATTAGTATCGGGTATCGTATGAATTTGAGTAAATAATTATTTATCCTTGTTTTATTAAAGGGTACAATGGTCGTGAAACAGATTCAACCAAATATAATGTCTAATAAAAAATAGTAAATAAAATGAAAAAAATCCTTTTAGCACTTACCATTGGCTTAGCCGCGATGGGGTGCAGAGACAGAGAAAAAGAAGCACAAGACCAATTACCGCCTATTACCCAAACAGGGGCAAATACGGCGGGATGTTTGGTAAATGGAAAAGTATTGATTCCTAAAAATGGTTCTCAAAATTTTGGAGGTCCTCCTGCTTATGGGTTAAAAATGGGTGTAGGAAATGGTTTTCATCCGCCAAATATAGGTGATGATTATATTTATTTCATGATCACAAATTATATTAGTACAGAGGTTGGTCAGTTATATATTTACATGCCTAATTTAAGTAATGGTGTAGGTAAGTATATGGTGGAACAATCTGATGGAAAATATTTTCCAGAAGGTCCCAATAATCCACATATGATATATAGTCTGAAAAATAATAATAAGTATAAAGTATATTATTCGTCTTCTAATAGTGGAGAAATTGATATTACTAGATTTGACTATCATAAAGGTGTGTATTCTGCTATTTTTTCTGCCGAATTATATAATAGAGATAATGTGGATGATAAAATATTTATAACCGAAGGAAGATTAGATATTAAAGTAGCAACATTAAATAAATAAAACAATGAACAAAATTACAACACTGCTAATTCTAGCACTTATATGTATTGGAGGTATATTAAACGCCCAAGAGCGTACCTATACCGAAAAGATGGATAACCTAATGCAATATGTGGATAAAAGTAAAATGACTACGCCTATTTTGTATGATAGGGTATTTTCTTTTACCAATTAATAAATATTTAAACCATTATGAAAAACTTATTTTTAGCACTTACCATTGGCTTAGCCGCGATGGGGTGCAGAGACAGAGAAAAAGAAGCACAAGACCAATTACCGCCTATTACCCAAACAGGA
>NZ_JH932293.1:732592-829587 GCF_000301075.1 Bergeyella zoohelcum ATCC 43767
TTAGCCGCGATGGGGTGCAGAGACAGAGAAAAAGAAGCACAAGACCAATTACCGCCTATTACCCAAACAGGAGCAAATACGGCGGGGTGTTTGGTGAATGGAAAAGTATTGATTCCTAAATATTTTGTGGGATTATCAGCTCCTTATGCATTTCCTCTAACTGCACATTATTATGGAAATGATGGGTTTGAAATTTATTTAGGAAGAAGACAGCCGATATATGAGAATTTATTTATTTTCATCAAAGGTGATAAAGTAGGGACTTATTTGTTAACAAATAAGTATAATCCTGTATCACCTTCAAATTCATCTACATCTATTCAATATGATAGAGGTAATAAAACTTATCATTCCGATACCAACTCAGGAACGATTACTGTTACAAAGTATAATTACCCTATTGTTTCTGGGGTGTTTTCTGGGGTATTATATAACAAGGATGATTTTAACGATAAAATAGAAATAAAAGACGGACGATTTGATATTAACTTTAACACTCTAAATAAATAATTGTATGAAAAAACTCATTATCACATTCGTATGTATTGGAGGTATATTAAACGCCCAAGAGCGTACCTATACCGAAAAGATGGATAGCCTAATGCAATATGTGGATAAAAGCCAAATGACCACACCTATTTTGTATGATGGGGTATTTTCTTTTACCAATTAATAAATATTTAAACCATTATGAAAAACCTATTTTTAGCACTTACCATTGGCTTAGCCGCGATGGGGTGCAGAGACAGAGAAAAAGAAGCAGAAGACCAATTACCGCCTATTACCCAAACAGGAGCAAATACGGCGGGGGGTTTGGTAAATGGAAAAGTATTAATTCCTAAAAATGGTTCTCAAAATTTTGGTGGTCCTCCTGCTTATGGGTTAAAAAGTTTGCAAGGAGATGATTTTTGGCCAAATCAAGATGACTGGAAGGTTATAAAAATAACTAATTATATTAACTCTGATAAAGGTGAGCTGTATATATATATAGACAATATGAAAAAAGGAAAGGGAGACTATATCATTGGACAATCTGATGGGGAATTTTTTCCTTATGGTCCTAAAAATCCACATATGATATACAGAGTTATAAAAAATAATAATCAATTAACTTATTATTCAAGTGATAATTGTGGGATAATCAATTTCACAAAAGCTGATTTAATGTATGGAGTGTCTTTATATTCAGGGACTTTTTTTGCAACATTATACAATAAAGATAATCCATTAGACAAAATTCAAATCACAGAAGGCAGATTTGATATAAATAATTTAACATTAAACAAATAAACATATGAGAACTTTTTTAATAAAAACCGCAGTCGTTGTACTGTGTATAAGTGGAGGACTGTTACAATCACAAGAGCGTACTTATACCCAAAAGATGGATAGTCTAATGCAATATGTGGATAAAAGCCAAATGACCACACCTATTTTGTATGATAGGGTATTTTCTTTTACCAACTTGGATAAGAAAACACCTAATAATGTAGATTACAATTATTTTATCCAAGCGTGGAGTGAACTACATAGAGCAAGTAATAATCCTAATTTTATTTCTGCGGATGAGTTAAAAGTATTGGCAAAAGAAAGCCAAAAAAACAATAGAATACAATTAGGGGTGATTCATCTAAAATACAATTATATAGATTATGGTACGCCTCAATCTCCGAAATATGAATTTTGCTAATGGACAAAAAATCACCAAAAAAATCTGGGTAGGGAAACCGAAATTGAATATTAATATACATTCTACCCCTACTTATGCTGAAGCCTTTATTGAGAATATAGAAGAACAAGGAATAAATCCTCATAATATTACTTGGAGAAATAAACAAACGAATCAAATCACAACGGGTATAGATTATATAGCGTTTCAATTTACACCATTAGAAGTAACAGCAACTAATGAGTGTGGTAGTAGTACCGTAAATATTAGATTAATCAAAAAATGTCCAGAAGAATATATTATAAACCGTATTGAAGGGGATGCTTACCAATTGCATTTTACGGATTTATGTCAATTTGAAAATAGTCGTAATGCTTCTACATTAAACAATAGAAACTCACGTCACACCATCGAACTTGCTAACGCCATGGGGCAAACCGTTCTTACTACTTCGCAAGATACATTTGATATCAGTCATCTTCCTGCAGAGGCGTACTATGCTCGAGTGATGAAAAATGGACAAGTGGTTCATACGCAAGTACTCCGAAAGCAGTAAGTAAAATCGTTTAGAAATCTATAACTACAGAAACGCTCCTTAGAATTAAATTTAGGGAGCGTTTTATCTACTTAATATTTTTCTTATTTTCGCAAAAATTTACACTATTGGAAACATTGTCTCAAGATGAATTAGAGCCTACCGGTGCTTTAATAAAAGATATGGAAGATGACCATCATGATTTATATGAGCATCTTAATATCACTGTGGATAAAAACCAAGAACCGCTGAGGATAGATAAATTTCTTTTGATTTATAGGCAAAATTCGTCTCGAAATAAGATTTCTCAAACTTGTAGAGCAGGAAATGTAGTGGTCAATGGTACTGCGGTAAAACAAAATTATCGGGTAAAACCAGGGGATCAGATTTCGGTGCTACTGGCACATCCGCCTAGAGAAAATGAAATTATACCGCAAGATATTCCTCTTACGATAGTCTATGAAGATGATGACCTCATCGTGGTAGATAAACCCGCTGGGATGGTAGTTCACCCTGGCTTTGGTAATTGGGATGGTACGCTGGTCAATGCTTTGGCGTTTCATTTTCAGAAAAATGGACTGAAAACCGATTTGGATAGAGTAGGGCTGGTACATCGTATAGATAAGGATACCTCGGGACTATTGGTGGTTGCAAAGAATGAGTATGCACTCAGCCATCTGGCAAAACAGTTTTACGATAGAAAGACCAAGAGAATTTATTGGGCTTTTGTATGGGGGAATATTGCAGATGATGCGGGAACCATCACGGGACACATCGGTAGGCATCTGAAAAATAGAATGCAGATGGCGGTTTTTCCTGATGGTAGTCATGGGAAACATGCCGTAACCCATTTTCGTGTTTTAGAACGATTTAAGTATATGACTTGGGTAGAGTGTAAGCTAGAAACGGGAAGAACGCATCAAATCAGAGCACACTTTAAGCACATCGGGCATACCCTGTTTAATGATGAAAGATATGAGGGGCATATCCCACTAAGAGGCGAAAGATTACCGAAGTATAAACAGTTTATAAAAAATGTTTTCGAGGTTCTTCCTAGGCATGCACTTCATGCACATACCCTTGGTTTCGTGCATCCTATCACTAAAAAAGAACTCTATTTTGAAAGTCCTATGCCAGAAGATATGGCAGAAGCAATTAAAAAGTGGAGAATTTATTTAAGTTATTAAGTCAATATTAATAAGTTTTATTATATTTGTTCAATCGAAATTCAGATTTTATGAGAAAACTATATACCGTTGTATGTCTCGCACTGATGAGTTTGGGACTAAAAGCTCAGGAGTCATTGCCGTATTATCAGCAATATTTGCTAGATGGGGAGTTTCTTTTTAACCCCGCACATTACGGTAAAACTGATGATTTTCATGTGAATATAAATTATCAGAAACAGTTCGCGAATTTTAGCCAGTCTCCTAATGTGCAGTCTATTGGTATGCACGCTAATGTATATGATAGAGTAGGGGTGGGGATGGCTTTCCATCGTGATGCTAACGGTCCTATTAGCTCAGGAGGAGCTACATTGGGGGCTTCCTATTTTATTCCTTTAAGTGATGAGGGAGAGCGTCAAGATCAGTTTTCATTCGGTACCAGTGTTACAGGGTATAATAAAACTTTTGACTATGCTAAGCTGAATACAGAACATGGTAATGACCCTCTATTACAAGGGACCAATTCTATGTTACTCATGTATGCTAATTTTGGGGTAGCGGCCACTTATAGAGGTCTATTTGCAGGGGCTTCCGTAGCGGATATTGCTTTAAGTAATAATCAAGCGATTGTCAATAATTTAGAGCCTTCTCCTATTAAAATTTTCCTCAACTTGGGCTATGACCTTAAGGTTTCTGAAAATTTCATCATTACTCCATCTGCATGGGCAAACTTAAATACCAATTCTAGTTTTATGATAGATGGTAACTTGGTAGGAACATTAAAAACCGATTATAATTCATTCTCATTAGGAGCGAATTTCAGATACATTCAAAATAAATTTGATAATCAGGCACTGGCCATTTCTCCAGTAGTAAAAGTAAGTCTTGATAGGTTTACCGTAGGAGCTACTTATAATATTGGTTTGTCTGATATTCAGACTTACGGAGGAAATAGTTTTATGGTAGGGTTGTCTTATAATTTTGGTAATTTCTTGAACCCTAGAGGATTTAGATATTAGTATTTTTCATAACTTTAGATTTTGGTCCCAAAATTTTTTGGGACTTTTTTTATTATGATTTACTTTCATATTCCGTTTTGTAAACAGAAATGTAGCTATTGTAATTTTCATTTTTCCACACAGAAAACACGGATTCCTGAAATGCTCTGGGCGATGAAAAAAGAACTCCAAATGAGAGCGAAAGAACTAGAAAATGAAACTTTAAAAACGCTCTATTTCGGAGGAGGAACCCCTTCTGTACTCACGGTGGAACAAATCACCGAACTGATTAATGAAGTGCAGAAATATTTCCATTTTAGTCAAGAAATAGAAATTACGCTGGAAGCGAATCCTGATGACTTGTCTAAGGAATATTTGGAACAGCTTTCATTATCCTCTATTAATAGGCTTTCCATAGGCATTCAGAGTTTTCACGCATCTGATTTGGAAATGATGAATAGAGCACATACACCTGAACAAGCATTGGAAGCGGTGAAAAATGCAAAATCTTTTGGGTTTGATAATATTGGCATAGATCTTATTTATGGTAACCCTACCGCTGATTTTGAGGTGTGGAAAAGGAATTTAGAGACCATCGTAGCACTGGATATTCCACATATTTCTGCTTATGCACTAACCATAGAGCCTAGGACGGCATTAGAAAATTGGGTAAAGAGAAAAAAAGTGGCGGCTCCTGATGATGAAATTCAGCAACAGCAATTTGAGTATATGATTTCATTTTTAGAAGCACATGGTTATCAGCAATATGAGATTTCTAATTTTGCAAAACCTAATTTCCATTCTAAGCATAATTCTGCCTATTGGCAACACCTGCCGTACTTAGGGATAGGTCCTTCGGCACATTCTTTTGATGGGAAAAATAAGAGAAGCTGGAATATCGCCAATAATGCTAAATACATCCAAACACTAGAAAAAGAAATGCTGCCCTCGGAGTCCGAACTGCTGAGTATGGAAGATGCTTACAATGAAAGGATGATGATAGGGCTGAGGACGGCTATGGGGGTGGACATTGAGCAGATTTATACCTATTTCCCAGAAACTATTGTACGGTATTTTGAGAAGAAAAAAGCAGAGAAAATTCGTTTTGGAGAATTAGTAGAAAGGGAGGGAAGGCTGTGTATTCCCAAAGAGAAATGGTTTTTTGCAGATGGTATAGCTGCAGATATGTTTTATGCCTAAAAAATGAAAAATTTAGAAAAGTATTCTTATGAGAAAATAAAATGGTAGGATGGATTGTACTATTCGTTTTTCAGTTTTATTTTCAGTTTGGTTTTTTAAACTAGCTTTTTCAGCGTTTTAAGAGCTGAAAGTTTTTAGAGTTGTTGTAAATCAGTAACTTGTCAATAGGTATTTCCGAAAATGAACAACTTTAGTACGGAAGTAACGAAAAAAATAAAAAAAGCAGGGGAATTTTAATGATTTTCATTGTACCTTTGGAGTTGGTTTTCAAAACAGCTCTCCTTTGAAAAAGAAAAAACAAGATTATAGCCATTTAGAAGCTCATCAGCCAATAGGGATTTTTGATTCTGGCGTAGGAGGGCTTACTGTGGCTAAGGAAATTAAACGCCGTCTCCCTAATGAGCGTATCATTTACTTCGGGGATACTAAGCATTTGCCTTATGGGGAAAAATCTAAGGAAGCCATCATAGGGTATTGTACTAAAATTGCACAGTTTTTATTAGATAAAAATTGTAAAGCCATCGTGATTGCATGTAACTCTGCAACCGCCAATGCACTAAAGGAAGTTATAGCACTGGTAGATGGCAGGGTTCCCGTCATTGATGTGATTCATCCTGTGGCAGAGAAAATCGCTTTTGAAATTCATACTACGGTAGGTGTTATTGCTACCAAGGCTACGGTAGCTTCGGGAATTTACAGAAAGAGCATCCGAAAGCATAATAAATATATTAAGGTGGAAGAGCTGGCTACACCGCTTTTAGTTCCTGCGATAGAGGAAGGGCTAAGAAACCATCCTATTACCCATTCTATTATTTATCACTACCTAAGCAATAAAAAACTGAAAGATATAGAAACGCTCATTTTGGGCTGTACGCATTATCCATTATTATTAGAAGAGATTAAGCAGTATTATGGCACTCGAGTAAGGATTATAGACTCCCCCACCATTGTAGCCAATGAACTGGCACAGGTGCTAGAGAAAAATAATTTGCTCAATAAGGAAATGCCTTATTATCAGTTTTTTGTTTCGGATGTTACCAAGAATTTTGAGAAGATTTCAAGGAAGATTTTTGGTAATCAGATTCAGCTGGAATTGCAAGAATTGTAATCTTATTTTGAATTAAATAATCCTTATCTTTGCAAAAATAGAATCAAACTGTGAAGTATGAACAAGAATTTTAAGTTGGTTTTTACCGCATTACTCATCGCTTTAGGTGTGTATATGATGTTTAATAGGATGATTGGCTGGGGGATTGTGATGGTTTTCCTTTCGGCGATTCCGATATTATTGTATTTTAAAAATGAGTATATTTTGTTGGCATTTTGGCAATTGAGAAAGCAAAATATGCCTGGTGCGGTGCAGTGGCTCAATAAAATTACACAATATCCTACACAGCTTCATAGGTCTCAGTATGGGTATTATCATTATCTGGTGGGGCTGTCTCAGGCTCAGGAATCCCCTGCAAAGGTAGAACCAATGATGAGAAAAGCTTTGGAATATGGGCTTAATATGAAACAAGATAGAGCCATGGCAACGCTTAATCTAGCAGCTGTAGCCATTTCAAAAGGAAGAAAACAAGAGGGGCAAAAACTTCTAGAGGAAGCAAAGAGGCTAGACAGTGCGGGGCTAATGACAGAGCAGATAAAAATGATGAAAGATCAGCTGAAAATGCCTTCTATGCAAAAGCATATTCATAACCCTCACATGAGGAATAGAGGAAAATATTTTTAATAGAAACTGCCCTAAAATGGGCAGTTTTTTTAATATCGATGATGAGATTTAATTCTTTACCAGCAGTCTAAAGCCTTCTCCGTGTACATTGATGATTTCTAAACCTTCATCTTCTTTTAGGAGTTTACGAAGTTTAGCAATATACACATCCATACTTCTGGCAGTAAAATAGTTTTCTTTTTTCCAAATTTTTCTCAGTGCGAGGTCTCTTGGCATAAAATCATTTCTATGCTGGCATAGTAGCTTAAGAAGTTCATTTTCTTTGGGAGAGAGTTTATGTTCTTTATCGCCTACACGGAGCTGTCTCAGCACGGAATCAAAAAAGATATTGGAGATTTTAAATTGCTCCTGCTCTTCATTTTCCATGGTAGAACTTCTCTGGAGGATGGCTTTTATTTTGTACAAAAGGAGTTCTGTATCAAAGGGTTTAGTGATATAGTCATCTGCTCCCAGCTGATACCCTTTTAGAATGTCTTCTCTCATATTTCTTGCAGTGAGAAAGATAATAGGGGTATTTTTATCTATTTTTTTTACATCTTCTGCTAAAGAGAAGCCGTCTTTTTTAGGCATCATTACATCAAAGATGCAGATGTCAAAGTCATTTTCTGTAAACTCTTTTAGTCCCTGTTCGCCATCGGTGGCAAGGGTAACTTCAAAGTTATTGATGGTGAGATAATCTTTGAGTACCGCCCCAAAACTTTGGTCATCTTCTACGAGTAATATTCTATTATTCATTTTTTTAATCTTTTTAGTTTTTTTTAATCTTTAGATTTTTTGTATTTGTTATCCCATCGGAAGTTTAATGGTAAATGTAGAGCCCTTTCCCTTTTGGGATTCTACATGGATTTGTCCTTTATGTAGTTCTATGATTTTTTTTACATAGGAAAGCCCTAATCCTTGTCCTTTTACATTATGAATATTCCCTGTTTCTTCGCGGAAGAATTTATCAAAAATTCTTTTCTTATTATCCGTTTCTAGTCCTATTCCTTTATCTGCAATTTCTATGACATACCACCCTGTTTCATTTCTTGTTCTTATGGTGATTTCTGGGATTTCTGGAGAGTACTTATTGGCATTATCCAAGAGGTTAATCAGGGTATTAGAAAGATGAAATTCATCTATTTTTACCATGTATTTTTCAGCATTAAATTCTTGGATGAACTTTCCATTTCTTTGAGCAACAATTAATCCAAAGCTTTCTGCAATTTGCTTGATAAGATTTCTTACATTCGTTTCTCGGAGGAAAAGCTGTACTTCATTTCGTTCTAGTTTGCTCATATTGAGTACATTTTCCACTTGTTTTTTCATCCTGAGGTTTTCTTGTTTGATGAGGTTAGAATAGTACTTTACTTTCTCAGGATCGTGGGCTATTTTGTCATTCGCAAGAGAATCTGTAGCTACGGAAATGGTAGCGAGAGGGGTTTTAAACTCGTGCGACATATTATTAATGAAGTCGGTTTTTACCTCTGCTATTTTCTTTTGTTTCATCATATAATTGATGGAGACAATGTAGATGCCCAGGATGGTGAGTAATGATAGGAAAGTTCCTAGAAGCATGGGTAAATTATTCCTTATGAGTGAAAGGTTTTTCCTTGGAAAAACGATGGATAGGGAATAAAGTACTTGGTCTTTGTTATCTTTAAATAGTGGTGTAGTGTAGGGAGTGTTGGTTTTTTGGTGGAAAAATTCGTCATTGGAAATTTTGGTAAGCTCATTTTTATCATTAAAAATAGCGAAGCCATACGAGCTTTGGATGCCATTTTTTTTGAGCTGAAATGCCAATACTGAGTCTAGTGTTTTTTTATCTACTCTTTTATCTATCGGTCTATTATTTCCTTCTATTCTTAGAAATTCTTTGAGCTGATATTCACCAGAGCTCAGAGAGTTGCTGATTTCTGGGGTAAGTGTTTGTCTTTTAGTGGTGTCTTTTTTTATTTGAGTGATGGTTTCATCGGTCCAAAGTTTGATTCTATTCACGCTATCTCCTGTATTTTCTATAGGAAGATTTTCTTTTTCTATGATATTTTGCTGAAAGGTAATCACTTTTTTGGTAGCAGAATCTACCGTTTGTTGTATAATGGTAGAGCTAGGCTGTTCGCTGGTGGCTACTACGGTTTTTCCGAAATCTTTATAAATTTCATTGTAATATTTCTCGTATTCTAATGTATTAACATCTTCCACGGCATCATGCAGCGTTTGCTGTACTTTATTAGAAAAATCTTGATCTAAGGCACTATAATATTCTTTCAGCCAATTGATTTGTAAAAAAACAAATACTAAAACTGAAAGCGACATTAATATAGAAATGATAGGTATAAACCTTTTATTCATAAATAAAAAATGTTAAAATACTTTGTTTTAACAAAAATACGATAAAAAAAATGAATCATGATATTAATAAAAAGTTAAAAAAAATCTCTCCTTCATGAAAGAGAGATTTTTTATATGTAACATTGTATGAATTTTATCCTTTATCTACAAAAGCAGAGAGGTATTCTCTATTCATTCTTGCAATGTTTTCCAGAGAAATTCCTTTCGGACATTCTACTTCACAAGCTCCTGTGTTAGAGCAGTTTCCGAAGCCTTCTTCGTCCATGGCTTTTACCATGTTTAGTACTCTTCTTTTGGCTTCTACTCTTCCCTGAGGAAGGAGGGCATACTGAGAAACTTTTGCTCCTACAAATAACATTGCCGAACCATTTTTACAAGTAGCTACACATGCACCACATCCGATACAAGCTGCGGCATCCATCGCTTTATCAGCGTCGTCTTTCGGAACGAGGATAGCGTTCGCATCGGTGGTATTTCCTGAGGTATTTACAGAGATGAATCCTCCCGCTGCCATAATTCTATCGAAAGCACTTCTGTCCACCACAAGGTCTTTGATTACTGGAAAGGCTGCACTTCTCCATGGCTCTATGGTAATGGTTTCACCATCTTTGAACATACGCATGTGGAGCTGGCAAGTAGTGATTCCTGTATCAGGTCCGTGTGGACGGCCGTTAATGTAGAGAGAACACATACCACAGATTCCTTCACGGCAGTCATGGTCAAACGCGATAGGTTCCAAGTTTTCATTGACCAATTGTTCATTGAGCATATCAAGCATTTCTAAGAACGATGAATCTGGGGATACATCAGAAATCTTATATACTTCAAATTGTCCTTTTGATTTATTGTTTTTCTGTCTCCAAATTTTCAGAGTCAGATTAAGTCCTTTTTTTGCACTCATTTTCTTACTTTTTTTGGAGATTATTTTTGTTTAACAGGTTTATCCGCGTTTTCGAATTTCCAATTAGGGCTTAATAATAAAATGTCTTTGCCCTGCTTTTCTTTTAATTCAGAATATTTTACCATTGCTTTATCAGTCATTTCCTTAGTATCAGATTCTGATTTATTAATTGGAGTTGTATCTAATTCTACTGATTTCATATTCTTTATTATTCGATAAAACGCTTTTCTATCTGAAAACTCTTCCGGATTTAAGGGCTTTGCTACTGCTCCCGCCAACGCAGAACCTGCCAAAGCACCTACAAGCCCAAATGTTCCTCCAACTGAAGCTGTAGCATCAGGTTCAAAAGTTAATACATATACTTTGTTTGCCTCTACATTTGCTTCAACAAAATTAGAAGGTTTTTTCGCAGCCCAAAAAATATGAGTTCCAGGTTCTACAGAATATTTAACATAATTTCCAACTTTTATGGATGATACTAAATCTGTATTTTTAAAAACGGCAACTTTTTTTGTAGCAAGATTAGCTATGTATATTAAAGATTTACCTTCTTCAGGTTTATCAATTGCTTGGGTAGTGCTTTTTTGAGAAAACATTAAAGAAGTCCCAAGTGCTATAAACATTACCACTAATATTATCTTATTAATAATTTTCATCTCTATTTTATTTTTACTTATAACTTCTTGTTTTCACTTCGATATTTTCGTAGATGAGTTCTTCTTTATGCATTACTTCGGCATTGATATCAGTACCTTTGTATTCCCAAGCGGCTACATATTTGAAGTTTTCATCATCTCTTTTTGCTTCTCCGTCTTCTGTGGCATGATCCCAGCGGAAGTGTCCTCCACAAGATTCTTCTCTTTTCAGAGCGTCTATTGCCATGAGCTGTCCAAGTTCAAGGAAATCGGCTACGCGTCCTGCTTTTTCTAGTTCAGGGTTCATGCCATCTGCTACACCAGGAACTTTTACATTTTTCCAGAATTCTTTTCTTACCTCTTCTATTTCTGCAATTGCCTCTCTCAGTCCTTCAGGCGTTCTACCCATTCCTACTTTGTTCCACATAATATTTCCGAGTTTTTTATGGAAATAATCTACGGAGTGGGTACCATTATTGGTCATAAAGAAGTTGATTCTTTCTTTTACATTGTTTTCCGCTTCGGTAAATTCTGGAGTATCGGTTGGGATGGCTCCTGTACGAATATCTGCTGAAAGATAATCTGCAATGGTATAAGGCAATACGAAATAGCCATCTGCCAAACCTTGCATAAGTGCAGAAGCACCTAGCCTATTCGCACCGTGATCTGAGAAGTTCGCCTCTCCGATAACGAAGCATCCTGGGATAGTGGACATAAGGTTATAATCCACCCATACTCCTCCCATGGTGTAGTGTACCGCAGGATAAATCTTCATCGGTGTAACATAAGGGTCATCAGCGGTAATCTTTTCGTACATTTGGAAAAGGTTTCCGTATTTCTCTTCTACCCATTTTTTACCCAGGTCATAGATTTGTTGTTCCGAAGGATTATGAATATTTTTTTCTGTAGCGGCTTCTCTACCTTTTTTCATAATTTCTGTAGAGAAATCTAGATATACTCCTTCTTTGGTATCGTTATTTTCTATTCCGTAACCTGCATCACATCTCTCTTTAGCAGCTCTAGAAGCCACATCTCTTGGTACTAGGTTACCGAATGCAGGGTATCTTCTTTCTAGATAGTAGTCTCTATCTTCTTCTTTAATATTTTCTGGTCTAAGTTTTCCTTCGCGGATGGCTACTGCATCTTCTATATTTTTTGGAACCCAAATTCTTCCTGAGTTACGAAGGGACTCAGACATTAGCGTTAGTTTAGATTGCTGAGTTCCATGTACAGGAATACAAGTAGGGTGAATCTGTACGAAACAAGGATTAGCGAAGAAAGCACCTTTTTTGTGAATTTTCCAAGCGGCAGAAACATTAGAACCCATTGCATTAGTAGAGAGGAAGTACACATTTCCGTACCCTCCCGATGCGATGACTACAGCGTGTGCGGAGTGTTTTTCTATCTCTCCCGTTACAAGGTTTCTCGCGATGATCCCTCTTGCCTTACCATCTACGATGACCAAATCCATCATCTCGTGGCGGTTGTACATTTTGATACGCCCCTTCCCGATTTGTCTGCTCATAGCAGAGTAAGCACCTAATAAAAGCTGCTGTCCTGTTTGTCCTTTGGCATAGAAAGTTCTTTTTACCTGAACCCCACCGAAAGAACGGTTGTCTAGCTGACCGCCGTAATCTCTACCGAAAGGTACTCCTTGAGATACACATTGGTCTATGATATTGGCAGAAACTTCCGCCAGTCTGTGTACATTGGCTTCTCTAGCACGGTAGTCTCCTCCCTTGATGGTATCATAGAAAAGACGATAAATAGAGTCTCCATCTCCTTGGTAGTTTTTAGCGGCGTTTATCCCTCCCTGAGCGGCGATAGAGTGGGCTCTTCTCGGAGAGTCTTGGTAGCAAAATGCTTTTACATTGTACCCTTGTTCTGCTAGAGTAGCAGCAGCCGAACCTCCTGCAAGCCCTGTACCTACCACGATAACATCTATCTTATCACGGTTATTCGGTGCTACAAGGTTCATGTGGCTTTTATGGTTTTTCCATTTGTCTGCAAGTGGACCTGCTGGAATTTTGGAATCTAATATATTCATTTTGTTGTTTTTAAAATTTTGAATTTCAGTTACTTCTTAATTGATTTTCTACCAAGGGTTATTGGAATAATGGTGTTAAATCAAAGTAGTGAAACAAAGCGATGAAAATGAACCCAAGAGGGATAAGGATAGAATACCACTTTCCGAATGCTTTGATGAAAGGCGTATATTTAGGGTGTCTCGCTCCTACCGATTGGAAAGAAGATTGGAATCCGTGTGCCAAGTGAAGCCCCAAAAGTACGAAAGCCACGATGTAGAATCCTACTCTTACAATGTTTTCAAACTTGTCATTCAGCTCTCCCCAAAATCGGGTGGTATTGTTCGGGTTACCATCTCCTGGAAGGTATTTGTAGCTCATCTCATGCACCCAGAAATCATACATGTGTAGTGCTAAGAAAGCAAGAATCACCGCACCAGAGATGATCATATTTCTTGAAGCCCAAGAAGAGTTATGGCTAGAACCATTTACTGCGTACTTTACAGGTCTAGCACTATTGTTTTTGATTTCTAGGATGAAACCCATCACGAAATGGAAAATGACAGCTACTAATAGGATAGGCTGCATAAGTCCTTGTACGAAAGGATTGTATCCCATGAAATAAGATGCCGTATTAAACGCCTCTTCGCTGATGACAGAGAGCATGTTCACGGAAAGGTGCATCAGTAGAAATACCAATAAGAACATTGCAGACAATGCCATTGCGAATTTCCTACCGATAGTAGATTTTGTAATACTTGCCATATTTATTATTTTGATTTGTCGCAAAGTTAATGAATGTTAAGATTCGTAAAAAGTGAGTTTTCTCACAAAATGATAATTTGGGATAATTCTAAATAAGTGCTTTTTTGAAAATATTTTTTATTGTTTTGCAATAAAAAAATATATATTTGCGGTAATAAAATATTGTTTAGAATGAAAAAAGGATTTCGTTTTGCAATTCGGTTTTTAAATATTGCCTTTGGGCTAGGAGTTGTGTACAGTGTTGCTAGAATGCTATTCTGTTTTTGGATGCTACTTGCTTATCATTCTGATTGGGAGCAAAAACGGCAGTATTTTGATGCACTGGATATAGCTTTGCTCTATAAAGGAGATATTACTTCTTTTAATGTGATTATGATGGCGGAGAGCTTAGATGCGGTTTTGAGTATTTTATTTTATATCCTTGCTTTGAAATTGGTAAAAAGGGTAGATATTTACAATTTCTTTAACCCTGAAATTCCTAAGATGATTTTCAGAATGAGTGCTTTGGCATTGGTAATGACTATTGTATATTGGGCGGAAGTTTTTTATACAGAAACTTTTGTACATAAGGAATTAGTGGTATCGACCCAAATTACTGAAGGTAGTGATTTGGTGACGGCGGCGGTTTTATTTCTAATGGCACTTCTGTTTGAAAAATCCATTGAACTAAAACAAGAAAATGAACTAACTATTTAGGTATGCCTATAATTATCAATATTGATGTAATGCTGGCAAAGCGAAAGATGAAAAGCCAAGAACTCGCCGAGAAGATAGGTATCACTCAGGCTAATCTTTCTATTTTAAAAACAGGTAAAGCGAAGGCAATTAAGCTCTCCACTTTGGAAGCTATTTGTGAGGCACTAGATTGTCAGCCAGCAGATGTATTAGAGTATAGAAAAAAGGAATAGCTTATATCAGTTTATTCATTTTTGCATAGGATATAGCCTCTGATATATTTTGTGTTCCTGTTTTTTCTGTGATTTTTTTTCTGTGAAATTTTACCGTTTCGGTACTGAGAAATACTTTTTCTGAAATTTCTTTGAGACTCATTCCTTTGGCAGAATATTCTAAAATTTGCTGTTCTCGTTCCGATAAACGAGGTTTTAAATTTTGTTATATAGAATAAAAACACTTATTTAGCAACTGTGAATTGCGAGTTTGTTTATTCTCAAAGAAAAAATAGTGAAGACTATGTGGGTGCGAAAAATTTAACATAAGGTTGCAGAGGCTCAGCATAATGAATTTAAGTCAAATAAACTAAAAAAGGTATGAAAAGATTTTTTTAATTGTCAATCTTAATCATATAGATTCGTGAAGTTATAATTTAAAAATCAATAAATTATGAAAAAAATAGTAACGCTTATTTTGGTTTTTGTATTTGGAAATTTACTTTCTCAATATAGGTTTGTTTATCGGGTAGATTTTAAAATTGATTCTTTAAACAGGGATTTTGTTCAGTCAGAGAGTTTTAATTTAGATATTGATGGTAAAGAATCTGTTTTTTATCCTACAGTTTTCTTAAAATTAGATTCCATTTATAATGCTACAGGCACCATTAATAAGAAAAACATTCCAGATGCTAAATTAGATTATATCATTAAAAAAAATTATAGAGATGGTTCTATTCATTTTCGTGAAATGATAGGTGCAACGATTTATGAAACGACTGAGCCGCGAAAAATCTCGTGGGTGCATACCAATGAAACTTCAAAATACCATAGTTATAATGTGAAAAAAGCGATCACTCGTTTCGCTGGCAAGCAGTGGGAGGCTTGGTTTACAGAGGAGTTTCCTATTAATGATGGACCTTATAAATTTAGCGGATTACCAGGGATGATTTTGAAAATGAAAGATACTCATTCAGATTATGAGATTTATTTGGTGGAAGTGAAAAAAATAGAAAGACCAATTTCTTTTGAGCTTTTTAAAAAACTAAAAATAAAGACACTGAATACGGATTATGCTACCTATCTCAGAAAGAAAAAAGAGTTTGCTGAAAATCCTGCTTTGATGTTTATAGAAATGGGTATACAGCTTCCAGCTGAAGAAATGAAGCAATTTTCAGAAACCCGTAAAAACATTGAAGCAAAACAAAATAATAAAATAGAATTAGTCTATTAATAAAGAGGGATTTGCTTTTTAATGTGCAGAAAAATTAAGTGATTATTTAAGTTGTTAAAATCTCTTGCAATGTCTTTTGCAGGAGATTTTGTATGATTGAAAATTATATTTAGGGTGTGGAGTATAAGGAATGGAAAAATATGAGATGCTACTTTATTTTCTAAAAGCAAATAATTTGCGTAAGAATAGATGTTATTGAGGGCTGATATTTGTGATTTTCATGATAAAATAGTATCTCAAAATGTACAAAAATATTTCGTTTTCATTTCCAAAAGTTTTTCGCCTAAAAAAGTTATCTTTGCCACTTGAAGTATAATCTTGAAATAAATCAAAAAATATGTTCCGAACACACACCAATGGCGAGTTATCATTACATCATATTCATCAAGAAGTTACCTTAGCAGGTTGGGTGCAGACCATTAGAGACAAAGGGTTTGTTATTTGGGTGGATTTGCGTGATAGGTACGGGATTACGCAGTTGGTTTTCGATGAAGATCGTTCATCGAAAGAATTGATAGAAAAGGCAAAGAAACTCGGGCGTGAATTTGTAATTCAGGTGAGTGGAAAAGTGATAGAAAGGGCGTCTAAAAACCCTAAAATACCAACAGGAGAGATAGAAATTTTGGTCAATGAACTTACTGTTCTTAATGCATCAGAACTCCCACCTTTTACCATAGAAGATGATACCGATGGTGGTGAAGAGCTGAGAATGAAATACCGCTATTTGGACATTCGTAGAAATCCAGTCAAAGACAAGTTGATTTTCCGTCACCAGATGGCTCAAAAGGTGAGAAATTATTTGTCGGATAAAGGATTTATAGAGGTGGAAACACCTGTTTTGATTAAATCTACGCCAGAGGGAGCCAGAGATTTCGTGGTGCCAAGTCGTATGAATGCAGGGCAATTTTACGCCTTACCTCAATCGCCTCAAACCTTTAAACAATTATTGATGGTAGGGGGAATGGATAGGTATTTTCAAATTGTGAAATGCTTCCGTGATGAAGATTTAAGAGCAGACAGACAGCCAGAATTTACCCAAATAGATTGCGAAATGGCATTTGTGGAGCAGGAGGATGTGCTCCATATTTTTGAAGGACTTACGGCTACCCTTTTAAAAGAAGTAACGGGGAAAGATTTTGGTCAATTTCCGAGAATGACTTTCGATGAAGCGATGAGGAAATATGGAAATGATAAGCCAGATATTCGTTTTGGGATGGAGTTTGTAGAGCTGAATGAATGGGTAAAAGGGAGAGATTTTAAGATTTTTGATGATGCCGAACTGGTGGTAGGGATTAATGTGGAAGGAAAGGCAGACTATACCCGAAAACAAATTGATGCCCTTGTAGATTGGGTGAAAAGACCACAAGTAGGAGCTACGGGAATGATATGGGTGAAGTTCCAAAACGATGGTACACTTACCTCTTCGGTAAATAAGTTTTACGGTGAAGAGGATTTAAAAAATATCGCTGAAAAATTTGGTGCCAAAGCAGGAGACCTTATGCTCATCATGAGTGGAGATGCTCATAAGGTGCGTACCCAGCTTTCTGCTCTGAGAATGGAGCTGGGAAATCAGTTGGGATTAAGAAAGGGAGATGAGTTTGCACCGCTTTGGGTTGTAGATTTTCCACTTTTGGAATGGGATGAAGAGACGGGGAGGTACCACGCGATGCATCACCCATTTACATCGCCCAAGCCAGAAGATATTCCTTTGTTAGCTGCCGAGCCGGGTAAAGCCAGAGCGAATGCGTATGATTTGGTATTGAATGGTAATGAAATTGGAGGTGGTTCAGTAAGGATTTTTGATAAAGCACTTCAGGCTAAAATGTTTGATTTGTTAGGCTTTAGTAAGGAAGAAGCGGAAGCTCAGTTCGGTTTCTTAATGAATGCCTTTAAATACGGAGCACCGCCGCATGCAGGATTGGCATTCGGTTTTGACCGTTTGGTAGCTATTTTGGACGGCAATGAAGTGATTAGGGATTATATTGCTTTCCCTAAAAATAATTCGGGTAGAGATGTGATGATAGATGCACCAAGTCCTATTGCTGATGAACAACTGGATGAACTGTTCTTAAAAGTAGATGTAAAGGAGTAGTGTAAGCAATAATACAGACTAATAGCTGTCCTATGAGGATGGCTGTTTTTTGTATTATGTACAAAGTAAAAAGTATAAAGTACAAAGTAAAAAGTATAAAGACTTTAGTGTTCGGAAGCCAATCATTAAAAGTTAATGGCTTATTTTTTTGATACTGTTTAAATTAGTTTGAAGCCAGATGTGAGTCGCCAATCGCTAACAACTATTTAATTGCCCAGTACCATAGTGATGTCTTTTTGGATGTTTTTATTGGTGGCAAATTGAGCGTTGCATACTATGGAAGAAATCATATATTCTCCTTTTTCTATTAAAATATGGTTTTTACTGCGTTTAGCAATGTTTAAAGAGTAGTTTTGTTTTCGTCCTGAAAATGATACGATAATATCGCAATTGGACTTATTGGATATTTGCACAAAAGAATTTTTTATACCAGTATCGTTAGAAAAAAGGTGATTCAGAATCTCTGAGGTCTCATCATTCTGCTGCTTTTGGGGAGAAGAAAGTGTACTTTTCGTTTGGGTACTGCTTTGAGTGGGATATTTTGCAGCGGATGAATGTGTTATGGTCGGCTTCAGAAGCTGGATTAATTTAGATTTGAGCTGCGGTATTTGTGGGTCGTCAGGGTGGTTTCGGATGAAAGTAGCAATGGTTTTTAAGTCTTCACTTTTCAGAGCTTGTTCGGCTGTGATATTTGCTTTTTTGGGAGTTTTTTTCTTCTGGGCGAGGCTTATAGTGGACGCCAGAGTGAAGAGGAGAAAGAGACTTCTGAAATAGTTCATGCGTATTAATATTTTGTAATTAGTAAATATAAAGGTTTTTGATTTTCGGGCAAATATCATTATCTTTGCAAACGATTTGCGAAAGTTAGTAATTATTTTTTAAATAAATAAAATTAATAGAATATGTACACACCAGTAGCTGCAGATGTAGCAAAACTAAGAAACATTACCGGTGCAGGTATGATGGACTGCAAAAAAGCCCTTGTAGAAGCAGAAGGAGACTTCGATAAGGCAATAGAAATCCTTAGAAAAAAAGGTCAAAAGGTAGCTGCTAATAGAGCAGATAGAGAATCTACTGAGGGAGCGGTGATTGCAAAAGTAAATGCAGACAATACTAAAGGGGTAATTATCACTTTGGCTTGTGAAACAGATTTCGTTGCAAAAAACGAGGCTTTCGTAAAATTAGCACACGAACTTGCAGAGCAGGCATTAAATCATGATAGCTTAGAGTCTTTATTGGCTTCTGATTTTAATGGAATTTCTGTAGCAGACAAATTAACAGAGCAAACTGGGGTAATTGGTGAGAAAATTGAGATATCTGCATTTGAAAAAATTGAAGGAGCGTTCTTAGGACCTTACATCCACGCAGGAAATAGAATTGCAGCTATTACAGCACTTTCTAAATCTGTAGATAACGGTGCAGAGGTAGCAAGAAATATCTCTATGCAAGTGGCATCTATGAGTCCAGAGGTACTTTCTTATAAAGATTTTGATCCAGCATTTGTGGCAAGCGAAACAGAAGGAAGAATCGCTGCCATTGAGAAAGACAATGAGGAACTTGTGCGTCTCGGTAAGCCATTGAAAAATGTGCCTAAATTCGTTTCTTATTCTCAATTAACAGAAGAGGTGTTAAAGCAAGCGGAGGAAGATGCTAAAGCAGAGCTTAAAGCGGAAGGTAAGCCAGAGCAAATTTGGGATAAAATCTTACCAGGGAAATTGCAAAGATTCATTAGTGATAACACTACCTTAGATAAAGAAAAAGCATTATTAGACCAAGATTATATCAAAGATACTGATATGAAAGTTTCTGCGTATGTAAAATCTGTAGCAGAAGATTTAGAAGTAACTAAATTCATCAGAGTTTCTTTGTAATACTCCTTTTGATATTGATATTAAAGCCATCTAGTATTCTGGATGGCTTTTTTATTTGTATGTTTTTCTTTTTAGTATGGGGTGAGGTGAGTACTTTTTCATATCCGAAAGATAATTTTTTTATCACAAATAATGATTTTTATTACTATTGTTTATTATTTTTTTGTAAGTTTGGAATCGGAAAAGAATTTAAAAGGAAAATTAAAAACTTTATGCCTATATGAAAAAAATATTAATTTTACTTATTCTTAGTGTTTTAGGACTCCAGCAGTCTTTTGCACAAAGGGATACAGAGCATTGGTTTGCACCATATTATGAAAAAATGACAGGAGGGTACTCTTATGCATTTTATCTTTCTACTGACTCTACTGTACCCTTTGATGTAGAGGTCTATAGTGGGAATGATTTGGTAGCAACTGTTAACGGGGTAGCAAAAGGAGCACCTCAAGTATGGACACTTACTGCTGCAGAAGCTGCACAGTACTTGGTTACAAGATCAGAGACTGATGCTATGACAC
This sequence comes from Bergeyella zoohelcum ATCC 43767, assembly GCF_000301075.1. GTDB lineage: Bacteria > Bacteroidota > Bacteroidia > Flavobacteriales > Weeksellaceae > Bergeyella > Bergeyella zoohelcum. The sequence goes on from NZ_JH932293.1 coordinate 753,151, forward strand.
CTAAAATGAAAGGATTACAGCTAGTAGGAGAACGCCCTTTCCTTGCAAGTCTCAGGGTGGCTTCCAGTGTTCATGGGGAGACGATGACATTAAAGGGAAGGTCTGCAAAGGGGACAGAATTTAGGGTGGCAGCCACACCTTATACTGGTAATACTAATACTATGAACGCTACGGCTGGCGTTCTTGCTACGGAGGATAATACTACGGTTACATTGAGCGAATATGGTACAGGTATTGAGTTTGAAGGTGTAAATGGTACAGTTTCTCCATCTTATACTTATAACTTAAACAAAGGTCAGTCTGTAGTATTTAGTGCAAAGCATAATTCTATAGGAAAGTTTATTGGGGCAAAAATTGTTTCTAATAAGCCAGTGGTGGTAACAAATGGTAATGCCAATGGGAATTTTGGTAATGATACTAGTTCGGGTTCCGATTTAATTATGGATCAAGCGGTACCAATAGAAAGATTAGGAAGTACTTTTACCATAGTGAGATCCCTTTCTCCATTGGTGCCTGATGAAAATATGGAAGGAGGAATGGTCATTGCAACTGAAAATAATACAGAGGTGTACATTAACGGTCTTCCTACGCCAGTAGCTACGCTTAATGCAGGGCAATGGTACAGAATTCCAAGTACCAGCTATGTGGATCAAGGAAATGGCCATTACAATATGTATATTTCTACCACAAAAAATGTGTATTTGTACCAATTGGTAGGTATGGAAGATACCTATTCGGGAGGATATAACTATATTCCACCATTGGGATGTTATCTTCCAAGAGTTATCGATGAGATAGGGAATATTAATCAAATGCCTGGGATTATTAATACTCAGATTAATTTGAAACTTAATATAATTACCCAACCAGGAGCAACCGTAGAGGTCAGGTCCGATGGTAACATAGTAAATAATGTTCAAGGTCCATTTAATGTGAATGGAACTACAGATTGGGTAACTTATGTGGCTCCTAATATTACAGGGAATGTAACGGTAAAATCTACTAGAGCAGTAACCGCTGGAATTAATGGGGGATATGCTACTGCAGGTTACGGTGGATATTTTGCAGGATTCTCATTATCACCGACCATTGAACTTGTTTCTGGAGAGTGCATACCAGGTATAGTTATTGGTGTGGATCCTATTTATGAGGCTTATCAATGGTTTTTAGATGGGGTAGCTGTTCCAGGAGCTACAAGTAATACTATTACGCCTACTCAGTCAGGTAACTATACACTTAGAGTACTTCTTTCAGGGTGTGATTATGCTATTACGGATCCTTATAAAGTATTCCCTTGTACCTATGAGCATTCTATTGATGATGTGGCGTGTGGACAAAAGATTATTCCAGTATCGTTTACGAACTCTAGCCAGCCAGTGGATTCTAATTCTATTTCAATTGTAACACAACCGCAAAACGGTACCCTTACTATTAATAGATTTATGAATACCGTAACTTATACACCAAATCCAGGTTATCAAGGACAAGATACCTTCGTGTATCAATTTAATAGTACCGTACCAGAATTTGGAGATAAGGAAATAGTTTCAGTAAAACTTAATGTAATAAACCTTGTTACGAACGATGGAAACCTTGCAGGATGCCCGTACAATGGAACAGCAAATTATGACCTTACAGCAGTAACGGTAACTAATCATCAGAATGTAACACTAAAATACTATCGTACATTAGCAGACGCTCAGAATGAAGTGAATGAAATTACGGTTCCAGCCTCTTTTGATTCTGCCGCAGGAGATGTATTCGTAAGAGTGGTTACTCCAGAAGGTTGTGTGAAATTTGCAAAAATTACTTTGACCCATAATAACCAACCGAATGTAAGAGATGCTTCGCTTAGAAGCTGTTTTATAGAAGGTAATCCTACAGCGGCTGTATTTGATTTAACTGTTGCAGATGTGGGGGCGGGTGCTAACTTTGAGAAAAAATACTATGCTTCTTTAGCAGATGCTGAGCATGATAGAAATGAAATTCCTAATCCAGCTACTTATACATCGCCTACTACTACGGTGTATGTGAGAGTATATAATGCTGCTGGATGTTATAGTATTGCAGCAATTAACTTGACCGTAATTGAACCAAAATATTCTGCTCAATTGAAAGATGTGGTAATTTGTCTAGAAAATAGAGCAACTTTAGAGGCAGGACCTGGATTTGATGGATACTTATGGAGTACAGGAGCTACTACTCCTTCTATCAGTGATGTGCCAGTAGGAGAATATTGGGTAGAGTTACTTTCTAATGGATGTAGAACTAAGCAAATAGTAAGAGTAATTAAAGCACCAGAAGCAGTAATTACTAATGTGGAAATCTCTAATACAGAAGCTACGGTTACCGTTACAGGAGGAACACCACCTTATCAATATTCATTAGATGGCGTAGTATGGCAAAATAGCAATGTGCTTACAGGATTGAAGAGAGGAGTGAATATGATTTTCGTAAAAGATGCCTTTAATTGTGCTCCAATCATGACGGGGGCTTTAGTACCCAACTTGATTAATGCAATTACTCCAAACGGAGACGGTGTCAATGATATATTAGATTATTCAGAAATTAGTTTCCACAATACTCTTCAAGTGGTGATTTATGATAGATATGGAACGAAGATATGGGAAGGAAATCAGAAGAACCAATACAAGTGGGACGGAACGCTTAACGGTAAGAAGTTGCCTACCGATACTTATTGGTACACGCTTACTTGGATAGAGCCAACAACCCAAAAGACTACCATTAAGTACAATGGTTGGATTATGGTGAAGAACTTAGAATAATCCAATGTCATGGATAAAAAACCGAGCTTTTTAGCTCGGTTTTTTTTTGTTTCAATCCAGATGAAGTGTAATGATTTTTGTTTAAATGATACTTTGTTAAAGTACTTTGAAATTGTCTTAAAAATCAGAAAATTTAAGAAAAACAAAATAACAAAGTAGCTTTACTTGTACTAGGAGTTAAAAAATAAAAAACCTCTTGTATTGCTACAAGAGGTAAAAACTAATAACCATGAAAACTCAAATTAAACATGAGAATCACTTTTAAAGTAACAAATGCCATGCCAAAAAATATTTATTGATAGATTTTTTACTGTTTTTTAAAATAATTCCTTTATCTCTAAGGAAACTTTCGTATTTTTGCACCCTTAATTTTGATTATGAAAGGAAATATAACATTTACAATGATTAAGCCAGATGCTGTAGCAGATGGACACATCGGGGCGATTTTAGGAAAAATTACAGAGGCGGGTTTTAAAATTAAAGCTCTAAAACTTACTCAGCTTACCAAAGCAGATGCACAGAAATTCTATGAAGTACACAGCGAAAGACCTTTCTATGGAGAATTGGTGGATTTCATGAGTTCGGGGCCTATCGTAGCGGCGGTATTAGAGAAAGACAATGCAGTAGAGGATTTTAGAACACTCATTGGAGCAACTAATCCCGCAGAAGCTGCAGAGGGAACTATCAGAAAAATGTTTGCAAGAAGTGTAGGGGAAAATGCGGTTCATGGTTCTGATTCTGATGAAAATGCACAGATAGAAGCTGCTTTTCACTTCTCTGGAAGAGAGATTTTCTAAAAAATGAAGAGAGAGTTTAACTCTTTTTCATTCATTCAAAGAATTATAAATATAATTCATTTAAAAAGCGACTCCTAAAAAAGAGTCGCTTTTTTTATGGTTATTTCTTTATCACTTTTCTTGAAATCTGGTGGTCTTTGGATTTCATATGAAATAGATATACGCCTTTTTCTAAATCAGGAAGATGAATTTTTACTGATTTTTCTTTTCTGAAAACTTGGTTAAAGACTTGTTTTCCTTGCATATCGTACATAGAGATTTTGAAATCTGATATGGTATCATCAGAATTAATCTGTATAAAATCTTTAAAAGGATTAGGGGAGATGCTTACATTGTCTTTTATGACTTCATTTTCTGTAGTAGAAAGTGCAGCTCTCCAGTAAATCGCTTGGTCGCCATTGGGATTGGTAATGGTAAGCTGAAGCTGTTGCCCAATGGAGGTAATGGAATAAGTATGGTTTTGATAAAAGCCGGTAGCCGCAGTTCCTCCCCAAAATGTTCCGAAATAATAATTCTCAAACTGATTGTATTCATCGTTGTTTGTCGTTGGGCAGCTTCCTAAGGTCAATCCAGCACCAGTGATAGAGATAGATGAAGAGGAATATCCTGCATCAGCGTTAAAAATATTACACATAGAGGTAGAGAAGCCGTTGTTATGAAAACTTGCCGTCGCGGTAATCAGTGAATTTGTGTTTGGAAAAGGGTAATCAGTGTTATTGATAACTACTTTCTCTAAACTCCAAACTCCTGTGGTCAGGTCGGTCAGCTGAGCTTTCATGCTTAGGGACATGAAAACAGCCATTAAAGAGTAAATAATGTTTTTCATATTGAAATATTTTTTATTTGGCTAATATAGTAAAATATTTTATAATTTTAATTAAATTAATGTGAAATTTAATAATAAAATCGTAATGTTTGGGATGGGTGTTTTTAGTAATTTTGATTTTTTCATATATATTATGTATAATTTCCTTTATATGTTATTATTCATGATTTTTCCATTTTTCTTTCTTAATTTTACCACTTCAAGATGATTATGGTATGAGAAAAATATATTCTTTTCTGTTAGTGTTCTTTTGTTTTCAGTTTGGTTTTGCACAATTAGACACGGAACATTGGTTTGCTCCCATGTTTCAGAGGTCTGGTTCTGCTTCGGATAGGCAAAATCTTTATTTTTCTACCAATAGAACCATTCCTTTTCCTGTAACCATTTACCATAATAATGTGCAGATAGGTACGGTAACCATCAGTAAAGGAAATCCTCAGAAGTTTACCATTCCTCGTCAGTATATTATTACCCGAGATAATGCACAGCTTTTCACTCCTGTTAGTATGGGATTAGAAGTGAGGGGAGCGTATCCGTTTTTTGCAAATCTGCGATTCAGTACCTATAATCACGCAGAAATTTTGACCTCAAAAGGGAAAAGTGGTTTAGGAACTCATTTTTATGCTGCCATGGCACCTATCGTGGCGAGGCATAATCTTTTTAATTTTATGGCATCGGTGATGGCCACGGAAAATAATACCCAAGTAACCGTTTCGGGCTACAGCCGTGATGTTCTTTTCTCTAATGGAAATACGGGTGCCAATACGCCTACGCTTACTTTTACGCTACAAAAAGGGCAGTCTTATATCATCGAAGGAAATGGTATGTTTGCCCAAAATCAAAATGGAATCATCGGAGCCAAGATTATTTCAGATAAGCCCGTGGCGGTAACCAATGGTAATTTTAATGGGCAGTACGCTACGGATACCAATAGCTCTGATATTCTTATGGATCAAAGTGTGCCTACTGAGCATTTGGGTAAAACATTTGCGGTAGTAAAAGGAAATGGAACGATAGGTTCTAATATGGAAACGCCTATCATCATTGCTACTGTAGATGGAACACAGGTTTTTGTCAATGATGAAGTAACCCCTATTGCTACACTGAATGAAGGTGAGTTTTTCCTTATCCCTGAAAATAAATACATTCCTCATGCGAATGGACATCATAATCTCTATATCAGCACCACCCAGAATGTATATGTGTATCAGTTGCTTTCAGGTTCTACGGCGTCTTTACTCTCTGCGGCTACTGGGGGATTTAATTTTATCCCCGCACTCAGTTGTTATCTTCCTAAGGCGATAGATGAGGTAGGAATAATTCAAGAAAATGAAATAGTTACCAATAATAACCCTGCGGGACTGCTGAATGTCCCTACAAGGCTCAATATCGTTACCGAAACAGGGGCGGTGGTGCAGCTCAACGGTGCAGCGTTACCCGCTAACTCAGGTCCCTATCCCATGGTAGGAAATCCTAACTGGGTAACCTATTCCGTACCGAATGTTACAGGGAATATTGTGGTAAATTCCACTAAAGCGGTTACTGCGGGAATCATTGCTGGAAGTGATGCAGTGGGGTACGGAGGTTATTTTGCGGGATTTAATACCCAGCCGAGAATAGCAGTAACAGGCACTTGTTTTCCTAATGCCTCTATTTCTGTAGTTTCAGGGCCTTATGATGGCTATCAGTGGCTATTAAACGGAAATCCTATTCCTGGAGCGAATCAAATTACTTATACGCCTACCGTACCAGGATATTATTCTGTGGAAGTAACCAATGGTACTTGTGAACCTAAGGTTTCTGATGTAGTGAAAATAGAGAAGTGTATGGTGAATAGTACCTCGGTGTTAGATGTGTGTAAAGAGGCAACCATTGTACCTGTCTTGTCCTCGGCGAGTATTCCTCAGGCATTAAATATCAATTCAGTGGCGGTTACGGTACCACCTACTAGGGGAACGGTGAGCATCCAGCCTGCAACGGGAGAAATTACCTATACTGCTAATGCCAATGCCATTGGAGGTACGGATACTTTTACCTATTCTTTCTGTGGGAACCATCCAGATTTTCCAGAATGCGAAACGGTAACGGTAACCATTCGGCTTCAGAATTTTTCTACTCAAAATCAAACGCTCACTTCTTGTTTAGTAAACGGACAAGCCACTTATGACCTTACCACAGCAGTGGTAACTGCTGCTACGGGGGTTACTTATGACTATTATCCTACGCTTATTGATGCCCAGAATGAAAATCCTGCTACACGTATTGCTAATCCTATGGCGTATGTTATTACTAATCCTACTTCGGTTTTTGTAGTGGTGAAAAATGTTTTTGGATGTAAAGAAATTGCAGAAATTCAGCTTCAAATAGTACCCGGACCTATAGTTCAGGATTATAATGGCTCATACTGTAGTGCCACCATCGGTGGGGCAGTGTTATTGGATTTAGGTACTTTGACGAATCAAATTGTTACTAATCCTGCTAATTATCAAGTTCGTTATTATGCGAATTTGGCAGATGCGAATGCCGGAAATAATAATACACTCCCTAATCCATTTATTTTTGCTATCACTACTACTATTTATATTCGTGTAGATGCACAGAATGGGTGTCCGCCAGTCATAAAACCTGTGGTGCTGAATGTACCTCAGAGTGTGCCATTACAGTCTATTTTTGTTAATAAGACGGTGTGTGATGATAATGAAGATGGTATTAAGGAGGTGAATTTAGATGCGTATATATCCTCATTTACCAATCAGGCGGGAGTTACTGCTACTTATTTCACAGATTTAGACGATGCGATGAATAATGTGAACCCAATATCTAATCCTGTAACTGTAAACGGCATAGATACTTTTTTTGTTCGGTTTAGTAGTGATGGTTTTTGCCCAAGTGTAGGAACGATTACGATAGCTGTTCAGGCAGCGAAATTTTCGGCAAATCTTCAGGATGTAGAGATTTGTGCCAATCAAACTACGGTATTAGATGTAGGAGAAGGGTTTGATGCTGTACTTTGGAGTACTGGTGCTACCACCAATTCTATTACTGTGGGCGTAGGTACTTATACCGTAACGCTTACGCATAGAGGGTGTTCGGTAACGCAGACGGTAACCGTTTCTGCCATTCCTCAGCCAGTGATTACGGGTATTGATATTAATGAAAAGACGGTAACCATCCATGTAGAAGGAGGAACACCTCCGTATCAGTACTCATTAAATGGAGTGCTATGGCAAGATTCTAATGTATTTACCAATGTCCCTCGGGGGATTTATACAGTCTATGTGAAAGATGAAAGTGGATGTGGCATAGTAGAGGCAGAGTTTGAAATCATTAATCTCATTAATGCCATCTCTCCAAATTATGATGGAAAGAATGATGAAATTAATTACTCAGAAATTCTAAAAAAGGAAAACCCTGTATTCAAAATTTTTGACCGATATGGTGCACAGGTTTTTGAGGGAACATCCGCGAACCGATTTACATGGAACGGGAAGATGGCTCTCAATAGGCATGTACACACAGATACCTACTGGTATATACTAGAATGGACAGAAACCAATAGACTGATACCGAGAAGAATCAAGTTTTCTAGTTGGCTTTTAGTGAAGAATGTATTGGGAGATGTATTAGAAGAAAGAAACAAATAATTATTAATTAAAAATTTTAAGACAATGAGACTATTTCTTACATGTGCTTTTGCACTGATGCTTACTTCATGTGTGAGCAGGAAACAATTTGATGCCCTCCAAGGGAATTACAATCAAGCCATTGAGAATTTGGCAGAAAGACAAAGGGAGATACAGAGTTTAAAATCCACTAACACGGCATTATCTAGTGAAAATAACCTCCTAAAAAGTCAGCATGATGCCCTTAAATCTTCTTTGGATGCTTGTTTGTCTAACCAAGGGAAAAGCTCTGTGAATATTGATAAACTCGTAGGAGAGATTAATGCTTCTAATGCGTACATTAAGCAGCTGATATCTACCAATGCGAAGAATGATAGCCTCAATCTAGCCCTTTCTAATAAGCTGAAAAGATCACTGGATAATGTAGCTGATCAAGATGTACAAGTGAAAGTACTGAAGGGGGTAGTGATGATTTCACTATCTGATAAGATGCTTTATAAAACAGGAGATTATCAGGTGCTTCCTGCGGCACATGAAGTGCTAGGGAAAGTAGCAAAAGTGATTAATGACTATGATAAATACTCGGTACTCATAGAAGGAAATACAGATAATGCACCGCTGAACTCTATGAATTTACCGAAAGACAATTGGGATTTATCTGCCCTGAGAGCTACTTCTGTGGCAAAAATTTTACAAAACGAATTCGGGGTAGAGCCTGCAAGGATTACCGCAGGCGGAAGAAGTGAATACAACCCTAAATCTACCAATATGAGCGTGTCTGGAAGAGCTGAGAATAGAAGAACGGAAATCATCATTATGCCAAAATTAGATGAATTCATGAAGCTGATGGACATCGCTCCAGTGAAAAAATAGTATTTAATCTAAATCAATAACATTAAGACTCTTTTGCGTAAGCAAAAGAGTTTTTTATTGTCTCATCAGATTTTGTAGAAAGATTTTATGGGTGTGATTTTATGTTTTTACTTGTTTTGGGTCTAAAATATTATATTTTTCTCAATAAAACATCTTGTGTTTTGGGAACACCATCTGGTGCATGCTTTGCACCAGATGAATTATTTAAAAATCTATCTTGTGCAGAGTTTGCACCACCTTGTGTAAGGTTTGCCCCACCTTGTGCAGAGTTTGCACCAGATGAATTATTTAAAAACCTATCTTGTGTAAGGTTTGTCCTAGATGAATAATTGGGCAATCCACTTTGTTTAAAGTTTGCCCATATTCTTTGAGGGATTTTGGCAAAGTGCTTTGAAATTATATAAACTTCAGGAAATTGAAACTAAATAAAAAATCAAGACGAGTTCATTAATAGAGTGAGAATTACATATCAAAATAAAAGGATTATGTAACGGGAAAATTATGCCGTTGGAGCAAATAATGGTAATTTTGTGGGGTTTTAAAATATTATTACAGTGAAGCATCGTTTACTATATATTGTATTTTTTTCTTGGAGTTTTATCCTTTGGGGGCAGTCTAAAGTAACGGTTTATGATAGTGATATTCGTACGGTGATGGAAGGGGCAGAAGTGTACTGTAATCATCAGCTCATCGGTAAGACCAATGCCCAAGGAGTACTGTCTTTTACCACGAAATGTACAGAAGTGCTGATTAAGAAAAAAGGCTACCGCACCGAAAAAGCAGTGGTGGATAAATTTATGCAGAAAAGTCTTTTCCCAGAAGAGGAACAGGAAATAGGGAAGAGAAAACTAGATGCACAAAGTGATAAAGCAGCACTGAAAATTTTGGATGAAGTGCACCGAAAGTTTGAACAGAACTCTCCTAAATCTTTGTCTTCATATCGGTATAAGTCTTATGAAAAACTTGCGGTAGATATTAATCCGGATAGTATTTCTTCCTATAATCAGTCTCTTAGGGAAGCACTAGGGAATTTTGACAAAATAAAATGGGTGAGAAAAAAGCAACAGCCTGATACTGTACTTACCATAAAGAAAGTCTTCGCCAATAGTCAATTGTTTCTTTGGGAAAGAACCATGGAGCATCTTTACTCTCAGAAAAAAGGAGAGCGAAAGAAAATTCTGAGTAATGAGATGGCGGGGCTTAAGGAACCTTTAAATGAATTGCTCATGCTCCATACCAATAGAGATGAAAAAATGCCTAAAGAGATAGACCCCAAAAACCGAAATATATACCGCTATTTCCTTACAGATTCTGTAGAAATAGAGGGTAGGAAAAACTGGGTGATCCACTTTCGGGAAGTAACTTACAGAAGAGCCATACAGAAGAGATTATTTAACGGATATCTCTATATAGATGCAGAAACTTTTGGAATCAAAAAAATAGAAAGTAATGGAAAACAGCCTGGGGAGTACAAGCTCACCAGCATCTGGACATTGCAGAATGGCAAATGGTTTTTAGAAAGTGAAAATCTAAAAACCAAACTCTATAGCGTGAAAATAAAGCCTGAGGATAATGATAAGCAGAAGCTAAAGAAATTTAAACTTTATGGTTTTGTTACTGCTAAGTATTTTGATTTTGAACCTTCTGCACAGGTGGATAAAAAGGAGTATCGGGGATATTTTTATCAAAACAAAGACCCTCAAGAACCTATGGCAAAGTACCGCAGTACTCCTCTCAATCCAAGAGAAGAGCATTCTTATACCGTGCTTTCAGAACTGAGTGCTACCTATGATTTAGAGAGAAAAATAAATGGGGCAGCTGGTTTATTAGATGGAAATCTACGAACGAAAAAAATAGACTGGAATGTACTGAAATTCCTTAGCTTTAATAATCACGAAGGCTTTAGAGTAGGGGCAGGTGCTAAACTTAATGAAACATTTCACCCGAATTTTTCTCCTGATGCCTATGTGGCGTACGGACTGAAAGATGAGGTTCTAAAATATGGGCTAGGAGTAGATTATTCCTTTAGCAAAAATAGGATTTCTAAACTCCGAGTGGAATATGTGAATGACAAAGTGAGTGCAGGGCGTTTTAGCGAAAGATTATGGGATGGTATTATGGTGATGAGTAATGCAAATATCGCAATGAATAATCGGCATTATGTGAATTACAAATCTTTCAAAATGAGCTATCAGTATGATGTATCTAATGCTTTGGGACTGGAAATTTCAGCTTCCAAAAATAGAGAGTCATTGGTAGTGCCGTACAGCTATAATGGAGGAGGCAATGATTTTAAGTTTTTTACCACCACTGCCACTTTAAAATATACACCGCTGTTTAAATATGTAAAAACCCCCAGAGGTAAATTTACGGTAGAGAAGAGGTATCCAGAGGTATATCTCAATTATGAGAAATCTTGGAATGCCTTAGGAGGGCAATGGGATTATAGTAAAGCTGATTTTCTTGTGAATCATGTTTATGAGAATAAATGGGGAACTACAGGGGTTCGTCTTTATGGCGGAATGGTTTTCGGAGATGCTCCCCTCTGGAGAAATTACAGTGCCAATGGACTTTCTTCTGGTTCGGGGGTGAATTTTGCATTATTTTCTTACCTCGGATTTGTTACCATGCCCAGTACAAAGTATTATAATGATTCTTTTGTAGGAATGTATTTTATGCATACTTTGCCGTGGCATTTTAAAAGTATAGGGCAGAATACTTCTAGTTTCAGTCTGGTTCATAGGAGTATCATTGGGAAAATGGAAAACGCTCATCATCATGCTACGGAGTTTCAGCCTTTGGATAAGCTCTACCAAGAAGTGGGGGTAGAGTGGAATAACTTCCTATCCAGTTGGTTTAATCTAGGGATTTTCTATCGGGTAGGGCATTATAGTACGCCTGTTTTTTCAGAAAACATAGGCTTTCAGTTTAAATTTAGATTATTAGGATTTTAATTATGAAAACAGTACAAATTCAAGCAACGAAATTTTTTGAACTACTAAAACTCCACGATACTTCTATGTGGTCTGTTTTTGCTGAAATGATAGATGGAGAAGAGAAAGAACTCGTTTTTTTAAATGACCAAGCGGAGGTGCTTTTTCATTATACATTGCCCAAAACATTAGAGCAACTCCAGAAAGACCAGGTGGTCTTCTCTGAAGAATATGCAAAGAAAATAGAAGAGAGTAATTAGTTATAATGAGAAATTAGAGGTTTACTACTTACTAACTATTGATTCCTACAAAGCCAAAGCATTATAGTAGATTCAAAATACAAATGGCATAAAAAAGGCTGTCCGTAACCATTGGACAGCCTCTTTTTACACCAAATTAAAATAAAATAGAACTTTGAATAGAAATAGGTTTGGTGAACAATTTATTATTAAGGTTATTAGTATTGATAGCTTAGTGTAATGCTAAAGTTTCTTCCCCTTCCTGGATATCCTTGCATAAGAGATTGGTATGCCTGATGCTGAGGCTCAGAATAGAGGTCATTGCTAGACAATGCACTTCGGAAATACAATTGATTAAAAATATTTTCAATGTTAAATCCTAAGCGGATATTGTTTTTCGTTTTATAGTAAATGGTACCATTGGCCAAAGTATAGGCAGGAAGATATTGGTTGTTAAATTGGTTTTGATATGCTTTATCTACAAAATAAACACCTGCACCTATACCTAGCCCTTTAAGAGCGTGGTCGAACTCGTAATTAATCCAAGAGTTTGCGGTATGTAGAGGAGTCCATGGGGTTTTATTGCCAACGATTTTTTTATCTTCGTCAGATTGTCCTTTAGAGATAAATCGGGCATCGGTAAATGCGTACCCTAATTTGAGGTATAGATTTTTTCTGATGGTAAAATCTGCATCTAGCTCGAATCCTTTAGAGTTTGCTCCGCCCACTTGAGAAAGGATATTATGCCCTACGATGACATTACTCTTCTCTATATAAAATCCAGAAGCAGTGATGTTATAAAGATTTTTCTTATGAAATTTCACTCCCACTTCAGTTTGGAACCCTCTTTGTGGCAAGAAAGCGTTATTGGTTCTATGGTTATGAGAGCGGGTTGGCTTAAAGAAATTGGAGGCTGAACCATAGATGGTCATGAAATCCTGTAAAGGCTGATAAGAAAGCCCTAAACGGAAAGAGAAGTTATGAAACTTATCACGATTTGTGGTAACAGCTTCATCTACAGCTCTTCTTGGGTGGTAAGTGCCATCAAAAGAATCATATCTCAACCCTATGAGTGTTTTGAAATTATCGGTGAACTGAATCCAGTTATGGAAATAAGTCCCAATGAGGAGTTCCTTTATTTCATATATCTTGGAGAGTTCGCCAGGTCTTCTATTGCTAAAGTGAGGATAGGTGCTTTCTACAGCCCCATCATAGATGATGTTTTTGTAAAGCGTTTTTCTATCCAAATAGGAAATGGTGTTTCCTGCCATAGCATGGTGCTTGATGCCTCCAGTGTTAAAGCTGAAATGATAATCTAGCTGATTGCTGGTAGGTTTGGTAAGATGGTTAAAGTGGTAGGCACCATTATACAAGTTTATCGCTTTGGTGTTAGGATTATAGAAGAGTACCTCATCTAGCATGTAATCTATGCTATCATCATAATGAGAGAGCGTATTGGTAAGGCGAGAGCCGTTATTTAATTTATGGGTAAATTTCAGTTTAAGCTCTGTTCTTTTGTTTTTAGTATAATCATGAGGATTGCTATAGCTTTGGGTATAGTCTAGCCCTTTGATAACATTACCGAAATTATCCAAAGGTACCCCTGCGTCTCCTTGGAAATAATCATTATTATGCTGAGCGAAAAGCTCTAATTCTGTATGGTTATTGATAAAATATTGAAGTGTAGCAGCTACATTTCTTGTCTTTTCACTGATGTTTCTCCATCCATCGGTTTTGTGGATGCCAGAGTCTAATCTGAATCTTAATTTATTAGGAATAATAGCACCTCCTAATCCTAGGGTGTAATTTTGAGTATTGTAGCTTCCTATAGTTACGGCACCATTCCCTGTAAACTTTTCGGTAGGCTTTTTTCTTACGATGTTAATGATGCCTCCTAATGCAGAATGACCGAACATTTCACCACTCGGCCCTTTAAGAGATTCTATTCTTTCTACGCTGGCAAGATTGGTAATTGGTGCACTTTGGGTAATGGTATGTCTTTCATCACGGATACCGTCATTCAGTACCACGAAGTCATCAAACCCTCTGATATTAAAAAACTGAAATGCACCATATTGGTTTACGGAGTGAATGCCAGGGATATTTCTTACTGCATCTTCTACTTTGGTGATATTCATTTCTTCTAAAATCTTATTATCTAAAACATTGATGCTCATAGGAGCTTCTAATCCCTTAATGTTTAGATAATTCACATGGATTTTCTTTTCAGTGTTGATGAGTACTTCCCCTACTGATTTTACACTATCTTTAGCAATTTCGGGCTGTGCTTGTCCAAAGTAAAAAGCGGAAATAAAACACGCTGTAATGCTTATCTTTCTCATAATAATTTTTTATATCAAATCCTGCTTTTGCGTAACAAAAATAAGTATATTTGTATCCGTTAATTTTGCAAAATTACTTAAAATAATGACTTTACCAAATAGTTTTGTTACTTTAAATAAAAATCGTGTTACTTTTTTCTTGTTTTTATTATTCATTTTGAGCATGATGGTTTCTTGTGCCAAAACGGAAAATCAAAATGGAAAACTCAGTACTACGGATACACAAGGAAATACCGTGAGGATAGAAAAACCTGCCCAACGCATTGTGGTATTGTATGAACCTTTATTGGAAACGGTTTATATGCTTCAAAAACAAGAAACACTGGTAGGGATTCCTTCTAAAATCTATACCGATGCCGATAATCACAAGGCATACGCCTTGATGGATACTCGTATTGCGGAGAAAAAAATAGCGACTCCTGGAGATATGGAATCAGCGAACTTGGAGAGCCTCGTAGCCATGAATCCTGATTTGGTCATTGCCTATCAGCTTTCTCCTAATGTAATTTCCAGCCTGAAAGAGATGGGGATTGCGGTATATATGGGGAAATCAGAAACTTATCAAGATATAGAAAAAGAAATAAAAGATTTGGCATTGCTTTTAGATGCTAAAGAAAGAGGAGAGGCATTACTTTCTTTTGCTAAGAAAGAATTTGAAATGATGGCACAAGCGGTAAAAGATGTAACGCCTAAAAGTGCGTATTTTTCTTGGGCAAATGGAAGAATATATACCACTACAGGACAAACCAGCATGATGAATGAGTGCTTGGTCTTCGCGGGAGTGAAAAATGTATGTACCTCCCAGATGGATCAGGCGAATATCAATCCCGAAACTTTGGCTTCATGGAATCCTGATGTGATTTTTATGTGGAATGATAGTCCTTCGCTTTTTTATCAAAATCCTCAGCTCTCTGGGGTAAATGCTATTAAACATAAGCAAATTTATACCCTGATGCCTATGCACTATTTTAATCCCCACACTTTAAAGGCCTTGCTTACTACACTCTATATGCAAAGCTGGGCATATCAGATGCATTCTGAAGAAATTTTGCTTCAGAAGTCCAAAGAATATTTGGTGTTTTTGTATGGAGAGAAAACAGGAAATGCCCTGTTTCAGCAGTTTAGAAAATCATGACAAAATCTGTATTTAATCTCTTAATTTTCTATATACTGCCCGTGCCTGTCCTATTGGCCTCCTTATTTGTGGGTGCTAGTGAACACGCTTCTTTTGTGGAGTACTCTACGCTTTTCTGGAAATTTATTCAGGGAACCCTCTCTGCAGAAGAACTTTTAAGATGGGAAGCGGATACCAATATTATCCTTAATATTCGTTTGCCTAGGGTATTGCTTACTTTTCTGATCGGTGCGGCACTTTCTACCTCGGGTGTGGTTTTGCAAGGGGTGCTTAGGAATCCTTTGGTAGATTCTTATCTTTTAGGAATTTCCTCTGCGGCTGCTTTTGGAGCCTCTTT
This sequence comes from Bergeyella zoohelcum ATCC 43767, assembly GCF_000301075.1. Taxonomy (GTDB): domain Bacteria; phylum Bacteroidota; class Bacteroidia; order Flavobacteriales; family Weeksellaceae; genus Bergeyella; species Bergeyella zoohelcum. The sequence goes on from NZ_JH932293.1 coordinate 769,042, forward strand.
GGCAATGGTAACAGAGTTTTTACCCATAGCACTCTCGGCCTTTATTTTCGGGTTTATTTCGGTCGCGATTACCTATTTCATCGCTGCCAATAAGGGGACTTACTCCATCGTTTCTATTGTGCTTTCTGGGATGGTGGTTTCTGGGATTTTTACAGCGTTATTAAGTGTCGTTCAGTACATTTCTAATCCTTTTAAACTTTCTGCTATAGTACAATGGACTTTAGGTAAACTTAATTCTGCTACTTGGGAAGAAATCAAGCAGGTGTTTTTTCCTATTCTCATTTCACTCATTGTGATTTATATTTTCCGTTGGCGATTGAATTTAATTTCTTTGGGAGATGAAGCCGCTAAAGCGGTGGGGGTAAATCCTGCGTTAGAAAAAATAGTTTTGGTATCTGCCGCTACGCTCATGACGGCAAGTTCCGTAGCTTCTGCAGGTATCATTAGCATGTATGGACTCTTTTTGCCGCATATTATCCGAATGTTATCTGGAGCGAATCATGTCCGATTGATTCCCCAAAGTATGCTTTTAGGGGGCACTTTTTTAGTGTTAATTGATGACTTTTCTCGTTCTCTTTTCGCTTTTGAGATTCCTGTAGGGGTGTTTACTATGCTCATAGGTGGGGCATACTTCGTATATTTAATGAAAACCAATAAACTCAACTGGCAGTGATGGAAAATAAGGCGATAGAAATACGAAACATTCATTTTTCTTACCCGAAATTGTCTCCTATTTTTGATGGATTATCCGTGTGTTTTAAACCGTCAAAATTTTCAGCTCTTTTGGGGTTAAACGGAAGTGGTAAATCTACACTTTTTAGAATTATTGCAGGTTTACAAAAAGATTTTGGGGGCGAAGTTTATTTTTTTGGAACATCAGCGAAGCGGTTTTCTGCCAAAGAAAAAGCGGCTACTATTGGCTTTTTATCTCAATCATTTGAGCCAGTATTTCCGTTTTCGGTCAAAGAAATTTTAGAAACAGGTCGTTCTGCATTTTCTACATTTTCACTCACTTCCAAGGACGAAGACCGAATAGAAAAAGTGGCGAAACAATTAGGAATCCATTCCTTGCTTAATGTTAATTTTAATGCACTCAGTGGCGGACAGCAACAGCGGGTATTGATAGGGAGGATACTGGTACAAAATCCTAAAATTATTTTGTTAGATGAGCCTACCAATCATTTGGATATTCATCAGCAGCATGAACTGATGGCATACTTGCATACGCTCACAGAGGAAGGATATACCATTTTGGCCATTATGCATGATCCTGCTTTGGCACTTCGTTATGCAGATGAGGTTTTCGTTTTGCATGAAAAAAATATTCAGCCCATGCCTATGCACGCTGAGACCCAACAAGAATTATTGAAAAAGGTGTTTTCTCTAGATTTTACTACCATACAATTAGAAAACGAAAGGGTGGTTATTCCACGGAAAAAATAAATAATATTCAGTGTAAAAATAACATGGTGGAACCAACAGTGAAGCATATCACGAATATATTAAGAATTAAATTTTTGTAAATAAAATAAATGTATTATATTTGCACTCGTAAAATGAGATGTAAAATATGTTAATAATTCCAGTAAAAGACGGAGAGTCTATCGACAGAGCGCTTAAAAGATACAAAAGAAAATTCGATAAAACAGGAGTTGTTCGTCAGCTTAGAGCAAGACAACAGTTCGTTAAACCTTCTGTAACTTTGAGACAAGCGAAATTAAAAGCAGCTCACAAACAAAGAGAAGCTAGCAAAGAAGAGCAAGCATAAAAAATCATTTTTATCAAAAACTTACTTCCCAAATTAATATATTTGGGAAGTTTTTTATTATTATGATAGACCGTTTTCTAGATCATTTGCTTTCAGAAAAAAAATACTCTCCAAACACTGCAAAAAGTTATGAACGAGATTTGCTTGATTTTCAGGCATTCTATGAAAATACTTTGAAAAAAAAAGACATTGTTCATGCAGATAAAAATGCCGTAAGACAATTCATTATGGCTTTGGCACAGAAAGGATTGGCTAAAAGGAGTATGAATAGGAAAATCTCTAGTCTTAGAAGTTTTTATCTTTTTCTACAGAGAATAGGAGAGATAGTACATCCGCCTACAGAGACCATAAAAATTCTCAAAGAACATCCTAAGAAGCAAATGCCCTTTTCTGAAGAAGAAATGCAAAGACTCACGGAGATAGAACAAAAAGATGAATTGGCTCATATATTAGTAGAAACGCTTTACCAAACAGGGATGAGAAGAGCTGAACTGTGCCACTTAGAACTCCAGAATGTGGATTTTAATGCACAGCTTATCAAAGTAGAGGGAAAAGGTAAAAAACAAAGACTCATCCCTATAGGAGCTGATTTAGAAAAAATCTTATCCCATTACCTCACGCATCTTCGTCCAGTTTCTGAATTACCTTATTTTTTTCTTTCAAAAAAAGGAAAAAAAATCACGGAAAAATTTGTCTACACAAAAGTAAAATCCTACCTTAGTATTGTCTCTCACAAGGAGAAGAGAAGTCCACATATTTTGAGGCATAGCTTTGCCACCCACTTGCTTAATAATGGTGCTGAAATATCTAAAGTAAAAACACTTTTAGGACATAGTTCTCTGGCAAGTACGCAGGTCTATACCCATGCAAATATAGAACTACTCAAAACGGTTTTAAAAAGAACCCATCCTCGTGGAGAGAAAGAATAATAATTAATCATTTTTTAAATTTTTTGTTATGAAAATTCAAGTACAAGCCATCGGTATGACTCCGCATGCACCACTAGAAGAGCATTTAGAAAAGAAAATTTCAAAACTGGACACTTTTTACGATAAGATATTAGAATGTCATCTTACTCTAAAAGTAGAGAACTCTAGCGATAAAGAAAACAAAACCGCAGAGCTTAGAGTGGTGATTCCTGGGGATGATATCCTTGTAAAGAAAACTACGGCATCATTTGAAGAAAGTATTGATGCTTGTGTGGATATTTCTAAAAAGCTATTAATCAAGCATAAAGAAACGAGATAGAAAAAAAATCAAAAAAAAATTAAAAAAAATTTGGAAGATTTAAAAATTGATTCTATATTTGCACTCGCAAAAAGGAACTAAGAAGGTCTTTAAAATTTTTTGCCTCCATAGCTCAGTTGGCCAGAGCACGTGATTTGTAATCTCGGGGTCGTGGGTTCGAATCCCTCTGGAGGCTCAAAATAAGAATGGGGAGATTCCAGAGCGGTCAAATGGGACTGACTGTAACTCAGTTGCTTCGGCTTCGTAGGTTCGAATCCTGCTCTCCCCACTTTTTATTTTTAGAAAAAAAATAAAAAAATATTTGTGGGTTTAAAAAAAAGTATTATCTTTGCACCACAAAATTACCAACAATAAAAAATGCGGAAGTAGCTCAGTTGGTAGAGCGTCAGCCTTCCAAGCTGAATGTCGCGGGTTCGACCCCCGTCTTCCGCTCTAGAAAATCACAACCAACTTAAGGCTTGTGATTTTTTTTTCACTCGCCGTTATAGCTCAGGGGCAGAGCGCTTCCTTGGTAAGGAAGAGGTCTCGGGTTCAAATCCCGATAATGGCTCTAGAAAATGAAAAGCTACCGAAAAGGGTAGCTTTTTGTTTTGATAAATACCAAAATTATACCTCCTACCTTATCTTCTTCCTTTGAACTACTGCCAAAATAGAAATGGATAAAATTATTTTGATAAGAGGAATATAAGCATGAATTCCCAAAATAGAAAAATGAAAGATATCTTTTAGTCCTAAAATATTTGTAAGAATAATCATGTACATGGAAATGTAAAGTGCTGCTACCATTAAGTGACCACTAGATTTCTTTTCCTCAAAAAAGTTTTTTTCGTTTTTTGAAAAGAAATCTACCCATCTGTAACCACTGAAAAATAACAACACTATAAATATCATTTTGATGATGATATCCATCCAAATCAACTCCTCATCAATTTCTTTTGCATTTACCGATTGAAAAAGAAAAATAGGCACCTGAACAACGAAATGCATCATCTGCTGAAAAGCAATGATGAAAAATACTATTTTTAATAAGTCTTTTAAAAGCATCGGTTATTTAACTATCTCAATTCAATATCCAACAAATATAGCTGTTTGCTACGCATATTATCCCTCTTTACCTAAAAAAATATTATTATCTTTGTGAAAACTATTGATTTTATGAATCTAAATATCCAAAATGAAACGGGTAAGCTGAAAACAGTGGTACTGGGACAGCCCATTTCTAACGGTGCTACACCTACCCTAGAAGAAAGTTATGATGCAAAATCTTATCACAGTATTGCACAAGGTATTTACCCTATAGAGAAGGATATCATCACGGAAATGGAGGGGTTTAAGGAAGTACTTCTTAAACATGGTGTGGAGGTGCTTCGTCCAGAAGTTATACAAGATTATAATCAGGTTTTTTCTAGAGATGTAGCCTTCGTGATTGAGGATAAAATGATTCTCTCTAATCTCATCCCTGATAGAGCAGATGAACAAGAGGCTTATAGTAAAATTTTCGAAAGAGTGCCATGGAGAAACATCATTAATCTCCCAGAATCTGCTCATGTAGAAGGTGGTGATGTCATTGTGTGGAATGATTTTATTTTCATAGGAACTTGTTTTAGTGAGGATTATAGAAATTTCAAAACTGCGAGAACCAATGAATATGCCATTGAGATTCTCAAAGAATATTTCCCTAAAAAAAGAATCATTGACCTCGAGCTGAAAAAAAATGACACGGTTCCTTTTGAGGGAATTCTCCACTTAGACTGCACTTTTAACCCTATAGGAAAAGATAAATGCATCATCTATAAAGATGGATTTGTAGATGAAAGTGATTACCGACTGATATTAGACATCTTTGGAGAAGAAAACTGTTTCCATGTAGATAATGAGGAAATGTTTGCCATGTTCCCGAATATCTTCTCTATTTCGCCAGAAATCATTGTTTCTGATAAGGCTTTCACCCGCATGAATAATCACTTAAGAGACGAGTGGGGCTTTACTGTGGAAGAAATTCCTTACAGAGAAATCTCTAAGATGGGTGGGCTGCTCCGCTGCTCTACCATGCCTTTAGTGAGGGAATAACACACTATTCATTTTTTATAAAAACAGAGAATAATAACCACGACGAATTGTCGTGGTTATGTTTTTTAATGCCTATAGAATCTATCCAGATACCCTTGCAATATAACGGAGTTTTCCTTTATCTTTGTTCATTCATTTTATTAAAACTATGCAAACAACTCATACTGTTCTCATGATAGAGCCTATCGCTTTTGGGTACAATGCTCAAACAGCGGAAAATAACTACTTTCAGGTGAATTCTGAAAATGAAGATACCCAAACCAAAGCCTTAGCAGAGTTTAATGCTTTCGTAGAAAAGCTCAGAAGTAAAGGAATCAATGTTATTACTATAAAAGACACTTTAGAGCCACATACACCAGACTCTATTTTCCCTAATAACTGGGTGAGCTTTGGACATGATGGTAAGGTGGTACTGTATCCTATGTTTGCTCCCAACAGAAGAGATGAAAGAAGAATGGATATCTTAGAGCAAATTAAAAATCAAGGGTTTGAAGTAAAAGAAATTATAGATTTTACCTCATCAGAAACGGATGAAAAATTTCTAGAAGGCACAGGAAGTATGATTTTTGATCATGATAATAAGATTGCTTATGGTTCAGTGTCTCTAAGATTAGACGAAAATTTATTCAGAACTTTTTGTGAACAGTTCGGTTATACCCCTATCGTTTTTCATTCCTTCCAAACTGCAGGAAACGAAAGACTTCCTATTTATCATACCAATGTGATGATGTGTGTAGCAGACCAATTTGTAGTTATTTGTTTAGACTGTATTGATGACCAAGCAGAAAGAGAGCATGTCATCCACACTATTCAAAATTCGGGTAAAGAAATTGTAGAGATTACCGAAACTCAAATGCAAAATTTTGCAGGAAATATGCTTCAGGTACAAAATGAACAAGGAGAAAAATTCCTTGTAATGAGCCAAAGTGCTTACCAATCACTATTACCAGAACAAATAGCCCAAATAGAAAAATACTGTGAAGTAGTATATGCTGACCTCCAAACTATAGAAACCAATGGAGGAGGAAGTGCAAGATGTATGCTGGCAGAGGTATTTTTGCCTAAAACATAGTAATATCACTATCTTTGCACGGTAAAAAAGAATTTTTCACACAAAAAAAATAGTACATGTCAAATTTTGTAGATTATGTAAAAATCCATTGTAAATCTGGACACGGAGGTGCTGGGTCTGCCCACTTAAGAAGAGAAAAATACATCCCGAAAGGGGGTCCAGATGGTGGAGATGGAGGTAGAGGTGGGCATATTATCATGAAAGGAAATGCCCATGAATGGACACTCCTTCCCCTTCGCTATACCCGACATGTGCGTGCAGAAAATGGGCAGCCTGGTGGAAAGAATCAGCTTACAGGAAGATTCGGGGAAGATGTGTACATAGAAGTACCGATAGGGACTATTGCTAAAAATGAAGAAGGAGAAATCATCGGTGAGATATTAGAAGATGGACAAGAAATCATCCTGATGCACGGTGGAAAAGGAGGATTGGGGAATGAGCATTTTAAATCCGCTACCAACCAAACACCTCGCTACGCCCAGCCTGGACTTCCTGGGGAAGAAGGCTACATTGTCTTTGAACTCAAAGTCCTTGCAGATGTAGGTCTAGTAGGCTTTCCGAATGCTGGAAAATCTACTCTTTTAGCCGCTGTCTCCGCAGCAAAACCTAAGATTGCAGACTATGCGTTTACTACACTTACCCCCAACTTAGGAATAGTGAACTATAGAAATTACAAATCTTTTGTAATGGCAGATATTCCTGGAATCATAGAAGGTGCTGCAGAAGGAAAGGGATTAGGACACCGATTTTTAAGGCATATAGAAAGAAACTCTATCTTATTGTTTCTAATTCCTGCAGATTCTGAAAATCATTATCAAGAGTATAAAATTTTGGAAAATGAATTAAAGGAATACAACCCTGAACTTTTAGACAAAGATTTTATCGTTTCAATATCCAAATCGGATTTACTTGATGACGAACTTAAAGCGGAAATCGCTGCAGAATTTCCTGAGCATAAGCCACCACTTTTTTTCTCTGGCGTTACTCAAGAAGGACTTCCCGAACTCAAAGACGCCATCTGGAAAAGACTCCACGGATAATATTTCCTTAAAAAATAATTGAAAAATAAGCTGCTTCTTTTCAGAGGCAGCTTATTTTTCAATTCATCTCTATTAAATAGGAGACTATTGATAGGAAGTTATTGTTTTGTTCAGTTGTTCCACTTGGTACTGCAGAGATATACTATTAGGATTTTGTTTGAGTGTTTCCATTTTCTTTTGCACCCCTTCTTTCAGCATATTGAGAATCATCATTTTTGCTTGTGGATTACCGCCCAGTTGTCCTTTTACTTGCCCTAGAATTTTAGTAAGATGATCTATTGCTTTACTATTATCGGTAGTCATCATCCAGTGGAATCCTTTTTCTGCCAATGCACCTAATTTAGGATCTTGGAATTTTATAAAAGGATAAAAAGCCACAGTAGAGGCAATTGCAGAAAGCTGTTTTTCTACTTTATTATTAATGATAACAGGTAAAAGGGAAGTAATGATGTTTTCGCTGGCATTTTCTAAGTCAATTGTACCGATGATTTTTTCTACTTTTTCAGGAGCTACCTGAACCAGACCTTCTAAACCGGCTGCTTTTGTAGCAAATGATAATGGTGAAGAAACATTTTTCTCAAAGACAGAAGCGTATTTTGCATTCTTAGTTTTTGCTAATGCAGAAAGTGCGGCGGCTACTACCAGTGTTTTATCATCGTTTAGCTTTTGCTCTACTTCAGATATTGCTCGCTTTGCTACGGCAGGTTGAGATAAATCTAAGGCATTGAGTGCCATTACTCTAATTCTGAAATTGCTATCCTTCAAGGCACGGACTAAAAGCTGAGTGGCTGTGTCATTTTCAGGCATTTTTTCCACTGCTTTGATGGCTCTATATCTGCTTAGAAAATCTTTAGAAGCCTGATACATAGCAGTGGCCTGTGCAGGGGTAAGTTGTTCTTTAATTTCTGAAAGCAATACCCCATCGGCATTGACATTAATCACTTCAGGATTTTTAGATGAAGGCAATACGAAGTCATTTTTCGCTTTGGCATCTACCCAAACTTTGTGTCTTTGGGCTTTCCCATTCTCTATAAAATCTATCACTAATGGAAACTGAAAATATTGGTTTTGAGACTGATGAATAGATAATGTAACAGCTTTTTTTATAGGATCAAAAGAGCTGGTATAGCTAAGTGTAGGGTGTCCACTGCCAAAAAACCATTGATTAAAAAACCAGTTTAAATCTTTACCACTGACCTTTTCCATTGCCAGTCTTAGCTGATGTGCCTCTGCCGTACCATATTCATTGACTTTCAAAAATGAGGTAAGAGAAGCGAAGAATGCCTTATCTCCTAAATAATTCCTAAGCATGTGAAGAATAGCACCTCCTTTATTATAGCTCACCGCATCAAACATATCTTCTCTAGAATGGTAATTAAACCTTACCAAATCTTTACTGATATTTTCAGGATTAAGGAAATATCCTTGGTTAGCACGCATCAATCCATAGTCTGCGAGGTCTTTTCCATATTTATATTCATTCCACAGGTATTCGGAATAGTTAGCAAATGATTCATTAATGGTAAGATTAGACCAACTTTCGGTAGTTACTAAATCTCCGAACCAATGGTGAAATAATTCATGAGCAATGACATCTTCCCAGCGGTTTTCGTCTTTTAGCTGATCTGGTTTTTGCTGTGCCATATCTGAGTGAAGTACAGCCGTGGTATTTTCCATAGCTCCCGACACATAATCTCTAGCAGTAATTTGAGCGTATTTTTGCCAAGGGTAAGGGTAGTTCAGTTTATTAGAGAAAAAATCCAGCATTTCAGGAGTCATCCCGAAAATTTGCTTGGCATACGGTTCATATTCTTTTTCTACATAGTAGTCCACCGCTATATTTTTCCATCGGTCTCTTACCACGGCATATTCTCCTACGCCTATAAAAAATAGGTAAGGAGCATGTTTTTTATCCATCACCCAGTAGTCTGTTCTTAGGTTGTTCCCTGTTTTACTAGAATTTTTCAGTAAACCATTAGAAAGCGTGATGTATTTATCAGGAACGGTGATATAGATTTCCTGTGTAGTTTTTTGGTTGGGTTTATCAATGGTAGGAAACCATGCCGAGGAAGATTCTGTTTCTCCCTGAGTCCAAATTTGCGTAGGTTTATTAGGATCTTTACCTTGTGCATTAATAAAATAAAGTCCTTTGGCATCCGTAATTGCTGCACTTCCTATCTGTTTTACTTCTGAAGGACGGGCGGTATATTTAATATATACAGTGTATTGTTCATCTTTCTGATATTCTTTATCCAATTGAATAGTGAGTTTCTCTTGGGTATAATTAAATTTCAGCGGTGTTTTTTTATTCTTTTTTTCTAGTGCTACTTCATGAATAAGCATTCCTTTCGCGTCTAGTTCTAAAGTATTGGTTGCATAAAAATGAGGAGCAGCAGTGAGCCATTCTTCTCCGTGAACATGTTCTTTATCAAAATCAAATCCTACTTTTAGTTTGGTATGTACCAAAGCATTTTCTACTGCTGCGGTAGCTCTATATACTGTTTCTCTTCCAGAGGTTTCTGTCTGTGCCATGGTAACTTCAGGAGCGAAAAATATCCCGAGCAACATAGCGGAAAGTATCAATTTTTTCATTACTTATTTTTTATTATACATCGAAAGCAAAAGTACAATTTTTACCTCTCAAAAAATAATTTTAGCGTATGAAAAAATAGGCAATCCATAGACAATAGGATTTTAACTGCTGGCTTTTAGTGAATAGCTTCTAACTTTTTAGTCTTTTAGCCTTCTAAGCTTTAATTTTTAAAATCATTGTACATGATACAACTTATAAAAAACTTTTTGTGTATTAGAAAACTTTATCTATCTTTGCCTCGTTATGTTACACGCAATCAATACATATAAAATTACTGAAAAAAAGTGGGCCAAAAATTTGGTCAATTCAAATGATTGTGTAAACACACACACACACACACACACACACACACACACACACACACACACACACACACACACACACACACACACACACACACACTTACCTTCGCTAAGTATATATAAATATGCGTGTGTACGCGGAATCTATAAAAAAAATCTAGAGCGAGCAAATATCGGATATTTTAATTTATATCCTCCTTCATTGAGAAGGGGGCAATTTTGTTTGTGTCTATGTCATCATCATAGTTATTTGTTACCCCATAGAGGAGAGACCTGCACCAGTACCTTCCCTATCCTTCACCAGAACTTTTTACAAAAATCAATACGATATCAGTGTCTCCCTTCTAATTTGTACAGTTCACTAATTGTTTTTTGGGAGGATAGGGATTTAATAAGGAATTATCTAGAAAAAGGAAAGAAATTAAAGAATCTAAAAAATCGAAATCATCGAAATCATCGAAACGAACGGAATCCTTTAATTTTTTCAATCTTTTAATCATTTAATAAAAAAATAAATCAACATTTTAAATTTAAAAACGATGAACAAAACAACAATCAAGATCAGTGTGTTAGCGTTCTTAGGTTTTATGACCTATGGCTACGCACAGCAACAGCAGCAAGACCCTTACAGGGGTAAAGTAGGGATAAACACCATAGAGCCGAGTGCTACGATGGACATTCGCCCAAGTACAGCCAATGCTCAGAAAGAAGCCACCACTAACGAAGGGATTATTGCCCCGAAGCTAAGCAAGACGAGAATTGCTAATATTGAAACTCCTGTAGAAGGTACTTTGGTATATGCTACGGATGAAACTACTTCTCCTATTTCTGCTTATACAGGTAATGACCCTAAAGTAGCGAAGATTACGGAAAAAGGGTATTATTTCTATAATGGTACCGAGTGGATGAAAACCTCTTCCAATCTTTCAACATCAGATTTATTATGGGCAAAATGTCCAGGAATAAAAAATACTGCGAATGAAGCGGTTTGTTTGAAAAATGATTTTGGAAATATTGAATTAAAAGGAAATGGGGAAAAATCAGGTATTATCGTAAGAGTTTTTTCAGATATACCACAATATTCGGGAGGTTTTTCAACAATAAGATCTAGAGGTACTACACGAAGCCCTCAGGTTATAAGAAAGGGAGATAATTTACTTACCTTTGGTGGTGGTGGTTATGATGGTACTACTAATGGTAATTTTTTTAATACCTCAGCGATGTTTGGTTATGCTACTAAAGATTGGTCAGCAAATGAGCATTCTTCCAATCTTGAATTTCATACAACATTAGGTAAAATTAGGAAGAAACGGATGGAGATTTATGATGATGGTAAGGTGGGAATAGGAACTCTCAATGCACCTACTTCGCAGTTAGAAGTAATCCGAACAGATATAGTAACCAATGGATACAATAGACTGGCATCCTTTCTATCTCCTAATATGCCCCTCTCATCTAGCTCTCATATCATCATCGGCAAGGAACATTCTAAATATAATTCGGGAAGTATTGATTTTGTATTCAAAGCGAAAGATAGTAGCACAAATGGTATAGGATTCAATCTTTATGCCTCTGGTTTAAATTCAAATCCTGAAGGTCCTTATATTCTTTTTGCAAGAGGAGATGGAAATGTTGGAATTGGAACATCTTCTCCTGTTGAAAAACTTGATGTTAGAGGAAATGCAAAGTTTTCTATGAAAAATAATAATACTAGAATTGTTATCGAAACAGAAATAGAGAAATATGGACACTTAAGATTTTTAAGAAGAATTAATGGATCTAACACTGTATTGCGTTGGGATTCAGGAATGGATGATACAACTGAAACAGGAAGTAACCAAGGTTCAAATTATTATTTTAGAGCATTTGATGATAGCGGTCAACTTATAGGAAATAGAATGATTATCAAAAGGAATAATGGTAATGTGGGAATTGGAGTAAATAACCCAACTGAAAAGCTCGATGTAGCGGGTAATATTAAGTCGTCTTCTTTAGCAAGTAATGCAGGTAATCGTCATGTGTATGCAGATGCCAATGGAGTGTTAAAAATAGGTACTAATGATGTTACTACATTAGCCAGCTTATGGACGGAAGATGTTACTAATAATTCCATTAAACTTGCTGTAAATTCGGATGGTTCTACTCGTTCAAATACGGTTAGTATTTTAGATGATGGTAAAGTACATGCGTCTTCATTTATGGGTACCAATGGAGCTACCATCTTCCCAGATTATGTATTCCAAAAGTACTATACAGGGACTTCGTCTATCAAGGCAGATTACAATTTCAAATCATTGAGCCAAGTAGAAGATTTTGTAAAAACCAATGGACATTTACCAGGATATAAATCTGCGGAGACTATTAAAGCACAAGGTTATGTAGATTTAATGGAAACGCAGCTGACCAATGTGGAGAAAATAGAAGAGCTTTACTTGCATAGTATAGAGCAAGATAAAGCATTAAAAGCTAAAGATGCAGAGATTGCAGATTTAAAGCAGAGGCTTGAGAGATTAGAAAAATTAATTCAATAAATTTTATTTTGCCCTATCGGAGTTGCAGTTCTGATAGGGCTTTTTTTTATCAGTTTATGGCTATTGGCAGATGGCTATTGGCTATTAGCGAATAGCAGTTAGCTTCTAATCTCTAACATCTCATCTCCAACTTCTAAAATTTGTACTTTGTACCTCGTACAATTTCTCAAAAACACGGTTATATATTGTAATCAAATATTTTCGTACTTTTGGGATTATGATTAAAGCGAAAAATATTAGAAAATTCTATGGAGATTTAGAGGTACTCAAGGGGGTGGATATTACGGTGAAAGAAGGAGAAGTGGTCTCTATTGTAGGAGAATCAGGGGCTGGGAAATCTACGCTATTGCAAATCATAGGTACACTGGATCTACCTACGCATCCTGAAAAATATGGGACAGAAATACTTTTGGATGGGCAGTCTTATATTGCTATGAAAGATAGGGAGTTATCTAAATTTAGAAACAAACATATTGGTTTTGTATTTCAGTTTCATCAGTTGCTTCCAGAGTTTACGGCTTTGGAAAATGTGCTTTTACCTGCAAGAATAGCGGGTGCCTATAATGATGATACACTGGAGAAAGCGTATTCTTTATTTGAAGATTTAAGAATTATAGAAAGGCTTCACCATAAACCCAATGCCCTTTCGGGGGGAGAGGCACAGCGTGTGGCGGTGGTGAGGGCACTGATAAATTCTCCTAAAATCATCCTTGCAGATGAACCTACAGGGAATTTAGATTCTAAAAACGCAGATGACCTTCATCAGCTTTTCTTTGATCTCAGAGATAAGTACAATCAGACTTTCGTTATTGTTACTCACAATAAAGAATTGGCAGAAATTACGGATAGGAAATTAGTGATGAAAGATGGATTGATTATTTCGTAGTGAATAGATGGGAAAACACTTTTCTATATTGTTTTTATTTTGTTGGTTTGCTTTTTCATTTGGGCAGATAGGGAAGGATAGGCTATTGGAAATAGAAAAATTCATTCAAAAAGAAAAGTACAATTCAGACCTTGCGATATTCATTGATTTTAGAATTCCTTCTAATAAAAACCGTTTTTTCTTATACAGTTTTAAACGGCAGAGAATATTAGAAAAAGGATTGGTGGCACATGGGGCAGGTTCTGAGAAAGCTCATTCTTCTACGCTGATATTTAGTAATACAGAAAATTCTTACCAATCTTCTTTGGGGAAATATGAAATTGGTAAAAGTTATTCAGGGGCGTTTGGGAAATCTTATCGGCTGAAAGGGCTGGATGCTACCAATAATAAAGCGATGAAAAGAGCCATCGTACTTCATCCTTATGGCTGTGTTCCCGATGAGGAAACCTCAAAACCTATTTGCCTCAGTTTAGGATGTCCTATGGTATCTCAAAATTTTTTTAATACCGTTGCTCGGTACATTGATGCGTCTAATAAAATCATCATCATGTACGCGTATTATTAATTCAAAATCACTATTATGTCTATAAAATCTCTTGCCCAAGACGATAGACCGAGAGAAAAATTCATCCTGAAAGGCAAAGAATCCCTTTCGGACTCAGAATTATTGGCCATTATCATGGGCAGTGGAAACCGTGAGGAAAGTGCAGTGGAATTGGCAAGAAAAATACTCACTTCGGTAGAAAATAGTTGGCATAGGCTTGCTCAGCTCACGCTACCGGAACTCATGAAATTTAAAGGCGTAGGTGAGGCAAAGGCCATCTCCATGGCTACGGCGTTAGAGATAGGCAGGAGAAAATCTATGCAGGAACTTCCTGAATATCCTCAGATTAAAAGTAGTAGAGATGCTTTTCTCATTTTACATCCCCGCCTTGCCGACCTTAAAAAAGAAGAATTTTGGGTGCTTTTTCTCAATAACGCAGGTAGAGTAATTCATCAGGCAAGGTGCTCAGAAGGTGGATATACGGGAGCTTTAGTAGATATAAGAGTCATTTGTAGAATGGCATTAGAATATTACGCTACGGGAATCATTATCGCTCATAATCATCCTTCGGGGATACTGGTTCCGAGTTCAGAAGATCAAGATATTACCCGAAAAATAAATGAGGCTACTAAAACATTAGACATTCAGCTATTAGACCATATCATTATTACCGCATCAGATTATTATAGTTTTTCAGACCATCGTTTATTATGAAAATACATAAAATTCCTCATCATAAAATTGATTTTAATTTGTATGACAGATGCCTAGAAAATTCAGCACAGTATAGATATTCTGCTACTTCTACTTTTCTAAATGCGGTAGCAGGCAATCAGTGGGATATTATGGTATTAGGGAATTATGATGCGGTGATGCCTATCCCTTTTGTAAAAAAAATGGGAGTAAAGTTTGTACTCTTACCCAAACTCTGCCAGCAGTTGGGCGTTTTTTCTGCTCATGATTCTCAAGCTATGAATATGGAGTTTCATCGGTATCTGATGAAAAATTATTTCGTGGCGTATTATGCCTATAATCAGCACAATTCATTGCCTGATGATTTTAAATGCAGGCAAAACTTTATTCTTCAAAATCAGCCTTACGAAGAGGCATTCAGAAAATATTCTCCCAAAAGAAAAAGGAAACTCCGATTAGAAGAAGAGGTGGTGGAAAATGCTGTGTGGAGAGCTATTCCCTTTGAGGAAGGTAAAGATTTTATGCTTACCAATATGGTGGGGCATCGGCAAGAAAAAGATGCAATGGCGTATATAGATACGCTACATGCTTTATCGGAAACTGGAAGGATGTATTTCTATGCTTTTTACTATCATGGTGAAATCATTAATGCCTTAGCCTTGTACCAAGATACGAACGCCGTTGCATTACTGGGTACTTATAATGTAAAAGACAAAATAAAGCTCAATGGCTCTTCTAAACTGGTGGACTTTGCAATTTCAGAATGGATTTCTCAGAAAGACTTTGATTTTGAGGGAAGTGATGTACCTTCGGTAGAAGAGTTTTTTAGAGGCTTCAGACCTGCATTGTTTCATTATCCTACGGTGTTTTTTCATAAAAAAGAATTATTGAAACAATGGCATTGGCGTAAAATAGGCGGCTTATTCGGCTTTTGATCTTCTATAATTTATTTTTCAAGAGGAGGAGCGGTTTTGCTATTACGCATTAATTGTTTTTATTTTTTTCATTTTTTTTCATTATTTATATAAAGACTAAATAGTAATTATGTGGATTTGGTAAAAATATAATCATTTTAACAAAAAATTAACATTGATTGTTTTAACATTTCTTGATTTCTTGCGTCTAAGGAAGATGAAACACGATGATGGTTTCATTGGAAGAAATTATTAAAACTATGAAACAAACTCATGTGGCGAATGTATTTCGCCGTAAAACTTTAGGACTTACCTTCGTACTTTCTGCTGCTGCAATGGCTTTTGCACAAGAAAAAGTGAGCATTGCTGGAAATGTAAAATCTACCGATGGTGCGGTGATTCCTTATACTTCTATCGTATTTGAAAATAAAGCCAATAAGGCTCTGAATGATGCGGTACTTACAGATGATAAAGGGGTTTTTAAGCTGAGCTTAGTACCTGGTAGTTATACCGTAAAGATAGATGCAGTAGGGTTTAAAGCTAAAACTATGACTCAAAATATAGGGAAAGGAAACCTCCCTACTATCACTCTGGAGCCCGAAGGAAACGGAGCTAAAACCAAAGAAATAGACGCTGTGGTCATCACTGCAGCTCCAAAAGCGTATAAAGTAGAGCTAGATAAAAAAGTATATGACCCCTCTACGGACCTTATTTCCAAAGGAGGAAGCCTGCAAGATGTACTCTCTAATGTCCCTTCCGTAGATGTAGATACGGATGGAACGGTCTCTATGCGGGGGAGTTCTAATGTCCGTTTTCTTATCAATGGAAAACCATCAGCACTCCTTGGGATAGATGATGGTGCCAATGCACTTCGTGCTATTCCTGCGGACCAAATAGAAAGAATAGAGGTAATTACTAATCCGTCTTCTAAGTTCGAAGCCTCTGGAACAGCGGGAATTCTTAATATTATTTTGAAAAAAAATAAAAAATTAGGTTTCAATGGGAGCGTAACGGGAGCGGTAGGCTATTTACCTCAGACTATGTTGAATACCAACCTCAGCTGGAGAAAAGGGAATCTTGCTTGGTTCATCAATGGGGGCGGAAGCTATAGAAAAAACAGAGGGATATTTAATAGCTATTCTAATTACAAAAATGTAATGACCGATGGTAATATTACCCACTCTGAACAGCTCGGAACTAATTATAACGAGCAAAATAGTTATCATGGTGCTACGGGAATGGTTTATGATTTTAATGATAAAACATCTATGAATGCTTCCATTACGCTCAGAGCTTTTGATTCTCGTACTACAGGAAGCATTGATATTACCGAAGAGAGACGAAATACAGCTCCACTCTATAGCCATAGAGACGAAAATGGTAATGGTAAGAATAATACGGTGCAAGGAGACTTTGGGATAGACCATAAGTTTAATCAACAAGGGCATAACCTAAGCCTCGCAGTGAGCCTTCAGCAGACTAAAAATGAAAATGATTCCTTTATGAGGGAGTTTAATAATTCCATCTTAGGGCAGAATGATGAAATGAACCAGAACTCCACAAGAAAAACGGCTTTAGGGAAATTGGATTATGAATTGCCTATCGGGGAAAATTCTAAATTAGAAGCGGGGTATCGTTTAGATATTAATCATAATATTTATGACAATGTCCTCAATACCGATTCCGTGATGAATAGCGTTCAGGCAGTGGCTGACCTTTATTCTAATACTACCGATTATAAGGAAATGTTTAATGCCGCTTATGTGCAGTTTAAGAGTAAATTAGGAAATTTGAGTTACCAATTGGGATTGAGAAATGAACATTCTAATATTGACATTGATTATAGAAATAAGGCTGGAGATGTATTGGTAAAAAATAAAAATTATAATAATCTTTTCCCAAGTGTATATCTGAGTTATGATATTTCTAAAAATAATCAGATTCTACTCAATTATAGCAGAAGAATAGACCGTCCGCGTTCATTTTTCCTCGTTCCCTATGGGAGATACAGCAGCCCGAGAACGCTTTTTGCAGGAAATATAGATTTAGACCCTTCATTTGTAGATTCTTATGAGTTAGGATACAATTATTCTAAAGGAAAACTGACCATAAACCCTACGCTCTATTACAGGCGTTCAAATAATGAGGTGAGAATGGTAACCTACAGAGCAGATGAAAGAGTGAATACGCTCTATTCCATGCCGATTAATAATGGAGTGGAGGCTCGCTATGGATTGGATTTCAACTTCTCTGCGGAACTTTTGCCATGGTGGAAATGGATGGGGAGCTTTAATATCTTCGGGTACGATAACTCTGGATACTATACCTTTAATGTGATAGATGCCAATGGGAATACCGCACAAAGATTTAGGGATTTCTCAGGAAATGGACTTTCCACTATCGCAAGGCTTACCTCTAGCTTTAGGGTAGATAGAACTTTTAATATTCAGCTTCAAGGTTTTTATAGAGGAGCAGAAAGAACGGTTTCTACCAAGAGAAATTCTATGTACGCACTGAATTTCGGAGCTTCTAAAACCATTTGGAAAGGAAATGGAACCATTGCATTTAATATCCAAGATATTTTCAGTACTAGAAGAATGAATAATTTTACTTTTTCTGATGTAATGGATTCTGAAGTTTATATGCAATGGATGCCGAGACAGATGTCGCTTACATTCACTTACCGATTCAGACAAGGGGAAAAAGTAGAGCTTCCGCGTAAAAAACAAGATAGAAATGGAGGGTATGACGAAGGAGCAGATATGCCACCGATGTAAAATTTCATTACCATGAAAAATAAAAACGGCCAGAAAATTTTGTTTTCTGGCTGTTTTTTATGAATATACCGAATTTGTGATGTTTTTTTAGTAAATAACAAAAAAAAAGCCTTACAATTGTAAGGCTTTTTTGTGAGCGCGAAAGGATTCGAACCTTTGACCGTCTGCTTAGAAGGCAGATGCTCTATCCAGCTGAGCTACGCACCCATTGTGTAAAACACAAAAATTCCCGAAGGAACTTTTTGTCGGGGTGGCAGGATTCGAACCTGCGACCTCCTGGTCCCAAACCAGGCGCGATGACCGGACTACGCTACACCCCGAGATTTTTGTGCGGAGGGTATGAGATTCGAACTCATGCGACACTTTCGCGTCGACAGTTTAGCAAACTGCTCCGTTAACCACTCCGGCAACCCTCCTTGCAAATAGTAATGAACTTCTATTCCGTAATTGCGAGTGCAAATATAGAGGGTATTTTTCTAAATACCAAATTTTTTTTAGACTTTTTTTTCATATTTTTACAAAATAATTCATCAAAATAAAATTTAAAATGCGTAAAATGATATATACCAGTGTGTTATCGGTTTTGGTTTTTTCTTGTGCTACTCCTAAAAAAGGAGTGGTACGCAATGTGTCTTCTAAAAAAACAACTGTCATCCCACCGAAGAAGAAAGAAAAAAATCCATCTCATGCACAGCATGCCCACCTGACAACACAAGAAAAGAAGCCTCAAATTACTCATTTTGGGAATTTAGACTTTTTTAAAGAGAATATTTCTAATCCTGCTAAAAATGATAATACCATCAGCTATGGCTCCATTGTTTCTGCAAAACCTATGGGATATATGGTTACTAAAAACCATTTTCCTTCTTTAGGGCAAGGATTTAGGCAGAGGTATATTATTTTGCACTATACTGCACTGAATAATGAGGCATCGCTTAGAGTGCTTACCCAGCAGGCAGTAAGTGCACATTATTTGGTCAATGATACGGAGGATAATGAAATTTACCAGTTGGTAGATGAGAATAAAAGAGCTTACCACGCTGGGGTGAGCTATTGGAGAGGGAATAACAATCTGAATGATTCTTCCATTGGTATAGAGATTGTGAATCAGGCGAAAGATGTACCTGGCGGATATTACTTCCCAGACTTTCCCGATTATCAAGTGAAAAAAGTAGCTGAATTGGTAAAAGATATTGCCAATAGATACGGAATCCTTCCACAGAATATATTGGCACATTCAGATATCGCTCCTACCAGAAAACAAGATCCAGGGCCTAAATTTCCTTGGAAAAAACTATATACTGACTACGGAATAGGCATGTGGTATGATGAAGATGCTAAGGAAAGGTTTATGGTGCAGCTCGTTAATGAGGATTTATATGCTCCATCGGTCATATATCAATATCAAAAAGATTTAAACCAATTTGGTTTTAATATTGCTACCTCAGGCATGGTAGATGAGGCGACGAAAAAAACAATTACTGCTTTCCAATATCGTTTCAGACCCGAAAACTATGACGGAATTATGGATGTAGAGACCTATGCCATACTCAAAGCTCTTTTGCAGAAATATCCTTGATGAATACTATCAGAAATAACCATGATTTGTGATTAGAAAAAAATCTTTGTATGAGAATGAATAAAGTAATCATCACCGTTTTCTTTTTGCTAATGGTCAATATTTCTTTTAAAAGCCAAACCATTTCCATTATAGATAGTTTGGATTCAAAGCCAGTTTCTTTTGTAGAGGTGGTGATGGACGGAAAGCTGTTTTATGCAGATTCATTGGGGAAGTTTAGAGTGCATCGAACATTTGATGAATTGGTACTTAGGAAAGAAGGGTATTATGATAAAAAGGTGAATGCGTTCACTGGAAAGATATTGCTGTCTCAAAAAGTGGTTCGTATTCCCGAAGTACATTTGGCGAAAAGAGAAAAGAAAACTTTTGGTTTTCCTGCCAAGAAAAATCGTTCTGTTAGATTGTCTTCCATAACGCCTCGTTCGGTAGAGCTGGGATATCTTATTGAGAATCCGTATCAAAAATCGGGCATACTAAAATCCATGATGCTTCCCATGAAAAAGGTGTTTGACAATGAGAATGCACGGCTTTTTATTCGTTTTTACCCTATAGAAAATGGTGTTCCTGCCAAAGAACCTATTGATAATAGTTTAGTAATCATCGGGCTAAATCAAATGGTTAAAAATAAAAACAATATTCCATTAGAGAATATTCCTATTTCGGAGGAAGGGATACTGCTTTCGGTACAAGTGATAGAAGCGTTTGGCACTTCGGATGTAAATCAACCCATAAAATCCTCCGTTCAATTCTTTAGTTCTAGTAAAAAAGTACCGTTTTTTATCCGTAATACGCAGAAAGAGTGGAAACGATTTGAAGAGGATTTTCCTTTGATAGGCGTTTCTTTTGAAGGTAGGTTTTAATATTTACGAAAAGGTCAATAGTTTTTGTATCTTTGTGTGCAAACTTCTAATATATACTTATCATGAATTACAGAAAAGAATCCGATCTCTTAGGCGAGCTACAAGTACCAGCCAATGCGTATTATGGTGTACAAACGCAAAGAGCCATAGAGAATTTTAAAATATCTGGTCAAACTCTTTCTTCTTACCCTGAATTTATTCGTGCCTTGGCTTGGGTGAAGAAAGGAGCAGCCATGACCAATCACTCTTTCGGGCTATTGAATGATGAACTTTACCAGAATATCCTCTTAGCGTGTGATGAGCTGGCTACTGGCAAGTATAATGCTGAGTTTCCTATTGATATGATTCAGGGAGGGGCAGGGACTTCTGTGAATATGAACGCTAATGAGGTCATCGCTAATATCGTCCTCGAAAAAATGGGTAAAGAAAAAGGAGATTATACGCATTGCTCTCCCAATGACCATATTAATCTTTCTCAATCTACCAATGATGCCTATCCTACGGCAATAAAATTAGCCCTTCTTCAGATGAATGAAAAATTGGTAGAGAAACTCGCTTCCATCGTAAAGGCGTTTAGAGCAAAAGGGGAAGAATTTCAGGATGTTATCAAAATGGGAAGAACGCAGCTCCAAGATGCTGTCCCGATGACATTAGGGCAAGAGTTTGAAGCTTTTGCAGCTACTCTGGAAGAAGATGTGGAAAGGCTGAACAATAATGCAAAACTTTTCGTAGAGGTGAATATGGGAGCTACCGCTATAGGAACGGGACTGAATGCACCGCTAGGCTATGCCAAGAAATGTGCTGAAAATCTTGCAGATATTACGGGTTATCCTATCGTTTCTGCACCGAATTTAGTAGAAGCTACTCCTGATACAGGCTCGTATGTGATTTATTCTTCGGCAATGAAAAGATTGGCAGTAAAACTCTCTAAAATATGCAATGATTTAAGGTTACTCTCTTCGGGACCTCGTGCAGGGTTGTATGAGATTAATCTTCCTCCTATGCAGCCTGGCTCTTCCATTATGCCAGGAAAAGTGAATCCAGTAATTCCAGAAGTAGTGAACCAAGTGTGTTATAAAATCATAGGGAATGACCTTACCGTAACCTTTGCTGCGGAGGCAGGACAGCTTCAGCTTAATGTAATGGAACCCGTGCTTTCTCACGCCATTATGGAGAATATCCAGTTCCTTTGCAATGCACTAGATACCCTTAGAGAAAAATGTGTAGTAGGCATCACTGCCAATAAAGAAGTATGCCTGAATATGGTGAAAAATTCCATCGGAATTGTTACAGCATTGAATCCTGCATTGGGCTATAAAACATCCACTGCAATTGCTAAAGAAGCATTAGAAACAGGGAAAAGCGTTTATGATTTGGTGTTAGAGAAAAATCTTCTTTCAGAAAAAGAACTGAATGATTTGCTCGATCCGAAGAATATGCTACAATCGCATTAAAAACAATTTACATGAAAAAGGCTAGGGTTTTATTATTTCTTGGGATATTATCCTTATTTTCTTGTATTTCAGATAGAATTGATGATAAAGAAACTATAAACTCTTATGAAGAGATAGTAGAAATAATAGATAAACACTATTTTACGGAAAATAGTATTTACCAGAAAAATCTTTTATTGACAAATAAAAATATTGATTGGGATAATACATATATTTCCCAAGAGGATAATAAAATTGTATTGATTATTATTCCTGTCAAGAATGATGACAATATGGTATTGGAACGGTTTTCTTTCAGAATAGATAGTAATGTAATACAAGGTCATTTATGGAGATTTGAATCGGATGGAACGCCTTTCGATGAGGAAGATTATAGACTTTCTTCACATGACATCATGAAAAAAATGAAAGGTAAGGTTTCGTATGTGTCTTTGGATGCAGATTCTCAGTACGAAATATTAATCAATAAAGGAAATATTATTAATGATATCTATGTTAATCATCAGAGAGGAGATGTAAATGCCAGATGTGGAATGAATTGTCACTCAAATGGTGAACCTCCTGCTACTGAAATTCCTCCTGTCTATATTCATGTTCCTCCCAAACCGATAATTCCTCCCGCAGGCTGGCAACCATTACCTCCTATACCATCGCCACCTATTGTCATTATCCCACCTCGTCCACCTAAACAAACTAACCCACCTAAAGATCCACCGTGTGAAAAGATAAAATCGGGAACTGATAAGGCAAATGAACTGGGAAAAACGCAAAAATTTAAGAATGCTGTACAAGACATTAAAAATGCTTTTAATGCAAATGGAAATGAAAACGGAGTAGCAATAGGTAGCCATACCCCTAATGGTAATCCAAATTATACGCCTGTGCAAAATTTTGGTACAAATAGCGGAACTGTGAATTCCCCTTTTCCCTATCCGATAGCAGATATACACAATCACCCCAATAACTCACCTCCGTCTTTTGGAGATGTATACAGCATGATGCAGTATCATCTGCAGTATGGCTCTTTTAACATGAGATTTATCATTACTTCTGGTGGAACGGTATATGCTTTAGTGGTAACAGACCCTAATGCTATAGCACAGTTTTTGAAGAAATTTCCCAGTGTACAAGTGCCAGGATATCCTCCTACTTTGCCACCTAATTTATTTAATGAATGGAATGATATGCGTCTGGATATAGGAGAAGCAGGAGCTTTATCTCATATATTAGAGACCTACAACGCAGGGGTAGCACTTACTAAAATGGACAGTGCGGGGAGATTTAGGGGAGTAAGAACCAAAAAGAAAGCAGGAAGTCCAGGTGGTGGATATCAGGTAGATTTATGTCCTTAAGAAATACTAAATTAAATATTATAAATGATGAAACAGCTTGTAAAACTTTTCAGTTTTTTTGGTATTGTATTTTGTACCCATGGTATGGCTCAAACAATAGAGAAAGTAGGTATAAAAGATGCTTCCGTACTTGTTGCTCATAAACAAGATTTTGTAGGTAAGCCTCTTTCTTATCTATTGTCTAAAATGGACAAAAGTACGATAAAATCTGTTAGTTATGGACCTAATAGAAATCGAGAAGAAGTTCATATGATTTCATTTCGGCAAATGACTTACCAAAGTTATTTAAAGACCTGGGATAAAGAAATTAATGATAGACCTACACAATTAGTGGTTATTTTTAATCAAAATTGGGATTTGAGCAAAGGAAAACCTTGTTATATTAAGGAAGATTCTACTTGTGTGAAATGGACAGAAAAAGATGAGAAAATCCTTGGAGGTTTAGTAGTACATGACATCTATGTGTTAGGAAGAAATTAATGAAACAGCTTATAAAACTTTTCAGTTTTTTTGGTATTGTATTTTGTACCCATGGTATGGCTCAAACAATAGAGAAAGTAGGTATAAAAGATGCTTCCGTACTTGTTGCTCATAAACAAGATTTTGTAGGTAAGCCTCTTTCTTATCTATTGTCTAAAATGGACAAAAGTACGATAAAATCTGTTAGTTATGGACCTAATAGAAATCGAGAAGAAGTTCATATGATTTCATTTCGGCAAATGACTTACCAAAGTTATTTAAAGACCTGGGATAAAGAAATTAATGATAGACCTACACAATTAGTGGTTATTTTTAATCAAAATTGGGATTTGAAGAAGGGTAAATATTGCTATCCTAAAGAAAATCCTACTTGTGTGAAATGGACAGGAAAAGATGAGAAAATCCTTGGAGGTTTAGTAGTACATGACATCTATGTGTTAGGTAGGAATTAATGAAAGAAAATATATGACTTTTACCATTATCATTCCGGCACATAATGAAGCAGCGACTTTAAGCGATTGTTTAGAGTCGCTTTTTCTACAGACTTATCCTTATTTTGAGGTCATGGTGGTGAATGATGGTTCACAAGATGAGACTCAAACTATTATTGATGCGTATTGTGAGAAAGATGCTCGTTTTCATGGGATTGCATTACCGAAATCAGAGCATCAGCCGGGTGCTAAAGTGGTGAATACTTTTAACGAAGGGCTGAGTGCCATTACCCCCAAGGAGATTATTTGTAAATTTGATGCGGATATTATTTTCCCTCAGGACTATTTAGAGAAAATTGTAGCCCTTTACCAGTCAGATGAAAGGGTGGGCATGGCATCGGGCATCGTGTATATTCTCAAGGATGATGTACTTCTCCATAAGGAGAAAGTTTTTGATTTTAAGGACGATAATAATTGGCAATTTGAATCAATTTCATCTAAAAATCATGTTCGTGGTCCCATCAAAAGCTATAGAAAAGAGTGCTTTATGGCGATGAATGGATTAAGACCTATTTTAGGCTGGGATAATATAGATGTCATGCTAGCACAGATGAATGGATTTACGGTGCGTACATTACCTGAACTTTGGGTAAAGCATCTTCGTCCTACTGCTCATTTGTACCGAAAAGAAAAGTACCAAAAATTGGGTAAATATTTCCGAAATATTGGGCTAAGTTTTCCTTTGGCGGCACTTTCTGCATTTAAAGTGAGTCTTAAAGATAAAAATATCATCTCATGGTGGATTATGATGAGGTATTTTCTCACTCAGCCTCGTCCTGTGGTACTTTCTGATGAGGAAATACGGTTTATTAGGAAACTGAGGTGGAAGATGATGGGGAAATAGCTGTCTTTCAATGGTGTGTAAATGATAGTGAATAAATAATTAAAATAAAAAAATATGATAACGGTATTATCTGATGAATTTAGTTTGGTGCATTCTTTTGTAAATCAGCTTCGTTCGGTAGAGATACAGAACGACCGAATGAAATTTAGAAGAAATCTAGAGCGAATAGGTGAGATAGCAGCATATGAAATTTCTAAAAAACTTCCTTCTATTCCTGTAGAAATTAGGACGCCATTGGCAATGTATCAGGGTAAAGAACTAGAAAAACAGCCTGTACTGGTAACTATACTTAGAGCAGGAATTCCTTTGTTTGAAGGTATATTAAACTATTTTGATCAGGCAGATTGTGGTTTTGTGGCGGCATACAGAAAGCATGATTCTAATGATTATTTTACCATTCAGCAGGATTATCTCACTTGTCCTGAGATAGAAAATAGACCGCTCATAGTGGCAGACCCTATGCTTGCAACAGGAGCGAGTTTAGTAGAAGCTCTGAAGGATTTGCTCAAAATAGGTAAGCCATCAGAATTGCACATTGTGGCAGCAATAGGTAGTGAACAAGGAGTAAAAGCAGTTGCTGAGGCTTTTCCGGAAGCTCATATTTGGATAGGAGCTGTGGATGAAGCACTGACCGAAAAGGGCTATATCTCACCAGGATTAGGAGATGCAGGGGATTTGTCCTTTGGGAAAAAATTGCAGTTTTAGTACTTTCCTGAGGTAATATGATAATTTGTATTAAAATAGTTAGGGAATAGCGTCGTACCTTATATAAAAAACCACTTCCATGAATTTCTATTCATGGAAGTGGTTTTTTTTGATGGGCTTTCTTTTTATTGAAAGTAGTATTACCCTCCTATTAACCAGTTGGAGTAAGTCTCCCATGTGAAAGACCTTTTTCCTCCCATGGTGGCAAATACAAAATAATAAAACACTACGAAACAAATCATGATAAGATAGAGATATCTCCTTAAATTAATGGAAGAAACCGCTGCGATGATATTCGGAATAGTGACACTAGAAAAGAGTAAGTAATAAGAAACCAATCGAGTAGAGAAAACAGGGCTGTTTCTAAAGATAAAATACAAACATATCCCAGCTACTGTAAGGTTTCTCATATATTCATAATAGGGTACTCTTTGTTCAGATTCTTTGTTAAATGCAAGAATGAAATAGAGGTAAAAAAAAGTTTGTAAATCTAGTAGCCTTATTTTTCCTGTATCTTCGTGTACTATGGTTTCATAGTTTTGATAATCTTGCATCACTTCTTTAGGGGTAATATTTTCTAATAAAGAAATGCTACTATATACTTCAAAAGGAGAAAGTAGAATGCTTATTCCTACTAGAGAAGCAATCATCCATTTTTTGAGTGGTACTTTCACTAACCAATATGCCAATACGAAGGTGATGGAAGAGTTGTGGAAATTAAATGCAATAAACATCAAAAGCAGGAAAAGCCATAATTTCCTTTCTTTAATGGTCCAAAACGATATGAAAACAATGGCAGTGGCAATGGCCTGTCTCATATGCCCCATGTCTCCCATGAAAAAAGTAGGAAACATATACAGCAAAAAACTCAAAGCAGGGTAGGCACTGTTTTTAGTAATAAATAGGTATTTTGATGTAATGGTAAAAATAGCTGTAAGGATAACAAAAAATGTAAATGGTAACTTCAGTGCATATACTATTTTGCCATAAAGCACATACATCCATTCTACCCCCCATATATTATCTTTCATTTCCTTAATGCTAAAGGACATAGTACTACCAAACTGGTTGTACATTGCTTGATATGCTAAATCATCAATCATCAAGTTCCTAAATCCAGTAAGGATGATAAGGAAAGCAATAACTAACCATGTTAATTTGCTAGGTTTGTATGCTCCGTTTCTTAGTTCCGAAATACTGATAAAGATGAGTGTGATAACAGCAATGGTAAAATATGGATGTAAAAAACTGATTCCCATAATTTTTTATTATGCAACTTGTAATTTTTGCAAAGATAATGAAACAGCATTAGATTTAAACTTAAATTTTATTTTTCCATGAATGAATATTACTTTTGTAAAAAAATCTTAACATGAGATTTTTCGGATTTTTATTTATGTTTTTTTATGCTATAGTGTTTGGGCAGAGCAAGGATACTTTAAGTGTAAAACAACAACGGAATACTTTTGAAAAAAAACAATTATGGATTCCAGCGGGTGCTATGGCATCTTCGGTGGCGATAGAGTGGGCAAGAAATCCTGTGGTGAAAAAAGGTAGTTTAGCAGGCGGAAAGGAAGTATTGGCACTGCATGGCTCTGCAGAAGATTTTTTACAGTTCGTTCCGTATGTTGCTACATATGGTTTGGAATGGATAGGTATGCAACCCAAAACTGATTGGAAAAATAGAACAGTCATTATAGCAAAAGGCAGTTTGCTCAATTTTTCACTGACCTTAGGAATGAAATATCTATTCGCAAATGAAAGACCTGATGGTACGCAGTACAGCTTTCCTTCAGGGCATACAGCGAATGCTTTTGCTGGAGCTACCTTCCTAAGTATGGAATATGGAGAACATTATCCTTGGATACCCTATGTAGCGTATGGAATGGCATCAATGGTAGGAGGAATGCGCATCTATCATCAAAGACATAGACTTTCTGATGTGCTATTTGGAGCAGGAATAGGGATACTATCTTCTGAAATAGCGTACTGGACACATCAGTACAAATGGAATTCACGAAAAACAGATAAAGACCCAATGACTGTACTTTATCAGAATAATGAACAATTTGAAAATTAAGATTGGATATATGAAAAAAATACTTTTAGGAGCGGCTGTTCTTTTCATGCACAGCATGGATGCTCAGAAACAAAAATTCACCATGGCGGAAGCGGTAAACGGGCTTCGTTCTTCGCTAGCAATACAGAACATTCAGCAGTTTTCTTGGTTGGAAAATCAAGATGCCTATTTCCAAGGAGTGAAAAATGCCTATCTGAAAACCGATATTAAAACAGGGAAAAAAGATACGCTGGTATCCCTTTCACAGCTTAATGCCATCGGAGGGCATACATTTGCGGCAATGCCAAGAATTACTTTTATAGACGAAAATAAAGGCTATTTTCAAAAACAATATCGTTATTTCTGGTTGGAAAAAAAGAATAATACATGGAGTATTTCGGAGATGATGGGTGTGGATAATGAGGCGGAGAATGTCTATTTCAGTAAGAAAAAAGATATGCAAGTATTTACCCGAACGAATAATTTGTATATCAGAAATGGCGGTCAGCTAACTCCTATTACTCAAGAGCAAAACCCGAATATCATCAGTGGACAATCGGTACACCGTCAAGAGTTTGGGATTGATAAGGGAATTTTCGTTTCACCGAATGAAAATAAAATTGCCTTCTATAAGATGGATGAATCTATGGTAGAAGATTACCCTATCGTGGAATGGCATACTACACCCGCTCAAAATAAAAATATTAAATACCCAATGGCAGGGAGAACTTCCCACCAAGTGAAACTTGGGATTTATTCCATCGCTCAAAATAAGACCATCTACCTCAATATCGATGGGGAAAAAGACCAATACCTCACTGCGGTTACTTGGAGTCCTGATGAGAAGACCATCTTCGTAGGCGTACTCAATAGAGGACAAAATCATCTAAAGTTTAATCAATACAATGCTGAAACTGGAGCTTTTATCAAAACACTTTTCGAGGAAAAATCAGATAAATATGTAGAACCTCAGCATGCTGCCATTTTCTTCCCTCATTCTGCTAAAGATTTCATTTGGCAAAGCCAAAGAACGGGCTACAATCATCTTTTTCATTATCATGTGGATAAAGGGTTGATAGGGCAAATTACCAAAGGAGACTGGCTGGTAAATAGTGTGTTAGGATTTTATGAGAAGAATAATGAAATTATTATTTCAGGAACTAAAGATTCTCCACTACAGAAAAACTTATATAAAGTCAATTGGAAAAACAAAAAAATCACTAGAATCAATACTCATTTGGGAGTGCATAATGCTGCTTTGAGCAAATCAGGAGCGTATCTCTATGATGTATATTCAGCTAAAAATACACCTAGAAAGGTGGATATCATTCATCTCTCCACAGGAAAGGTACAAAATCTACTCACCGCCGAAGACCCTTTGAGAAATTTTGATAGACCCCAAATACAGCTGGTAACACTGAAAGCGGATGACGGTACACCTTTGTACGGAAAACTCATTAAACCTACGAACTTTGATGCCAATAAAAAATATCCAGTCATTGTATATCTTTATAATGGTCCACACTTACAGTTGGTAACAGATGCTTTCCCAGAAAGTGGGAACCTTTGGTATGAGTATATGGCACAGCGTGGTTTTGTAGTATTCACCATGGACGGAAGAGGTTCTAGCAATAGAGGATTGGCTTTTGAACAGGCAGTTTTCAGACAGCTCGGAGAGGTGGAAATGAAAGATCAGCTCAAAGGGGTGGAGTATCTTAAATCTTTACCCTTCGTGGATGCTAAGAGAATGGGAATTCATGGCTGGAGTTTTGGTGGATTTATGACCACCAGTTTCATGCTGAAGTATCCCGATGTATTTAAAGTTGGAGTGGCTGGTGGTCCAGTAATAGACTGGAGAATGTACGAAGTGATGTACACCGAAAGATATATGGATACGCCTCAAGAAAACCCTGAAGGCTATGCGAAAGCCAATCTCCTGGATAAAGTGGAAAATTTAAAGGGCAAACTCCTTATGATTCATGGTGCTCAGGATGATGTAGTGGTATGGCAACACTCTATAGATTTCTTAAAATCTGCTGTGGATAAAGGAGTGCAGGTGGATTATTTCGTGTATCCAGGGCATGCACATAATGTAGTAGGCAGAGATAGGGTGCATCTTATGCAAAAAGTAACAGATTATTTTGAACAGCATCTGAAAGAAAAATAATGATGATGCCATCATAAAAGTCTCCCGAGATGTTTGGGCGATGAATGATGAATGCATAATGCTGACAAAATATAAAAAAGGAGACCATTATGTAACGCATAAATCCTTTGGAACAAACTCAAACGATGAATGATGAAAACATAAAATCTCCCTCAGAAAACAAAGGAGTCATTTATGAAAGCATAGTGCATGGGCATCGTTTATTGTCTTGAGATAATGTTTTGATGGCGATGATAATGGCAACAACCATATAGGTATGTAGAATTCATTCGATATGCCTATATGGTTTTTTTAGTTCGTAATTTACCCTATGGAGTACGATGACAAGGTATAGACACTTTTGATAAAGTGCTTCCAAGTCGTATTAAAACTCAAGGGATTTGTACAAAAACTATAAATACTTTTAGTTTGCAACTGCCCTCTTTGGTAGAGGGGGAGCTTTCTGTCTATAGCATTTTTTTGGCTTTAAAAGCCCATTGTCAATAGTTTTATTTTCATTCAATTTCCGTATTTTTGTGCTTTAATACTATTTTCAATGAAAAAAATCCGTGTAAGATTCGCACCTAGCCCTACAGGGCCACTCCACTTAGGAGGTGTGAGAACTGCCTTATATGATTATCTTTTTGCTAAAAGCCAAGGCGGTGATTTCGTCCTAAGAATAGAAGATACAGATACCGCAAGATTTGTCCCAGGTGCTGAGGATTATATTCAGGAAGCACTAGAGTGGTGCGGCATCATTCCGGATGAAAGCCCTAAACATGGTGGAAACTATGGACCTTATAGACAGAGCGAAAGAAGGCACATCTATGACCAATACATTGATGAAATTCTAAAAACGGATTATGCCTACATTGCTTTTGACACCCCTGAAGAGCTAGACGCTATCCGTAAAGAGTTTGAAGAAAAAGGGGAGGTATTCTCCTATAATTATCAAACCAGAACTCGGCTGAGAAATTCCGTAGCTTTGCCGAAAGAAGAGGTAGAACGGTTATTAGCAGATAAAACGCCTTTTGTTATTCGTTTTAAAATGCCTTTTGATAGAGTATTACAGCTGAATGATATCATCCGAGGAAGTTTTACCGTAAATACCAATGCTTTAGATGATAAGGTTTTGGTAAAAAATGACGGAATGCCTACCTATCATTTTGCTAATATCATTGATGACCATGAGATGGAAATCACGCATGTCATCCGTGGTGAAGAATGGTTACCCTCTTTGGGATTACATACTTTGTTATATGAAGCCATGGGCTGGGAGGCACCACAATTTGCTCATTTGTCATTGATTTTAAAACCCGAAGGTAAAGGTAAACTCAGCAAGAGAGATGGAGCCAAGTTGGGATTTCCAGTTTTTCCATTGGATTTCCATGATGAGGCTACGGGAGAAACATTCATGGGCTATCGTGAGCAAGGCTATATCCCTGCAGCTTTTATTAATTTCTTAGCATTACTAGGATGGAGCCCTGCCGATGATCAAGAAATCCTTTCTATGGATGAAATGATCGCCCAGTTTGACCTGCATAAAGTCCATAAAGCAGGAGCTAGATTTTCTAAAGAAAAAGCCGAATGGTTTAATCATGAATACCTTCAGAAATGTACAGACCAAGAGGTTTTGGAGCTTATAAGAAATCAGAAGAATATTTCTTTAGCATCAATAGACACAGAAAAACTACTCAAGGTTATCAGTATGCTGAAAGAGCGAGTTAATTTCCCACAAGAAATCATGGAACAAGGAAAGTATTTCTTTGAAGCTCCCAATGTGTACGATGAAAAAGCCGTGAAAAAAGCGTGGAATGAAGCTACACCATCGTTATTAACACAGCTGAAAGAAGAGGTAAGCAATGCAGGAGAAAACGCAGATTACAAGCAATTGATTCATCATATCGCAGAGAAAAATGAAGTGGGTATGGGGAAAGTGATGATGCCACTGAGATTAGCCCTCGTAGGAGAACTGAAAGGACCAGATGTACCTGATATTATTTCTGTTCTGGGTAAAGCAGAAACAGTGCATAGGATAGAAAATGCTTTGGCTAAGTTATCATAATTATCCATAGTTACTAAAATTTGCGTACATTTGAAAAAATTAAACTTACAGATGGAATATTTAAGTTTTGAACAACCGATAAAAGAGCTGATGGATCAGTACCAAACCTGTTCACTCGTAGGGGAAGATGCTGGGGTAGATGTAAAGTTGGCTTGCTCACAAATTGAAGATAAAATCATAGAAAAGAAAAAGGAAATTTATGGTAATCTTACACCATGGCAAAGAGTACAGCTCTCTAGACATCCCAATAGACCTTATACTTTAGATCATATTCATGGCATGGTAGATAAAGGTTCTTTTTTAGAACTTCATGGGGATAGAAATTTCGGGGACGACCCTGCTATGGTAGGTGGCTTAGCTACTATAGATGGACATAAAGTAATGATTATAGGTACCCAGAAAGGGCGTACTACCAAAGAAAGACAACACAGAAGATTCGGGATGCCTAACCCTGAGGGATATAGAAAGGCGTTGAGACTCATGCAGCTGGCAGAGAAATTCCGAATTCCTGTGGTTACCTTGGTGGATACTCCTGGGGCTTATCCAGGATTAGAAGCAGAGGAGAGAGGACAAGGAGAGGCTATTGCAAGGAATATTTTTGAGATGTCTAGGCTGAAAACGCCTATTTTCACTTATGTCATTGGAGAAGGTGCTAGTGGTGGAGCCTTAGGCATAGGAGTAGGCAATAAAGTGTATATGTTAGAGAATACTTGGTACACGGTTATCGCTCCTGAATCTTGTTCTTCTATTCTTTGGAGAAACTGGGATCATAAAGAAGATGCAGCTAATGCACTTAAACTTACTCCGAAAGATGCTTTAGAGCATGGGTTCATTGATGCCATTATTGAGGAGCCTCTGGGAGGAGCACATTATGACCCTGCTGCTTCTAGCATAAATCTCAAAAACTCTATCCTGAACAATATTAAAAGCTTTGCTAAGTTTACGCCAGAACAATTGGTAGAACAAAGACAAAATAAATTCATAGCTATGGGGAAATTCAAGGGATAGTGTCCCTTTGTGCAATAAATTAAAATAGAAAAAGTCGCTTATACTATATAAGCGACTTTTTGTTAGTACATTATTTATATCTCAAATATTGTCTCTTTAAGGTTTGGAAATTAGGTGGTTTAAATTCTCTTGTTTATTGGATAAATATCATCAAAGGGCTGAGCTTATGAGATTTTAAACTGAATATAGGTAATGGTTTTCCCTTTTGCAGCAAATAGCTGCTCGTAATAAGTCTGAATTTCTCTTAATAAAGGTACATTAGGGTCGTATTCTGGAGCCCCATAGATATCATGATGTGCAGTAACTATCTCATGTCCCAATCCTTCTAATAATCCCAAGGTGTAGCCATGAAGATATTCAGAATCGGTCTTCAGATGAACGATGCCCTCTTTTTTTAGAATCTTTTTGTACTTATTGAGGAAAATAGGGTTGGTCAGTCTATGTTTGGTTCTTCGGTACTTGATTTGCGGGTCAGGGAAAGTAATCCATATTTCATCCACTTCATTTTCATCAAAGAAGAGGTCTATGAGTTCTATCTGTGTTCTAAGAAAGCAAACATTGTCCATGCCTTTAGCGATGGCTTCTTTGGCTCCGAACCAAAACCGAGCCCCTTTGATATCTACACCGATGAAGTTTTTTTCTGGAAAAGCCTCAGCAAGCCCTACAGAATATTCTCCTTTTCCGCAGCCGAGCTCTAAGACAATGGGATTTTCATTCTTAAATACTTCGGTACGCCATTTCCCTTTCAGTGGGTACCCCGCCAGTGCTTCATCTCTGGTAGGCTGAATTACATTCTGTAGTGTTTTGTTTTCTTCAAATCTTCTTTTTTTATTTTTTCCCATTATCTTATTTTCAACCTTTCGATTTTTTTTTTAACCTTGTAATTTTTAGACTAGTGAATATGTTTTTCTGCGTGATAAGAGCTTCTTACTAGTGGCGAGCTCTCCACATGGCGAAATCCAAGACTTTCAGCAAAAACGCGATATTCTTCAAACTCTTCTGGGGTAATGAAACGCTTTACTGCCAAATGTTTTTTAGTCGGCTGGAGGTATTGTCCTAATGTAATGATATCTACATTGGCATTTCGTACATCCTCTATTGCTTCGAAGACCTCCTCTTTCGTTTCTCCTAGTCCTAGCATGATGCCTGTTTTGGTGCGTCTTTGTCCTGCTTCTTTAAGGTATCGGAGTACCTCTAGGCTTCTTTCGTATCGGGCTTGTATTCTTACCTCTCGGGTCAGTCTTTTCACGGTTTCCATATTGTGAGAAATCACTTCTGGTGCCACAGCAACCAATCGGTCAATATGTTTGGTGATACCTTGAAAATCAGGAATGAGTGTTTCCATGGTGGTGCCAGGTGATATTCTTCTTACCGCATTCACTGTTTCTGCCCAAAGGATAGAGCCCATATCTTTCAGGTCATCTCTATCTACAGAGGTAAGTACGGCATGTTTTATTTTCATAAGTTTTATGGAGCGAGCTACCTTTTCGGGTTCGTCCCAGTTCACATCCATAGGTTTTCCTGTTTTTACGCCACAGAAGCCACAGCTTCTGGTACATATATTCCCTAGAATCATGAAAGTAGCAGTTCCTTCTCCCCAGCATTCTCCCATATTAGGACAGCTTCCACTTTGGCAAATGGTGTTCAGTTTATATTTGTCCACCAAAGTTCTCAGTTCGCGATAATTTTTCCCAGTAGGGAGTTTTACTCTGATCCATTTTGGCTTTTGTACCGTAGTATTTTGACTAAGATTTTCCATAGTATGAATATCGGGTACAAATGTAAAGAAAATTCACGAAGTAAAATACAAGCATTGAGGTTGGTCTTAAAACCGTTTCCATATCACTTTCCGTTTTTTATGATATGATGTTTATAGACTGCATCACAAAATTTATTTTTTATTATTTTAATCACAGTTTGGCATAGTATTTTTATACACATAAGAAACTTCAATATTATGAATAAGCTATTTGTATTAGGTGCGGCTTCCATTATTCTTGCTTCGTGTGCAAGTGGGAAAATAGCACAGGATAATAGGAAAGATTTTCTTGCAATGAAAGGCGAATGGTCATTGACCAGTGTGAACTATGACTCATCAAAATTTAGTATTAAACCTTTTGATGAAGGTGCAGATATCAATTGCTGGATAGGAAGTACATGGAAACTGATTCCGAATAATTGGTCGGGTTCTTATACCTTGAATGGAGCGGGTGCTTGTCCTACACTTACGCAGCCTATAAAATTTGAAGTAAAAGATGGGAATCATTTTGTTTTCAAAAAAATAGCACAAGGTACTAAGGCAAAGCATAATACAGCAGGATATTCACTGTACTTGGTATCTAGAACCAATGATTATTTTAGTCTGAGGCAATCTGTACCTTTGGGGGGAGAAATGGTAGATGTGGTCTATAATTTCCAAAAAATCTCTAAATAATTTTTAAATATAAAATCATCTTATGAAACTGAATAAATCATATTTATTGGGCATTGGGCTTAGCTCTGCCATGATTTTTACCAGCTGTGAAGCTGTACAAAATTCTAACAATCAACAGAGGGGTACTGCCATAGGAGCAGCCTCAGGAGCAATTATCGGAGGAATACTCGGTAACAATCTCGGAAAAGGGAAAAATGCACCGCTGGGTGCTGTACTTGGTGGTGTAGTAGGAGGTGCAGCAGGAAATGTCATCGGTAGAAAAATGGATAAGCAAGCGAAAGATATTAAAGAAACACTTCCTGGGGCAGAGGTAGAAAGAGTAAATGAAGGAATTAGAGTTACTTTTTCTGAAAGCTTAATTAATTTCGCGTTTGATTCTGCTAACCTTTCCGTGGCTTCTAAACAGAATCTAGATAAAATGGCGAAAATTTTAAAAGATAATCCAGATACCAATATCAATATCTATGGGCATACAGATAGTAAAGGTTCTGATAGCTATAACCAAAAATTATCTGAAAGAAGAGCCGCTGCTGTAAAATCTTACCTCGTAGCTAAGGGGATTTCTTCCGGAAGAATGTACACCCAAGGTATGGGAGAATCTTCTCCAGTAGCTTCTAATGATACCGATGCAGGTAGAGCACAAAACCGTAGAGTAGAGTTTGCTATTACGGCAAATGAAAAAATGATTAATGAAGCAAATACTGGAAATTAAGCTTTATTGAAATTTAAAATAATAAACATCGTTTCTCTGAAAAGAAAAGCGATGTTTTTTTTGCTTTTAGTGAAGAACTTCTAGCTTTTGGAAATTGGCAAATAGTTTTTTCCTAATCTCCAATTTCTAAAATCATTGTACATTATTATTTTGCATTATATAAATTTTAATTTCTAAAAGGAGGATGCGGGAAGCAATAGGCAGTAGGTTTTTTGTCTGACCTCGTAGAGGTCATATATTTATAGCATGGAATATGATTCCATATAACATACGCCCCCGACGAGGTCGTATTATAAAACGATTTTTATTGCTAAAGATATTTGACTCCAATGGGGTCAGTACATGCAGTAGAATTTGGGCGACTGGCTTTTAGCGGATGGTGAATGGTTTTTAACGATTTGTTTTCTAATCTCCAAAATCTTTGTACTTTATACTTTGTACATTGTACAATTTCTAATTTCCAATATCTTAACTTTCATCTCTAAAATATAATTTCATGCGTTTAGTGCATCACTATGTAATTCTAAAATGAGAATTCCCTATCTTTGAGCCTGAAAAAAAAGATTGAACTTAGGGCTTTGATGATTAAAAATATTTTAATCAGCCAGTGAGATTTATCATCCAATAATCATTATATATTATTATGTTTACAGGAATTATAGAAAGTATTGGGGAAGTTGTTCGTATTGAAAAAAAGGGAAGTAATATAGATTTTACATTGAAATGCCCTTTTACGCAGGAGCTGAAAATAGACCAAAGTTTGGCACATAATGGGACTTGCCTTACTGTGGTGGCAATAGATGGAGAAGAATATACGGTTACTGCCATTAATGAAACCTTGAAAAAAACGAATCTTGGAACTTGGGAAGTGGGTACCAAAGTGAATCTGGAAAGATGTACGCAGATGAATGGAAGATTAGACGGACATATAGTGCAGGGACATGTGGATACCATAGGAATAGTAAAGTCCATTGAAGACAAGGAAGGAAGTTTTGTTTTTAGCATTGGTTATGATGCAAGTTTTGTTACTGTTCCACAAGGGTCTATTACAGTGAATGGCATTAGCCTTACCGTAGCCTACAGCGGTGAGAAAGAATTTTCAGTGGCCATCATCCCTTACACCTATGAAATGACCAATATGCATCAGCTTGCTGTAGGAGACCAAGTGAATCTTGAGTTCGATATTATAGGAAAATATGTAGCAAAACTAATGTCTGTACATGGCTGAAAAATTTAAAAAAATTACCCTTAGGAAAGATTTCTATAAGATAATGCTTGTCATTGCGGCAATCAATATCACATTTACCTTTGCATTGGCATATGCCATTTTGAATAATTCATTGGAAGAGATTAATCAATCCGAACTCCAGCGAAAAAATGACGCCATTCTAGGAGCATTAGATTACGCAGTGAGCCATGAAACTATTACCACGGAGGATATTCATACGGTGCTAAAATCTAAAATATTAGAAATTGCCGATGTGAATAAGCAGGATATTGTGATTTATGACTTAAAAGGTCAGTTTATTATTTCAAATAAACCGAATGCACAGGTAGAACAAATCAAAATTCCACCCCGATACTTAGAACAAATTATTACAAAAAAAAATAGATTAGATATCCAAGAGTATGATGAGGTACATGAAACCGAAAAGACATCTACATACTCTATTATTACTAATAATTTTTTAGAGCCTATAGGTATTGTTTATCTGCCTTATTTTCATAATTCTGATGTGTACAGTCAGTACATAAAAAAATATTTGCTTCAAGGAATTTTGGTCATCGTTTTTTTAGGGATTATATTCTACTTTGCCAGTGGCTATATGGCGAAAAAACTTACTCGTTCCATTACCCGATATACCGATAAAATACAAAAAGTAACGCTTTTTCAGGATGATTTTACCCCATTAAGATATTATAATGATGATGAACTGGGAGAACTCACCAAGGCATATAATAAAATGATACTCCAAATCCAAGAGCAAAGAGAAAGGTTGGCATTTAATGAGAAAGAAAAAGCATGGAGAGAAATGGCAAAACAGGTGGCACATGAAGTGAAAACACCGCTCACACCTATGCGACTCAGAATTCAGAATTTTGCCCAAAGATTTGACCCTTCTTTACCTGATATTAGGGAACGAGTAAATAATATGGCGAATTCGGTCATCGGGCATATTGATACCGTCTCTGCTGTGGCATCTGCTTTTTCTCAGTTTGCTCAGCTTCCCGAGAGAAAAGAAGAAGTATTTGATTTGGTACAAGAAGTGAATAATATTCTTAACCTATACAATGATGCCCCTATCCATTTTCATCATAATAAACCTAAAATAGAGATTAAAATGGATAAAGTGTACCTGCATAGAATCCTGACCAATCTTATCACCAATGCCAGAAAAGCTTCTGAAGATGCTGAACGCCCAATTATCAATGTAGATATAGAGCAAATTAATAAAAGAGTAAGAATTACGGTGGAAGATTTTGGCATCGGGATTCCTAAGGAAATGCACGAGCAAATTTTCCAGCCTAGTTTTTCTACAAAAACCAATGGTATGGGGCTGGGGCTTACCATGGTAAAAAAGATGGTAGAAGGCTACGGAGGAGAAATTTCCTTACAATCTCAAGTAGGTGTAGGAACCAAATTCTTTATCAGTCTCCCTACTAATATTTAGGCATTTTACCCTACAGTTGAGCGTCTTTGTTAACAAAAAAATAATACGAAAAAGAGTTCATATTGTGTGAAAATACCTAATTTTGTAATCAAAATAATATTAAATAATTTGACTATGAAGAAAAATTTATTCTTTGCAGCAGCTTTGGTAATGTCTTCCATCGTGTCTGCACAAACGAATCTCGTAACTAATGGCGACTTTGAAACAGGAACATTGGCACCTTGGCAAAAAGGTTGGGTAAATTCATACACTGAGCCGACTATTGATGCAAGTCATGCAAGAAGCAGTAATTTTGGTGCAGGGTATGCTAATCCATCGGCAACTACTGGTTTTTATCAGGTGGTGGATATAACACCAAGTACCCAATACACACTATCCTTTTGGTATAAAGCAACAGGAAATAAAGATGCAAGACTTTGGTCTTATTTTTATCCAACAGGAGCTACAACACCTGCTTATCTAGATTCATCTGCAGCAAATGACCCTTTAAGAAATAATAATGGTTATTTGACGCCTGCTACAGATTGGACGCAACATTCCGTAACTTTTACCTCTTTAGCAAATGTGGATAGGTTTGTTTTGGCGGTTCGTGCATATAAAAATGGTAATGCTTCATTTGATGATTTCTCTTTAGTACAAGGTACGCTTTCTACTGTAGATTTTTCAAAATCTAAATTAAGTTTAGTGAAATACACACAGGTAAGTGATGTGATAGAATTTGCAAAGGCTTCTGAAGTGAAAATCTATAACATGAATGGACAAGTGGTAAAAGAAGCTAAAGTTTCTGTGGAAGAAAAACTTTCTGTTTCTGACCTCGCTTCTGGAATGTACATCGTAACGGGAATCGTAAGCGGTGAGAAAGTATCTCAGAAAATCTTAAAAAAGTAAATGATAGAATCCTATAAGTAAAAAAGCAGCCCTTAAAAAGCTGCTTTTTTTGTTTTTTTCTAAAACATTTTCGGTTCTAAAATACTGATAGGGATGATGCACTCTTCCAAGGAAATACCCCCGTGCTGATAGGTGTTTTTATAGTAAGATACGAAATGATTATAATTTTTAGGATAAGCAAAAAAGTAGTTGTTTTTGGCAAAAATATAGCTTGAAGTAAGGTTGGATTTAGGTAAAAACAATTTTTCAGGATGTGTAACTGCCCAGACATCATCTTCTTGGTAGGTAAGACTTTTTCCTGTTTTGTATCGTATATTGGTAGAAGTTTCTCGGTCGCCTATCACGCGGCTGGGTTTTTTTACATACATAGTGCCGTGGTCTGTGGTAACCACCAGCTTAAATCCATTTTCTGCTGCTAATTTTATGATTTTTAATAAATGAGAATTTTCAAACCAGTTGAGCGTTAAGGAACGAAAGGTTTTATCATCCCGAATCAATTGGTCTACCACATGATTATCTGTTTTGGCGTGAGAAAGAATATCAATGAAATTATACACAATGGTAAGTACATCGGCATTTTTATATTGATTAAAATCTTCAAATATTTTTCTTTCAAAATCAGAATTTAATATTTTGATGTATTTAGAAACCTTTGGAGAAAGCCCCAATCGCTTGATTTGTTCTTGTAAAAAGAATTTTTCATGTTCATTTTTATTTCCTTCTTCATTGTCATTGTACCATTTATCAGGATATTTTTTTTCTATTTCACTGGGAAGTAGCCCTGCAAAGAAGCTATTCCTAGCGTATTGGGTAGCGGTGGGTAAAATGCTATAGTAATGGTCTTCAGAGGTCTTGGTGTAAAACCTTGTGAAAAGCCCTTCTATTACTTTCCACTGGTCATACCGAAGATTATCTATCATCAAGATGAGTACCTTATCATGGAGTACCAATGGTTTTATTTTTTCCTTAAAAAGGGTATGAGACATTAGGGGTTTATCATTGGAGTGGAGCCAGTTTTCATAGTTTCTTTCAATGAATTTGGCAAACTGAATATTGGCATCTTCTTTTTGAGAGTGTAATAATTCAGCGAATTCACTATCAAAAACCTTATCAAATTTAAGTTCCCAAGTGAGTAGTTTTTTATAATATTCTGCCCAGTCATCATAGGTTCTGATGTACCCTAGCTCTAAAGAAAGATTTCTAAACTCCTGCTGGTAGCTCTGGATGGTTTTTTGTTCCACTAAATTTTCTTCGTGTAGATTTTTCTTTAGCGAAAGTAAAATCTGGTTCGGATTGACGGGTTTTAGGATATAATCAGCAATTTGAGAACCGATGGCTTCCTCCATAATGTGTTCCTCTTCACTTTTGGTTACCATGACTATTTTTATGGTAGAATCTATTTTTTTAATCATCGGTATGGCCTCTAAACCAGATATCCCTGGCATATTTTCATCTAGCAGCACCAAAGCATAAGCTTCTTTTTCTATAATTTCTAATGCTTCGTTTACATTATTAATGGGGGTTATTATGTACCCTTTCTGTTCTAAGAATACGATATGAGGTTTTAGTAAATCAATTTCATCATCTATCCAGATTATTTTCCCTGCCATATACTTTTTATTTATTTGAGACTAATTTTCATCAAATGTAAGACCATTTTTGTGATTATCTTAGGGCATTCAAGTTAAAAAAGCGTTAAAAGTAAAGACTCTATTTTAAGCATACTTGCATTTTGCTCGAAACAACTTGCGGGAATTAAAATGCAACTGCATCTTGCTCGAAACAATCTGCGGGAACTTAATGTACATTGACATTTGGTTAAAACAACTTGCGGGAACTTAATGTACATTGACATTAGGCTAAAACAACTTGCGGGAGCTTAATGTACATTGACATTAGGTTAAAACAATTTGCGGGAACTTAATGTACATTGACATTAGGTTAAAACAACTTGCGGGAACTTAATGTACATTGACATTAGGTTAAAACAATCTGCGGGAACTTAATGTACATTGACATTAGGTTAAAACAACTTGCGGGAACTTAATGTACATTGACATTAGGTTAAAACAACTTGCGGGAACTTAATGTACATTGACATTAGGTTAAAACAACTTGCGGGAGCTTAATGTATATTGACATTAGGTTAAAACAACTTGCGGGAACTTAATGTATATTGACATTAGGTTAAAACAACTTGCGGGAACTTAATGTACTTTTTTTATTCATGTCTGTTTCTTACATTTGCATTATGACCATACATGAAATCATAGTACAAAGACGAAGTGTTTATCCTAAGGATTATATTGATAAGTCAATTGATAATGAACATATAGAAACCCTCCTTCATGCAGCAGATTTGGCACCGAACCATAAGAAAACGAAACCTT
This sequence comes from Bergeyella zoohelcum ATCC 43767, assembly GCF_000301075.1. Taxonomy (GTDB): domain Bacteria; phylum Bacteroidota; class Bacteroidia; order Flavobacteriales; family Weeksellaceae; genus Bergeyella; species Bergeyella zoohelcum. The sequence goes on from NZ_JH932293.1 coordinate 811,619, forward strand.
GGCGTTTTCGGGTTTTTAAAGGGGAGGAAAAAAGCCAACTGGCACTAGAGATGGCGAATGCTTATAAAAACAGTGTGGCTCCTGAGGATTTTTTAGAGAAAAAATACCAAGATATCATTCACAAGATAGAGCAATCAGGAGCTATAATGACCATTTCTATTCATTTTTCGGGACTCGTTCCTGCATGGGAGGAAATTGCAGCTACGGCAATGGCCGTTCAGAATATGTATCTTACCTGTACGGCATTAGAAATAGGGTGCTACTGGTCTTCCCCGAAGTTTGCTGAAAATCTGCATGACTTTTTACAGCTGGAGGATAGCCAGAAATGCTACGGACTTTTTTATTTGGGATACTATAAATAATTGAAAATGAATTTTGAAAAGGTAAGAGTTTATCATCTCCTTTATCCTGTACTTGTTATAGGGGGTGTATTTTTCTTTCTCTTGTATCATAATGCACTTTCTATTGATGGTTATGTGCAGATTCAGAAGGAAGGTTTTTTTATTTTAAACCAGCGGCTCTCGCAGCTTCCTGCTCTTCAGCATAATATTACTCAGCTGGGAGATGCTTTCGTGGTGTTTACTTTGTTTTCTTTTCTATTTATCCCTTTCCCAAGACTTTGGCAGGCATTAATTTCGGCATCCTTGATTTCATTGTTGCTTTCTAAAATTCCTAAAAACCTTTTGGATATCCCTAGGCCGTGTACAGCTTTTGGTGAGGAGCAGGTGAATATTATTGGTAAAACAGCATTGGGTTTTTCTACTTGTCCTTCTGGGCATTCCATTACCATTTTCACTTGGGTAACCTTGTTGCTTTGGGCTTTTTTGCCTAGTAAACTGGCTCCCAGATTTATTTTTGTTGTCTTTGGGTTGATACTCGGTTTGGTCATTGCATTTTCTCGAGTAGCCGTAGGGGCACATCATCCTTTGGATGTAATTATTGGTAGTAGTCTTGGGGTGTGTGCTGCGATGATTGGGATACTCATAGAGAGGAAATATCAGCTATGGAAATGGATAGGTAGTCCGAAATGGCACCCTGTTTTTCTGTTATTATTCACTTCTGGAGTCATCGTGATGCTTATTAAGCTATTTCAGGAACCTTTACCAGTGTATTTTTTAGCACTCATCAGTCTCATTTATTCTTTATATTCTGTTACAAAAAAATATTATGCTTACAAAATGGACGGGCAGGCTGCCGCTGAATAAATTTATTCTCATTATCAGTATAATGAATTTTTTATTTTTTCATTACGGATTTTTTGATTTCGTATTGAAAAACATAGATTATACCAGCTTTTTAGGGCTACTGATGGTAATCAGTTTATTGATACTCATGGTACTTGCTAATTTTTTTGCTTTTTATTTGGTACTTTTTCTCACCCGCTTTGTGGGGAAGGTTCTCCTTTCTGTTACTTTTATTCTCAGTGCAGTTTCGGTGTATTTTATTAATACTTACGGCGTCATTGTAGATGAAAGCATGATAGGGAATGTATTTAATACCAATTATGACGAATCCAGCAGTTATTTTTCCATCAAATGGATGCTGTATGTGTTGTTGATGGGAATTCTTCCATCTGTGTTTATTTTTAAAACCAAGATAGATTATCCTCGCCCTAAACGGTTTTTTAAGACTTTAGGGTTTACTTTCTTGCCTATTTTGCTCATTGTTGCACTCAATGCAAAGAATATTCTCTGGATAGATAATCATTCTAAATACCTTGGTGGGCTGGCTATGCCTTGGGCGTATTCTGTAAATACAGCACTTTATTTTACTCATAAGGCTCAAGAAAACAGAACGGAGATTCCTTTGCCCGATGCACAGATAGCAGATGATGAAAAATCGGTAATGGTATTGGTCATTGGGGAGTCTGCAAGGAGCCAAAATTTTTCCCTTTATGGCTATTCTAAAAATACCAATCCGTTGCTTTCTCAGGTACAGGGATTAAGGCATTTTCCTGCTACTTCTTGTGCTACCTATACTACAGCGGGAGTACAGTGCATTTTGTCGCATGAAAATTCTGGAGAACTCTATGAAATTTTGCCCAATTACCTCCATAGAAGTGGGGTAAATGTCATCTGGCGAACTACTAACACAGGAGAGCCTCCCGTAAAAATAGAAAAATACCAAAATGGAGATGTACTAAAGCAAAAATGCCAAGGAGAAGCGTGTGATTATGATGAAATACTGCTTACCCAGCTCAGGGAAGAGATTCTTCATTCCGATAAAAAGAAAACGCTCATTATCCTGCATACATCCACCAGCCATGGGCCACAGTACAGCAAAAAATACCCTGCCTCTTTTCAGAAATTCAGTCCGGTGTGTAATAGTGTAGAGCTGGGAAATTGTGCTCAGGAGGAACTTATCAATGCCTATGATAATACCATCGTTTATACGGATTATCTCTTGCATAAAATCATTACAGAGCTTCAGTCTTTAGAAGGATATACTTCTTCCATGATATTCGTTTCTGATCATGGAGAATCTTTGGGCGAAAAAAATCTCTACATGCACGGCCTCCCTATGACTATAGCCCCCAAGGAGCAATATGAAATTCCTTTCATTGTATGGACATCAGAAGGAGCCAAACCTATTATCCCTACTACACCGCTTACTCAAAATCATGTCTTTCACAGTGTTTTAGATTTTCTCTCTATCCGTAGTGCTGTATTTAAAAAAGAAATGAGTGTGTATAAGTAGAGAGGGTAGAGTAGGTTTTCTACATTTTGTATTTTTAGATGCTTTTAATTTTTTAGAGCTAATTTTTTAACCCTTTAACTGTTTTTTAACCGACTGCTTGTTTCTGTTAATTTCGTACTTTTGTGAAAATTTATTTTCGTGAAGAAATATCTGAAACTTTTCCGTGTGGAGCAATGGGTGAAAAATACCTTCGTTTTTTTGCCTGTATTTTTTGCAGGAAAAGTACTCCAATGGGAACTTTTAGTAGAGAGTTTCTTGGCTTTTGTCATTTTTTCTCTTACGGCAAGTGCTATTTATATCATTAATGACTATTCTGATATAGCATCGGATAGGATGCACCCCGAGAAGAAGAATCGGCCACTGGCGAGTGGTGCCATTTCTAAGCTTACCGCAAAACTATTGTTGTTAGCGTTACTCGTGGTAGTGGTAGGGCTGTGCTTTGTGGCGAAGGAATTGGTTGGCGAAGTAGTATGGAAGTTTTGCACGGTGATTGTCGCCTATTTTGTACTTAATTTGGCTTATACCTTTAAGCTAAAGCATATTGCCATCGTGGATATCAGCATTATTGCCATAGGATTCGTGCTTAGGGTTTTTGCTGGGGGCTATCTCACAGGGATTCTGGTTTCTCAGTGGGCGATACTACTCACATTTGTTTTGGCATTGGTATTAGCGATGGGAAAAAGAAGAGGGGAGCTGGTGAATGCTGCTATCTCTGGGAAATCCAGAAAAGCCTTAGACGGATACAATGTTCAGTTTGCAGACATTGCCCTCTCCATGTCCGTTACATTGGCCATTATTTCCTATCTGATGTTTACCGTACAGCCGGATGTACAAGAGAAATTCGGGAATAGAATTTTCTATACATTTATTTTTGTGGTATTTGCATTTTTAAGATATTTACAGCAAACATTGGTGTATAATAAAACCGAATCTCCTACGAAAATAGTATATAAAGACCGATATATTCAGATCACTGTACTTTTATGGGTATTCACTTTCCTCACCTTTATCTATCTGAATAAATAATGAATGATATGGAAAAAAAGCGAACGCAGAAAGTAACCAGCTGGGGAGGTTTTCCTGTGGTGGAAAAAGAAATTATCTATGAGAACTCTCTTTCAAGGCTTAAACAAATGGTTCAGCAATACAGCTCCGTAATCCCTAGAGGAAACGGAAGAAGCTATGGAGATGCTGCATTGGGAGAGCGGATGCTCAGCACGAAAAGACTCAATAAATTCATATCTTTTGATAGAATAAATGGTGTCTTAGAAACAGAATCGGGAGTTTTGCTTTCAGAAATTTTGGAAGTCGTGGTACCGCAAGGGTATTTCCTTATGGTAACACCTGGAACCAAGTTTATTTCTGTGGGCGGTGCCATCGCATCTGATGTACATGGTAAAAATCATCATGCGGAAGGTTGTTTTTCAGATAGTTTGATAGCATTTAAAATATTGACCAGTGATGGCGAAGTGAAAGAGTGTTCCCGAGATGAAAATACTTCCCTTTTTTGGACTACTGTGGGCGGAATGGGACTTACGGGACTTATTCTCTCTGCAAAATTTCAGTTAAAAAATATAGAGACTCCGTACATTCGTCAGGAAAGTATTAAGGCAGAAAACTTAGATGAAATATTTCGGCTTTTTGAAGAAAGTGAGGATTGGACTTATACCGTGGCATGGATAGATTGCCTCCAAAAAGGAGATAAAATAGGGCGTTCTATTCTTATGCGTGGTGAGCATGCTTTACGCTCGGAACTTCCTAAGTCTATGGAGGAAAAAGGGCTTAAAATACCCAAAAAGTTCAGTCCTACCGTTCCATTTTACTTCCCCAGTTTCGTGCTTAATGCTTGGAGTGTAAAAATTTTTAATTGGCTTTATTACGCTAAACAATCCAAGAAAATTGTAAAAAATTATATTGATTACGAAACTTTTTTCTATCCCTTGGACGCCATAAATCATTGGAACAAAATCTATGGAAAAAAAGGATTTATTCAGTACCAGATGGTTATTCCTAAGCGGTACGGAAAGGAAGGAATGAGAAAAATACTCAAAACAATTGCCGATAGTGGAAACGGCTCCTTTTTAGCAGTGCTAAAACTCTTTGGGAAAAATAATCCTGAAGCATTTAATGCTTTCCCGATGGAAGGATATACCCTAGCACTAGATTTTAAGGTTAATAAAAAACTGCCTAAATTAGTGCGTGCTTTAGATGATATTGTGGCAGAATATGGCGGCAGAATATATCTTACCAAAGATAGCATGAGTAGGGCAGAACTGACCAATTACCTCAAAGGTGTGGATAATGCTACCTTTGAATCATTACAAAGAAAAAGAATACTCACAGGTAAAAATTACGAAATATGATAGTGTTAGGGAGTAATTCAGATGTGGCACAGGCTTTCGTGGAGAAATGTCTTTCCGCAGGAGAGCGGTATGAAAAAATTTATCTTTTGAGTTCCAATACGCAAGAGGCGAAGAGATTTGCACAGCATATTGATGTGAAATACCTCCAAGCAAGTGAAGTATTAGAATTAGATTTGCTCCAGAAAACCAATTTTCACGCATTAGAAAATATACATAGTAACCTCTTGTTCTGTGCTACGGGCTACCTTGGAAAATCCGTAGAAGAGGGATGGCAGGATGAACAAAATACAGAGAAAATCATCACCATTAACTTTGCGAAACTAGTTCCAATACTTAATTTTTTTGCTCAAAAAATGATTAATAAAAGAGGCGGAACGATGATTGTCCTCAGTTCCGTGGCTGGGGAAAGAGGAAGGCAGAGCAACTTTATTTATGGTGCTTCCAAAGCAGCAATTACACAGTATTTATCAGGGTTGAGAAATTTTCTTTGCACTAAAAAGGTGCATGTGATGACGGTGAAGCCAGGCTTTATGGATACTAAAATGACCGAAGGAATGCCACTTAATCCGTTGCTTACCGCTTCTCCTAAACAAGCTGCAGAATGTATTTATAAAGGATATAAAAGAAAAAAAAACACCATTTTCGTACTGCCTATTTGGAGATGGATTATGCTTGTTATTAGGAATATCCCTGAATTTATCTTTAAAAAAATGAAGCTGTAACCATGAAAAGACTCTATTGTTTTGATTTTGATGGAACGCTAACGAGGAAAGATACCATGTTTGCATTCTTAAAATATTATCAGCCTCGTCAATATTATTTTCAGTTTCTCAAATTTACACCGCTATTTATTTTGGTTAAACTGAAATTAGCAGATGCCGCTAAGGTGAAACAGGGGTTTATTTCTGCTTTTCTCAAAGGAAAAAAAGAGGAAGAACTGAGACGGAAAGCACAATTTTTTTTTGAAGAGAAGCACTCTGAATTGCTCAGACCTGAGGCGGTAAAATTCATAAATCAATTGGATTTAGAACATAACAAAGGTTTGCTGGTAACGGCTTCTTTGGATATTTGGACAAAACCTTTTGCACATCATTTTAATCTTCAGCTCGTTGCTACAAGGGCAGGATTTTTTAATGGAAAGTACGCTGGTACATTTATAGGCGAAAACTGTAATGGACCAGAGAAAGTGAATAGGATTTTAAAAGAAATTCAAGGTGAAAAATTTGATAAAACCATCGCTTTTGGAGATACCAGCGGTGATGAGCCTATGCTTTCTTGGGCAGATGAGTCTTATTACCGTTATTTTAATTAAATTTGTAAAAAAAAATTATCCATGCATAAAATATATTTGGACAATGCAGCTACTACACCGCTTACGGATGAAGTGATTGCTGCGATGGTAGATTCCATGAAAACTTTTGGGAACCCTTCTTCTACCCATAGTTTTGGGCAAGAAGCAAAGACGCTTATAGAAAATGTTCGTAGGCTCATTGCAGAAGCATTAAAAGTATCACCAGGGGAAATTATTTTCACCTCCTGTGGCACGGAGAGTAATAATATGATTATCAAATCTTGTGTGAGGAATTTAGGGGTGGAAAGAATCATTACCTCTCCGATGGAGCATAAATGCGTAGCAGAGACTATACAAGAGATGAAGAACAAAGATAAGGTAGAAGTGGTTTATCTTCGTCCAGATAAAAATGGAGATATTCCTTTGGATAAATTAGAGGAGGTGCTAAAGTCTTCGGACAAAAAAACTTTGGTCTCTCTGATGCATGCCAATAATGAAATAGGAAATCTTTTAGACATTGAGAAAGTGGCTGAGATTTGTCGCGAAAATGGAGCGTTGTTCCACTCTGATACGGTACAGACGGTGGCACATCTGGATTTAGATTTTTCTAAAATTCCTCTAGATTTCGCCTCTTGCTCTGCACATAAGTTTCATGGGCCTAAAGGAGCTGGCTTTGCATTTATCCGTAAATCATCAGGACTAAAACCTTTGATTACTGGAGGAGGACAGGAAAGAAGCTTAAGAGCAGGAACAGAAAATGTTTCAGGGATAGTAGGAATGGGAAAGGCTTTGGAAAGAGGATTAGAAAAAATGAAGGAGTATGTGGCACATATTCAGGAGATTAAGAGGTATGCTATCGATGAAATAAAAGCAGCAATCCCGAATGTTCAGTTCAATGGGCATAGTGCGGATATGGAGAAAAGTCTTTATACATTGGTAAATCTGAGATTACCATTTTTTGAACCAATGATTGGTATGAAGCTGGATATGAAAGGGATCGCAGTATCTCAAGGTTCGGCGTGTTCCTCAGGGGCATCTAAGCCGTCTATGGTAATGATGATGCTTTTAGATGATGAAGAAATGAAAACCACTACCCCCCTAAGGATCTCCTTTTCGCATAGTACCACAAAGGCAGATATTGATGCACTAGTAGTAGCACTCAAGGAAATAGCGGCGGGGCGTTAATCATTATTTTGAATTACAAAAAAAGATATTCAGGTTTCATCTATGATAATGATAGATGGGATATAGAGAATGAATAGAATAATAATCGTATCTTTGGATACACAAAAAATATAAAAATGGCATTAGAAATTACAGACAATTCATTTAAAGATGTAGTATTGGCTTCAGATAAGCCAGTTTTGGTAGATTTTTGGGCAACATGGTGTGGACCATGCCGTATGTTAGCTCCTGTAGTAGAAGAGTTAGCAAATGATTTTGAAGGAAAAGCGGTAGTAGGAAAAGTGGATGTAGATAATAATCAGCAAGTATCTGTGGATTATGGTATCCGTAATATTCCTACGGTTTTGATTTTCAAAAACGGTGAGGTGGTAGATAAAGTAGTGGGAGTAGCTTCTAAGGAAGTACTTGCTGAAAAATTAAACGCTCATTTGTAAGAAAAAAAATCATACTGATTATCAATGTCTTCCATTTTGGAAGGCATTTTTTTTAATTTTTTTTGTCAAAAAATTTGCAGATTAAGAAAAAACGCTTAATTTTGCACTCACGAAAAGCGAAGAAGTTTTTTTAAGTTAGATCCGGTAGTTCAGTTGGTTAGAATGCCGCCCTGTCACGGCGGAGGTCGCGGGTTCGAGTCCCGTCCGGATCGCAAAAGATTTACAATTTTATCTTAGAAAAAATTGATCCGGTAGTTCAGTTGGTTAGAATGCCGCCCTGTCACGGCGGAGGTCGCGGGTTCGAGTCCCGTCCGGATCGCGAAAAAGCCACAAGCGAAAGTTTGTGGCTTTTTTTATTTCCTTAAATCACTATATGACTTTTGCTATTATTTTGGATGTTTGAACCAAGTACAAGAGGGGGTAGTAATTAGAATATTATAAGCTTATCCATAGTACACTATTTATAGTCTCTAAAAATGGAAAAAATGGAGAATTAAATAAGCAAATGTTTTGGATACTTCGTCAAAGTGTTTTGAAAGCTCTAAAAATCAGAGAATTTAAACAAAATAAAAGGTGTTAAGGTGAGTTCTCTTTTAAGTTAGGCGATACCAATAAAAATTCCCTATCTTTAATTAGATGGGGAATTTTTAATATTTACTTTTGGTAAACCAATCTTTTATATTTACCTCCTGCTAAATTTTGGGTATTTTTAAAAACAAATCCTGCTCTTAGGTAGAGGGCTTCTGCTTTTGGATTATTTTCATCTACTAAAAGGGTGGCTGGAGGTAAAGCATTTTCTTGGGTGTACTTTACAAGGAAATTTAATAGCTTTAGTCCAATCCCTTTTCCTTGGTGTTGAGGGCTTACGCTCAGTGTATCCAGATAAGTTTCTCCTTCACTGGTTTCATCTTCTATAGCGATGGAGGTTTTGGAGTATTTTTGGGCGTATTCTAATACGGGTTGCCTTAATTTCTGGAGGTTTTTTCCATCATAAAATACTAGGGAACCTATTACCTGCCCATCCTCTTCATAAACGAATGTATTTTGATAAGAATATTGATTGTATGTTTGTGTAAAGAGGTTTTTTAGGAAGGAAATCGCCTCGTGAGCATCTTCTTTGCCAATGAGTTTGTAAACGATGTCTTCCATTGCCTGAAACATAAGTGGTGCTACGGAATCTGCATCCTGAGGAGTGGCTTTACGGATGTTCTGTGAGCTTTCTGCTATTTTCTGTACGCGTTGCACGGAATCATTTTTATTTAAAGTTAGTCGGATGATGGAGTTTTCATGTGCTTTTAAATCATGTGGAACATGAGGAGCTAAAGCGATGAGGTCTCCTGGTTTTAATTCTAAAGTTTTTCCCTCTACACCAAAGGCAATCTGTCCTTCGATGATGTGAACTACGATGGGAAATTGCGTTTTGTGTTCTTTCATTATGGTGTTTTTGTGCATTGCGATTCGGATTTCTTTGCTAAAATCAGTATCTATGAGCACTTGAATCACAGGTCGAGCTTCATTAAATTCTAAATTAGAATAGATATTTTCTGTGTACATAAGATGTCTTTTTATATGATTGTAAATGATAGTATTTTATTTTAAAAAAGTAGAAATGAGAATGAGTATCATCAGTACAATAATGATGAGGATTTTCACTACGCCTGTATTGTCTAAGGTAAAACCACGAGATTGTTTTTCAAAAGAATGGTCATTCATTTTTTCTGTTTCTGTGGCTTCGTTTTCTAGCGTTATTTCTGGTGCTTCCCCTTCATGAATGGTAATTCCTTTTACCACGGTTTGTCTGGTGATTGCATTTTGAGCTTGAAGGATGACTTGGAATTTTCCCTCTTTAAATCCTGTGATTTTAAATGCTTTTTCACCATAGGGCGTCATAAGTCCAAAAGGGAAAATTTTTACTACATCAGCATTTTGGGTAATCCATTTTAGGGTGATTTCTTCTCCTTTTTTTATAAATGTTTTATTGGCTTCAAAAGTTTTGATGTAAGGCGGAAGAGTAGATTTAAAAGACTTTTGAGATGCTTGGAGGTTGGCTCTGTATTTTTTTCTTTTATCTGTATCTATGAGTATTTCATAGGCCTCTTGTAGTTCACGAAAACGAGCTTCAAAAAAAGGGTCATTATGATTTTTATCGGGATGATACTTTAGTGAAAGTTTTCTGTATGCTTTCTTAATTTCTTCATCCGAAGCATGTTCATCTACACCCAGAAAGTAAAAATAATTTTTCATGGTTTCAGAGACATTAATAATGGAATAAAAAACCCGAGGAAAACTCGGGCTTTTAATGATATTCAGATGGATTTATATTCCAATCACTGGCATGGAAAGCATTAAAAGATGTTCGTTTTCTTCTAGACCATCTACAGGCTCTATAATTCCTGGTCTATTGGACTGTGACATTCTCAATACGATGTCTTCAGAACGAAGCACTGCAAGCATTTCGGTTAAAAATTTAGAGCTAAACCCGATGTTAATATCTTCTCCATTGTAGTCACACGGGATTTGCATATCTGCTTTATTTGCATATTCGGTATCTTCTGCATGAAGGTGCAATATGTTTCCTGAAAGCTTAAACCTTACCTGATTGGTAGATTTATTAGACATAATAGAGGCTCTTTTGATGGAACTCAAAAGGAGGTTTCTATTAATGGTTAATACATTAGGGTTTTCTTTTGGGATTACTGCGGAGTAATTAGGATATTTTAAATCAATTAATCTACAAATCCAGATATGGTTTCCGAAAGTGAATTTCGCCATATTTTGGTTAAACTCTATTTTTACTTCTTCATCAGAGCTAGAAAGGATGTTTTTAAATATGTTCAAAGGTTTCTTTGGCATAATAAAATCCATCGGTTCCCCCGTGATATCGGTTCTTTTGTACACCACCAAACGGTGCGAATCCGTTGCTACGAAATTGGTTTCCGTTTCTCCAATTTGGAAAAGCATCCCTGTCATTACAGGTCTTAATGAGTCATTAGAGGTAGCAAAAAGCGTATTTACCAACGCTTCAGAAAGTGCATCTGAAGGCATAGTGATTTGCTGAGCGGCTTCAAAATCAGGTATAGAAGGATATTCATCTGCATTATCTAGTGCCACCAAGAAATTATCTTTCTCATCTAAAATTTCTAATACCTGCCCAGTTCCCTCTTCATTGTCCTTTACGATGAGCGTAAGTGGCTGCTCTCCATAAGTTTTAATGAAGTCTTGGAATAGTTTAGAAGGTACTGCTATTTTTCCTTGGTCTTCTGATTTTACTACGATAGAAGTTATTAATGTGGTCTCTCCATCAGAAGCCGTAATACGCAATTGTTCGCCCTCTAATTCAAAAAGGTAATTTTCTAAAATAGGTCTCGATTGGGAACCAGATATTACACCGCCCACAGTTTGAAGTGCTTTTTGCAGCTCACCACTGGATACAATAAACTTCATAATATAAAGATAATTTACGCAAATATAATAATTATTGATGAGAATAAATAATAAAAAATATTTTTTACTTTTGAAAGAGAAATAAAAACTATGAAAAAACCATCTTTAGTTCATAGCTTTCGTGTAGCATTTAGGGGGATTTTTTATGTTCTTCGTAGGGAAAGAAATTTTCAGATTCATAGCTTTGCATTGGTGGTGAATGGGGGGCTCATTTACTATTTTCCCATGAGTACTATGGAGATAGGTGTTATTTTGTTTTGTTGCGGACTGGTACTGGCATTAGAGCTGATGAATACCTCTATAGAAGCAATCTGTGATTATATTCATCCGAATTTTGATGCTAAAATTGGTGTCATCAAGGATATGAGTGCAGGAGCGGTACTTTTGGCTACGCTTTTCTCCATTGTTATTGGTGTGCTTATTTATTTGCCATATATTAATGATGTGTTTTAGATAGAATAACCCTTGATTGATTATTCAAAAAAAGCTGCCCGGGAAGGACAGCTTTATGGTATGACCAATGTGTTAAAAAAATCTCCAATAGTTTTCCTCGTATGATTTTGTAAACTCTTTCATGCATTTGGATGAAGTAATCTTTACATTTACAGATTTTATGCCTTTTGTTTTGCTAAAAGGAAATTGCGGAGTAGGCATGGTGGAGTTTTTCACTTCGCCATCAAAATAAGTAGTTTTCCATTGGAAGTGGAAATTGGTATTCAATTCATTAGGGTAAAAATTAACCGTGGTATCCGAGGTTTTTACTTCAGTATAGTTGTAAGTGGTGATATCACAGTTTTCTTTATTGCTAGAAGAATTATTATTAGTCACATTAGCTGAAGCTGTAGAACCGATGTCTATGCTTTTAGAGCATTGGGCTATGCCATCTGAAGTGAGTACCGTAGCAGAGATGATTTGTCTCCCAGAAGTACCTGCTTTAAGCTGAATAGCACTTTTTTTCGTGTCTGAAACAATGGCTGCATTTCCTCCAATGGTTACCCAAAGATGACAGTCAGTACATTGTCCAGTTGCTTTGGTAACCGTGTAAGTTTCTTCCACATTGGGCTGAATGGAAGATTTTCCCTCAATAGTACATTGAGAATAAGCCAAATGTGCCATTGTAATGGCAAAAAATAATCCTAATTTTTTCATATTGAATTGGGTTTAATAGTTATACCTGAATCACACCTAAATTAAACTTCTCGGTAATAGGAGCATGATTTGCCGCTTCTATTCCCATGGAAATCCATTTTCTGGTGTCCTCTGGATGGATGATGGCATCCGTCCAAAGTCTTGCTGCCGAGTAGGTGGCTTCGGTTTGTTTTTGATATTTCTTGGAAATGGTATCTAAGATTTCCTGATGCTCTTCTTCAGAAATTTCCTTTCCTTGTTTTCTGAGTGTAGCTTCTTGGATTTGTGCCAAAACTTTTGCGGCTTGAGCTCCTCCCATTACTGCCAATTCTGCCCATGGCCATGCCACGATGAGTCTCGGGTCATAGGCCTTTCCACACATGGCATAGTTTCCTGCCCCGAAAGAATTTCCTGTAATCACTGTAAATTTGGGTACTACCGAATTGGATACGGCATTCACCATCTTTGCACCGTCTTTGATGATGCCTCCGTGTTCAGATTTAGAGCCTACCATGAATCCTGTAACATCTTGTAAAAAGAGCAGTGGAATTTTTCTTTGGTTACAATTAGCGATGAATCGGGTGGCTTTATCCGCAGAATCCGAGTAGATGACCCCTCCGAATTGCATTTCTCCTTTTCCGCTTTTTACCATTTTTCTTTGGTTGGCCACGATGCCTACACTCCAGCCGTCTATCCTTGCCGTAGCACAAATGATGGTTTTTCCATAGTCGGGCTTATATTCTTCGAATTCAGAATTATCTACCAAGCATTTGATGATTTCATAAGTGTCATACTGCTCTGCTCTTGAAATAGGCATAATTCCAAAAATATCTGAAGGGTTTACTGCGGGAGGGCGACTTTCAATGCGGTCAAAACCTGCTTTTTCATAATCGCCTATAGAACGCATGATGGTTTTTATTCGGTCTAGAGCGTCTTTATCATCTTTGGCTTTGTAGTCTGTAACGCCCGAAATAGAGCAGTGGGTAGTAGCACCTCCCAAAGTTTCATTGTCTATACTTTCGCCAATAGCAGCTTTTACTAAATAACTTCCTGCTAGGAAAATAGAGCCCGTTTTATCCACAATCATGGCTTCATCGCTCATAATGGGCAGGTAAGCACCTCCTGCTACGCAACTTCCCATTACAGCAGAAATTTGTATGATGCCCATGGAACTCATTTTGGCATTGTTTCTAAAGATTCTTCCGAAATGCTCTTTATCTGGAAAAATTTCATCTTGCATAGGGAGATAAACACCCGCCGAATCTACTAAGTAGATGATAGGTAAACGGTTTTCCATCGCAATTTCTTGGGCTCTTAGATTTTTCTTTCCCGTGATTGGGAACCACGCACCTGCCTTTACTGAAGCATCATTGGCCACTACGATGCATTGTTTTCCAGAGATATATCCCATGACTACTACCACACCACCAGAAGGGCATCCGCCGTGTTCTTCGTACATTTCATACCCTGCAAAACCGCCTATTTCTATAGATGGTGCTTTGCTATCTAGGAGGTATTCTATTCTTTCCCTAGCGGTCATTTTTCCTTCTTGACGAAGTTTTTCGAGGCGTTTTTCTCCTCCCCCTTTTTTTATTTTGCTAAAAATCCCGTTGATTTCCGATAGTTTTAATCGGTTGGCGTCTTCTCTCTTATTGAATTCTAAATCCATATTCTTCCTGAAAAATTACGCAATAAAGATAAGGTTTTTCAGTTACATAGGAAAATGTGTGTAAGGATATGCTCAATTTGCAAGTATAATCCCTTTCACTAATCCATACGAAGTAACTCATATCCTACGATATAATTTCCTACGGTGGAATAGGAAATGATGCCCTCCTGTTGGTTAGATTTTAGGAACCAGTCGTTCAGTTGGGAAAAGAAAGTATTGAGTTGCCCTGCGTATTGCTGAGAGAATTGTCTTTTGGTATCCATGTCTTTTAATACTTTGGGATGGATATTTTGCTTTATTTCTTCTCTTATTTTTTCATCCTTTATCATAGCAACTACATAGGAAATTGCTTGAAGATAGGCACTGTATGCTAAGAAAGCATCATTACTTTGGGTAGCGTAGAGATAGCCTACAAAACTGGCTTCGCCTTCTCTTGCTACGCCCATTTGGTGTGCCATTTCGTGGGCAGCGGTGAAAGGGAGAGCTACGGAGGGGAGGTTCCTGTTTATATTCGCTTCGGCAGTAAATGGATTATAATAGCCCCATACCCCTAAATAACTAAGAATGGGCGTATAGAGGGAAGTTTTTACATGAGGGATAGAAATATTGTATTGTTCTGATGGAGGAAGGTTTTTTTTCTGTTGGTGGAGGATAGAATGAGCTGATTTTTTGATGATTTCCTCTGGAGGATTATGGAACTCTTCTTCAGAGATTTGTTGCCGAAGCGTATTGGCATTGAAAATAATTTTTTTGGCTACAGATTTTATTTCTTCATCAGTGAATTTTTGTAGGTAAATATTTTTATCTATAGGAGGATGCTGATAGCGTATTCCCCAAAATATTTGGTACAAAAGACTAAAAATAATCAGGGAGAGGAGAAAAAGATTCATCCGCCGCCAAGACCACTTTTTGCACTGAAGTATCATCCAAATGATAAGCCCCATTCCTAATAAGAGATAAAAAATATCTCCCCAAGGAAAATTCTGTCTGCTGAAAATGGCCATATGGACATACTTCTGCTTTTCAAAAAATACATTGAAAGTTTGGAGCAGTTTAGGGAACTGAGGAAGAAACTGGAAAAACAACATCTGAACGATGAAAATCATTGTCCAAAATATTGTTATCCGAATTTGTTTTTTATTTCCCGCCATAGGATTTATTTCTTTTCCTCCAAGGAAAGCCCTTGTTTAGCTAAAATTTTGGGTACTACTAAAGCGTAAAATGCTAAGTACGCAAAACATAATATCCCTACGATATAGCTAAAATGGATATTGGTAAGGTCTGCTAAATAGCCTTGGAACCAGCTCACTATCCCGCCTCCCATAATCATCATGATGAGAAAACTGGAGCCTTGGTTGGTATATTTTCCTAATCCATTGATGGCTAAAGCAAAAATACATGGCCATAGGGTAGAGCAGAAAAGTCCTACGCTGGTAAAGGCATATACGGAAGTCATTCCCGTGGTAAGCATTCCAGTAGCCAATGCTATAATCCCCATCATTGAAAAGATAAAAAGCATTCTTGCAGGGTTTCCTTTACTGGCCATATCTGCCACGATGAGTACCAAGATGACTACTGCATAGGGATAAAAATTGTTTAAATCATGGTCTGCAATGAAATTGACCAATAGAAATACTGAGAAAGCCAAATAGGGAGCGAGGAATTGTAAGAATTTTTTCATCCCCCCTTTTACATCAAATGCTTCTATAGCTCCGCCCCATCTCCCAATCATCATAGAAGCCCAGTACAATGAAATATAAGGAGCGATATCTTTCGTCTGAAATCCTAGCACTTTTTCCATATAGTCTGGCAGGTTACTGGCGGTGGAAACTTCCACTCCCACATAGAGGAAGATACCTATCATCCCTAAAATCAGTTGAGGGTATTGGAATGCCGAAGTTCTGGCTACCGAATGTTGCACTTCTTTTTCCTCTTCAATGACTGCTGTTACTTGCGGAAGTTTTGAAAATTTTATTAAAATAGCTACAATGATAAACGCCGCACCTAGACTGAGGTAAGGGATTTTCACGCTTTCTATACTCGCTTCGGTGTTTCCTGAACTCACCGCACCGAAAATGGCAAAAGAGACAATGAGTGGACCTATGGTAGTACCCAGATTATTCACGCCTCCTGCTAAGGTAAGTCTCTGGGCTCCCGTTTCTTTTGGACCTAAAGCAATGGCAAGCGGATTGGCCACGATTTGCTGTAATGAAAAGCCTAATCCTACAATGAAAAGTCCCGAAATCATCAGTACAAAAGAGCCTGTATTGGCAGCAGGATAAAATAATAGCGTACCGAGTGCTGAAATGATGAGACCGTAAATCAGTCCATTTTTGTATCCTATCTTATTGATTACATCTACTTTTATCGCCTTAGAAATGAAAAGGTAAACCAAAGACCCTACTGTGTAGGCAATGTAAAATGCCAATGCTACCAGCTGACTTTGGCTTTGCGTGAGATGAAATGCTTTTTTGAATACGGGAATTAAAATATCATTACTTGCTGCTACAAATCCCCAAAAGAAAAAAACGGAAACAAGGGGAATGAACTGTCCCCAATGAGTGGTTTTAGTGGATGCCATATTTTTTTGAATAGTGAACAAATGTAATTATTTTTTAGGAGCTTATGCTAAATAATTTTTGAATTTTTGATGGGCAGGAGGAAGTTGGCTAGGCTTTGTATAATTTTAAATGGTTTGAAGTGGTTTGAAATGGTTTGAGATGGTTTGAAATTTCAAATTTTATCAAACTTTCAAACAATTTCAAATCTCAAATGGCCTTTAGCCCTCTAACTTCTAATCTCTAACCTCTAACTTCCATCATCATACATAATAAACTTCTAAAACTTTTTTCATTCTGTGGAAAGCCTCTGTTTTCAGCGTTTCGGCGTTTGTATTGGGGGGTAAAATACCATGAAAATGCACTTTTATTTTACCAGGGTAACCTTTCTTGTTATCGAAAGGAAACATTTCCTTTAGTCCTTGGAATGTGTACACGGCAATCGGGATTTGATGTTCCGAAGCTATTTTAAATGCTCCTTCTTTAAAGGGAGCTAGGATTACAGAAGTATCATCAGGAACGCCTCCTTCTGGAAAGATAACTAGGCTTTGCCCATTTTTTATTTTCTGTGCAGCTAATGGATACACCCTTGCTCGGCTTTTAATGTTCCCTCTATCCACCGTGATACATATTCTTTTATAGATAAGCCCGAATATAGGAATTTTTGCCAGTTCCGCTTTGCCGATAAAACATATAGGATGGTGTGGGTGCAAGATACTCATCAGCATAATATCCATGATGGAAGTATGATTGGCAATGAGAATATAATTCTGCTTTCTGTCCAGCTGTTGCCCCGTTGTATTCATGAGTTGGTACCTAAACCCCATGCCATAAAAAAGGATATAGCACCAAAGACGAATAAATATATAGGCTTTCGGGAAATCTTTTGGGCGGATGGAAAAGAGTAGGGTAAAAGGCCCCAAAAGGAGGATGAGCAGAAAAGCTAAAAGGACGAACCATGCCCTCCATAGGTAATTGCATAGCGTGGTGAACAGCTTCATTCTTAAAAATATTAAGTGGATATTTTTCAATAGGAAACAAAAATAATAAAAATTGGCAGATAGCGATTGGTAAATGGCGATTAGCAAATAGCAAAATATTTAATAAAACATTTTGCCAAAGTACATGTAAATGTACATTAAGTCCCTGCAGATTGTTTCGGCAAAATGTAAGTGTACATTAAGTTCCTGCAGATTGTTT
>NZ_JH932293.1:829707-914344 GCF_000301075.1 Bergeyella zoohelcum ATCC 43767
GGAGAAAATGTAAGTGTACATTAAGTTCCTGCAGATTGTTTCGGCAAAATGTAAGTGTACATTAAGTTCCCGCAGATTGTTTGGAGAAAATGTAAATGTACATTAAGTTCCCGCAAGATGATTAGAGCAAAATACCGTTGTATTTTAGTTCCCACAAAATGTTTGAAATAAAATACAATAAAATTGATTTGTTTTTGGTTTGTTTTTTAGTGTATTGATATTTTATTTATGTTTTTGTTAGTGATTTTTTAATTTTAGTGGTATGGGCTTTTGTAAAGGATGGCACTTAGAATCCCAATGCGGGTTTAATGATTAAAGACGAATTTTTTCTTCACGAAATAGTTGAGTACGGCTACTGTACCGATGGCAAAAAATTTACTAAGAATCTCTCCACTGAAAGCCATAAGCCCCAAATCTAATACATTGCCATAGAAAATATGGATATAAAAGACCTGAAAAAGCACGAAACTCATTAAGGTGGAAATGACAGAAATAAAGATAAAATAAGTGAACTCTCTCCGCTTAGAATGTTTGCCTCTGCTGAAAACGAACCAAATGCTAAAGAAGTAATTAGAGATGATGCCCAGTGAAGTAGAAGCAATATTACTCAGTGGGTAGTGTACACCCCATATTCCTTTTTCCCACCCGAACCATCGGGTAAGCTGTATTGAAAAAACTTTAAAACTTGCTATTTCTATCAAAGCACTCAGTCCACCTGCGATGATGAAAAGAAAGATTTGTCTATGTTTTATCAGTAAATTTTTCATGAGCGGTTTTAGGAGTGCAAAGGTAAAGAAAATGTTTTTTGTAATAATGATAGATATAGGTACAGCTTGGGTTATAAGTACACCACTACACCACCACTTTGGTGATGGAGGATTTCTTTATTATGAAACTCAAGCCCTAGCTCCATGATGAGTACTTCATGTACCATCTGCTGCACGATGCCATCTCCTATGCCGTGGATGATTTCCACTTTACGGAGGCCCTTTTCTCTTGCTTTTTCTAATCCTAATCGGAGGGCTTCTTTTTGGAGGAACAGGCGTTCAGAGGGGGTCAGGTTTTTCTTTGGAGTCAGGTGGTGGATATGTAAATCAATACG
Organism: Bergeyella zoohelcum ATCC 43767; assembly: GCF_000301075.1. Classification (GTDB taxonomy): domain Bacteria; phylum Bacteroidota; class Bacteroidia; order Flavobacteriales; family Weeksellaceae; genus Bergeyella; species Bergeyella zoohelcum. The sequence continues at coordinate 830,810 of NZ_JH932293.1, forward strand.
ATTGGGTGTTTTTTCGTTTTTCTTTTTTTGAGGAGTAGTAGGGATTTGTAGATGAGTATAAAGGTGAGGAGCGGCTACTACCAGTTCATCTAAAGAAAAATCATAATGAAAACCATGCTCATCTTCTATGGTAGCAATGGATTTTTTCAGGGCAATGATTTTTCCCGAAATGGTATCATGAATCACAGAAACGGTATCGCCTATGGAAAAATTAGTTTTCATTTTTCAGTTATTTCATCAGTATATACCAGTTCTGCTTTTCCGTTTTTACATACAATATCAGAGGGCTGTGGTTCTAAAGCACAATCTGAGGTAAGTCCTGCTAAAATATTATAATGGGCTTCTCTTCGGGTAAAATCTTGAATCATAGGAATGATTTCTTCCTCCACATCTATGTGGTACGCTAGGTATTCATTAGGTCCACCGCAGGGTTTAGAACCATAGGGGGAAATTCTCCATTCCTCCGCAGAGGTGCAGTATTTATTGGCTGCTAGTGTTCTGATTTGCTCATCAAGGATTCGGAGTTTTCTTGCCTCTTCTTCCAAAGAACTTTCTTCCACTTTCTTTTTGATGGGCATCAAGCTAATATCTTTGGGAAGTAAGTCTGCAGGGATATTTTTTTTGCTATGGCAACTGATGGCACAGCATATCCATGCTACGAGGAGGAGTGAGGAAAAGTGGCGTTGGTTTTTCATTTTTTTATTTCTATAAATCAAAAACATTGGGTCTTCTGGTAATGAAAATATCTTTTACCCAAAGCATGAATACCAGCATGAGGTAAATCAGGAAGAAAATTCCAGCAGTAGCGAAAGTAGAATAGATGAAAAATACTCTGAGCTTAGAAACGGGAATTCCCAGCCGGGCACCATATCGTGTCAATGCACCAAACCATTCTCTTTCTACTCTATGTCTTATTTCGGTGATGAATTTCGGTTCTTTCATATTTTTAAAATTTGGTAACCTATGCTACAGTCTAAACATTTTTTTGGGGTACAATAATTTTTATGCAAATATAAGAATGCTTGGCTATCTATTGCAGAATTCATAGGAATGCCTAACGAAGAAAATAGGTGGGTCACGGAGTTTTTTTCTGCTCCTATCTGGACATAATCTTCTAAAATACTTTCCACGGCATCTTCTTTTAGATTTTTCAGATAGGTGTATTTCACGGGCAGAATGGCATTGAGCAAAAGTAAATCTATGAAGTCCGAGGTTAATTTTTTAGGCGAAGTTTTTTCCGTAGGCTTCCCGAAGTTATAATGGTTATCCCAATAGGAGGAGGCCTGTATGTCTGAAAAAAGAGTTTTGATATCGCTTATTTTTTTCGTCTCTATGAGGGTGGTGAAAAGCGATGGATGCTGATGGAGCAACTGAGCGAACTGTGCCAGCCGTAGGGTGGGGAAATTAGGGGGTCTGAGTCTAAGGAATTTCGGTGCTATGGTGATGGCAGGCAGCTGGTATTTATTGACCAAAAATTCATATTCTCTCTTCCATCTTTGCATCGCATCGTCATACGCTTCGGCGAGCCAGCCTGCTGTTCCGTAGAAGAGGGCTTCTATTTGTTCTAAGCGGTGATGCACTTTTCTAATCACGGAAAAAGGAAGCTGTGCAAAGAGTTGCTGGAAAATGGGTGCATTAATTTTGAGCCCAAAAGCATAAGCGAGTGCCTGAAAAAGTGTGGCTTCATAGTCATTTTTTTGTTGGGCTAATATTTCTTGGATGAAGCTGGATTTTTCGTCTAATTTTTTGAGTAGAAATTCCTCGGCGAACTGAAAAGGAATTTCGTGATGAGGGAGCAGTCTTTCGCAGGGAATAAACTGGGCATCGGAGTTGAGGTGCTGGTATTTCTGTATGGTTTCTGGAGAGATATAATTTTTGAGTTCCAGTGTAGGGATTCCCTTTTCCTCTAGTTCTGGAATGGCTACGTCATGGAGGTACACCACATGAAGGATGATATTATCATAGGCAGTATTTTGGGTATGCTGATGAAAAATCCAGTCGGACGAACGGAGGTGGAGCTCTATATTACCAAAAAGCTGGAGTTGCTCTATCCTTATTTTTCCTTCCAGAAAATCAGGTCCTGCATGATGGTTCCACGCCCCGAAATTCAATATTTCAATAGGATTCCCTTTCACATCTTTTAAATCATGCAGTGTGAAGAGTTTGTAATTCCAGAGGTATTGCAGGAGTTTTTCATTCATGCAGATAAAGGTAATGAAAATATTTTTACTCTTGTTTTTTAGCAGTAGGCTTTTAGCGAATGGTAGATAGCTTTTAGCTATTGGTATTTAGCCTCTCACTTCTCACTTCTGATTTCTAAAATCTGCTATCGTCTGCTGGTACATCTGTTCGTAAATGGGAATGATGTTCTCTATATCAAAATCTTTCGCTCTTTTTAGGCTATTGGCTTTCATGGTGCAGAGGAGATTTTCATCACTGAGGATTTTCAGAGCATAGTTGCTCATAGCGTCCACATTTCCTACTTCGGCAAGATAGCCGGTTTCTCCTTGGAGGTTTACTTCGGGGATCCCCCCAGCATTAGAGCTGATAACGGGGATGCCTGCTGCCATGGCCTCTAAAGCCGCCAAACCGAAACTTTCTTGCTCTGAAGGAAGTAAAAATACATCGGAAAGCTGAAGGATTCGGTACAAATCATTTACTTTCCCCAGCAGCCTGATTTTATCAATCAAATCAGGGTTTTTCTCTAAAAATTGATTGATGATTTCCATGTCTGGTCCTTCGCCAATGATGATGAGTTTAGAGGCTATTTTTTGATGCACTGTTTTAAAAATTTGCAGTACATCTTGTATTCTTTTTACAGGACGAAGATTGGACACATGGATGAGAATTTTCTCATCGGGGGTAGCGAATTGAGACCTTTGGCAGGTGGTAGGGGCTACAAATTCTGAGCTATCAATGAAATTAGAAATGACTTGTATTTCTTTTTTAATATTGAAAAATTTGAGTGTGTCTCTTTTAAGGCTTTCAGAAACGGAAGTAATGGTATCAGATTGGTTAATGGAAAATTCTACAGCGTGTTTATAGCTAGGGTGTTGCCCTACTAGTGTGATATCAGTGCCATGAAGTGTAGTTACCAGCGGAATATCTTTTCCCTCTTCTTTGAGCATTTGCTTAGCAGTAAAAGCAGCATACGCGTACGGAACGGCATAGTGAGCATGGAGTAAATCTAACTTATAGAGCGTTACCACCCGATAAATCATGGAACTTAGAGCAATGTCAAACGGCTGGTCTTCAAACAAAGGATAGGGCTGTACATTTACTTTGTGAAAGAAAATATTAGGATTGGTAATGTCTAATCTTGCAGGTAAATTTGCGGAAATAAAATGCACTTCATAGCCTTTTTTTGCTAAAGACATTCCCAGTTCTGTGGCTACTATGCCACTTCCTCCATAAGTGGGATAACATAAGATTCCTATTTTCATTTTGTTTTGTTTTTAGTGATGCCACTACCTGCAGGTAGGGTGTGGTTTACCGTTACGGGGAGTCTTCCGTTAATAGATTTTTTACCTAATAGCCCCTGTACTGAAGCGATGACAGCATCATCATTATTCTCATAAGCTACTACTACTGTGGAAATGTTTTTAATTTCTACATCTGCAAGTGCATAGGGGCTTCCGAAGATATGGAGCAGTAGGAGATGTTTTTCGGCAATTTTCTGAATTAATGTTTTGTTTTGTTTAGAAATCGTATAGGGTTTGTAGGCGGTACTATTATCTTTATGAATACCGATAATCACTTTTGCTGATTGGGGTAGAAGCGGAATGTCTTTAGGTTCAATGGTTTTTAGCGTGATGCCTAGTTGTAATAACTCAGGATATAACCCTAAAGGAGCTTCTTCTAAAGGGAGATAGTAGTAGGTGTCTTCTTTTTTCAGCGGAAGTAAGTTTTTATCGTCTTTAAGGAGTGTTACTGCTTCGCTGTATGCATTTTGTATTATTTGTTTATGTTTTTCTGTTTTTAAATCCCAATGGATGTTTTGTGGGTTTATTGTTTCGGGATGTTGGGATAATCCGAGGAAATATTTGGTTTTTAATATTTTTTTTACACTTTCTTCTACGCGTTGGGCAGGGATTTCGCCTCGGTCTATTGCTTTTTGAATTTCGGCTTTACCTTTGGCTACATCTTGGGAAAAGAGCATGATGTCATTTCCTGCTTTAAAGGCCAATGCATCTACCACTCCAGGAGGGTAAGTATCTGCTACGGCGTTCATATTAAGAGCATCAGTGATGATGAGTCCTTGGTATCTCATTTGCTTTTTGAGCAATTCTGTTACCACGCTGTAAGAAAGAGAGGCGGGAATATTTTTGCCTTTTTCTAATGTGGGTACATAGACATGGGCTACCATTACTCCACCTATTCCTTTATCAATGAGATTTTGAAACGGAGCCAATTCTACAGCTTGTAATCGGTCAAGGGAATGGTGGACTACGGGAAGTGTGAGGTGGGAGTCTGTGCTGGTATCACCATGCCCAGGAAAATGTTTGATAGCGGCAAGAATATTTTGGTCTTGAAGTCCCATGGTATAGGCATAGGCCGACTGGGTAACATTTTCTACCGTAGAACCAAAACTTCTATTTCCGATGATGGGGTTTTTAGGATTGGTGTTTACATCTACTACAGGAGCAAAGTTCCAATTGACGCCTATTCTTTTGGCATCTTGGGCTATTTTCTTCGCATTTTCATAGATGGTTTGCTTATTTTGTATCGCTCCCAGCGTGATTGCCCAAGGGAATTTATGGGCAATAGGGATTCTTTGGTACAGTCCCCACTCTGCATCCATGCCGATGAGGAGAGGAATTTTAGATTTTGCATGAAGTTCATTGACCAAAGAGATTTCTTTAGATGCGTCATCTTGCATTAAAATCAGCCCACCAATTTGTTCTTTTTCTACTATATTTCTTACATTTTGGATGAAAGCATCACCCTTATTGGTGTAAAGTGCAATGATGAACAGCTGCCCCAGTCGTTCATCTTGAGACATGTTTTGGTAGGTTTTCTCTACCCAATGATTTGCTTTAATCCGCTGTTCTTCCGTTATGTTTTTCGGTACAAATTGTCCCCATACTACCTGATGATTACTTATCAACAGAAGTAAAAGGATATTCCCTAATAGTTTTTTTATCATAGAAACAAATGTACGATATTTTTTTATAGGGAAAAGATGATTTATAGAATGAAGACAGTAAAAGCAGGAATAATGCACTCATCTGCCCATTTATTTGAATTGTTTTTTATTCTGAAAAAAGACAAGGTAGTGGTAAATTAAGCTTAAAACCACATAGAGTTATAGAATGAAATCCATATCCCTATGTGGTTTTAATGGTGATAGCTCTGAAAACATTAGTGTAGAAACACTAACGGATTTATCAGGTAAATTATATTCCTATTTCTACTTGTATTCTTGCGTACCAATCGTTGGTTTTTTTACCATTGAGGTAGAAAGATTCATCTTTGGTCACTTCTAGTTGAGCTTTGAAAGCATGCTCCCAAATGTATTTGGTAACTCCTATGGAGTATTGGTTTTTCTTAGGGACAAGGTTCTCTATCTGTTTGTAAGGGTTTTGTTGTGAAAATCTTCCGATAATTTCCCAGTTGGAAGGAAAGACATAACTAAGTTGGGTATCAAAACCACGACCCACCTGTACAAAAGATTTTTTTGCCACATCTGCCACAGGGTTATTGGCATTTCTTTGCATATAGGATACCATGGCAGCCCATCCGTTGTACTTCATGAGCCCATCTACCAATACGGATTGTAAGTTTCGTGTTTGATTATTTTCTAATGTTTTCCCATTTTGTCCTTGAGTTTTGGTGGCATTATGGTTATAATGATAGGTGGCTCCGAAATAAAGTTTTGGTGTTTCTTCTCTCAGTATATCTCCCTCAAAATATTCTCCTCCTTTTTTAAATTTTCCCAATGGAAGAATTTCTAAACGAGCGGTATATGCTAGTCCATTATTAACTCCTACAAAATCTCTTCCCTCTCCCATGGTTACAGCTGTTTTTAGATTGTATGAGAATTTATCAGTGGACTGTTTAAGGTAGTGAGCTTGGAAACCAAAATCCCTGTCAATATTAAATGTAGCGTTGTTAATAGAGCGGTCTGTCAGCTGAAGTGCTCCGGAAGAATTGATTCTTTGGCGGTTTCCTGGTAATTTGGTTTGCCCTAGGCTGAATAACCATTTTTTATTCGGTTTATAGAAAACTACAGCATCACGGATAATGTGGTTCCCGTTCACATCTTTAGGAGCAAAGGATAGCTGTATGGCATAGCCAAACTTTGGATTTCCTACGAAACCATCAAACCTTAAACGCAAACGGCGGATATAGCCTTCGTAACCGATTTTTTCATCTTCATCATTATCGATGACACTAAAACGATTTTGCATTCTAAAACGAATATTAAACTGGTAAAGACTATCGGGCGAGGTAATTCCTACACCTTTACCAAAACTGTAATAGGGCAAAGCGTCTAAATGAAGTTCTTTAAGTTTTTCTTTAGATACCAAGACTTTCGTGTCTTTTTCGATTAGGGAATCTTTCTTTGTTTCTTGGGCAAAACTCCAGAGGCTTCCCCAAAAAATCAAGCTCAATGTGAAAATTTTATTCATATTACTTCTCTCTTTAGACTGCGAATTTAATACCTTTTATATTAACCTAATGTTAATAATTTTGTGTTTTTCTAAAAATAAATATTTGGAGGTTAAAAATATTTTTCTAAATTTACTACCCAATTCTAAAATTATTTTCTTTGGTATGAAAAATAAAATCTTAAAAATGAGTGTTATACCTCTGTTTTATTTAATTATAGGGGGTGTGTTTTGGGGAAATCATGATATTATGATGGTGGTATTTTCATCTTTCATCGCTTTTGCATACCACTACCTTATTGATAGTGAGAAAAGTATGAAACAAAATTTTGTAGAGATAAGTGGAGGGATTACAGCAATTTTTATCATTGCACTTTTTGTAAAAGATGCAGATAGGATATTAGCGGTACAATATATCTCAATTATTGTTACCTTGTTTTTAGCATTCTTCTTTTTGAAAAAGCGGTATGTTATGTAGATAGAATGGTGAGCCACTCTTAAAAGAGTGGCTTTTTTGGTGGAATAATTGATTCAAACGCATAAAATTTTAATTCCCAAACTCTTGTAAGGTCATTGGCTATCAGCTAATGGCTGTTTGCTTTCATTGAAAAAGGATATTTTCTTAAAAAAAACATTTTATTTCTCTTTCTTTAAATTGCACACAATCGTATAGAGCGGTTAATTAACAACCGATAAGGATTCATGCGTTTAGCCCAATATTTTCTAACATAAAAAACTACAATATGAAAAAAAATTGTATTTTTGCTCGTTAATAAAATGATATTGATATAAAATAATTTCAAATAATGAAAGTTACAGCAAAGAATCATGACGAGGTAAGTGCATTGCTTACCATAACTGTGGACAAAGCAGATTATAAAGAAAAAGTAGAAAAGCAGTTGCATCATTATGCAAAAAATGCTCAGGTTCCAGGCTTCCGTAAGGGAAAAGTGCCTATGAGCATGGTGAAAAGACAGTACGAGGCTCCTGTGGCTTTCGAAGAAATCAATAAAGTGATTAATGACGCACTGAATAATTATGTTACTGAAAATAATTTAAGATTGGTAGGGCAGCCTGTTCCACAAGTAACAGAAGATTTAGACCTTAAAGCTGAACAGCATACTGTTTCTTTCGAAGTAGGTTATGAGCCTAATTTTAGTATTGACTTAGCAAAATATGAAGCTCCACATTATAAAGTAGAAGCATCTGATAAAGAAATTAGCAAGTCTATAGAAAATATGCAGAAAAGATTTGCTACACAAGAGGCTCAAGAAAAAATCAATAAAGACTCACACATCGCCCTGCAAATTACGCAGGTAGTAGAGGAAGGAGCTGAGGGAGAGCATAATCATCCACCAAAACATACTACCATTAATAAAGAAAGTAAGGAGGCTTTCAAATTGGTAGGTAAATTAAAAATGGATGCATCTGTAAAAGTAAGCAAGGAAGAACTTTTAGAAAAGGAAGATTTGGCTAAAGAGCTTGGATTTACAAAAGCGGAAGTGGAAAATCTTCATCATAACGAAGTAGAAGTTATGGTAAAAGATTTTTATGCATTAAAAGACCATGAACTCAATCAAGAGCTTTTTGATAAGGTGTACGGTAAGGATACCATCAAATCTGAAGAAGAACTTAAAAACAAAGTAAAAGAGGAGTTAGATGAGTACTTCCAGCAAAATTCTGATATTTACTTCGTGAACAAAGTATTAGAAGAAATCACTGAAAAAGAAGAAGTGCAGCTTCCTGAAAATTTCCTTGTTAAGTGGTTAATGTTCAGCAATGAGAATATTCAAACTGAAGAACAAGCGAAGGAAATCCTTGAAAAAGAGAGAAAAATCATTAAGCATCAAATTATAGAAGGTAAGCTGTTAAATGATTATGAAATCAAGATAGACTATGCTGATGTGTTATCACAAGCAGAGCAGTTAATTCGTAACCAATTAGCAATCTATGGTATCCACCATTTGCCAGAAGAAGAAATCCAAAAGTATGCGGTAGAGACACTAAAAGATGGTAACCAGCTACAGCAGATTTCTCAAGAGGTGGCAATGGCCAAATTAAAAGATGTAATCCTAGAAAAAGCAACTAAGAAAGAGGAAAAAATTTCTCACGATAAATTCTTAGAAGTAATTAAAGAGAAATAATATAGGACTGAACCTAAATAAAAAACCTGCATTCATTTAGAGTGCAGGTTTTTCATTAAATATAAACAAACTATTTCACTAAAGTTACTTTTGAATCATTGATATTAAAGTGTTTTATTACTTCATTGTAATTGGTGTAATCTACGGCATTTCCTTTGCTTACTGTATTTGCAGGGATTACCAAAACACGGAATCTTTGATCCATTAAATATGAGCTTAATACAGGTTCTGTAAATGCAAGATTAGAATTTGCCTCTATGGTTACTTGGTTTTTGCTAAAATGATTTTCGTAGTTTACCCAATTTCCTGTGGTGCCAATATACTGTGTAAGTGGAAGGAGTTTCCACATTCCATTATCGCCTCCTTTGTACACTAGTATCATATCTGTAGAAGGAATAGGGTTATTAAATGTAAAAGTTCTACTGTAATTATTAGAAGCGTCAAAGGTAGCTCTAACATCAAGCACTGAACCTATGGTATCATAATCCTGATATTCTGTTCTATCATCTGAACAAGAAATTGTAGAAAAAGAGGCAAAAGCTAAACCCGTGAGTAAGAGTGTTTTTTTCATTGTAATAAATTTTAAATCTAACATTCCAAAAAAAGTGCCAAAAAATAAGAATCCAAAACTTCTCTTTTTCTAAGTAAAATGTATTAAAATAGTAGGATGATTTAGGTTTGAACAAAATGAAAAAAGCCTTTTAACTTAAAAAATAACAATTATCATGTTTATAATTGTCAAAAAAAGTATTTATAATTAATATCTTCGCGGAAAATTTAGAAATGAAAATATTAGAAAGAGTTACAGGAGGTGGGAGGGTGATAAAGTATATTGATGGACTGAGAGGGCTTTCGGTAATTGTAGTATTACTCTGTCATTTTATTGCACATCATGAAGCGAATTTTCCAGATTTTAGTAAAAAATACCATTGGCTTTATCCTTATTTTGGAAATGGTCTTGGACACCATGCTGTGTATTTGTTTTTTGCAATAAGTGGATTTATTTTGGCTTTACCTTTTATTAATCAGTATGTGTATGATGGGAAAAAGGTGGCGTTAAAAGGTTTTTTTACTCGTAGAATCAGTAGGATAGAGCCTCCTTACATTGTATTACTTTCTGTATTTTTTTTCTTTGCTTTAGTATTTGGAGAGAAAGGTTTTAGTTATTTATTTCCTCATTTTGCGGCTTCGTTTTTTTATTTGCATAATGTGATTTTTGGTGGATATCCAGAGATTAATATCGTATTGTGGACTTTGGAGATAGAAGTTCAGTTTTATTTATTAGCACCTTTGTTTTCATTATTGGTTTTTAAGATGCCTAAATGGGTGAGAAGAGGAGTGATGCTTTCGATCATCTTATTGTGGCAATATGTATTAGAGCCTTTGGAAATTCGTACTTTGTACAATTATTTTCAATATTTTATGGTAGGATTTTTGTGTGCAGATTTGTATTTAGAGTATCAGAATAAAATCAAACCTACTTTATGGGTGGATATTATATGTATTCCTGTGTTGTTGATTTATTGGCAAGGTACATTATGGGGGCATTTTCATTGGTTGTATATATTTGTTTTTCTTTTTCTTACTCCATTTTCGGTAATTTGGAAATATTTGATGGAAAGAAAATATTTAATCATTATGGGAGGGATGTGTTACTCTATTTATATGCTTCATCATAAGATTATTTATGTGTTTTTCGGGGTGTATAAATCTGGACATACATTTTTTGGAAATGACTTATTGAATTTCTTTTTTAGATTGGGGCTTATCTCTACAATAATTGCAATAGCTACTATCGTATTTTTTGTTTTTGTAGAAAGACCTACCATGAAGAGAGAATGGTGGAAATACAAAAGCCTAAAGAAACTATTCTTTGAATAAAAAGATAATGATGATTTATATTATATTTTTTCAAATGCTTTTGTGATAAAGTTCTAACTATGAGGTTGTTTTGTTTGTTTTGTGAAAATATTCGTTGGTAGGTAAAGAAAATCAAGTTTAATAAGTTTCTTGCTTTGGATACTTTGCCAAAGTCTTAAAAACTTTGGCAAAGTACTTTTAAATAGTAATTTAAGCAAAACAAAAAGAGAGTTATTCCACTGCAATTACCCAAATGTTATTAGAAAATTTTTCGCTTACGATGTGTGTTTGGTGAGCTACTTCTATAGTACAGAGTCCATCAAATTCTGCTCTCGAAATTACCTTAATATGGTCCTGGAGTTCTATACCTAAATGGATAAGGTACTGTAAAAAAGGACTGGAATTATCTTTTACAGCAACCATTTTACAGCTTTTTCCCACTGGCACTTCAGTCAATGTCATTTTTTCTACCTTTTGGATATTGCCCTGTTCATCAGGAATAGGGTCTCCATGGGGGTCTATGGTAGGTTTTCCTAAGTATAGATAGAGTTTTTCTATCAGTTTAGGAGATTGGATATGTTCCAGCTGTTCGGCCACATCATGAACCTCATCCCATGTGAACTGTAATTTTTCATAGAGAAAAGTTTCCCATATTCTATGTTTTCTTACAATGTCAATGGCAAATAATCTTCCTTCGTTCGTTAACGCTATTTTCCCATATTTTTCTTGTTCAATAAGATTTTTAGATTTTAACTTTTTCAGCATTTCATTAGCAGATGCGGGTTTTACACCAAGGAAGTTTGCTAGTGTATTGGATCTTATGTTGTCAGACTCTTCCTCCCAAGATATTTTTAGTATCGCCTTTAGGTAATTTTCTTCCGTAGTAGTTAATTCCATCATTGAGATTTTTAGCGAAGATAAAAAAATAAGATTAATAAAGAAAAAAATATTATTAGGGTTGCCTAACTTTAAATTTTTTGTTTACTTTTGCAGAGTAAAAAAACATAATTATGATAATGAAAAACGCTCCCTTATTTCTTTTTTTAAGTGGTGCTTTGTTTTGTCAAGAAAATAGCATGAAACAAGAAGTTCGCCCTGTAGATTCAGTGAAGAAAAATGCACAGATTGAAGAAATTGTTATTTCTGGAACTATGAAAGAGGTACGCAAGCAGGACAGCCCGATACCTATTGATGTCTTCAGTTCGAAATATTTTGAGAGAAATCGTTCTAATAATATTTTTGAGGCTTTGTCTATGGTAAATGGCGTTCGTCCTCAGCTTAATTGTAATGTTTGTTATACCGGAGATATTCGTATTAATGGTTTAGATGGAGCTTATACGCAGGTACTCATAGATGGGATGCCTATTGTTTCCTCGCTAGGAACGGTGTATGGGCTTTCGGGTATTCCTAATTCATTGATAGAAAGAGTGGAAGTGGTGAAAGGGGCAGCGTCTACGCTTTACGGTTCGGAAGCAGTGGCGGGGCTTATTAATATTATTACTAAAAATGCTCATAATGCTCCCAAAGTAGGAGTAGATGGATTTACTACCTCTTGGGGAGAACATAATTGGGATGTAGGTTTGGTGAAAAAATGGAATAATACAGCTTCTACACTATTAGGAATCAATATGTTTCATTTTAATAATATCGTAGATAATAATGAGGATAAATTTACAGATGTTCCTCTCCAAAGTAGAGTCTCTGTTTTTAATAAATGGAATATACATAGGAAGAGTAACAAACAGATGAGTTTTGCGATGCGTTACCTTTACGAAGACCGTTGGGGAGGGCAAACGAATTGGACACCGGCGTTCAGAGGAACCGATGAGCGTTATGCAGAAAGTATTTATACCAATCGTGCAGAGCTTTTAGGAGTGTATCAGTTGCCTACGGAAGAAAAGCTTTTCTTGGATGTTTCGGGGGTATATCATCATCAGGATAGTAGATATGGAGATACACCCTATATCGCAACGCAAAATATAGGCTTTGCCCAGTTGAGATGGGATAAAAAAATCAATCGTCATGATTTTGTGTTGGGTTCTTCTTTGAGATATACTTATTATGATGATAACACTGCGGCTACTGAAAATGAAAAAGGAAATCATCCGGATAAGTTTTGGCTTCCTGGTATTTTCATCCAAGATGTATATCAGCTTGCTCCGAAGCACAAGTTGTTACTCGGGATGAGGTATGACCATCATTCAAAACATGGAAATATCTTTACTCCTCGTTTTGCTTATCATACCAATATTACTCCTGCCACCGTTTTTAGAGCCAATTTTGGTACAGGATTTAGAGTAGTGAATCTATTCTCTGAAGATCATGCTGCTCTTACGGGAGCAAGAGAGGTGATTATCCGTGAGGAACTTAAACCTGAAAAGTCTTATAATGGGAATATTAATTTTACCCATAAATTTTTCCAAGACAATGGTACTATTTGGAATATTGATTTCTCCGCATTTTATTCTCACTTTAAAAACCGAATCGTTCCAGACTATGATACACATCCTAACCAGATTATTTACAGTAATTTAGATGGTTATGGAGAGAGTAGAGGATTGAGCTTAAATACAGATGTGAATTTCCCTAATTTACTGAAAATCCGTATTGGAGCTACTCTTTTAGATAGTTTTTTAAAAGAAGATGGAGTAAAGAGAACGCCTGAATTTACAGAAAGATTTTCCGCAGTATGGTCGGTTTCCTATCCTATAAAACCCATTCATCTCACTGTAGATTATTCAGGGAATTTATATGCTCCGATGAATTTACCATTGGCAGGAGAGCTAGACCCGAGACCTGAAAAATCTCCATGGTACAGCATTCAAAATATTCAGCTTACATTTTCTGGTCTTAAAAATATTCAGATTTATGGCGGGGTGAAAAACTTTCTCAATTGGACGCCTTGGAAAAATATTCCTTTTCTCATTTCTCGTGCACATGATCCATTTGATAAGGAAGTGCTTTTTGATGCTGATGAAAGAGCTATTCCTACTCCTGATAACCCTTATGGGCTTACCTTTGATCCTTCTTATTCTTATGCACCGAATCAAGGAATCCGATTTTTCTTAGGATTGAAATTTTCTTTGAAATAAATTTCAATTAATGTAGTAATTTTTTTGGTACTTTGTCAAAGTTTTTAAAACTTTGTCAAAGTCCTTTTAAACTCTCAAACCCTAGGAAATTTAAGCAAGATAAAAAACGAGATGAGTTCATTATGTTTATTGGTCATCAAAAGGGTGGTAAATAAGTATGGATTTCGGCACGAAATGAAAAAATGAAAAGTAGAATGCTTACTTTTGCTCTATGAAACAAAATTTTTTTCAATATCAGGCTCAGACTACGCCCTTTGCATCTGGTTTTGAGGTGGAAAGGGCAGTAGGGAGCTATATTTATGGTAAAGACGGAAAGGCATATTTGGATTTTGTAGCGGGAGTTTCTGCTAATACTTTGGGGCATTCTCATCCAGCAGTGGTTAAAGCTATTAAAGAACAAGCAGACCAATATCTTCATGTAATGGTGTATGGAGAATATGCACAGGAGAAACCTGTGGCACTTTGTAAGCTTTTAGCAGAGGCTACCCCTCAACCCTTGGAGATGACCTATTTGGTAAATAGTGGTGCCGAGGCGATAGATGGAGCATTAAAATTAGCAAAAAGATATACGGGAAGAGAAGAAATCATTGCTTTTAAAGATGCGTATCATGGAAATACCCACGGGGCATTAAGCGTAGCTGGAAATGAAGTACACAAAAGGGAATTTAGACCATTATTACCGATGGTGAATTTTATTTCCTTTAATGATGAATCAGATTTTGAGCATATTACAGAGAAAACGGCATGCGTAATTGTAGAAACCATTCAGGGTGCAGCGGGATTCATAGTTCCCGAAGATGATTACCTAAAAAAACTTAAAAAACATTGTGAAAAAGTAGGTGCATTACTCATTTTAGATGAAATTCAGCCTGGATTTGGAAGGACAGGAAAGCTCTTTGCTTTTGAGCATTATGGTATAGTTCCAGATATTTTGGTAATGGGGAAAGGAATGGGAGGCGGAGTTCCAGTAGGTGCATTTATGGCATCTAGGGAGCTCATGTTAGCATTGTCTCATTCACCTAAATTGGGGCATATTACTACTTTCGGGGGGAATCCTCTCATAGCGGCAGCTTGTTACGCCACGCTGAAAGAAGTGTTGGAAAGTGGACTGATGGAGGAAGTAGAAAGGAAAGAGCAATTATTCAGAAAAAAATTAGTACACCCGAAAATTCAGCAGATTAATGGAAGGGGACTCATGCTGGCAGTCCATTTGGGAAGTCCTGAAAATACTTTGGCAGTAGCAAAAGAATGTATGGAAAATGGGCTTATTGTATTCTGGCAATTATATAGAAATGAGTATCTTAGAATATCTCCTCCACTCACTATTTCTGATGAGGAAATAGATAAAGGATGTAACATAATTCTCAATGCCATAGAAAAAGTGCTTTAAAAATTTTATTTATATATTATTAATTTATATATTGCGACCATAAACTTATTACAACTATGGCAAAACAAAAAGTTCAGTACGAATATCCGATGCACTGCTTGTCCGAAATTCTTTATGAATATTTAGCCACAGCAGAGGGGCTTTCAGAGTGGTTTGCAGATGAAGTGACGGAAAGAGGAGATACTTTTTATTTCTCTTGGGGTGGGGCGGAAGAGGTAGCCACACTTATCCGCTATAAGCCAGAGGGATTTGTTCGTTTCAGATGGGAAGAAGATGAAGGTACCAAATGCTATTTTGAAATGAGTATTGTCATCGATGAAATTACGGAGGATTTAGCACTGGTGATTACAGATTTTGTAGAAGAAGGAGATGAAGAAGAAAATAGACTCTACTGGGAAAATTTGGTAGAAAATCTCAAAATAAAATTAGGAGCGGCGTAATCTGTACCGAGCTAATGCAATGAGTGAACGAACTTTATCAAAATAATAGTAATGAACGAGCTACATCGTTCATTATCTTTTTTTAATAGTTATTATGACGATTCAAAACTTTGAAAATAATAGGGCTTTTACCCATGGGGAAGCGGTAAAAGTGCATTTTTTTAGAAGAAATGGAGAGCTGATTTTAGCCGAAGATACCTATTTTCATCTGATGTCATCCATGCGAAGAATGCGTATGGAAATACCGATGAACTATACTTTAGAGTATTTTACTTTCATGCTAAACAGCTTGGGAAATACAGCACAAAATGGGATACACCAGCTCATGGTTTTTCCTATTATGGAAAATGGTAAAAAGGTAATTACTCATCATGAACACTTTTTAGCGATAAAAGATATTTGTGATATTCAGAAAACCGTAGTATTAGATATTCAGAAAGAGATTACAGTAAATACGCACTTTTTGAGCAATATCAGAACTTATAGTCCTGAAAATTGTTATGCTCAGGTGTATGCTGTGGAAAATGATTTAGACGATGTTATTTTGCTCAATCCTAATAAGAAAATTGCCAGAACTATCCATGGGAATCTACTTTTGCTGAAGGGGGAAGAACTAAGAGTGGTAAAACCATCAGAGGGTGCTTATTTGTCTCCGCTTATGGAGAGTTTTATTACCCATCTACATAAAAAGAAACTCGCTACCATTACAGAAGCCGAAATCGCTCCATTTGAAACCCAACAAGCCGAAGAGATTCTCCTTATCTCTGATGAACTGGGCATTATGAGTGTAAATAAAATAAGAGCCAAATCATTTGAAAACAATAGATTTACTGATTTATTAGAAGATTGGAAGCAGAGTTTCGGAAATGACAAAGTTTAAAGGAGAATAAGAAGTGAAGGGATTATAAGTGATAAATCTAAGAGCTACTACATCCGCTAATAGCCTATAATATAGAAAGGTTAAAAAGCTAGAAAGGGGATAAGTTAAAAGCTATCTGCCATTCTCCAACAGCTAATCGCTAACGGTCATTTGCTAAATAGCTTCTATCCAATAAAAATATCGTATTTTTGCCAAATAATTTTTTTGAACAACATGAAAGCATTGGTTTTTCCAGGTCAAGGATCACAATTTGTAGGAATGGGTAAGGAATTGTATGATTCCAGAAAAGACATCAAAGATCTCATGGATTCTGCAAATGATATCCTTGGTTTCAATATTGTTTCTACAATGTTTCAAGGTACAGATGAAGACCTAAAACAAACTTCGGTTACACAACCGGCTATTTTCATTCATTCTATTGCTACTGTAAAAGCTGCGGATGTTTTGGGAGCAGAAATGGTAGCTGGGCATTCTTTAGGAGAGTTTTCAGCACTCGTGGCATCGGGTGTTCTTTCTTTTGAAGATGGTCTGAAACTGGTAGCTGCAAGAGCTGCTGCCATGCAAAAAGCATGTGATGATACCCCTAGCTCTATGGCTGCAGTATTAGGCTTAGCGGATGATATGGTAGAAAAAATCTGTGCAGAGGTAGAAGGTATTGTAGTTCCTGCGAATTACAACTGCCCAGGGCAGCTCGTAATCTCTGGAGAAACTGCTGCCGTGGAAAAGGCATGTGAAAAATTGAAGGAAGCGGGTGCCAAAAGAGCATTGTTACTTCCAGTAAACGGAGCGTTTCATTCGCCATTGATGCAGTCTGCACAAGATGAACTTGCCGCAGCAATAGAAAATACTAAATTCAGAAAAGGTAATCTGCCAGTATATCAAAATATTACAACCACTGCTGTAACGGATCCTGTAGAAATACAGAAAAACCTTATTGCCCAACTTACTGGGCCTGTGAAGTGGACACAAACCATCCAAAATATGATTAAGGATGGTGCTACTCAGTTCGTAGAAGTAGGACCAGGGAAAACACTTCAAGGGCTTATCAAAAAAATTGATTCGTCGGTAACTGCCGTTTCTCCTTTCTAAAATCATTTGCATGGTTGCGGATGCTCAATATATTCATTCTCCAGGTAAGCTCATGCTCACTGGAGAATATTTTGTTTTAGACGGTGCTAAAACGCTGGCTGTTCCTACAGTGTTAGGACAATCTTTTCAATGTATAGAGGAACAAAGTACCATCCCTTTACTCATATGGAATGCTTACCATCTTGAAAAGCTATGGCTTTCATTTACCGTTAATTACCGTACTTGGGAAATCATAGCCACCAATGATATAGAAGCGACTGATTTCATTGTGAATACGCTAAAAATCATTCAAAAAAAATCAAAAACAAAACTCCAAGAAAATATACAATATTCTATTTCTACGCGTTTGGAATTTCCCTCTGATTATGGATTGGGAAGTAGCTCTACGCTGATGACCAATTTAGGAAAATGGGCGAATATAGATGCCTTTGAACTTAATGCTCAGGCGTTGGGAGGTAGTGGCTATGATATTGCCGTAGCCATTTGCCAAAAACCTATTATTTACGCTCTCAAAGCACAAAAACCTACTTATACGGAAGTACAATTTTCTCCTACTTTCCGTGATGAAATTATTTTCATTCACCTTGGAAAAAAACAAAACTCTCGCGAAGGAATAAAAAAATATAGAACTAAAGAAAAATCTGAAAAACTCATACTGCAAATCAATGATTTAACAGAAGAAACATTGCTCTGTGATGACATTGCCACCTTTTCAGAGCTCATGGTTCAGCATGAAAATATTGTTAGTCATTTCTTAGAAATACCCACTGCTAAAGCATTACTATTCCCAGAATGCCCTGTATTTATAAAAAGTTTAGGTGCTTGGGGCGGTGATTTCGTAATGAGTAGAAAGTTTAATGGCTACCAAGATTATTTCGCTTCTAAAAATATTACCACCATTTTGGATTGGAAAACCTTAATTAAGGGATAATATTAACCCTCACTCAAATCATATTAAAATGAACCTTAAAGATACTTATTTTCTCGGAAAAATTACCAGAACACACGGACTAAAAGGTAATGTAGTATTAAAATTAGATACTGATCAGCCCGAAATGTACAATGAGCTACAAGGGGTATTTATAGAAATCAATGGATTATTGGTGCCTTTTTTTATAGAAACCCAACAGTGGACGAAAGATAATTCTAAAATTATTTCTTTTAAAAATAGTACTCCCCAAATGGTAGAGCAAATAGTGAACAGAAATGTATATCTTCCGCTTTCTACATTGCCCCAACTCACAGGGAATCAGTTTTATTATCATGAAGTTATCGGGTTTAGCGTAGTGCAAGAAAACGGTGCCGTATGCGGGAAAATTACCGCTATCAATGACCAAACAGCTCAGCACTATTTCATTCTTGATTTGGAAGGAAAGGAGGTCATCATTCCTATCATTAAGGACTGGATGATCTCTGTGGATAGAGAAAATAAAAGCATAATGATGCAGCTTCCAGAAGGGCTTATGGATGTTTTTCTCACCAAAAGCGTGAATGATGAGGGATAAAATCCTAAATTTATCTTACTTTTGTACACTTATTAATAAATCATGAAAAGACAAACGATAAAAGAAATATTAGCAGATTATAAGAAGTTTATTCATCAAGACATTACTATACAAGGCTGGGTGAGGGCATTTCGCTCTAATAGGTTCATCGCTTTAAATGATGGCTCTACCATAGAAAATATCCAGGCGGTAGTGGATTATGAAAAATGGGATGAGCATCTCATTAAAAATATTAAAACCGCTTCTTCTCTGAAAATTACAGGCGAAGTAGTAGAAAGCGAAGGGAAAGGGCAGGCTGTAGAAATCATCGTAAAGAAGATAGACATTTTAGGAGATAATTTCTCCGAAGAAATGGAAAAAACCGTACTTCAGCCTAAGAAACACTCTTTGGAAATTCTGAGAGAGCAAGCTCATTTGCGTTTCAGAACTAATCTCTTCGGGGCGGTTTTTAGAGTACGAAGTGCCGTGAGTTTTGCCATTCATCAGTTTTTTAATCAAAATCAATTTTTCTATATCAACACGCCTATCATCACAGGAGCAGATGCCGAAGGGGCTGGGGAAATGTTTGGTGTGACGAACTTTGACCTTAATAATATTCCGAAAAACGATGCTGGGGAAGTAGATTTTACCGAAGACTTTTTTGGTAAAAAGACGAGTCTTACCGTTTCTGGACAGCTAGAAGCAGAAACAGCCGCAATGGGATTAGGTAGGGTATATACTTTCGGGCCTACTTTTCGTGCCGAGAACTCTAATACCACGAGACACCTTGCCGAATTTTGGATGGTAGAACCTGAGGTGGCATTTAATAACTTGGAAGATAATATAGACTTGGCAGAGGATTTTCTCAAGTTCGTTATTCAGTATGTCTTAGACCATTGTAAAGATGATTTAGCATTCCTTGATAAAAGATTTGCCGAAGAACAAAAGCAAAAACCAGAAAAAGATAGAGCGAAAGAAGGACTGATAGAAAAGCTAGAAAAAGTAGTAAAATCTAGATTTAAGAGAGTTTCTTATTCGGAAGCCATCGATATTCTGATGAATTCTAAGGAGAATAAAAAAGGAAAATTCCAATTCCCAGTAGAAGCATGGGGGGCTGATTTACAATCTGAACACGAAAGATATTTGGTAGAGAAACATTTTGAATGTCCAGTAGTACTTTTTGACTACCCGAAAGAGATTAAAGCCTTCTATATGAGACTGAATGAGGACAATAAAACTGTAGCCGCCATGGATGTACTCTTCCCAGGAATAGGAGAAATCATCGGTGGGTCTCAAAGAGAGGAAAGACTAGATGTACTTCAGCAAAAAATGAACGAAATGGGGGTAGATCAGGAAGAACTTTGGTGGTATCTAGACACTAGAAAGTTCGGTTCTGTACCTCATGCGGGCTTTGGTTTAGGATTAGAGAGATTGGTACTTTTCGTAACGGGAATGACCAATATCAGAGATGTAATCCCTTTCCCAAGAACACCTAAAAACGCAGAATTTTAATCGTATCGTGTAACAAATTCTCATCAATATATAAGACTTTCTTCAGCGGAAAGTCTTATTTTTACAAAAATTTTGTACTCTACTATGCTAAAACAAAACCTCCAGATAAAACTCGGGCAAAAACTTGCTCCTCAACAGATTCAACTTATGAAGCTGATACAGTTGGCTACATTAGAGTTTGAAGAGGAACTAGAGCGTGAATTAGAGGAAAATCCGGCTTTGGAAAGAGCTTTGGATAAGGATAGTAATGAAGACAAATACGATGAGCTGGGAGATGAATATGAGAATGAAGGCAGTGAAAGCATAGAAACGGATTTCGATGTAGAGGAATATCTTTTTGATGATGAGCCTTCTTATAAAACCGCTTCTAGTAATTACTCACCAGATGATGAAGAGTTTGATAATCAAAGTCTTCTCACCGAAGGACAATCTCTTTATGAGTACCTTATTGAGCAAATTAACTTGGTAAACATAGATGAAGAAGACCTTAAAATAGCGGAATATCTTATCGGGAATTTAGACAATGACGGCTATCTTCGTAGGGAAATAAAATCCATCGTAGATGATTTGGCGTTTTCTGTAGGAATTTATACCAAAGTAGATAAGGTAGAAGATGTCCTTTTAAATTATGTTCAGAAGTTAGATCCTCCAGGCGTAGGGGCGAGAAGTCTCCAAGAGTGTCTCCTCCTCCAAATTGAAAAAAAGGTTACCGCAGATAAAGCAGTGGCACTGGCAGCAGATATTCTTAGAAATCAGTTTGATGCACTTACCAATAAGCACTATAAGAAAATCATCCAAAAATACAGCATTGATGAAGATGATTTAAGAGATGCCTTAGATGAAATTTCTAAACTCTCTCCGAAGGTGGGAGGTAATTTTGACACACAAACCATTACATTAAACCAAGAGATTATTCCTGATTTTCAGATTCAGGTAAAGGAAGGGAAAGTGATACCATCATTAAATGGAAAGAATGCACCTACCCTTAGAGTATCAGAAGAATACAAGGAAATTCTCTCCACCTATTCACATGATAAAAAATCTGCAGAACATAAACAGGCTGCCCTTTTTATCAAACAAAAATTGGATGCTGCCAAATGGTATATAGATGCTATTAATCAGAGACAGAATACACTTCTACAGACTATTATGGCGATAGTAGATTTACAAAAAGATTATTTCATTACGGGAGATGATAAAGATCTTAAACCGATGATCCTTAAAGATGTAGCAGATATTACGGGATTTGATATTTCTACTATTTCTAGAGTGGTAAAAAGCAAGTACGCGGATACACCGAACGGTATTATCCTACTGAAAAATCTATTCTCAGACTCCCTTACCAATGACGAGGGCGAAGAGGTTTCTACCAAAGAAATTAAACAACATCTACAAGAGGCCATTGATAATGAGAATAAAAGAAAACCTTATACAGATGATGCCTTGGTAACCATCTTGAAAGAAAAAGGCTATAATATTGCGAGAAGAACTATTGCTAAATACCGCGAACAGCTTAATATCCCCGTAGCCCGACTGAGAAAAGAGCTGTAAAATTTTATACGAAGATTAAAGAAGCGTGTAAATAAGTATGTTAGAAAAAAAGCCCACTGAAAATCAGTGGGCTAAATATTTTTTTGTGGAGCTGGAGGGATTCGAACCCTCGTCCAAACAAGCAATACGCAAGCTTTCTACATGCTTATTTTGTTTTTAATTTTCGATTGAAAACAGAGAACAAACACCCAATTTCCAACTTATCTTCTAAAGTTTTTCGTCCTTTGACCGAAGCGTTCAAAGGCTTATTTCTGCATTTCCCATGCCTCATACTCGGACGCCGCAGAACGGAGCTTCCGTGAGACATCTTGTTTCCTTACTGTACTTCGGGAAAAACGCTTATCTTACTATACTTCAGATTAAGCAGCAAGAGCATACTCTTCGTTGCCAGTTAAATTCTTGTAGCAAGGGATTAAAGAGATCGCGCTACGGTTCTCTGCATGCTTACTTACCCATTGGTCTTGCTGTCGAAACCGGTCAGCCCCTATTAGGATAAGTCCTGCAAAGATAGGGATTTTTTGTTATATTCGATTTTTTAGCAGATAAATCTTATCTTTGCAAAAATACTATCATGAAAAATATTATTCATACAGAAAATGCTCCTGCAGCAATAGGTCCTTATTCACAAGCGATTAGCGTAAACGGAATGCTATTTATTTCGGGTCAGTTACCTGTAAATCCTACTACAGGAGAGGTGGTGGAAGGGATAGCAGAAGCTACCCATCAGGTGATGAAAAACCTTGAAGCGATTCTTTTAGAGGCAGGAATGGATTTTTCTCATGTGGTAAAATCTTCTATTTTCTTGAAAGATATGGGAGATTTTGTAGCGATGAATGATGTTTATGCTTCCTACCTTCAGGAAGGAAATTATCCTGCTCGTGAAACGGTGCAGGTGGCTTGCTTGCCTAAGAATGTAGAGGTAGAAATTTCCATGATTGCTTATAAGGGATAATGGATTTTTTGCGGAATACTTTTGCAGTTTTGTTGGGGCTTGCCGTGGCGGCAGGAATCATCACATTGGGTATTCGCATGAATCCGAACTGGGTTACCTTTGATGAATTTTCCCCTTTTCGGCATTGGCGTTATTTTTTAACTTCCATGAAAGATCAGAATGATTTTTTTGCTTCTTTATTGGTCTTTACAGGAGTAGGTTCTATTGTAGGTGGGGTTTGTACAGCAATTATTGTGCGTTATGCTAAGGTGGCTTATGCTATTCTTATAGGGTTTATCTTATTATTCATTGCGGTTTTAGATATTATTTTTAATCCTTTCCATCCTGTTTTTTACAAGATTTCTATTTTTCTTACTTTCTTTCCTTTTGCGTGGGTAGGTGGTAAAATAGTGGAAGTGATGTATAATAAAAGAAGTAAAAGATGATAATGATCCCTGTGGGATATAATGCTATTAAAACAAAAGAGGCTCTCCAAAATTGGAAAGCCTTTTTTATTCAGTGTGGTGAGGTTATTTTCCTAATGCAATGTTGTAAGAAACTCCTGCACTTAGACCACCGAGCTGGTAATCTTGATTGAGGATTTTCCCCTCGTTACCAGTAAATACTTTTTGGTATTGTAAGAAGAAATTCCAGTTTCTATTATGGTATCCTAGTTCTGGCTTTATATAGAAGCCTCCATCTGGGCGTAGTGTATTGTGATGTGCTGCTACATAATCATCTCCGCTGGTGATGAAACCATAGCCCAAATCGGCACCGAAGTAAATTCCCTTGCTATCAGGGTAATACCTTAGTAATAATGCGGCGGGGATTAATCCTGCATCATTATTGTTTAGGGTAATATTGCCAGTGGCTTTATTGTCTCTTCCGAAAAAATGTGTGTAGCCCGTAGCGAGTCCTAATCCGAAATGAGGCGTTACCAGATATTGGTAAGCTACATCTATTCCTGCTGAAAGTCCGAAATTAGAAGCAGGGAGTGAGTGCCCTATATTTGCACCTACTTTTAGCATGTTTTTCATGGATAGCCCTTCGCTATTCTGTGCGGAAAGCAATCCACTTGCTATGATTCCTGCACTGAGTGCTATTTTTTTTACAAAACTCATAACTATAATTTTTGAATTATTTTTTTTATGTTGCTATTTTATTTTAATGTTGATTTTTCATGCTATCATGCTCATGATAATATGAAAAAACAGGTTTTATGTGATTTTTCTATACAAGTATAGGCATTCTTTTTCTAAAGGAGTGCCTTTAGAATATTTTTTTAACAGAAATTGAGAATTTTTATTACTTTTTATAATCCTTCATCTTCAGCAGCTACAGCCGTGCCATCTGCCATGAGGAAAGCTTTAAGGAAAGGCGTAAGGTCTCCGTTCATTACGCCATCTACATCAGAAGTTTCATGACCAGAACGGACATCTTTTACTAGCTTATATGGGTGCATCACATAGTTACGGATTTGGCTGCCCCATTCTATTTTCATTTTATTGGCTTCTATCTCATTTCGGGCTTTCATTCTTTCTTCTAATTCTATTTCGTAAAGCCTTGATTTAAGGAGTTGTAGTGCTTTTTCTTTATTCTGAAGCTGGGAGCGGCTTTCGGAATTTTCTATAATAATACCGGTAGGGGCGTGCCTTAGGCGGACAGCGGTTTCTACTTTGTTTACATTTTGACCTCCTGCTCCGCTGGCTCTCATGGTTTCAAAGGAAATATCTGCAGGGTTAATATTGATTTCTATAGTGTCATCTACCAAAGGATAGACATATACGGAAACGAAGCTTGTATGGCGTTTGGCATTGCTATCAAATGGAGAGATTCTCACCAAACGGTGTACGCCATTTTCACCTTTGAGATAACCGAAAGCATATTCTCCATCAATTTCTAGGGTTACTGTTTTTACTCCTGCTACATCACCTTCTTGGAAATTGAGTTCACGGATTTTGTAGCCGTTTTTGTCTGCCCACATGGTGTACATACGCATCAGCATGCTTGCCCAATCACAGGACTCTGTTCCTCCGGCTCCTGCCGTGATTTGTAGCACTGCGGAGAGTTCATCTCCCTCATTGGAAAGCATATTTTTAAACTCTAAATCGCTGATGAGGTGAAGCAGTTTAGGGAATTCGTTGTCCAGTTCTGTTTCACTATCAGGGTCTTCTTTGGCAAAATCTGCCAGTACTTGTAAATCTTCAAATAGGGAGTGGATGGTCTGGTAGTCCTCTACCCATTTTTTCTTGGAACGAAGCTGTTTCAGTACACTTTCCGCTTTCTTAGGGTCATCCCAAAAGTCGGGAGCTGCAGTTTTTTCTTCTTCATTGGTAATTTCTAGCTGTTTTCGTTCTATTTGTAGGAATTTATAGAGGTTTTCAATTCGGAGTTGAGCTTCTTTAAATTGTTCTGCGTTTATCATAGTACAAAAATACTTATTAATTTCGGAAGATGAAAAATTAAAAAATACAGAGGGCGTGTGGTATTATTTTCCGATGATGATTTTTTCACCACTAAATTTCGGCTCTTTTCCTATGAGGAGGTCTATGAAAACCTTTACCCGTGCAAATTTTTCACGAACATTGGTTTTAAAACCTGCTTTTTGATTGACATCTTTGGCATTGTACCCATAAGCGAGGATGCCATTTTTCTGTGCTAAGAAAATGGCTCTTTCATTATGAAACTTTTGAGAGATAATAATGAAACTTTTTTGTCCGAAAATTTCTTTGGCTCTTACTACAGAATCTAAAGTTCTAAAACCAGCGAAATCTTCATAGATTTTATGTGCAGGAATTCCTCTAGAGATGAGTTCATTTTTCATGTCTTCGGGTTCATTATATCCTTTCACGCTATTGTCTCCACTCACGATGAGGTATTGTATTTTTCCTGATTTGTAAAGTTTTTCGGCGGCATCTATCCTATGGAAAAAGTAATAATTTTTATATCCATTCTGCGTAAATTTTGCCGTACCCAAAACCACCCCTACCTTTTCATTAGGGAGCTGGCGGATGTCATAGGTAACAAAATCTTGGGTAGCATACCGAATGTAGCGGTTACAAGCGATAATACTCAGTAAGGTTACTGCTATGAGTACTATAGTTGCTAAGAATAATCCTTTTATTATCTTCATATCGTGATTATTGATAGGCTCCTAATGTGGGTTGTGCTGTTCGGTTGTTTCCTGTAATGTCTGTAGGAAAGAGTTGTGCTGTAGCGATATTTCCAGCGTTTTTAGCCGGAGAATGGGCATCTACACGCATATTCATTTTTCCTGAAGTGGTATTAAGGAAAAGAGGATTTTGATTGGCAATCGCTTGTGTGATGTTGGTATTGTTGGTCAATGCAAATCCTGCGTTGTTGTTATGATTGAGCAAGATATGCTGAAGTTGGTAATTAAATGTTTGTCCACTGATGGGCTTAAAAGTCATAGCGTTATTGGTGGAGGAATAAATGATAGAGTTTCGGATGACGAGGTTCATGGCAGCGTATTCGAAAATTCCTGAAGCTGTTTTTACTTCATTCGTGGCATAGAGAGAAATACCTTGCCCTATGCTATTATTTTCAAGCCAATAATTTGCTATGGTACAATGATTAAAGGAATAGTTACCACCTTTATAGAGAGCGATGCTGGTATTTTTACATTGGTTAAAAACAGAGTTACTAGCATGGATGGTAGCATTTTCTGCATAGATGCCATATTCTTCAAAAGTATGGATGAGTGTATTGTGGAGGTCAGCAGTGGCATTTTTCAGTATGATGCCTGTATTCCCACCGAAGATTTTAGCATGGTTGAGCTGTAGATGTGCACCATTTTCGGCCATGATGGCGTTCCAATTTTTAGGAAGGGTATCATACCGAGGGTCATTTCTATCTCCTCGGAAAATGACAGGTTCATCATAAGTTCCGTTGGTAGTCAGTTGGGCGTTGGTAGAGAGTTTCATACCACTGTTTTTAGTAAAAATCACTTTCGTTCCTTTCTGTATATTGAGTACAGCATTTTGACCTAAAGTGAGATTCCCGAAGATGACTTTTGCTTTGTCTTTCGTCCAGGTATGAGTACCCGTGAGGATATTAGGATGGGTATTACTTTCGATGAAAAATTCAGCATCTTGTACTACAGAGTAGAGCGTTACCGATTGTTGTACATTATTTTTCAATGAAAAAATTACTTTGTCCACGGCGATGAATTCTGGTCGGCTGGTTTGTGGAGCAATTTCTACAAAGATATAGAGGCTATCATTTTTTCTTAGTGGAACATTAGAAAAAGTATGTCCTGCCTTGCCATCTACATTAATTTTATAGAGAGAGGAAGCGGACTGTTCCAGTGCTATTTTGGGGATGATGATGTCTTTATTTTCTTCATTATATACCTTAAATGCGTAAGTTTCAGACCTGATTTGGTTGTACACTGTATCGCATTTTACCGTATCTTTGGAAAACCGAAGCTCTTGAGATGCTTCAGTAAAGCTGATGTCATCGTTTTTACAAGAAATTATCCAAAAAGCGGTGATAATGAATGTAATATAGAGAATGAACTTTTTCATAATGTGCTGTATTAATACCATGATTAGCCAAAAGTACACAAATTTGATTAAATTTTAGAAAAAAAATACAAAAACATTGGTGGAAAAGAAAAAATAATTTACTTTTGCACCCTGAAACCCACCGAGGAAGATCCATTACTATTCTGAGGTATTATTTCAATAACTAATTTAGCAAAAAAGAAATTAAAATGAAACAAGGTATCCACCCAGAGAATTATAGACTTGTTGTTTTCAAAGATATGAGTAACGACGAGATGTTCCTTTGCAAATCTACTGCAGAGACCAAAGACACTATTGAGTACGAGGGAGAAACTTATCCTTTGATTAAAATGGAAATCTCTTCTACTTCTCACCCTTTCTACACTGGAAAAGTGAAGCTTGTAGATACAGCGGGTAGAGTAGATAAGTTTATGAATAAATACAAGAAATTCGCGAAATAATAGCGTTTTATCTTATCAGGATAACAGCCTTTCTCATTTTGAGAAAGGTTTTTTTTTGTGAAAGTGCTAGATTTAATGGTATGGTGTATTTCGCTCTAAAGAGAATAAGTGAAGGTTTTGGTTTAAAATTTTGATATTCCAACTATTATTCATACCTTTGCAGGGTAATTATGGATTGAAATGGGAGGCTTCGGAAGAAAGCCTTTTTTTGTATCAATAATTAATGGGATTTTTTATTCTTTTTTAAACTATTGAAATCGTGGAATTTAAAAGCGAAATAGAAAGGCTGTTGCAAGAGTTTTTATCTGAAAGAGAAGACCTTTTTTTGGTCAATATGAAAATCTCTCCAGCAGATGATGTTACGATAATCTTGGATGGAGATCATGGCGTAAAAGTGCAAGATTGTTTAGATGTGAGCCGTGCCATTGAATTTAATATGGATAGAGAAGCACATGATTTTTCTTTACAAGTGATGTCCGCGGGACTCAGTGAGCCGCTTACCATGCCGAGACAGTATAAGAAGAATATTGGAAGGAAAATTTCGGTTACTACCCAAGAGGATACAGTACTAGAGGGAGAATTGTTATCCGTGGATGATGAGAAAATTACACTCCAAAGAAAATACAGAAAACCTAAAGACATAGGAAAAGGAAAAATGGATGTGGTAGAAGATACGGATATTGCCTTTTCTGAGATTAAAAAAGCCCTTGTGGTGATTCAATTTTAATAAAAGACTCCTCCAAAGGAGAAATAACATAGAATAAATATGAATAATCTAGCATTAATAGAAGCATTTGGTGATTTTAAAGATGAAAAAAGCATCTCTAAAGTAGACCTGATGGCAATTATAGAAGAATCATTAAAATCATTACTTCGTAAGCGTTTTGATTCTGATGATCATTTTGATGTGATTGTAAATCCAGATAAAGGGGATTTTCAGATTTTCCTTAATAAAACCATTGTAGAGGATGAAATGTCTGAAGATGATGACCTCGAGATTGAAATTTCTGAAGCTAAAAAAATAGACCCTACTTTCGAGGTAGGAGAAGAGTACAGTGAGGAGATTCCTATTGATAAATTAGGAAGGAGGAATATCCTTACACTGAAGCAAATTTTGGCTACTAAACTTCAAGAATTTAATAATAATTTGCTAGAATCTCAGTTTAAGGATAGAGTAGGAGAAATCGTAGTAGGAGAGGTGCATCATATTAGAAAGCAGCATGTTATACTTTTGGATGATGAAGGGAATGAGTTTATCCTTACCAAAGATCAGCAGATTCCTTCGGATTATTTTACAAAAGGTGAGAGCGTAAGAGCTGTCATTGATAGAGTGGAAAATAAAGGCGGAAAACCACAGATTATGGTTTCTAGAACTTCTCCTATTTTCCTAGAAAAGCTATTGGAATTTGAAATTCCTGAAATTCAAGACGGAACTATCCTTCTGAAAAAAGTAGTGAGAATTCCTGGAGAAAAAGCGAAAATAGCGGTAGATGCTTATGATGATAGGATAGACCCTGTGGGAGCATGTGTAGGCGTGAAAGGCTCAAGGATTTATGGGATAGTAAGAGAGCTTAGAAATGAAAACATAGATGTGATTCAGTGGTCTAAAAACCCAGAAGTACTCGTAAAGAGAGCATTAGGGAATGTAACCATTAATAAGGTAGAGCTCAATCCTGAGGAATCTTATGCATTAGTGTACACGCCGAGTGAAGAGATTTCTAAAATCATCGGTAGACAAGGACAGAATATTCGTTTGGCTTCGTGGCTTACAGGATATGAAATTGATGTGTATAGAGAAACCAGTGAAGATGATGATGTAGAGCTCGATGAGTTTAAAGACGAAATCGAAGGATGGATCATCGATGAATTTAAAAAAGTAGGGCTCAATACAGCGAGAAGTGTATTAGACAAAGATGTAGATGCCCTTGTTAATCTTGTGGATTTGGAAGAGGAACAAATAGATGCTGTTCGTCAAATCCTTAAAGAAGAATTAGAGGCTTAAGCGGGTTTCTAAATTCTAAAATCAATAATATAAAACTTATCAAGTAACATAGAGTAGATGGCAAAAATCAGATTAAAAAAAGCAGCGAACGAATTTAATATCGCTACCAAAAGTGCTGTAGAATTCCTTCGAAGCAAAGGCATCGAAGTGGAAGATAACCCGAACGCACAGTTGGAAGAAGCTGCTTACGATGCCCTAAAAAAGGAATACGCCAAAGATAGCGAGCTGAAAAAAGCATCGCAAGAGGTGGTAATATCCAAAGCACCAGAAGAAAAACCGGAGCCAGAAACCCCGAAACAGGAAGTTATTCGTGCAAAAGCCAAAACACCAGAAACTAAAATCCTGGGGAAAATAGATCTTGATGCACTTCAATCTGCCTCTCCCGTAGAAGAAAAACCAGCAGAAAAACCAGCTCCTGTGGAAATACCTCAGGAAGAAAAAATTGTGGAAAAACCACAAGAAATCAAAGAAAATAAAGAGGAATCTTCAGAAAAATCTGGGCTTAAAGTTTTGGATAAAATAGACCTCAGTACTTTGGACCAATCCCCTACTCGTCCTGTGAAAAAGGATAAGAAAGAGAAAAAAGCAAAGGCTTCTACTCCGTCTGTAGAGAAAAAAACGAGTGAACAAAAGCCTGCTGTACCTCAGGAGAAAAAAGAGCAGAAAAAGGCTGAGCCTGTAGTAGAAAAACCAGTACAAAAGGAAATTACCACAGTGAAATTTGAAGAGCCTGAGAAAATAGAGACCGTCTATAAGAAATTAGATGGACCGAAAATTTTACAAGAAAAAGTAGATTTATCTCAGTTTCAGAATAAGCCAAAGCCTTCGGATAAAAAGAAAAAAAGAAAGCGTATAGAGAAACCTGCTAATAATACAGGGAATAATAACGCCGGAAATAGTAATTCGGGTAACAAACAAAACCAAGGTGGAAACAGAAATAATAACCAAGGTGGAGGTAACCGAAATAACCAAGGAGGAAACCGTAGAGGGGGTAAACGAAATGAAAGACCTGCTCCAGTAGAACTTACCGATGAGCAGGTGAAAAACCAAATTAAGGAAACTTTAGAAAAACTCACTAATAAAGGAGGAAAATCTAAATCTTCTAAACACCGTAGAGATAAGCGTTCTTTCCGTAGAGAACAAGACGAAAGAGCAATGGAGATGGAGGCTCAAGACAGAACACTGAAAGTAACTGAATTTATTACCGTAGGTGAGCTGGCAAGTCTGATGGATGTAAGCCCTACGGAGGTGATTTCTGCAATTTTCTCTCTCGGAGTAATGGTAACCATGAACCAACGATTAGAGGCGGATACACTTACCTTAGTGGCAGATGAATTTGGTTATAATATTGAGTTCCAAGATGCAGAATTAGAAGAAGATAGCGAAGAGCAAGTAGATAATGAGGAAGATATGGTGCATAGAGCACCTGTGGTTACCGTCATGGGACATGTGGATCATGGTAAAACATCTCTCTTGGACTATATCAGAAAAACCAATGTCATCGCTGGAGAATCTGGAGGTATCACTCAGCACATTGGGGCATATAATGTAAAATTAGAAAACGGACATCGCATCACTTTTCTAGATACTCCTGGACACGAAGCCTTTACTGCCATGCGTGCAAGAGGAGCCCAAGTAACGGATGTAGTCATCATCGTAATTGCTGCGGATGATGATGTAATGCCTCAAACTAAAGAAGCCATTGCACACGCTCAGGCGGCAGGGGTACCTATGATTATTGCGATTAATAAAGTGGATAAGCCTACTGCAAATCCAGATAAAATTCGTGAGCAGCTTTCTGCACTCAATGTATTGGTGGAAGAATGGGGAGGAAGCGTGCAGTCTCAAGAAATTTCTGCTAAATTCGGTAATAATGTGGATTTACTTTTAGAAAAAGTACTTCTCCAAGCGGAAATGCTAGAATTGAAAGCCAACCCAAATAGAGTAGCTAATGGTACCGTGATAGAGGCATCTCTAGACAAAGGTAGAGGGTATGTGGCCAATATGCTCATCCAAGCAGGAACACTCAGAGTAGGAGATTATGTGGTAGCAGGTAAAAACCATGGTAAGGTAAAAGCCATGCTAGACGAAAGAGGTAAAAACCTTAAAGAAGCAGGTCCTTCTATTCCAGTAACCATTTTAGGATTGGATGGTGCTCCTACCGCTGGGGATAAATTTAAAGTTTATACCGATGAAAGTGAAGGGAAATCGGTGGCGAGTAAAAGGGAGCAGCTGCAAAGAGAGCTTTCCATCCGAACGAAAAAACATACTACGCTGGAAGAATTGGGAAGAAGAATTGCCCTTGGTGATTTTAAAGAACTCAATATCATCCTTAAAGGAGATGTGGATGGTTCGGTAGAAGCACTTTCAGATCAGCTTCAAAGACTTTCTACAGAGGAAATCAATGTTAATATACTACACTCAGGGGTTGGGCAGATTACCGAGTCTGATGTGAACCTTGCTACGGCATCGGATGCTATTATCATTGGATTTAATGTAAGAGCCGGTGCGAATGCCAAAGAATTGGCAGACCGTGAAGAAATAGAAATCCGTACTTATTCAGTTATCTATAAGGCGATAGAGGAAGTGAAAGAAGCAATGGAAGGAATGCTTTCGCCAGAGATTAAGGAACAAGTTATTGGTAGCGTGGAAATCCGTGAGGTGTACAAAATTTCTAAGGTGGGAACCATCGCAGGATGTATGGTACTTAGCGGAAAGGTTACTAGAAACTCTAAAGTTCGTCTCTTGAGAGATGGTATTGTGAAGTTTGATGGGGAATTAGAAAGTTTAAAACGCTTTAAAGATGATGTAAAAGAAGTAACTAAAGGCTATGAATGTGGTATCAGTCTAAAAGGATACAATGACATTGAAACCCTTGATCTTCTAGAAATTTACGAAGAAGTAGCGGTGAAAAAGAAGTTGAAATAAACGAAAACCATAAAAAGCTGTCTGAAAAGGCAGCTTTTTTTATAGAAATTATAGAAAATTCCTTACCTTTCGGAGATGATGAATACAGACATTTTTCATTTAGTAGAATTTACCAATAGAAATGTCTTCCTTACAGGAAAAGCTGGAACAGGAAAGACCACTTTTCTCAATGAATTTGTAAAGAAAACGAGAAAAAATCATATCATTCTTGCCCCCACAGGTATAGCGGCCATTAATGCAGGAGGGGTTACCATTCATTCTATGTTTGGATTGCCACTTCGTACATTTATTCCTACTTTGGAACGAATTGATGAAAATCTAGGGAATAATATCCAAGATTTGGTAGGGCATTTCAAGTACAGAAAGCAGAAACTCAAACTACTCAGAGAGGTAGAGCTCATCATCATTGATGAGGTTTCTATGCTTCGTGCAGATGTACTGGATATGATGGATTTTTCTTTAAGACATATCCGTAGAAATGCCCAACGATTCGGAGGGGTGCAGATGCTTTTCATTGGAGATTTATACCAGCTACCTCCTGTGGTAAGAGAGGAGCAGTTCCTTTTACAGTATTATGATTCTCTCTTTTTCTTTTCCGCCAAGAGCTTAGAAAATTCTGATTTGGTTACTGTGGAACTGACCAAAATTTATAGACAGACCGATCAGCGTTTTGTAGATATACTGAACGGAATCCGTGAATCTTCCATTTCTAAGGAACAATTGGACGCACTCAATCAGCGGTATGACCCTCATTTCGAACCTAAAGAGGAGGCTTTCGTATATCTCACTTCTCATAATCATCAGGCGGAAAGTATTAACCAGAAAAAACTGGACGAACTGAAAGGAAAGTCTTATACTTATGCTGCAGAAATTTTTGGAGATTTTAAACCCTCTCAATATCCCGTAGAAGAGCATCTGGAACTGAAAGTAGGGACTCAGATTATGTTTGTGAGGAATGATGCGTCCAGTGAAAAAAAATATTACAATGGAAAACTAGCAGAAGTCATCCGATTGAGCAACGATGAAATTTTTGTTACCATAGAAGGGAAGGAAGGCGAATATAAACTCAAAAAGGAAATTTGGGAAAATAAAAAATATTCACTCAATGCCGAGAAACAAATTGTAGAGGAAGTTTTAGGGAGTTTTGAGCAATATCCCATTCGGTTAGCGTGGGCGGTAACTATTCATAAATCACAAGGGCTAACTTTTGATAGGGTCATCATTGATGCAGGAAAATCTTTCGCTTCGGGGCAGGTGTATGTGGCACTTTCTAGGTGTAGAACTCTAGAAGGTATTGTCCTGAAATCTAGAATTTCCTCATCCATTATTTTTAATGATAAAAGAGTAGCGAGTTTCCAAGATGCTACACAGATGAACGCACACATTCAAGAAATTTATGAAAATGAAAAGTACGATTATGCCGTGAACAAGTTGTTGCTAGATTTGGATGTCGCTTGGGTACAATTAGAGCTCAATCACTGGATGGGACAAGTGAAAAAAAGTAAGGAGATTGATATTTTGGTAGCCTCGTCTTTATATAATACCGTGAAAACGGACAGCGAAGCACTTATCAAGGTTTTTCAGAAATTT
Organism: Bergeyella zoohelcum ATCC 43767; assembly: GCF_000301075.1. GTDB lineage: Bacteria > Bacteroidota > Bacteroidia > Flavobacteriales > Weeksellaceae > Bergeyella > Bergeyella zoohelcum. The sequence continues at coordinate 865,301 of NZ_JH932293.1, forward strand.
TCTGATTATTTAAAATCTAAGGTAAGGCAGGTGCAAAACGAGGAACATTGGCAAATCTTGGTCAATAAATCTAAGGCATCCGTACATTATTTTTTTAATGAAGTAAAAGAAAAAATATTTGATGCTCTTAAGGGGTTTTATGCGGAAACTAAGGGAGTAGCAGGACTTAAGGAGCATAATGAGGAGCTGAGAAAATTCATAGATGATGTACAAGATTATCTGGATAAGTTGCAACGGACAAAACTTATTGATGAGTCTCTTTTTGAGGAAGAAAAAAAGCAAAAACTCACTTCTACAGTGGTAAAAGTGGCTACACAGGTCATTACCTATCGTTTATTTTCAGAGGGTAAAAGTATAGAAGAGATAGCTAAGGAAAGGAATTTAGCGGCTTCTACCATTATTTCTCATCTCGCCAAATATGCTGAAAATGGTAATTTTTCGGATGAAGATTTGGCACGAATCGTAAGTGCTGAAAAACGAGAAATATTTGAATCTCAATATCCACATCCTGAAGACGATGGTACGCTTACATTTTGGAAAAATCATCTTCCTGAAGATTTTGACTATGGAGAAATCAGGCTATTGATCTCATTTTTTGAAGGAAAAGAGGAAATGTAAATGATTAATTTCTATACAAATAATTCTTAAATTTTTTTTCCTTTCGCCAGTCCCAAGGAGCAATGGGATTTTTTTCAGACCAAAGTCCTTTCTTTTGACTTCGGGCTTGAATTTCTAAGGTAGCGTATTCTATGCTCTTAGAATAGCGTTTGAAATGCCAAGCCAATCCATTTTTTACCAATGCCTTATTTACACAGGTTTTACCTATCCATACCTCTCCTATGAGGCGTCCATTTCTATCTTTTTTAGGATTTGGGAGTATGGTTACTTCTTTTCCAAAGCACAATTGGGAGGCAAATTGTTTGGACTTTGTACCGAAAGGCTGTTTCCTTTCTGGGCTGTCAATATGAGCCAACCGAATGGTGATTTCTTTTTTTTGGTACAAGACGGTAAAGGTGTCTCCATCTTTAATGCCGATTACTTTTGCATTAAAAGGCGTTTTTTGAGCATAGAAAACCCATGTTCCCAAAAATAAAAGTAGAAATAAAAAATAGCTTTTCTTTTTCAAATGACCTAATGAATTGGAATGGAAAGATACAATTGGTAACAAAAAATTCTTTGCTTTTTTTGTTACAGGAACAAAAGAGTAAACAAAGAATTTTATTTTGCTTTTGTATAGAGACGCGTAGGGATTTTCTCAGTAAATCATGCTTACGAACTTTATGAATATTGATTGAGAATCGCGGTCAGTGTATTCACATCATGAACCCCAGTGCCACGCCAGAGCAGTTCACTATTCTTAAATACCAAGAGGCTAGGTACTGACCGAATGCCGTACTCTGCCGCAATGGCAGGATAAGCATCGATGTCTATCTTTACTATTCTTGCTGTTTCACCTACATTGTCTTTTACAGAATTAAGTACAGAGGATTGTACTTTACATGGCTGACACCAAGTAGCGAAGAAATCAATGAGTACGGGTCTTTCTGAAGCGATGAGTTCTTTAAATTTTTGAGACATAATGAATGATATGTTTTTAAATTAAATTTTCGTTTGTAGAGAAGTCCAGCTTCCACCATTATAGGCTTCGTAACCATTGGCTTTTAGGATAGATTGAGCAGATAGGCTTCTGATACCACTGGCACAGCAAGTAATTACAGGACGAGATTTGTCTATCTTCGTAAGTTCCTTATTAAGGTTTTGTAATGGAATATTAATGGAACTGAAGATATGTCCGTTTTCATATTCCGTGGGAGTGCGTACATCAATGATTTGGGCACCATTTTTAACTAACGCATGAAAATCCGTTTTCTTTCCGAATAAATTTTTGAACCAGTTGAACATTTGTTATAATTCTTTAATTAAGATAAAAAGATTTTTTTTATTTTTCCCTATCACCTTATGAGCTATTTGTTCGGGAATGTCATATCTATCATGTTTTTTCAGACGAATGACTTCATTATTAATATGTATATGTAATTCTCCTTCTAGTACGAATAGGGTAGTAGGTACTGGTGTAGTATGATTCGGTAGTTCCCCATTTTTTCCTAGGCCAATGGCTACTTGTTCTATTTTATTGGTTTTTCTCAGATTTTTTACCAAAGGTTTTTCACCAAAATGATTCATCTCCTTATCTAGATTGACCACCCTCATAGATTTTACATCACGATAAGTCTTTCCGTAATGAACATTGGAAAAATTGTTGTTTTTCAATATCTTCTCTGCTTTTGCTGCTCGAATTCCTTTTTTACAAAAGACCACAATGTCTTTATCTTTGCTTAGTTCATTCAGCCGATGAGGGAGTTCATCAATGGGAATATTAATGGCTCCCATAGGGGATCCTTCGTTGAATTCTTCAGGTGTTCTTACATCTAAAAGAATGGTTTCCTTATCATTAATCACTTCTTTTAGGTTTTTCTGAGCGAAGCTCAATACCGAGAAAATAACAGTACAGAGTAAGAGGGCGATTTTTTTAATCGTGAAAAAAAGATTCATAAATGTTAAATTTTGTACAAATATAGTGATAAACGAAGATTTAATCGTATATTTACCCACTGAAAAGACTATTTTACTTCTAAAAAACACGAAAAAAAATAAAAAAAAGTAGAATAGTGTTTTGAATTGCAAAAAAATGATTATATTTGCAAACTGAAAGTTTAAAAAAATCATAAATAAATAATTTTAATCATGGCAAAGGAAACGTTTAATCGTAACAAACCGCACTTGAACATTGGTACTATTGGTCACGTTGACCATGGTAAAACTACCTTGACTGCTGCAATCTCTAAAGTATTGTCAGATAAAGGTCTTGCTGAGAAAAAAGACTTCTCTTCTATTGATTCTGCTCCAGAGGAAAAAGAAAGAGGGATTACTATTAATACTGCTCACATTGAGTACGAAACTGAAAACAGACACTATGCACACGTAGACTGTCCAGGTCACGCTGACTATGTTAAGAACATGGTAACAGGTGCTGCTCAAATGGATGGAGCTATCTTGGTATGTGCTGCTACAGATGGTCCAATGCCTCAGACTAGAGAGCATATTCTTCTTTGCCGTCAGGTAAATGTGCCAAGAATTGTTGTATTCATGAATAAAGTGGATATGGTGGATGATGCTGAGCTTCTTGAGCTTGTAGAGCTTGAACTTAGAGATCTTCTTTCTACTTATGAGTACGATGGTGATAACTCGCCAGTGATTCAAGGTTCTGCTCTTGGAGCTCTTAACGGGGAACCAAAATGGGTAGCTACTGTAGAAGAACTTATGAATGCTGTAGATAATTGGATCGAGCAGCCAGTAAGAGATTCTGATAAGCCATTCTTGATGCCAATCGAAGATGTATTCTCTATTACAGGTAGAGGTACTGTAGCAACTGGTAGAATCGAGGCTGGTGTAATTAACTCTGGTGATCCTGTGGATATCGTAGGTATGGGTGAAGAAAAATTAACTTCAACTGTAACTGGGGTAGAGATGTTTAGAAAAATCCTTGATAGAGGAGAGGCTGGTGATAATGTAGGTCTACTTCTTAGAGGTATTGAAAAGACTGACATCAGAAGAGGTATGGTAATTGCTAAGCAAGGTTCTGTAACTCCACATAAGAAATTCAAAGCTGAGGTGTATATCCTTTCTAAAGAAGAAGGTGGTCGTCACACTCCATTCCACAATAAATATCGTCCACAGTTCTATGTAAGAACTACCGATGTAACTGGGGAAATCTTCTTACCAGAAGGTATTGAAATGGTAATGCCTGGTGATAACTTGACTATCCAAGTAGAGTTGTTACAGCCAATTGCTCTTAATGTAGGTCTTAGATTTGCGATTAGAGAAGGTGGTAGAACAGTAGGTGCTGGTCAGGTAACTGAAATTCTAGACTAATACATTTAATGATAGAGGTTTCGTAAGTAAACCTTACGAAACCTTTTTAAACTACGGGCATCGTCCAATGGTAGGATACCGGTCTCCAAAACCGTTGATCAGGGTTCGAATCCTTGTGCCCGTGCAATAATAAACCTATGAGTTTTGTAAATTTTATTAAAGGATCTTATACAGAGTTTAAAGAAAAAGTAGAGTGGCCTAAATGGCCAGACTTGCAGTCTTCTACTATTGTGGTGGCAGTGAGTTCTGTACTTCTTTCTTTGTTCACCTTTGGCGTGGACGAACTTTTTTCAAAGGCAATTAGAAATATTATTATTCAACTTGCAGGTATATTTAATTAATCTTATTATTTTCCAAAGAGATGAATGAACTAAAATGGTATGTGCTAAAAGCAGTGAGCGGTCAGGAAAATAAAGTGAAATCCTATATTGAAAACGAAATCCACCGCCTCGGAATGGAACAATATGTTACCCAAGTGGTAATTCCTATGGAGAAGGTCATCGTTCTCAGAAATGGTAAAAAAGTTCCTAAAGAGAAACCTTACTATCCTGGTTATCTTATGGTGGAAGCTAATCTTATAGGGGAAGTTCCTCATGTAATTAAAAATATTCCAGGAGTGATTTCTTTTCTTAGTCTTACCAAAGGAGGGGATCCTGTTCCCATGAGAAAATCAGAAGTGAATAGGATGCTTGGAAAAATGGATGAGCTTTCAGAATTCGCTACAGAAATGGAAATTCCATACTCAGTGGGGGAAAGTGTAAAAGTAACCGATGGTCCTTTCAATGGATTTAATGGTACGATAGAGAAAATACTGGAAGATAAAAAGAAAATAGAGGTTTCGGTGATGATTTTCGGTAGAAAAACGCCAATGGAACTTAGTTTTATGCAAGTAGAAAAGATTTAATTTATTGTTGATAATATAAAAATGGCTAACTTTTTTAGGTTAGCCATTTTTTTATAATTAATGATTTCTTATTTTGTGAGATGAAAAGGGATACGATGTTATACCTCTTAGAGTGTGAATTTTTTTATCATATCTTGATGATTTCTGCTACATTTGAATAATGGATGTGAGTTTACCCGATGATCTTATATGGGCTATAGAGTATTTACTCAGGAACCCCTCATTTTCCATAATTCCGCCTCAATCCTAATATATTGGTTTGTGTAAAAATATCTTCTATTGTTTTTTCACAAAGATTAAATTTTTGTTGAATTGATTTTAGGGCTAGGTGTCTTCTTTTACTTCCACTTTAGCATCGGAATAAATTCCTATGGTAATCATTAGAAATAATTTACCTTTTGAATCCTTGAGTAAAGGAGCATAGATTGATGGGTTTATTTTCAATGTTACAGTGCGTGGCGTTTATTTTGGGAGGGAATTCTTTGTAAAGTGGTAGTTGCAAAAATCGAATATTGCTGGTGCAAATGCTGAGCAATTTTTCCTAATTCCCTATAGCCCAATGATTCCTATATTTTTCATTTGAATGGAATTTATAGTGTCATTGTATAGTGATTTCTATGGTTTGTTTTTTTATCTTTATCAATGACACAGATGCCCCATTGATACAAATCAAAACAACAGACTACGCCTTCTCCATCCGTAATAAAGTTTTTCCAAAAGGCAGCCATACCTTTAGACCAATGAATATCATCGAAGATAACTACAGCATTTTCCTTGAGGTAAGGATATATCATTTCATAATAGTGTTTTGTAGCATCTTTATCATGATGGCCATCAATGAAAACAAAATCAAATGCTTCTTCTTTTTTCAAAATTTTAGGTAACACCTCATTAAACTTTCCGTGAATCACATGGAAATGAGGATAGCTAAGTTTTTGGATGTTAGTATTAGCTATTTCGGCAATGGCTTTAGCGCCTTCTATTGTGGTAAAACGCCCTTTTTGATTGAGCTGTAACGCAGACACTTGATATATGCCAGAGATGCCAATGGAAGTTCCTAATTCTAAGCAGTTTTCGGGTTGAAGTCCTCGTATTAATTTAAATATCAATTCACCAAACTGAGGTCTTGTAGCAGCTATTTTACAAATATTGCCCACGGAAAGCGTTTGGTAATGCCCTTGATGATGAGCTTTTCTTTTGGAAGTAGGCGTTCCAGAACCGAAGTCATTGCTTTCAATGATCTTATTTGATTTTTCCATTTGTGTTCGCAGCTGATTGATTTTCGCTAATGCTTCTCTTTCTGCCGCCGCCCATTGTGGGTTTTCTATACAGAATTGCAGCACTTTTATAATGGTCTTAGAAAGCGTATGTTTTTCCTTTTCAACGGCTCTAGCCAATTCTTTGTGCTTTATTTTTTCTCTCTGACGGAGCGTAATAGTTTTATTGATTTTGTTAATGAATCTCTGTAACATCATTTCTCTTTTGAATGAAGATATCAGTGCTCAATGTGCTGTATATCTTCATCGTTCGTGTAGGCAAAAGTATTAAATTGTACTCAAATGATAAGTTTTTATTTTTTAAAAAATGATTTTCATTCTAAATTTCCTTCATTGCTCTATAATTCGTATATTTGTTATTCGCAATAAAAAACATTAAACCAAGATATGACGACTTTTTATCCTCTGACCATTGCATCAGTAGTAGAAGAAACGAATGACTGTGCACATATCAGTTTTAAAATTCCACAGGAGCTAAGGCATACATTTACCTATAAACAAGGGCAGTATCTTACGCTGAAACATATGCATGAGGGCGAAGAGCTCCGTAGAAGTTATTCTATTGTGAATGCACCTACGGATAAGAATGAAAACATTGAAATTTTGGTCAAAAAATTAGAAGGAGGGATAGTATCTTCCTATCTCAATGAAAATGTAAAGGCAGGTGATGTTCTCGAGGTATTGCCTCCTGATGGGCATTTTTATACGGCATATCACGCTTCTAATGAAAAGGTGTATGTAGGTTTGGCGGCAGGGTCTGGTATTTCTCCGGTGCTTTCTAATATAAAAGAAGCCCTTTATCAAGAGCCGAAGTCTAAAGCGTATCTGTTTTTTAGTAATAGAAGCTGGAATCATATTATCTTTAAAGCACAATTAGATGAGCTGGTGAAGCAGTTTGAAGGAAGACTGACGGTGGTTTATCTTTTGTCAAGAGATAAACATACGGAGAATGAACTTTTTGAAGGAAGAATTTGTCCAGAAAAATTAGGAGAGTTATTGGCATTTTTTACCGATATTCCCGTGCAAGAGGCTACTTATTTCATTTGTGGACCAGCAGAAATGATTAAAAGCGTTTCTACCTATCTGAGAACCGAGCAGAAAGTGCCTTCGTTGCAGGTGATGTATGAATATTTTGCCGCTCCTGATGATGAAGATAATGCCGAGAAAAGTGAAGAATTTAAGAAAATCCCGAATATAGAATCTTTTGTAACACTGATTATTGATGATGATGAGTACAATATTCATTTGAATTCTAAAAAGGAAAGTATATTAGATAAGGCACTAAAGGAAAATCTTCCTGTTCCATTTGCATGTAAAGGGGGAGTGTGCTGTACTTGTAAGGCACAAGTGATGGAGGGGGAAGTATTCATGGAGAAAAACTTCGCTCTTACGGAAGAAGAAGTGGAAAGAGGTATGGTGCTTTCTTGTCAATGTCATCCCGTAACCAATATCGTAATGCTGAATTTTGATGTGTAAGAGAGGGGAGGGGGTATAGATTTCAGACACTTCTTGTACATTAAATGGATATAGTTAATGATATAGATTTTTCTCACAGAAATCATTTATTCGGTTTAATATATTACTCCTATCCCATGCTGATCCATTTCTGCATGTTGTTGTGCTATTTCTATGCCTTGATGTTTATTTCTAAAAAGTGATTGTAGGTCAGAGATCGTCTTCCATTTCTAAACATTTTCAAACAAAATCAAACAAATTTCAAATACTCAAAAGTAATATTAATTACATTGTACAAATTATAGTAGAGGCAAATCCCTAAAACCCACTTTTATTTTTTATATTTGCTTTTCGTAAAAATAACAATATGAGTGAAGTAATTACTACTAAAAACAAAGGGAAACATCCTAAAGGATTGTATTATTTGTTTTTCACAGAAATGTGGGAACGCTTCGGGTATTATTTAATGCTCGGAATTTTTGTATTGTACATGATTGACGCCGATAAAGGTGGTTTAGCATTTGATGATAAAAATGCTTACGACATTTTCGGAACTTTCATTGCACTTACCTATCTTACACCGTTTTTGGGTGGATTTTTAGCGGATAAAATTTTAGGTTACACTAAGGCTATTTATATAGGCGGTGCACTCATGGGGTTAGGCTATATCGGTATCGGAGCGTTTCAGGATATCACTCTATTTTATGTTTCCATGGGATGTATTATTGTGGGAAATGGTTTTTTTAAGCCGAGTATTTCCACGCTTCTGGGCAATCTTTATTCTGAAGAACAATATAAAGAAAATAAAGATGCGGGATACAATATTTTCTACATGGGAATTAATATTGGAGCATTTGTATGTAATATCATTGCGGCATTTATGCGTAATAAATTCGGCTGGAGCGAGGCGTTTATTACTGCAGGAGTAGGGATGTTCCTCGGGTTGATTATTTTTTCTTTAGGGAATAAGCATATCCGTCATGCCAATGTTCTAAAGCCGTCTCAGGAAGGAGATACTACCATTACTTCTATTTTGGTAAAAGTATTTGCCCCTGCTATTGTGGCGGGTGCTATTGGCTGGCTCATTCCTGGAAATATCTTTGGTTCTGATTCTACAGATGCCTTTATTTTCGCTTGTATTCCGGTGATTTTGTTTTATGTATCGCTGTATGTTCGTGCTAAGTCAGAAGATAAAAAGCCCATCGGTGCTTTATTGGCAATCTTTGCAGTGAGTTTAATGTTTTGGGCAGTTTTTAAACAAAATGGTACAGTACTTACCACTTGGGCAAAGTATTATACAGACAGAAGTGTCCCTGCTACTATAGAAAATCCACTGAAAAACATGTTCTTAGTAGAAGGAATTAATTATGAAACTTCAGAGGTTTCTGTGTATGATGACCAATACCAAGTAGTAAAAGAAAATGGTACTCCAGTAAAAGAACAAGGGAAGCATATCTATTTCCGAAATGTAAATGACCAACAAAAAATGGAACTAGAAGCGAACCCACAGAAGGAAGTTTATCTCTATAATACTGAACTTTTCCAGTCCATTAATCCATTCTGGGTAATAGTGCTTACTCCAGTAGTGGTAGGATTTTTTATGTATCTCCGCCGAAGAGGAAAAGAACCTACTACGCCTGCGAAAATCGTATTAGGGATGTTTATCTCCGCATTGAGTTGTATTGTTTTAGTGGCGGCTGTGGCAGCTTCAGGAAACGGAGCGGTAAAGGTTTCTGCACTTTGGCTAGTAGCAGCATATGGCGTGATTACGGTAGGAGAGCTTTGTCTATCTCCTATGGGGCTCTCTTTGGTGTCTAAACTTTCGCCACCTAGAATTACGGCACTGATGATGGGAGGATTCTTCCTTTCTACTGCCATAGGAAATAAACTTTCAGGAGTATTGGCAAGTATGTGGTACAACTATGAGGATAAGACCAATTTCTTCTGGGTGAATTTCGGACTTCTATTATTGGCTACTCTCATAGGGCTTTCCATATTGAAATCGCTGAATAGAGCACTCAAGGAAAAAGGAGTGAAATAACTAAAAAAATCGCTTAAATCATAAAGATTTAGGTGATTTTTTTTAACTTTTATACCAAATGATTTTTTTAGTTGGCAGTAGGCTTTTAGCGAATAATTAAGTCATAGTACTTTATACATCGTACATAGAAAAACTTCCGTTTTAATTCCTTGGAATAGCCCGCATTATTACACTCATCGCTAATATATTTTTCCCTATTTTTGCACAAATAATTTGATTAATGGAACTCATTCACCGTAATTTGTTGATAGGCATTAAAGATGCACTCCACGAGACTTTTTTTGAGAAAAATAAATATGCCGATAAAGTAATAGAAAGACTTTTGAAAGCCAACAAAAAATGGGGAAGCCAAGATAGAGCCATTGTCTCCGAAATTTTTTATAATATCATTCGGTGGAAAAGACGCTTAGAATACTACATGGGAGAAGGAGTAAAGCCTGATAATCTCTATAAAATGATTTTAGCGTATCTGCTTTGGTCTAAAACGAAATACAAGAAATTTGATGAACTTCAAGGGATAAAAACTGCTGATATTCTACAGAAAATAGAGAAAAAAAGTTTTCCTACGGAAGGGATAGAATATTCTATTCCTGAATGGCTCGCCGAAAGAATGAAAAGAGAACTTGGGAATCCTTGGAAAGTAGAAATGGCGGCACTGAATGAACAAGCTCATATTTACTTGAGAACAAATACACTGAAAACTACAAGAAAACAGCTGAAAGAGGAACTTTACCATGAGGGGATTTTAGCTGAAGAAGTGAAAACACACCCGCAGGCATTGGTACTTACTGAGAGGAAAAATGTATTTTTAAGTTCGGCTTTTAAAGAAGGATATTTTGAGGTTCAAGATATTGGTTCCCAGTCTATAGGAGATTTTGTGGAAGTAAAATCTGGGATGCGTGTAGTGGATGCCTGTGCAGGAGCGGGAGGCAAAACCTTACACCTTGCGGCTAAAATGGAAAATAAAGGACAAATCATTGCCTTAGATATTTTCCAATGGAAACTCTCAGAGCTGAAAAGAAGAGCTAAAAGAGCAGGTGCTCACAATATAGAAACCAGACTGATAGAAGATTCTAAAGTCATCAAAAGACTGCACGAAAAGGCAGATAGAGTACTGATAGACGCTCCATGTTCGGGAACAGGTGTACTAAAAAGAAATCCTGATAGCAAATGGAAAATAGACGAAGATTTTATCCAAAGAATTATTAGTGAACAGAAACAGATTCTTGCAGATTATTCTAAAATGGTAAAAAAAGGTGGGAAACTCATTTATGCTACTTGTTCTATTCTTCCAAGTGAAAATAGAAATCAAGTGGATGAGTTTTTGATGAATCATTCTGATTTTAAATTGGATAAAGATTGTCAGATTTTACCAAGTGGCGGTGGTGATGGATTTTATATGGCGATGATGACCAGGGTAGGGTGAAATAAACCGACTGAAAAATAAATATTTCTTTCAGAAAAATTTAGTTAGAGAAAAATCTAGTGGTTTTTATACAGACTGCAGGTTTTTTTTGGAAATAAAAATAACTTAAAATGATTGTATTAAAGTGGTATTTTTTAGTAAAAATACTGACTATTCAACTTTTTTGAAGTATTTAATTTTTTGGTATTGTTGATTTAGTATATTTATCAGGAATATTTGAATTTTCAACTAATTGATAGTCAGTTGGATAGTATAATTCGTTTTTATCGATAACTACATATATTTAACAATACCAATTTTTTTTATATGGGAGATATTGAGTGTTCAATTTGCTTCAATCTTCTGAATCTTAAGGTTATTGCCTAATCACTTTATCAAAGTATCTAAAACGATGGAAACTTATTAAATTTAATATTTTTCATCAACTCATTTAAAAATTCTAAAAAAAACAAAGAAGAATATTTTTAATTCTTTGATTAAAAAAAGGCGAATAGGGCAATTTTATTCGCCTTAATTTTTCAGAAAAAACAATAATTGTTCTTACAAAATTGCCTTTCTAATCTTGGTCAATTTTGCCAATAGTGGTTCCAATTGAGAAAGGGGAAGCATATTAGCACCATCTGAAAGTGCTTGTGCAGGATGCTCATGGGTCTCTATAAAAATACCATCTACCCCCGTAGCAATTCCTGCTTTGGCAATGGTTTCTATAAGCTCTGGTCTTCCTCCTGTTACGCCAGAATTTTGGTTGGGCTGCTGGAGAGAATGCGTTACATCTAAAATCACGGGTGCGTACTGCTGCATGGTAGGAATGCCTCTGAAATCCACAATTAAATCCGTATAACCAAAGGAGTTTCCTCGTTCAATGATGGCACATTTTTCATTTCCAGAATCTTTGATTTTTTGTACCGCAAATTGCATCGCTTCGGGTGAGAGAAATTGTCCTTTTTTTAGGGTAACCACTTTATCGGTTTTAGCAGCAGCAACCAACAAGTCGGTTTGTCTCACTAGAAAAGCGGGTATTTGTAAAACATCTACATACGCAGCAGCAAGTGCGGCATCTGTACTTTCATGAATGTCTGTAGTAGTAGGAATACCGAATTCTTGCCCTACTTTTTCAAGGATTTTCAAGGATTTTTCAATGCCAATGGTAGTAAAAGAATCTATTCTACTTCGGTTGGCTTTTTTGAAACTTCCTTTGAAGATATAAGGAATATTAAGTCGGTCTGTAATTTCAATGACTTTTTCGGCGATGCGAAGTGCCATTTCTTCTCCCTCTATGATGCAAGGTCCTGCAATGAGAAAGAAGTTATCAGAATCTTTATGATGAATATTAGAAATATGTTGTAGCATAATAATATTTGAAGTTAGAGTTTAGAAATTAGAGGTTGGAGTGTAGGCCTATAGTTTCATGCCTTCTGCTTAATTAGTTTCCTGTTACCCGAATGATGGCTTTCATGATTTGGTCTTCTTTTTCTTTAGCAAAAGTAGAATCATATGGGGTTACCACATCGAACATATTGCTGTAGAAAGGTGTGATGAGCTGTACTTCATCAGAAGAGAGATGGGCTTTTTCTACTCCCATTTGCTCTAAGTCTTTCACAAAATCATTAAATCTTTTATCAATCGGTTCTAAGGATTTTATGATATAGGCATACCCTTTATCTTTTTTGTCTATATTTTTATATGCATCAGATACGGCAGCTACTACCATAGCATATTCGGCGGCTTTTGTACGGATTTCTCTTTTAGAAAATCTTCTTCTATTTTCAGGAAGATTCATATAGAAATTGTATTCTTTTAAAATATTTTTTAGCTGAGTTTCTGCCAATTTCAGTCCTTTTTGTTCTTGTCCAGCCATGATATATCCGTTAATAATGAAACTCATAGATCTTGGGTCATCATATTTAGCGGCAGGAATTTCCTTAGAGATTTCATCTAATATTTCTATAGCTTTAGCTTTTTGTCCCATTTTTACTAGAGATTCTGCTGCTCTTCCTACGATATTTCGGTATGAATAAATATTAGAAAGTGCAGACTCATCAAAATGTACATTTGTATCTCTAAATCCACCCCACTTGAATTTTTTAATCGTGGTATAGAGTTCATTGGCATCAGTTCTACCCATTTCGCCATCCTCGCGCATCTCTGTACGGATAGGCGTAAGGCGATAATTAAATCCATCAAACTGGAGATAATCATGCAGATAGAGAGTGTTTTCTTCGCTGTAAATACCACCATTGGAAAACTGTATAGCTCTGCTCCAGTCAAAGGTAGAAAGCATATCAAAGAGGATGAGGCTGTTTTTAAACATGGTACTCGCCTGATAATGAATCACTATTTGGTCATCGGCTTTGTCCATATCTTCTGCCTTTAAGATGCCTGCCTTCACCGCATTGGCTTTATTTACAGGGATGACAAATCTAGAAACAGGAAGGAAATTGTATCTTTCGTATCGGTCTTCGCCAAAAAGCATTTTCAGCATTTCGTCTTTCTCTGGACTTTTGGTTTTCAGAAATTGAAGTGCTTGTTTTCCCGTCATTTGGTCATGCTCTATATACTTTTGAACAAAAGCAAATTTCTGTGGAGATTCTCCCTCAGCAATTTTATTATCAATAAAGTTTTTCAATGATTTCGCATCGAAAACCACTATCTGATTATTGGTTCCCTCTCGGTAATCTTCGTATTTCAGGGTAGTAGGAATGGCGGCTGCATGGTATGTTTTTCTTAAATTTTGGGCAATATTCCATGGTGTAGATACCAATTCCCAGTTCACCACTTTTACATCACTTCTAAACTCTTCTGTTTCTTGAATGGCCCAAACAGGGTAGGTGTCATTATCTCCATACACAAAGAGAATAGCGTTTTTAGGGAGCCCTACCAGAGAAGAATACGCATAGTCATACGCTGCAGTTCTTCCGCTTCTATCGTGGGCATTATAATTTTGGAAGCCCATCATGAGAGGAATTCCTAAAAGTAAAGTTCCCGCTCCTAAAGAAAGGTTTTCTTTTTTTGTCTTTTTACTAATAAATTCCATAACTGCCAAAGCACCTAGCCCCATCCAGATTCCTACGATATAAAATGAGCCTACCATCGCATAGTCTCTATCTCTTGGTTCAAAAGGTTTTACACCAGTATAGAAAATGATACCTATGCTGGTAAGGACGAAAACGCTAAGTAAGGCATAATTTCGGCTGAAATCTCTATTAGAATAAAAGAAGAAACCGATAATTCCTAAAATAAGGGGTAGGAAGTAGAACTTGGTGGTACTTGCATTGGTGTATTTTGCTGGAAGCTCATCTTGATTACCAAGGCGATAGTCATCTAAGAATGAAAAACCAGAAATCCAGTTACCTTTTGCATCGTCTTTGGCACTGTCCATATCATTTTGTTTCCCCACGAAATTCCACATGAGATACCTGATGAAATAGTAGCCTACTTGGAAGTCAATAAAATAAGTCATATTCTGAACGAAAGATGGCTTATGTACTTTGACCAGATCATACGGCTTTACATCCAGATAGTCTTGCACTTTCATATTGCCTTCTTGGAATTTCTTTTGCAATTCCTGAAAAACTTGGTTCGCTTCTTCAGAGTCGTACACATCAGGATTATCCGTATTGAGTGAAAATTCAGGAGCACCATACATGGAAATATAGTTGGCCATGACTTCCTTCTTTTCATTGAACATTCTTGGCATAAAGCTGATATGGTCAGGATGATAGACATAGTTAAATCTTTCTCCTACGGCCAAATATTTACCAGATTTTTCATCTTTTTCATATACCGTTCCTGTGGTCTTGATTTTATAGCTACCATCATCATTTCTTAATATTCCATTGTAATCTAAGTGTGCAGTATAGTTCTGCCCGTACAAGGTAGGCCAATCTCCGTACTGTTCACGATTATAATAATCTAGCATCCCGATGGCGTTATCAGGATTATTTAGGTTCATCGGTGGATTGGCATTCGCACGAATAGGAATGACAAGCCAACATGAAAATCCGATGAGCATATAGACCAATGATAAAACAGCCGTTTTGAGTAAATTATTTCTCTTTTTCTGAGCGAAACGAATGAGCCAAAAACAAAGCCCAAATAGTACGATGAATGCAATAATAGTCCCTGAATGGAATGGTAACCCAATGCCATTTACAAAGAAAATTTCTGTCTTCCCGAATACTGTCATCACCAGTGGGAATATGATTTTAAACACGAATGCCAATACGAAAAGCGTGGCAATATTCGCAATAGCAAAAGATTTCCATGTAAATGAGTACTTTCTAGCGTAATAAATAAGACAAACTGCAGGAACTGCCAGCATACACATCATGTGAACGCCCACAGAAAGCCCCAAAAGAAAGAAAATAAGCACCAGCCACCTTTCATTTCCATTTTCATCTGCTACAATGTCCCATTTGGTAATGAGCCAAAGCATAAGGGCAATGAAAAGCGATGCCATAGAATACACCTCTCCCTCTACAGCTGAATACCAAAAAGTATCTGTAAAAGCGAAGCCTAAAGCACCTATGATTCCTGCTAAAAATACAGGAAGTGGATTTTTATTTTCTTGATTTTTAAAGATGTATTGTGATGAAAGATTGGTTACTGTCCAAAATAGTAAAAGTACCGTTAAAGCACTGAAAAATGCAGACATGAGATTAATTACCAAACCATAATTTTCAGGATTTCCAAAGGCAAAAAGCCCCGCCACAGCACCTGCCAGCTGAAATAAAGCGGCACCAGGAGCATGGGTAACTTCTAATTTTACTGCCGAAGCAATGTATTCCCCTGTATCCCAAAAACTAAATTTAGATTCTGCAGTAAGTCCATAAACGGTAAAAGCAATGAGGAAAATAGCCCATCCGATGATATTATTCCACTTTTTGTATTCTAAGTTTTTCATACCTGCGAAAATACGATTTTTTATTATAAATGCTCAGTTTACAGGTTAGAGATTAGATTTTTTACTAAGATATAGTGATGTGGTTTGATTATTGTTACAATAGAGATTGTTTGCTTATACTACTTCCTTTCGGTAAGATATATTAACAAAAAAATAAAAACAAAATCACATAGAAACATCTGATGAAGATATGTCTATGTGGTTTTAAATTTGATTTATGACAATCTTAATACTTTAAAAATAGATAACGATTTTCTCTAATAAATGACAGTTCTTGTTACAATTATTACCCCTTAATTCTTATAAAACTCTATGGTTTTATCTATTGCATCGGTACAAACAGGACAAAATCCATCGGGAACATTAGATTTCATTCTACAATCTTGTACAGGGCTATAAATGCCCTTTGCGGTATATCCTCCTCCCTCAAAAACCCCTACTTCATTTTTGTATTGATCTATTCTGGGCGTAGGAATGGGCACATTTTTTTTGATTTTCTTTTTCCATTTTTGCTCAAAATTAACCAATGAGGTGATATTGGGTTCCCAAGGTTCTACAGAAAGATGATAATAATCAGAGCCGCCCATAGAAGCGTCATAGTATTCATCTGCCAAACCTACCATACCATGTCCCAACTCATGTACGAAAACCTTATCAGAAAGTACATGCCGAGAAGAAACAATATTCATTACATTATAAAAACCACCACCGCCATAGCGTTCGGTATTAACTAAGATATACACTTGGTCATAAGGAACATTGGCTGCTACATCGGCGATTTTAAAATTGGAAAAAGTAGTAAGATATCTCGGTTCACCGAAGGTGTAAAATTTGGAATCTAGCAAGGTATTTTTATAGGTATTTTCCCCTGGAATATCTGTCCCCGATTCTTGGGAAGGACTTTGTATAGCGTAAATATTAAAATCGTTCTTATATTTGGTGAAAGGCGGAATTGTAAAGAAATAATTAATCAGCCTTTGGGCATCCTCCATGAATTTAGGCATTTCTTCTAGCGTGTATCCTTCTGCAATGATGGCGATATCTACCTTATTTTTAGGGTTTCCATTATTCAAAATGGGATGGACAGGGTATTTTTTAGTTTGTTCCTTTACAATACTCATGTCCGAAGGATTTACCGCATGCTGCAAAATAGTTTCAAACAGCCCTTGGATATTTCTCTTTTGAATTTCAATGATGATTTCCCTCTTTGGAAATGGCATTTGAATAGAGTTCTCAAATGATTTTGTAATATGCTTTGCCTCATCTGTCGCTTGCCACTCTTGAAATATGGGACTAAAACCTTTGGAAAAAATAAGTTGTCTAGATGCTTTATCTTTTGCCAAGAAATGGTAGGTTCCATACGCAGGAAAAATCAATTGTCCCGAAGTGCCTCCTCCGAAATAAGGCTCTTTTTTCAGCTGATGAATCACTGCATTTTGGTGATTATGCATTCCGTAAAGCAAAAAATCTATCCTTAAACTTTCCTTCTCAAAAAAATCATCATAACTGATTTTTTGGGCGGAAAAAAATACCGTGGATAGTAAATAAATAGTGAATATTAACAGTTTATTCATGGTTTGACACAATAGAAACTTCAAATAAAATATAAAAATCGGTTATAAATTTTCTTTAATGTACTTAGTCATTTTATTGTACAGCTGAATGCGGGTATTTCCACCATAGATGCCGTGGTCTTTATCAGGATAAGTCATAAATTCAAATTGTTTATTTTTCTGAATGAGTTCTTCTGCAAACTCCACTGCGTTCTGGTAGTGTACATTATCATCTGCCGTTCCATGAATCATAAGAAAATTTCCTTTGAGCAATCCCGCATGAGTCGTTGGCGAATTCTCATCATAGCCTGATGGATTTTCCTGTGGCGTTCGCATAAATCTTTCGGTGTATATGGTGTCATAATAACGCCAATTGGTTACAGGAGCTACCGCAATGCCTAGTTTAAAGACATCTGCCCCTTTGGTCAGTGCCAAACTTGCCATATATCCTCCAAAGCTCCATCCGAAAATACCAATTCTGTCTTTGTCTATATAACTTTGTTTTCCAAGCCATTTTGCTGCGGTAATTTGGTCTTCTATTTCATATTTTCCTAAATTCATATAGGTGGCTTTTTTATATGCCGTTCCTTTATAACCTGTTCCTCTGCCATCTACACACACTACAATGTATCCTTGCTGCGTAAGATGATTGAACCAAAGCCCATTCCCACCATCCCAAGCATTTTTCACCTGCTGAGAGCCAGGTCCAGAGTACTGGAACATCAGTACGGGATATTTTTTATTTGGGTCAAAATTTTTTGGTTTTAGGATATAAGCATTCATCTCATCTCCCACCGCATTGGGTATGGTAAAAAATTCTTTATTCACCATCCCATCGGCTTTTAATTGGGTAAGTAATTCATCGTTATTTCTTAGCATTTGGACTTGTTTCCCATCGTTATTTTTTAGTACGAAAGTGTTGGGTTTTTTAGCCGAAGAATGTGTTTCTATAAAATAAGAAAAATTCTGAGAAAAATTTGCGGAATAAGTTCCTTCCGTTCCAGAAAGCAAAGTGGATTTTCCATTTTTCAAATTGACTTTCGCAATCACTCTATTGATGCTCCCCTGCTGCGTGGTTTGTAAGTAAATACTATTCCTTTTGGCGTCAAATCCATAGTAATCCGTTACTTGCCAGTTGCCTTTAGTAACTTGTTTTAGGAGTTTTCCGTCTTTGTTGTAGTGGTAAATATGCCTATTTCCATCTCTTTCACTTGCCCATAGGAATGAATTATCAGGTAAAAAAGCAATGGTAGCATCATCATTATCTATCCATTTACTATCTGTTTCTGTAAAAAGTTTTTTTACCGCACCGTTTTGGGTATTGATTTTCAATACATCGGATGCATTTTGAATTCTTTCCGAAGTTACTAAAATCACCTCATCGTTCCCATTGGTCTGAAATACATTGGGGATATAGTAATTCTTAAACTGAGAAAGGTCTATTTTCTGTAAATTACCACTTGCCAACTGATAGAGATGTGCAGAAACTACAGAGTTTTTTTCTCCTGCCTTAGGGTACTTAAATCGCATTTCTGTAGGATATAGATTTTTCCCATAAATAGGAATGCGTACTTCTGGAACTTCAGATTCATCAAAACGAACAAAAACCAATGCGTCAGAATTCTTATTCCAATCAAACATTCGGGCATGCCCAAACTCCTCTTCGTACACCCAATCTGCAAGTCCATTAATGATTTTATTTTTCTCGCCATCGTTGGTAATTTGTACCACTTTATGGTTTTCTAAATCCTGATAGTACAAATTGTTTCCTGCTACAAAAGCCACTTTTTTACCATCGGGAGAGAATTTAGGTTCTTGAACGAAATGAGCTCCATACAGCTGCGTAGTTTTTCCTGTAACCAAATCTAATATTTCAAATTTGCCGAGGTAAGAATGTCTATACACCTTCTCACTTTTCTTTCTCAAAAGGACTTTAGACTCATCATCAGAAAAGGTATAACCTTCAAATGAACCTTTAACGATAACTCCTATCTTAGTAGAATTCTTATAGGCATACTTTGCTATACCTTCTTTTTCTAAAACCGTGTAATGTTCCCCATCCCTTAATGAGGATATCCCTGCTATTCCTTTGGCTTTATATGCACCTGTGTAGATTTTTTCTACAGTAATTTCCTGACCATAGGCGGAAAAACCTAAAACAAACATCCATGCCACTACGGCAGATTTCCTTATCACTTTCATTTTCAAATACAATTATGGGCTAAATATACTATTTTTAAGACGATGTCTAAACTTTATGATAATAAAAATGCTACAAGCAGGGAAACTGTTGGCGTATGGTGATTAGCTTATAGCAATTAACCTTATAATGTTTTAGTTTTCTAACTTCCAATTTCTAAAAATCTTTGTACACAATACAATCAGACAAGTAGCCATACGCCAAAAGTCTTTATACATTATACTTTGTACATCGTACAATTTCTAATCTCTAACTTCTAATTTCTAAAAGTCTTTGCACATTGTACAATTTCGTGCATCAAGCTATTTTCATATTATCAATCAGTCTAACGCCTTCTAAATGAGCTACCAAAAATGCTCTGTAAGATAAGTTTGGGAGAATCTCAGTAGCTGTGCGAAGCGTCTTATCATCAGCAATAACAAAATATTCTAATTCAAAATCAGGATGTTTACTGAAAATCTCTTTTACTCTATTTTCTATTTCCGAAACACTCATTGTCTTGCTCCAATGGCGTATTTCATTTAATGTCTCATAAATCAGTACGGCATCTTTTTTCCCTTTTTCACTCAATCTGAGATTTCGGGAACTCATCGCCAATCCATTTTCCTCACGCATGGTAGGCACCGAATGAATAGCTATGGAAAGGCTTTTCAATTCTACTAATTTTCTAATTACCGCTACCTGCTGATAATCTTTCTCCCCAAAATAGGCATTATCAGGCTGCACTTGACTAAAAAGCACCTCCACTACCGTGGCTACGCCTTGGAAATGTCCAGGTCTAAATTTCCCCTCCATCAGTGTTTCTATTTCCCCTAATTCATAATGATTACTCTTGGTGCCATTAGGATACAAATCCTTTTCTTTAGGCAAGTAAAGTGCATCTACCAAGCCCGACTGTGTTAGTTTTTCTATATCTTGAACGATGGTGTTCGGGTACTTTTCAAAGTCTTCTTGATTATTAAACTGCGTGGGATTTACGAAGATAGAAGAAATTACAATGTCATTTTCAGGTCTTGCAGCTTGGTAGAGAGAAATATGCCCTTCATGTAAAGCTCCCATGGTAGGTGCAAAACCAATGGTTTTATTCTGTTTTTTACAGTTTTCAATGTATTCTTTGAGCACTTCGTAGTTGTCTAATACCCTCATTTTTGTACTATTTTTCGCCAAAATTAGAATAAAACCACGGAATAGGAAAATCAAAAGCAAAATCCTATCAATAAAGTAAATTAAAAGCAGATGCTGGCTACCCCGAAGTACGAAAAAAGTGAGTAACCCAAAAGCAGGCGAGCTTTTTATTAAAAATTTTGTATTCAAAAATAAAAATAATACATTCGCAGAGATAAAAATGAATAAAAAGAATACTTTACTAAATACTCTTACTTTTTAATTTAAAAATCTATGAAATCAAATTTCACTTTTATTATTATTTTATTCGGATTATTTCTGAATGCTCAAACCCCAAAAATATCAGGAAGTATATTTTTTCCACCACCAAAATATACCGCTGATACATTAGAAAAATCGGTACTCAATGTGTATTACGATACTTCTTTTGTAAAGAATACTAAAAATTCTAACAAGAAAACGAATACCATTATTGCTCTCAATATTGGTAAAAATTATACTCAATTTTTGGAAGTTAAGCAACAAAAAACGGATTCTCTGGATGCTTTATACAGTAAAAAAAATAAACAAATTACCGCCAAAGAATTTAATGAATTTTTTGCTGTAGCACCACAGTGGAAATATTTTGTCCTAAAAAATAGAATAAAAAACAATGTTTTACTTCAAGGAAGAATAAAACAAACCTTCCAGTATGAAGAAGAAATACCTACAATAGAATGGAAAACTACCACTGAAAAGAAAGAAATATTAGGTTATCAATGTACAAAAGCTACTACGAAATTCAGAGGAAGAAACTATACCGCTTGGTACACTACGGACATACCGTTTAGTGAAGGTCCTTATCTTTTGGGCAATTTACCTGGACTTATTTTAGAATTGTACGATGATAAAAATCATTATTCGTTCACAGCAATAGCCGTTGATACTCAACCAAAGGATATTTACCTAAAAACCAATGATATTATTATAACATCAAGGGAGAAATTTCGCACTGCCGAAAAATCATATCATCAAAACCCTTCTTTTTCAACACCAGAAGCCTACAATAAAGATGGTTCTACAATACGATTAAAGGAAAGACCGTATAATCCCATAGAACTCAAATAATACCATCCTCACAATATAGTGAGGATTTTTTCATCTCCTCAAAAAATTGTAAATTGCCGTCAAATTTTTTCTAAAATTAATTTATTCTATACAATGAAAATAGGAATCATAGGGTCGGGGACCATGGGGATAGGAATTGCCCAAGTGGCTGCCACGGCGATGTGTGAAGTGGTGGTTTATGATGTGAATGCTGCCCAAACAGAAAAATCTTTGGTAGCACTTCAAAAAACACTTGCCAAGCTTACCGAAAAAGGTAAAATCTCTTCCGATGAAGCTACAGCCATTTTGGGAAGAATAAAAAAATCAGCTTCTTTTGAGGAATTCAAAGATTGTGATTTGGTCATCGAAGCTATTGTAGAAAACAAAGAAATTAAAACTAAGGTTTTTAGTGAATTAGAAAAATTCGTTTCCAGAGATTGTATCATTGGTTCTAATACTTCCTCTATTTCCATTACCTCACTTTCGGCAGAGCTTCAGTGTCCTGAGCGGTTTGTGGGAATTCATTTCTTTAATCCTGCTCCTTTGATGCCTTTGGTAGAGGTAATTCCAGGACTTCTGACCGAGTCAGCATTGCCTCAGAAAATCTACGATTTAATGAAATCTTGGGGTAAAACGCCTGTGATTGCTAAGGATATTCCTGGCTTTATCGTGAATAGAATTGCAAGGCCTTACTATGGTGAAGCACTCAGAATAGTGGAAGAAAACATCGCTACGCCTGAACAAGTGGATGATGCCATGCGGACTTTAGGAAATTTTAAAATGGGTCCTTTTGAACTGATGGATTTGATTGGTGTAGATGTTAATTTTGCCGTTACTACTACAGTATATAAAGACTATTTCTATGATGCGAAGTACAAACCCTCCCTGCTCCAGCAAAGAATGAGCGAAGCCAAATTACATGGCAGAAAAACCGGCAAAGGATTTTATTCGTATGCTGAAAATGCTGAAAAACCCATCCCCGAAAAAGATGATGTGCTTTATAAAACCATTTTTTTAAGAATTATTTCCATGCTTATCAATGAGGCGGTGGAAGCCAAGAGACTGCGTATCGCTACGGATGAAGATTTGGAACTCGCCATGCAGAAAGGCGTGAACTATCCGAAGGGATTATTAGCTTGGGGAGAGGAATTGGGTTATGCCACTATTTCCCAAACTTTACAAAACCTTTATAGCGAATATCAGGAAGAACGCTACAGAAAAAGTCCTCTTTTAACTCAATTAGCACAATCATGACGCCAAAGGAACTTGCACAATACATGCTGAACCAAGACGCTTTTTCCCAATGGCTAGGCATACAGCTTATCGAAGTCCGAGAAAAATACTGTTTGATTGAAATGCCCATCCGAAAGGAGATGATTAACGGACTGAAAACAGTTCACGGAGGCGTTACTTTTTCTTTGGCAGATAGTGCTTTGGCATTTTCTTCTAATAATACCAATGAAGCTGCGGTGGCATTGAATTGTATTATCAATTTCGCTAAAGCTGTACGGCTGGGAGACACGCTTCGTGCCGAAAGTATTTTGATTGCAGACACCCGAAAAACAGGCATCTACGACATTACAGTCAAAAACCAAAACGATGAACTTGTTGCCTCATTTCGTGGAACGGTTTATAAAATCAATAGGACAGTAACGGAGCTGTGAAAGATGAAAAAAAAAATAAAAAGTTAAAGAGTTATTATGTAACAAGGTAAAAAAAGTCATTGTACTTTATACTTTGTACATTATACAATTTCTCATTTCTAATAAAAAAACAATGAAAAAACTAAAAAACTATATTGCGGGCCGTTGGATAGAAGGTTCTGGAGAAGGAATCCCATTATACAACGCGGTGAATGGTGAACTGGTAACCTTATCAGATACCCATGGTCTTAACTACGAAGAAGCTCTCCATTACGGTAGAACCATAGGCTACAAAAACCTTTCCTCTATGACTTTCTATGACCGTGGGGAGATGCTGAAAAAAGTAGCTCTTTACCTTCTCGAGAGAAAGAAAAAATATTATGAGCTCTCTTATAAAACGGGGGCTACACATATAGATTCTTGGGTGGATATTGAGGGTGGATTCGGGACATTTTTCACCTATTCGGGATTGGCTAAAAGAATGCTTCCTAATACCCCTTTCTGGGTAGATGGCGATGTACAAAAAATTTCTGCTAATGGAACACATCTCGGGACCCATATTCTCACCCCAAGTGAGGGCGTTTCGGTACAAATTAACGCCTATAACTTCCCTGTCTGGGGAATGTTAGAAAAGCTCTCTACTTCGCTATTAGCAGGTGTTCCAAGTATTGTGAAACCCGCC
This sequence comes from Bergeyella zoohelcum ATCC 43767, assembly GCF_000301075.1. Lineage (GTDB taxonomy): Bacteria > Bacteroidota > Bacteroidia > Flavobacteriales > Weeksellaceae > Bergeyella > Bergeyella zoohelcum. The sequence continues at coordinate 889,529 of NZ_JH932293.1, forward strand.
GTACCGAGTTCTTACCTCACTCATGCCGTATTCCAAGATATGATAGAAAGCGGTATTTTACCTGAGGGGGCTGTGCAGCTGGTTTGCGGAGAGCCAGGAAATATTTTAGATTTCGTGCAAGATGGAGATTCTGTAGTATTTACGGGTTCGGCGGCTACAGGAAGAAAACTGAAATCCTTACCTTCTATTTCCCAAAATGCTGTACGATTCAATATGGAAGCGGACTCGCTCAACTGCTCTATTTTAGGACTGGATGCCAAGCCAGGAACGCCAGAGTTTGATTTGTTCATTAAGGAAGTTCGAAATGAAATGACAACTAAGGCAGGGCAAAAGTGTACCGCCATCCGAAGAATCATTGTTCCCGAACACCTCGTGGGAGATGTTCAGCATGCACTTTCCAAAGCATTGGATGCCACTAAAATAGGAAATCCGCTCAGCCGAGAGACCAGAATGGGGGCTATTGTAGGGAAGAAAGAATTGGAAGTTTTGAAAGGAAAAATTGCCCAGCTTCAATCGGAGACTGATTTGATTTACGATGGTCAGCACACCTTGGTGGAAGCCGACTACGAAAACGGGGCTTTCATCACCCCAAAATTATTCTACAACGAAAAACCTTTTGATATCCTAGCCTCCCATGAGGTGGAAGCCTTCGGACCTGTATCTACTCTTATGCCTTATAAAGATGCCGATGAGGCTGCCGCTTTAGCTAAAAAAGGAAAAGGAAGTTTGGTAGGGTCTATTGTTTCTCATGACGATGCCTTTATTGCAGAAGCATCTTGGAAGATGGCGTCTTCTCATGGTAGAATTTTCGTTTTGAATAGAGATAATGCCAAAGAATCTACGGGGCACGGCTCACCGCTTCCTACCTTAATGCACGGAGGACCGGGAAGAGCAGGAGGTGGAGAAGAAATGGGCGGACTGAATGGCTTACATTTCTTCCTACAAAAAACCGCCATACAAGGCTCACCTGATGTACTTACGGCAATTACAAAAGTCTATACCCAAGGGGCAGAAAAAAAATACAGCGATAAACATCCTTTCCAAAAATATTTCGAGGAAATAGAAATAGGGGATGCATTAGAAACGGCAGGAAGAACCGTTACTGAGGCAGATATTGTCAATTTCTCCAATGTTTCTTGGGATCATTTCTATGCTCATACTGATGCTACTTCGCTCAACGAAACTATTTTTGATAAAGTGGTAGCACATGGCTATTTCATTTTGTCGGCAGCGGCAGGACTTTTTGTTTCAGGAAAAAAAGGACCTGTAATTGCCAATTATGGTTTGGAAAATTGCAGCTTCTTTAAGCCTGTTTATGCGGGAGACACCATTACAGTTTATCTCACGGCAAAAGAGAAAATCAATCGTGGAGTAAAAGGAAGAAATATCCCAAGTGGTGTGGTGAAATGGCTGGTAGAAGTGGTAAACCAAAGGGAAGAGGTGGTATGTGTAGCCACTATTCTTACATTGGTAGCCAAACAATCGCCTTTTATCCCGTTGCGTAAAAAAGAGATTCAAAAAGCCCTCAATGCCCTTACAGAAAATACCGAAAGAAAATTCGGAAAAATGACACCGCAAATGATGGTAGAGCATGTGGAGGAAGTTTTGAGGATAGGAATTGAAGGTTCAAAGCTCACACCTGCTGTAGATGAAGCAGAACAGGAAAAAATGAAAGATTGGCTTTATACCTATCAGAAAATACAGCAGGGCATCTCTTACCCTAAACTGAAAGAAGGAGAACTACCCGAGTTGAGATTTAAAAATTTAGACCAAGCCAAAGAGGCACTCATGCAAACGGTTCATGAATTTATTATTTTCTATAAAGAAAATCCTTTGGCGGAGCGAAATCATGCTAAATTTGGGCTACTGAACAAAGAAATGTGGGAAATATTCCAAAGAAAACATATCACGCATCATTTCGAGCAGTTTGGCATCTTTTGACATATATAAAGTACAATATAAAGTATAAAGTACAAAGTATAATGTATAAAGGTTTATGAAGGAAATTTTGTTCAAACATAATGGAAATTTCACGCAAACCCGATAGCGTTTTTTAAATCATTTAATTTTTAAATCATTTAATCTAAAATGAAAGAAGCATTTGTAACATCAGAAATTAAGAATCATATTGCTCATATTACTTTTGGTACTCCAAAGAGTAATTCATTGCCTGGGCATATTTTGGAAAAGTTGGCACAAACCATCTTAGATGAAAGTGCAAAAGCAGAAGTGAAAGCCCTCCTTATTCGTTCAGAAGGAGAAAAGGCTTTTTGTGCAGGAGCGAGTTTTGACGAACTTTTAGAAATAGAAGAAATAGAGACTTCCAAAAAATTTTTCGGAGGCTTTGCTAAAGTGCTGAACGCGATGCGTACCTGTGGAAAAATAGTAGTAGTAAGGGTACAAGGAAAAACTACAGGAGGCGGAGTAGGTATTGCTTGTGGAGCGGATTATTGTTTCGCTACCAAAGACGCTGCATTAGCACTCACTGAAATCAATCTCGGTATTGGTCCGTTCGTCATTGGTCCATTTGTGGAAAGAAAAATAGGTAAATCTCAGTTTGCTGCCATGGCCATAGATGCAGATTTTAGAACGGCAGCGTGGGCGGTAGAACATAATATCTATCATTCCGTTTCAGATTCCATAGCGGAAATGGACGGTGCGTTAGACGCGTTCTTAGAAAAGCTTTCTACCCGAAGTGAAGAAGCACTTGCATTGATTAAAAAGATATCTTGGGAAGGTACAGACCATTTTTCTGAGCTCATGCCTGAACGCATTTTCATGAGTGCGAGTCTTATTTTAGAAGACTCTGCCAAGAGAAATATTAACGCGATTAAAGAAAAATTAAGAGCGAAATAAACCCACAAAAGGCTGTCTGCAAAAGGCAGCCTTTGTTCATTTATTAATTCCCTCACCTCTCCACCCCGTATCTATTCTGCCAATCTCCAATCCTAAATTTCAATTAATTTCACTAAATTTGCACAAACCAATGAAATGAGCAAAAAGAACACAAAATACATCTTTGTTACAGGTGGAGTAACTTCCTCTTTAGGGAAAGGAATAGTATCCGCTTCGTTAGGGCTTCTTTTAAAATCAAGAGGATTTAATGTAACCATCCAAAAATTAGATCCTTATATCAATATAGACCCCGGAACGCTCAATCCTTATGAACATGGAGAGTGCTATGTTACCGAAGACGGTGCCGAAACCGATTTGGACTTAGGACATTATGAAAGATTCCTCAATGCTCCCACTTCACAGAATAATAATGTAACTACAGGGCGTATTTATCAAACGGTTATTGAGAAAGAAAGAAAAGGGGATTTCCTTGGGAAAACGGTACAAGTAATTCCGCACATTACCAATGAAATCAAAAGAAGAATAAAGATATTGGCGAAAGAAGACTATGACATCATTATCACGGAAATAGGTGGTACGGTGGGCGATATAGAATCTTTGCCATATATAGAGTCTGTAAGACAGCTCAAATGGGAATTAGGAGAAAATAATTCCATGGTGATTCACCTTACACTGCTCCCTTACCTTGCGGCAAGTGGAGAACTGAAAACTAAGCCTTCCCAACATTCAGTAAGGCAGCTCATGGAAAGCGGAATACAAGCCGATGTTTTAGTATGCCGTACAGAACACGAAATTCCGAAAGACCAAAGAGCAAAATTGGCACAGTTCTGTAATGTTCCTTTAGAAAATGTTATAGAGTGCATGGATGCGGATACCATCTATCAAGTGCCATTGGAACTTCAAAAACAAAAGTTTGATGAAGTAGTGCTTAAAGAATTAGACTTACCTGTTCATAAGACAGCAGATTTAAAAGATTGGAAAACATTTTTAACCAAGTACAAAAACCCTAAAAAAACGGTAAACATTGCACTGGTAGGGAAATATGTATCACTTCAAGATTCTTATAAATCCATCGTAGAAGCCTTCATTCACGCAGGTGCTCATCTAGAAACCGAAGTGAAAATTAGCTGGGTGTATAGTGGAGATTTAGCAGCGGATAACCTTGAAAAAACTTTTAAAGAAGTAGATGGTATTCTCATTGCTCCAGGTTTCGGAGATAGAGGAATAGAAGGTAAGGTTCTTGCTGCTCAGTACGCCAGAGAAAACGGTATTCCACTCCTCGGAATTTGTCTGGGGATGCAAATCATGACCATAGAGTTTGCTCGTAATGTACTGGGAATGAAAGATGCCAATTCTATGGAATTTGATGTAAATACTTCCGAACCTGTAATTTCCATTATGGAAGACCAAAAAAATGTAGTGGAAAAAGGAGGAACCATGCGTTTGGGAGCTTGGAAATGCACTTTGAGACCCGAATCTAAATTGGCAAAAATCTATGCTTCCCAAGACATCTCTGAAAGACATAGACATCGTTATGAGTTTAACTCTGAATACCAAGAAGTTTTTGAACAAAATGGCATGATGACTTCAGGTTTTAATCCTGATACCAAGCTGGTGGAAACCATAGAGCTAAAAAATCATCCTTTCTTCGTAGGTGTGCAGTATCACCCAGAATACAAGAGTACGGTAGAAAATCCGCACCCGCTTTTTAAAGAACTCATTCGTCAATGTTCTGAAAAGAAAAAATAATTTAAAATTTAGTATAAACTACAAAAATGCAAGAAAATAACGGTCTGGATAGACGACAACTCATCCTTTTCATGATTTTTTCATTCATCATGATAGGGTCTATGTTTTATTTCCAAAGAGATAGCAATACTACGGCAGAGGCTACTACACCCGCAAAAACTGCCAATACTAATAACCAAAGCACCATACAGCTGAATACGGCTGCTTCTGCAGCTCAAATTGTTCCACAGACACTCCAAAATGAAGAGCTTAAAATAGAGGTGTCTCCTGTGGGTGGACAAATCACTTCGGTACAGCTTCCGAAATACTCTGCTTACAATACAAAAACAGATAATGCAGATTTACCGCTCTTTCTTTTCAATAAAAACAACTCCAATTACGGTTTTCAGTTCCATGATAAAGCAGGTAAAGTCATTAATACCAAAGACCTTATCTTTACGCCTTCCGTGAATGGTAATGTACTTACCATGACAGCAAAGGTAAATGATGCTACGGTACAAATGATTTACTCCCTAATGCCTCATTATACCGTGGACTTTCAGGTGCGTTCTCAAGGGCTTTCAGCGGTAATCAAGGACCAAAAAGCAAATTTTAACTGGGATTATAGTGTAAGAACTTTAGAAAAAGGACGCTCTCAGGAACAGGCACATACAGAGTTCGTCTATGCTTTTGATAATTATTCAGAGTATGATTGGGATCAAAGAACCACGATGGACGAAACGGGAGAAACACTTAACTGGTTAGGAGTGAAACAGCAGTTTTTTGCAGCAGTGATAGAACCTCAGATGGGTTTTAAGCAATCTGTAGGAAATCAAGATATCATAGAAACGGGGGAGTTTATTAAAAAATACACTTATACTGGAAGTGTAGATTTGCCTGGAGGAGAATTTAATCAAGGGTTCAAATGGTATTTCATGCCGCTAGATTTGGAACTTCTCAAAAAACACGAAGGAAAGAATTTTGTAGAAATATTACCACTGGGCTGGTCTTTCATTGGTTCTATGAACCGTTATTTTTTCATTCCAGCATATAATTTTATTGCCTCTTGGGGACTAAGTGCAGGTTGGGCAATTTTCGTGCTTACTATTTTGGTAAAACTCATCCTCTCACCTATTATGTTTAAACAGCATAAACTCAGTGCGATGATGAAAATTATCCGTCCAGAAATAGACGAGGTAAATACCAAATACAAAGACGCAGACCCTATGAAACGCCAGCAGGCAGTAATGGAAGTGTATAGAAAAGCAGGCGTAAACCAGTTGGCAGGCTGTCTCCCAGGTCTTTTACAAATTCCTATCTTCTACGCCTTGTTCCGCTTCTTCCCTAACTTTATAGACCTTCGTGGAGAACACTTTTGGTTCGTGAAAGACCTTACAGCGTATGATGACCTCATTAAGCTCCCATTCCATATTCCATTTTTGGGAGAGCATATCAGTATTTTTGCTTTGGCATGTACCATTGTGATTCTCATTTATACCCGAATGACTTCTGGAAATATTTCCCAAGTACAGCAACCAGGAATGCCGAATATGAAAGTGCTTATGTACATTTTCCCTATCACTTTCTTGTTTTTCTTTAATAGCTATGCATCTGGGCTATCTTGGTATTACTTTGTGTCTAATGCATTGAATATTGTGATTATTCTTGTGATAAAATATTTTATCTTAGACGAAAAGAAAATCCATGCTCAGATTCAAGCCAACAAGGCACAACCGAAAAAGGAAGGAAAATTCCAACGCCGTATGCGTGAGATGATGGAGAAAGCCCAAGAGCAACAAAGACTCCAGCAAGAGCAAATGAATAGAAATAAAAAGAAATAATTCTGAATCAGTTTCATAAAAAAGCACCTCCGTTTTTCTGAGGTGCTTTTTTGTAAAATACTTTTATACTTAGTCTTACAACTTTGACAAAGTGTTTTATTAACAGAATAACAGCAATAGATTTGATATCGTACACTAGCGACAAGCAATAGACTTTTAGCTTTATAACCTTTTTAAGATTTTAATCTCTTACTTCTCACTTCTAAAATCTTTGTACATTGTATATGATACATAAAATGTATTTTTTTCATATTTTAGGTAAGGAATTATGTGGTAATTGACGAAAAATTAATATTTTCGTCCATCAAAGAAAAAATAGTATGTCAAATATTTGGATAAAAAAACCGATGGAAGCCTATGAGGCGGATATTAAGAAAAGTCAGCTGAAGCGAGTTTTAGGAAAATGGAGTCTTACGGCAATTGGTATTGGAGCCATTATCGGTGGAGGTATCTTCGTGCTTACGGGGACGGGGGCGTATTATAATGCGGGCCCAGCCTTAGCATTATCATTCGTTATTGCGGGGATAGCCTGTGTGTTTGCGGCACTGTGTTATGCGGAGTTTGCCTCTATTCTTCCAGTAGAAGGTTCAGCCTATGCTTATGCCTATGGTACTGTAGGAGAAGGGTTTGCATGGATTATTGGCTGGGGGCTTATATTAGAATATGCTATGGCTGCCATGACGGTAGCTGTATCATGGTCGGGGTATTTTGGTAAGTTGTTAAAACTATTTGGAATTCATCTTCCTTATTGGCTTACCACCGATCCTGCAACGGCTCATAAGGCCTATAACGAAGCTCAAAGTATTATTTCAAAAGGAAGTGGAACGGGGAGCGTATCAGATTTTCAGTACATTATAGATAGCTATAATGCTGCACCAGAAATTTTTGATTTTAAATTATTCATTAATTTTCCTGCTCTCGCTATTGTATTTACTGTAATCGCACTTTTAATGAAAGGCACCAGTAAAGCGTCTAAAGCCAATAATCTTATCGTACTTATTAAAGTGGGGGCAATTCTTTTTGTAATTATTGCTGGGGCATTTTTCATTGACCCTAATAACTGGACGCCATTTATTCCAGAGCCTACCACTATTGTAGAAAATGGACAATCTCACGAGGCGTATGGCGTGATGGGAATCATTGCAGGAGCGGCTGCAATATTTTTCTCGTATGTAGGATTTGATGCTGTATCTACACAAGCTGGGGAAGCTATTAATCCGAAAAAAGATGTACCGTTTGCCATTATTACCTCTCTTTTAGTGTGTACAGTATTATATATTTTGGTGTCATTAGTACTTACGGGAATGATGCACTATACTGATTTTAATCCATTAGGAAAATATCCTGAAGCGATAAAAGCTCCGGTGGCTTATGCGTTTGATATTGCAGGACAGCCATGGGCGGGGTATATCATTACCATTGCTGCTACCATAGGATTAATCTCTGTACTGATGGTCATGATTATGGGGCAAAGTAGAATTTTCCTCGGAATGTCTAAAGATGGATTAATTCCGAAAGTGTTTTCCAATGTAGATAAAAAATCAGGGGTACCGAGAAAAAGTTTAGTGATTATTGGGGTAGTGGTAGCTACATTTGCCTCTATTACTCCTATTAATGATTTGGCACATATGACCAGCTTCGGAACTTTATTTGCTTTTACCATGGTATCTGTAGCCGTATGGATTCTCAGAGTAAGAGAACCCAATTTACAGAGGAATTTTAAGGTTCCTGCTTTGCCATTAGTAGCAGCATTGGGGATTGCCGTAAATGTATATCTTATTTTTAATCTCAGTAGAGAAGCACAGCTTTATTCTGGGATATGGCTCGTGTTAGGGGCATTCGTTTATTTTCTATACAGTAGGAAACATTCTAAACTTCAAAAAGGAGAGGTAAACTATTCTCTTGCAGATGAAGAGTAAAAAAAACGCCATTTCTTTTTAGGAGTGGCGTTCTTTATTGAAACTGGTCTTAACTTTTTATTTCACTCAATTTTGACTATTTCTAAGCGCTTTTCCAAAGTTTTTTAGAGTACTCCATTTCCAGAAAGCAATGGCACTTTGCTACAAAAATAGACAATAAAAAAACCACAATATAATAATATGTGGTCTTTTACTATGAAATATTAAAAAATGTCTATATGAAAAATTATTTTACTTCAGTACCTGTAAGTACTTGTTGTCCATTTTTCTCGAGATAAAATTTCCCTTGGTGTACTATGAAAGAGTTTCCTTTATCATCTTTATACACTTCTCCGCTGGCAGAGATTACTCTTTTCATTCTCATTTCTTCATTCGTCATTTCGTTTTGAAGAGTTACTATATCATTAACAGCATCAAATTCAGCACTCAGCTTAGTTTTTCTATCCTCACTAATGAAATCTACTTCTACTATATCTCCAGGTGCTTCTGGTATGGCCGCTTCTTCTGATGAATATGCATCATTATTTTCTATGGTATTGCTCTCCTGAGTCATCTGTGTTTTTTCCTCTAGAGTATTCTCGTTTTTATTACATGCTACCATACCTACCAAAGCAAATGTAGCGATTAAAAAAGTATTCTTCATGTTCCGTAGAATTACAAATACTATGCTAAAAATAAACCTGAAATATTTTTTAACAAAATTTTATGTTTTTGAAATTTACTCTATTTCGGAGGTGTAAAAAAAGCTTTGATCAAAATTTTTAGAAACAAGATAAAAATCATATTTATTCATTTTTCTTAAAAACTCACATTTCCTAAATTCGCACCCCTTAAAAATTAAAAAATATGAAGAAGACATTAGTTTCCATCGTTTTGGGAGCTACACAGATGCTGTACGCTCAGAATGCAGACCCTGTAATGGTTCTGAACAAGACGATTTATCAACCCGGTGAAAAGATTACCATCAATGCACAAAACTTTCCAAACGATGGCTCACAATGGATGTGCCATGTAAGAAAAGGAGGCAATATTACCGCAGGACAAGGACGGCTGGACTGGACTAGCTATATCTATGGAAATTATACTTGGGAAACTACGGCCAATACTCCCGGAGAATACCAAATTGTACGCGTAGCAGGAAGTTACAGTGGCGGATATAGTGTGCACGCGGTAGCCGATTTTAGAGTAGGACATGTACAAAATGAAAGCTCCTTCATACAATGGGAAACAAAAATTCCTAAAGGCTTTCCAAGTATAATCAATGGTAGTATTACCAGTCTATATGCAGAAGATTTTGAGTTCAGCGTACCTACCAAAATCAAAAAAATACAGCTCCATGGTTTTGTAAAAAATCCTTCTTTTAATGCAATTCAATTTTACATTTTCGAAGACAATGGGAATAATACTCCTAATGGCACCCCTGAACATGGGCATAAATTAGCAGAAGGAGTCCTTCCTTTATCCTCTCCAGCATTGAGCTTTCATAAATCAAATAATTTAGGAGGTAATGGAGACCGATATTACATCACCATTGATATGGAAAAAGCATTGTCCAAGCCACTGCATGCACAGGCCAATAAAAAATATTGGATAGCCGTAGGGGTACCTACTTCATCTTCTCAAAATGGCTGGTATTGGCAGCAGGTGAAAGATGGCAAACTCAGTTCTGCCAATTGGTACCGAAACGGATTTTGGTCTTCCACTGCCTCGCATTTTTCATTTAGCGTAGAGGGAAGCCAAATAGACCAACTTCATACTTCGGAAACTCATCATTCTTCTGATGATACAGCTACCATTTATCCGAATCCTTCACAAGGTATCTTCCATCTCCATACAACTAAAACTGTGAAGAATATTCGAGTTTTTGATGCTTCTGGAAAAAATATTCCGACCGAAATAAAAGACTATCAAATCCTGATGACAAATGCTCCTATAGGTGTATATTATATCAAAATAGAATATACTGATGGAAGCACTGCTACCCAAAAAGTCATCCGAAAATAAACTGGAAAAACGGCTATTCTTCTATAGGATAGCCGTTTTTTTATCAAGATGTATTTTTAAAATACGCCTTAAAACCTCCATTGTTCATCATTTACTTTTAAAAATATTTCCCTATTTTCGTTTCATGAATAGGAAGTGGAGCTTACTTTTTTTATGGATAATGTTCTTCTTTTTTGGGACAATAAAAGCCCAAAAAAAAGATTTCTGGTTGATAGACATCCATACACATAAAAAAACATTAGCAAAAGATTCCCTCAGTGCAGCTCGTTTTTTAGATTCATTGGCAGAAAACAAATACTACTTTCTACAACTGAACAAGGTGGAAAAAGACAGTACTGGAATCCGTATTTTTTATGATAAAGGACAAGATTTTCAAAGGGCAAAAGTCTTTTTTTCTGATTCTTTACTCCATGATTCAATGCTGAAAAATGGAATGCTTACACCGAATTTAGATTCTCTAAAAGCATCTATTCATGCAAAATACCAAGCGAAGGGTTTTGTATTTAATAGGATAAAAACTTCATTTCAAGGAATGGAAAACCAAATCCCAAAGGTAAAGCTCAGCATAGTGCCTGCCCAAAAAAGACATATCAATGGCTTTATCCCGAAAGGATATGAGAAAATTCCCACCAGATTCATGAAAAATCTGGCTAAGGAATATGTGCACCAGCCCTATACTGAAAAAATTTTATTGGCCATACAAAGAGATTTACAGAATCACCCTCTCATCACTTTAGAAAGACCTCCACAAACGCTTTTTTCCAAAGATTCTACTCAGATTTATCTATTCTTACAAAAGAAAAAAGTAAACATTTTTGATGCGATGGTGGGTTTTGCTAATGACCAAACCGATAAAATCAACTTCAGTGGAACAGTAAATTTACAGTTCAAAAATACATTTAATAGTTTTGAAAACCTCGGGATTTATTGGCAAAGAACTCCTGAAAAATCTCAGACTTTTAATGTTTTACTTCATTTCCCTTATCTTTTAGGAAGCAATCTAGGGACGGATATTCAGCTGAATATTTTTAGACAAAATGAAGATTTTGCTAATGTAAAGTTTTCCCCTACTTTATTTTATAATATTAATAATTGGCAAAAAATAGGAGTCAAAGGGGGCTTAGAAGTTTCCACTCGCCTGAATGAAAATAATGCACAGTTTAGAGATTACAGCAAAAAAGGGATAGGGCTTACCTATCATTTTACACAGCCCACAGCAATAGAACTACTACAGCACACCACCCATGTTCTGTTAGAAGGGCAATATTTTAATAATTACTATGAAAAAGAGGATCTTTCTGCTCGGCAATTGAGCGTTTTCGGTAAGGTAGAAAGGAATTTTCATATCCGAGGAAATCATTGGCTGAATGCACAGATACAAGGAGGATGGTTAAAATCTAACCAAGAAATCACTTTTAATGAACTTTTCAGATTGGGCGGATGGAACTCATTGAGAGGCTTTAATGAAAATATTCTCGCTGCCGAAAGTTATTATTTCGGAACAATAGAATACCGCTATCTCATTGGCAATGCGTCTTTTTTTGATATTTTCGGTCAGTATGGACAGATAAGAAATAACACGCTTCATCTTCGCCCCCAGTTGTACAGCTTCGGATTAGGGTTTCATTTTATTTCTCCTATTGGATTGATGAGTTTTCAGATTTCTAATGGTGCTACTACTCCACAATCTCCCCGTTTTTCCGATACCAAAATTCATTGGGGAATCATTACCAAATTTTAAAGCTTATACAAATCTCTTTGATAATAAAAAAGTTATAAGCAGAAAGTGGTAGGTTGTTGGCGTATGGCGATTAGCCTATAGTAGTTAACCTTATAACATTTTAGCTTTCTAACTTCTAATTTCTAATTTCTAATCTCTAACTTCTCATTTCTAAAATGTACATGGTACAATCTCTATTTTCATCTAATTACATTTTACTACATTTGCATATTAACTTGATTGCTCAATGAGACTTTTACTCGTAACATTGATTTTTGGAGGTATGATTCATTTTCAAGGACAAATTCTTAAAAAGAATGCGGCCATACCGAATGATACTATCCTTCCAAACGAAGAAATAGTAAAAAATAAAAACGAAAAAGATTCGCTCAAAATCTTTAGGCCTACTATATTTGATTATCAGATTTTTACTGAAAATGGAGAAAGAAAGCATTTGGATACTGTTCTCACCCATGACAAAACTTTTGTTTTTACACAATACAATCATCAAGATAATTTCGGGCGAATTCCTTTTTCTAACATTGGAACAGGATTTAATCCTCTTATTTTTAAACATCACCCCCTGAACAACTTAGCAGTACTGCCTACCAATAAATCTTATTTTCTCTTGGCACCTAAAGACATTCGGTATTATGATGTAAAAACCCCTACCACCAGTTTTATTTATCATAATGGGGTGAATAATGGTGTGGCACTTACCTCTACCTATACCCAGAATTTCCGAAAAAATTTCAATATCAGTGCTCAATATATGGGACTTCGTTCCTTAGGGGATTATTCTAATCAATTGGCAGTGAGTAATCATGTTTTATTTACCACCCATTATAAATCAAAAAATGAAAAATACCAACTCTTCGCTCATTTCTTAGACCAGAATATAAGAAATCAAGAAAATGGGGGTATCCAAGACAATGCACTTTTCCTTTCTGGAGCGTCCACCATCAGTAACAGAGCCAATCTGCTCACGCGTCTCCAAGATGCCAACACCCGTTTTTCCATGAGAAGATATTACCTTTCTCATCAGTTGGCTCCTTTTAATGATGCTAAAATTCCTTTTCATTTAAAACATATTTTTAATTATCAGCTGAATAAATACTACTATGGAGAACCTACACCACAGAATTTTTACTATACGCATGCCAACGAGCTGATCAATTACCCCACAAATACAGGAAAATATTCTAATAATCTTTCTAACGCATTGTTTTTAGTTTGGGACAATGAAAAATTTAAATTAAACGCAGGCGTTCGGCATCAGTGGATACAGTTAGGTTTTGCAGATGCCTCAGAAACAGCTACCATTTCATTACCATTTAAGAAGTCAGAGCAAAGAATCGGGGCAGTAGGAAATCTCAGTATTCAGCTTTGGGATTTACTTCATCTCCATTCCAATGCAGAAATATCTAGAGGAAGTCTCTTAGGAAATTATTTCTCTTCAGAGCATACCGTAAAATTAGAACCTATCCCTAATTATTGGGTAGAGGGTCATATTCATTTCCAGTCGGCATACCCTTCTCTCAATCTGATGTTTAACGCCTCTCCGTATGCTAAACACGCCTATTTTCATGAACATCTTAAGCATGAAAACCGCTTATCTGTAGGAGGTACGGTAGCTGTGCCTTGGTTTAATTCCAAAATTTATGGCCATTTTAAAAATGTAGGTAATTACACCTATCTAGACGCACAGGGCATCCCTCAGCAGGCAGTAGATATTCTTTCCATTGGAGAAGTAGGAGGAGAGACTACGCTGAAATACAGAAATTTCTACTTTAATACCAGACTTCATTTTCAGAAAGTACTTAGCTCATCCGCCCTATTACCACTGCCCGAAATGATAGCAAGAGCAAATATTTTTTACCAATCCAAAGTGCTAAAGAATGCTGCAGAGATACAAACGGGAATGAAAGTACATTATTTTAATTCTTTTTCATCTAGAGCATATTTTCCATTGCTCAATGAATTTCAGCTCTCTGATATACCATTTGCCGTGGGTGGAAAACCTGTGGTAGATGTGTACTTTAATTTCAAAGTAAAAAGAATGTTCATTTTTATAGAAGGGCAAAATATCTTAACTACATTTACCCAAAATAAAAATTATACCGCACCCAATTATCCTTTTCAAGACTTTAGACTGAATTTAGGAATTGTGTGGTACCTTGTTCACTAATTTTTTTAGGCATGAAAACGATTGCACAGATTCCTCTTACCGAATTACATACTACTCCTACTTTGGTGAAAGATTTCATCCAAGGAAAACTTCCTCAATTTCAGGAAAACCTATTCTCCATGGAGACCATCCACCATAAAATTAAAGAGAAGAAACATTTTTTTTCTACACAAAAAAGGGAGAGGATAGTACAAACATTCCATAGACAGATGCAAAAACTTCCGCTCACTTCCCAGCAAAAAGAAAATCTTAAAAAACTGTGTAATGAAGATACTTTTACCATTACCACAGGGCATCAGCTCAATCTTCTTTCGGGACCTGCTTTTTTCATTTACAAAATTCTTCAAACCATAAAAACCGCTGCTTTTCTGAATGAAAAAATACCCCACCAATATTTCATTCCCGTTTTTTGGATGGCAACGGAAGACCATGATTGGGAAGAAATACAATCTTTTAAAACCTCCCAAAACACTTATTCCATTCAGGCTAAAGAAGGAACTGCCGTAGGAAGAATAGTGCCTGAAAACATAGATTTCATTCATGAATTAGAGAAGGAATTGAAAGATGAACCACTGGGGAAGGAAATTATTGCTCTGGCAAAAAAGGCTTACATTTCTGGAAGAAATTTGGCGGAATCTACCCAGATGCTCGTCCAAGAACTCTTTTCATCGTACGGACTGCTCATTCTCAATGGAGATGATGCCGAGCTGAAGTGTAGCATGCGTACCATTTTTAGGAAAGAAATTGAAGAAAACACCCTCTATAAAACCACGAAAGAGCAAAGAGAATACATAGAGCAACACTATGGAAAAGTACAGGTAAATCCTAGGGAGATTAATCTTTTTTATCTTAAAGAAAAGAGAGAAAGAATCCTTTTCAGAGACGGAAAATACAGTACTGCAGATGGAGCACTTTCTTTTACGAAAGAGGAAATGTTTCAGGAACTCCAAGATTCCCCCGAAAGATTTAGTCCCAATGCGGTACTAAGACCTGCTTATCAAGAAAGCATTTTACCGAATATTGCTTATATTGGCGGTAATGCAGAAATCGCCTATTGGTTAGAGCTTAAAGATTATTTTAATGCTATCCACCTTCCTTTTCCCATTCTCATTCCACGCCACTCTATGCTTTGGCTCAATAAAAAAGTAGTAAAAAAAATAGAAAAAAATGGTTTTTCTTACGCTGCCATTTTTCTCCCTTTAGAGCGTTTTATCCAAGGGCAAATCAGCATCAATGAAAATTTGTCCCAAATATTGGAAACTGAGGAGAAAACCCTTGCTTTGGCTTTTGACCAAATAGAAAAAAACGCGGGGGCCACAGATATTACCTTTGCTCACTTGGTAAAAGCAGAGAAACAAAGGCTTACCAAATCTTTCCAGCGGATGAAAAAACGGCTTTGGCGTGCCGAGAAGAAAAAAAATACCGAGAAAATAGAGAGACTGACTACGCTGTACGCACAAGTGCATCCTCACCATAACTGGCAAGAAAGACAATGGAATTTTTCTGTGTTTTATGCAGAAGAAGGAAAAAATTGGCTCGAAAAATGCTATGAAGCATTAGACCCAGCCGAAAAACCAACGCTGTGGATAGCAGAGATTTAAAAATATTTGAATACTTTTGTACGAACATAAGCACATTAATCATGCTGAAAAAAACCGTTACTTTATTCGCTTTCGCATTGATGCACAATGCTTTTGCACAAACTATCACTTATACCATCCAAAAAGGAGACACCCCCTATTCCGTAGCGAAGAAACACGGAATGTCTTTGGAAGAACTCTACGCTGCCAATCCTTCGATTAAAAAGAATGGATTTAATCTGGGCATGGATATAGAGGTAAAAGGAAAAATGAAGAAAGCGAATGCTAAAACACCAGATAATATCCGCCCTGAGTTGGGATACATCATTATAAAACCGAAACAAACCATTTACGGAATTACTAAACAATATAAGATTTCTGAAGATAAGCTCCGTAAACTGAATCCCGATTTGGAAAGTCAAATAAAAATAGGTGCTAAGGTTAATATCCCAGCGGATTTGATTAGGAAATATGCAGATGATGACGCCCAGAATTCGGCTTATGAAATTCAAATTCAGGCTTCTTCTGCCCCTGTAAAAGCACCTCTACAAACTTATAGCGGAACGGGGATTTCTGATGACAATTTTGTTACTTACACCGTCCAAAGTGGTGATACTATTTTTGGAATCATTAATAAATTTGGAACTTCATTAGATGAGTTAGTAAAACTCAATCCCTCTTTAGAAGAAGGACTTAAAGCAGGAGTGATTCTCAAACTCAGAAAAGCAGAAAAGGCATACTCTAAGAAAAATGATGATGCACTGAATGTGGTGATCATTCTTCCTTTTGGTTATGACGACAATGCCACCAAATACAGAAATCTATCCGTAGATTTTCTATCTGGGGCTAAATTAGCGATAGAAAGAAATGCCCAAGCAGGAATGAAAATGAATATCAATGTCATTGATGCAGGAAGTGAGTCTTCTTTTAAGAAAGCATTGAGACAAATTAATAAAGATAATACAGATCTAATTATTGGCCCTTTCTTTAAGTCTAATATTCTAGAAACACTAGACTATGTGAAAGAGGCAAAAATCCCTATGGTAGCTCCTTTTGCTAATTCGGAAGACCTGTACGGATATTCTAACCTCATCATTGTAGAAACGCACGAAAAATTTTATGCAGACAAAATAGTAGAGGAGGTAAAAGCGGTCTATTCTAATCAGAAAATTTTCATCGTAGGCAATGCCAGTCAGGAAACAGTGAGCTATATCCAAAAGGAACTCTCCAAAAAACTTCATTCTAAGGTAGATATAAACATTGTAAGTCATCCGTCTCAAATTAAAGCAGATGTAAATATGATGACAGGAAAAGTGGCTCCTGTACTCGCTATTCTCACTTCTAATGAGGGGGATATGGGGAATCAATTTGCAGATAAAATGATAGCTCTCGCTAGTGAAGCTCCTGGAACCAAAGCTTTCTCCATGGTCTATGATCCTACTTTTGAGAAAAAAAGTGATGCTTTGGCAGCTACCCATTTAGTATATCTGATGGACAGAAAAATTAATACCTCTGGAGATGAAGAGAAAAAAATCCTTTCAGATTACCAAAGTAAATATTGTAAAACACCAGGAAAATATGCCGTAATAGGGTATGATGTGATGAATGATATCCTCACTCGGGAAAATAGTAGAGGTGATATTTTTAGCAATATGGGCAAAGAACAAACGCATTTAGCAACTAAATTCAGTTACCAACGCATTCAGAAAAACGGTGCTTTTGTAAATACAGCATTCAGAATAGTACGGTTAATGCCTTAATGATATTAGATTTTACAGATAATCACTCGACCTTCAGAAAACGGAGGTCGTTTTTTTTGAATGAAAACATTAGGAAATCTTATGTTGCTTATATTTTAAACTTGTATAATTAGAAGAAGATGTTAGATGTAAATAGCTTCAAATTTCTAATATCTCATTTCCAACATCTAAAATTTGTGTCTTGTACAACTTATAAAAAACTTTTTGTGTATTAGAAAACTTTATCTATCTTTGCCTCGTTATGTTACACGCAATCAATACATATAAAAATACTGAAAAAAAGTGGGCCAAAAATTTGGTCAATTCAAATGATTGTGTAAACACACACACACACACACACACACACACACACACACACACACACACACTTACCTTCGCTAAGTATATATAAATATGCGTGTGTACGCGGAATCTATAAAAAAAATCTAGAGCGAGCAAATATCGGATATTTTAATTTATATCCTCCTTCATTGAGAAGGGGGCAATTTTGTTTGTGTCTATGTCATCATCATAGTTATTTGTTACCCCATAGAGGAGAGACCTGTACCAGTACATTCCCTATCCTTCACCAGAACCTTTTACAAAAATCAATACGATATCAGTGTCTCCCTTCTAATTTGTACAGTTCACTAATTGTTTTTTGGGAGGATAGGGATTTAATAAGAAATTATCTAAAAAAAGGAAAGAAATTAAAGAGTCTAAAGAATCTAAAAAATCAAAATTATCGAAATCATCGAAACGAACGGAATCTTTTAATTTTTTCAATCCTTTAATCTTTGAATCATTTAATAATAAATAACAATCGTTTTTAAATTTAAAATTATGAACAAAACAACAATCAAGATCAGTGTGTTAGCGTTCTTAGGTTTTATGACCTATGGCTACGCACAGCAACAGCAGCAAGACCCTTACAAGGGTAAAGTAGGGATAAACACCGTAACACCAAGTGCTACGATGGATGTACAGCCGAATAGTGATAACGCTAGAGTAGAGGCAAAAACGAACGAAGGGATTATTGCCCCAAAGCTAAGCAAAACGAGAATTGCTAATATTGCTACGCCAGTAGAAGGTACTTTGGTGTATGCTACGGATGCTACTTACACCGCAGGAAGTGATGCTACAGTAAATAATAGAGTAGCGAAGATTACCGAAAAAGGGTATTATTTCTATAATGGTACTGAGTGGGTGAAAGCGGGGAGTGAAGTTACTCAACAAATATGGCAAAAGCAAGCCAACAAAGATATTTTATTGGTGGATAATGATATCCAAAATACAGTAAAATATACGGAAAATGGTGGACTAGTAAATACGCCTAAAGTACAAAGACCTATTAGTACTTGGAACTCAGCCGCGAATACGATAGAATCTTTTACAGATGTTAATACTAGCAATATTGGAAATTCAGGTAATCTAAATATTCAATATGTAGATAAAGTTCCACAAAACTATGTAGATCCTACTTACAAAGAAAAGCAAATGAATTACAATTTATTTGTAGTTGATGGAAATAGTAATACATCTCCCTTTAATAGATTTCTGTTAAATGTTAATAAGTTGCAGACAAACGAATCTTTAACAAAAGACATACAAAGTCTTTATTCTGCAGTAAATAATGCGGAACATTATGGTTCAGGCAGGGTTAGTTTTGCTGTTATGGGAGTTTATAATAATGCTGGTATAAATAATGGCTCGGCTAGTAGAATTGTGGGGTCCTATAACCAAGCAAGTACTAGAACATCATCTGATATAAGTAATATGGAAGGTACTTTTAGTTTTGTAACTCCAAGAGGGACCGGAAAAATTGCAGTAGCAAATGGTACTAGAAATCATCTTAATATTACAAATGCTTCTACAAATACTATCACTCACGCTGCTTTAACACGAAATATAGGTGAGGTAACGGCTAATTTTACTGGTACAATAGAAAATTTAATTGGTACTCACTCTGATTTTCGGATTCATTCAAGCGTTACGGGAATAAAGAATATGTATGGTCTAAAGATAGATAATGTAAATAAAGGAACGCAAATTAACCGAGCTATACATACAGAAGAAGGACAAATCCGTTTTGGGGATTTGAAAGGCACAGGAGATCGTGTAGTAGTAGCGGATCAAAATGGGGTGCTGAAAACCAGTCAATTTGTAATGAAAGCCACCGATACTACCAGTGATTGTACTGCTTCTAATGAGGGAGCAATCCATTACAAGACCATTATGAAAAACGGAAAACAAGTAGGAGTATTCGGTTTCTGTACGCGTAATGCTAATGGCAATTTAATATGGGCATATAGTGTGGGCGGAAACAATATGCTAGATGGTACGGGTGCTTTTGGCTCTGGATTATAGTTTGAAGTTTTTATAAAAGTATTTGTATTTTAAATTTATTGTAATACTTTTTGTACTTTGCCAAAATCTATAAGATTTTGGCAAAGTTTTTTTTAAAACATAGACCTCTAAGAGGTCGTATGTCTATAGCATGGGATATGATTGTGTATAATATGCGACCTTGAATAGGTTGTATAAAAAAATATTATTATTGTACATATTAGATTTCGCTGGGGTCATACATGCAGTAGAATTTGAGCGATTGGTTTCTAGCTTCCAAATTCTAATTTCCAACTTCTAAAATCATTATACATTCTACTTTGTACATTGTACAGCTTTTCTATTTTGTATTTTTTCTTTCGTCAGATTTCTTTTTCTCTATTCGTACTTTTCGGATGACGATGTTGAGTTCATTACCAAAAAGAAGAAGATAGACATTGATATTAATCCAAAGCATGAGTAAAATGATACTCCCAATAGAGCCGTAAAGGACATTGTACCTAGCGAAATTACTCACATAAAAAGCAAATAAAAAGGTAGTTAAAAAGAATAATACGGTAGTAAGTAAAGCTCCTGGTATGGCCTGTTTAAAACGCGTAATCTTTGCCGTTCCTACCCAGTAAAACAAGGTAAGCATCAGGAAATAAAGTAAGGGAAACCAAACGAGTCCAATGATTTTGGTAAGATTGGTTACGAACCATGATAAGGCACTTTTGGGCTCAAAGAGTTTTAGTACTACTTCTGAATAATAGATGCCAAAAAGGGTGAGGAATAGTGCCGAAACAAAGCCTAAAGTAATACCAAAAGCGATGAGATATTCTTTTACATCATGATGTTTTTCTTCGGTGTCATCATTAAATCCGTCTATGAGGGCAAAAGTACCATTGGTAGCGAAAATCAGCGTTAGGATAATGGTAAGATTACTCAGTGAAGAAGTTTTGGTAATCAAATTTTCTTTAATATAACCTATGATATCTTTCTCCATAGAACTCGGGATGATATTATGCAGAAATACATCGAAAATATAAAACTGAAGTTTTTCATAATGAGGCATATAGGGTAATACGGATAATAGGAATAGTAACAAAGGAAACAGTGAAAAAAAGAAAGACCAAGAAATGGCACCTGCCTTTCTCCCAATATTTCCACGAAAAATACCTTGTATATAGATTTTAAAAATTTGATATAAAGAAACCCCCAAAAATGGAATATGAATACCGTTTAAAAAATGGTAAAGTCGTTTTATAAATCGTGGGGTTTTAAACTTCATTCGCCGTATATTTGCCGCCACAAAGATAAGAAATGAGAATTAACTTAGTCTGCATCGGGAAAACAGACCAGAAGCTCTTCCGTGAGCAGCTGGATTATTATATCACTAGGTTTCCCAAACACTGGAATTTTCAGCTCATAGAAATTCCTGATGTAAAAAATGCTAAGAATTTAAGCCCAGACCAGATTAAAAAAGAAGAAGCGAAACTTTTTGCTCAGCATATAGATACAGGAGATATGGTGGTACTTTTAGATGAAAGAGGTAAGCAGTACAGCAGTAGGGAGTTTGCCAAAAAAATAGACCACTGGCAGTCCGTATCCGTTAAGAAAGTGAATTTCCTTATTGGCGGAGCGTGGGGAGTAGCTGAAGAAATTCATCAGCGGGCGAATGAAAAAATGGCACTTTCAAAGATGACTTTTACCCATCAGATGGTTCGGCTGTTTATTACTGAACAAATCTATCGTGCCGACCAAATCCTACAAGGAAAGCCATATCATAATGATTAGAAGGCAGTAAGCTATAGGCGGTAAGCAGTAGGCTTTTAAACATATAACCTTTTAACTTTCTAGCCTTATAGTGTATAAATTTCTAATCTCTAACTTCAATCTTAAAAGAAACTTATGTCAAATTATATTACCGTAGATGGCGATGAACATGGCGTACGCATTTATACTTTAGAAAACGGACTTACCGTATATCTAGCCCAAAATTTTGATGCTCCTAGAATTCAGTCTTACATTGCTGTGAGAGCAGGTAGTAATCATGACCCTAAGGATAATACAGGACTGGCACATTATCTAGAGCATCTCATGTTTAAAGGAACTTCTAAAATAGGTGCAAAAAATTGGCGGAAGGAAAAAGAATGTATAGACCAAATAGAGGAACTCTATGAATATCATAAACAAGCCAATACCGATGAAGAAAAGAAAAAAATCTATAAAAAAATAGACGAAATTTCTCTCCAAGCTAGTGAATATGCCCTTGCCAATGAATATGATAAATGCCTTTCGGTACTTGGAGCTACAGGGACGAATGCTCATACTTGGCTAGAAGAAACGGTGTATAAAAATAATATCCCAAGTAATGAACTGGAAAAATTTCTCAGAATAGAAGCTGAAAGATTTTCTGAAATCATTCCAAGACTTTTTCATACTGAGCTAGAAACGGTGTATGAAGAGTTTAATAGGGCTCAGGATAATGATGCTAGGCTTACTCATAACGCACTCTGGGAGCTGCTTTTTCCTACCCACCCGATGGGGCAACAAACCACTTTGGGGAAGGCAGAACATCTTAAAAATCCGTCTATTAAAGCCATAAAGAAATTTTTTGATACCTATTATGTGCCTAATAATATGGCCATCATCATGGTAGGTGATTTGGATTTTGATATTACCATCCGTCTCATACAGCAGTATTTTGGGAAAATGGAGAGCAAAGATTTGCCACTAATGGCACCTGTCATAGAAAAACCCATTGAAAAGATTCAGAAAAGAACGGTGAAAAGCCCATCTATCCCTAGAGTACATCTGGCATGGCGAGGTGCTGGGTATAAGAATAGAGAGGTGATGCTTTTGGATTTGATTACTAATATTTTGACCAATAGAGGAGCATGCGGACTGATAGACCTTAATATTAATTTTGCCCAAAAAGCTCTTTTCGGGCAGGCTTATTTCTCTTCGCATAATGAATATTCGGTATTTTCCATGGTCATCGTTCCTAAAGAAAATCAGACATTGGATGATGGGGTAGCCATGCTTTTGGAGGAACTAGAAAAAGTGAAAAAAGGGGAATTTCCAGAGGATATGCTTACTACCATTATCAATGATTTTAAAGTCCAAAGGATTAAGGAGCTGGAAACAGCGAATGGACTGGCGACCAACCTATACCAAACTTTTATCAGGCATCAGTCATGGGAAGAAGAAGTGGCAGAGCTGGGCATTTATGAAGAAATTACCAAAGAAGAGGTGGTTCATTTTGCCAATGATTTTTTTAGAGACAACTTCGTGATAGTATATAAGGAAGATGGGAAGAATGAGGAAGTGATTTTAGTGGATAAGCCCGAAATTACTCCCATTACACTAAACACCCAGGAAGCATCTCCGTTTTTGGAAGAAATCATCGCGATGAAAACAGAAGAAATTAGCCCTAAGTTTATTGATTATCAAAAAGAAATTTCTGTTTCCGAAGTAAAGGGGAGAGCGTTCAGCTTTGTGGAAAATCCGTACAATGCTTTGGCTTCGCTTTATTTTATTTTTCCTTTTGGTAAAGATCATGATGCCCAGCTGGGATTAGTAACACAGGTTTTACATTATTTAGGCACTGACCAATATTCTGCCGATGAACTGAAGCAGGCATTTTATAAAATAGGGATAGAGGTGGACTTTAAAACAGGTCATGATGAGATGAATATCAGCATGATAGGGTTAGAAGAAAACTTGGAAAAAGGAATAGAATTACTATGGCATTGGTTGCAAAATGCACAGCCAGATGAGGCGGTATATCATAATTTGGTACAGACCATAGAGGAAAGTAGAACTGCTGCAAAACAAGATAAGACCAAAGTTTTTAATGCACTGCAACAATATGCTAAATATGGTAAAAACTCTAGATTCAGAGCTGTTTTGTCATCAGAACAATTGAAATCTATCTCATGTAAATCACTTACGGAGAATGCGAAACAATGGAAAGACTATCCTTTTGAAATTTTCTATTATGGAAATCGTAGACAGGCATTAGAAGAATTTTTAAACCAATTTTTATCTCCTATTACCAAAGAAATTCCAGCTCCGAAAGCGTTTGAAAACCCACCAACCGAGGGCAAGACTTATTTCGTAGAATATGATATGGTGCAAACTGAACTTTTCCAAGTGGCAAAAGGAAAAGCGGTAACACCAGAGGCATTCGGAAAAGTAAATCTGTTCAATGAATATTTTGGAAGTGGGCTTTCATCCATCGTTTTTCAGGAAATCAGGGAGCGGAAGAGCTTGGCGTATTCTTGTTTCGTGGCACAGCAAACGGCTACGCGGAAGGAAGAACCCGACTATTTCTCACTCTATCTAGGCACTCAGCCTGATAAATTGCCTTTGGCACTGGCTACCATTCATGAACTGATGAGTGATTTTCCAGAAATAGCATTACAATATGACCATGCCAAAACTTCGGCACTGAAAAAAATCGCATCGGGGAGAATCGTTCGTGCCAATATTTTCTTTTCTCACCATCGTCTTAAAAGATTGGGCGTAGATAAGGATATTCGTATATCGATGTATAATGAAATTCAAGAGACCTCACTTTCTGATTTAAAAGAAAAGTACCAAAAAGCATTTGAAAATTTAGTTTTTAATACTGCCCTTATAGGGAAATATGATGCTATACCATGGCATGAACTCCACGGTGTAGGAGAAGTGGAAGTACTCACCTTAGAGGATATTTTCGGCTATTGATTAGGAGGATAATTGAGGAGAAATCTTTTTTTCATCGGTAAGGAATCCTTTTTGAATCTTGCCTACCTTAGGTAGGCAAAATGCATTCATTTCTGCACCGTGCTGGTCCATTTCTGCACCGTGCTGGTCCATTTCTGCACCGTGCTGGTCCATTTCTGCACCGTGCTGGTCCATTTCTGCAC
>NZ_JH932293.1:915754-1225616 GCF_000301075.1 Bergeyella zoohelcum ATCC 43767
CATTTCTGCACTGTGCTGATTCATTTCTGCACCATGCTGGTTCATTTCTGTACCGTGCTGGTTCATTTCTGCACTGTGCTGGTCCATTTCTGCACCAAGAGTTGTACCATGTAAAAAGTATAAAGACTTTTGGCATATGGTTTCTGCCTATTGCTTATCGTCTTTTAAGACTACATATAGCTATTGGTTAATGGTCGTCAATAGTTTTATAAGAGCTTTGCAAATAAAATCTTATGCGTTTGCCCCGTACCTTAGGTGTAAAGGTCTTTAAATCTTTTATATATTTGCAGTATGGAGCATTATATTTTTCCGATATTTTTATTGTTGTTGTTTTCGGTATTGTTCACGGGTAAATTTATGGAGCAATATCGTATTCGGCTGATCGGGGTACGGCAAGTGATTACCTTAGTAGGTTTGGTATTCTATGTTTTTTGGTTTACTAAAGGGTTTATTTCTGAAAACACAAAAGATGCATACAGTGTGGAGATAAGAAATAAGCTCCCCCAAGCCATAGATTTCTATCTGATAAAAGTAACCCAAAACTCTGAAAATCCTAGTACAACCGACAAAGAAACGCTCCATAGTGGTAAAATTCGTCCTGAGTATTACAGATTAGAAAGGCTTCAGATGAAAGATGCTCATGAATTATGGCTCATAGGTTTTTTAGGTAAAGATAATATGGTGTATTTCTCACAGCATATCATTTCTAATAAAAATATAGATGCCATTATTGAAGTAGAAAATTATTTATTAGGCTCCAAGCAGCTCTCTGAGGAGGGGAAAAAAGCGGTGAAAGCTCATATCTATACCAATAACAGAAATGCCATTTGGATTTCCCTCAGTCTATTGTTTATTTTCATTAATCTCTATGTACTCCCTAAAAAATGGGTAAAAAGGAAAGCGTTTTAGAATGACTTTTTCCTATCAAGTGGTTGTTCTCATTTGTATGTTGTGGTATTGCTTTTTGGAAAATGAATATTTTGAGAATATGTCCCCAAAAATTAGAAAACAATTCCTTATATCATTTGCTGAACAATAACTTTTGCCATTTCTTTAGGGGAAAAAGGATTTTGCTCCGTGATAAGGATACTTCCTTAAGTCATTAGGATAAAGGCTTTTTGGTAATTGGGATTGCGTTTTTTTTTCATGGGACAATACCCTCTTTTTTAGTATCATTTTTCATAATATTTTCTTTGGAGGTCGTAAGAATTCTAAAAAATCTAAAGGAATATTTCTGATAATGAAATAAATACAGAAAATAAAAAACAAACCTAAGATGAACCATTGTTTTTCAAATAAAGGAATTCTAAATTGCTGATAAGTGAATTTTTGTACGGCCAACTGAATGAGCATTAACATAATAATAGGGAGAAGAACCACAAATAGCGGATTGTATTTCAAAGCGGTGTATATATCTCCATGAAGAAGATAATGCGTAGCCCTTTGAGAGCCACACCCTGGACAATAAATACCTAGAAAAGTCTTCGTAGGGCAAGAGGGAAAAAAGGTAGATGGAGCGGCAGGATTGTAATAATAATACAATGCCACCAGTCCTCCTCCAATTATAATAAGGAATAAAAAAAGTTTTTTGTTTCTCATGGACTTTGGACGGCAGCTAGAAAAATGGAAAATAGTACGAATAACACATGCATTACAGCACCAACGATGACCCCAGATATACTCAGTTTTCTTGCAAGCTGTGCCGTTTCTATTGCTCCTTGCTGATCTCCTTTTGACCACTTTCTTTTTGCTTGGATAGCTTTGATAATAGCGAAAATTCCCAAAGGCTGACAGCAGAAGAGCGTAACAATAATGGCGGGAGCCAACTGATGATAAGGCATTTTCTCAGGAATTTCTTTTTGAGATGCTTTTTGCTCAGCGGTAGAAGAAGCGTATTTTTCTTGTGAAGTACCTTTTACTGTATCAGCATTTTCTTTTTGCTTTGTTTTCTTAGAAGAATGGCCTCTTTCGTCTTTCTGATAATCTCCTTCATAAGTATTGTACTCTCCCATCATTTTTTAGTTTTAAACAAAAATAAACAATAAATTTTACCCAAAAAATAGAGGCATTGTAAACTAAAGTAAATGAACGAAAAAATTATCCACGGTAATTCTTAGAATTTTCACGGAGTACAAAAACCTATTCTTTTTCATTAAAACATCCTTAGGATATCTTAATTATTATGTACTTTTGTAAACTTACAGAATCTAATCGTGAAGTCATTAAAAACACTTAATCCTTACTTTTGGAAGCATCGTGTGCTTCTTTTTTATGGCCTACTCTTCATCATAGCCAGTAATTTCTTCATGATATACAAGGTACAATTTATAGGCAAAAGTGTGGACGAAATAGCTGCCCATCCTGATATAGGTTTTAATCAGCAAGTATTGATTAATGTGGCTATTATAGTGGGGTCTTCATTGGTTACGGGTTTTTTTACTTTTATGATGCGGCAAACCATTATTGTGGCTTCTAGAAGAATAGAGTTTGAACTCAAAAATAAAATCTATCATCAATACCAAAATATGAGTATCACTCAGTATAAGAAAACCACCATAGGAGACCTTATGAATAGACTGAGCGAAGATGTAGTGGCGGTGAGGATGTATCTAGGGCCTGGCGTGATGTATCTTTTTAATCTCGGTATTCTCTTGATGATAACGAGCGTGTACATGCTCAGAACCGATGTAGAGATGACGCTGTGGACCCTGCTTCCTTTTCCTGTTTTGTCCTTTTTTATTTATAAAGTAAGTTCTATTATCAATAAAAAATCCAAAATTGCACAAAAAAGTCAGTCCAAGATTTCTACTTTCGTACAAGATAGTTTTTCAGGAATCCGAGTAATAAAATTTTTTGCTAAAGAAAAATACATCGCTTCTAAATACAACGAAAATATAACAGATTACCAAAAAAAAGCATTAGATTTAGCCAAAACAGAGGCTTCATTTTATACGATAATGTTATTCGTGGTAGGGCTTATTAATGTATTTATTCTCTATATGGGAGGGCAAAAATATTTGGTAGGGGAAATCTCTATTGGTAAAATTGCAGATTTTTTTATGTACATTAATATATTGATTTGGCCTTTTTCATTGGTAGGTTGGGTTACCTCTATTAACCAAAGAGCTGCCGCATCTATGGAAAGGATTAATGAATTTTTAGATGCAAAATCAGACATTCAGAATCATAATGAAGCCATTTATCCTATTCACGGAAAAATAGAATTTAGAAATGTGTCTTATACCTATCCTAATACGGGTGTAGAAGCGATTAAGAATCTCAGTTTTACCATAGAAGCAGGAGAAACCCTTGCCATTATGGGGAAAACGGGGAGTGGAAAATCTACCATTGTACTCCTACTCTGCAGGCTAATAGACCCTACGGAAGGTGAAATTTTAGTAGATGGAAAAAATCTGAAAGAACATAATTTAGATTTGTACCGAAAAAATATCGGTTTTGTACCTCAAGAGTCTTTCCTCTTTTCTGATACCATTGCAGAAAATATTGGTTTTGCCAAGGATAATCCCTCTCAAGAGGAAATCATCGCTTATGCTAAGAAAGCAGATATTCATAAAAATATTGTGGATTTTAAGCACGGATACGATACCATGGTAGGAGAAAGAGGCGTAATGCTTTCGGGCGGACAGAAGCAGAGAATTGCCATTGCCAGAGCTCTAATTACACAGCCTAAAATTTTGGTTTTCGATGACTCACTCTCTGCATTAGATACCGAAACGGAAAAAAATATCCTGAAAAATACCTTACAAGATTTCTCTAAAGTAACGGGCATCATCATTACCCACCGAGAAAGCAGTACTAAATTTGCCGATAAAGTACTGGTGTTAGAATGATATTATTCGTGTACAATGATTTTAGAAGTTGGAGATGAGATGTTAGAGATTAGAAGCTAATGGCTAATCGCCATCCGCCAAAAGCTGGAAGCCTTTTTTTTAAAAAAGCCTATTGCCTAAAGCTTATTGCCTATCGCCTATTTTCCTCTTTCTAATTTCCTAATATGGTTTTTCTGTGGGTAAATTCAAATAGTGCATAAGGAGAAAGCTCTGTACCATACCCCGAATTCTTAACGCCTCCAAATGGCATGCGTTCATCAGAACGAAATATTTGGTTCACGGCTACGCCACCGCTTTGCAAACGCTGAGCCACGGCTTTTGCTTTTTCTGTATTCTGTGTAAAAACTACATTTCCAAGTCCGTAGGGCGTATTATTGGCCAGTTGTACCGCTTTTTCTGCATTAGGTACCACGAATAGCATTCCCAAAGGACCAAATAATTCCTCTTGAGCCACAGGATTCTCTTCATTCATGAGTAATAATCCTGGTTCAAATGAAGAAGCGTCTAACCGTACCAATGGTAAAATGATTTTTGCACCATGGTCTAGGGCTTTTCGGTATTGAGCTTCCAGTTCATCGGCCAAGTCGGGTCTTGCCATTTTTCCTAAATGGGTAGAAGTTTGATATACATCTTGAGGGGAGTATTGTCTGTATTCACTGATTAATGCATCTACAAATTGCTCTGCAATAGTTTCCTCTACAATATATCTTTTAGAAGCCACGCAGGTTTGCCCTGTATTTTGGAGTCTTCCCAAAGCAGCAGCTTTTGCCGCTTTCTCTATATCAGCATCTTTTAATACGATGAATGCATCATTCCCTCCGAGTTCTAAAACACATTTTTTTAAATTTTGCCCCGCCCATGCAGCTATTTTTCTACCCGCTGCTTCACTTCCTGTAAGAGAAACGGCTTTAATAATGGGATGTGCTATAAGTTGCTCTACTTGTGTGTAATTGAGCTCGATATGAGTGAAAATGTGAATAGGAAAACCTGCTTTTTCAAATAACTTTTGAATTTGATTTCCACTTTCTAAACAGATGGAGGCATGTTTTAAAATCACCCCATTGCCTGATAACAGTGTAGGTACTGCAAACCTAAATACTTGCCAATAAGGGAAATTCCATGGCATGATTCCTAAAATTACTCCCAATGGTTCATGATGAATTTCGGAGATAGAAAATTCTGTTGGAACTTTTTCCACTTCCAAAACATTTTGAATATGGGCATAATACCGAATCATAGAAACGCATTTTTCCACTTCTGCTATAGATTGAGAGATGGGCTTATGCATTTCCGTAGTGATGGTATGAGCATGGCTTTCTTTTTCTTTTTCAAGAATTTCTGCCAAACGATGCAGTAATTGTTGTCTTTCTGAAAAGGAGACATTTCTCCACGCTTCATACGCCGATTGAGAGGCTTCTATATCCAAAGGGAAATTATATTGTGAACTCATTGTTTAATTGATTTTAATTGTGCATTAGCTATGCATAAACCATTCATTGACCAGTGAAGCGGCCAGTCGGGCAGTTCTATTGTCTATATCATACAGCGGATTTACTTCGGCTACATCTAATGCTTTCAGCTTATCCGATTGTAGAATATGCCTATACAGATGCATAAAAGCAGCATCAGTAAAGATACCATTGTACGCCAAGGCAGAAACTCCAGGGGCAATGGCTGCATTAAAAACATCCATACAAATGGTAATGTATAGCACATCTATTTCTGCTAAAAAAGCATCTATTTTGAGGTACAAATTCGGGAGATTTTCAAAGAACAACTCATCTGCTAAAATGTATTTCATACCCAGCTGATGGGCGGTATCAAATAGTAGTAAGGTATTAGAATTTCTTTGAATACCTATGTGTAGTGAAGCCCAATGATCTCCCTGTCCGATTTGATAAAATCCTGTTCCAGATGTTGCTTCCCCATTTACGGGCGTTCTATTATCAAAGTGTGCATCGAAATTAATGATACCTATTTTCTGATTCGGAAAGGCGGTTTTTATCCCTGAATAATGAGCGAAAGTAACTTCGTGTCCTCCACCCAAGACAATGGATTTCCCCCCTGCCATGAGCTTCTGAGCTACCGCCACAGCCAAATCATTTTGACTTTGTTCTAAATTACCATCCTTGCACGCTATATTACCAAAATCTTTGAGCGAAAAATGAGGCGTAGTTACGGGGAAGTTGGCCATAGATTTCCTGATGATATCTGGAGCTTGGGCTGCTCCTGTTCTGCCTTTATTTCTTCTTACCCCTTCGTCCACTGCAAAGCCGTGAAGAAAGAAATCCTTTTCTTCTACCACGCCATTCATTGTTACACTTTGAAAAAGCCTTGCTACCAATGGGTCATCGCCATCATTTCTACCTTGCCAAATTGTATTCATCATGTTTATATTTATCCGTTTTTGAGTACTTTTTTTCCTGAAATATACACCTCCGAAGGGAGTAATGTGCCTTGTCTATACAGTATGTTTTGGAAATTATCCGTAGGATAAATAACAAAATCTGCTTTTTTACCTTTTGCTAAAACTCCTCTATCCGAAAGTTCTAGTGCATGTGCCGCTCGGTAGGTAATTCCTGCCAAAACTTCCGCAGAGGAAAGTTTTTGATAAGTGGCCAAAATAGACGCTTGGCAAATTAGGTTACCCATCGGTGCTGAACCTGGATTCCAATCGGTGGCAATAGCGAGAATAGCTCCAGCATTTAAAAGTTTTCTAGCAGGTGTGAAAGGCTCTCCTAAGCCTAAACTAGCTCCAGGTAGCGCCACGGCTACGGTGTCTGATGCTGCCAAAAAAGTGATATCTTCTTCACTAGTGGCTTCTAGGTGGTCTGCGGAACTCGCTCCTACCTCTACCGCAATGCGAGAGCTGCCTGGCGTAAACTGATCGGCATGAACGGTGATAGAGAATCCTAGAGCTTTTGCTTTCAGTAAAAACGCTTTACTCTCCTCTGTCCCAAAAGCTGATTTTTCTATGAAGATGTCCACTCTTTGGGCGAGGTTTTCTGCCTTTACTACAGGTAAAATTTCATCTATGATATATTGTAAATAAGCTTTAGAATCTCCATTAAAATCTTTGGGTAATGTATGTGCCGAAAGACAAGTAGGGATAATGGTAGCGGTAGTTTTTTCTTGTGCTTTTTGGATTACCCTGAGCATTTTGAGTTCCGAATTTTTATCTAATCCGTAGCCTGATTTTACTTCTATAGTGGTAGTGCCCTGAGCGATAAGGAAATCTATTCTTTCTAGCATAGAATTTAATAGCTCCTCTTCACTGGCGGTACGCGTATGCTGTACCGAACTCCAAATCCCTCCTCCAGCTGCTGCAATTTCCAGATAGGTTTTCCCTGCATTTCTCATCGCAAAATCATTTGCTCTATTTCCCCCGAAACAAATGTGTGTATGGGCATCTATAAAAGCCGGAAGTGCTACAGAAGGGGTTTTTATTTCTTCTATTTCCGCATGAGGATACTGCGATTTTAGCTCTTCAAAATTCCCTGATTGGATGATATTGTTTCCCTCTAAAACCAAGGCTCCATGCGAAATAATTTCTAACTGTTCATCTTTTAAGCTCCCACGCAATGGCATTTTATCCAGCGTGAGCAATTGTGTAAAAGGTCCTACGATTTTCATAGCCGAAAGGTAGGCAAAAATCTATTTTCAGGCAAATTTTGTGTTAAAGAGCAACGATTTTAAAGTTTTCAGGTGAAGTTTTTGTTAGATATCCGAAGAGGGAAATTCTCAAAGTGCTAATGTTTTGAGAAGGTACACATAAAAGTACTCGGGTGAGTTTTCTCGTTGAAAAAATAAAAAAGGGGATGATTAATCTTTTGTCTGAGCTTTAGATGCTTCATTGTTTTGCTTTCTCCTCCCCAATTAAAATTCGTATTTTTGCCGCTTAAATTATCGGAAATATGTTATCAGTTCAGGGCTTAGGCTTGCATCATTCGGGGAATTATTTGTTTAGAGATGTAAACTTTACCATCAAAAAAGAAGATAAAATAGGTTTGGTAGGGAAAAACGGTGCAGGGAAATCCACTTTGCTTAAAATGCTTTCGGGGGAAATAAGCTTCTATGAAGGGAATGTTGTTCCTGAAGGGAATATTACGATTGGTTTCCTGAAACAAGATTTGGATTTCGTGAAGGGACGAACCGTTTGGGACGAAACCATGCAGGCTTTTGAGCAAATCAATGCTATGAAAGCGGAACTGGAAGAGGTAAACCATCAACTTGCCACTCGTACCGATTATGAAAGCCAGGCTTACCATGACCTTATCCACCGAATGACCGAACTAAATGACCTGCTGCACCACCATGATGCCTATAATCTGGAAGGTGATATGGAGAAAGTATTGCTTGGGCTGGGCTTCAAGGCGGATGATTTCAATAAAATTACCGATGAGTTTTCGGGCGGTTGGCGTATGAGAATTGAGTTGGCGAAGCTTTTACTTCAAAAAAATGACCTTATGCTCCTCGATGAGCCTACCAACCACCTTGATATGGAGTCCATCATTTGGTTGGAAAATTTCCTGAAAGATTACCCAGGGGCTATTGTTTTGGTGAGCCACGATAAACAGTTTATGACAGCGGTGTGCAACCGAACTTTTGACATCAACAATAAAAAAATTGACGATTATAAGGCAAATTATTCTAAATACCTCACCCTAAGAGCCGAAAGAAGAGAGAAACTGGAACAAGCCAAGAAAAATCAAGATGCGGAAATTAAGCAAATGGAAGATAATATCAACCGTTTCCGTGCATCGGCTACCAAAGCGAGTTTTGCCCAATCTTTAATTAAGAAACTAGAAAAAATAGAACGAATAGAGCTGGATAATGAAGATGTTTCTAAATTTAATATTCGTTTTCAGCAAAGTGTAGTGCCTGGAAAAGTGATTTTTGAAGCGGAAAATCTGGGGAAATCTTATGGTGATAAAAAAGTTTTTGACCAAGTGGACTTCTTCGTGCAGAGAGGACAAAAAATAGCACTCCTCGGGCAAAATGGACAAGGGAAAACCACTTTGGCAAAAATCCTTGCAGGAGAAATTAAGGACTATACGGGAAGCTGGACGCTGGGACATAATGTGAACATCGGCTATTTTGCCCAAAATCAGGAGGAAGTATTGAATCCCAATAAAACCGTTCTGGAGGAAGCCGAAGATGCTGCCACGGAAGAAACCCGCCCAAGAGTGAGAGATTTGCTGGGAAGTTTCCTTTTTCAGGGGGATGCAGTAACCAAGAAAACCCGAGTGCTTTCGGGAGGGGAAAGAAACCGTTTGGCATTATGTAAATTGCTCCTTCGTCCGTTCAATACCTTGATTATGGATGAACCTACCAACCACCTCGATATTCAGTCTAAGGAAATCATTAAACTGGCTCTGCAAAATTATGACGGAACGCTCATCGTCATTTCCCACGATCGAGAGTTTCTCCAAGGGCTTTGTGATAAAATTTTTGAGTTCCGAGATGGTAAAATGAAAGAATTCCTAGGCAATATAGATGAATATCTAGAGTTTCGCCAAAAGGAAAGCATTAGAGAAATCTCTGCTGAAAAAGCAAAATTAGAGATAAAAAACAAGGTACAAGATACGAGAGAAGAAAAGCCATCTGCTAATAGCCAAAAGCCAGTTGCCATTAGCAAAGAGCAAAAGCAGTTGCAAAACAAAATAAAAAAGGCGGAAGAAAAAATTGCGGACTATGAAAAGGAAATTGCAACGCTGGAAGAGATTTTTAGCAAGGTAAACCCTACCGATGAGGAACTGGTAAAATACAACCAACTGAAACAAGAACTCACAGAAATAATGGAGGAATGGGAAACGCTGATGATGGAAATGGACATGTAGTTTATTTTTTTAGTACTTTTGATGGATTAATTAGAATAGCAATGAGTAGAATAAAAATAAAAAATTTTGGTCCTATAAAAGAAGGATTAAAAGACAATGATGGGTGGGTGGATATAGAAAAAACTACGATCTTCATTGGGAATCAAGGAAGTGGTAAAAGTACTATCGCTAAACTTATTTCTACTTTTACTTGGATGGAAAAGGCTTATTATAGAGGTGATTATGATAATAAATGGTTTTCAAGGAAGAATAAATTAAAAAATCAATTTTTGAATTATCATCGTCTAGAAAATTATCTTATAGAGAAAAATGGTAAAACAATTTCTGAAATAGAATACGAAGGAGATGCTTGCCGTATTACCTTTAAAAATGATATTTTAAACATTGAAAAACTTGATAAAAAGTATGCTCTTCCCCAAGTTATGTATGTCCCTGCCGAGAGAAACTTTATTGCTTATGTAAGGACTGCAAAAGAGTTAAAAGTTTCTTCAGATTCTTTTCAAGATTTTAATGCAGAATTTGAAAAAGCCAAAAAAAATATCAAACAAAAACTAAAATTACCTATCAATGATATTTATTTGGAATATGACAGATTAAATGATGTGCTAAATATTTCGAATGAAGAGGAATATAAAATAAAATTGTCCGAAGCTTCTAGTGGCTTCCAATCCTTAGCTCCTTTATATCTTGTTTCTAAGTATCTAACGGATAGAATAAAAAAAGGAATAGATGACAAAGAGGAAGGTATGAGCTCTGACGAGAGAGAGCGTTTTAGAAAACAGGCATTAGATATTTACTCTAATAAAGACTTGACAGAAGAGCAGAAAAGAATTCTTGTTTCAGAAGTAGCTTCTCGTTTTAATAAGTCTTCTTTTATTAACATTGTAGAAGAACCAGAGCAAAATCTTTATCCAACTTCTCAGCAAAAAATGTTCAATAGCTTGATGGAATTCAACAATAGTAACGAAGCTAACAAACTCATCATCACAACGCATAGTCCATACCTTGTTAATCATATCGGAATTTTAGTTAAAGCTGGAAATTTATTAGAAAAATACAGCTCTATAGAAAAAAAAATTAACGAAATAGTACCTACAAAGTCAGCCATTAAAGGGAAAAAAGTTGCTATTTATGAAATGAATTTAGACGGAAGCATAGAAAAATTAGGAAATTATAATGGCATTCCTGATGACGATGATTTCTTAAACCAAGAACTCGTACAAAGTAACGAGGATTTTGCACAACTTTTAGAAATTGAGTAATAAATTAGAAATGAAAATTGACTTTTTTAACACTAATTGTAATAGCTTTTCATCTAAAAAAGAATTTGGATTGTGTGATGACCCACCACCAGCAAAAAATCCTGCCTATATAGATGAAAAAAATGGACAGAATTGGATTGCTGTAATAGAAAATCACCATCAAACAAAGGTTCATTTTGTGGCTATTGACAACTGCATTACTC
This sequence comes from Bergeyella zoohelcum ATCC 43767, assembly GCF_000301075.1. Lineage (GTDB taxonomy): Bacteria > Bacteroidota > Bacteroidia > Flavobacteriales > Weeksellaceae > Bergeyella > Bergeyella zoohelcum. The sequence continues at coordinate 926,911 of NZ_JH932293.1, forward strand.
TAAAAAGGGATGATGGTACAGATGTCTCAAAATGTGATGGGTTACTCTATTTTGATGACACCATTATTTTTGTTGAATTGAAACAAAGAGGGGGGAATCCTAAAGGCTGGAAGGAGAAAGCTGTAAACCAACTTAAAGAAACAATAATTCTTTTTGAACAACAACAGGAAGCAAAAAAATTTAAGATTAAAAGAGCATATACTTGTAATAAAAAAGTTAGAAAATCAAATGAGAAAAATCAAAATAGAATGGAAAAGTTTAAGGATGATACAGGTTATGTTTTGAGTATTCAGCAAAGAATTGAAATATGATAATTTCACAATCTCCATAGACTAAAAGACATCGTCCTCTGAACTAGGACGGTGTCTTTTTTAACGGACTTTCTGAGGAAGCTAAATCTTGAACTAAACGAGAAAGTTGTATTTTTTAGCCGGTATAGAATGTGGTTTTTAATATAACAAATCTCTTTCTATATGATTGTTCTCTTTCTTTATCTTCTCTTTCATTTTGTGTTCCCTTTCTCGAATGATTTTATTTATATCTAATGGATTTCCATTGGCATCAAAAATTTTTCCTGTGTCCATTCTCATTACTATTGTTGGATCTTTTCGGTGTTTCTGAAATTGTTCCCTAAATTTTTCTAAGGTAATCTCTACCGAGTTTTTGGATAGTTTAGTTGGGTTTTTATCCAGTTCTATTTTAGGCATCGGTTTTATTTCCAACAGTGAAAATCGGTGAGTTTTTGTGGTGTCTTCCATTTCTACAATGAGCCCAGGTAAGCCATGAAACTTATAAGGACCTTCTTGTAGGGGGATATCTTTGGTAAACCATGCCTCCCAATTTCTTCCTGCAAAAGTTACTTTCGCTTTCTGTACCTCCCAGTTGTTCACTTTTTTAGTTTCTGAGGTCAGATGCCAGTGAAGTTTTCTTTCGTCTTTCACTTTATAGCTCGTTCCACCAACTCTTGTGTGGAGGAAAGTAACATAGTGCGGATAGTACTTTGCTATTTTATCTCTTACTTCTCCTTTTTTCATATCAGAAGTAATGGTAATGCTATTGCTTGTTTTCATTTGTCTTATAGCACTTTCAAACCTTAAACTATCTGATTGGGCTACCGCTTCACTATAAAATTCTGAATGATGACTATAGATATCCAGCACCATTCGTTCTATGATTTTACTATTTGTATCTGTGCTATCTTTCAGGAATTGGTAATCATAGATGATGCGTGTGTTTTGTGCTGGAATGAATATTCCGATATACAAAAAAAGGAAGAAAACGATTTTTTTCATTATAAGATGATTTTACTTTGCTTCTTTACTTTCTACTTTAACTTCTGGTGTATCTCCGTTTTTAAAAACTGATATCCTTTTAATTTTATCAACAGGGTATTTATTGAGCTCTTCCCTTGAGATTTCTTTGCCATCAAGGGTGTATAGGACATTTTTTGAGAAAAAGGTATTAGGATAGGTTACATGATTATGTGCTCCTATTTTATCTGAGGAAGACTTAGGTAAACCTTTCTTTTGAATAGCATTTACCATATCTTTTTCTATCTGTATCATACTTTTTTCCATCTTTTCCATGTTTTCTTCCATTTGCTTCATATCCTTTTCCATTTTTTCCATGGCTTTCTCCATCTGCTTCATATTCATGTCACTTTGTTCATATTGCTTTTTTTCTGCTTCATGCTTTTCAGCTTTTGCTTCAAGTTGTTTTTTCTCAGCTTCAAGTTGCTTTGCTCTTACTTCAATTTGCTTTCTTTCTGCTTCATATTGTTTTTTTGTTGCTTCATGTTGTTTAGCTTTTGCTTCATGTTGCTTTTTTTCCTTCAAAGTATCCATTTTTTTTAGGAATGATTCGTTTTTTAACTCAGAAAATTGTGTTGAAGCCGATTTTTCCATCTCTTTTACAATGATTTTCGCTTTGGTGTTCAGGCGGATGATTTCTTTGTTTTTTGCATTAACCAAATAAGCAAAACTGATGATGAAAAGAATAGGTAGTGCTAATAATTTTCTTAGGTAGCTGTGTTTCGTTTTTGTTTTTGTAATCATTTTTAATCTTTTTTTAATGTTAGACGATAATAATAAATGGGCGGCTTGCCACTGTGTTCCAGAGAAATGACTTGCTAAGAGCATCTGTGCAAAGGCTTGGGTATCTTTTTCTTTTACGGCTTGTTGGTCTGCCAAATATTCATGGATGAGTCCCATTTCTGTTCGGATGAGCCAAAAAAATGGATTACACCAAAATACCGCACAGATTACTTCTAAAAAACATTTGTCCCAACTGTGTTTTTGCTCTATATGTACCATTTCGTGCTTTAGAATTTGCTGTCCTAAATCTGACGAAAGAGGAATAGTTTTTTTCCAAAATAAATTTTTGAAGAATGAAAATGGAGCCTCTTCTAACTCGGTGAGGTAAAATGAAATTCCGTTCCACTGCTGGCATTCGTGATGTTTTTTTAGTTTCAAAATTTGCCATATTCCGATGAGAAATTTTATTGATAAAAACAAAGCTCCGAGGCCTAATCCTATAAAAACTATCGAAATAAATCTTGAGGACTCATTCATTACCGTGCTCAGCTGGGCAGGCTGTAGTGCATCAAAAAGCACCAAAACTTCTTGGCTTACTTCTATAGTGAAATAGTCAATTTTTAGCCATGGTAATAGCAAGGAGACCAGCACTGAAGCAAGGAGATAAAATCTATTGTAATGGTGGAAAGTCTTATCTTTTAAAAAAATGAAATAGTAGCCAAACAAAATGGCTGAGCAAATGATAACTTTTAGTATATGGAGAGCGAGGGTTTCCATCAGCGTTTATTTTTAAGTTCGTGAAGTAAAAGTTCTAAATCTTCTACCGTCAGTTCATTTTTCTCTACTAAAAATGAAACGGCATTTTTGTAAGATCCTGAGAAATAATTCTCTACCAATCCGCTGAGTGATTTTCCGCTGTACTGCTTTTGGGAAATCAGGGGAAAGTATTCATGCTGTCTTCCTTGTAGGGTATAGTTTACATATCCTTTTTCTATTAGGATTTTTAGGATGGTGGATACGGTATTGGTATGTGGCTTAGGAGTAGAGAATTGCTCTAGGATGTCCTTTAGAAAGCCTTTTTTTACCGTCCATAGGTACTGCATCACCTGTTCTTCTGCTTTTGTGAGTGTAGGAATTTTAGGATTCATATTTTTTAAAAAAAAGTTATCACTAGTTTTATAGTGATACAAAGATAAAAATATTTTCTAATTGTACAACTATTTTTTTAGTGATAAAAATATAATGGTCATTTTTAGGATGTAGATGGAGTTTATGATTTCCTTACAATAGGCAAGATTTCATTAGGATTCAGCCCGAATTTTTTTTGATTTTCTGGAGAGAATTTTTTTGAATAAAAATTAATTTCTGTTTGGAATCCAGCTGTTTCTAATCGAGTAAAAAAATCCATTCCGTACCAGCGTACATGGTCATACTGTCCGAAATGTTTTTGTCTTTCTTTGGGCTCTGTGATAGTAAAATCTTCATAAGTGGTAGGAGAATGAATCTTCATAGGCACCTGTAAAATTCCCCAGCCTCCAGGCTTCATTACTCTGTATAGTTCGCTCATGGCTCGGGCATCATCTGGAATGTGTTCTAATACATGATTACAAAAAACAACATCGAAACTGTTGTCTTCAAAAGGTAAGTTTAAAATATCGGCTTTCACATCTACGATGGGAGAAAATAGATCTGCTGAGATATAATTAAGGTGAGGCATTTTCTTAAATCGTCTCAGAAATTCTTGTTCAGGGGCAATGTGAAGTACTTTTAGTTTTGCCGAGAAAAAATCCGTTTCATTCTGGAGGTAAAGCCACATTTGTCTGTGTCTTTCTAGGCTAAGTGTTCCTGGAGAAAGGGCGTTAGCTCTGGCTTTTCCATAGCCATAGGGAAGAAATTTGCGATAAGATTTTCCATTGATAGGGTCTGTAAATTGGCTACCTTGAAAGAGGATATTCATTAACGGTCTCGCCCATAGGCTTATATTGATTAGCCAAGGTCTTGGAAATAAGTTTAAAAAAAACAGAGCAAATTTTTTCAAAATAACAGTTTTTTTAATCAAAGTTTCTGTAATGATAATAATACGCCTTAATTTATCAATAAAACCATTAAAAAAAGCAGCGTTTCAGTCATTTGAAACGCCACTTTTCATCTTATGAATAGAAATTATTTTTTAATAAATTTCTTTGAAACTTTTCCTTTTTTAGTAGAAACAGTGATAATGTAACTTCCTTTTTCAAGGTGATTTACATTCACTTGGTTCTCTTTTAGGTCAGCATTCATTCTTCTACCTGTCAGGTCAAAAATAGCTACACCATTTACTTTCTCATCAGATGAGATGTGAAGCATATCTGTGGTAGGATTTGGGTAGATGGCAATAGCAGTATCATTCCCTACAGTTTCTTTTACGCTAAGAGCTGCCTCGTTATTGATGGCAATTCTGTCAATGTATCCATCTCCATTATAGTTATCATGAACAAAGTCTATTCTGTTCAGCTGGGTAGAAGTGCTTAAATGAGCAGCTGTATGGATCAGGGTGTTATTGAGATAGTATTCTACACCATTCGTTGTACCTACAATTTTTACACGATACCAAGTATCGGCACTCCAGTTAGCAGAAGTGTTTACCAAGCCAGTTGTTGGCATGTCAGCTACTTTTATAGCACCATCATAACTAAAATCGATATAATAGACAATAGAAGCAGGAGTGCTTGCTGTATTGATACCACGGAAAACAAAATCCGAGCTATTATTACTTTGCAAGTTAACTCTTACATCAAAAGATACAGTAAAATTGGTGGCATCTAGTGGGGAAGTGATGGCTTTAAAAGCCCCAACAACAGGGTTCTGTTGTGCACCGTAAGCTGATTCTTTTGCAATTTTTAAAGATTGTACTCCATCTGAATATTGCTCTGCGGTTACTAATTGTCCTGCAATATTAGGATTTCCAGGTCCAGTAGAGGTAGTAGTCCATCCCTGCTGTCCATCTATGTTTCCAATTGTGTAACCTTCAGATCCCTCAAAAGAAATGAGCTGTTGAGCGGAAAGTAGTGATCCTAGCACTACCATTCCAGATAATAAAATTTTCTTCATAATAAAATTGTTTTTATATTGTGGTACCAAATATATTAAATAATATTAATATTCCAAATAATTTGAAGAAAAAATGTTTAAAAAGATACTGATTATTTTTTGATGACTTTATGTTATGACACTAGTAAGCTGCATCCTCGTAGGTCTGAATGGTCTATTCTCCCTAAAATTTCAAAAGCAGAGTGAATGCTTGCAGGGTGTTTTGGGGTTCCTATTTTTCCTAAATCTTGGGTAGCGATGAAGGCACAGCTATTTTTATTAGCAAGGTCAATGATGTTTACCCCTCCTGTCCTTCCTTTTTCTAAGTAAACAAAAGGGTTTTCAAGGCTACGAATCATAATTTTCATCCAATTCGGAGAAAAATAAGTATTCTCTCCTATAGAATAAGCTTGGCTAAGAAGTTCAGTCATACTGTATTCTGAGAAAACATTCAAAGTACGATATCCTTCCTGAAAAGTTTTTAGAAGCTCTTTCTTAGTCATTTCTGTTTTTCTCCCTTTCATCCCTCCTGTTTCTATGATGTGCAGATGCGGGAGAGACAATGTGAGCTGGTGTTCATATAGAAAATCTAAGAAATCCAACAAAGCGAAAGAAACGCCAAAAAGTAGAATCTTCTTATCTTGATGTGTATTAAGCATATTATATAATGCCTGATGGTCATAAAGGAAATATTGGTTTTCTGGTTTTCCGCTTTTTTTCATCAAGAAATCTACCATGTAAATAAGTGATGAATGTGGATTTTCTGAATAATTAGGAAGTAGTCCTAAAATAACATAATCTTCAGGTTTTCCCATAAAAGCTTGAAAACTATGTAAAATACTTTCTTCATACAGTATAAAATCTGTGATATAATGTTTAGAACGAATGAGCATATCGGCAGTTCCGGAGCTTTGAAAAAAATCTTTTGGTTCAAAATTTTTATGAATTACCGTATGTTTTTTAAACATTTCTATTGGGAGAAAGGGGATATCTTGTATTTTTAAAATATCTTCTCTTTTTTTGCCCAAAAAATCTACGAATTTTCTGTAAATTTCTATGTTTTCGTATTGATAATGGAAGGTTTCTAAAGCGATTTTTTCAAAATCTTTTTCGTCTTGAATGGTAGAAATGGTATTCACAAATACAATTATTAAGAATGAAAAAATAGATTAATTCATGGTGATATCTTCTGGAGCATTAGCCCAAAGTAAATTTTCGCCACCTAAATTTTGCATCAGATTTTTCCAGAGTGTATCATCTTCTTGAGCTGTATAGTCAAAAGAAGGATCATCAATGATATTCCAAAAATTATTGGCCACTTCATTGTCTAGCTGATTACGCTCCCATCCAGAGTAACCCGTAAATACTTTTATATCATCTGTGTTAAGTTGATTTCTAAGTATATCATCAATGATATTTTCCATTTCTTGGGTGAGGTAAAAATTTTCATTTAAGGCAAGGTGGCTATCTCTGTGAGGTACTCCTTTTACGATGAAAAAAATCTTGCCTATTTCCACGGGACCTCCTTCATAGACATCTATTGAGGTATGGAGTAGGCCTGTAGCGGCGGATGATAATGCTGGATTTCTCTTGTTAAGGATCAGTCCGAAAGCCCCTTCTTCATTATGTTCTATGATAAGGACTACCGCTCTGGAAAATATATCACCAGAAATACTGGGTTTGGAGATTAATAGCTTACCTTTGTACGAAGTTTTCATTGTTCTACATTTAACAGAATTAATACTATGGAAAATTTACATGACCACCGCCAAGTATATGCCAAAGATACGCTATTGGAGCAAAATGCCAAAGAAAATCCTATGGAGCAGTTCAGAAATTGGTATTTAGAGGCAGAGGAAAATCCAGCGATAGCAGAAGCCAATGCCATGTCTGTATCCACTATAGAAGCAGATGGATGCCCAAGGACGAGGATGGTGCTGCTCAAGTCTTTTGATTGGGAAGGTTTTGTTTTTTATACCAATTATGATAGCCGAAAAGGGAAAGCTATAGCAGAAAACTCTGCGGTATGTTTGCATTTTTTTTGGCCAGGATTAGAGAGGCAGGTGATTATCAAAGCTCGTTTAGAGAAGATTGCTGAAAATCTGAGCGATGGTTATTTTGAATCTCGACCTAGAGGCAGTCAGTTGGGGGCAATGGTTTCTCCTCAGAGTCAGATCATTCCTGATAGAGCGTTTTTAGAGGAAAAATTACGAGCATTAGAAAAGGAAATGGAGGGCAAACTTCTGGTGCGTCCAAAGAATTGGGGAGGCTTTAAGGCAATACCTTATGAAATAGAATTTTGGCAAGGCAGACCTAATAGACTCCATGATAGATTGCTGTATGTTTTAGATGAGGAGTACAATTGGGATAGAGTCCGTTTAGCACCATAAAAAAGCTGTCCATTTTTTGGACAGCTTTTTTGCTTTGTGAAAAGTAATCTTTACTTTTTCTTTTTCTTAGCATCTCCAGCAGCTACTGCTTCAGCAAACTCTGTTCCTGGCTTAAATTTAGCCACCATTTTAGCAGGAATGTTAATAGGTTGTTTTGTAGCTGGGTTGATACCTTGTCTTGCAGCTCTTTCTGATACTGAGAAAGTCCCGAATCCGATTAAAGAAACTTTACCATCTTTTTGTTTTAATGTTTCTATTACATTTTTAGTGAAAGATTCAAGTGCAAGTTTTGCTGCTGCTTTGCTGATGCCCGCATCTTGTGCCATCGCATCAATGAGTTCTGTTTTGTTCATAATTGTTTATTTTTAAATAAATAAATATAGTGTCTGTGTAGGCAAATATATAAATAAATCTGAATTGTGCAAATAAATTTTCTAGAAAAATCATTTTTTAGAATCGAAAATTATTTTTTCTATGAACTCACATCGTAGGATAGTAAAGCTACCTCCATTTATTGGATGAAAGTGTCCATTTAAGAAGTGAAAAAATAAAGTACAATTACTCTTTTTGTTAAGAATCTTTAAATAAGGTTATTACAAGTGTTGTGTTTAATCAAGTTTTAGTGTTTTCGGTACTTTGTTGAAGCGATTTCGAATTTTCTTAAAGTTAAAAAATTAAGCAAAATCAAAAGTTTAATACGAATTCAGAGAAAAAAATAGGTGACTTTTCTTTTGTCCCTCGCTTTCGTTTTTCTAAAAAATAATACATTTGCACCATGTTAATAGAAGTATTTAAATCAAAAATTCATCGAGTAAAAGTTACCGAATCCGATTTGAATTATATAGGAAGTATTACTGTGGATGAAGACCTGCTAGATGCTGCAGGGATATTGGTGGGAGAAAGGGTGTATATTGTGGATGTGAATAATGGAGAGCGTTTTGATACTTATACCATTCGTGGCAGAAGAGGCTCAGGGGAAATTTGTCTCAATGGTCCTGCGGCAAGAAAAGTACACAAGGGAGATATCATTATCATCATTGCTTATGCACAGATGACCCCAGAAGAAGCTAAAAACTTCCAGCCGAGAATCATTTTCCCTAATGAGAAAACAAATCTATTAACTTGATTTTCATGGTAAAAAAGATTATTACCGTAGTACTCTCTGTTTTAGTAGGAGTATTCTTTATGTGGTTAGCAACCCGAGGATTAGATTTTAAAGAAATCCAAAATTATTTCGCTAATGCAAATTATTTTTGGGTAGCTTTGGCGGCAGTTTTTGGGCTTTTGGCTTATTGGTTTAGAGCCGTTCGGTGGAATATAATGTTCGAGCCTATGGGGTATCGGTTTTCGGTTTCTAATTCTTTTTGGTCTATTTCTTTTGGTTACCTTATGAATCTTACCATTCCTAGAAGTGGAGAACTGGCAAGGGCTACGGCACTGTATAAGGTGGAGAAGATACCAGTAGAAAATTCCTTCGGCACTATTGTTTTGGAACGCATCATTGATTTACTATGTATGATGCTTTTTCTCATTTTGACTTTTGTATTAAAATCTGATGCCATTCAAGCGTTTTGGCAACAAGCCCAATCAGGGAGTCAAAACGGAACTTCTTCATCGCTGGGCTATGGGATAGCAGGAATAGGATTACTCGGTGCTATATTGTTTTTTTCTCTTCGGAAAAAATTGGAGAAAAACTCTTTTTTTGCTAAGATATACAAGATTGTAGATGGATTATTAGATGGGCTCTTATCTATTTTTAAACTTAGAAAACCAGGTGTATTCATCTTTCATTCCTTGATGATATGGGTATGCTATTATTTGGCGGCGTATTTGGTATGCTTTGCATTGCCAGAGACGGCTCATTTTAGTATTGCTGATGGGTTTTTCCTTATAGTGGTGGGTACTTTTGGAATGATGGTGCCCGCTTCGGGAGGAATAGGAGCGTTTCATTTTGCACTGAAAATAGGTGTGGGAGCCTTATTTCTATCTATGGGAAAATCTTTTGAGGAAGGAGCTCAGGTGGGGTTAGCATATGCTTTTATTTCCCATACCATGCAGCTGGTCATTATGCTTGTGATGGGGCTGATTTCCATCCCGATGTTAGCAAAGGCAAAAAAGGAGGAGGCTTAATTTTTTCCAAAACTTTGTGGTACATTCGCTAACTTTTTAGTACTTTTGTGCTTAAATTCAATTCAGTAAAAATTTAATCAAAAAAATATGAATCTTCACGAGTATCAATCAAAAGAGATTTTATCAAAGTATGGAGTGGCTATTCAGCGTGGTTTCGTAGCAAATAATGTGGACGAAGCGGTGGAGGCAGCCGATAAACTTAAAGCGATGACCGGAGCAGAAGGCTGGGTAGTGAAAGCCCAAGTACACGCTGGTGGCCGTGGTAAAGGTGGAGGTGTAAAGTTCTCCCCAAATATGGATAAATTAAAAGAAAACGCTAATAATATCCTTGGGATGCGTCTTGTAACGCCACAAACTTCGGCAGAAGGTAAGCTGGTAAATTCTGTATTGATTGCAGAAGATGTGTATTATCCTGGTGCTTCAGAAACTAAGGAATTCTATGTATCTATTCTTTTAGACAGAGCTTTAGGAAAAAATACCGTAGTATATTCTACAGAAGGGGGAATGGATATAGAGCAAGTGGCAGAGGAAACACCACATTTGATTCATAAAGAAGTGATTGACCCTACTTTAGGGCTCCTTCCTTTCCAAGCAAACAAAATTGCTTTTAACTTGGGTCTTGAAGGGCAGGCAAATAAAGAATTTAAAAAATTCATTACGGCATTGTACAATGCGTATATCGGTATTGATGCTTCACTTTTTGAAATCAATCCAGTATTAAAAACTTCAGATGATAAAATCATCGCAGTAGATGCTAAAGTAACTTTAGATGGAAATGCACTTTATCGTCATAAAGATTTAGCTGAGCTAAGAGATAAGAGAGAAGAAGACCCAATGGATGTAGAAGCGGGTGAAGCGGGGCTGAACTTCGTGAAATTAGATGGGGATGTGGCTTGTATGGTAAACGGTGCAGGACTGGCAATGGCTACCATGGATATGATTAAACTTTCTGGAGGTAACCCTGCTAACTTCCTTGACGTGGGAGGTACAGCAGATGCTGCTCGTGTAAAAACAGCCTTTGAAATCATCTTAAAAGATGAAAATGTGAAAGCGATTCTTATCAATATCTTCGGAGGAATTGTGAGATGTGATAGAGTAGCACAGGGGGTAGTGGACGCATATAAGCAATTCGGTAATTTCCCAGTGCCATTAATCGTTCGTCTTCAAGGTACGAATGCGGAAGAAGCTAAAAAACTCATTGATGAGGCAGGGCTTCCTATCCACTCTGCAATTACCTTAGAAGAAGCAGCAAATAAAGTAAAAGAAGTATTGGCATAAAAGTGCCTTTACTGCTCACTAATAAGGCTGTCCATGGAGGGGCAGCCTTTTTTATGATAAAGAAAATCAGTACTTTTGTATTATGAATTTTGTTAGAAATAATTTAGCCAATGCTTTTACTCTAGGAAATCTTTTTGCTGGAGTTATTGGCGTAGTTCACATTCTAAAAGCGGATTATACCGTGGTGGCACTCTGTATGATGATTTCTTTAATTTTGGATTTCTTTGATGGTTTCATTGCTCGGGCATTGAAATCTAATTCTAATCTGGGAGTTCAGCTGGATTCTTTGGCAGATATGGTAAGTTTTGGAGTGATACCAGGGCTCGCAATGTTTCAGATGCTTAAGCCATTTGGGAGCCAATTGATGGGAATTTCTTTGCCTTTTGAGTTGAGCTATTTGGGCATCTTCATTACACTATTTTCTTGTTTGAGACTCGCTATTTTTAATATCGATGAAGAGCAGAAATTTTATTTTAAAGGCTTAAATACCCCTACTAACACGGTGCTTATTTTTGGATTATTGTACACGAATATTCAATATGAAAGCTATAATTTTTTAGTGAATAACGCCCTATTTCTGCTCATCCTTACTCTGCTCAGTTCTTGGCTATTGGTATCTCCTATAAAAATGATTGCCATGAAATTTAAAAGTATGCAGTTAAAAGATAATTATCCTAAAATGGCCTTGCTATTGGGTGGAATTTTATTATTGGCTTTTTTCCAACTGAAAGCGATGCCCCTCTTAGTAATATACTATATTTTTGTTTCTCTTATTTTTCAGAAGCAATTATCTGAAAAATAATATTTAAATCATGTAATTTTTTAATTAACGATAATGAATTTAATTTTGCATAAACCGTTGTGTATCTTTGATTTGGAGACTACGGGTATCAATGTAGGCAAAGACAGAATAGTAGAAATTTGTATCCTTAAAATAAATCCTGATGGGAGTAAAGAATCCAAAACTTGGCTTGTGAATCCTGAAATGCCTATTCCTAAAGAGGCTTCGGATGTGCATGGAATTACTGATGAAAAAGTAAAAAATTCCCCCACTTTTAATGAACTTGCCCCTAAAATTATTGAGATGATTTCAGGCTGTGATTTAGGAGGTTTTAATTCCAATCGTTTTGATGTACCTCTACTAGCAGAGGAACTTCTGAGAGCGGGAATGGATTTTGACTTATCTAAGTTCCGATTGGTAGATGCACAGACTATTTATCATAAAAAAGAACCGAGAACGCTTTCAGCAGCATATCAGTTTTATTGTGATAAAACATTAGAAAATGCTCACTCTGCGGAAGCAGATGTGTGGGCCACTTTTGAAGTATTGGATGCTCAAGTAGGAAAGTACGAAGATGTGCCTAATGATATACAAGGGCTGAGTGAATTCTCTCATCATCATAAATTTGCAGATTTAGCAGGATATATCGGATATAATGATAAAAAGGAAGAGATTTTCACTTTCGGGAAGTACAAAGGACAAAAAGTAAAAGAAGTTTTCCAAAAAGATATCGGTTATTATGGGTGGATTCAGAATGCAGATTTTCCACTATACACCAAAAAAGTATTAACGGCCATTCAGCTTAAATCAAAGTTTTAAAACGGAAAGATAAATTCGGCATGGTAAAAAAAACAAATCGTCATTCTCTATGACGATTTGTTTTTTAATATAGCCATGTGTTGAATCTCATTTTTTTAATTTTCCAGCAATAAGTTTGAACAAGTTGGGATAAAATCTACTGGTTCCGATTTCTAATTTTCTCATCGTTGGAAATAAAAATTTTAGAATGGGAACGGAAAATACCAATAGGAAAATAAGTGCATAAATATTGCTCTCAGAAAGGTTTATCATGTTTTGGGATAGGATTAGAGATAAAATAATTCCTATCATTAATGATGAAATAAATAGTATGATGTTTTTCATTTGGACGGATTTATTTTGATTATGAGCAAAATTAAAAATAATTTTTCTAATGTTTGTAAAGAAAATTCGATAGTTTTGAGAGAATTAGAAGATAAATGATGAGAGAAGTATTTGTGAAATAGTGTTGATGCATTGGGAGAAAAGCTGAGTACATTGGGTTAGACCGTAAAAAAATAAGCTCAGTTTACACCGAGCTTATTTCAGTCACTAAAAAATATTAATTATGGAAAATCAATTCTTATACATTGCTTTTTTTACTTCTTCTTTTACTTTCTCTAGTTTCGGGAACCATTCTGCGAAAAGTGCCGAAGAATAAGGAGCTGGTGCATCAGGTGTAGTGATTCTCTTAATAGGTGCATCTAGGTAGTCAAACGCTTTTTGCTGTACCATATATGCAATTTCTGATGCCACAGAAGCAAATGGCCATGCCTCTTCTAATACTACTAATCTATTGGTTTTCTTTACAGAAGCCAATATAGTATCATAATCCAAAGGACGCACCGTTCTTAAGTCTATTACTTCTACAGAAATGCCTTCTTTCTCTAAATCTTCTGCCGCTTGGAGTGCCAGCTTCATGATTTTTCCAAAAGAAACTAAGGTAACATCTTTTCCTTCTCTTTTCACATCGGCTTTTCCAAGAGGGATATAGTACTCTTCCTCAGGGATTTCCATTTTGTCACCATACATCTGCTCAGATTCCATGAAAATAACAGGGTCATTATCTTGGATGGCAGTTTTTAGCAGTCCCTTTGCATCATAAGGGTTAGAAGGCACTACTACTTTCAGTCCAGGGCAGTTGGCATACCAGCTTTCTAATGCTTGGGAGTGGGTAGCACCGAGCTGTCCAGCAGAAGCCGTTGGTCCACGGAAAACGATAGGGCAGTTCCACTGTCCACCGCTCATTTGGCGGATTTTTGCTGCGTTATTGATAATTTGGTCAATACCTACCAATGAGAAGTTAAAGGTCATAAATTCTACGATAGGGCGGTTACCATTCATTGCGGCACCTACGGAAATTCCAGCAAAGCCAAGCTCTGCAATAGGTGTATCAATGACTCTTTTAGGACCAAACTCAGCAAGCATTCCTTTGGAAGCCTTATAAGCTCCGTTATATTCAGCTACTTCCTCTCCCATTAGGTAGATGGATTCGTCTTTACGCATTTCCTCGCTCATCGCCTGAGCAATCACTTCACGGAAAGTATATTCTGCCATAATTTGCATTTTTAAAGGCACAAAAATACTGAAATATTTTCATATTTCAGTTCTTAACAGGGTGGAGTTTTAGTTTTTTGCTTTAATCATAGCTTCTAGGCTATCCCACATTTCTGTAGGAATCTTTTCCAGCATATTAAATTCGCCTGCACCTTGTAGCCATTCGCCACCGTCTATGGTAATTACTTCACCATTGACAAAGGCAGAAAAATCAGAGATGAGATAAGCCGCCAGATTAGCAAGTTCCTGATGTTCTCCTACTCTTCTTAGGGGGATTTTCTTTCTCATGTCAAACTGCTCTTGGAGGTTTCCAGGAAGTAGTCTATCCCAAGCTCCTTGAGTAGGAAACGGACCTGGAGCGATGGCATTAAATCGGATATTGTATTTTGCCCATTCTACAGCAAGGCTTCGGGTCATGGCAAGAACGCCTGCTTTGGCACAAGCGGAGGGAACTACAAATGCAGAACCTGTCCATGCGTAAGTGGTAACGATATTGAGCACCGATGCAGGGATTTTCTGTTCCATACAATATTTACCTAATGCCAATGTACAGTTTTTGGTTCCTTTCAGTACAATGTCTATAATGACATCAAAGGCATTGGCAGAAAGTCTTTCGGTAGGGGAGATGAAATTTCCTGCAGCATTATTTACCAGCCCATTTACCTTCCCGAAGTGGGCGATACTTTCATTAAGCATGGCTTTTACTTCGCTATAATTTCTTACATCACAAGCGATGGGAAGTACCTCTCCGCCTGTATTCTGTCTCAGTTCTTCAGCGGCTTTTTCTAGTTTTTCTAAGTTTCTGGAAGTAATGATGATTTTCGCTCCCAATTGTAGAAAATACTTTGCCATAGATTTTCCTAGTCCGCTACCGCCACCTGTTATGATGATGATTTTATCTTTTAAAGCTCCTTCTCTGAGCATTCCTTCGGTGTAGTTCATATTGAAATTTTGGATGAAGATAAGAATTTTTAGCCAATTCTTTTTGTGTCAATTTTACTCTCAGAGTACCAGTAGAATAAGGGGGTATGGTATATTGATGCCTAGTGGATATGGTAAATTAGCCTTTTTCCATGTTTTCCTCTAATGTTTTTTCCATTTCTTGGAGGTTTTTCAGGTGCTTAGTGAGTTTTCTGAGGAGTATTCCGTAAACGATTCTGTAATATATCCATGCCAATAGGAGGGAAAAGATGATGGCAACTACAGAGGCAATGAGCAGTGCAAATACGGTTTGTCCTCCCATGGATTCTGATTTTATAGCGTCATAGAGCAGCCAAGTACCTCCCAGCATGAATAGGCATACCATCCCGATATTGAGCCATACAAAGAGCTGAACGGTTTTTCGGAAGCGGAGGAGTTGCTGTATGAATGCGGTGAGCTGAGACTCTACTTTTATGGCTTTGTATTTGAGGTAAAAGAGAACTACGAAGGTTCCTGTGAGCAGTAGGCTTACTACTTTTAGGAGGAAGTAACTCTGTTCAAAGCTTTTTTGATACTCGTCAGCTTTCCTAATGCCGAGTGCTTTAAAGAGGTCTGAAAAATCATCTTTTTCTCCCGTGATGAGGTAGAAAACTATGAGTCCTAGGAAAAGGGCAAACTCTAATACCCCTATCCATAAGATGTATTTTACATTATTTTTGGAACGATGATTCAGTACATCTAGTATCTGTCCCTCAGAGTATTTACGGGGAATATCTTGTTCTTTCCAGGCAGATTTATATTGATCAAAATTAAATTCAGGCATATTTTTCCATCATTTCTTTAAGGGTTTTCTTGAGTCGGTTCATTTTCACTCTCGCATTTACTTCAGAGATACCCAGTGTATCAGCTATTTCTTTATAGGGTTGTTCGTCCAAATACATCATCACGATGGCCCTTTCTATCTTGGGTAGTTTTTTGATGACGGTATAGAGCAGATCTATCTGCTGCTGTTTCTCATTGGTAGGCTGCTCTATTTTCTCGAGAGTATTTTCACAAAAATCCGCAGACTGTGGGGAACGATTTTTTTTTCGGAAGAGGGTAATGGCAGTGTTCAGTGCTACGCGGTACATCCAAGTGCTTATTTTACTACCTCCTGTAAAGGAATCATAGCTTCTCCAGAGCTGGAGTACAATTTCCTGAAAAAGGTCTTCCTCATCTTCCAAAGTATTGGTGTAGAGACGAGAGACTTTGATGATAAGTCCCTGATGCTCTTCTATTAACTGTGCGAATATTTTCTCTTTGGAAGCCAATGATAATGAATTATTGACGGCGAAGATACTATTTTTTATTGAGTAAATTAATGTACAATGTACAAAGTATAAAGACTTTTAGTTTGTGGTGTACTGTTACTTTTAGGAATACAAAGCATGAATTAGGAAAAACAAAAATCTATGTGGTGTAAACCATGCACAAGCTGGGAAATTAAAAATTCATTTAGGAAAAACAAAAATCCATGTGGTGTAAACCATGCACAAGCTGGGAAATTAAAAATTCATCTAGGAAAAACAAAAATCCATGTGGTGTAAACCATGCACAAGCTGGGAAATTAAAAATTCATCTAGGAAAAACAAAAATCCATGTGGTGTAAACCATGCACAAGCTGGGAAATTAAAAATTCATCTAGGAAAAACAAAAATCCATGTGGTGTAAACCATGCACAAGCTGGGAAATTAAAAATCCTATATAGGAAAAATAAAAATCCATGTGGTGTAAACAATGCACAAGCTGGGAAATTAAAAATTCATTTGGGAAAAACAAAAATCCATGTGGTGTAAACCATGCACAAGCTGGGAAATTAAAAATCCTATATAGGAAAAACAAAAATCCATCTGGTGTAAACCATGCACAAGCTAGGAAGTTTTTAATCTCTAACCTCTCATTTCTAAGTTCTCATCTACACTTTTCTCAATTTTGCAAACTTGAGAATGATGTTCTTTTGTCCCTCGTTTTGGAAATCTATCATCGCTTTGATGTTTTCGGTATCAGTGCCGTCTAAACGCTGAACGATGCCCACACCGAAGCGGTCATGCCGAACCTGATCACCTACGGAGAGTACGCCTTGGTTTCCGTCAGGAGTGAAAAACGGAGCAGACGCTATATGAATTTTGCCTTGTGTTGGAGGAACTTCTGATTTTAGGCTGGAAAGTTTCTTTTTAGGTGCTAATTTTTTAAAACTCCTCGGGGCAGGAGGTGTATCATCAAAAATAGATGAACTAAGCCCTGAGGCATTAGAGAAACGCGTATTGGTTACCGAAGGATTGAGGAAGTCAATGAATTGTGAGTCTATTTCACTCAAAAATCTTGAGGGTTCACCATCGGTGATTTTTCCCCATTGGAATCGGGTAACGGCATAGCTCATATAGGCCTCTTTTTCGGCTCGGGTGAGGGCTACATAGAAAAGTCTCCTTTCTTCCTCTAGGTCTTCTCTGTTGGCGGTGCTTAGGAAGCTGGGAAAAAGATTTTCTTCTAACCCAACGAGGTGGACAATGGGG
Organism: Bergeyella zoohelcum ATCC 43767; assembly: GCF_000301075.1. Taxonomy (GTDB): domain Bacteria; phylum Bacteroidota; class Bacteroidia; order Flavobacteriales; family Weeksellaceae; genus Bergeyella; species Bergeyella zoohelcum. The sequence continues at coordinate 944,420 of NZ_JH932293.1, forward strand.
AATTCTAATCCCTTAGAAAGGTGAATGGTCATTAGAGAAACTTTGTCTCCATCATCATCTTTTTTATCTTGGTCTGTAGAGAGGGCAATGTTTTCTAGGAAATTAGGAAGCGAAGGATCTCCGTCTTCCAGCTGAAGCTGCTCATCTATGAATCCTTGCATAGAGTTCATGAGTTCTTGTACATTTTCCACTCTGGAAATGCCCTCGGGGGTCATGTCTTCTTTAAGGTGTTTTATGATACCGCTTCTCTTTGCCACTTCCATAGTTACGGTATAGGCAGATTCTGTTTTTAGCATGGCTTGGAATGCCTTAATCATTGCCCAGAAATCTGCTAGTTTATTCAGTGTAGTGGTATTAAGCCCCATGTGTTGACTGTAAAATGCCAAGTTGTCAAGGACTTTGGAGATACTTATATTTTGGGTATCTGCAAAAGCGATGAGTTTATTTTGGGTGGTTTCTCCTATGCCTCTGGTAGGGTAATTAATGACTCTGAGAAGTGCTTCGGAGTCATTTTCATTTACTAGAAGACGAAGGTATGCTACAAGGTCTTTGATTTCTTTTCTTTGATAGAAAGATAGCCCACCATAAACTCTGTAGGGGATATTTTTCTTCCGAAGTGCATCTTCAAAAGCTCTGGTTTGAGAATTGGTACGATAGAGAATAGCGAAATCACTCAGTTTTCTCTGTTGGAAATTATGTTTTTCCCAAATGTTTCCTGCCACGAAGCTCGCCTCATCGGCATCTGATAATGCACGATAGACTTTTATTTTCTCCCCCAGTTCATTTTCACTGAAGACATTTTTCTTAAACTGTTGTAGATTTTTAGAAATGACCACATTGGCGGCATTGACAATGTTTTGCGTAGAACGATAGTTTTGTTCTAAGGAAACCGTTACAGCATCGGGATAGTCTTTTTTAAAATTAAGGATGTTATGGATGTTTGCCCCACGGAAGGAATAGATGGACTGGGCATCATCTCCCACTACACAGATGTTTTCAAATTTGGATGCCAATGCTTTCACGATGAGGTATTGGGAGTGATTGGTATCCTGATACTCATCTACCAAGATGTATCTGAAGCGGTCTTGGTATTTGGCTAAAACTTCTGGAAATCGGGTAAGTAATTCATTGGTTCGTAGGAGTAAATCATCAAAGTCCATTGCCCCATTTCTAAAGCAAGTTTCCACATATTTTTGATAGATTTGCCCCATGAGTTTCATATTAGCTTTGGCATCGGCTTCCATCAGTTCGGGGTGGTTATGGTAAGCCCTTACGGTGATGAGGTTATTCTTATAATTGGAGATTCTTGCCATTACCTTTTTAGGTTTATACAAATCCGAATCTATCCCGAGGTCTTTAATTACTTTTTTAAGGACATTGAGAGCGTCTTGGGCATCGTAGATGGTGAAATTAGATGGAAAACCCAAGTGATGTGCTTCATTTCTAAGGATTCTAGCAAAAACAGAATGGAAAGTCCCCATCCATAAGGATTTAGCTTCGCTTACGCCTACCACCTTGGCTATCCTTTCTTTCATTTCTCTTGCTGCTTTGTTGGTAAAGGTCAGTGCTAGAATATGAAAAGGATCTACTAGATTGGTAATCAGGTGTGCAATACGCATGGTAAGTACACGCGTTTTCCCAGAACCCGCCCCTGCTAGTACCATCAGTGGGCCTTCTAGTGTGGTAACCGCTTCATACTGAGCAGGGTTTAATCCTTTCAAATAATCCTCCATTTTCACTGAATTTTAAGCCACAAAAATAGGGAAATGAAATGAGAAATAGTCCCTGAAAGATGGATTTTGTTGTGAGGCGTACTGAACTTAAAGCGTTTCTAAAACCTTGGTTCACCATATCCGTTTACATGATCCAATGTACCAGTACTGTAATAAGCATGGTGAATCCGATGATGAGATTAAAGGAGGTGCTCATGAGAAACCCGATGAGAGCACCTTTGGTAGAGTTAATTGCTTTTTGGTAGTCTTTTTTATCGTGAAGAAGTTCCCCCGTAAGTACGCCCATTGCCATGCCTATGAGAAAACCAAATGGAGTAGGAATGAAAAATAGCCCGATGAGCATACCCAATACGGCACCTATGCTTCCCCATTTTGTTCCTCCATATTTTTTGTTGAGTTTTGCTGGGACTATATAGTCTAAAGTCATGGAAAGAAGTGTGAAGAATCCGAAAATCCAAAGGTAAATGGAATTAAAAGAGCTATCTACCCCGAATTTATAAGCCAAAAGCCCTGCAAAGCTGAGGATAAGCCCGGGTAAAACAGGGAGTACCGTACCTAAAATTCCTATAATAATGAGTAGGAAACTGATGATGAGCCAAAAATATTCTTGCATGATGATGTGTTTTTATCGTATTATTACTAATTTTCGTACCAAGATAAACAATTTTTATTACTAATTTTGCCATTATGAATGACGAGTTTAAAGAGACAAAAGGTTTTTTACAAAATATCAGTGACGGACTGCATGTTTTCATCAGGGATACTATGCCTGATGGGATGATTCTTGTTACCCAGATTTTAGCGAAAACCATTTTACTTTTGGCATTGTTATTCGTACTCAATTTTGTGTTTAAGATTGTGGTGCACTTCGTTTTTAAGCTCATAAAAAAATATTCTCAAAATTTGGTATTAAGAGCCATATATGAGTCTAAGGTGCTTAATATGATGTCTATTTTTTTAGCGGTAGGTGTGGCGGCAAAGATGGTTTCATCAGTATTTTATAGACATCCTAAGAGCCATGTATTTTTTGACACTATTTTTGGGCTTATCTTGGTTTTGGTATTCGCTTTTCTTTATGTGAGAACGCTAAAAGCGGTGGAGCGTTATTTTTTTCTTAAAGGAGACTATGCCCGAATCACGGGAATCCGTGCGGTAACACAGACACTGAAAATTATTGGTATCGTTCTTTGTATTTTTATTGGGGTTTCCATTATCTTTCAGGTAACATTAGAAAATATATTTAAAAGTTTAGGAGCCATGACGGCACTTATCTTGCTCATCTTTAGAGATACTGTATTGGGCTTTATCACGGGGCTTCATGTTTCAGCATCTAAAAGTGTAAAGGTGGGGGACTGGATAGGGATTCCTAAGTATGACATCGAAGGAAATATAGAGGACATTAATCTGCTCACTACTAAGATTAGAAATTTTGATAAAACGGTTTCCACTGTGCCTACTTATGACCTTCTGAGTACTGAGATTAGGAATAATCAAGTGATGGCAGAGGGAAATAGAAGAAGAATAAAAAGAGCGATTGTTTTTAATATCAATTCATTTAAGTTTGTAGATGAGGCATTGTATCAAAAATTAGAATCCATTAATCTGCTTTCAGACTACTTGGAAAGTAAAAAAGCAGAAATTAATGAAATGAGAATGGGAATTCCTTATGCGGATAATATCATTAATGGGCCTCAGCTGACCAATATTGGCGTATTCAGACGCTATGTGCTTAATTATCTCAATCAGTCCCCAAATATAGACCGGAAAGAGGTGGTTTTGGTAAGGCAGTTGGATATTACCCCTCAGGGGATGCCCTTGGAGATTTATTGTTTTGCCAATAAGGCAACAATGAAAGATTTTGAAGAAATACAAGCGGATATTTTTGATCATCTTTTAGCATCTACCAAAATTTTTGATTTAGAAGTGATGCAAACTATAGGACTTAAAAATTAAAAAATAACTAAAACAGTGGGATGAGCAAAAGCATAAATACTGTTCGTTTCTGTTTTTTAGTGAATTAAACTATCAATAAAAATGACGAAATTAAGTGTAAATATCAATAAAATAGCCACTCTGAGAAATGCAAGAGGTGGAGATGTTCCCAGTGTAACGCAGGTGGCGGTAGACGCTCAGAAATTTGGTGCAGACGGAATTACCATCCATCCCAGACCTGATGAAAGGCATATTACCAGAAAAGATGTGTATGATCTTAAACCATTGATAACTACTGAGTTTAATATCGAAGGGAATCCGCATCGTACTTTTATTGATATGGTTTTGGAGGTAAAACCTGAACAAGTTACTTTGGTACCCGATGCAGATGATGCCATTACTTCTAATGCTGGGTGGGATTGTAAAGAACACTTGGATTTCTTAAAATCAGTGATTGCAGAGTTTAAGGTGGCAGGTATAAGAACTTCTATTTTCCTTGACCCTAATCCTGAAATGGTAAAATATGCTGCACAAACAGGCACAGACAGAATAGAGCTTTACACCGAAGCGTACGCTAAAGGCTATACTAATCATAAAGAAGAAGCTATAAAACCATATATTGCTACGGCATTAGAGGCCGAAAAATACGGATTGGGGGTGAATGCTGGACATGATTTGAGTTTGGATAATTTAAAATATTTTGCTGCCCATATTCCAAATTTGTTGGAAGTTTCCATAGGGCATGCACTGATTTCAGAAGCACTTTATTTGGGCTTGGAAAATACTATTCAAAGTTATCAGAAAAGGTTAGCGAAATATTAATTTTATTCGGTTTGAAAAAAGATAATTTATCTACCGTAAATCAATTTATGTAAATAGTATTTAATAAAATGAAAGCTAATATCACTGTTAATGATTTCTCTAAGCACCTATTTTGGGATGTGGATTTAGACCGATTTGATCTTCAGAAGCATAAAGTTCAGTTGATACATAAAGTTTTGGAATACGGTAAAATAGAGGATTGGAATTTGATTAAAGCGTGTTATGGAATGGAAACTATCAAAGAAGTATGTTTGAATTTGAGAAGTTTAGATCCTGTAGCTTTGTCTTTTGTTGCCACGCTTTTTAAAATAGATAAAAAAGAATTTAGATATTACAGACACAAGCAGTCAGTGCAGAATTATTGGAACTCCTAAAAAACATTATGAAATCTGAGCTTTTCTCAAATTTTGTATTGGTAGGAGGAGTATTTTGACGATGCCGATGAACAAGCTACTCCTCTAATCTATGATAATACCTGTTGGGAAAGTATTAAAGTAAGAATAATAGAACAATTTGAAAAATTATAGGAATAATGTTATTACATTCAAAAATATACGGTGAAGAAAAGGAGGGGACTCCGTTATTGGTGTTTCATGGGTTGTTTGGGATGCTGGACAATTGGGGGAGTTTCGGGAAAGAGCTCGGAGAGGAATATCCTGTACACCTCATAGACCTTAGAAATCATGGTAAAAGTTTTCATTCTGAAGATATGTCTCATGATGATTTGGCCAATGATATTGCCTACTATATGACCCATTATGGCATAGAGAAAGCACATCTTATGGGGCATTCCTTGGGAGGAAAAGCGGTGATGCAGTTTGCTATTCGGTATCCTGAAAAAATGGAAAAACTTATTGTGGTAGATATTTCTCCTAAGGCATATCCTCCGCATCATCAGGGGATTATAAAAGCATTACAAACAGTAGATTTTCAGTCTGTGAAATCTCGTCAGGAAGTGGAAGAGGTGCTTTCTGGTTACATTAAAGAAAAACCAGTAATCCAATTTCTTGCAAAAAATCTTTATTGGACAGATGAGAAAAAACTGAACTTTCGTTTTAATCTCAAAACTTTGGCAGAAAAATACAATGATTTTGTTTCTAATGCCATTAAATTTGGTATTTTCAGTGGAGAAACGCTTTTCATTGCAGGAGCTAAATCTCATTATATTTTACCACAAGATGAATTTCTTATCAAGCAGCAGTTTCCCAATTATCAATTAGTTACTATTTCTAATGCGGGGCATTGGGTACATGCGGAAAACCCGAAAGACTTTACAGCCGCAGTAGAAGAATTTTTGAAAAAATAATAATATGGTCTTAGTAACAGGAGCAACGGGGATTTTAGGGAGAGTTATTACTTTGGAATTGCTAAAGCAAGGAAAGGTGGTTCGTGCCACTAAAAGGCCTACGAGTAATCTAGAAGAAGTGAAAAATTCCCTTCGTTTCTATACAGAGCATCATGAGGTTTATTTTAGTAAAATAGAGTGGGTAGATACGGATTTTGAAGATTTAGATTCCCTTAGAAATGCACTTTATGGCATAGAGGAAATCTATCATTGTGCTGCTATCGTGAGCTTTCATCCTAAGGATGAAAAAAGAATGTACCAGACCAATATTGATGGTACCAAAAATTTACTTTATATAGCCCAAGAATTGCAGATTCATAAATTTCTCTTTGTCAGTTCTATAGCAGTTTTAGATGGAGTGAATGAAAACGGCATGATGGATGAAAGCTCTGATTTTAATTCTAAACTTCATCATTCATCGTACGCCATTTCCAAACATTTTTCAGAAATGGAAGTGTGGCGTGCCAGTGCTGAGGGAATGAATACGGTGATTATTAATCCTGGAATTATTGTGGGCAGTGGGAATTGGAAAAATAGTAGTGGTACGCTATTTTCTTCTTTTCAGAAAGTGCCTTTTTCTTTCTCTGGAGGGGCGGCGTATGTAGATGTTCGGGATGTGGCAAAAATCAGCACAGCCCTGATGGATAAAGAAATTTTTGGAGAAAGATTCATCATCATCAGTGAAAATAAAAAGTACCACGAAATAGGGAATAAGATTCGTAAGAAATTGGGACTTAAGGAAAATAAAATTATTGCTCCTTTTTGGCTCCAGCTGGGAAGGGTAGCGAATGCCTTCTTCGGCTGGTGTGTGCCTGTTCTTCGTATGGTTAATAAAGTCAATATTGAAGCGATTTCTACTTTTACACCTATTTCTAACCAAAAAATAAAAACTCAGTTACAATATGAGTTTATCCCCATAGAAGAAAGTATAGACTTTCATGTAAAAAACTATATTCAAGATATGGAGAAACAAAATTAAAATGGATAAATCATTTGGCGGGATGTGATTTTTCCCAATGGATGATGTATGATTTTAATATCAGTTTGGACTTAAAAATAATGATTATGACTCAAATGTTTATTGGAAATCCTCATTTCACTATAAAAGATATTGCTGTAAACGCTTCTTGTCCCAGTAATATTGCACTGATAAAATATTGGGGAAAATATGCACATCAGATGCCTGCTAACCCCAGCATTAGTTTTACACTCAATCACTGTAAAACCAATACGAAAATGATTTTTAAGGCCAATGCACCTTTTACCGTGAAGACTTTTTTATCAGGGAAAGAGGAAGTGCAATTTGCCGAAAAAATAGCAAAATATTTTAGAAATATAGAAGCATATCTTCCTTGGATACTGAAAGGGAGTTTTGAGATTCACACTGAAAATACTTTTCCTCATAGTTCGGGAATAGCCAGCTCTGCATCGGGTTTTGGTGCTATAGCCAAGTGTCTGGTAGAAATAGAGCGGCAGTTTACCGCTCAGGAGCAGAAAGCGGAGGAGAAAGATGACATTGATTATACTTTAAAGAAAGCCTCTTTTTTAGCTCGTTTGGGGAGTGGCTCTGCGTGCAGAAGTCTTTATGATGGTTTGGTGGTTTGGGGTAAAACTCCCGAAGTACAAGGAAGTTCTGATTTGTATGCTGTACCTTATCCTAATGAAGAAATTCATCCTATTTTTAGAGATTTTAATGATTGGGTCCTGCTGATTCATGAAGGGCAGAAATCTGTGAGTTCTACTGTGGGACATGGGCTGATGAATACCAATCCTTATGCAGAGAGAAGATTCCAAGAAGCGAGAGAGAATTTTGTGCCGATGAAAGAAATTTTAAAATCAGGGGATATAGAAAGGTTCATCACTTTGGTAGAGCATGAGGCACTTACACTTCATGCTATGATGATGATGAGTGCACCTGCTTTTATTCTAATGAAAACAGGAACCTTGGAAGTAATTAACAAAATTTGGAACTTCCGAAAAGAGACAGGATTACCTTTATTTTTTACTTTAGATGCAGGAGCCAATGTACATTTGTTATTTCCATCATCTGTTTCTGATGGTTCATCTATTCCTGAATTTATTGAAAAAGAACTATTGCCTCATACACAAAATGGGGGTGTGGTAAAGGATGTGATGAAGTGGTAAAGAAGCTGATGAATACAATAGACTGCCCATTTAGGGCAGTTTTTTTATGGTGTAAGAAACTAAAAAACTAAGAAACTTTTTTTTTATTTAAGTTTCTTTGTTTATCTTTGCACTCAGAATTATGGAAAATAAAACCGATTTTTTAGATAAGGCACTTAGGTTATTCTACCTTAATGGAGCGAAAACTACTACGATGGATGACATTGCTCGGGAGTTTTCTATGTCCAAAAAGACGCTCTATCAGCTTTATGCCAACAAAGATGAACTGCTGGAAGAGGTGCTGAGCTATGAGCTAGAACTTATCATGAAAACACTGCAAAATTTTGATAATCAAGAGGAATGTCCTATTAAAAAGATGCTTTGCAGAGATGAAAAAATAAAAGACCTTAGTGAAAGCAGTAATCATTCTATTTTCGCTAGACAGCTAAAGAAGTACTATTGCCATCTCTTTGAGAAGCAAGCAAATAAAATAGAAAATGCCGTAGCAAAGATGTTCGCCAAAAATGTAAAAAAAGGAAGAGCTTTAGAGCTGTATCGTGGAGATTTTCAGGCTGAGGAATATGCTAAATTCTTTATGCTTATCGTATTTTCTTATGATGACTCTCCTCTGGTAGATACCGAGAAAATATCAAGGCATGACTATACGCAGAGTGCTATTGTGATGATGCTCAATGCAATGACTACTGAGAAAGGTAAGAAACAATTGAATGAATATTTGAAAATCAGTGGTAAGCCATAAGCTATAATCACAATTTTTTAATCTTTTTAATCTTGTAATCATTTAATCTTTAAATAAATAACATCTAATGATCCATAAAATAAAACCATTAGGACTAGCCATGCTCTTATTCCACGGCATAGCGATGGGGCAAGAGGTCAAAACGCTAAGTCTTTCCGAAGCCATTACCCACGCTCTAGAGCATAAGTCTGAAGCAGAAAAAGCTCGGCTGAATATTAAAAAAGGGGATGCCGAAATTGCGGAAGTAAAAGCCAATGCCTTACCCAAAGTAACCGTAGTAAGTGCTACTACTTATAATCCTATTTTGCAAGAATTGGTGATTCCGAGTTTTGTGAATCCTACCCAAACGATGAAACTCACTATGGGGCAAAAGTGGACATCTACCAATGCTGTACAAGTGCAGCAAATGCTTTTTAATCAGTCGGTTTTCATAGGGCTAAAGGCAGCAAAAAGCACCAAAGAATTTTATATACTTAATGCCCAGCTCACCGAAGAGCAAATTATAGAAAAAGTAGCCAATGCCTATTATCAAGTTTATCAAACCGAGCAAATGCTGGAAAATTTGAAGGAAAACCTGAAAATCACCGAGCAGACGGCAAAAATCATCAAAGGGCTATACGATGCAGGATTGGCAAAGAAAATAGATTACGATAGAACGGTAGTAGCACTGAATAATATACAATCTACAAAACAACAGCTCATCAATGCAGTGAATCTCAGCGAAAACGCTTTGAAATTTATGATAGGCATGGCGATGGAACAAGAGATTACCCTTCCAGAACAGTCTTTTGAACCCATGCTATTGACTACAGAGGGAGCAAATTTCAGTGAGAGGACAGAACTAAAGGTACTCAGTAAACAGCTGGAACTACTTCGCTGGCAAAAGAAAGCCTCAGAGTCTGAGTATTATCCATCGGTAGCACTCACAGGAAACTATAGCTGGTTCGGACAAGGGAAAAATATGCCTTGGTGGAACGGTTCTAATAATGGCGTTTTCTGGTCTGATGTAGCTTCTGTGAGCCTGAATGTTAGCATTCCTATTTTTAATGGATTTGCTACAAAATCAAAAATAGAAAAAAATCAAATCGAGATAGAAAAGGCTCAGGCAGACCTTAGAGAGACAGAATTGGGGCTGGATTTAGCGTACAAAAATGCATTGTCTCAGTTGGAAAATTCTGCCATCACCATTTCTAATCAGGAAGCCAATGTAAAATTAGCTAATGAAGTAATGGAAAATACCCGAAATAACTATAAGTTCGGTTTGGCTACACTGAATGATATTTTAGATGCAGAAAGAGATCTTGCAGATGCTAGGAATAATCTTACCAAAGCCAAACTAGAATATAAACTCGCAGAAATAGAACTTTTAAAGTCACAAGGAAAGTTGGGAAGGTTGAAATAGTTGCTAAAAGGCTAAAATGGCTATAAAGTTATAAAGCTAAATGCTAATCGCCAAAAGCTAATAACTATAAGCGAATAGCCATCCGCCAAAAGCCTACCCCTACTGTTTAATAATCTTTTTAATTTAATTCATAATGAAAGTAAGGTCATAGAGTTAAAAGCTTACTGCTTATAGCTTACAGCCTACTGCTTAATAATCTTTTTAATTTAATTCACAATGAAAAAAATAATCATCACCGTTTTAGTATTGGCTCTTGTAATTGCGGGAGCAGTCATGGTTCTTAACAAGAATAAGGCAAAAAATGAAGCACAAGTAGCTGCCGTGGCAGAGAAAAATCCTAGTATATCCGTTCGTACCGCTGTGGTACAGCAAGAAATGATGAATGGAGATTTTTCTGTTAATGGTAACTTCTTACCCGCTACGGCAGGGGTAGTAGCTGCAGAAACTGGAGGGCAAGTGGTCGCTCTTTATGTGAAAGAAGGTAGCCGCGTAAATACGGGGCAAGTCATCGCGAAGCTGAAAGGAGATAAGCAAGATGTAGGTACTAATAATGCCAGAATCGCTTTAGAACAAGCTGTTTCGGCATTAAATAGATATGAAGAAGCGTATAAAACGGGAGGAGTTACCGCACTTCAACTAGACCAAGCGAGATTTCAAGTGAAACAAGCCAAAATGCAATTACAGTCGGCTCAGTTGAATTCTGGAGATACTACCGTGCGTTCTAAAATTAGTGGCGTGGTGAATAGAAAAAACATTGAAGTAGGAACGGTGGTAGGAGCTGGAACCACCATCGTAGAAGTGGTGAACATTGGTTCGCTAAAACTTCGTGTAGAGGTAGATGAAAACATGGTTACACAGCTTTCCGTAGGGCAAACGGTGAAGGTAAAACCATCGGTATTAGATGGGGAGATTAATGGTACCATTACCTTTATCGCACCGGCTGCAACGGGAGCAATGAAATTTCCTGTGGAAATTACTGTAAATAATGACCTCAATACCCTAAAAGCAGGAATGTACGCTACAGCTCATTTTGGAGGAAAATCATCTTCTGTACTCACAGTGCCCAGAGAGGCTTTCGTAGGCTCGGTCAGTGAGAATAAAATATTTGTGAATAGAAATGGCGTAGCTCAGCAGGTTACTGTACAGAGTGGTGTGAATTACGGGGATAAGGTAGAAATCATCTCAGGGCTGAAAGCGGGAGATATCGTCATCACATCGGGACAAATTAACCTAACGAATGGAGCGAAAGTAAGTGTATTGAAATAATACCCAAAAGGGAAGAGATATTATACCGAGAGGGGAATAAATTTTCGTCCTGATGAAAATTTTGCTACATCCCGACGAAAATTTTATTGCGTCCCGACGAAAATTTTACTGCGTCCCGATGAAAATTAAACTTCCCTTTGATGAAGGTTTTGTTTCGTATTTATCTTTTTGAAATTTAGCCTAAATCCACTTAACTTTTAATCACAAAGAAAAACAAATTGAGCTATTGAAATATAAAAAGTGGAACAAAGGCACAAGTGTTTAGCAAAGAAAGACAAGGAATGAAGCATTGGAGACCTTCGGTATATAGCCTCCTGCTTCCTGCCTATTGCTTACGGCTTATAGCATTTTTATTGCCCAAAAAGTCTAAACAAGTTCTAAAATTAAATTAAATAACATATAATGAAATTAGCAGAAATATCCATAAAAAGACCCAGTTTGGTGATTGTGATGCTTGCAGCACTCATCATTGGAGGGCTTTTCAGTTATAAGAGTCTCAGCTATGAGCTGATTCCTAAAATGGACATTAAGGTGCTTAGTATCAGTACTATTTATCCTGGTGCAGGACCTTCAGAGGTGGAAAGCACCGTGTCCAAAAAAATAGAAGATGCTGTATCATCATTAGAAAATGTGAAAAAAATACAGGCGAAATCTTATGAGGGACTTTCAGTAGTGATTATTACTTTGACCAATGAGGCAAATGTAGATAATTCCCTTAATGATGCCCAAAGGAAGATTAATGCCATTCGTTCAGATTTACCAGATGATGCCAAAGAACCGTCTATTTCTAAATTTTCCCTTTCGGATTTACCTGTTGCCACAATGGGGGTTACGGGTAATTTATCCGATAGTGAGTTGTATGATTTGGTAGACCAAAAAATCCAGCCCGCTTTTGCTCGTACTTCGGGGGTGGCTCAGGTGAATATAGTGGGTGGAAGAGAACGAGAAATCCGCGTGAGCATAGACCAAGATAAGGCGGAAGGTTATGGGCTCTCTATACCACAAATTCAGCAAATTATTCAGGCTTCCAATATGGAATTTCCTACAGGGAACCTTAAGACTCTGAATAATACTACTTTGCTAAGGCTATCTGGAAACATTTCTTCCGTAGAGCAGCTCAGAAACTTGACCATCGCTTCCCAAAACGGAATCAATATTTTACTTTCCGATGTAGCCGATGTACAAGACACCCAAAAAGAGGCTTCTAAAATAGCGAGAATCAATAGCCAAAATACGCTTTTACTTCAGGTGCAAAAACAATCGGAGGCGAATGCGGTAGAAGTTTCTTCATTGATTCAGGCTAAAATAAAGGAAATAGAAAAGCAATATGAAAAACAAGGTCTGAAAATTAGTTTGGCTGATGATACTTCTATATTTACATTAGAGGCAGCTAATTCAGTGATGAAAGACTTATTTATCGCCATTGGTTTGGTGGCATTTGTGATGCTGTTCTTCTTACATTCTTTTAGAAATGCCTTGATTGTGATGGTAGCCATTCCTTCTTCCTTGATAGCTACTTTCATCGGAATGATGATTTTTGGCTATACGCTGAATTTAATGTCGCTCTTGGCACTTTCCCTCGTGGTAGGTATCTTGGTAGATGATGCCATTGTGGTGATAGAGAATATTCACAGACATATGGAGATGGGCAAAAATAAATACCGTGCGGCGTATGATGGTGCATCGGAGATTGGTTTTACTGTAACGGCTATTACCATGGTGATAGTAGTGGTATTCCTCCCCATAGCGATGAGCTCAGGAATGGTAGCTAATATTATCCGTCAGTTTGCGGTGGTGGTAGTGATTTCTACTTTATTATCTTTATTGGTATCTTTTACGGTAGTGCCTTGGCTTTTCTCTAGATTTGGGAAATTAGAGCATATTAGTCCTAATAATTTCTTTGGTAAGATTATTTATGCATTTGAGAGACAATTGGACAAATTCACCCATTGGATGTCTAATTTACTGAAGTGGGCATTGAATAATAAACTCAAAACCTTTATTGTTACTTTCGTTCTTTTTGCTTCTTCTTTCGCTCTATTGTTCTTGGGCTACATCGGTGGAGATTTTTTCCCATCTACGGAACGAAGCAAGTTTTTGATTCAGTTTGAGCTGAATAAAGATGCGTCATTGGAACAGACCAATTTTGCTACTCAGAAAGCTGAAGCCTTTATTAATCAAAAACCAGAAGTAATTCAGACTATCTCTACCGTAGGACAATCCAGCTCGGGAATGGGAGCGTCTCAGGCTACTGCATACAAATCTGAAATTACCGTAGAAATGGTAAATAAAGATGAGCGAGCGGAAAAATCTACCAAAGTATATGCAGCAAAACTGAAAAGAGAGCTAGAAAAAGAACTGGCAGGGGTGAAAATAAAAATAGTACCAATGGGCATCATGGGGGCAGAACAAGCACCACTCCAGATGAATATCACAGGAAATACACTAGAAGATGTGATGAAATATGCCCGAGAAGCGGAAGCCCTCCTAAAGACTGTGCCAGGCTCCAGCGAGGTTGAGCTGAGTGTGGAAGATGGTAACCCAGAGATTGCCATTCAGGTAGATAGGGATAAAATGACGGCACTAGGACTGAATGTAGTTACTGTGGGGCAAACGCTCAGAACAGCTTTCAGTGGAAATACGGATTCTAAATTCCGTACAGGGAATAATGAATACGATATCAATGTGATTTTGGACGATATTTTCCGTACCGATATAGACAATGTAAGAAATATTACTTTCCTGAATCCGCAAGGAATGAAAGTGAAATTGGCTCAGTTTGCTGATGTTAATTATGCTTCTGGACCATCGCTTTTAGAAAGGTATGACCGTTCGCCATCGGTTACGGTAAATTCCCAAGTAGTAGGTAGAACGGGAGGTGATGTAGCGAACGAATGGACTGCTAAGCTAGAAAAAGTACAAAAACCTGCAGGCGTAGAATGGGCATGGGGTGGTAATATGGAGAACCAGAGTGAAGGCTTTGGTACTTTGGGAGTAGCAATGCTGGCCGCCTTGATGCTAGTGTATATGGTGATGGTGATTTTGTACAATGACTTTATTCGTCCATTCATCGTGATGTTTTCCATTCCTTTATCTTTCATTGGGGCATTGTGGGGCTTGGCACTTACCAATCAATCGCTGAATATTTTTACCATCTTGGGGATTATTATGTTGGTAGGATTGGTAGCTAAAAACGCAATTCTTTTGGTAGATTTTGCGAACCACCGATTAGACGAAGGCGAAACCATATTTAATGCATTGGTACAGGCGAACCACGCTCGTCTCCGTCCGATTTTGATGACCACCATAGCGATGGTTATCGGGATGTTGCCCATCGCATTGGCAGACGGCGAAGCCTCATCTATGAATAATGGTCTTGCCATTGTTATCATTGGTGGACTTATTTCATCTTTATTCCTTACCCTTATCATTGTACCTGTGGTGTATATGATTTTCGTAAGCCTAGAGGAGCGTTTCTTTGGGCATAAAACCATCGATGTAGAGGCAAAAATGAAAGAAGAATATGAACATAAAGAAGTGGAGATGAGGTAAGAGGCGGTATAAAATATTATAATAGTAAAGGGACGGATTATATCCGTCCCTTTTATTGATATATGAATTAGGAAGTTAAGTATAACTACCATGAAAAAGCAAAGCTAAAGAAACTATTGTTTTTCTCTTTTTTGAGCATCTAAAACGGCAATGGTAGCCAAATTCACTATTTCATCTACACTTGCACGCATCTGAAGTACATGGACAGGCTGTTTTAGTCCCATAACAATAGGACCAATGACTTCTGTATTTCCCATTCCTCTCAATATTTTATAAGAAATATTCGCACTTTCTAGATTAGGAAAAATAAAAGTATTGGCAGGTTTTTTTCCTAATTTACTGAACGGATAGTCTGCCAGATGGTCTTCATTCATGGCGAAATCCGGCTGTACCTCTCCATCTACTATCATCTTAGGATATTTTTCATGGAGTATTTTCACAGCTTTTGCCATCTTTTTAGATATTTCAGAGTTTCCAGAGAAATTTTCATAAGAAAGCATGGCTATTCTTGGCTGTACTCCGAAGGTCTTTACGGTAAGTTCTGACATTTTAGCGATGCTTACCAACTCTTCCGCAGAAGGATTCGGCTGAATAGAGGCATCAGCAAAGAAGTATTGTTTCTTATCGCTCAGCACCATTACCATAGAAGCTATTTTTTCTACGCCTTGTTCTTTTTCTATGATTTCCATTACCGGTTTTATCACCGTTCTATAGTTTTTAGAATATCCTATGAGCAGTGCATCTGTATCTCCATGTTTCAGCATCAGTGGCCCGAAATAATCTCTCTGTCTTACTAATCTTTTGGCAATATATTCATTAATCCCTTTACGCTGACGAAGTTTCCAGAGGGTTTCGCGGTATTCCACTCTTTTATCATTCATTTCATCACTATTAGGGTCTATGATAGGCACATCTATTTCTATTCCGTATTTCTGCATTTGGGCTTTCACGAATTCTTTTTCGCCTAATAAAATAGGATGAGCAATGCCTTCTTCATATAAAATCTGAGCCGCCTTCAGTACATTGTATTCCTCAGCATTTCCTAAAGTAATTCTCTTTGGATTTGCTTTAGCACGGTTTTGCATCATACGGATGAGCTTTTGGTCTCTACCCATTCTATCGAGGAGTTGAGTTTCATATTGCTCAAAATCAGTAATCGGTTTACCTGCAATGCCACTTTCCATTGCTGCTTTTGCTACTGCTATGGATACTTTGGTAATCAATCTATTATCAAAAGGCTTCGGAATAAAATACTCTCTTCCGAAAGAAAGATTTTTTAAGTTATAGGCAAGCATTACCATTTCTGGAACAGGCTCTTTGGCGAGTTCTGCAATGGCCTTTACCGCTGCCAGCTTCATCTCTTCATTAATTCCAGAAGCCTGAACATCTAAAGCACCACGGAAGATATAAGGAAAACCGAGTACATTGTTCACCTGATTAGGGAAATCACTGCGTCCAGTGGCCATGATGACATCTTTTCTGGTCTTCACCGCAAGATCATAATTAATTTCTGGGTCAGGATTTGCCAGGCCAAAGACCACAGGGTTTTCATTCATCTTAAGGAGCATTTCTGGTGAAAGAACATCTCCTTTAGACAAGCCCACGAAAACATCGGCACCTATCAGTGCTTCTTCCAGCGTTTGTGCAGAGGTAGTAGAGATAAACTCCACTTTTTCAGGCGTTAGATTCGTTCTTTTTTCATTGATAACCCCTTTACTATCGCACATGATAATATTTTCCCTTTTCAGCCCGAGAGCGATATAGAGCTTGGTACAAGCAATAGCTGCTGCCCCTGCACCATTGACCACCATTTTTACCTTACCGATGTCTTTTCCTGCAATTTCCAAAGCATTGAGCAACGCCGCAGCGGAAATAATGGCCGTACCGTGCTGGTCATCATGCATGAGTGGGATATCCAATTCTTCTTTCAATCTTTGTTCTATATAGAAAGCCTCTGGTGCTTTGATGTCCTCCAGATTAATTCCTCCAAAAGTAGGGGCGATGCCTTTTACTATTTCAATGAATTTATCAGGGTCTTTTTCATCTATTTCTATATCAAAAACATTAATATCTGCGAAGATTTTAAATAGAAGCCCCTTTCCTTCCATCACGGGTTTAGAGGCTTCTGCCCCAATGTCTCCTAGCCCTAATACGGCAGTTCCGTTAGAAATTACAGCTACTAAATTTCCTTTTCCTGTATATTCGTATGCAGTTTTAGGGTCTTTTTCTATTTCCAAACAAGGAATGGCTACCCCTGGAGAATAGGCCAAAGATAAATCTCTTGCCGAAGCGTGAGGTTTAGAAGGCACTACTACTATTTTCCCCTTAGGCTCTGCCTGATGGTATTGTAATGCGGCTTTATTGAAAGCCTTTTC
This sequence comes from Bergeyella zoohelcum ATCC 43767, assembly GCF_000301075.1. Taxonomy (GTDB): domain Bacteria; phylum Bacteroidota; class Bacteroidia; order Flavobacteriales; family Weeksellaceae; genus Bergeyella; species Bergeyella zoohelcum. Next base: position 961,731 of record NZ_JH932293.1, read on the forward strand.
ATCTCTTTTATTGTTCATAATTTTGAGTGATAAATAAGAGGAGTAAATGATGCCCCTCTGGTAATTGTAATTTATTATTCTGATAAGTATAAGGATTTTTCCTTTTTTATCCTATTTGAGTTATTATTAAAAGCAGGCGAGATTTTTGGGAAAACCTAGTGTACTTTTGAGTAAAACCTAGTGTACTTTTGGACAAAACCTAGCATACTTTTGAATAAAACCTAGCGTGCTTTTTAGGGACAATGAAAAAACACCTCTATCTTCAAGGTTTATAAGCCGAGTTTTTTCCTATGATAGTCCACCAAACCATCTATCGGTTTCTGAATGATATTTCCTATTTTCATTCCCATTTCTTGAGCTACTTCCCGAAGCAAATCCGAATAAATCATCGCGATAGAACCTACACAATGAATCTCCAAAGTGCTACTCTCAGGATAAGCAGACGCCTGAAAATAGAGGAAATGCTTAAACTCTTCTTTAATAAGCTGCTGCACGAATGCGTGTGCTTTGTGCTTGACCAAAAAACCATTAAACGATGCCAAAAAAGCATTGGCTTTAGGCTGATGATATAATCTCTGTATGAGTTCCTCTATGGTTAATCCATATTCAGAAGCGAAAGCCTCATGTAAATCTTGAGGTAATTTTTTCATAAAGAAATTTTTTACCAAAGCTTTCCCTAGTGCAGAGCCACTGCCTTCATCTCCCATAATAAATGCCAATGACGGAATATCTAAACGAATCTTTTCTCCATCAAAAAAACAAATATTAGAGCCTGTACCTAAAATGGCTACCAATGCAGGGCTTCCATTATACACCGCATAGGCTGCTCCCAGCATATCTTCCTTTACGGTAATGTCTGCCATAGGAAATACGCCCTCTAATGCTTCTGCCAGTACTTTCTGATTCTTTTCTATACCACATCCAGAACCATAGAAATAAATGCTTTTTACCTCTGAAACGGGAAAAGTGTAGTCTTGATTCTGTAGTACTTCAATGATTTGATTTTTAGAAATATGGTTAGGATTTAACCCTGTGGTTTCCCATCTTGCCGTTTCTTTTCCTTCAGGCGTAATGAGCACCCAATCACATTTAGTAGAACCTCCATCTATAATGGCTATCATATGATCAATTATTAGAGAGCGAAAATACGCATTTCTTACGAGTAAGGAATAAGATTTTTCTTAGTTTTAATGCAAAAATTAAAAAACCATCCTTTTTGGGATAGTTTTTAGTTAAAATTACTTACTTTTCAGCGGATAAGTAGGCAGTGGCACGAAATCGTCTTCATCGTCAATGACTTTTGGGAAGGCTTCGTGGTTTTGTTCTTTCCAATTTTGTTTAGCTTTTTCTATTTTCTCTTTGTCGGAGCTCACGAAGTTCCAAAACATAAATCGTTCTTCAGGAAAAGGCTCTCCACCGAAAATATAAACTACCGAATTTTCACTCATCTCAAACTCGCATAACTTACTGTTTTTAGCCACTAACAATTGTTTAGAACCATAGTCGTTCCCCTCAATGTTCACTGTGCCTTCCAGTACATACATTGCCGCTTCTCCGTAGAGGTCTTCGCCGATGTGGAGTTTGGTTTTCTCCTTGGCTTTCAGTTCAATGAAAAACAACGGGCTATGCACAGGCACGGGCGATTTTTTCCCAAAAGCCTCTCCAGCAACCAGTTTTACCTGTACGCCATTTTCCTCCCAATGCGGAAGTTCCTCCGCTTCGATGTGATGAAAACTAGGGTCGCAATCTTCCAAATGTTTCGGTAGAGCCACCCAAATTTGGAGTCCGTGTAGTTTTTTCTCCGTATTTCTTAGGTAATCAGGCGTTCTCTCGGAATGCACCACGCCTTTTCCTGCCGTCATCCAATTGACCGCTCCAGGCTGAATTTCCATTTGCGAACCGATGCTATCTCTGTGAAAAATAGACCCCTCGAACAAATAAGTGAGCGTAGAAAGCCCAATATGCGGATGCGGTGCCACATCCAAATTCTGATAATCTTTCAGGTCGGCAGGTCCCATATGGTCGATGAACACGAAAGGTCCTACTGCTCGTTTTTCGCGAAAAGGAAGTAATCTTCCTACCAAAAAGTTGCCGATATCTGCTGCTTTTTCTTCTAATATAATTCCGATGTTTGACATATTTTTGATTTTAATCGTTCTATGCTGCAAAACTAGCGTATTTTTCATTCCCTGCCATTGACATAGGGTAATAACGATATAATCCAACTTTTTGTGATGAAAATAAAAAAGAAGCATTTTTATGGCTTTTTTATCTTTTGTATTCTATTCGGAGGCTTAATTACTTCTATTTTTGGATCAAATAGACAACATTTTTTTTAGAAGGGTCTTCTAATAGAATTCGTCTTGACTTTTTATTTTTTTGATGAATGCTTACTACTCAATAAGTCGAAATAGCTTTATAAGTTGAATTATAGAAACAAAAAAACACAATCAAAGAAAATCGTATCCCGCTTCAAAAAACCTTGTATTTTTGCACCAAAAAAGGATAATATGAAATACATACTTTTTGCCATTGCTTTATGGGGAGGGACTTGTCTTTACGCCCAAACCGATACTTCGGGGAGAACCCTTCACCGAGCGACTCCCGAAATGAAAACCAAACTCCAACATACCAAACTCAAAGTAGGCTTTAACTTTGAGAATCAAACCCTAAATGGGGAGGAATGGCTCACGGCTTCGCCTTATTTTTATGCCACCGATAGCCTGATTTTAGATGCCAAATCAATGCTCATCCACAAGGTAAAACTCAATGACCAACCGCTGAAATATGCCTATGAAAACGATTTTCTGAAAATAAAATTGGATAAAATCTATCAGAAAAACGAAAACTACACCGTGTACATTCGCTATACGGCACAGCCTGAAAAAGTCATTGAAAAAGAGGGGACAAGAAGTGATGCTAAAGGTTTGTATTTCATCAATCCGAAAGGAGAAATTCCTGATGTGCCTACCCAAATTTGGACGCAGGGCGAAACCGAATCTTCATCGTGCTGGTTTCCTACCATCGACAAGCCCAACCAAAAGACCACGCAGGAAATTTATATGACTGTTCCCGATAAATTCGTAACCCTGTCCAACGGGATTTTAAAATCTTCCGTAAAAGAGGCCAATCACCTACGCACAGACCATTGGGTGATGGATAAGCCTCACGCTCCGTACCTCTTCTTTATGGGTGTGGGAGATTTCGCCGTAGTGAAAGACACGCCGTGGCGAGGCACTATTCCTGTGGATTATTATGTGGAAAAAGAATACGAATCGGTGGCAAAAAAAATCTTTGGTCACACGGCGGAAATGATGGAGTTTTACTCTAAAAAATTCGGATATGATTTCCCTTGGCAGAAATACGCTCAAATGGTAGTTCGCGATTTTGTGGCGGGGGCAATGGAAAATACCACAGCGGTAAGTCACGCCGAGTCTGCTCATCAGCCGAGCGAAGTTTTGGCAGACGAAAACTATTGGGAAGCCGTCATCGCTCACGAAATGGGGCATCATTGGTTTGGCGATTTGGTAACCACCGAAAGCTGGGCAAACCTCACCATCAATGAATCTTTTGCCAATTATTCCGAGTATCTTTGGTACGAATACAAATACGGAAAAGATGCCGCCGACTATCACCTCAACAATAAAGTGGGACAATACCGCCACCGCTCAACGGATTTTCTGAAAAATTTGGTGCGTTTTGGGTACGATGACAAGGAAGATATGTTTGATTTGGTGTCGTACAACAAGGGCGGTGCGATTCTGCATATGCTTCGCGATTATTTGGGCGATGAGGCTTTTTTTCAAGGGATTACAGACTTCCTAAAAACTTATGAATTCGGCACAGGAGAAGCCCATCAGCTAAGACTTTCCTTTGAAAAAGTTAGTGGAAAAGACCTCAATTGGTTTTTCAATCAGTGGTTTTTCTCTCACGGGCATCCTTTCGTGGCTGTGGAAAAAAATTACGATACAAAAACGCAGAAAGTCCATTTGAAAATCATTCAAAATCAGGAAGAAGATGTGCTTTTTGAGTTTCCTTTGGAAGTGGATATTTATGAAAACGGAACCTACCACAGACACCAAGTTTGGGTAAAAGCTCAAAAGGAAAACGAATTTTATTTCTCGGCGAAGAAAAACCCTAATTTGGTGAATGTCAATCCGAGAGGTGTTCTTATTTGGGTGGAAGCATCGTACAAAACCCCTGCTGAATACGCCTTTCAGTACCAACACGCCAAAGATTTCAAAAGCAGATGGCAAGCAGTAGAATTTGCAGAAGAAAATCAGGATAATCTATTGCTAATGAAAGCGATAAAAGACCCTTTCTATCAAGTTCGAATTAAAGCCTTGAATGCTTTGGCAGGTCAGAAATTGAGCAAAAAAGAATTTGCCGAGATAGAAAAAATTGCCAAAACCGACCCTAAAAATTTGGTAAAATCGGCAGCAATGTGGACTTTGGCAGCGACCCAAAACCGAAAATATTTACCTGTTTTCGAAAATGCTTTGGGCGTACATTCGGCAGCCATACAAAATGCAGCACTTAACGGCATCGGCAAAATAGACCCTACACGAGCTAAAAACTTCCTATTGAAATCCGCTCCCGAAAATTTCACTTCCGACCAATTGGTTTGGGTATTTTCCGTAATCGTGGACAACAAAATGGAGAAATATTTACCAAAAGTGCTTCCGTACATCATTTATTATCCGTTCATAGAAAAGGACAACCCGAAACAAGCTGAAATTTTCCGCAAGGGCTACCTATGGGCAATGAGCTTAGACGATAAGGCTTTGGTAGAAATCATTGCCAAATCTTTCAGAGCGGCGGCTCCGTATTCCGACAAAGGTTCAGAAGCCAACAAAGCCACCATCAAAGTTATGGACGAGGGCATCGCCGCCAAACGAAAACTCCCCCCAACCGCCTCCGTACAACAACAAATACAGCTATTGGAAGAAGTAAAAGCCTTGTTTTAATCGGGAACTTCCTTTAGTAAAGTGCTTTTGAAACGGGTTTAAAGCAACTTTAAACCAAGTAAAATAATTCAATGGAGCGACATCAAATTTTAAGGTGTTGCTCCATTTTTTGATTTTTAGAAATTTGTGCTGAAAGGGGGTTATTCTTTATTTTCAATAATCAATTGTAGAATTTTTATCAAAGAATTATCTATACTTTTATTCTCAATGTATTTTTTAAATAGAGCAAAATTTTTAGGATTTAGCTTTTTTTCTGCTAATTTTAGTATATCACCTTTATAATCAGTATTTTTTTGGGTATTTTCATTAGAATAATTAAATAGTTTTGAGATAATAATACTCTGGTTACTTTCAAAAATAATTTCAATTATTACATTGTATTTTCCTTTTGTTAGGGTGTCTTGCCTATCAATGGATGCTATCTTTCCCTTTCCTAATGGAATAAAATGTACTTCATCAGAAATTTGTAAATTATCATTTTTTATATCATTTATATTTTTAATACTTGGAAAGTCTTGTATTGTTTGTTCTATATATCTATCTTCTGAAATCGCTAAAAGTCTTTCTGAAATTGTATTTAAATAGGATTCATCTTGTACATTTTTCCATTTTGAAGGAATAATTTGCTGTCCGTGCAAAGCACCAATTAAACCACCTGTAAAGGCAGCAATACTATCAGTATCAGTTCCAAGAGAATTAACCCCTTCTATAACAGCTTGTAATGGGTTATTATGATATTTTAAAGTAAGATAAATTCCTGCAAGAACAGTAGAAGTACCAGAGCCTTTTGTCTCAGGTGCATAACACCCTAACTTTGTCAGCGTATCAAATACGGTAGTATCTTGTTTAATTTGCTGATAAATAAGTCTCAAATAATTTTGAGTTTCAATTAGAGTTTCGGAATATATTTTTTCAAAAGGTTCCTCACTTGATTTATTCCATTCATTTAGCCATTCTTTTATTTCATATTTGTCTAGAAAAGTAAGAGCAAATTTTTCTGGGAAATTTTTTCCTATATGAGTCAAATAATTTTCCCAACTGAAATCTTTAGGATCTAATGTGATGATTTTATTAATAGCATATCCATAAAGCATAGCTCCTAAAATAGCTCTTGGATGTCCGTGTGTAACAATGCTATTACAAAATATTTCTTCTTTGATTTTATTAGTATCTCCCAAATTTGCCAATGCAATAGGTAACACCCTCATAGCGGCACCATTGGCTCCACTCTGTCTATAATCGTAGCTTTTACCATTAACCTTGAATTTGTAAAAGTTTGAAAACCATTTTACTGATTTTCTTTGAATTTTTTCAGCTGCTGTTTTTACTGTTCTTCCACCACCTCTTGCATATTCAAGCCAATTTGCAAGTTCTATTTTCGCAAAATAATCTTGATTTACATTTCCATTTTTTTCTATACTTCTTGCAACAGACAATAGTAATTGCGTGTCGTCGGAATATGATCCCTCTTTTATGTTATCTAAATATCCGTAAAATCGACCTCCAACATACTTTTTCCAAGTATAGAATTTTTCAATCCTTTCAACACCATATTTTTCCCTTAATGAAGTTGTATTTCTTTCAAATTCAGTTATCCAACCTAAGGCATCTCCTATAGCTGATAATTTAATACTTCCTTTATATTTTGATATCGCATTCATTATTTTCTAACACTTTTAAAAAGCGATTCATCAACAATAAAGTTTTCGGTATTAAACCCTGATAATGCCGCTTTTGTACTATTTAATTCATTTTCGTTTCTAAAACAAATTTGCAAAAAATCTGAAATGGGAATTTCATTTTTTACCAAAACTTCTGCTTGTTCATCTGTTGGATATTTTGTTAATAATCCATTTCTTGATACTACCCTTGAATTATAAGAAGTTACAACTTGAATTTGCTCATCAAACATTTTTTTAAATTTTTCAATATCACCTGTAATTCCTATTTGCTTTTTGTTATGACTATTTGCCGCATTTGTAACAGAAAATAAAGTATCCTGATGGTATATGTATTTAGGATTTATCTTTATTACACACCACCGAATATGAATCATATTTATTGTTTTTTGCTGAAACCTGTTGAATAAAAATGAATTAGGGTATTGAATGGAAAGATTGATATAATTCTTCTTATCATCAAATCGTATTTCATCTGTAAACTCTACATAATCAAATATATCTGTTTGCTCAATATCAAATTGTTCGAGCAATGCTCTTGATAATAATTTACCTTGTTCATAGATGCTTAGCAAATTAATTGTGGGTGTAAAGTGAATTAAATATTCAATCCCTCTTTGACTGATTTCATTCTGAAATTCTATAAAATTTGATTTAGATTTCATAGTTCTAAGATACAATGTAATGTCTATCTTTTATCAATTATTTCAACATAGTCTTTATTGATTTCTGAAAGATAACGAGTAGATTTGCTACAAGATAATAAATATAGTTTTTCCCTTGCTCTTGTCATAGATGTATAAAGTAATCTTCTTTCAGTTGAAATATGGAACTCATCATCTTCATCAACAAAACCTTGTGGGTGAGGGATAACATTTTCATCAAGGTTTATAATAAAAACATTGTCAAATTCCAATCCTTTTACAGATGAAAGTGTACATACTTTAATACTATCGTCATTAAAATTAATATTTTCTGATTTTGTTATTATTTGATAGTTATAGCCATTTTGATATAAAAAATTTACTATTTGATTTAGCCCGCCATTTCTTCTGTGTAGAATAGCTGTTGACCCCAAATCATCATCAATTGCTATTTGTTTAAGCTCTTTTAGAATAAAATCACATTGTTCATTCCAGTTACTAAAATAGCCGAGTATAGGTTTACTTTCCCCTTTTCGTGCAGCCTCAACAGTTGTAAACTCACTCTTATCATCTTCTTTTTCCAATAATGAGAGAGCTGCTTTTATAATTTGTACTGTGTTTCTATAGTTTTTCTTAAATTCAATTGTTCTACCTCCACGTACATTCAATCCAACTTCACTCCAGCTAAAACCACTTTTGTAAATTCGTTGTGCGGCATCTGCCAAAATGGAAATACTTTTAGTCTCGTCAGCAACCAATTTGGTTATAACAAGAATTTGAGCTTTATTCAAATCTTGTGCTTCATCTACAACAATATGAGAGAAAGGCTTTATAAAGCTTGTATTATTTTCAATAATATCTAGACTAATCAAAGCGTAATCATCAAAATCAACCAAATTGTTGTTTTTGAGATAAATATTATATTCACTGAATATTTCCCAAATGATTTCTTTATCTGCTTTTGTAATTCTATCGTTTGTTCCTCGACCTATTCGTTTTGCTTCTAAATATTCTTCTCTTGTTTTAAATATCTTTCCTTTCATCCAAGAGATTTCTTCAATAAAAAAGTCATCAGATTTGTTGGAAATATTGTAATCTGAATATTTTGATTTTAAGTCATTAATTACAAATTGCTGCGTACATTTATTAATCAATCTTCCTCTTAAAGAAATATCATTACTTTCTATAAAACGATAAGCCCAACTATGAAAGTTGGTAATAAAAATGTCTAACCCTTTTGGCTTTGTTGGGTTGATTTCATCAGAATCTTTTTGATAACCTCCCGAAACGAAAGGAGCCAATGATTTTAAGTATTTTACCAAAGTCTTATTGTAAGTAAAAATAGCAACTTTGGTTTCTAAAAATAAATCAGAATGTGTATCTATCAAATGTTTCGCTCGGTAAAGAGCTACAGTAGTTTTTCCACTACCTGCAACACCTTTTATCTGAATAGGTTCTGTTGTAGGAAGGAACAATACTTTTTTCTGTTCGCCTGTGAGTTTGATTGGTTTTATTGCCATACTTTTTCGTTGATTTTCGGCACAGGAAATCATTCAAAGATAAGCAAATAAAAAACATAGCTGTTTCGTTGTTGCTTATTTACCAAAAGGCTCCACCAAGAACCCAACACACAAATAAGGAACAAAAAGTCCACGCTATACGCGTGAACCTCCGTGAGCTTATTTTCGTTTGTTTTAAAAAAATGGCGGATTTTTTTGGTGAGAATAAAAGCCGGAAGCTGGTTATATCGTTATGTTAATTAAAAAACTATTTCTTTATCTTTATGCTATTTTTTTTGCAAATATATACATTTTTTTTAGCAATCTTGATTAACAAAATAATAATATTTACAATACTTCCCATTGATAGTAAAATTTCGCCTTTCTCCAAAGATTTTAAAGAGAAAAAATCTTCCAAATCCGAGAGGGCTACGGAGCAGTTCGCAACTAAGGCTTGTATATAATCAATAAATTTTCCCATTGTTATAGTCTGTGAAATTGAGGTTTCAGCAAAAGTAAAGTGTTTTTGTTACATACTGAAATATTTAATCTCTTGATTCCAAAACCATTCGAAACTTGATACCTTTGCAAAAAAAACAGCTAATCAAAAATGAATCTCCATACGATTTTTACGGAAAACTTTTCCTTGGGAAAGGAAATCGTAATCCCAAGAGGAGCGTTTTTAAAAACGCCCGATACGAAAAATACGCATATTTATCTTGTAAAAGAAGGGAGTTTGAAAATCGGATTTTTTACCGAAAATGAAGACAAAATACTGAGGTTCCGGTACGAGAATGATGTAATCACGGCATTGGATTCTTTTATGACAGAACAGAAATCCAAATTGTATATTCAGGCAATCAAAAAGTGTCGTTTGGCGGTGGTTTCTAAGTCGGATTTTATGGTATTTGCACAAAAATCTTCCGAAAACTTGTGGATTTATACCAAAATTTTAGAAAAACTGCTTGTTGACCAATTGGAACGCGAACAAGATTTGCTCTTATCCTCGCCCAGAGAACGCTACCAGCGAATTTTGAAACGCAACCCCCAACTTTTTCAGCAAATTCCGCACAGGCACATCGCCGTGTATTTGGGAATGACCGAAGAGACGCTTTCCAGACTCAAAAAAACATTGACGCCAATCAAGATTTAGCACCTCCATTTTGCTGACCTTTGCCCCAAAAAAGATGGACAGAAAACAATTGTTAGACACGCTTACCCAAATAACGCTTGAAAATAAAACCTTTGCAGAAGCACTGCTACTAAAATCCGAAACAGAACTCAACCATAGCCCCAGTGATGATACTTGGAGTATTTTGGAATGTATCGAACACCTGAATTTGTACGGAAATTTTTATCTGCCCGAAATAGCTTCGTGTATAGCAAAAGCTGATGAAAGCAACCGTAATCTGTTCAAAAGCGGATTTTTAGGCAATTATTTTGTGAAACTTATTCAGCCCAAACCTAGGCTCAACAAAATGAAAACCGCCACTAAAATGAATCCCAAAGGGTGTAGGCTTACAAAGAATTGTTTGCAAGTTTTTATCCGTCAGCAAAACCAACTCCTTGATTTACTACAAAAAGCCCACACTACGGATTTGACTCAACTAAAAACCAAAATTTCCATTTCCAGATTCCTGCGTCTTCGTTTGGGCGATACTTTGCAGTTTGTGGTTTACCACAATCAGCGACATATGAAGCAAGTACAAGATATTTTGGATGCAAATAAAAAAAACACACTTGAAATCCGAAGAAATTCAAAAGCTTAGCTCATTTCATACACCATTAAAAGCCCTAAAAGACTAATGCCTATCCATAGTAAAACGGAAAAAATCAGAGGTTTTACACCTACATTTCTTAAGGTTTCATAAGAGAGTGTACTGCCTATAAGAAATAGCGTAAGATGCAATGCTGCTTTTGCTGTGAGGGTAATGGTATTTGTAATCACTTCGGGAATAGGAAGGTAAGTATTTAACCTGAGTTCGGGATAAGAAAAATTAAAAAATATTTGCAAAAAAAGGTAATAGTTCGTATATTTAAAGTTTTGAAAATTAAATATATAAACCGAATTATTACCTATGGATTGATTTGAGACAGCAAGTTACGGATATTTTTGTAAAAGTAGATGATTTTTGTAAAGAACTACGAAGTAATCACCGAAACCGCTGAAAACAAATAAATAAATTGAGGTAACTTGATGTAGAAATCAGAAAATTAAAGAAAATCGGCACTGGTAACAATGGCAAAAAAGCTCGCAATCGTCCATGTACAGTGTCCGATGCGGAGATTCTTACCATTATGATAGGCTTCCATCTTGGACATCATAAAACTTTTAAGCATTACTATCAAAATTTTGTTTGCGAATACTGGAAAGATTTATTTCCTAAAACATTGTCTTACAGCAGATTTGTAGAGATAAAACATCGTTATTTTTTAGTTTTCTTTCTATTTTTAAAGCAAAAATGCTTGGGGAAATGTACTGGAATTAGCTTTATTGATAGTACCACATTAAAAGTCTGCAAGAATCAACGAATACATAATCATAAGGTTTTCAAATGAATAGCAGAAAGAGGAAAGTCTTCTATGGGATGGTTTTACGGTTTTAAATTGCAGAGACCTTTGAAAGGTAAATTTTCCTAAAAATGTTAATTATTTGAATATTAATTAATTATATTTTTTATTCACTTTATAAAACGCACCAAAACCCTATCCGCTATGTCCTTTACTGCTTACGATGTAGAAAGACGCACCCGAAAAGGCACTTTTTACGCACAAATTGATACCATTATCGATTGGAACCTCATTTCCGCTATCATTGACCAACATTATCAAAAAGGGCTTTCCGCTTCGGGTGAAAAACCTTACGATGGACTCCTGCTGTTCAAAATGCTACTCATCGGGATGTGGAACAACCTATCGGATGTCAAGGTAGAAGAGCATGTAAACGACAGTCTATCGGCAATGAAATTCTGCGGTATGCAATTGGAGGATAATGTTCCGAGCTACAGTGTTTTAAGCCGATTTCGCACCGAGCTTACCGAAAAGAAAGCCTTTGATTTGTCGCTTTCGGAAATCAACCATCAGTTGGAAAAACATAGGATTATCATCCATCAAGGCGTAAAGGTAGATGCCAGTATTACGCAGAATTCGTTTCATTCGAAAAAGCTGAAAACTTTTGAAATCGCCCAAGACCGAAAAGAAGACGAATTGCCCGAGGGAGAAGTTGAAAAACAAGACCATTTTTTCAAGGAAATGGCTGAAGATGGAGATACTTTCCTGCCTTTTAATGAAAAAAGGCTCAAAAGAGGGTGATTTTGGTTAAAATCGTCCCGAAAAAAGGACAAAAAATGATGAAAAAGAACACAATTTCGAATTTTCAGAAACACATTTTCTAAAAAAATATCCGAATACAAAAAAATCAGAGAGTGGACGGTTCTTGCAAAGGTTTCTTTATGAGTTAATATGCCTTAATTACTTTGATTAAAAATCAAATGATTAAGTTAATACAATAGTATAGTCCTTGCATATTTCCATATGATTCCATTTTTTATATGCTCAATTTTTTAACCCCTTGCATATAATCAATAAAACTTCTACATTTGCCTTGTCTATACAGATTTTGTTCTTTTGGAGTGAATGATTAACTATTTATATTTCAATGTATTAGAGTACTGAGGGAATAAGTTATTTCAGAAGATATTCTTTCTTGATTTATATCAATGTTTAGCGGTGGATGTCCGTAGTATCTTTGCATCATCAATAACGAAGTATTAAACAATTTAAATCGATGCGAAAAATTTTACTATTTTTAAGTGCAGCACTTTTGAGCAGTTGCGGTTTCGGACAAAAAACAAATTCAAACAATAAAAATAACAAACAAATGAAAGCAGTTTATCATAAAGCAGATAGCAGAGGACACGCAAACCACGGATGGTTAAATAGTTACCACACTTTTAGCTTTGCAGAATATTACAACCCACAGAGAATGAACTTCGGTGTTCTTCGTGTATTAAATGACGATACCGTAAAAGGTGGAATGGGCTTCGGAACACACCCACACCGAGATATGGAAATCATCAGTATTCCTTTGGAGGGCGACCTAAAACACGGCGATAGTATGGGTAATGAAGGTATCATCCGTAAAGGAGAAATCCAAGTAATGAGTGCTGGAACAGGAATTATGCACAGCGAAATGAACGGCAATCAAGGAGAAACCGTGAAATTCTTGCAAATTTGGATTTTACCTCGTAAAATGGGAGTTACTCCTCGTTATGACCAAATTGAAATCGAAAAAAATAAGAAAATCAACGATTTCCAGCAAATCCTATCCCCTAACCCTGATGATGCAGGTGTATGGATTCACCAAGATGCGTGGTTCAATATGGCTAACTTTACCGCCGGAAACTCAAAAACATACAAGCTAAACAAAGAAGGTAACGGAGTTTATGTATTCGTTATTAAAGGAAAAGCAAAAATAGGCGACCAAGTATTAGACCAAAGAGACGGTTACGGAATTTATGATACTTCAGAATTTAATTTACAAGCTCTTGAGGATTCACAAATTCTGTTGATGGAAGTACCAATGCAATTACCATAAAAATTAAGTTACGATGAGCATATTTCAAAACAAAGATTTAGGACTTTTAATTCTTCGTCTATCCGTAGGATTGCTAATGATTCCACACGGAATCCATAAATTACTAAATTCAGGAGCGTTGGGGTACATTCAGTCGCTTTTGGAAGCCAAAGGATTACCAGCGTTTATCAGCTATGGTGTTTTTGTGGGAGAAATTATTGCACCGCTACTCATCGTAATTGGTTTCCGTACGCGTATCTCGGCATTGGTATTGGCAGCCACAGGTTTAATGATTCTGTTCTTAGGATACGACAACCTTTTTGCCCTCACGCAGCACGGCGGTTGGGTAGCAGAACTTGCAGGATTGTTCCTCTTCGGAGCCTTGGCATTAGCCTTTACGGGCGGTGGGAAATACGCTCTATCCACTAATAATCAGTGGGATTAAAATAAATAAAATCAAAACGAAACGCCCTTTAATTGGGGCGTTTTTTAAGTTAAAACCTATTTGAAAAAATCTTGGAAAATACTCCTTTCGTTAAAAAAACATTTTTATTTCACATCTGATATTATGAAAAACAATTTTTTAGAGTGCTTAAAAACAGGCTATTGTGATAGAAAATATGACTTAAACAAACAGAAAATAGAACAATTTATAGATTCTTTTTTTCGGTTTATATTTTTCTTAGAGCCTCAAAGATGTGATTCTCAAACGGAGATTGAAAGCCGATTTGTCAGTTTTAAAAATCAGTTTAAAGACATAATAAACGATATAAAACAAGAAAATACCGTACAGGTATGCGAAACTTTTTTTAATGAGATTCCTAGTATTTATGAAACATTGGGAAAAGACGCTCAGTTTTTCTTAGAAAGTGATCCTGCTGCTACGCATATAGAAGAGATTAAAGTTTCATACCCAGGATTTTATGCCATTGCAATTTATAGATTTGCAAATCAGCTGCACCTTCAAAAAATCCCACTAATTCCAAGAATTTGGACAGAGCTTGCCCATAGCAAAACGGGAATAGATATTCATCCAGGGGCAAATATTGGGGAATATTTCTTTATTGATCACGGCACAGGAATTGTAATAGGAGAAACCACCCAAATAGGAAACCGTGTAAAAATTTATCAGAATGTAACATTAGGGGCATTGGCAGTATCTAAAAGCATTGCCAATACCAAAAGGCATCCTACTATAGAAGATGAAGTAACCATCTATGCAGGAGCTACTATTTTGGGCGGAAAAACCACTATTGGTAAGGGGGCTACTATTGGAGGAAATGTTTGGATTACAGAAAGTATAGAGCCACATAGCTTGGTTTATTACAAAGATAAAACCATCATCAGAAGTCAAGGAAATTCATCCGAACCGATTAATTTTTCCATATAAACCTATTAAATGATATGGATACACCGATAGATTTTCTTCTAAAAAAGGAAAAAATATAACAAAGCCATTCTTAATATTTAAAGTCATATAAAACATGAAATTCAATAATGTATTAGAAACTATTGGGAAAACGCCAGTAGTCAAATTGAGTAAAATTTTTCCTAAGCATAATGTTTGGATAAAATTAGAACGAAGCAATCCAGGGGGAAGCATCAAAGATAGAATTGCTTTAGCAATGATAGAAACCGCTGAAAAGGAAGGAAAAATCAATAGAAATACCCAAATCATAGAACCTACTTCGGGGAATACAGGAGTAGGATTAGCTATGGTTTCGGCAGTAAAAGGTTATCATTTAACATTGGTAATGCCTGAAAGTATGAGTGTTGAAAGAAGAAAACTTATGACTGCCTATGGTGCCAATATCGTATTAACACCAAGAGAATTAGGTATGAAAGGAGCCATTGAAAAAGCTCAGGAATTGGCACAGCAAAACGAAAACACTTGGATACCACAGCAGTTTGAAAACATCTCAAACCCTGAAATTCATCGTAATACAACTGCTCAAGAGATTCTTAATGATTTTCCAGAGGGAATTGATTACCTCATCACGGGCGTAGGAACAGGTGGACATATTACAGGAATTTCGGAGATTATAAAACAGAAATTTTCTGAGTTAAAATCTTTTGCTGTAGAGCCAGAGCTTTCCCCAGTTCTAAGTGGCGGAAATCCTGGGCCTCACCCTATACAAGGCATCGGTGCAGGGTTTGTACCCAAAGTTCTCAATACTGAAATTTTAGATGGAACCTTTCAGGTGAGTAAAGAAAATGCATTTGCTTATACCCAAAGACTAGCCCAAGAAGAAGGTATTTTAGCCGGAATTTCCACAGGAGCATCTCTCGCAGCCATTGCACAAAAAATAGATGAGTTGCCTGAAAACGCCACCATTCTCACCATAAACTATGACACTGGTGAAAGATATTGGTCGGTAGAAGGACTTTTTTAAATTTATGAAGTGATTGGAATTTTTTCCAATCATTTCTTTTGTATGCGTTTATTAAGAACGCTATTCATTTCGTACCTTTGCTTCAAATAAAATAGAACATGATGAAAAAAAACATATTGATTACTGCATTATCTTTAGCGGTGCTATGCAGTTGTAATAAAACTACCACGCCCAAGACCGAAACCCCACAGACGGCATTAGAAAATATCCCACAGCCTTTTATTTCGAGTATAGAATATTCTAATTTGGTAGATAAAGCCAGTCAAGAAGAAGTAAAAAAGGCACTCTCTGCTGCAGGAATCAAGGAGGAAAATATCCAAACTTTTTTGGACAATGTAAGTACTTTTAACCAGACCGTTGGCGAAGTAGGAATGGTAAAAGAAGGATTTGCTACCTCACAAAATTTAACTCCTGAATATGATAAAGTAAAAATACAAGAAAAATGGGAAGAAAAAAATCCTGTCTTTGTAGGCTATAACTGCCGTATTACTTCGTTTGATATGTTAAGAGATTTTGTTCACATTGAAAACCCGATTTTAGAAAATGCTAAAAATCTATTTGTAGATGAAGATGCTCTAGAAAACAACCCTAAAAAAGTATTTTCTAGTAAAGAGAGAGACCTTTTTATGGCTTTCTTTTCGCAAATTCCTACCGTAGAGAGCAAGGATATCTCAAAACATATAGATATGGTGCAAAAAGATTGGCAAAAGAAAGGAATTTCATTTATTCATAATAATGATAAGACCAAAGCTTCTTTAATTTCGGTATTTTTTCATTCGTTTTTTAGTAAGGAAGACAATCATTTGTTTATCGGGCATATCGGGGTATTGGTACCTTCTGAAAATGGAAAACTTATTTTCATTGAAAAATTATCTTTCCAAGAGCCTTATCAAGCACTGAAATTCAGCAACCGAACGGAACTTAATGATTACCTCATGAACCGTTACGATGTGGAATGGAACCAACCTACAGCCGCACCTTTTATCTTTGAAAATAATCAACTGATAGAAGGCTATAGACCCAATCCGAATAAAAAACAAACCGATAACATGCAGTAGTTTTATGCTGAGAATTATTATTGATGAAAGGTAAATATGCTATCATAGAAGAATGGATTGATGCTTACTCAGCACCACTGCTTCGTAGGGCTTTGTACATGGTTTCAGATAAGGAAGAGGCAGAAGATATGGTGCAGGAAGTGTTTACGGCATCGTTTATTGCTTTTGATTCCTTCCAAAACAAAAGCAATCCTCTCACTTGGCTTTATGCCATTTTGCACAACAAAGTGGCAGATTTTTATCGAAAAAAATACAAAAACCCTATTGAAAATAACCTCTCTCATTTTTTTGACTCTAATGGCAATTGGAAAGATGAAAGTATCATTCAGCCCTGGGAAGACACACCCGAAGAATGGGAACAAAGCCTGCACGAATGTATAGAAAAATTGCCCCCACGATGGAAAATTCCCGTAAAACTCTATTATCTTAAAGAGAAAAAAAACGAAGTGGTGTGTCAGGAAGTGGGAATTACTCCGACAAATCTTTGGAAAATACTTCAAAGAAGCCGTTTACAATTGAGAGAATGTTTAGAAAATAACCGTTTTGTAGGATGATTAACCGATGGATTCATTTTTGGATACTTCCATGTTCGGAGATTTCCATGCTCATAGAGAAAAAAAATGCCAATCAAATTACTTTTTTGGAAAAAATACGATTAAAAGCACATATAAATGTTTGTAAAATGTGTAGAGCGTACCAAAAAAAGGCCACTTTGATAGACCAGCTCCTCAGCAAACATACCAATGACGAAAAAAAAGAGGGGTTTGAGGAGATTGAAATTCAGGACTTTAAACAAAGAATGAAAGAAAAAATGAAAAAATAGCATTTTTTTTGTCAGGTTTTACTCTCCGTGCAGACTAACATATTAAACAAAAAATAATAGATATGTTAAGACAAAAAGCAACTGAAAACCTGCTCATCTTCAAAATGGGGTATTGCGTATCTCTATTTGGAGCAGTGCTTATCCTCCTCTGGATAGGTATTTTTAAATTTACTCCTTCAGAAGCAAAAGCCATAGAAGATTTGGTAGCACATCATCCGCTTACCTTTTGGGTGTATGATTTTTTTAGCTTACAAGCCGTTTCTAATGTCATTGGGCTGATAGAAATTGGTACAGCATTGGGGCTAGTAGCTTCCATTTGGGTAATTCCCTTGCGTAAATACATAGCTTGGGCAATGATACTTACCTTCCTCATCACGCTGAGCTATCTATTTACCACTCCTAAAATGTGGCGAGTAGTAGATGGTGTCCCTATTACCGATTTTTTCATCCTGAAAGACCTCCTTTTATTAGGATTTGGAATCATGCTTTTAGGAAACACTACTCCCAATAAAACCCATTAAAAAACAGTAAATACTATGAAAGTTACACACATTTTTAGCACTGTATTGCCTCTTTTTATATTTTTGTCAGCAAAGGGATGCCAAAGCACTCCTACACCGCATACCGCAAGTGAAACCATAGAAAATAGTAATGATAAGATGAAAAATACAAAAGAAATTTACTTCGCAGGAGGATGTTTCTGGGGTACAGAACATTTCTTTAAGCAAGTGAGAGGTGTGGTAGCCACCCAAGTAGGCTATGCCAACGGAAGTACCCAAAATCCTACTTATGAAGAAGTCTATACGGATAAAACAGGCTTTACCGAGACAGTAAAAGTAGTGTATGACCCCGCCGAAGTTTCTCTAGAGCTACTCCTAGAATTGTTTTTTGAAACCATAGACCCTACCAGTCTCAATAAACAAGGCAATGATAAAGGTACACGCTACCGCACCGGAATTTATCATACCGATCAAGCCGATGTGGCCACCATAGGAAAAGCACTGGACCAATTGGCGAAAAAATACTCAACGCCCATTGTGGTAGAACATCTTCCGCTCGAAAATTTTTATGATGCCGAAGAATACCACCAAAATTATTTGGACAAAAACCCTGGGGGCTATTGCCACATCAATCCACAACTTTTTGAACGAGCAAAAAACGCCAATCCCAAGAAAGAAAACAAATACCAAAAACAAGATGATGCTACACTGAAAAAAAACTTGACCAAAATTCAGTACGAGGTAACTCAAAATAGTGCTACCGAAAGACCGTTTGACAACGAATATTGGGACGAATTTCGTGAGGGAATTTATGTGGATATTACCACCGGCGAACCCCTCTTTATATCTACTGATAAATTTGAATCAGGATGTGGATGGCCCAGTTTTTCAAAACCGATTGACAAAAAACTCATCGCCGAAGTACTGGACAAGTCGCACGGAATGATACGCACAGAGGTGAGAAGCAAAACAGGCGATGCTCACCTCGGACATGTATTTACCGATGGCCCTACCGATAAAGGCGGTCTTCGCTACTGCATTAATAGTGCTTCGCTAAAATTCATCCCAAAAGAAGAAATGCAAGCAAAAGGTTACGAAGCCTATTTACCGCTACTGGAAAAGAAATAATGTTAATTAACAATGAATCATTAAAAAAAACAGCAGTCCTCATTTTAAGGACAAAGGTTTATAGAAAAAAGATTTTTATTTGATATTCGACCCCATCGGGGTCGATTTTTTTTACACTTGTCTATAAACATTTGAATATGCCGTAACTGTCTTTAAATTTCTAAAAAATTATCTTTCTATAAGTTAAATTTTGAGACCTTTGCGAGAACCGTTCACCCTCTATTTTTCTCATATTCGGATGATTTTTTTAGAAAATGGGGGTTTGAAAATTCAAAGCTGTGTTCTTTTTCATCGTTTTTTCTCACTTTTTCGGGACGATTTTAAGCAAAATCTCCCTTTTTTGAGCCTTTTTTCATTAAAAGGCAGGAAGTATCTCCATCTTCGGACTTCGCTTCAGATTGTAGGCAATGGCTTCCAAAATATGTTGTGTGTGTACCTTGCCCAAGCCTTTGGAGCTGTGTGACGCCAATACCAAACCATTACTATCCACCGCAATTTACTTCTTGTATCCGAAATAAGTTTTTGTGCTTTTTTTGAGTCATCTCGCTTCCTTATCTACCCCATCTTCAGCCACTTCCTTGAAAAGATGCTCTTGTTTTCCAACTTCTTCCTCGGGCAATTCGTCTTCTTTTCGGTCTTGGGTAATTTCAAAAGTTTTCGGCTTTTTCGAATGAAACGAATTCTGCGTAATACTGGCATCTACCTTTACGCCTTGATGAATGATATTCCTGTGTTTTTCCAACTGATGGTTGATTTCAGAAAGCAAAGAATCAAAAGCTTTCTTTTCGGTAAGCTCAGTACGAAATCGACTTAAAACACTATAGCTCGGGACAGAGTCTTCCAGCTGCATACCGCAGAATTTCATTGCCGATAGGCTGTCGTTTACATGTTCTTCTACCTTGACATCCGAGAGGTTATTCCACATCCCGATGAGTCGCATTTTGAACAGCAGGAGTCCATCGTAAGGTTTTTTTCTACATCGTAAGCAGTAAAGGATATAGCGGATAGGGTTTTGGTACGTTTCATAAAGCAAATATACAAAATAATCAACTAACAATCAATTGTTTAAATTATTTTTCCGTTTTTTACCGTGCAAAGGTCTCTCTATATAAGGCGTATTTTGCCCCAACTTAGCATCCTTGCCAAGCACTAAGGGAGTAAACTTTTTATTTTCAGTACGCTGAATAGAGTCTCTCCTTTGGAATAAATCTCTGAACTTGCTCCCATACGGAAAACTTTCTTTGTGCGTTTATCCTAAAGTTCTAAAATATTGGCTTCGCTGGGTTTCCAACCACTGCTCTTCTGCTCTACAGCCTAAGAGTAAAACCGTTGCCAAAAAAGAGTAATTTAGATGGTTTTATGTGTTGTTTTTGATGTGCAAAATGAAACAAAATATTTGAATCAAAAAAAAATCTGAAAAAATATTTAAATACCTTCTTTCTTCATGGAAGAACCCACAAAATAAAGTATCTTTGCAGAAATGAAAACTAAAAAAATAAAGGGGAAATATGAAAAATAAAAAAATGGCAAGCGACCTACATCACACCGCTACAACCGATTACCTTTGCTGCGTTCCCACCCTGGAGGATTTTCAGGAGCTGGTTGTGTAGGACTTGCCAGTGCAAAAGTAAGAAAAATATCATAAACTCAAAATTATTATTAAAAAAAATCATCATGACAAAGAATTTATTTATAAAAGGAATTTATATCGCATTGGTTATCATTGTTTTATTTTTCATCGCTTACTTTTTTTTAAAAGACGATGGCTATTATAAAACCTCTATTCTCCTTAATGCTTTTGCTGTTCCCCTTATTTTAGGGTTAGGTGCATTTTTATCCGTGAGGCAACTGACCCGAAATGGCGGATTTCTTACCTTTAAAATGATTTATAAACAGGCTTTTGTCCCTATTTTCGTGGGAGGAACCTTGTCTCTCTTTTTTATTTTTGCATTTCTCAATTACGGAGACCAAGCAACCAAAGCATTACTGAACCAGCAGTATATAGAGAGCTACAAAAACGCTTTAGAAGATGAATACGCCTCTGCAAAAAAAATAGTAAAACCTAATAGTGATGAGGACAAGGAACTAGAAGAAAAATATGCCCAAGCCAAAGTGAGAATAGCGGATAAGGTATCTAAAAATGAAGATATGTTTTCTGCCCAATATTTTATGTACATCTATGCGGGATATTGTGCATTCTTCCTCATTCTTTCTTTGTTTTTTGCAAGTTTCTTTAGAAGCCGAAGAGTCTATTAATTGATCCTCTATTATTTCACTATATTTGTATCATTAAACTTACAAAAAATTGAACAATACCATAGATTTATCCATCATCATTCCTCTGCTCAATGAGGAGGAAAGCCTAGAACAGCTTTACCAACGCATTAAAAATGTATGTGATGCCCACCACTATACCTATGAAGTTTGGTTTGTGGATGATGGAAGTACTGATAACTCTTGGGGAACCATAGAATTTCTAAAAGCTCAAAATCCTAATATCAAGGGAATTAAGTTTTCTAGAAACTATGGAAAATCTCAAGCACTTCATGCGGCTTTTGCTAGAGCAACTGGGGAAGTAATCATTACTATGGATGCTGATTTACAAGATTTTCCTGAGGAAATTCCTGAGCTTTATAATAAAATCATTACTGAAAATTATGATATCGTAAGTGGTTGGAAAAAAAAACGTTATGATAATGTCATGACGAAGAATTTACCCTCTAAACTTTTTAATGCCGCAGCAAGAAAGGTTTCAGGCGTTGCACTCCATGATTTCAATTGCGGACTAAAAGCCTACCGAAAACAAGTAGTAAAATCTATTGATGTTTATGGAGATATGCACCGTTATATCCCCGTTTTAGCTGCCAATGCAGGTTTTAGAAGAATTACCGAAAAGCCCGTTCAGCATCAGGCACGCCCGTTTGGAACCTCTAAATTCGGGACGGAAAGGTTTATCCGTGGTTTCTTAGATTTGATAACGCTATGGTTCGTCAGCAGATTCGGTGGAAGACCTATGCACTTTTTCGGGGCGGTAGGAACACTCATGTTTATGATTGGTTTTTTATCCGCTGTATGGCTGGGTATTTCTAAACTCATTGATGTTTCTAAGGGAATCTATGGTAACCTCATTGCTGAAAATCCATGGTTTTTCATCTCCCTTACCATGATGATACTTGGGACACTGCTTTTCATCGGCGGATTTCTCGGGGAACTCATTATCCGTACCCATAGAGAGCATAAAAATTACCATATCGAAGAAGAAATTTAGTCTAAAAATGAACAAACTCATCATTCACTCTGCGGAAATAATCAGTCATGACGCTCATTTTGAAATCAAGGATAATCAAAAAATGGGGAAAACTTTTGGAATGATAGGTGCTATTTTATTTCTCCTTGTTGCCATTTACCATTTGTTTTTCAATTCCCATAGAAATGATTTCGACCTTTACTTTTATGGTATTACTGCTGTATTTTGGGTATTTGTTTTAATTTTTTGGTTCAGATTGAATGCGGAGAAAATAATAGAAAAAGCTACCATCACCAATGTCTCTTATAGAAAAAGATGGATGAATTATGAAGTAACCATAGCCTATGCTTCCAATAAAAAACGAAAAATAGCCCTACCTACTGAGCAAAAAGCACAGCAAACCGTAGATTTTCTCCATCAGCATCAATAACAATAAGAATTTCAATGAGATTATTAGACAGGATTTGTTTTAAGCAATATAAAAACCAATGGAGTTCCGTTTTAGATGAGTTATTGGCGAATTATTCTTTCGCTCAGCATGAAGCTGGTGATGAGTATAGGCTGATGAGCTCGGCGGTATATTCGTCTAATATAGAAGGAAATACCATTGACCTCAATTCTTATATGAATGGGAAAATGGCGAAAGAAATTTTTGGTAAGGAAAAAGAGATGAAAGAGATTGATGATTTGGTAAAGGCTTATCAGTTTGCAAAGGAAAATCCGCTACATGAGACTAATTTTTTAAAGGCTCATTCATTGCTTTCAGAAGAACTATTAATAAAATCACTTAGAGGAAAATACAGAAATGAAAAGGTAGGTGTTTTTGGTGCGGAAGGATTGGTCTATTTAGCTGTAGAAGAACAGTGGGTGCCTCAGGAAATGAGTAATTTGTTTAAAGAAATAGAAACACTGCTTCATACAGATTTAAATACCATAGAAATTTTTTATTTTGCTTCCATGATTCATTTGAGATTGGCACATATTCATCCTTTTAGAGATGGCAATGGACGAGCAGCTCGGCTTTTAGAAAAATGGTTCTTAGCGAAAAAAATGGGCGAAAAATTTTGGCAAATCAGTGCTGAAAAATATTATAAAACACACCAAAGTGAATATTATAAAAACCTAAATATAGGTATGGATTATTACGCTTTAGATTATGAAAAATCTTTACCATTCCTAATGATGCTACCACAATCTTTAAAAGAATAAAACATAAAAAATGAAAACATTCTTTAATCATAGAATCTCAATAACAGTGGATGATGAGAAAATGACAATACAAGATGGAATGAAAAGACATAGAATTATCTTTATTATTCTACCTGTGGTATGGATTATCCTATCTCTGCTGAAAATGTATGAAAATAATAATTTTAGTGGCAATTTTATTCGTTATGGACTTATTTTGTTGTGTGCTATCCAATTATTTATTTCATTAAGAACAGATGTTTCTAAAACAATTTACACAAAAGAAATATCAGAAATTAAAGTGAAAAAAAATATTTTCGGGAGACATGAAGTGAGTATCCTTCATAATAATAAGAAAAGAAATTTAGGAGTTTTTACTTCCGAAGATTATCATAAATTAAAAGATTTATTTGAAAACATAAAAAAATGAAACTTAATTATATCGTATTGTATCTCTTATTGCTCGCTTTTATTTCTTGTGGGAAAATTTCACCCAAAGGAGAAATTGTAGCCAAAGACATTCCCGTAGAGGAATTTACAACGCTGGATTTAAAAGGAAATTTCAGAGTGTTTTTTGTCCGTAGTACAGAAAACTTCGTGAATGTAGAAACGCATGAAAATATTGCCAATAATTTAAAAATTAATGTACATAATAATACCCTAAGCATCTCTGAAAAAAGAGCTACGGAGTATATTGATTTTTATAATATTACCATTTATGCAAAACAGGAAGTAAAAAAAATCCATCTATCAGAACAAGTGGAATTTAATGTCTCGGGAGAAATAAAAACCGATGATTTTACGCTTAATTTACAAAATAATGCGAAGTTTATAGGTGCTTTACATACGGAGAGGACAGCAATAGAAATGGCAGACCTAAGCCGAGCGAACTTCCTAGGAAAAACTAAAAATGCAACCCTTAAAATAAAGGATACGGCTAATGTTATCGCACCTTATTGGGCAGTAAATGTCTTTGGTTTAGATACAAAAAACGGAGCTTATACTGAAATTAATGTAGCCGATACTTTAAAAGGAAACCTCCAGAACACCTCTAAACTGGTGTATTACGGAATGCCTATCGCCACTTTTAAAGCAGAGAAAAGCGTAAAAGTAGAAAAATCAGAAAAACCATAATAAGCGTTTACGCTCTAAATACTAACCTTTTTTTAATTATTAAAATTTTTAAACCGATATGAACACAATAGACAAGGCCAAACTTTGGCTATCAGAACCTTTTGACAAAGAGACCCAAGAAAAAGTACAAGCCTTAATGAATGATAACCCTGCTGAGCTAGAAGATGCTTTCTATAAAGCATTAGAATTCGGGACGGGTGGAATGCGTGGTATTATGGGCGTAGGAACCAACCGACTCAATAAATACACACTGGGGCAGGCCACACAAGGCTTAGCGAATTATTTGCATCAGCAGTTTCCCAATGAAGAAATTAAAGTGGCCATTGCTTATGATGTTCGCCACAACTCCAAGGAGTTTGGAAAAATAGTGGCGGATGTACTCACAGCCAATGGGATACAAGTACTTTTATTTAAAGCACATCGTCCTACGCCAGAGCTTTCTTTTACCGTAAGAGATAAAAAATGTAATGCAGGTATTGTACTTACCGCTTCGCATAACCCTCCTGAATACAATGGATACAAGGTCTATTGGAATGATGGGGCTCAGGTAGTACCCCCAAATGATGAAAATATCATTAAAGAGGTATATGCTACACAGTTTGAAGATATTAAGTTTAATGGAAATGATGATTTAATAGAATGGATAGGGGAAGAGCAGGATGATGTATATATTGATGCTTGTATAGAGAATTCGCTTTACCAAAAAGATAAAATCGGTTATGAAGATTTGAATATTGTCTTTACTTCCATTCATGGTACCACTTATACCACCATCCCTAAAGCCTTACAAAAAGCAGGATTTAAGAAAATAGATTTGGTAGCAGAACAGATGATTCCGAGTGGTAATTTCCCTACTGTGGAAAGCCCAAACCCTGAAGAACCTGCCGCACTAGAAATGGCAATGGATTTGGCAAAAATTACGAATGCTGATATTGTCATCGGTACAGACCCTGATGGCGATAGATTGGGCATTGCGGTGAGAAATTTGGATGGAGAAATGGAACTGCTCAATGGAAATCAGTGCAATACTTTACTTACCTACTATATCCTTGACCAATGGAAAAAAGCAGGAAAAATCGCTGGAAAAGAGTTCATCGGTTCTACCATCGTAACTTCTGATATCTTTTTTGACATTGCTGAAAAATTTGGTGTAAGTTGTAAAGCGAGTCTTACTGGTTTTAAATGGATAGGAAAGATGATTCGTGAAGCAGAAGGTAAGGAAAAATTCATCTGCGGAGGCGAAGAAAGTTTCGGGTTTATGACAGGAGATTTCGTGAGAGACAAAGATTCATGTGGCTCTATCCTCACTGCCTGCGAAATAGCAGCATGGTGTAAGGCCAATGGCAAAACACCGTATGAATACCTGATAGACATCTATAAAGAGGTGGGACTGTACTATGAAGGACTTATCAATGTAGTAAGAAAAGGGCGTGAAGGTGCGGAGCAAATTCAGCAAATGATGAAAGACTTCCGTGAAAATCCACCTAAAGAAATTGCAGGGAGTCCAGTAGCGGAAATCCGTGATTATAAGGAGCAAACCAAACTATGGGTTTCAGAAAATAAAACGGAAGCCATGGCAGACATTCCTAAATCTAATGTATTAATCTTCTATACGGAAGAGGGTACTAAAGTATGTGTACGCCCATCGGGTACCGAACCGAAAATCAAGTTTTATGTTTCGGTAAAAGAAAACATTGCTTCTACTGAAGATTTCCGAACTCAAATCAAAGCATTGGCTCAAAAAATAAATGAAGTGAAAAAAGCACTTGGGCTGAATGATGAATAAAACTTAGCCAAGAGTTAGAAAAGACTTGGCTAAGAGTTAGCAAAGACTTAGTTAAGAGTTAGCAAAGACTTAGCTAAGAGTTGGGAAAGACTTAGTTAAGAGTTGGGAGAGACTTACGCATGTTTTTCATTTCTCTTGTTGTGAGAAGATTATAAAATACGCCACATTATCCTACTGAGCGAAGCGGAAGAGTGAACCCAACTGAAGTAAATAACTTTGCAAGGAATTATTCCGAAAATAAAAAAGCTGCCTGAAAAGATCGGGCAGCTTCGTTTTTTATGGTAAAAGTTTTCTATATCGCTACGGGAGCTTTGATGCTAGGATGAGGGTCATAGTTTTCTAATGTAAAATCTTCGTAAGTAAAAGAGAAGATATCTTTCACATCAGAGTTCAGTTTCATGGTAGGCAAGGCTCTAGGCGTTCTAGACAGTTGTTTTTTCACTTGTTCGAAATGGTTCTGATAAATATGTACATCCCCAAAGGAATGAATATATTCCCCTACTTGTAAACCACAAACCTGTGCCACCATCATGGTAAGCAGTGCATAGCTGGCAATATTAAAAGGCACACCTAGAAATACATCGGCACTACGCTGGTAAAGCTGTAATGAGAGTTTTCCATCGGCTACATAAAACTGAAACATAGCATGGCAAGGTGCCAGAGCCATTTTGGATATTTCGGAGGCATTCCATGCCGAGACGATGAGTCTTCGGGAATCTGGGTTGGTCTTAATTTGCTGAATGACATCAGAAATTTGATCTATCGTTTGTCCATCTGCTCCCAGCCAGCTTCTCCATTGGGCACCATATACAGGGCCTAAATCTCCATTTTCATCTGCCCATTCGTCCCAAATACTCACACCATTTTCTTTTAAATAAGTGATATTAGTATCTCCTTTCAGGAACCAAAGTAATTCATGAATAATGGAGCGGAGGTGTACTTTCTTGGTGGTTACTAAAGGAAAACCTTGAGACAAATCATACCTCAGCTGATACCCAAAGACGCTCCTCGTCCCTGTTCCTGTTCGGTCTGATTTATCGGTTCCATGGTCTAAAATATGTTCTAAAAGCTCCAGATAATTTTTCATAAGATGATAATAAAGTGTAAAGATATTAAAAAAAGGCTTTCCCATAAAGCATATTCAGCTCCACGCGATACAGCGTGAAATACTATAAAAACCGTTCAATCGCCACCTCGTCATCTATAGGTGTGCCGTTTTCTATAAAAGCAAAAAGCTGACGAGAAAAATAAGCCCCATTTAATACGCCTCTTGCTCCTAAGCCATTAAAAACAAATACATTATTATACTGAGGATGTTTCCCCATAATGGGTCTTCTATCTGCTACGGTAGGACGAAAAGCTGTATTTTTCTCTACGATTTCAAAATTTTGATTGCATATCCATGATAAGCCCTCTGTAAGCTCTTGTACAGCAAGTGGGTTAATTTCCGGATGGGTATCCTCTCTATCATAAGTTCCGCCATAATAAAAGTTTCCATTTTCTAAAGGAATCAAAAAATGTTTTTTCTTGACCACATTTTGCAGCGTTAATTCCTCTATTTTCACTTCTATTTGATGTCCTTTATTCGGTTTTATGGGAATGAACGAAAAAAAAGGATTGTGCTGTACTGCATTTCCTTCACAGAAAACAATGTGCTGAAACTGATTATTCTTATACTGAAGCGTATCTGTATCTAATTTTTGATAATCAAAAAGCTCTTGTACCCAATACTCATTTTGGGACAAATAATCATAAAAACTTTCAAAGAAAGACGCCACATGAAGATATCCTCCCTGCATTACTTTACCACATTGGTAGGGATTATTAATCTCATCCAAGTGATGAATTTCATCAGATAAAAAAGGAGTAAGGTCTGCTCTTTGTCTTTTTTTCAGCCACAATAGTTCCTCATTGGGGTCATGAAAAATTCGATAAATAGGATTTTGAACGAAAAATGTTTTTCCTAAATAGCATTTCATTTCTTGCATGGTAGCGGTAAGCATTTCTATCTGTTCTGATGCCAGCCAGAAAGTGTTAAATTTCTTCAGCACTACGGGATTTACCATTCCAGCAGAAATTTTAGATGCCGAACGCATTCCTTTATCAAAAAGGAGGAAAGATTTTCCATTTAGGATACATTGGTGAGCGAAGAAAAGTCCTGCGTAGCCACCACCTACAATACAATAATCAATATTTCTCATAAAAAACAGTGCAAAGATAGCTATAAGTTGGAGAGGTAGAAAAGGAGGAGGATGGCCAAAGGGTTAGGGAGAGGTGATAAAACTAAAAGTAATTTGCTAAAAGCCTACTTTTTATCACTTACTGCTTAAAAGGTTAGGTAAAGTTAAAAAGCCATCTGCCAAAATCCAATTATTTATATCGAAGCTTAAAATGGATATCCAAAAGCTAAATTGAGCGTAGGTTTTAGGATATTAAAATTATTGAATTGCCATTTTTTTCCTTCAGGCTGATTGGGGTCATAGATTTTGTATGCCAAATCTACTCTCACGGTGATATAGGCTACATTGATTCTTAGTCCTATACCACTTCCTACGCCCAGTTGTTTATAAAATTTATTAAATTTAAAACCATCGCCAAGATGATGATGGAGGTTCCATACATTTCCTGCATCGGTAAAAATGGCGGTTTCATACATATCATTGATAGGGATGCGGTACTCTACACTCGTTGTCAGTTTTACATTTCCCATAGAGAAAGTTCTTACCTTGGCATCTAATTGAGAATCGGCAGGTCCCAAACCACCGAAAGGTCTCCATGCACGGATGTCATTAGACCCTCCATTAAAATAAGCACGAACGAAGGGCATGGCATTAGAATTTCCATAAGGCATCCCCACACCTATAAACTGCCTAAAAGCGAGGGTCTGCTTACCAAAGTTAAAATATTTTCTTAGGTCAGCATCCATTTTAATGAACTGAGAATAGGGAATCCCGAAAAGCGTTTTTTGTTCACCTGTAGTGATTCCTTTTTGGGCGAAGTTACTTGTGAGTAAACCGAGGAGGTTTCCTGCAATTTCCAGTTTACCATTAAAGAAAACAGGGTTGTTAAATTCTTTTTTTCCTATTTCGTTATAGGTAAAGTTATAGATAAGTGAGGAGATGACTACATCTTGAGTCTGTCTATCTTTATTGCTGATAGATTGTCTGAAAGAGTTGTAATTATCTAGTTCTATTTCTGAAAGGGTAGAAGGGTAGTGTTCATCTTTGATGATGATATTAGAATATTCATCACTGCTCAGAGTACCATTCAGGTAATTTTGGTACAATGTGGGAGAGTAATGTGCAAATACCATGTCTCTATACTGGGCATCTAAAGGAAAATATTCATAGTAGGCATCTTTATTTCCAGTGAGAGAGAACTGAGCATTGAAAAGGGAAAAACGATGCGAAACTACATCATTTACGGTGGCATTGTAGGTAAGTCCAGCATTAAAATTAATTCTGTCCATACCGATGTTTTTTTGTAAGGAAGCTCCTAAGTTCAGCACCGTGGTAGGTGAAAATCTTTTCGGGATGAGTTTATAGGTTTTAAAAGGCATTAATAATCTAGGAAAATGGAGGGCTGCATTGGCAGAAAATTCATGAGCCCAAATTCTAGAGCCGAGGTTTTTAGAGTTTTGTACCGTTCCCGTCATCCAAGAGAGAGAGGTAGTAAGGTTTTCGGCACCTCCAAAAATATTTCGGGTGGTGAGATTAACAGAAGGGGTGAAGCCTAAGTTAAGGAGTTCAGAGTAATTAATATCGCCAGCAATTTTAAGGTCATATTTAGGTAATGGTTTGAGTAGATACACCACATCTACTATGCTGTCATTGGCAATATTATTATCGCTCTCTCTTAGTTTATCTTCCGCTTTGATGAGGGAGAAATTGTTCATCGTGAGGAAGTTTCTTCTAGTGTTATCCAAATGATTTTGGTCATATCGGCTTCCTGGAGAAAGAAGTACAGCTCTCCATAGTGCATTGGTTTTGTATTGGTGATCTATTTTATGAAAATGAATCCCTCTGAGTATCTCTTCTTTTGTTTTTACTTTATAGTCATCTGCGTCTTCTACCACTGCTACATCTATTTTGCCTATGGTGGCTACTTTATAATGGCTTTTTGCCGAATCTTTATGAATTTCTAAAATGAGAGGTACTTTTTTACGGCTTTGGAGGGTATCTGCGGTGAAGAAAATCTCTTGGTTATTGGCATTAAAGTTATAATAACCATGGGCTTTCATCTGCTCATTGATTCTTTTTACTTCGGCTTCTAATTTTGTTTGGTCTAGCACTTGTCCAGAAAGAATTTCGCTTTTTTCTAGGGCTTCTTCATAGATTCTTTTGATATTAGGGTCAGAAATATGATAGTAGTAACCATCTATGATGGTAGGCGTTTTAGGATGAATGGTATAGGTAACTTGTGCTTTTTTTCGGAGCGAGTCCAGATGGTGTTTATATTGGGTTTCAGCGTCCCAGTATCCTCTATATACCAATCTTTTACGGATAGATTCGGCACTTACTTTAGATTTTTCTTGGTCTAAAATAACAGGAGCGGCTCCCAGATTATGCAGATTACGATGGATAAAAAGGTTTTTCCCTTGCTCTTGGGGCATATTGTATTTCACGAAAAGGGAATCTTTGAGCTTTTGATTTCTCATTTCTGTAGGATAAGTCCTATATTCAGTCAGGAGACTGTCATATTTAGGGGAAGCGAGATTGTACATCCAAAGCCCTATCGGGAGGAAAAAGAATTGTTTTTTATTAGGTTTTTGCTGTACATAATTGGGGAGTTCTGTGGCATGAATTTTTTGTTCAGGATAGACGAAATGATTTTGGGTAAGTAGGTATTCGCCATCTGGAATTTTTTTGGTGGTGCTACAAGCCCACAAAAAGAAAAATAAACTTGCAAATACAGTCTTTAAACCATATTTTTGACCATATTTATAGATGATATGCTTACTGCCCATACGATAAAACAAATTCAAAGCTTAGATAAAAAGAAGTTTCGACAAAAATACGATTTGTTTATTGTCGAAGGTAATAAAATTATCTCAGAATTAGAAAATTCTGCTTTTAAAGTAGAAAAAATTTTTACCACTACGCCAGATTTTTTTAGCCAGTCTCCATTTTCTATTACCACCATTACGGAGCAGCAGCTCAGAAAGATTTCTCATCTTCAGAACCCTAAGGATTCTTTGGCACTTTGTCAGCTTCTTCCGCTTTCTGAAATTGTAGATACAGCTATTAATTTGGTGCTGGATAACATTCAAGACCCTGGGAATTTAGGAACGATTATCCGATTGGCAGATTGGTTCGGCATAGAGCAAATTATTTGTTCCAAAGAGACAGTAGATGTATATAATCCAAAGGTAATTCAGGCGACTATGGGCTCTTTTACTCGTATGAATATGGTATATACAGATTTAGAGGATTTTTTTAGTAAAAATACGCTGCCTACTTTTGGTACAGATATGCAAGGTACGAGTATTTATTCTAAGCATTTTCCGGAAAAGATGAATCTCATTATGGGGAATGAAGGCAATGGTATATGTGCTTCCACGGAAAGATTCATTGATGAAATGCTTACTATTCCTAGATTTGGGAAAAAACAATCTACGGAAAGCCTTAATGTATCTATGGCAACGGGGATTATTTTGGGAGAAATTTTTTCTAACCGATAAAAAAAGAATATAGTGATTGCTATACAGATAACAAAAATGCCACCCTATCGGATGGCATTTTACTATTTTCAAAAACAGATTAAGCGTTCTCTTCTTCTGTTTTTTCTTCTTTTTTCTCAGTTTTAGGAGCTTCTACTGCTGGAGCATCAGAAACCACTTCGAACTCATAGTTGTACTCTACATCTCTGTGAAGTCTTACCAAGGCAGTATATTTACCTGTTCTCTTAATAGTATTTCCAGGGATTTTGATGTACTTTCTATCTACTGCTACGCCTTTGTTTGCTAATTCTTCAGAAAGGTTTGCGTTATTGATAGAGCCGAAAAGTCTGTCACCAGTACCTACTTTTGCAGCAATAGTAATGGTAGTTTTCTTTAATTTTTCTACAATTTCTTTAGCTGCAGCTACCAGTTTAGCTTCTTCCTCTTTTCTTGCTTCCAAAGTTTCTGCAAGGATGGCTCTGTTTTTAGGCGTTGCCAATACTGCATATCCTTGAGGAATAAGGAAGTTTCTAGCATATCCTGGTTTTACACTTACCGTGTCAAACTCAAGTCCTAAGTTTTCTACATCTTTTTTTAGAATGATATCCATTGTTGTTGTCTTGTTTAGATTTTAGAAAACAGCTGTATTGAAATTTAAGCTGTATTTTCTAAAACAGTTAGAATTTTAATTTTAATAATTCAGCAACTATTTGGCTATTTGCAATAGGCTTTGGGCTTATGGCGTATAGCTTATTGCGTTTTATTTTAGCATATCTGCTACATATGGAAGAAGTGCCAAGTGTCTTGCTCTCTTAATAGCTGCAGATACTTTTCTTTGGTATTTTAGAGAGGTGCCTGTGTATCTTCTTGGAAGGATTTTACCTTGCTCATTTACAAATTGTAATAGGAAGTTAGCATCCTTGTAATCTACATACTTAATTCCGTACTTCTTAAATCTGTCGTATTTCTTTTCAGATTTTGTATTGATATCTAGTGGGGTAAGAAATTTTACTTCTGATTCACCACCTGCGGCAGCCTGTTGTGCCAATTCATCTATTGCCATAATTTTTTGTTTTTAGGGGATTAAAGATTAAGCTTTAGCAGTTTTAAGTTTAGCTCTTCTTGTTACTGCGTACTCTACTGCGTACTTGTCTAGTTTAGTAGTCAAGTAACGGATTACTCTCTCGTCGCGTTTGAATGCTGTTTCTAGCTCTGCTACGATGGTTCCTTCACCTTTGAATTCTATAAGGGTATAGAATCCATTCTTTTTCAACTGAATTGGGTACGCCAATTTTTTCAGTCCCCAGTTTTCTTTAGCAACGATTTCACATCCTTTTTCTTTCAAAAGGTCTTCGAATTTTTTCACTGCTTCCTCCACCTGCGCGTCAGATAGAACGGGAGTTAAAATGAAAACAGTCTCGTAATTGTTCATAATTTTTTGTATTAAATATTTCGAGGTGCAAATGTAATACTTTTTTATTACTCTGCAAAATTTAATCTTCTAAGGTTAGGTTAAACGCACGAAATCCTATTTTTATAGGGTACTCAATAAAAAATAATTGAATATCAATACATTTAAATTTGCTCTTAATCACTTTTACAAAAAGGGTCTGAAATTTAAATATTTGATTATTAATGTATTATAAATTTTATCCGTTTACCCTACTTCTAAAGTAATTTTGAATATGTATGCAATGATTCTGATTCGGTATGATAATCAAATAAAGATAACATAAAAAAGAAAGAAGGAAAGCATTCAATGCTGGTAATCAATAATGTAAAAAACAAAATCATAAGTAGAACTTTTGCTGTGATAAATAAGGGAACCCCTTTTACGGATACTCCTAGATTCAACTTATAAAAGTAACTTTCCGTTATTATTAATTGTTTTCAAATTTTATTCCTTTTCAAAATCAAACGGGAGTTCGTAAAGAATGTTGAGTATGCCAATGGTAATTTCATTGTTTGAAAACATCCCCCGTGCATTGACACACAAGCTGATAGACAAATCATCTTCGGGATTGTAGGTCATAAGTGCGTCCGTGCCAAGAGTAGTGCCGCCGTGTCCGTAAGAAGTCTTGTTGTAAAAAGGAGCTTTCATCACGCACAGCCCCCAAGTTTTTTCTTCTGGCAACATCTGTTGTAGGGTTTCTTTTTTTAGCAACTTGCCTTTGAAAAGAGCTTCTACAAATCGGTTCAAATCGGTTGTAGTGGCGGTAATATCCCCTGCCCCTAAGGCATTTATAAAATTAAAATCCTTTACCTCTTGTAGCTGAGTTTGGTGTAGGTTGTACGAAGCAAAAATATTCGTAGGTCTGTCTAAGGCAGAAAAAGTATTGTCTAAATTCAGAGGTTTTGCAATTCGTTCGCGGAGCAATACATTAAACGGTTGTTGGGTGGTTTGTTCCAAAATTTTGCACAATAGATAATATGCCGAGTTGGAATATTTTTGTTTTTCCCCAGGTTGAAAGTCCACGCCCTGTTTTACAATGGTATCGTAAATTACTTGAGGTGCAAAAGCCTTTTCCGTGAGCCATTCTCCAGTAACATAATCCTTCAGACCACTGGTATGATTCAGCATCTGTTGCAGCGTAATGTTTTGGGCATTGGGCATTTTGGGGAAGAATTTTGCCAACTTGTCATCGAGTTTTAGCGTGCCTTTTTCCACTTCCTGCATCAGCATTGTTGCCATAAACAGCTTGGTAATCGACCCGATTTGATACGCCGTTTGTTGGTTGTAGTTTTTTGTAGGCAAAAACTCCTGCCCAAAGTGTTTTTTATACACTTCTTTCCCTTTTCGGAAGATAGAAATACTCCCTGCTATCTTCTGTTTTTCTACCAAATAATCAAGATAAGCGGATAATTTTTGGGTGTTGATGGCACGGTTCCCCAAATCTGCAATAACAGGGTCTTCCACTGCTTTTATTTCCTCGTTGGTTTTTTCCAATACCAAAGGAAAATCTTTCCCTTGCTTGAAAGTTCCTGTGATTTTACCGTCTTTTAAAACGCCTTTAAACGAGGCTTGTAGTGTTGAAATTTCTACCGTTAGTGCATTGTTTTCAAAAACGGTTTTGCTGGTAGGAATACCCATAGAAGTTTGTTTCGGACTGTAAGCCGTGGTGCTATAGCCGTTTTCGGTGGCTTTTATTTCAAATACCAAAGGGAGTTTTGTACCTTGAATATCCAAATCGCCTTTCCATCTTCCTACAATTTGACCAAATACGCCTTGTGTAAAGCACAAGGTAACAAGGAATAATAAAAATCTTTTCAACATGATATTTTAGAATTAAAAATTAAAAATAAGCTTGTGTAATAGAATTTAATATAAATAGGAGTACAAAAAACACGGCGGTATAGATTCCGTTTTTCAGATGGGTAGCGGTTTTGAAGCCGTTGTACATCAGTGTTACGGCATACACCACAAAAAACAACGCAACGAGGGTGGAAATTGCAAAACTAATGACTTCCAATAGATTAGAAAACAATTTTTCCAGATGGCTTGCCCTAGCAACAACTGCTTTATTCAGCTGATGAATGGCAGGAATATTCGTAAAAAACACAAGAATAGATAGTGGTAACAAGCTTACCAGAAAGCTATTGAGCACATCGATGAAGCGTGTTTTGAGGTTAATGATTTTTGCCAATACAAAAAAGCAGAGGACATTAAAGAAGAATATGCCGTTGGTAATTTGTAGGTTTTTGAGCACATTGGTTTCACCGTCGGCAATGTGTAGTAGGCCATTCATTCGGCTATCGAAGAGGAACATTGCCAAGTTCATCAGTCCCCAAGAGACCAAGCCTATCAAGAGTAACTTCTGTTCAGAATATTTGACGAAAGGATTAAAGAAATTTTTCATTTTTTACTTGTTTTCTAAAGATTCTTGATTGAGTTGTTTTATTTTTTCGATTAAATCGTCCATTTTGTTCCGCATGGTGGGGTAGGAAAGTTCGGCTTGTTTTGCCATTTCTTTGATGCTTCCACTGGATAGGAAAAAATTGAGGATAAAGGCTTGCTCTTCGCGGTTGAGTTTTAAGTACAGCGGGAGTTCGTACTCGCCTGAAACTTCGGTTGCACAGGTTGCACATCGCATCCGGCTCACATTTAGCGGACTTTCGCAACTGGGACAAACGGTAGGGATTTTAGCAGTCATTTGTAATACAATGTTTAATTTTTCGGAGATAAATATAGATAAAAATGTTTTATATTTTAATATAATTAAAAAGTTTTTTAATAAAGTTAAAATAAAGTTTTGTATAAAAGAATTTTTATTGGAGGAAGATAGAGGGGTATTGTCGCGTTTTAAAGAGAAATAAGTGAATTACTTTATTGTTTCTATTGAAGTTTTTTGATAGGTTAAAACAAAAAAAGCTGTCCCTATTGGGACAGCCTGAAAAAATCCTATGAATACTATTTTAGTATCTTTTTTTCAGTGCGATGTTTCCTAAATCAGAAATCCATTCTTCATCTACAAAAAGTGTTTTTCCTCCTTTGGAAATTACTTCGTAAGCAATGTGGCTAATGATGTCATCTAATGCACCATGTTCATTGGCGTCTTCTATGAGTTCAAAATCTCTGTCGCCCACTAGCCTTACAGGTTGCTGATAGAGTTTATTCACGATGAGCAATTCTGCATTTCCATCAATCGCAGCTTGGTAAATTTCTAATAAATCTGTAGATAATTTAGACTGTGAAGATGCAGCTTTTACTTCTTCTATGGCCTCTTTTACCCACTCTATTTGTTTCTCTTTTACCACTTCCCAAGATTGTTTTGCTAAATGCCAAGGAGCGTTATCATTGCCACTATGGTTCACTTCTATAAATCCAATGTACATTTCTGGTCTTGTACTCGCTTCTAAAAGGGCATGATAGTTCGCTTCAGTAGTTGCTACCACTACTTTTAGGGTTTTATCTTCTGATAAAACAAAATCTACCAACGCCTTGTCTATATCTCTAAAATGCTCTTTCAGAAGATTATCTACATGGGCAGAGTCACTTTTTCTGATATTAGATGTAGCCACATGAGGAGACTCTCCGAAAGGGAACACATGGTTATGCACTTCTTCTTCTACGCTCTCATCATACGCTTTGAAAAGTTGTGTTTTATTTTGGGACAATTGTAAAATAAGGTACTCTCTACTTCTATTAAACAATTTGATGAGTGGTTTAATCATGAATTGTTCATCTACGAATACAGAATTTTCCTCTACCGACCAGATAGAGCGTACTATTTCCATGGTTTCAGCAGAGATAAAAATATGCAAACTATCCAAAAGTTGATTAATATCTACTTTTTTATCTAGTTCGTCTAGTTTTTCTAACACCTTACCTGCTTCATCTCTTTTTCCAAATTCGTTAGTTACTCTTTCTTTGGCATCAGAGATAAGATTTTTTAGTACGATTTCATCTTGTAAGTTGTCAGGATGCGTTCTGTGTGTGTTTAGTGAAATAGTAACACATACTTGATTGTTTTCTTCTGCTAATCTTTTTAGTTTTGATACTGTCATAACGATAAGTTTGATAGCAAAGCTCAATGAAAATATCTTGCCAAAACATTAGTAATATGCAAATAATGTAAAAGAATAATGGAATTATGAAAGTTATATATTGATTATGGGTAATAGGCACAGCCCCTCCCCACGATTAAATCTACTTCAAAATGTCCGAATTCTTCATCGGTCAAAACGATTTCAGAGTGTAAACTAATTGGTTTTCGTCCTCTTCCCAGCCCTATTTGGAGGAGAAGGAGTTGTTTTCGATGCTTGAGTTTATGCCGAAGATTTTGGTATAAATCTCCTAAGTCAAACGCACGAAATTTAATATTTTTGTTTTTATGGATTTAGTGAGTTATTCTCTTGTCCTTAAAATCGAATCAATCAGAATTATTTGAGAATGTAGTCAGTGGGTTTAAAGCTAGATCAAGTGATTGTTTTTCAGAAGAATGGGGGTGTTCTTCGTCTCGATTTGAAACTCCTAAATGCCGTATTTTACAGGAGAAAGGTGTGTTGCTTGACGAAAATTTATTGGTTTGGGCGGGGTTGAAAACCTTGATTACCTTATACACAAAATATTTATCACATATCAAATAGTTAATAAGTTTTCTGAAGAGACTTATTTATTCTCAAGGATTTTTTTTCGGATTCGGGTAAGGGCTTGTCGGGTAATCCCCAGAAAGGAACAGAGATGCGACACGGATATTCTACTAAGCAAATCTGGATTTTCATCAATGAATTTCAAGTAGCGTTCTTCGGCAGCATAAAAAAGGAAGCCTTCCATCCTTGTAGAAGTACGCAGGAAAGTTTCCTCCAGAATCAAGCGTATAAAGCGTTCAAAAGCAGGGATTTTATCTGCACAATCTATCAAATGTTCGTAGGGGAAATTAATCACCAAACTATCTTCTATTGCCTGAAAAGAAAACCGACTTGGCAATGGATGCTCCAAAATTTTATAATCGGCCACGGGGCCATTCTCCTTATTAAAAGCCACCGTGATTTCCTCTCCCTCGGGCGTGGTATAAAAAGTACGGATGAGCCCTTTGAGAACATAACCGATTTGGGTTTGATTTTCATTTTGCTCCAAATAAAAAGCCTTAGCAGGAACTTCAGAGAGATAGAGCTTCTTACCAATGTATTCTAAATCCGTTTCGGTAAGCTTCGGACAACGCATTTTCATGTATTTCAGATAGTCTTTTACCAGTGCATCCATGCTCACTTTTTTGTTTCACAATAGCCTACAGGACAAATATACTAAGTTTTTTAGCACAAAAAAAGCCATCTTTATGATGGCTTTTATCATTTTCCTTCCTCAAAAATAATCATCCAAGAGATGCCGAATTTATCTTTAAAATCTCCGAAATAGCCAAAAAACTGCTCTTCCATAGGCATTTCTATTTCGCCCCCTTCGGAAAGTGCGTGGAAAAGGCGGTCGGCTTCGGCTTTGCTATCTACGGAAATACTCACATAGTTGTGATTGCCCGTAGTAAGTTTCTGCCCAAGCGATTCGAAAATGTCCGAACCCATTAGTTTATCGTTTTCCCCTATGGGAAGCTCAATGTACATCACGCGGTTTTTCTCATTTTCAGCCACTTCCATTGGAGTTTCATCAGAACGAACCACCATTGTAAAATCGCCCCCGAAAGCCTTTTTGTAAAAATTAAACGCTTCTTCGCAATTCCCATTAAAATTTAGATACGGATTGAGTTTTGTTGCCATTTTTTTATCGTTTTAATTATTGAGGGCAAAAATAAGCAGTTAGAACGAAAAAATTGTTCACTCGAAATCAGCGGATGGGCATAAAGTGTGAAAAAATCAAAGGTGGTTTGCATTTTGTGTTCTGTATTTTACAGGTTATATACTAAAAATGATTCATTAGGTCGTCCTCGCACAAAGATACATTTCTCTTTTTGCTCACAAAATAAAATCTTTATAGGAAAACAAAACAACCTTTTCACTATAGTAAATCGCTTCGCCATAAAACTTTTCTATCTCCAAACATTTGCCCAAAGCTTCACTGGAGGACAAATTACAAAACGCTATGTCACAAAACTTCTCAGAAATCAAACTAATCATTACCTATTAAATACTTTCACTTTGACACAAATGTGTCAGGCAATTGCCAAAAACTTTGTATATCTTTGCCTTATCAAATTCACAGATAAACATTTTGATTATGCGAATTTTAAAATACCTTTTGGGAACAGGCTTGGCACTCTCGGCTACCGTTGCACAGGGACAGATTACCCTTTCCGAGTCTATGCTACACGCCATTCGCTCGGCAAAAGAGAAAAGCGAACCTCTAAAAAACAAACAGATAGAAATAGAAAAACTAAAACTTCAACAAAAAGAAGTAGGCGATAAAAGACTGCCTAGCCTCACCGCTACGGGAGGCTATTTCGTGATGCACAGCAAAAGTTCAATTGATTTAGAGCCTACACAGACGCCTTTTTTTCCCAAACCGCTTTTCACAGGAGTAAAAAACTCTTCCACACACGCTCATGGTGCTTTTGCAGGAGTTAATGCTCAGGTGGTGCTTTTCAGCGGTATGCAAATTCCCTACGCTCAAAAGGCTTTGGAACAGAAACGCATCGGTACGGAATACCTCAACGAAAACGCTACTGAAGACCTCGTTCAGGAAGTGGTAGTAAGTTTTGACCAAATTGAGGTACTCAATGCCATTCAATCCCTCATAGACGAAAGTCAAAAACGATTGGAAGTAGAGGAAAAACGCGTACAGCGAAGCATAGAAGAGGGCTTTGCCATTCCTCTAGACAAGGATAAAATAAAACTGGCACAGCTAGAACTACAATCCAAACAAGTGGAATTAGACGGAGCTCAACGACTCATTCGTAAGAAAATAGCCTACCTTACGGGACTTTCTGAAATAGAAATAGAACAAGTGGTCAATGATTTTCAGCCTTTTGTTTTGGCGGAAGAAACCACCAACATCGAAGAAAAATCGGAAATAAAGGCACTAAAATCTTTTTTAAACGCTCAGGAATTTTTGCTCAAAAAAGAGAAAAGCAGTCTTTTGCCACAAATCGCTCTCATGGGTGGGGTACGCTATACCGATATTTTTGACGCTCGTCTTCCGCTGGGCAATCCGCCTTTGAGGCTTCACCATCTTACCCTATTGCCTACTACTTATGTAGGATTGGGAGCCAACTGGAATATCTTTAATGGTAACCAACGAAGCCATAAGATGAAACAAGTAAAAATGGATATGGAAAGCCTACAAAATACCCTCTCGGATACGAGACAAAAGCTCCAGCTATTACTCGATAAAAACAGCGAAAATTACAGAGTAGCCAATGAAAAACTGAAACTGAACGAGCAAAAAGTACAAGTAGCAAAAAACAACCTCAACATTGCTATGAAACAATTTAAAGAAGGACTTATAGACATCTCCGAACGCCTACAGATAGAAAGTGATTACCACAAAGTGATGATAGAACAAGCCCAAGGTATTCAGCAACAAAGACAGGCAGCACTAGAACTGGCAAAAGCCCAAGGGAAAATCAAATTTTAGTGATGAGCGACTAGAAATTGGCTACTAGCAATTAGCTATAAGCATGAGCTAAAAGCCTATTTTTTTAATCTTTTAATCTTTTTAATTCATTAATTTATAATTCACAATGAAAAAAATAATAAAATTGGTTCCGATTGTGATCATCGCTGTATTGGTGATCATCGCGTTGGTTTTTTCAAACAAGAAAACCGAAGATTATTGGCAAGGACAAGCCGAGGCAAAACAAATTAGCGTAGCACCTAAAATTCCGGGGCGTGTGGAAAAAATCCACATCAAAGAAGGACAAAACATCCAAAAAGGCGATTTGCTCCTCACGATAGAAACGCCGGAAATCAACGCCAAATTAGAACAAGCAGGAGCTGCACAAAACGCGGCTCAGGCCCAGCTAGCAAAGGCAAACGCCGGAGCGAGAAGTCAGCAAATACAAGCCGCCTACAGTGTATGGCAACAGGCACAAACGGCTGCAGATTTTGCAAAAACCACTTTCGGACGCGTAGAAAATCTCTACAAAGACGAACTGATTTCGGCTCAAAAAAGAGACGAAGCCTATACCAAATACCAAGCAGCCGTACAGCAAGCCAATGCTGCAAAAGCCCAGTACGACCTTGCTTTGGCAGGAGCCCAGCAGGAAGACAAATTAGCAGCACAAGCCTTGGTACAACAAGCCCAAGGAGCGGTACACGAAGTGCAATCTTATAAAAAAGAGGCCAACCTCTACGCGCCTGCATCAGCTGAGGTACAGAAAATCATCCCAAACGAAGGCGAATTGGTCAATACGGGCTATCCTGTAATTACCCTTGTAGATTTGTCGGATGTATGGGTGGTACTCAATATCCGCGAAGATATGATGAATCGTTTCCAAAAAGGAGCCAAGTTTAAAGCCAAAGTACCGGCATTGGGCAATAAGGAAATAGAATTGGAAGTACGCCACATTTCGGCAATGGCAGATTTTGCCACTTGGACAGCCACCAAAGCACAAGGCGATTTTGACCGCAAGACTTTTGAAATCAAAGCCTACCCTACCGAGCCTACCAGCGGACTACGCCCAGGAATGTCGGTTTTAGTAAAGAAGGATTAAATAAAATATAGAAATTTATTTGAGCTTATACATGGTTTCATTATTTATTTCTATTCTTCTGGTTATTCTTGTTGTTAGCATTGTCATGGCAACAGGAATCTATACCAGAGGAGGTATTCAATTGATAGAAAAAAATTGATATATAGTCAAAATAATGAATATATTCAATTGATTACCAATTATTTTACCTTTACACGGGTATAGCTATTGCATAGCAGGATTTATAGGGAAATTCTTATGAAAATATATTTCATCATTAACGAAAAAAAATTACATCAGGATGGAACAAAATTTCCATCAGGACGGAGTAAAATTTTCATCAGGACGGAGTAAAATTTTCATCGAGATGAAAAAAAGTGTCCATAGGTTTCCCATTTTCACTTCATAGGTATGAAATAAAATTTTGATAAGGATAGAATCTTTCAAACCCTAAAACTCTTCAAATATTTCAAACCTTCAAACCCTCAAACGCTTTCTAATGAAAAACTTATTCATTTCCGAAATCAAACGGTTGTTCCTCTCTCCCAAGCGTCTGCTGATGACTTTGGGATTACCTCTATTGATTTTCGGGTTCTTTGGCTATCTCTTCCGCGAAGACACGCCAAAAGATTTGCCCGTGGTGGTTACGGATTACGACCAATCGGCCATGTCCCGACAGCTCATCCGCTTTTTAGATGCTACCACTATTATGCAGGTTTCCCAGCAAGTGGGAAGTCCTACCGAAGCTTCTCCTTTACTCAAAAGAGCCGATGCCTACGCCTATATTGTGATTCCCAAAAACTTTGAAAAAGATATTTTACAGAGCAAAACTACCAAGGCAATTTGCTATACCAATGGCAATTATCTGGTGCCTTCCAGCTTTATACAATCGGGGTTTGTGAGTACGGTGGGAACCTTTTCTGCGGGGATTAATCTCAACAAAAGAACCAAAAAAAATACGCCTCAAGGAAAAGCTCTGGCAGAAGTCCAAGCCGTAAAAGTGGATAATCACGGACTGTACAACCCTTATAAGAACTACAATTACTTCCTCAATTTAGCCTTGATTCCCATGCTCTTTCAGATGGTAGTCATGACCATGTCTATCTTTGCCTTGGGCCAGATGTTCAAATACCGAGAGGCACAGCGCTTTCTAAAACAAGCGGGGGGTAGCTATTGGCGTTTGCTCTTGGGCAAGCTCCTTCCTTATACCTTGATGTTCCTTTTTTTAGGGCTTATCATGAATATCTATTTGTTTAAAATCATCGACATTCCGTACAAAGGCAAC
This sequence comes from Bergeyella zoohelcum ATCC 43767, assembly GCF_000301075.1. Lineage (GTDB taxonomy): Bacteria > Bacteroidota > Bacteroidia > Flavobacteriales > Weeksellaceae > Bergeyella > Bergeyella zoohelcum. The sequence continues at coordinate 1,005,376 of NZ_JH932293.1, forward strand.
GGCTGGACCATGGCACTGGTGGTTTTCTCATTAATTATTGTAAATCAAGCCGTAGCGGTATTCTTCGTATCCATGCTCAGAGATCTTCGTTCGGCATTGGCTTACGGGGGGGCTTTGGCGGGAGTTGCCTTTTCTTTTTCGGGCTATACTTTCCCTATAGAATCCATGCCCGAGAGCATACAGTACCTTACGCGGGTGTTTCCTTTCACGCATTTCTTGCAAAATTATATCCATATAGGCGTAAAAGGGCTTCCGATTTCTTACAATTGGGGCAATGTTTTGGCATTTGTATTTTTCATCAGTCTTGCTTTGGCAGCCTATCCTCGATTTGTACAACTTGTAAAAAACAACGGTTATGAAAAACAATAATTCCATTCTACGCGTATTTAGAAACGAGTTTCAAAAAATGTTTTCAGACAGAGCCGTCTTGGCTTCGTTTTTTGTGCTTTCGGTTTTGGTAGCCGTGCTTTATTCGTATGTGTACTCTCGGGAAATAACCACAGAGACGCCCATTGCGGTGGTAGATGAGTGTCGCACAGCAGAAAGCCGACAACTCATTCGTATGCTAGATGCTACAGAACAGGTTGCAGTAACCGAATCTCCAGCGGATTTCAAAGCAGCGGAAAAACTTTTTTACAACCAAGAAGTAAAAGGTATTGTGCTTATTCCGAAAGATTTTTCACAAAAAATTTACAGAAAAGAGCAACCCTCGGTTTCGGGGTATTACGATGTATCCTATTTCCCATACTACAAACAGGTGTACAAAGCCGTGGCAACTACCGTGGCGTATCTCAACGGCGGTATCGAATTGAAAGGGCTCACAGCACAAGGCATGTCGGAAGCTCAGGCCTCGGATACCATGTCTGCTATAAAAGCCGAAAGCGTAACGCTCTTTAATCCCAATGCGGGCTACGGCATGTTTCTAATGCCCATGGTTTTTATGATTATCATCCAAACGCTATTACTCACAGGTATCGGACTTTTGGGGGGTACGCAAAGAGAAAAAGGCATCGCTATCTCGGGCAATGGTTCACTCTTAGAAACGCTAAATATCATATTAGGAAAAGCTTCGAGCTATTTAGTCGTAGGGTTCTTGTACATCAGCATCGTGTTGTGGATTGTTATTCCAAGTTTCAATCTACCCCAACGAGGCAACCTCACCGATATTTACGGTTTTCTATTGCCGTATCTATTGAGTTTGTCTTTCTTAGGCTTGTGGCTGGTTCGCTTTTTCAAGCATCGAGAAGATGTGGTGCTTACCATTTCTTTTACCTCAATCCCTGTAGCTATGCTCAGTGGCGTATCTTGGCCGGTAGAAGCTTTTCCTTCGGTCTTGCGTTATCTGGCAGAACTGGTACCCAGTACCCATGCCGTAAAAGGCTTTGTAGCCCTGAGCCAAAGCGGAGCCAAACTTTCAGAAATACAAGAGCTCTATACCAAGATGTGGCTTTTGTGCCTTTTCTATTTCGTACTCACGATGATTTTCTATCATCGCTGGGGAAAACAATTGGAATCTAAAAAATAGACAGAAAGAAGAAGAGTGGTTTCTTGTTTTGAAAGGCTTATGGCGAATAGCTTATGGCGGTTGGCAGTTAGCTTTCTAACTTCCAAATTCTAATCTCCAACATCTAATTTCTAAAAGCAGTAGGCAGGAAGCAATGGGCAGGAGGCTTTTGATCTGACCTCGTAGAGGTCATATGTTTATAGTGGAATATTTTCCTATATAACATACGACCCCGAAGAGGTCTCATAACAAAACGGTGGCTGTTGCTATATACATTTGACCCCGCTGTAGTCATACATGCAGTAGAATTTGAGCGACTGGTTTCTAGCGAATAGCTTTCTAGCTTCCAAATTCTAAAATCATTATACATTCTACTTTGTACGCGGTACAATCTCCAACATCTAAAATTAACTTATAAAAAACTTTTTGCATATTAGAAAACTTTATCTATCTTTGCCTCGTTATGTTACACGCAATCAATACATATAAAAATACTGAAAAAAAGTGGGCCAAAAATTTGGTCAATTCAAATGATTGTGTAAACACACACACACACACACACACACACACACACACACACACACACACACACACACACACACACACACACACACACACACACTTACCTTCGCTAAGTATATATAAATATGCGTGTGTACGCGGAATCTATAAAAAAAATCTAGAGCGAGCAAATATCGGATATTTAAATTTATATCCTCCTTCATTGAGAAGGGGGCAATTTTGTTTGTGTCTATGTCATCATCATAGTTATTCATTACCCCATAGAGGAGAGACCTGCACCAGTACATTCCCTATCCTTCACCAGAACTTTTTACAAAAATCAATACGATATCAGTGTCTCCCTTCTAATTTGTACAGTTCACTAATTGTTTTTTGGGAGGATAGGGATTTAATAAGGAATTATCTAAAAAAAGGAAAGAAACTAAAGAATCTAAAAAAATCGAAATCATCGAAACGAGCGGAATTTTTTAATCTTTTAATTTTTTCAATCCTTTAATCTTTGAATCATTTAATAATAAATAACAATCGTTTTTAAATTTAAAATTATGAACAAAACAACAATCAAGATCAGTGTGTTAGCGTTCTTAGGTTTTATGACCTATGGCTACGCACAGCAACAGCAGCAAGACCCTTACAAGGGTAAAGTAGGGGTAAACACCATAGAGCCGAGTGCTACGATGGATGTACAGCCGAATAGTGATAACGCCCGAGTAGAGGCAAAAACGAATGAAGGGATTATTGCTCCGAAGCTAAGCAAAACGAGAATTGCTAATATTGAAACTCCCGTAGAAGGTACTTTAGTGTATGCTACGGATGAAACTACTTCGCCTATTTCTGCTTATACAGGAGGAGATACGAAAGTAGCAAAGATTACGGAAAAAGGGTATTATTTCTATAACGGCACCGAGTGGGTGAAAGCGGGGAGTGATGCTAATGACCAGCTTTGGAAATTTGTAAAAGAATACACAAAGACATATTCTTTTGCTCCTACCAATAGTACTAAAATAAAGGAATATGGTTTAGTTCCTTCTTTAAAGGAAGGGGAATATGTAGCTAGAGTTGATATATCAGACTCCCAAAGTTCTGATAACTATTCTGGGCATTTATCTATGAATACGGTAGATAAAGTAACAAGGGAAGTAACATCTCATGCTGGCATCGGAGGAGCGGGCGTAGAGCTTGTTAATTATAAAGACGATCAAACTCATATGGGATATATCGATATGAGAAAGTCTGATGATGTGGATCATTCTATTAGAATTATAGGTCAAGACTTACTAGCTAACACAAATCCAGACGATGATGTTAAGAATAAGAGGCTTGTTATCAATAGTGTAGATACTGTCAATGGAAATACATTTCTTTTTCAGTTAGATGGGGCTGAAACTCTTTTTTCAAATAATAATGCTCATTATAAGTTTAATGAGCAAGGTTTTTTCTTTCAACCAAGAAAAGCAATTTCTTCTAATGATGTAGGTTCTTATACCTATTTCAATATGGCAAAGGGTACAGGTATCAATAATACAGGAAATAATAGCAAAATAACATTGTCTCTGAACCGATTCTTAGATACTAATGGAGGTTGGAATGGTACTACAGAGCGTTTGCAAAGGGTAGTAGATATTACTAAAATGGGATTTATTGATTTCGGAATTCATGGAGTAGAAAATGGCGGTAGCTATAATGGTCTGGGATTAGGCTATGGAAATTCCGTTCATATGGTTGTTAGAGAAAATGGTAATGTAGGGATAGGAACTACGGAACCAGCTGCTAAATTAGATGTTGTAGGAAATGCTATAATTGGAGATGATAGAGAAAATCGTTTTACAATGCTTACAAGTGGTGGTATTGAGATTTTTAGAAAAAATCCTACAGCTACAATTACTAAAAATATAGGATATATTGACTTTAAATCTGATAAATCATACGATGGAGAGGTTAGAGTGGTTACACACAAAATGGTAAGTGATGATAAGTTGTTTTTCAGGGTACAAGGCTCTTCTGATGGTACATTGTCAGGAGCTAACACTAAAACACCGTTTAATATCGACTTGACAGATGGTCGTGTAGGTATAAATGTAACAGAACCTACTGAATCGTTAGATGTTAATGGAAATGCTCGTATTCGTAATTTAGCAGGAACAGGTAATCGTCCAGTATATGCAGATGCAGAAGGTAAATTGGTAATCGGTAGTTCTACTACTATCAGATCTGCATGGGTTCCAGATACAGCGAGTAATTCTGTGCAGCTTGCCATTACATCTGCCAATGGAGATAGAACTACTCATCCAATAAGCATTACAGATGAAGGAATGGTAAGAGCTACTTCTTTCCAAGGAGTTAACGGAGCCACTATCTTCCCAGATTATGTATTCCAAAAGTACTATACAGGAACTTCTTCTATCAAGGCAGATTACAATTTCAAATCCCTAAGCCAAGTAGAAGATTTCGTAAAAGCGAATGGACACTTACCAGGGTATAAATCAGCGGCAACCATTAAAGCACAAGGATATGTAGATTTAATGGAAACCCAGCTGACCAATGTAGAGAAAATAGAAGAGCTTTATTTGCACAGCATAGAGCAAGACAAAGCATTAAAAGCTAAAGAATCTAAAATTCAAGAGCTTGAAGCTAAGAATGCAGCATTAGAATCTCGTTTAGAAAGATTAGAGAAGCTCATCCAATAAATTTTATTTTGCCCTATCGGAGTTGTAGTTCTGATAGGGCTTTTTTTATCAGTTTATGGCTATTGGCAGATGGCTATTGGCTATTAGCGAATAGCAGTTAGCTTCTAATTTCTAAAATCATTATACATTATACTTTGTACATTGTACGATCTCTAACATCTCATTTCTAACTTCTAAAATCATTATACATTGTAATTACTAACATAAATGCTTTCCTTCTTTCTTTTTTATGTTATCTTTATTTGATTATCATACCGAATCAGAGTCATTGCATGCATATTCAAAATTACTTTAGAAGCACTATCATTACGCAAACTTGATGATTTTTCGTACCTTTGCCCTCGCCATGTTTTTGAGGGGTAAAATAATTTAAAATCTTTTATAGACCTTGATGTCTATTATTCCATTTAAAGATTTTAGCCCAATGTTCAAGGAAAGGTAGAATACTAGAAATAACTAGCTAAGACTTAGCTTTCAAATACAGTTTATTTTGAACATTTTTTTTAACTTCTAATATCCAAATGATAAGACTCTTGTTTTTTCTTCTGACGATATCCATTTCTGCACAAGATAATCTGAAAGAAAAACAATTCAAAGTGAATACTGTTTTTCTTCCTATAGGTATTATAAACGCAGGAATGGAATTTCCACTCTCTACGCAATTTACTGTACAGGGAGATGTATTTATTTCCCCATGGAAAAGCATTGCTAATCATCATGCATTGGTAGCAATGGGACATATAGAAGGGCGTTACTATCTAAGAGAAAGATATGACGGTTGGTACGCAGGTGTCCATGTAGGAGGAGGAGTTTTCGAACTCACAAAATGGAATTATAGCGGCACCAATAAATTTCAACGCGGGTTTAGCTTTATGGTAGGAGGCACAATAGGCTATCAGTGGGATATTTCCTATCGTTGGGGATTAGACTTCTATTTAGGAGGGGGAACGGTACAGAGTTTTTACAAAGGTTATGACCAGCTTTCTGGGAAATTTATTACCCGTTATGAAAAATCAAGTACTTGGAATAAGAGTGGCGAGTTTTTACCTTATAGAGGTGGGATTATGCTGACTTATAAATTGAAATAATATAACTTTCAAAAGTTCTTTTGGGATATATACTTTCCATCAAAAAACCCCTTATGCGTTTTATCATAAGGAGTTTTTTGATTTTTTTATTATTGAATCAATTAATATCTTGATGTCATTATCCATTTTTGTCCTGTAGAGAGTATACAAGTTGCTATATTAGGAGCTAATGTTTTTTGCTGACCATCTCCTATGGAAAGATTATGAATAGTCACACTACCTCCTCCCACATTTATGATGCAGAGTTCTCTTCCTTCATACATATTTTCAGGAGTAGTGGGTAAATAGATATTGGTAACTCCATGAGAAAGTCTATTAATAATTACATGGTCTCCGTATTCAGTTGCTGTACTAGATTTTACATAATAATTTCTTTGGGCTTCAGTAGTGATGTTGCTGGCAACTCTATAAAACTCTCCTTTAATTAAGGTTTTACCTTCTACAACCACTTTACCAGTTCCTGTTTTGAATGTAAGGTAATGATTATTATGATTTACCGTTCTCTCCCCTTGTAGAGTGCCATTGCTATTATAAATATGTGTATTGGTATCTACAAAAGAAGATTGAGAAGAAGTGCTTAATTTTACCCACTTATTTAAATCTGTGCTGAAATAATAAAATCCTTTAGTATCTACATCTGCCATAGTTCCTGCCTTAGCACCTGTAGAAACATTATCAATGTATATTAAAGTGGATTCTTTTACCTTACTCTTATCTCCCATTTGGAAAGCTCTAAGACGAGACACACGAGGGATAAGAATTCCTTCTACGGAAGTGTCAGTGTTACTCGTTGGGTTATAATGTTGAATTTCCAAGGTAGCATGAGGTGTTTTTGTGTTAATTCCCACTTTATTTTGTTGCCCAAAGGACAAAGCGGAAATAGTGCTTAGTAATAAAATTGTACTTTTTTTCATCTTATTTTTTTTGGGGTGCAAATATAAATGTTTTATTTAAAAAAAAGACAATAATAAAAGAGATTTATAATGTGAATGTGTTAATTTTATAAATTATTATTAATTAACAATTCATATTTTTGTGATTTATTATAAAACAAAACCAACTTCAATTGTGAAAAAATGGACATTAATTTTTATTCTCATAAAATACCTTTTAATTATGATTCTATGCTTTTCGCTTAAAAATGATATAGACTTATTTGATAAAAATGTTCATTAAGAAGTAGAAAAAATGAAGTATAATGTTTATTCTGTTTAATGCTTTGAAATAACCTCAAGAGTCAGAAAGTTTAAGCAAAAAGTTAAGATGAGTTGCATATATATAATAAAAGGCTGTCCGAAAAATATTGGACAGCCTTTGTTTTAGTCATTTAAAATTATTTTTTACTATTTCCTTGAAAATCTGTTTTATAGTATTCTGTTTTTTCTACGCCATTAGCTTTTAGTTTACCATGAATAGTTGCTTCTATTCCTTCTATATCGATTTTCAAGCCTTTAATATATTGATACTCATACTTGGCTTCGTCTTTATATTTTGCCCAAGCGTCTTGAAGTACTTTATTGATGGTTTCGTCTGTAACTTGATTAAAATCAAACAGTTCATCTTCTAATCTGAAATTTTCTGCCCCAATGCCTACTACATTAATTTCCTTTTTCTCAGGCTGCGTCCAGCCAGAAGTATTTCCGAAATAATTGATTTCTTCTACTCTTCTTTTATCTGCAGGATCTTGATACACGATATCGACATAAAGAAAGTCTTTCTCGCCTTCTCTCTTGATAGTTCCTTCTAAAGCGGGTCTGTTAATGTAAAATTTTACTTCGTCCATCACTTTGGCATGCTCACCCGCTTTTGCTCTTACCTCATCAAGCCATTTTTTTACTTCCTCAGGTTTTGAGAGGAATTGATAATCAATTTCTTTTCCACCTTCTGCTGCGGTTTGTACTGCACTTGCAGCTTCTTTTACTTTATCACAAGAAGTTACTGCACCTAATACGGTAGCAAATGCTACGCCCAAAATAAATACCTTTTTCATTAGATATAAATATATTTGTAATTTATTCCCTACTCTTTTGGCTTTTCGGGATTCCGCCATTTATTTTAATCGGATATACCAATCGGAACAAATATACAAATATTTATTTGTAATATTATATTATTTTTAGATGTTTTTGTGATTTTTTTGTAAAAAAATCCCCTTTTGAAATCATTTCAAAAGGGGATTGTGAGCATATGATAGTATTATCTATTCACTTTTCTTATTTTTCTTGCTTTTTTCACTTTTTTCACAGAAGATTTACCATAGAAATTATTATAGGCATATTCTGCTGCTTTTTTTACATCAATCACTCCACCTGCTCTAGATACTTGTTCAAAAGTAAGGGTGGCATCTTCCTTAATATTGGCATTTACGGAGGATTTATTTACCGTATTTACTAGTGACTCTATGATTTGAGCGGGCGTAAGGCTTGGCATGTATGAAAGTAGTACTGCAGCGGCTCCTGCCACTACGGGTGCTGCCATAGAAGTCCCTTGGAGGTATTTGTATTTCCCATCTGGTACAGGAGAATAGATTTCATTTCCTGGTGCGAAAACATCTACCATTTTGGCATTGTAATTAGAGAAACCTGCACGAAGCTTTTCCGTATCTTTTGTAGAAGCCCCCACGGTGATGAGGTTGGTAACAAAAGGTTTAGCATCAGATGGTTTATAGAATGCGGTAGGGAAATTAGAGTTTTTTTCTATATCTTTATTGTCATTTCCTGCGGCATGTACTAAGAGAACTCCTTTTCTTTCAGCGTATTTGTATGCATCCCAAACATATTTTTTACCTGGGGAAAAGGCTTTTCCAAAGCTCATATTAAGAATTTTAGCTCCATTGTCCACAGCATAACGGATAGCGTTTGCTACATCTTTATCCCTTTCGTCTCCATTAGGAACGGTACGCACAGTCATGATTTTCGCTACCTTGTAAGCTACGCCATACTGAGGATTCTCTCCTTGCGGAAGCCCTGCGATGATTCCTGCTACATGGGTTCCGTGCTCTGCATCTGGACCTTCATAACTATTATTTCCGTAGAATCTTTCAGAATAGTCTTCATAATTATCTCCTACGATGGGTCTTGGGTCGAAGTCAAGATTATAATGTTGAGTTGCTTGCGTTGCAATATACTTTCCATATTCTCCAATTTCTTCTTCCACCGCTTTTTTGAACTCTTCAGGAGTTTTATTTACCATAGAAGGTTCAGCAAGAAAATTACTCATTATCTTCAGTGCTAGAGCTTCTTCTTGAGCAGCAGGTTGAATTCCTTTTAATGTTTCTTGATTAAAGTTTTTACCATTGAGAAGTTTCACCATTACAGGAATTGCCTCTATTACAGGCTGTATTCCGGCATATTGTAAACGAGCAGAAGCAGATTTTTTATCGAAAATGGCTTTTGCTTCCATATACATTTTAAACTCATCAGCCATTTTGGCTTGGTTCGCTTTATTGGTTGCAGAGTTTTCGCCTTCAAAAATAGGTTTGTATTTTTTAACTATTCTGGTTACTTCTAAGGTATCTCCATCTACATCACCGTTTTTTCCACCGATGAAATTCCAGCCGTAGATATCATCTACATAGCCATTATTATCATCATCTTTACCATTGTTTGGAATTTCATTCGGGTTTTTCCACATATTCCCCATGAGTCCAGGATGATCTATTTCTACTCCTGAGTCTAAAACTCCTACTACAACGGTTTTAGGCTGTAGCCCTTTAGATTCCAAGAAGTGATAAGCACCTTGTGTATTCACACCGTACACTTGTGTAGTAGCGAAATCCTTATGATACCAAGTCATTAGGTCTTTGTTTTCTTGAGCGTAGATGCCCAGTGTACCGGCAAGTAGAAGTCCGGATAAAATGATTTTTCTCATATATCAATGTTAATTATTTTTTTGTTAGGCTGTAGGCAGAAAGCTATAAGCAATAGGCTTTTAATAACCATTTTTTAACCTGTTACTATAAAACTATCGAGAGTGAGCAATAGCTTTTTGGAGAATGGCTTCTCTCCTTATAGTTTTTCAAGGTGATAAATTTTCAAACCTTCAAAAAGGACATTAAATTTCTCCAATTTTCAAACTTTTTAAATATCCTTGTGTCTCTGGGCCCAAATTACAGATAAGGTCTAAGATAGATAAATCTGCAAGGAAGCCCATTTTATCTGAAAATACCTGATAATAAGGTTTTCCAGGGAATATAGAGTCTTTTTTAGCTTTGAAAGCATTTCTAAGGTCTTTGCCTTGTGGAGTAGCCTCATATTGCTCTGTCAAAGAATATGCCTTTTCTGTTTTTAAGAGTTTTAAAATGATAGAAATGGCTTTGAGATTAAACGCTAAAAGAGAAGACTCATTACCCTCATAAATAGTTTTGAGTTGGTCTTCATAGTACTCAAAATAAGGTGCACTTTGATAGACATTCTTTATGGATTTCCAATGTAGTTTTTGCCAATTTTCATTGTATGAAATCTCAATATCCTTCATCGCTCTTTTACCATTTTTTTTGAGTGGAATGGTGAGGTTAAGTTTTCCATTGGCACCAAAAATGTGGCAGCGATTTCTAAGGGTCTGTTTAGGGAGATTCTCAAATTGCTCTATGTGGATTTCATTTTCATCATTTAAAAAAAAGTGAAACCACGAAATAGGAGGAAGATAAAGTGCTGGAAGTGTAAGAGTAGCCATTAGTCTTCTTTTTTCTTTTTAATGATTTTCATGATACTATCCCAACCGAAGAAAAGGATGAGAACAATGGCAGCTAACCACCAATAAGAGGTTTTATTCATGTCTCCTGTATTGGTTGCTTTAAACATTCTGTCCCATCGGATTTTAAAAGGAGCTTGGTAGTCTGCCCCTTGGTCAGAGAAAAGCCCTTGGATACTCATCCATGTAAACATAGGTTTTCCTACAATGTGGGTTTCTGGAACGAAGCCAAAGAATCTGGCATCTAGAGATTGGTCTCTATTGTCTCCCATCATAAAGTAGTAATCTAGTTTTACAGTGTATTGGTTAGTTTCATTACCATTAATATAATATTTTCCCTCTTTTTCTTCCAGTGTATTCCCCTCATACTCGGCGATGAGTTTCTGGTAAATAGGAAAATTTTCTTTGGTCAAAGTAATTACATCTCCTTTTTTGGGAATGGTGAGTGGCCCATACCAATCTTCATTCCAATCACTGGTATAAGGAAAAATGGAGTAAGGTAAGAAAGCTCTGGTTTGGTTTTGGTCAAAGTAAAGTACATTGGCCACGCCTTTAGGTTTTACTTCTTCGGTAATAGAGAGGAACTCAGGAAGCTCCTTCAGTTCGTTGGCAATTTTTTCTGTTGCCTGAAGTCGGTAAGCTGTGCTATTGGGTTTTATATTGTATTGTTGAAAATATTCATTCGTAAAATCTCTACTTTTTCCTAAGACGATATGCTCAATACTTAAAGCACCGTATGCTTCAAAAAGGGAATTGACATCTATTTCTGAGCTAGTTTGTAATATATAAGAATACTCTACTTCTGCATCTCCTAATCTATTTTCAGGTTTCCCATTGATGAAAAGTCGTCCTGCACGCATTTCCACTGTGTCTCCTCCTACGGCAACCAATCTTTTTACATACGGGTCTTTTCTATCGATGGCATTATGCACTGAGTCTTGAGGATAGTTAAAAACTACAATATCATTTTTTTCAGGTTTAGACCATCCTGGGAATCGGAAATAAGGAAGCTGTACAGCATCTACATAAGATTTAGGGTCATCTTTCGGATTTCCCTTTACACCAGTATCCATGATGGTTCCTTGAAGAAAAGGAATAGCTATAGGACGCATCGGCATTCGGTAACCGTAACTTAGTTTATCCACGAACATAAAGTCCCCTACCATGAGTGTCCTTTCCATAGACCCTGTAGGTATGGTAAAAGGCTGAGTAATAAATACATGAACAATGGTAGCAAACACCGCAGCAAAGGTAAGTGAACCTATGAGACTTTCCTTTTTAGGAGTTACTTCAGCATCCGTATTCGTATAGTACTCTATTTCAGCAGTGTCATCCAGTTCTGTGTTTTTACTATAATTTACCGTTGCCATATAGATGAACGGTAGAAAAATGGTAAGGAGCTTATGCTGTATCAGATTTTTACCGAATTTTTCCATCAAAAGAATATGGAATACAGACATCATAATAGTTCCTACGATAGGGAAATAAGTGAAAATTACCCACCATAGCGGTCTTTGGGTTTCCTTTAAAATGATGAAATAATTGTAAAAAGGGATAAAGGCTAAGAATGGGCTATATCCCATTTTCTTAAACAATTTCCATGTAGAAAGCCCCATTAATACAGATAAAAATAGAACTCCGATAGTGTATAGTACAAAATAATTCATAAGTCTGGTGATAAATAATAGTGTTTAATCTGTCGGTATGAAATAAAAAAAGTTACAATCCTAAAACATCTTTCATGGTAAAGATGCCATTTTTCCCATGTAGCCACTCCGCAGCGATGACAGCACCCAGTGCAAATCCTGAACGATGGTGTGCCGTGTGTTTAATTTCTATCTCATCTACATCGCTTCGGTAAAAGATAGAATGCGTTCCAGGAACTTCATCTTTTCTGATGGCTTCTATACCTAACTCATTCCCCGTAGTTTCACCTAATTTCCATCCGTTATAGATAGCGGAATGGTTTAAAATACCTTCTGCTAAAGAAATGGCTGTGCCGCTGGGAGCGTCTTTTTTATGAATATGATGTATTTCTTCTAATGCGGGAGTGTATTCTGGAAAATTTTTCATCATTAGAGCAAGTTTTTCATTAAGTGCAAAAAAGAGATTAACGCCTAATGAAAAATTAGAACCATAGATAAAACCTGTATTTTTTTCCATAGCAAGTGTTTCTATTTCAGGCTTTTTTTTCAGCCATCCCGTGGTGCCACATACTACTGGAATACCTAGAGATAGGCAGTTATGAACATTTTTAAAAGCCACTTCCGGAAGTGAAAACTCTATGACAATGTCAGGATGATTAAGGTTTTCGGCATTTGGGGTTTCTTTCAGTCTTGCTACTATCTCGTGCCCACGGGCGGTAGCAATTTCATCAATAATTTTACCCATTTTTCCATAGCCTACTAATGCGATTTTCATAATAGAAAAATTTGTGGGTAAATTTCGTGTTTTTTTTTGAGATAGCGAATATGATGAGAAATGAATTAGGTCAAACGCACGAAATCCTATTTTCATAGGGTACTCAATAAAAAAATAATTGAATATCAATACATTAAAATTTGCCCTTAATCACTTTTATAAAAAGAGTTTAAGAATTAAGTATTTGATTATTAATGTATTATAAATTTGATGCGTTTACCCTAGAAGAGAATTAGATTAGGCACACGAAATCCACTGGCTTAGTTCTTATGAATTCTTATTTAAAAGCCAATTGTACTTAAGAATAGAATATTTCCTTTTATTTTTTCTATTTTTTCTACTTTTCTTTAAATATTTAATAGTATATTTGGGATGAAATTTTTCAATGACAATTATATGAAGAGAGCAACTATTTTTTTCTTTTGTCTGGCAATGATGAGTCATTTCTCTTATGCACAGAAAAATCCTTTTGAAAAAACACTGAATACTAAGAAATTAGGTGTAATGGTAAAAAAGGTAAAAGACAAAGATAAAGACGATTACTACCAGCAGTATTATCGTCTTTCTTTGGTAGAAGATCTAGCACAGTATCCTAATTTAAAGGAAATAAAACCTGCGGTGCTTTATCAGTTTGTTAAAGAGATTACCCCTCCTATTGCTACCAAAAAACTTTCTAAAGAACATAGAGCTATGCGTAAGGAAGCACAGCTTTCCCTAGACCAATATCTGAGTAAAAAAGACTGGACCAATCCAGTGAAATCACTGAATCTACTTACCTATGTGGATCCTGAAAATTTACAATATCACACCAAGGTAGATCCTGAAAGAGTAACCATACTGCTTCCTAAAAAAGTATTTGCATTCGGGACTATCAATACCAAAGAGAATGAAAGAAAACTTAATTATCTTTGGATGGATGATAAAAACAATTATCATGTAGTAAATATCTTCCCAGAGGAAAATAAAATAAATGAAGATTTCTTTGCAGATATCAGAAGTGTGATTCCAGATTATGTATTCCCAGAAGATATGGCACCTACCCAGGTAAGAAGAGGAGATAAAAAAGTAAAAAGTGATGCAGAGTTCTACTATATAAGACCTTTTGAAATAGGAAATAGTAATATAGAATACAAAACTTTAGACTTTAAAAAATTCATCTTAGCACGCTATAAAGTAGATGGAGGTCCTTGGACGGATTTTGAACATCGTCCAAGAAAATGGTAAAATCATAAACCGCCCAAGTGCGGTTTTTATTCTTTTTTAGCTCAAAATTTAAAATTAATGAATTCCACAGTATTATTATCAGTAATTGTATTGTATTTTGTTTTGCTCCTTTGGGTAGCACTTCGTACAGGAAAAGGTTCCAATAATGATAGTTTCTTCATTGGAAATAGAAAATCTAACTGGATGCTAGTGGCATTCGGAATGATAGGTACTTCTCTCTCGGGGGTTACTTTTGTTTCGGTTCCTGGTGCAGTAGGGAAAGATCATTTTCAATACCTACAAATTACCATTGGCTACCTCATCGGGTATATAGTAGTTGCTTTTATTTTATTACCGCTTTACTATCGGCTTCAGCTTACCTCTATTTATGGCTATCTTCAGCACAGAATGGGGAGACTATCCTATAAATCGGGAGCGTGGTTTTTCATTGTTTCCAGATTGGTAGGGGCTACAGCTCGTTTGTATTTAGTAGTGAATATTTTACAAGTATCTATTTTAAATTCATTGGGAGTACCATTTATCATTACGGCTTTGGTTATTTTACTGATGATTATTCTTTATACCTATGAAGGTGGAGTAAAAACCATCGTTTGGACGGATACTTTACAGACCACTGCCATGCTTGCAGGGCTTATTATATGCTCTTATTTTATTTTGTCCCAACTTGATTTAAACTTTGGAGAAAGTTTAGTGGCAATGCAAAATCAAGGGTTACTTAAAGTGTTTAATACCGATGTAAATGACAAAGCTTTCTTCGTGAAACAAATATTAGCAGGGGCTTTTATTACCATTACCATGACGGGGATAGACCAAGAGATGATGCAGAAATCTCTTTCAGTAACCAAGCTAAAGGATAGCCAAAAGAATATGGTAACATTAGGCTTTATTTTATTAGTAGTCATTGGGTTATTTTTGTATTTAGGAGGACTATTGCATCTTTTCGCAGCAGAAAACAATATCACTGCCGAGGGAGATCAGCTTTTCCCAGCTGTGGCACTTAATTATATGCCTCCTGTGATTTCCATTATTTTCATCATTGCGCTTATTTCGGCTCTTTTTCCAAGTGCTGATGGTGCCATGACTGCACTTACCGCATCTTTATGTATAGATGTTCTGGACTTGAAAGAAAAGAAATGGGATGCCGGAAGAAAAGAAAAATTCAGAAAAAGAATACACCTCATCGTAGCAGCAGTATTCCTGCTCATGGTATTGCTATTTAAAGAAATCAATGACCCATCTATGATTGGGCTTATTCTTAAACTCGCAGGGTTTACTTATGGGCCACTATTAGGGTTATTTGCCTTTGGTATTTTTACCAAACGAAAAGTAAAGGACGCTTTAGTTCCATACATCTGTGTACTTTCACCTATACTATCCTTTCTCTTAGACAAATACCAGTCTTCTTTTTTAGGAGATTTTAATATCGGGCTTGAGCTTTTAATCATTAATGGATTTATCACTTTTATAGGGCTGTGTTTCATCAGTACATCAGAGAAAAAAATAAGCAAGTAATACTTACCATTTGAGACCATGCTTTTTTGTGTGGTCTTTTTTTATTCCAAAAGCCTTATCTTCGCACCATGGAAACACGCACTTTTGCTGATTTTGATATCCCAGAAAAAATCCTCGATGCACTGGCAGACATGAACCTTTTTGTCCCTACTCCTATTCAGGAGAAAAGTTTTAAGCCTATTCTTTCGGGGAGAGATGTTATGGGAATAGCCCAAACAGGAACGGGGAAAACCCTCGCTTATGCCCTGCCTACACTTAAATCATATAAATACTCTAAAAGTGGAAATCCTTCCATTCTCATTCTTGTCCCTACTCGAGAATTGGTAGTTCAAGTGGCTGATTTTGTGAGAGCACTTACACAATATCTCACTACAAGAGTGGTAGCTGTTTATGGCGGAACGAATATCAATACGCAAAAATTACTTTTTGATGAGGGGTGCGATGTCTTAGTAGGAACACCGGGTAGGGTGATGGACTTAGCCATAGATAACGCCATTTCTCTCAAAGAAGTCCAAAAACTCATCATCGATGAATTTGATGAAATGCTGAATCTCGGTTTTAGACCGCAGCTTACCCATATTTTTGAAATGATGAGAGTAAGAAGACAGAATATTCTTTTCTCTGCCACGATGACCGATGCTGTGGATGAAATGCTGCACGAATATTTTGCATCTCCAGTGGAAATTTCTTTGGCAAAATCGGGAACACCGCTAGAGAAAATTCAGCAATCAGTATATAAAGCGAAGAATTTTAATACCAAAATTAATCTTCTTCAGCATCTTTTAGATGAAAATCCTGATATGTCAAAAATTTTAATTTTCACAAATAATAAAAGACATGCCGACCTTCTTTTCACTAAAATAGAGGAACTGTTTCCAGAAAAATTTGATGTCATCCATTCTAATAAATCTCAAAACTATCGTCTGAAAGCTTGGCGAAAATTTGAAGACAATACGCTTAGAGGACTTATTACCACAGATATTATGGCAAGGGGGCTAGATATTTCTGATGTTACCCATGTGATAAACTTTGAAATTCCAGAAATCGCTGAGCAGTATATCCATAGAATAGGTAGAACAGGAAGAGCAGATAAAGCGGGAATAGCCATCTCAATGATGACCGAAAAGGAAGAATTGGCTTTTTTGGAAATAGAAATGCTTATGGATACTGATGTGGAGCAAGTAGATTTTCCACAAGAGGTAGCCATTAATCCTAAGAAAATCTTTTCAGAGCAAGAGGAAGTGAAGATGAAAAACCCAAATATCATCAAACTAGATGAAGGAGGGGGAGCTTTCCATGAGAAGAAAGCAAAGAATAAGAAAATTAACCTTGGAGGTCCTAAAAAACGGTATAAACCCAAATCTAAACCAGGTGCCAACAGGGCCCAAGCCAAGGCAAAAAGTAAAGCTAAAAGAAAGAAAGAAATAACAAAAAGACTGTAAACAATAGGCGTTTAGCGATTGGTGTTTATGTCCAAAAGAGGTGTATTTGAAAACAATTAATAATAACGGAAAGTTGCTTTTATAAGTTGAATCTAAGTATTAATTGTATTAAGGGGAGTGTAGGCATAGAAGACATCATCAAAGAACTCATCAAGGAGGGAATGGAAATAAAGCCAGAAACCGCCGAAGATATCATCAAACGCTTCAACCGAAAAACATCCGAAATGGTACTCAATGGCTACAGCGTGAATACAGGGCTGGTAGTGATGAGACCTGCCATTAAGGGCGTTTTCTATGACAAAACTTGGGACAAGGAAAAACACTCGGTGTATGTGAACATCAACCAAGGAACAGCACTGAGAAAGCAAATTCAGGACACCAAAGTGGAGATTTTGGGCGAACAAGCCTCTCCTATGAGTATCTTCAGCATCATAGACAAAGCCACTGGAAAGACCGATGGTACTCTGACTAAAGGCAAAAACGCTGAAATCAAAGGCACTTATATCAAAATCGCAGGAGAACATCCAGATAACGGTATCTATTTCACCAATATAGACACTCAAGAGAAAACCAAAGTAGAGGCTTCGGACATCGTTATCAATGATCCATCTAAACTAATGATTTTAGTCCCTGCCACGCTCACCACTGGAACTTACGAACTGAGCATTACCACGCAGTTCAGCAACAATAAGGTTACCATCAAAGAACCTCGGACAGATATCTTGGGCGTGAATATCAGCATTCAATAGAGGGGTTCCTCCTCATTTACTAAAACTTTGCCAATAGATTTTGGCAAAGTTTTTTATTTGCCCAAATCGTACTGCATTATATTAATGCATCATACTGTACTATACGATGCTCCTATTTTCTCAAAAACCTATCATTGAACTGAATAATCCTTTCGGAGTTTCACATGATGGAAAGGGAGTGGGAAAAAATCAGTTGGAGTGAGGAAGTTAATTTTATATCTTTGGACTTATCATTTTATGATGTTCACCAATTTTATACAAAACCACTACCATGAGAAGAATAAGTATTTTCATCGCAACACTGGGGTCTTTCATGCTTTCGGCACAAAAAAAAGATTCAATAAAAACCAGACAGATAGAGGAAATTGTTTTCCAAAAAAAGGGCGTACGGCGTAGCAATGATATTACCAAAGTTTCAGTAAAAGCAAGAGAGGCGGCACAGATTGCCTCTGTTTCTGGAGGGATAGAAGGACTTATAAAAACACTTCCTTCCGTGAATTCTAATACTGAACTCTCTTCACAATACATGGTAAGAGGAGGAAATTTTGATGAAAACCTCATCTATATTAATGATGTGGAAGTATATAGACCTTTTCTAGTGAGAAATTCTGTGCAGGAGGGGCTGAGCATCATTAATCCAGACATGGTGGCTGCAGTTAATTTTTCTGCAGGTGGTTTTGAGGCCAAATACGGCGATAGAATGTCTTCATCACTCAATATTTACTATCGTGAGCCTCAAAAATTTGAACTTCAGGGAGAGGCAAGCCTCATCGGTGGAAGACTCACCACAGGCTGGGCATCTAAAAATAAACAATTAACCACCTTAGTCTCCGCAAGATACAGAAATACCAATCTTATCCTCAATACTTTAAGGGAAAATACCAATTTTAATCCCGTGTACAGTGATCTTCAGGCATACCTTAATTATCATATTTCTCCTCAATTTTCTATTTCATTTTTAGGCTATCTGGCTCACAATACTTTTGATATGGTTCCCAAAGAAAAAACCGTAGAATTTGGGACACTCTTAAGACCTGTCAATGTAAATATAGGCTATGCAGGTAGAGAGAATGACCGCTACCGAAATATGATGGGTACCGTAACCGCCCTCTATAAACCGAACAGACAATGGCGTATTTCTTTAGACGCTTATGCATACCAAAATAGAGAGAGAGAATATTTCTCTATTGCATCAGGCTATCAAATAGAAAGGTTTGACCCGATTACGGGAGACCCTGTAGCTTCCTATGACTTAGGTGCACAGATAGACCACGCAAGGAATGATTTGATGCAAAAAATCATGGGAACCAATGTAAGAGTTCGTTTCTCTCCCAACTCGAATACCGATATAGAAGCAGGATTGAGATATGATAAAGAGTTTTTACAAGACCATACCAACGAATGGCGACTGATAGAAGACCAAGGCTATAATATCCCAAGAATAGTAATTCCAGGGGTGCTAGATAACAGTCCGCTCAGTCTATATTATCATATCTATGGGGATAATAAAATCCGCCCTACCCGAATGTCTGCCTACGCTCAGTACGCTCAAAAATTCATGCTCGGGACGAGTAAAGCTCAGTTCAATGGTGGTGTGAGGGTGGCCAATTGGTCTTTTAATAATGAAACCATCGTTTCTCCAAGGGTTCAGTTTGCCCTCAAACCTGATTGGAATGCCGATATGCTTTTTAGATTGGCAGGAGGAATTTACTACCAACAGCCCAACTATAGGGAAATAAAAGATTTGACAGGAGGTTTTAATGCCAATATTCAGTCCCAACGCTCCATTCAGGCAATACTCGGAATGGACTATGAATACGAATGGCAAGACCGACCATTTAAACTCACCACTGAATTGTATTATAAAAAAATGGACAGATTGATTCCATATTTTATGGATAATGTAAGAATACGGTATGCAGGTGTAAATAATGCTACGGGAGTAGCCTATGGAATAGATACAAGATTATTTGGCGAGTTTGTCCCTGGGGTAGATTCTTGGCTTTCTTTAAGCTATGCCAGAGCTTTTGAAAATTTAGAGGGTAGAGGCAATATTCCGAGGGCAACAGACCAACGCCTTAGATTTGCTCTTTTCTATCAAGACTATATGCCGAATTTCCCTAAAATGCGTGTTAATCTCACGGGAATTTATGCCATGGGATTACCTACGGGAAGCCCTTTGATTTTCGATGCCAATAATCATCCTGATATGTTTTCCCGCTATCAGGTGCAGTCCACGCTGCCATCGTATAAACGGGTGGATATTGGTTTAGCTTATGTTTTTATTGATGCCAAAGACAAGCAAAAACGATGGGGGTTTTGGAGTAATTTCCGAGATGTCTCTTTAGGAGTTCAGGTATTTAACGCGTTTAATATCTATAATACCGTTGCCAACCAATGGATTACTGATGTTACCAATCAGCTCATGTATCCCGTACCAGTTAATCTCACAGGGAGGTTTTTTAATGTAAAGCTGGATTTTCTATTGAAATGAGACAAAAAATTATATTTTTAGATTTGAAAGTCTATAAAAACATCCTGAAAAAGCAATAATCCAGTAGTTTTTATTCAACTACTGGATTTTTTAAATGACAATATAACAAAAAATGGTGCTTAAAAACCTTGTAAAGCATTGTCTTTTATAGACTTATAAGAGTTATAATGAAAGTGGTTTCATTATAACTCTTATTTTATGTCCAAAACGAATAAAAAATGTCCAGTTTGTGATTCTAATCACATCATCAAAAAAGGAAAAAGAAATGGAAAACAACGCTTTCAATGTGGAGATTGTCAGGCAAATTTTACGATTAAAAACATTGGTGTAAAAAGAAAAAATCAATTCATTTGGTTCAGAAAATGGATAATGGAAAGGCAAGTCTATAAAACCCTTTCGAGGGATAGCTCAATGAGCCAATCTACCCTTCAAAACCTCTTTAAACATTACCTTTCACAAGTTCCTACCCTCAGCATCAAAAGCAAGACAAAGGTTCATCTCTTGATTGATGGCACCTACTTTTCCAATGGATTATGCCTGATACTCTACTACGATTATGACATTCGATATGTGCAACTTTACCGCCAAACCAACAAGGAAAAACTTCGTGATATAAAGCAAGATTTGGAAAACTTAAAGAAGCTGAATGTGGCAGTTTACAGTGTAACCTGCGATGGGCATAAATCTATTTTAGGAGCGGTAAAAAAGGTGTTTCCAGAGGTGATTATCCAAAGATGTTTAGTGCATATTAAACGACAGATTAAGAACTATTTAAGTGGTAGCCCAAAACATTTTATTAGCCAACAGCTTTTGTGTTTATCCAAAGAAATTACGCATCTAAAAACCAATGAACAGGCTAACGATTGGGTAAATAGATTTTACCAGTGGTATGTTGAAAATCAATATTTTATAGAAGAAAAATCAATGAATGAAGAATCTGGATTTCAGTGGTTTAAACATAAAAATCTACACTTAGCTACTTATCATATTATCAATGCCTTACCCAATATGTTTGCATATCTGAAAGATAGTGAAATCCCTTATACTACCAATCGTTTAGAAGCCTATTTTACGCATTTGAAAGAGAAATTAACCTTGCATAGAGGACTTCGTTTTGAGGCTAAAAAGAACTTTATAAAATGGTATTTATATTTTAAAAATCAAGGGGGATAAGGTTTTTTTAGCCATAGGGTTCATCCGATAGTTTTAATAAAAAAGGGTGAGAAAAACTCACCCCTAAAACTATCGTTTTGAACATTGATTGTATTGCTGACAATGAACTATGTTCGTAACCTTCGTAAAAGCTATTCGCTTTTTCTCGCTTATTCCTCAGCAGAGCTTGTTTCCTCTTCCAATCAATGTGCGAAATATAAGCATTTTTTATCAATTATAAAAGTACCATTTTTTACCACATTGCCTTTTAAATTAAAAAGATAGGAAAATTTAATCTTCAATGATTTCGTATTCTATACTGACCACTCCACTTCGGATATCAGCTATTTCTGTAAAGGCTGCCTTAGAAAGGTCTAATGCTCTTGATTTATGAAAAGGCCCTCTATCATTAATCTCTACGATGACCTCCTTTCCATTTTTAATATTTTTTACCAAAACTTTGGTGCCAAATGGTAATGTTCTGTGGGCAGCAGTAAATTTGGTATTTTGGAATATTTCCCCACTGGCAGTGCGTCTTCCATTAAACTTATCATGGTAGTAAGAAGCTTTGCTGGTTTTCTTTTCATCATCTGTTTTAGATGTAGAAAAAGACATGCAGTTCAATACAGAAACGAAAAACAGAACGGATGCTATTGCTTTCATTTTTTTTCTGATTTTTGATGGAGCAAAGTTACATTCATCTTTTATTAGAGCGGATTATTTTTTTTCGTTTCATCTATTGAGATGATGCAAAATGTCTGTTTTAAAGATTAAATTGTTATTTATCAATTGATTATAACAACTATTAAAAAGTGTTAAAATGTAAGTGATTTTATTAATAAAATTAACAATATTCTAATTTTAAAATATAAGTTATTGATTTTTAATGTTTTTTTATATTCTTTGGATTTGATGGTTGCTTATTTTAAACAGGTTCTCCGTACAAGTCAAATTCCTCTGCGGAAGTGATTTTGATGGTAGTAAATTCACCAAGAGGAATATAATGCGTAGTGGCATCTACCAAAACCGTATTGTCCACATCAGGGGAATCAAACTCTGTTCTTCCCACGAAATAATTTCCTTCTTTTCTATCAAAGATACATTTGTAAGTATTCCCTACGCGTTCTTGGTTTTTCTCCCAAGATATTTGAGACTGTAGTTCCATGATTTCTTCCACTCTTTTCTCCTTTACTTCTTGTGGTACATCATCTACCAACTGATAGGCAGTAGTATTTTCTTCGTGAGAGTAGGTGAAACAGCCCAATCTATCAAACCTTTGGGTACGGACAAATTCTTTCAGTTCTTGGAAAATTTCTTCCGTTTCCCCAGGATATCCTACAATGAGGGTAGTTCTTATGGCCATATCGGGCACCTTTTCGCGGAATTTGTCTAGAAGTCGTGTGGTTTTTTCATGGGTAGTACCTCTCTTCATGGAGGTAAGAATTTCCGTATTAATATGTTGTAACGGAATGTCTATATAGTTGCAAATTTTTGGTTCATCTCTCACTAAATCCAGCACTTCTTCTGGGAATCCTGAAGGAAATGCATAGTGCAGACGAATCCACTCTATTCCTTCTACTTTTACCAATTCTTTCAGTAAATGTGCTAATGCTCTTTTTTTGTACAAATCCAGCCCATAGTAAGTCAAATCTTGAGCGATGAGGATGAGTTCTTTAGTTCCTTTTCGGGCTAATTTTTCGGCTTCTTTTACTAAATTTTCTATGGGGGTAGAGATGTTTTTTCCTCTCATGAGCGGAATGGCACAGAAAGAGCAAGGTCTGTCACAGCCCTCAGAAATTTTCAGATAAGCATAGTGTTTTGGAGTAGTGGTAAGCCTTTCTCCTACCAGTTCGTGTTTATAGTCTGCTCCCAGATGTTTAAGTAAGATAGGCAAATCTCTCGTCCCGAAATATTGATCTACATCAGGAATTTCTTTGACTAAATCTGGCATGTACCTTTCTGATAAGCATCCTGTTACGAATACTTTTTCCACTTCTCCATTTTTCTTTGCTTCTACAAAATCCAAAATCGTATTGATAGACTCTTCTTTTGCATTATCAATGAATCCACAAGTGTTAATTACTACAATGTCTCCTTTTTCTTCATGAACTACTTCTTTGCCATTGGCTTGAAGTTGCCCCATAAGCACTTCCGAGTCATAAATATTTTTAGAACAACCTAGCGTTACGATGTTAATTTTCTTTTTTCCTATTGATTTTGTACGCATAATGGAGGGGGAAATGTTTTTATCGTTGAGTTTTGTAAGAGAGTTTGGGGAAAATTAAAAATCTTTTTCCTTGAATGTTTTTTGAATTTTATCTTTTTCTGAGAGGATGATTTTATCCAAAGGTAATTTCCAATCGATTGCTAAATCAGGATCATTCCAAAGGATACCTCCCTCAGAGGTTTTATTATAAAAATTATCGCATTTATAAGCGAAGATAGCCGTTTCACTGAGCACTGCAAATCCATGTGCGAAACCTCTTGGAATATAAAACTGAACTTTGTTTTCTCCTGTGAGTTCTACACCATACCACGCACCGAAACTCGGAGAATCAGGACGAAGATCTACAGCTACATCCCACACTTTTCCTTCTAAGCAAGAAACGAGTTTTGCCTGTGCGTGTTCTCCTTTTTGCAGATGGAGCCCTCTTAATACACCATACGAGGATTTAGAAATATTATCCTGAACAAAATGTCCATTCATTCCAGTAAGTTCATGGAATTTCTGTTCATTAAACTTTTCATAAAAATAACCTCTTTCATCTTCAAAAACAGTAGGATGAAGGATGAAGCAATCTTTTAATGGTGTATTTTCTATGGTCATATTGTTATTTGTTTAGTTTTTCCAATTCTTGTTCATACACCGCTTTTTTCAGCCCAGAACTTGAAAAACGGTGGTCTCTTTTATTATAGTAGATTTCTATTCCTTTTTCTTCACAATATTTTTTTCCTGTGAATTCTTTATCTCTATAGTCGTCTCCAATAATTCTCACATCGATGACAAAAGAACGAAGAATGTCTTCCAAATCTTGTTCGGTAACATAAGGGACTATTTCATCCACATCTCTACATGCTTTTAACTGGATATAGCGTTCTACGATGCTTTGGGTAGGTTTATTTTTATGAGCCCTTTCCATAGATGGATCTATTTGTAAACCCACGATTAAGTAATCACAAACTGTTTTAGCCTCTTCCAGCATCTTAATATGCCCTGCATGTAGTAAATCGAACGCAGAGAAGGTAATGCCTATTTTCTGTGTTTTCATGTTTTGTTAAAACATTTAGTAATAGCCTGCAAAAATACATAATTATTGTCAATTGTAATGCGTTAAAAAAATCAATTTTTTTATTGAAAATTTGTACAATGCTTTTCATTGATGGATAAAAAATCGTACCTTTGCGAGAACACTAATATTCAATAATGAGCACGAATACTGAAGCCCTAAAACAGCTTACTACACAAATCCGAAGAGATATTTTGAGAATGGTACATGCCGTAAATTCTGGACACCCTGGGGGAAGTCTAGGATGTGTAGAATATTTCACTGCACTTTATGGCAAAGTGATGAACTACAATTTGCCTTTTACGATGGAAGGTAAAAATGAAGATCTTTTCTTCCTTTCCAATGGGCATATTTCTCCTGTTTATTACAGTACTTTGGCAAGATTTAACTTTTTTCCAGTGGAGGAATTGGCCACTTTCAGAAAGCTGAATTCCAGACTTCAGGGGCACCCTACTACCCACGACCATTTACCAGGGGTAAGAATAGCTTCTGGTTCCTTAGGGCAAGGGCTATCCGTAGCGGTAGGAGCGGCTTTAGGTAAAAAATTAGATAGTGATAAAGGGTTGGTATTTTCCCTTCATGGGGATGGCGAGTTACAAGAAGGACAAATATGGGAGGCACTAATGTTTGCAGCTCACAATAAGGTAGATAATCTCATTGCTACAATTGATTTTAATAATAGACAAATTGACGGTGATGTGGAGCAAGTGCTTAGCCTTGGTAATCTTTCAGAAAAGCTCAAAGCATTCGGATGGGAAGTACTTGAGGAGAAAAATGGAAATGATTTAGAGGCGGTTATCACTATTTTGGAGAAAGCAAAATCAATGACAGGCAATGGAAAACCAATTGCCATCGTACTCCATACTGAGATGGGGAATGGTGTAGATTTTATGATGGGAACGCACGCTTGGCATGGTAAAGCACCAAATGATGACCAGCTGGCAAAAGCCCTAGAGCAAAATCCTGAAACAGTGGGGGATTATTAATAAGCCTTAGGCTATAAGTAGGAAGCTTTTGGTAACTATTATAATATCAAATTTTATATACTGAAAATATAATGAAATACACATATACAGAAAAAAAAGATACCCGTAGTGGTTTTGGTGCAGGGTTAGCCGTTTTGGCAGAAACGAATCCTAATGTAGTAGCCCTTTGTGCAGACCTTATTGGGTCATTAAAAATGGAGGACTTCATCGCAAAAGCCCCTGAAAGGTTTTACCAAGTGGGCATTGCGGAAGCGAATATGATTGGCATTGCTGCGGGACTTTCTATTAATGGAAAAATTCCGTTTACTGGAACTTTTGCTAATTTTTCTACTTCCAGAGTGTATGACCAAATCCGTCAATCGGTGGCATATTCTGAGAAAAATGTGAAAATATGTGCCTCTCACGCTGGACTTACCTTAGGCGAAGACGGGGCTACGCATCAGGTGTTAGAAGATATAGGGATGATGAAAATGCTCCCAGGAATGGTGGTGATTAACCCTTGTGATTATAACCAAACTAAGGCAGCTACCATAGCCATTGCAGATTATCAAGGACCTGTTTATTTAAGATTCGGAAGACCTGCTGTGCCTGTGTTTATTCCAGAGGATATGCCTTTTGAAATCGGGAAAGGAATTATGCTGCAAGAAGGCAAGGATGTTACCATTGTGGCAACGGGGCATTTGGTATGGGAATCATTAGTAGCAGCTGATGAATTGGAAAAAGAAGGAATCTCTTGTGAAGTGATTAATATTCATACCATTAAACCTTTGGATGAGGAAATTATTCTAAAATCTGTAGAGAAAACAGGAAGAATCGTTACCGCTGAAGAGCATAACTATCTGGGAGGTTTAGGAGAATCTGTAGCGGGGCTTTTGGCAAGAAAAAGACCTACACCACAGGAGTTTGTAGCAGTAAATGATAGCTTCGGAGAATCAGCAACACCTGCCGAGCTGATGAAAAAATACGGTATAGATGCCGAAGCGGTAAAAAAAGCTGTAAAAAGGGTATTGGCAAGGTAATATTCCATACTTAAAATAGAATCAGTAACCACTCATTTGGGGTGGTTATCTTTTTTTATTTATTTTTGTTTTTGCCACTAAAAAGATTGGTAAAGAAAAAACATTACACTGAAAGAGGTAACAAATAAAGTTTACAGTTGGATTTATAGAAGAGATGACCACCGATACTTCCATAGAGTTTATAAAAAATATTGGACCTGAAAGAGCAAAACTCATTCGGGAGGTATTGGGTATTAAAACAGTGGGCGACTTTCTAAACTTTTACCCTTACAGGTACATTGATAAATCTAAGGTATATACCATTGCAGAGTTGAAAGAAGATTTGCCAGAACTACAACTTAAAGGGAAAATCTACGAACTGAAAGAAGTAGGTGAAAAACGAAAAAAAAGACTCACAGCGAAATTTCGTGATGCAACTGGAACTATGGATTTGGTGTGGTTTCAGTATTCTAATTGGATGCTGGAGCAGTTGCCACTCAATAAAGAGATTTTCATTTTTGGAAAAGTGAATCGGTTTGGGAGTCAGTTTTCTATGTCTCATCCTGAAATAGAAATCAGTGAGAAAAAAGCACATTCTGATTATTTCCTCCCTATGTATTCTTCATCTGAAAAATTAACCAAAAGAGGAATCCATCAGCGTTTTTTTTTGCAAGTGATGAAAATGCTTGTTCAGCAATTGCCTACTTTGGTGGAGGAGAATTTGCCTAATTATTTACTGAATGCCTACCGCTTGGAGTCTAAGGAAAATGCATTGAGAAATATTCATTTTCCTACCAGCACAGAGGCAATAGATGCTGCAAATAGACGCTTGAAATTTGAAGAAGCCTTTTTCTTTCAGCTGGCGTATGCACTGAAGAAACAAAATCATCTTCGCACAGCTATTGGTAATCCTTTTCCTATTGTAGGGGATTATTTTCATGATTTTTACCAGAACCATTTGCCTTTTGAACTTACCTCGGCACAAAAAAGAGTACTGAAAGAAATCCGAAATGATATGAAAAGACCTATTCAGATGAATAGGCTTTTACAGGGCGATGTAGGCTCGGGAAAAACGATGGTGGCATTACTTTCTATGCTTTTAGCGATGGATAACGGTTTCCAAAGTTGTCTCATGGCACCTACGGAGATTCTTGCTCAGCAACATTTTATAGGAATTTCTGAGCTGTTAAAAAACACGGATATTGAGGTGAAGCTACTCACAGGCTCTACTCCTAAAAGGGAAAGAAAAAGCATTCATGAGGATTTATTATCGGGAAAACTTTCTATTCTCATCGGTACGCATGCCGTTTTGGAAGACATTGTTCAGTTTAAAAATTTAGGATTGGCTATTATTGATGAACAGCACCGCTTTGGAGTGGCACAACGCTCTAAACTTTGGAAAAAAAATCAAATTCCGCCTCATATTCTCATTATGACGGCTACACCTATCCCAAGAACTTTGGCAATGAGCTTTTATAGTGATTTGGATGTATCTGTAATAGATGAATTGCCTACAGGTAGAAAACCCATTATCACGGCACATAGAAAGGAAGAAGATAAGATGAGTGTTTTTCTTTTTTGTAAGGAGGAATTGAGAAAGGGCAGACAAATTTATTTCGTTTATCCACTCATTGAAGAAAGTGAAGTGCTGGATTATAAAAATCTTACAGAGGCTTTTGATATTATAGCGGATTATTATGGTAGAGAGAAGGTAACGATGCTTCATGGGAAAATGTCCCCCGCCGAAAAAGATAAGGCAATGCAAAAATTTGCGAATGGAGAATACCGAATCATGGTGGCTACTACGGTGATAGAAGTAGGGGTAAATGTACCGAATGCTTCGGTGATGGTGATAGAAAGTGCCGAGAGGTTTGGACTTTCACAGCTTCATCAGCTCAGAGGTAGAGTAGGGCGAGGAGCTGAGCAGAGTTATTGTATTCTAATGACAAAAGATACACTTTCTTATGAAAGCCGAAAGAGAATTAAAACCATGGTGGAGACCAATGATGGCTTTAAAATTTCCGAGGTAGATATGGAACTTCGTGGTCCTGGAGATATCTTGGGGACGCAACAGAGTGGTGTAGTGGACTTTAAAAAATTAGATTTGGTGGTAGATGGAGCCGTGATTAAGGCGGCGAAAGATGCGGTGGAAAAGATTTTAGAGAAAGACCCTTTCTTAGAACATCCTGATAATAAGGTAATCAAACGCTATTACCAGCAGTATCTCCAGCAAAAAAATACTTGGGCAAGAATTTCGTAGTTTGATTTTGATGTATTTCTTTTTTATTTCACTTTCTTTATTTTTTTTAGTAAAACCCAAGCCATAATGGCAATGTATAGAAATAGGATACTGGAAAAAATAATATTCAGTATCTCGTTGAGTACCTCGTCTTTTACTTGGAAAAAAGCATTATATACGATGAAGAGCGTAACTAAAATACCGTAAATGATTAGATGTTTTTTCATGGAAGTGTGGCTTTAAAGGTTTTTCTTCTTTTGTGTAATCTCGGCTGATAGTCTTGCCAAAGTGCCTGAATACTTTTGTTGTCTGCCAATTCAGGATTGGTTTCAATGTGTTGGATGCCCATTTTTTTATATTTCTCAAACATTTCATAAAAAATAATGGAGGTAACCCCTCTTCTTTGGTAATCTGGGTGAATACCGATGAGGTAAAAATTGGCAGTATCGTTTTTTCTTGTCGCTTGGAGCAGATGCCACCACCCGAAAGGGAAAAGTTTGCCATTGGCTTTTTGGAGAGCCTCTCCATAGGCAGGCATGGTAACGGCAAAAGCGATGAGTTCATTATTTTCATCGGCGATGCAGGTGAGGTATTTAGGGTTTAATAATTTGCCATATTTTTGGATATAAAAATCTTTTTGAGCCTGTGTCAGTGGAGTGAATGTAGCTAAGGACTTATAAGTGTCTTCCAGAAGCTGAAACATTGCAGGAACATATTTTTGAAGTTCTTTTTGGTTTTTAAACTCAATGGGTTTTAGTTTGTATTTTTCTTGTATGAGTCGGTTGAATTTTTCTACCTTGGGCGAAAGGCTTTCAGGAACATCCAGTGTATATTCTACCCATTCTTTCTCCTGATGGAAACCGTTTGCTAATACCATTTTCTCATAGTAAGGGGCATTGTAAAGTCCTATGGGAGTTGCTTTTTCTTGAAATCCAAAAGTGAGCATTCCTGCTTGGTCTAAATTGCTAAAGCCTAATGGCCCTTCTATACTTTTAGCTCCTTTTTTTTGGGCGAAATTTTTAGCAAAATCTAGTAATGCTTTGGCTATAGCTTCATCTTCTATGGTATCAAACCATCCGAATCTCGCTTCTTCTGGGGTTTCTGTACGAATGAGTATCGCTATTCTTCCTACAGCTTTATTGTTTTTATAAGCAATGGCAAGGCGGTAATGTGCGTTTTTCAGTGAGGGATTTTTCTCAGGATTCCAAAAAGCTTTTTCGTCGGATAGAATGGGAGGGACGAAATGAGCGTTTTGGGCATAGAGCTTCATAGCAAACCGAATGAAGATGTTCAGTTCTTTCGTGCTGTTTACTTCTTTTATAATAATTTCCTGATGCATTTCCTGTTGATTTCCTGCAAATATAATGTAATGTTGTCAATTTTGTCCACTTTTTTTCTTGGCATAATTTTTTCATCTCAAGGAAAAAAATATATTTATGACTTATTATATTATTGTTGGGGCTATTTTCTTGATTAGCATGTTTGTTCAGAGCAAATTAAAATCAAAGTTTGAACACTATTCTAAGGTAAGACTTCAGAATGGCATGTCTGGTAAAGAAATTGCCGAAAAGATGCTTAGAGATAATGGCATCCATGATGTACAAGTAATTTCCACTCCAGGGATGCTTACAGACCATTATAATCCATTGAATAAAACCATTAACCTTTCAGAAGGGGTATATATGCAGAGAAATGCGGCTGCAGCGGCAGTGGCAGCACACGAAACAGGACACGCAGTACAGCATGCAGTAGGCTATTCTATGCTACAGTTTAGGTCAAAAATGGTGCCTGCGGTAAGCATTGCTTCTCGGCTTTCTCAGTTTGTACTCTTTGCGGGGGTAATACTGATGGCAATGAGCAATATTAAAATTGTTTTAGCGATAGGCGTAGCGTTATTTGCTGTTACTACGCTTTTTGCGTTTATTACTCTTCCTGTGGAATACGATGCCAGTAATAGAGCATTGGCTTGGCTAAAATCTTCTGGTTCTTTGGCCAATCAAGAGGAGTATAAGGGAGCAGAAGATAGTCTTAAATGGGCTGCGAGAACTTATGTGGTGGCAGCATTGGGTTCTTTGGCACAGCTGATTTACTTTGCTATGATGCTTTTTGGTGGTAGGAATGATGATTAAGAAATTATAGGATTTCCAATATTATAGAGCTGTTCACTAAAGGACAGCTTTTTTGGGCTTTTATGAAATTGGATAAAAATGTAGATAGAAAATTTTTATATATTTACGGGAAATTAAATAGCCATACATGAAAAAAAACATTTTTGTTTTATTCTTACTCTTGGGATTTGTATCTCGTCTTCATTCTCAAGATTATTCCAATGATAAGCTTTTAGGAAAATTTAGTTATTTACTGACGAATAAACCCACTAAATTAAAACCTGATTTTATTTATAATGAAATTTTTTCATTGCAAATTACAGAAGATAGGTCATTTTTCATCAGTGAAATCCTATTAGAAAGAGATTCTCTGATTGAAAATATTTATGATAAAGAGATAAGGAGTGATTTTGAAAAATTTAAAAATTCAGGGAAGCCTTTGATGATTGATATGAGAAATAAATATCTTCCAAAGACGGATTCAAATTTTTTGATTATTCAAGAAAATGGAAAAATTAATTACTATTCTTCTGTTTTTATGACTAAGTATAAATATGTTCAGGAGGGAATTACCCATTGGAAGCTGCTCGATGAAACCAAGGAAATTCATTCTTTTTTATGTAAAAAAGCCGAAGTAGAGTACAGAGGGAGAAAATGGACGGCTTGGTATGCTCCTGAAATTCCTTTTCCTTATGGACCGTATAAATTTGGTGGCTTGCCAGGATTGATAGTAAAAATTACAGATGCTACAGGAGATTATGATTTTGAGCTGATTAAATCTACACCCAATAAGGCATTGACAGATAAAAAGGTGGCAATAAGGAAGAGGCATTACCAAAAAGCTACTCTGACCACGCAGAAAGAAATGAGGAGACTTAGAGAAGAGTTTGAGGATAATAGGATACAGATGCTGGAAAGTATGGGAACCACTATTACCAATAAAGCTGAGGCAATGCAACAGATGAGAGAAAGAGATAAACAAAGAAAAGAGAATAGAAAATTTGCTAATCCTTTGGAGCTTACAGATTAGATTTTTGTACATCTATAGTTTAGCTACTTTATTCCTCGAACTGAAATGAAACGGTATATATCTCGGACAGTTGGTTCGAGATATTTTCTTTTTGTGCCAAAGGGATACGAGCGGTAATATGGCATTTTTCTGAAGTAGAAAAATCAATATTTTTGGCATGATGTTTATTCAGTAGCGTAAAAATCTGGTTTTGAATCTCAAATGGAAAAGTGATGGCGATACTTTCATAGAGTTCCTCTTGGGTAATATCCGCCATTGTAAGCGTTTCCTTAGCTGTTTCTTTATAGGTTTTCACTAGGCCAGAGACGCCTAATTTGGTTCCACCATAATACCGTACCACGATGACCAAAACATTGGTAACTTCATGTGCCAGAAGTTGGTTGTAGATAGGAAGTCCAGCACTACCATTAGGTTCTCCATCGTCATTGGCTCTGTAAATATTTCCCGTTAATCCTATCCTATAAGCGTAGCAGTGGTGCGTAGCTTTAGGATGAAGATTTCTTATTTCCTGCAGACGAAGATTTGCCTCCGATTCTGAACTTACCGGAAAAGCAAAACCGATGAATTTTGATCCTTTTTCCTTGATCAAAACATCAATAACGGGCTTAGAAATGGTAGTTATGGAAGTCATATTCTTTCAATATCCGCTCCTAAAGCTCTTAATCTACCATCGATATTTTCATATCCACGATCAATTTGTTCAATGTTATGGATGATGGATTTTCCTTCCGCAGAGAGGGCAGCGATGAGTAGTGCATTCCCTGCACGAATGTCTGGAGAGGTCATTACCGTACCTCGGAGTGGAGATTCATGGTTGAGTCCCACCACGGTAGCTCTGTGAGGGTCGCAAAGGATGATTTGTGCCCCCATGTCTATCAGTTTGTCCACAAAGAACAATCGGCTTTCAAACATTTTTTGGTGAATGAGTACAGTGCCTTTCGCTTGGGTAGCAACCACTAGGACTATGGATAGCAGGTCTGGTGTAAACCCTGGCCATGGTGCATCTGAAACGGTAAGTATAGAGCCGTCTATAAATTTTTGTATGCGGTAATGGTCTTGAGAAGGGATGTATATATCATCGCCCATTTGCTCCAGCTGAATACCCAATTTTCTGAATACATCAGGAATAACTCCGAGTTGATTCCAATTAACATTTTTAATGGTAATCTCAGATTTTGTCATGGCAGCGAGCCCTATCCATGAGCCTATCTCTATCATATCAGGGAGTAGCGTATGTTCTGTACCATGAAGATGTGTAACTCCCTCTATGGTGAGGAGATTAGAGCCGATACCTGAAATATTTGCCCCCATTCTATTGAGCATCTTGCACAGTTGCTGAAGATAAGGTTCGCAGGCGGCATTATAAATTCTAGTTTTCCCTTTTGCTAGTACGGCAGCCATGATGATATTGGCTGTTCCTGTAACGGAAGCTTCTTCTAAGAGAATGAATTTTCCTTTAAGTTCTTTAGCTTTTAGGGTATAGAAATGGTGTATTTCGTCATAATGGAACTCTGCTCCCAGTTCTACAAAGCCTTGGAAGTGGGTGTCTAATCTTCTTCTGCCTATCTTGTCTCCACCAGGGGTGGGCATATAGGCCTCCCCGAATCTTGCAAGCATCGGTCCGAGGAGCATCACGGAACCTCTCAGCTTGGCTCCATCTTTTTTAAACTCATTGGACTTAATATATTCAAAATGAATATTATCTGCCTTAAAAGTATAATCACCATGTCCGTTTTTGGTAATTCGTACGCCCAAGTCTCCCAAAATTTCTATCAGTCTATTGACATCATGAATATCAGGGATATTTTTTATCCTTACTTCGTCATCTGTAAGTAATACTGCACACAGAATTTGGAGTGCTTCATTTTTTGCTCCTTGTGGCGTGATTTCGCCTTGTAATCTTTTACCACCTCTTATTTGGAAAGCTCCGCTCATTACTTTTTGTTTTTATGATGATAAAACTTCTTTTTGTTATTGCCTTGATTCCTATGGTTATGAGCTCTATTTCTATTATTAGAATGGTAGATTTTAGATTTTTCTAGAGTGTCAATTCCTGTGAGGTCTAGTCGGTTTTCAGAAAGTTCTTTTAGATGTCTAAAGATTACATCATCGGTAACATGTTCCTTATTATAGATGTTATAAGACTTCTTCATATTGTTGGCAATCACTTCTATGAGTGCCATTTTTTCTTCGCCTTCCTCTCGTTGAATGGCCATTTCTATCAGCTGGAGTATGCTTTTCCCATAGAATTTATAGTCGCCTTGCAAGGCAGGATATTCCATTCTTTTGGGCTTTGCTTGGAGTTCCTCCTTAGACTGGAGTGGGAAAGGAGCATCTACATCCAGTTGGAAATTAGATAGAATATTAAGG
Organism: Bergeyella zoohelcum ATCC 43767; assembly: GCF_000301075.1. Lineage (GTDB taxonomy): Bacteria > Bacteroidota > Bacteroidia > Flavobacteriales > Weeksellaceae > Bergeyella > Bergeyella zoohelcum. The sequence continues at coordinate 1,039,881 of NZ_JH932293.1, forward strand.
TGTTCCCAAAGTTTATGTTTATAGTTTTCTTCGTCTCTGAGCTGTGGATTCCTTTGTCCCATAAAATCCACGATAGCTGTGGCCATTTCGTTTCTTTCTTCTTTGGAAGGGAGGGATTTACAGTGTTCTACGAGTTGCTGAATGATGCGTCCATACTCAGGCATATAAAGCGGTGTTCTATCTGTGTTGTATTCCATATATGCAAATATAGGAAAAGAATTTATGCGGGGATACATCTTAAAGAATAGGATGAGTTTAAAATGTCAAAAAACACATTGTTTAGAATGAGTATAAATTAACAAAAACACTATAACATAGTTGCTATAATGGGGGAATCATTCTGTTAGTTTGTTTTTAATTTTTTAAATTTGCAGATTGAGTAAATAAATACATATGAATATCCCGAACGATTATCTACCGATACTTATCCAATCTGCTGTAGCTATTGGATTTGTGGCGGTTTCTTTAGCGGGGACGCATTTTTTGGGTCCGAAACAAAAGAAGGAAGCAGAGCTGAAAAATGAAAGTTTTGAATGTGGTGTTCCAGTAGAGGGGAATGCAAGAACCCCTTTTTCGGTGAAATATTTTCTCACTGCAATTCTTTTTGTTTTGTTTGATATAGAAATCGTTTTTTTCTATCCTTATGCTGTGAACATTCGTGAATTTGGTGTTCAAGGATTCATTGCAGTAAGTGTATTTGTAGCCATCTTTGCACTGGCATTCATCTATGTGTGGAAAAGAGGAGCATTAGATTGGGATAAATAATAATAAAGACAACAGAAATGAGTTTAGAAAAAGAATCTACGATAGTAAGAATGGATGGTCCTGCTCCCGAAGGAATGGAAGGCGAGGGGTTTTTCGTAACCAAACTCAGTAGTGTAATAGGTTTGGCTAGAAAGCACTCGTTATGGCCATTGCCTTTTGCTACTTCATGCTGTGGAATTGAGTTTATGGCGACACTCAACCCTACTTATGATGCTTCTCGTTTTGGTATGGAAAGAAACTCTTTCTCTCCAAGACATGCGGATATGATGATGGTCTGTGGAACGATTTCTAAAAAATTAGCCCCCGTGCTTAAGCAGGTTTATCTCCAAATGGCAGAGCCAAGATGGGTGATTTCAGTAGGAGCGTGTGCATGTAGCGGAGGGATTTTTGATACCTACTCTGTACTTCAAGGGATAGACAAGATTATTCCAGTAGATGTATATGTTCCTGGATGCCCACCTAGACCTGAGCAGATTATAGAGGGTGTAATGCAGCTTCAGACTTTAGTAGAAAGTGAAAGCATCCGCAGAAGAGATTTGCCAGAATATAAAGCATTATTGGAATCTTACGGAATTTAATGAATTTGATAATGAGGTAATTTGAAAAATAAATTTTAGAATAATATTATTATTAATTAAAAAGATTGAAAGATAAAAAAACTATTAAGTAGTAGATTTTAGGTAGGAAGCAATTTTAAATCTTAAATCAACAAATTATCCGATTATCTAATTACTCTGATTAACATTATGACAAACGAATTTGTACTTACTGCTTTACAAAGAGAATTTCCAGATGAAATTCTCAGCTATACTGAGCCTTATGGTATGCTCACGGTGGAAGTGAAAAAAGATGCAGTAAAAAAAGTGATTCATTACCTTAAAGATTCCAGTTTAAACTTTATGTTCTTAACGGATCTTTGTGGTATTCATTATCCTGAAAATAAAGAAAAAGAAATTGGTGTAGTATATCATTTACATAATCTAATAGAGAATTTTAGATTGAGAATAAAGGCATTTACTACCAGAGAAAATGTGGAGTTCGAAACACTGACTGACCTTTTTTCAGGAGCCAATTGGATGGAAAGAGAAACTTTTGATTTCTACGGTATCAAATTTAAAGGTCATCCAGACCTCAGAAGAATACTCAATGTAGAGGATATGGATTACCACCCACTATTAAAAGAATATAGACTGGAGGATGGTACCAGACAAGATAAAGACGATAAAATGTTCGGAAGATAATTATTATCCTACCTGGTATTTTGCCAATGGTTAATAGCTAAAAGCTAAAAGCAATTATGAAAGACAACGCATTATCTAATATACTTCAAGGGTACGATGCTAAAGAGCAAATAGATGGGCAGCTCTATACGCTTAATCTTGGTCCTACTCACCCTGCTACACACGGGATTTTTGAAAATGTCCTCACCATGGATGGTGAGAGAATTCTTCATTCTGAACAAACGGTAGGGTACATTCATCGTGCTTTTGAGAAAATAGCGGAACGAAGAAACTTTGCCCAAATTACTACGCTTACAGACCGGCTCAACTATTGTTCGGCACCGATTAATAATATGGGTTGGCACATGACGGTGGAAAAACTCATCGGTTGTCAGGTGCCTAAGCGTGTGGACTATATGCGCGTGATTATGATGGAGCTCGCTCGTATTGCAGACCACTTGATTTGCAATGGCGTTACTTGTATGGATGCTGGAGCCATCACGGGACTCACTTGGCTTTTCCGCGAGAGAGAGGCCATCTACGAGATGTATGAGCAAATATGCGGAGCGAGAATGACTACCAATATGGGAAGAATTGGTGGTTTTGAAAGAGATTTTACCCCAAAATTTCATGAGTTATTGCAGAATTTCCTTAAAAAATTCCCGAAAGTATGGGGGGAGTTCTGTACGCTGAATGAGAGAAATAGAATCTTCATGGACAGATGTATTGATGCGGGAACCATCTCTGCAGAGAGAGCGTTAAGTTATTCTTTTACTGGGCCAAATCTCCGTGCATCAGGAGTAGATTATGATGTGCGTGTGGCACAGCCATACTCGTCTTATGAGGATTTTGATTTTATTATCCCAGTAGGAACTTCTGGAGATACTTATGATAGATTTATGGTAAGACAGCAGGAAGTTTGGGAGAGTTTGAAAATCATTGAACAAGCCTATAAAAACTTACCAGAAGGTGATTTCCATGCCGATGTTCCAGAGTTTTATCTTCCAGAAAAAGCCGATGTTTATACGAAAATGGAAGCCCTTATTTACCACTTTAAAATCGTGATGGGAGAAACAGAAGTTCCAGTAGGAGAGGTCTATCATTCGGTAGAAGGAGGAAACGGAGAAGTAGGTTTTTATTTGGTAAGCGATGGCGGTAGAAGTCCATATAGATTGCATTTCAGAAGACCAAGTTTTATTTATTATCAGGCTTATCCTGAAATGATTAAAGGAGCGATGATTTCCGATGCCATTGTTACCATGTGTAGTATGAATATCATTGCTGGGGAACTGGATGCGTAAGTTTTTTGATTGAAAGATTAAAAAATTGAAAGATTAAAAAAGAAAAAATTTAAAGATTATAATTAAAAAAATCAATCATTTGATATTTTCGATTATTTAAATTTTTGAATCATTTAGATTTATATTAAAATGAGCGAAACAATAGCTTTTAAACCTGAAGTTTTAGAGCAGGTACATAAAATTATCGCGAGATATCCTGAGGGGCGACAAAAGTCGGCACTTATTCCTGTGTTGCATTTGGCTCAAAAGGAATTCGGAGGTTGGCTGGATGTTCCAGTGATGGATTATGTGGCACAGCTTCTAAGCATTAAACCTATTGAGGTGTATGAAGTGGCAACTTTCTACACGATGTTCAATATGAAACCTGTAGGTAAATATGTTTTAGAAGTTTGTAGAACAGGGCCTTGTATGCTGAGAGGAAGTGAAAAAATCTTGGATCATATCCGTACTACGCTCAATATTAAGGATGGTGAAACCACCGCCGATGGCTTATTTACATTGAAACCTGCCGAATGTCTCGGAGCGTGTGGCTACGCCCCTATGTTGCAATTGGGCAAGTTTTATCATGAAAATCTAACCATAGAAAAAGTAGATGAAATCCTTGAGCTTTGTCGTCAGGGCTCCATTGCTTTAGATTAATAATAAGTGATTAAACCATAAGCATAATTAACAATGAAATTGACACCGATAGAAATAGAAAAAATTCAAAATTTCTTTAAGGATAAACCTGTAAAGAAAGTCTATCTCTTCGGTTCGTTCGCTAGGGGAGATGCTGATATAAATAGCGATGTAGACTTGTTAATAGATTGGGATTATTCACACCATATCGGATTAGAATATATACAATGGTGGATGGATATGAAGGAACTTCTACACAGAGAGGTGGATTTTGTTTCTTTAAAATATTTATCACCATTGATTCAAGATTATGTTCATAAAGATAAAACACTGATTTATGAGGCATAAAGTTGGAAATTTAGCTAGAGTTCAGCATATTGTAGATGCAATAGATAAAATAGAAATCATAATGGAAGATGTTAGTTTTGAATCTTTCATTAATGATTTTGAGAAGAGATTAGCGATAGAACGCTTGTTGAGCATCATAGGTGAAGCGAGTAACCATATAGATGAAGAAGTATTATTTGATGAGGAAAATGCAACGCCTTGGAGGAGTATTATTGGTTTAAGAAATTTTCTATCTCATGAATATTTTAGGGTAGATTATGATGTGATTTATAATATAGCAGTTCATCAAATGATACCCTTGAGAAGGGAAATGATAAGAATTAAAAATAAATTGGAAACAAAAGGCTAATGGCTCACTGCTAACGGCCAAAAGTATAAAAATATGAGTAAAAAACTTTTACTTAAAGACGCACATATAGAGGGAATTCGTTACTTTGATGTTTACCGCAAGCAAGGCGGATACGAAGCAGCGGAAAAAGCCCTAAAAATGACTCCCGAACAAATTCTTGAAGAAGTAAAAACTTCAGGACTTAGAGGGCGTGGAGGAGCAGGGTTCCCTACTGGAATGAAGTGGAGCTTCTTGGCAAAACCAGAAGGTGTGCCGAGACACTTGGTGGTCAATGCCGATGAATCTGAACCTGGTACTTTCAAAGACCGATACCTCATGGAGTATATTCCTCATCTTTTGATTGAAGGGATGATTATCGCTTCGTATTGTTTGGGTTCTAATGCTTCGTATATCTATATCCGTGGGGAATATTCTTGGATTCCTGATATACTAGAGGAAGCTATAGAGGAAGCAAAGAAAAATGGATTTTTGGGTAAAAATATATTAGGGACAGGTTTCGATTTGGAAATTTATGTTCAGAGAGGAGCAGGAGCTTATATTTGTGGTGAGGAAACCGCATTGTTGGAGTCCTTAGAAGGAAGAAGAGGAAACCCAAGATTAAAACCACCTTTCCCAGCAGTAAAAGGACTTTGGGAAAGACCAACGGTAGTGAACAATGTAGAATCTATCGCAGCGGTGGTTCCGATTATCAATATTACAGGAGCAGAGTACGCCAAAATAGGAGTAGGGCGTTCTACTGGAACTAAACTGATTTCTGCTTGTGGAAATATCAATAAGCCAGGGGTGTATGAAATCGATATGACCATTACGGTGGAGGAGTTTATTTATTCTGATGAATATTGTGGTGGTATTCCCAATGGAAAAAGATTAAAGGCTTGTATTCCAGGGGGAAGCTCCGTACCCATTGTTCCAGCCAATCTTCTGCTGAGAACCATTAATGGGGAACCTCGTTATATGAACTATGAATCTCTATCGGAAGGTGGCTTTGCTACGGGAACCATGATGGGTTCAGGTGGCTTTATCGTTCTTGATGAAGACCAGTCTATCGTAGAACATACCATGACTTTGGCAAGATTTTATGCCCATGAAAGTTGCGGTCAATGCACGCCGTGCCGTGAGGGAACACCTTGGATGTACAAGATTTTGAAGAAAATTCATAGTGGACAAGGAACCATGGAAGATATTGATTTGCTATGGGATATTCAGAGAAAAATAGAAGGTAATACCATTTGTCCGCTGGGAGATGCCGCGGCGTGGCCAGTAGCGGCAGCCATTCGCCATTTCCGTGATGAATTTGAGTGGTATGTGAAAAACCCAGAACTATCCCAGAAACAAAATTATGGACTAGCAAATTACGCAGACCCGATTCCCGTAGTGGAGAAAATTGAAAGTTAGAAATTCACAATATTATGTAGGGTTGAGATACATCTTAACCGTTTAATGATAGGATGGAGGTATATTTCAGCCGCATGAATAGATGAAATAGGATTGGAGATTCAAAATGATGTAGGGTTGAAATATATTTCAACTATCTAAAAGCGAATATAAAAATGAGCGAAGAAGTTAAAAAATTTAAAGTAACCGTTGATGGGCAGACCGTAGAAGTAGCTCCTGGAACCACAATTTTGGAGGCTGCAAGACAAATCGGAGGAAAATCTGTACCACCAGCAATGTGTTATTATAAACCTTTGGAAACCAGTGGTGGGCGTTGTAGAACCTGCTTGGTAGAAGTCTCTAAAGGTTCGGATGCCGATCCTAGACCGATGCCAAAATTGGTAGCGAGTTGCCGAACTACGGTGATGGATGGTATGGAAATTAAAAACCTGACTTCAGAGAGAACTCAGGAAGCAAGAAAGGCCGTAACCGAGTTTTTATTGGTAAATCACCCTTTAGATTGCCCAGTTTGTGACCAAGCGGGAGAATGTCACCTTCAAGATTTGGGCTATGAGCATGGCGTTTCCAGTACCAGAACGGAATTCGAGAGAAGAACCTATGAGCCGGAAGACATCGGGCCATATATTAAGTTGCACATGAACCGCTGTATCCTTTGTGCCAGATGTGTTTTGGCAGCCAATCAACTTACGGGGAACAGAGAGCATGGTATTTTATTCCGTGGGGATCATGCCGAAATTTCTACTTATCTGAATAAAGCACTGACCAGTGAGTTTTATGGCAATGTCATCGATGTATGTCCTGTAGGTGCTTTGACCGATAGAACCTCCCGTTTTGCAAGTAGAGTATGGTTTACTAAGCCTGTGAATGCCACTTGTAAATGCGACAAATGTTCTGGTAAGGCGGTGCTTTGGATGAAAGGGGAAGAGGTTATTCGTGTAACCACGAGACAGGATGAATATGGAGAAGCCGAAGAATGGATTTGTAATGAATGTAGATTTGAGAAGAAAGACCTCAAATATTGGAATGTGGAAGGCCCAAGACATATTGATAGGCATTCGGTGATTTCCTTGAACCACTATGAGAATGAAAAAGTTGAACAAAATTTGGTAAATACTACTCAAGTTTTGGAACAAAAACAAATAGAAGATAATGGGCGATAAGCCAGTAACGAACAAGAGAATATTATGGATGCATTAGTGTTTGATATTATATTGGTTATCAGCTTATTTGCTATATCATTAGGGGTGGCTGCTTATTCCACTTGGGGAGAAAGAAAAGTGGCTGCTGCATTACAAGATAGGGTAGGACCGAATAGGGCAGGACCTTTCGGTTTATTACAACCTTTGGCAGATGGAGGTAAATTATTCTTCAAGGAAGGTTTTATCCCTTCTAATGCGGAGAAATTCTTATTTATCCTTGGCCCTGCAATAACCATGGGGATTTCATTAGTTACAGGTGCGGTGATTCCTTGGGGGAAATCTTTACAGATAGATGGAACTTCTTATGATTTACAAATTGCTAATATTGATGTAGGGGTGCTTTTCCTCATCGCTATGGTATCTGTGGGTGTTTATGGAATGATGATTGGAGGCTGGGCTTCTAATAATAAGTATTCCCTCATTGGTGCGATTAGGGCTTCTTCTCAAATGATTTCTTATGAATTGGCAATGGGACTTTCTTTGCTCTCTATCATTATGATGAGCGGAAGTTTAGATCTCAATACCATTGTAGCAGAGCAAGGTGGAGGTAAACTTTGGGGACTTTTTGAAGTAGATGGCTGGAACTGGAATATTCTTTATCAGCCCTTGGCGTTTATAATTTTTGTGGTTGCTGCTTTGGCAGAAACTAATAGACACCCTTTTGATTTACCTGAATGTGAATCGGAGTTGGTCAATGGATATATGACGGAGTATTCTTCCATGAGTTTCGGGATGTATATGTTTGGGGAATATGTGAATATGTTCATCTCTAATGCACTCATTGCTACCCTGTTCTTTGGAGGGTTTAATTACCCAGGGATAGAATGGGTAACCCAAAATTGGGGAGAAAATGTAGCAGGAATTCTGAGTATTCTCTCTATTTTAGGGAAAGCTGTTTTTGGAATCATCGTATTTATGTGGATTCGTTGGACGATTCCGAGATTCCGTTATGACCAGCTGATGCATCTGGGATGGAAGAGCTTAATTCCTTTGGCATTGATTAATTTATTAATTACAGGTGCATTTATTATTTTTGTAGCATAAGGCTCATGACTGTTTGCCATTTGAAAAAGTAAATAGTGAAGCATTAAAAGTTGAAAAAAGCGTACTGCCTATCCTTACGGCATACGGCACATTAATTAAATGTAAATAATGAAACTAACGAACAGATCCAAAGTAGTTTCCAATAAGGAAATGACCTTTATGGAAAAACTATACCTTCCTTCCATCATTAAAGGGATGGGAATTACAGGTAAACATGCCCTTGAGATGATTTTTAAAGGCTCTAAAGGGAAGGTGTATGCCTATCCTGAGGTGGAAAAACCTCGTGCTCAAATATGGAGAGGAAGACATGTACTGAAAAGAGATGAAGAAGGAAGAGAAAGATGTACAGCCTGTGGACTATGTGCCGTAGCATGCCCTGCAGAAGCTATTACCATGACTTCTGCGGAGAGAAAACCAGAAGAAAAACATCTGTACAGAGAGGAAAAATACGCTTCTACTTATGAGATTAATATGCTCAGATGTATTTTCTGTGGTATGTGCGAAGAGGCTTGCCCTAAATCTGCAATTTATCTTACTGATAGATTGGTAGATGTGGAGACGCATCGTTTGGATTTTGTATATGGAAAAGATAAATTGGTAGAGAAAATGGAGGCTCGAATTGATATTCAGCCTAGACAAACTGACAAACAGAAAAAAGCCGTAAAATAAAATGGAACAAATTATATTTTTTATTATTTCAGCCTTTGCATTGGCGAGTGCGGCGTATTTTGTTTTTTCCAAAAACCCGCTTTATTCTATTCTTTCACTTATTATTACCATGTTTTCCATTGCGGGATTGTACATTGTATTGAATGCACAATTTCTCGGTGTGGTACAAATCATTGTCTATGCTGGTGCTATCATGGTATTATTCCTTTATATCTTAATGATGCTCAATCTCAATAAGGAAGATGAAGGAAAAAAGAATGTATATTTAAAATTTGCCGGAGTAATCTCTGGTGGACTACTATTCATCGGTATTTTGGGAGCACTAAAGGGGATTCATACGGAGGCCGTAGATACCACCAATATAGATTATAGCGTAGGGCTTACTAAAAACCTCGGTCGTCTTTTGTTTAATGAGTATGTATTGCCTTTTGAATTGGCTTCCATTCTCATCATTGCGGGAATTGTAGGTGCAGTATTAATAGGAAAAAAAGATTTATAGAGATATGACAGATATAAATTCTTTCATCAGTGCCATTCCTCAGAGTTATTTCATCATTCTGAGTGTTGTACTGTTTTGCTTAGGAGTAATCGGTGTTTTGATTCGTAAAAATGCCATTATCATTTTAGGGTGTGTAGAGCTGATGCTCAATTCAGTAAATTTACTTTTAGCATCGTTTTCAGCTTATAAAGGAGATGGAAATGGGCAGCTTTTGGTATTTTTCATCATGGTAGTAGCAGCAGCAGAAGTGGCAGTAGGACTTGCTATCATCGCCATGCTCTACCGTAACACAAGGTCTGTAGATATTAGTTTGTTCAATAAATTGAAGGGGTAAGATATGGAGAATTTAGTATTTTTATTGGTAGTATTACCTCTATTAGGATTTTGTATCAATGGTATTTTTGGGAAAAAATTGCCAGTGAACATTGTGGGAGCCATCGGTACTATTGTAGTATTATCGAGTTTCGTTATTGGCCTTAATTTGTTTTTTAATTTTTCCGAAGATGCACCGCCTGTTGTGGTAAAAGCATTTGAATGGTTCAGAGTGAATGGTGTTCCCGTAAACTTTGCATTTCAGATAGACCAGCTTTCTCTGATGATGGTACTCATTATCACGGGAATAGGTACGCTGATTCATTTGTACTCTATTGGATATATGCATCATGATCCAGGGTTTGCTAGATTTTTTGCTTATCTCAATCTGTTTGTTTTCTCCATGTTACTTTTAGTATTGGGAAGCAATTATCTGATTCTTTTTATCGGATGGGAAGGCGTAGGGCTTTGCTCTTATCTACTCATCGGTTTTTGGTTCAAAAATAAAGAATATGGTAAGGCAGCTAGGAAAGCATTTATCATGAATAGGATAGGAGATTTAGGTCTTCTTTTGGGGATTTTCATGATTGCTTATCATACCAATGCAGTGGATTATCTTTCTGTAAAACAAAATGTAGGACAATTTGAGATAGATGGTAGCATCATTATCTTTATTTGTGCAGCACTTTTTATAGGAGCAGTAGGTAAATCAGCACAAGTTCCATTGTACACTTGGCTTCCAGATGCTATGGCGGGGCCTACACCTGTATCTGCATTAATTCACGCTGCTACCATGGTAACGGCGGGTATTTACCTTGTAGTTCGTTCCAATTTCTTATTTGATTTAGCACCTACTGTGTTAGATGGCATTCTTTTCATTGGATTGCTTACGGCTATTTTAGCTGCTTTCTATGCACTGAGACAGAATGATATTAAAAAAGTATTGGCATATTCTACGGTTTCTCAGCTTGGGTTTATGTTCGTAGCTTTAGGTGTGGGGGCTTATACTACAGCGATGTTCCACCTCATGACCCATGCTTTCTTTAAAGCATTATTGTTCCTAGGCTCTGGTTCTGTAATTCACGCGATGAGTGGTGAGCAAGATATGCGTTTTATGGGAGGGCTGAAAGATAAAATAAAAATTACTCATATCACTTTCCTCATTGGTACTTTTGCTATTGCGGGGATGCCATTGTTCTCAGGGATGATTTCTAAGGACGAAATTTTGGTGGTTACTTTTGTGAAAAGCCCTCTGATTTGGGGAATACTTTTCATCGTGGCAGCAATGACGGCTACTTATATGTTCAGAATGTACTATCTTACTTTCCATGGACAGTTTAGAGGAACAGAGGAACAGAGACATCATCTTCATGAAAGTCCATTGAATATGACTTTACCTCTTATGGTATTAGCAGTGTTATCCGTATTTGGAGGATTTTTTAATTTACCCCATTTTATAGGGCATGGGCATTACGCTTTCCTTGCTCATTGGATTAAGCCCGTGCTTACAGAACAGGCATATGCTAAGGCAGAAGCTGCAATGATGAGCATTAGCCCTACTACGGAATACATCCTTTTGGCAATTACTATTGCAATGTTTTTTGTAGTATGGATGGTAGTGAAAAACATCTATGGAACAAAAGGGAAACTTCCAAAGGCGGAAGAGGAACTGAAAGGATGGGAGAAATTATCAGCCAAAAAATTGTATATCGATGAACTGTACCATGCACTTTTTGTTCGTACGGCAGAAGGATTGGGCCGTGGAGGAAAAGCATTTGATAAAAATGTACTAGACAACACGGTGGAATTTGTAGGAGATGGTGCTGAAGAGAGTGGTAATCTACTGAAGAGATTACAGAATGGAAATGTAGAAAACTATGTACTTCTTCTTTCTTTGGCGATTGGAATTATATTGATTGTTAAATTTTATTTTGCTTCATAATGTCTATAGAATTATTATCATTACTATTATTGCCACCGTTCGGTGCATTGGTATTGTTCTTTGCGAAAGGTGCTTTTAGCCGAAATATAGCGATAGGATTCTCATTGGTGCAGTTGGTCATTACTTTGTGTATGCTATGTAATTTTGATAGCACAGCTACCGTGGATAGTGCCCTTCAGTATGAGATTAATTATCCTTGGATGCAAGGAATCAATTCTACCATACATTTTGGAGTGGATGGAATGAGTATGCTCATGGTATTACTTACTAATATCTTGGTGCCGCTTATTTTAATATCTTCTATTAAAAGTACGCAGCATTATACGCATACTTTTTATGCTTTGGCACTCCTCATGCAGTTCGGACTTATTGGGGTGTTTACCGCATTAGACGGACTTTTATTTTATATTTTCTGGGAAGTTACTCTTATTCCTATTTGGCTCATCTGTGGGATTTGGGGACAAGAGAATAAGCGATTTCAGTTTACTACCAAGTTCTTTGTTTATACTTTTGTAGGTTCATTATTTATGCTTGGTGCGTTCATCTTCGTGTACAGCCATGCGGCTTCTTTTTCATTGACAGATATGTACAATGCGAATCTTACAGAAACGCAACAAATCATTGTATTTTGGTTTATTTTCTTTGCCTTTGCAGTGAAATTACCTGTTTTTCCTTTTCACACTTGGCAGCCAGATACTTATACTTATGCTCCTGCTCAGGGAACGATGTTACTCTCAGGAATCATGCTAAAAATGGCGGTTTTTGGAGTATTAAGATGGTTGTTACCTATTACACCAATGGCTATTGTAGGTATTTCAGGATTTATCGTACTTATTTTAGCTATTGTAGGGGTGCTACATGGAGCGTTAATCGCTTTGATTCAAAATGATATCAAAAGAATTTTAGCATATTCCTCATTTTCGCATGTAGGACTCATGGTGGCGGGGATTTTTGCTTCTGCTATGGTAACACTGAATGGTACTTTTACCATTGAGGGAGGACAGGGAGCCATGGTTCAGGCATTTGCTCATGGCTTTAATGTGGTAGGGCTTTTCATATGTGCAGAAATTTTAGAGAGAAAATTCGGTACCAGAGATATTCGGAATATGGGTGGACTGGCAAGGGTAGCTCCTATTTTTGCAGTGGTTTTTCTCATTGTCTTATTAGGTTCTTTAGGAGTTCCTTTGACCAATGGCTTCATCGGTGAATTTATTTTGTTAAAATCTGTATTCGGATATGATACTTTGGCAGCTATCATTGCGGGAGTTTCTATCATCTTAGCGGCGGGATACCTACTAAGAATGTACGGAAAAACCATGTTTACGGAAGGAAATACAGAGCAATTAGACGGTATGAAAGATGTCTCTACCAGTGAATTCATCGTTTTGGGAAGCATTGCCGCTTTAGTCTTGGTATTTGGAGTGTATCCTCAGCCGATTATTGATATGGTAACCCCATCGTTATCGTTTATTTATAATGCTTTGGCTCACTAAATTTTTAATCTTATTTTTATAAAGATAACCTCATGATTGTTTTAATAACTGTTTTTATCACTGCCATAATTGTATTATTTACGGGCGTTTTTAACCAAGGTAAATATGCGAGATACACTGGAATTGCGGGATTACTTTTGGCATTAGCATTGAGTTTTCAGCCAGAGCCTGTATTCTTTGAGCAATATCACTCTATGTATGCGTTAAGTGCATCGGCTGTTTTGTTTTCTAGAATAGCCATTATGACTACGCTTTTGATTTTCTTTTTGGGTGGTTTTGCGTTTTCTAATCATCGTAATCATCAGTCAGAACTGTATGCTCTAATGCTATTCGCACTTTGTGGTGGCTTCGTACTTTTTGGGTTCCAAAATCTTATTACGCTATTTCTAGGGATTGAGATCCTTTCCATTCCCCTATATGTATTGGCAGGGGCGAATAAAAATGACTTGCGTTCCAATGAAGCATCATTAAAATATTTTTTGATGGGTGCTTTTGCTACAGGGTTTTTGCTTTTTGGTATTGCAATGATTTATGGTGCAGCAGGAAGTTTTGATTTGGCACAAATCAGAGAATTTGTTACTCTTCATCAAAGTAAACCGATGATCATTCTCGGAATGATTATGATGCTTAGTGCTTTTTCTTTTAAAGTATCTTTAGCACCATTTCATACTTGGAGTCCTGATGTGTATCAAGGGGCACCTACTATTATTACGGCATTCATGGCGAGTGTGGTAAAAACTTCTGCGGTATATGCTTTTTTCGTGATGATGACGCAGGTTTTTGGTAGTATCATGGGAAGTTGGCAAAACATTGTGGGGGTACTCATTATCCTTACTTTCTTAATTGCCAATACCATGGGATTGGCACAGAGCAATGCGAAAAGAATGCTTGCTTTCTCTTCTGTTTCTCATGCAGGATATTTGGCATTAATTTTCTTTGGAGTGAATGAAAACTCTACTAATGTATTGGCATTTTACCTATTTGCTTATTCGCTAAGCACCATAGGGGTGTTTATGACGATGATTTATGTAGAGAAAATTAAGAGAGAAACTTCATACAATGCGTTCAAGGGACTGGCAAAAACTTCGCCTGTGTTGGCATTGGTATCTACAGTGTCTTTGTTGTCTATGGCGGGAATTCCTATTACAGCAGGGTTCATTGCTAAGTTTAGCCTCTTTGCTCAGGCAATCAATGGAAGTATTTTCTTGGTACTCATGGCGATTATTGGCTCGGCAATATCCATTGCCTATTATTTGAGGCTTATTATTTCCATGTATTTCTTCCAAGAGTCTAGCTTTAAGACTTCAGAGACAGTATCTATCACTTATAATATCGTGGGCGTGGTGATTATTCTTACCATTATTATTTTAGGAATCTTCCCCGATTTATTTTTTCACCAGTTTGCTTACGCTCCGATTATAAAATAATTAAATCCCCAGTTTTGGGGATTTTTTTTTGGAATTACTTGGTAAAAGTTTAATTTTAATACTTACATTTGAGTAAGTAATAAAAGAGATACCATGAAAAAACAATTCGTAACATTATCGGTGCTTTGTACCGGTATCCTTTTCGCACAAAAAACGGACAGCATCCCTCAAACGGTAGAAAAACAAATAGAAGCTGTGGAGCTGGTGGCGAAGAAAAAATTGGTAGAAAGAAAGGTAGATAGATTAGTGTTTAATGTAGGAGAATCTGTATCTACACAAGGAGGAGATGCCTTGGATGCCCTGAGAGTAACTCCAGGCGTAATAGTTCAGAATGAAAGTATTTCTATGGTAGGAAAAAATGGAGCATCTATCATGGTCAATGATAAACTCTTGAGATTATCTGGTGATGAACTTGCCAATTTTCTAAAAACAATAAAATCTGAGGATATTCAGAAAATAGAAGTCATTACTGCACCTCCTGCCAAATATGATGCGGAGGGAGATAGCGGAATTATCAATATTCAACTGAAAAAGGCTAAACGAAATAGCTGGGGCGGAAATATTACAAATAGTTATACCCAAGCCACGCATTTATTGGGAAATTGGGGTGGTGCTTTAAATTTTCAGAAAGATAAATGGACGATTACCTCTAATCTCAATTATACGAATGGAAGCTATGCACCTTACCAAGAATACACTTTATTTTATCCTAATTTTATTTGGTCAGAAACTAATAAAAGGCGTGTTTTTCAGAATAGCGTAAGTGGAAAAGTAGGGATAGATTACCAAGTAAGCCCTAAGACTACAATGGGCGTGGAATACGCTGCTTCTGATGCTGAGGTATTGGCAAAAGGAGAATTTCGTCCTACTATTACTCTACCTAATGGAGAGATGGATTATTATATCATAACCCCTAACCGAGTGGAAAGAGATATACAATCTGATGCGGTAAATTTGTATAGTTTTACCAAAATCAATGATAAAGGGGAGCAGCTTTCTATCAATGCGAATTATTTTAAATACCAGTCTGGTGGGAATAATAAGTTCAGTACCCAAAAGTATTTACCAGATGGAATGCCTTTTGGGGGAAGTTACCAATCGGCAGATAATATCAGTGGCCAGCGTGTACATATCTACTCAGCAAGTGCTGATTATGAATTGCCTTTAGAATGGGCACAGTTTTCCTTAGGAGGAAAAGTCTCATTCATAGACAATGGTAGTAATGTAGCTTATTTTGATACATCAGCTCAAAATCCAATTATGGACCCTACGAGGAGTAATGTTTTTGATTACAAAGAAAATACCCAAGCCTTGTACATTTCGGGAAATAAAAATTGGTCAGAGAAATGGAAGATGAAATTGGGACTAAGATTAGAAACTACCCAGACCAAAGGTTATTCTGAGACGCTACAGAAAACACATAAAAACAATTATACCCAACTATTCCCCACGCTTTATCTTACTTATGATGCTACAGAAAATAGGCAGTATGGAATGAACTATAGCAGAAGAATCCACCGCCCAAGCTATAGTGACCTAAATCCTTTTAGACTCTACTCTTCACAGTTTAATTATTCTGAAGGGAATCCATTTTTACAGCCTTATTTCATTGATAACTTTGAAATCAATTGGAGTTATAAAAATTATTTCGCTTCGGTAGATGTATCACTTATCAAAAACGGGTCTGACCAAGTAACTTTTGTATCTCCCGATGATACCGTGCAGAGGGTAATTCCTTTTAATTTTTATAAACAGTTTGCATTAGGCACAGTGCATCACTATACATTAAAGCCTTGGAAATGGTGGGAAAGCAGCAATATGCTGAATGTGAAATATGTGAAAACTACACCACAGCTAGAAAACACCTCCCTTCCAATACTGGACAAAATAACCGCTTATTT
This sequence comes from Bergeyella zoohelcum ATCC 43767, assembly GCF_000301075.1. Classification (GTDB taxonomy): domain Bacteria; phylum Bacteroidota; class Bacteroidia; order Flavobacteriales; family Weeksellaceae; genus Bergeyella; species Bergeyella zoohelcum. Next base: position 1,056,363 of record NZ_JH932293.1, read on the forward strand.
TTCTTCTAATAATAGTTTTGTGCTTAATGATGCCAAAACGCTAAGAGCGGAATTAGGATTTTACTATCATGCTCCTTCTGTTGCAGGAAGCTATACCACTACAGTATGGTATTATGTAGATGCAGGAATTCGTTATTCTATGTTTGATAAAAAACTGAATGTATCCCTCAATGGTATGGATATTTTCAGAACCAATAAGGTTACCTTTACCCAAACTGTAAATGGCATCAAGCAAGAGAATTTTGACTATCGTGATAGTCAAAAAATAAGGCTTTCCGTTACTTATAGTTTTGGAAAATCTTTCGATACAAAAAAAGTAAACCAAAGTAATGAGGAAGAAAAAGAAAGATTGTAGAAATAAAAAATCGGAAATATTTCAAAGATTTAAAGAATACGCCAATTGTTAATCGTAAAACTTTGTACAGGAAATCAAAATTTCCAGAGGACTGAAAAATAAACTTTGAAATTTGTTTTTTTTTGCCGATATTGCACCCCATTTTTAAATAAAATCCGTAAATTTTATGAAAACATCCGATTTTAACTTTCATCTTCCTGATGAATTGTTAGCAGAACACCCATCAGAGCATCGTGACGAAGCAAGGCTTATGGTACTTAACAGAAAAAATGAAACCATTGAGCATAGATTGTTTAAAGATGTGATAGACTATTTTGATGATGGAGATTTATTCGTTTTTAACAATACCAAAGTTTTTCCAGCTCGTCTTTATGGAAATAAAGAAAAAACAGGAGCTAAAATAGAGGTCTTCCTCCTCAGAGAACTGGATGCAGAGACCAGAGTGTGGGATGTATTGGTGGACCCCGCAAGAAAAATCCGTATAGGGAATAAACTTTTCTTTACAGAAGATGAATCTTTGGTGGCAGAGGTGATAGATAACACCACCAGCCGTGGGCGTACCCTTAGGTTCTTATTTGATGGTTCTTACGAAGAGTTTCGTGCCAAACTGAAAGAGCTGGGAGAAACTCCATTGCCTAAGTATATAAAAAGAGCTGTGGAACCAGAAGATGCAGAAAGATATCAGACCATCTATGCCAAAGTAGAAGGAGCGGTGGCAGCACCTACCGCAGGGCTTCACTTCTCTAAGCATCTGATGAAGAGATTAGAGATAAAAGGAATAGATTTCGCAGAAGTTACATTACATGTAGGGTTGGGTACTTTTAATCCTATAGAGGTGGAAGACCTCTCTAAACATAAAATGGAAAGTGAGGAGGCTATTATTGATTTGGTTAATGCAGAAAAAATCAATGCAGCATCGGAGGCAGGAAAGAGAATATGTGCCGTGGGAACCACTACTATGAGGGCTTTGGAAACTTCTGTTTCTTCTAATAGAAAAATCTCTGCATACTCTGGCTGGACGAATAAATTTATCTATCCACCGCATGAATTTGGTGTAGCCAATGCTATGATTACCAATTTCCATACCCCAAAATCTACACTTATTATGATGATTGCGGCTTTTGCAGGAAAAGATTTCGTGATGCATGCTTATGAAGAAGCCATTAAGGAGAAATATAAATTTTACTCTTATGGAGATGCCATGCTCATCTTGTAAGCAGAGAAAATCAGCATAAGAAAATAGGCTTTAAGCGATGAGAAAGTCGTTTAAAGCCTTTTATTCATATCAAAATTTCAATAAGCAGGAAGCAGGAGGCTGTTGGTGTCTGATGATTCGCTGATAGCAATTAGCTTTATCACCTTTTAGCTTTCTAATTTCTGTCATTATACTTTGTACTTAGTACTTTTTACAAATTTATAACCTCTAAAAATATTGATGAAAGACATCAGAACGCTATCCTTAGAAGAGCTCATTGCCTATTTTGAAAAACATGGCGAGAAATCTTTCCGTGCCAAGCAAGTCTATGACTGGATTTGGTCTAAAAACCTACACACCTTCGAGGAGATGACCAATCTTTCTAAGAAAATGAGAACGCAGTTGGCATCTGACTTTACCATTCTCCCCGTGTCGGCTCATGTGGTACAGCACTCCAAAGATGGTACCATAAAAAATGGCGTGAAGCTCCATGATGGGCTCATGGTGGAGTCGGTACTTATTCCTACCGAAACCCGAACCACCGCCTGTGTGTCTTCGCAGGTAGGCTGCTCACTGAACTGTGAGTTTTGTGCAACCGCAAAACTGAAAAGAATGAGGAATTTAGAAGTGGCGGAAATTGTAGATCAGGTGGCACTAATTGATAGACAAAGTAAAGAATTTTTTGACCGACCGCTGTCTAACATCGTTTTTATGGGCATGGGAGAACCTATGATGAACTACCCCAATGTGGTGGAAACCATTAAGAAGATTACTCAGCCCGAGGGACTGGGCATGTCGCCAAGGAGAATTACCGTTTCTACCTCTGGGATTCCTAAGATGATTAAGATGCTGGCAGATGAAGAGCTGAAAGTGAAACTGGCACTTTCTTTACACTCTGCGGTAGAAAAATCTCGGAACGAAATCATGCCTTTTTCTACTAAATTTCCATTGACCGATATTATGGAAGCACTCCAATATTGGTACAGAAAAACCAAATCCGAAATTACTTTTGAATATTGTGTTTGGAAGGGGATTAATGATGATGAAGCCCATATTAAAGCACTTATAAAATATTGCCGACAAGTGCCTTCTAAGGTAAATCTCATCCAATACAACCCCATAGGTGAAGGAAAATTTGATCACCGCTCAGAAGAGGCAGAACAAAGGTATATTCAGGCATTAGAGCAAGCGGGAATCACGGTACTCGTCCGAAGAAGTAGAGGAGGGGATATTGATGCAGCCTGTGGGCAATTGGCCAATAAAAATGGCTAAAGATATAGGGGATTTAGAAACCGAGTGAAGACTGAAACCTCATCTCTTTTGATAATGTAGAAAAAATAAAATGGGTTTTTAATAGAAAAGAAGCTATGCGATAATAGAAACGCAAAGCTTCTTTTTTTTCTTGATAGTTGGGAAATTATTTATATACTTGTAGGGGATTCCTTTTTTGTTTTGTAAAATTGTTACTGATAATGAAAGCATTGATTTTTTTAGTTTTTGGCTTATTATCTTATTTTTTTTCGGGACAGACTTATCCTACATTGGATAACGATAAGCTTCTCTTGTATTACCAAACCATTCATAGTGCTGAGAAACATATTATCCAAAATGAAATGAGAGAAGCACTTAGTCAGTACAAAACAGCTTTTAAGATGAATGCTAAGCCTCCCGCAAAGGATATTTATAATAGTATGCATGTAGCTATTGAGTTGAAGGACAAAGATTTTGCTAATAAGCAATATGAAGTTATGAGATGTTTTCAATACCCGTTTGAGGAAGATTTTTTAGCAAAAAATAAAGGAATTATAGCACCTAAAAATAAGAAATGTAAAAATAAACTCAATGCAGCGCTTATAGTAAAATTGGATAGTTTGTTTGAACTTGATCAAAAATATCGTTTACTTTCCAAAGGGGATTATAAAAAAGTACAAAAAGAAATGACCTTAGGAGATAGTATTGCTTCTACGCGTCTTCTGGAGCTCATTGAAAAATATGGTTTTCCAACGGAATATGAGATAGGATTAGCGGGTATAAGACCTAAGTTTTTGCATAAGTTTTATTTTATTATTTGGCATCAATCTGCAGGAAACGCTTATAGTCCGCAGCGGGTAAATTTTTTTCCTTACTTGCAGAAAGCATTGAACGAAGGGAAAATTATACCAGAATATGCTACTTTTTTAATGGATTTGAATAATGGTACTAATTTTTTTATTACCGATGCTCATGATTTGAGATCTAAAACCCATCATGTAGTTTTGGGTGAGAAAGTGGAGCATTTAGAATGTTGCTATATCAATAAATTTTATTATCCAGAAAATAGATCCCCCGAACAAAATGAAAAAATTATACAAAATTTTGCCAGAATCAATGCAAGGAGAACCAAGATAGGATTATTCATTTTGGATGAAATGGTACAAAAGGGAATTCATCGGGCAAAAAATCCAAGTACTCCCTTTTTATTCCCCGATGCTAGAGTGAGAGTACAAGTAATACCTAATGAAGAAGCCGAAAAACAATTTCTTATTCAATATATGAAAGTGAAATGAATTAAGTATATCCCTCTATCAGCTAATGTATTACGAGAAAGGTGAGTGATTTATGTTAAAGAGATATAGTTATGGTCTTATTTTTATTATTTTGAGAATATATTGAAAAAAAACATATATTCGTGATATAAAGAAAAGAGTAAATATGAAATATTTATATGCCCTTATTTTTTTTTCCAGTATTTTCATTCATGCTCAGACTACGAGGTTAGTGTACAAGGTGTCATCAGTAGCTGATTCTGAAAGAGTGGATGATATTTACTATCTTGATGTAGATACCAATAAGAAAACTGCAATTTATTATAATAGGAACTATTTTGTAAATGATTCTATATTTAAAAAGACAGGAATGTTTGGTTTTTCAGACTTTAAAATGACCGATTTTGTAAAAGTCAATTTAGATAACAATCATGATGCGGAAGAATATAAAACGCTGAATGTAGATGTTTTTAAAATCAATATAGAAAAATCAAAAAATTGGAATATAACAAAAGATATTCGGATAGAAGGCAATAGGAAACTGCAAAAAGCAATGATAAATTATGGAGGAAGATATTGGGAAGCTTGGTGGAATTATGATTTTCCTCTTGACATAGGACCTTATCTTTTTGGTGGTTTGCCTGGGCTTATAGTAGAGCTGAAGGATACACAAAATCATTTCCATTTTGAATTAATTGATGTTCAAAACTTCTCTACAACTCAAACGATTGATTTTTTAACCACATTAGAAACAAATTCGGTAGCTATTTCCATTGATAAGTTTAAGAAGTTGCTTCTTCAAAATTATAATGACCCTTTTGGAAACATCACTAAAGGTTTGAGAAATAGTTATCAGCCTATTCGTTTGGAAGATGGCACACTACTGACCAAGGAGAATTTCAAATCAAGCGAAGAAATGATTAGAAATAGATTGAGAAAACAAAATCCTATCCACATGGATTTCAAAGTGGCGTATCCTAATAAGTGATTTGGAAATAGGGAATTTTAGTAAAGTTGATAATAAATAAGTTACTTCGGCTTATTTGATAAAATATCTAATAGGGAGTAAAAAATGAAGTATAATTATTTTTATGTTAAAAATCTATAAATGAGTTTAGTGTCTCTGGCTTTGCTGAAGTATTAAAAAAAGCAAAATGCTTTGAAAAAAACTCACAAAGTTTAATAGGAGTTCAAAATAATTTTCATATTATATTCAAGTTATTATATAGGGTTTATCGTTTTGAGTGAAGTGTTTACCAAACCCATGATCGCTAGTTCCCAATCTTTTACTTTTCTTTCTATGGTAAATTCCGAAAAATCAAATTGTTTTTGCTGGAGGGATGAAATTTGCGTTTCTATATTTTCCTTTTCATGGAACATAAAATTATGTGTACATGGGTGATGCTGAGGTATGATGATAGGCTTTTCAGAACGAATGGCATCCAAAATATTGCCCGACATTTTGGTCTTGCCATAGTATTCTTCATTGCTGAAAAAAGAAGTTTTTTCCTGAATGGGACACCATAGAACAGTGGCTTTAGAGAGGTAATTATCAAAAATTTCCTTGGAGATTTTCTCTGTAAAATATTTTAAATCAATATGCTCTGGGAGAAAAGGAAGAGCGCTGAAGATGCCTTGTAATTCACTTCCTTCGGCTTTGCCTAGTAAAACCACTTCTGTAGGATGAGTGAAATATTTGAGGGCATCTAAAATTTTTCCATAATCTCTTCTCGTTTGTTGTACCGCCCCTGGAATCACAATGATGTTTTTTTCTTCATTTTCTTCATTTTTGTGCTTTTTATTTTTAAAATTTTTATCTATTTTGCTCTTTTCATTGGTGCAGAAAATAGGCAAGTAGCTAAAATCTTTCTGTTCTAAACCTCGGTCTAATACCCATTTCCTTTTTGCCAATGAATGTATTTTAGGAGCGGAAAGTAAGTTTTCTTTTAGTAATAATTTGAGTCGGTATTTCCAATCTTCTTTGAAAATTTTGGTCAATAACTGAAATGAATTGAGTCCAGCAAAATTTTGATTATGAACGATGATAGAAGTAGAGTAATGTGAAACAATTTTGTTCCAAATATGAAAATATCGGTGAGCTGTCCCGATGATAATATGTTGATAATGATTATTTTTTAAAATACTAAAAATTGCTTTAGGGTTTTCTACTAAGGTAGAGGGGATATGAGGAATTCTTTGCTGAATTTTTGGGGAGAAAAGAAAATCCACTGAAAATAGCTCTGATTTTTGAGCTATTGAGTAGAAAGCATCGGCTATTTCTGCGTGGGTGTCTAGTTCTATGTAGGCAATTTTTATTTTCATTGGGCGAAGATAAGAAATCAAACAAAAAACAATGAAAAAAATGCGTTCGTATTATCCATGAAATCACTATATTTGCCCATTAATTTAATAGTGTAAACAATGCAAGGAAAAGGATTTGTTACCTTGGTAGCCATTGTACTCGGGCTGATTTGCTTGAATGAATTGCTCCCAAGTTGGTATGCCAGCAAGATAGAGAAAGAGGCAAGAGCCTTAGCTGGTGAGAACACAGAAAAGTACCAAAAAGAAATCGCTAAATTATCCAAAGACACGCTGAATCTGGGCTTTACTAAACTGTATTATTCTAAAGCCAAGGAGAAGGAAATGAAGCTGGGATTGGATTTAAAAGGGGGGATCAATGTACTTTTGGAAATCAATCAAAGAGATTTGGTAAACAATCTTACCAACTATTCTACGCACCCTATTCTCATCGAAGCACTCGATAAGACAGATGAAGTGCAAAAGAACTCTACAAGAAATTACATTGATAATTTCTTTGACCAGTTTGCTATCATCAATAAACAAAAAGGAGCCAATCTGAAACTTGCTGATCCTGAAATTTTTGGTAATACCAATCTTTCAGAAATTAAATACAACTCTACCGATGAGCAGGTGAAAGAAATCGTAAGAAACAGAATAGAGCTTTCTACAGGGTCTGCTTATGAGGTGATTCGTACTCGTATTGACAAAATGGGGGTTACCCAGCCGAATGTTCAGCGTGTGCCAGGAACAGGAAGAATTTCTGTGGAAATGCCAGGACTTCAAGATGTGGATAGAGCGAAGAAAATGCTCCAGTCTTCGGCAAAATTACAGTTCTGGGAAGTGCAGCAACTGGATGAGGTATATCCTTATATTCAGCAGCTGAATACCATTGTTCAGCTTAAAAGTGATTCCATTGGCATCGCTAAGAATATTAATTTAGAGAAACTATTAAACCCTGGTGAAATGGGCAATACAGCGGTAGGAAATGTGAAACTTTCTGATACTGCTGTGGTGAATAAAATTATTAATAGTACTATTGCTAAAAAAGCAAGACCTACTAACTTACAGCATACACAGTTCATGTGGGCATATAAACCTGAAACCCGAACACCTGATGCACTTACCCTCTATGCTATTCGTAGTAATGCCGCTAATAAAGCACCTGTAGATGGAGCGGTGGAATCTGCAAACATCGGTTATGACCAGCTGGGTAGAGTAGTGGTAGATATGCAGATGGACTCTAAAGGTGCAAAGGAATGGAAAACCATGACCGAGAAGAATGTAGGCAAACCTGTTGCAGTTTCTTTGGATAACATCGTTTATACCGCTCCTAATGTGAACGAAGTCATTCCTAATGGAAGAACGCAAATTTCAGGAACTTTTACACAGCAAGAAGCACAAGACTTAGTGGATGTATTGGGGGCAGGGAAACTCCCAGCAAGTGCTAAAGTGGTACAGTCTGAAGTAGTAGGGCCTTCTTTGGGAGCAGCGTCTATTAATGCAGGGCTTTGGTCTTTTGCTGTAGCTTTCTTGCTCATCATTATTTATATGATTGCCTACTATGGCGGTGCTGGGATATATGCTGTAATCGCGATGACCATTAATCTCTTCTACATTTTTGGGGTGATGGACTCTATAGATGCTACGCTTACCCTTCCAGGGATTGCAGGGATAGTGCTTTCCATGGCAATGGCGATAGATGCGAATGTAATTATCTATGAAAGAACCAAAGAAGAACTTGCACTCGGGAAGAATATTCAGCAAGCGTATTCTGATGGATTTAAGCATGCTCTCTCTGCTATTGTAGATGGACAGCTTACTACCATTCTTACGGCAGTGGTACTTTATGTATTCGGTACGGGGCCTATCAAAGGTTTTGCGGTAACGCTTATCATTGGTATTCTCATGGCATTTTTTACTGCCGTAGTACTTTCTAAAACCATGATTTTCTCTAGATTGCAAAAAGGGAAAAATCTTACTGTATCTACTTCTTTCTCTAAAAATTTATTTAGAAATGTAAAGATAGATTTTATTGGGAAGAGAAAGTATGCTTACATTTTCTCTATTGCCCTTACAGTGATTTCTCTTGTTTCTATTTTTACCAAAGGATTTAAGTTTGGGGTAGATTTTGAAGGGGGAAGAAACTATATCGTGAAACTGACGACACCAGTACAGGCAGAAACGGCAAAAGTGAAGTTAGAGCCACTGTTTAAAACGGCCAATGGAATTAATCAGTCTGTAGATGTGAAAACCTATGGTAATCCATCTCAACTGAAAATTACTACTGACTATAAAATCAATGACGAATCTATAGAGGCGGATCAAGAGGTAGAAGCAAAAGTATTTGAAGGGTTAAAAACTTGGCTTCCGAAAGATGCTACCGTACAGTCTTTCAAGTCCTCTCAAGATAATAACTATGGTGTCATTCAATCCACAAAAGTAGGACCTACTGTGGCAGATGACATCAAAACAGGAGGTTCATTGGCGGTATTAGGTGCTTTGATTGGAATTTTTATCTATATTCTTTTCAGATTTAGCAGATGGCAATTTTCAGCGGGTGCGGTTTTATCTCTTTTCCATGATGCTTCCATTGTATTGGGTGCATATTCATTGCTTCATAATTTTATGCCGTTTAATATGGAAATCAATCAAGATTTCATTGCGGCCATACTTACTGTAGTAGGGTATTCTATTAATGATACCGTGATTATCTTTGATAGAATTAGAGAATTCCTCCGTGAGAGAAAAGCGATGAACTTAGAAGAGTTATTTAATGGAGCTATTTCTAGTACCCTAGGAAGAACATTTAATACCTCATTTACTACTATTTTGGTATTATTGGCTATTTTCTTCTTCGGAGGAGACGGGCTAAAAGGTTTTATCTTTGCACTCTTATTAGGAATAGGTTTTGGTACTTATTCGTCTATCTTCGTAGCATCAGCAGCGTCTTATGATTTGCTGAAAAAGAAGAAAAATGTATTTAAGAAAACCGAAAAATAATATAACGCTCTCATATTCTAAAAAAGCTGTCCGAAAAAGGACAGCTTTTTATTTTTTATTCATTTCTAATGGAATTTTATATCATTTATATTTTGGATTTACTACCTCTGTTTTCCAAAGTTTGAAACTCTCACCAAGGGTAAGCTTAAAATTTTAAGCCTTATAGTTTGATAATCACACAGTCCGAAAAATCGCTTAACATCTTTTTTATTGTCAATTTCACCCATCTTCCTATATATATTATTATCAAGAGATTGTCTTAATTTTTCAGGTATTTCCATTATTGTTTATAAATAATCTATTTTCAATATATTTACCATAAAAAATAAAAACTCATAAGATAGTAAAACACTATGTATTTGTACTGCTTAGCATGATTTTTAAAAAAAACGCTTAGTTTTGGTTCAAAGTAATTTGAAGTCCAAAATCTTTCCACAAAACATAAAGAAAAGATACATAATAAAAAATCGCCTCACAGGTGAGACGATTTTATCACAACTAATTAAAAATCTATTATTTTTTAATTGCTTTTACAGAAGATGTAGAGCCATCTTTATGTTTCAGTACAAGAACATACATTCCTGGAGTAAGCCCTCCCAGATTTGCTACATTCCCTTCTACCGGTAACTCTGCCACTTTTCTTCCTGTAACATCCGTTGCTACAACTGATTTTACATCCGCTCCATCAAATCTCACCACATCCACAAAAGGATTCGGAGCTATAGTGATTCCTTTCACTTTAGTGTTTACTTCACTTGTAGACAATTGTTCTCTTGTGATATGAATAGTAAAATCTCCTTCTGGATTATCTTGAGTAGAGCTAAAATGTCCTACATTGATGAAATATTCCGTACCCGCAGTAGTAGCAAAACTTACCTTTTCATTTCCTCCCTCGCCTCTACTATCGGCTCTTGCCACGCAAGTAAACGCACCACAACTTCCAGAGTACACCTGCACTTCAACATCAAAATTATCCTGAACATCAGTAATATCCACTTCATGTTGAGTGCCATCTCCTACAAACCTATACCATAATCCATCATTCATTCCATCGCTACAAATATTATTTAAAAAACCTGCATTATTGGTGGATTGTACTGCATTGGTTTGTACATAAGTGTATGGAAAATTAGACACAACTAAAGCATCAGTGCAGTCATCATTAAATGGAACTCCCGTATTAAAACTTATACTGGTACATCCTGTTGCATCTCCAATGGCATTAGTCGGAACCACAGTAGCATAATAAGTAGTATTATGTTGCAAGTTCGCAGAGCTAGGCACTTGATAGCTTAAAAAATTACTAATCTCGTTATCAATGATATCCGTACCACCTGGTGTAGTACCAATAGAAATCTTGTAGGCAGTAGCCCCTCCCACCGCGTTATAAGAAATAACAGGCGTTGCAATATTAACCACTTGTCCATCTGTAGGAGCTGTAATAGTAGTACAACTAGGAGGAACAACAACCTCTTGCTGTAGGGAAAACTCATCTATTCCCATGTAGTAATCCCCTGAACCAATTACCTTAGAAACTATTCTCATTTTAAAATCTGCTCCCACAGGAATATTTGCTGCTGGTATCGTTCCTGTTACAGCTGTACATGCTATATCATCTGTAAGAGAAATATCTGGCACAGATACCATCCATGTATTTCCTCCATCTGATGAATATTCCACAGAAAGTGTACCATTTACTACTTTTGAAGAGTTGAATTTTTTTGCTAAATACTTGAATGAGTAATTTAAATCTGTTCCGTTTGATAAATTAGATGAATAAACAAAATACCATTGTCCAGAATATACTCCATAAATATTCATGTAAACTGCTTTTGTACCATCACACGGTGTACCAGCTTTGTCTCCATACAATGGACTCCGAGTGGAAGTATGATTTTCATTTCTAAAACTAGAAAAGCCAGCTGGTAAAGTAGTCCCTTCAAAACTTTCGTTCACTAAAATTTGTGCTGAAGCACACACAGAGCCTAGTAAAAGCCCAGATAATAAAATTCTTTTCATAATGTTTTAATTTTAACTTGATACGAATATATAGATTTATTTCATATCAGCAAAATTTTATTCAAAAATAAATATAAAAAATATCAAATAAAAAACTTTAATACCATATCAATAATCATCAAATAACGCCTAAAATAAGGCAAAAATAGAATATATACTAAATTTCATTTGAGTTTAATGTATGAGACAAATCACTTGCTTAAATTCAAATTTTCATAACAAATTAACACGATTACATACACTATTTATAACAGTACTTTCATTAGTATCATTAGAATAATGAAAATATGGATTTTTTATAACTATACCATATTATTCACATTTAATTTTTCAACACAAAAAACCCCCTTTCAGAGGCATTCCTCTGAAAGGGGTAATAAGGTTAAAGGCAGAAATAAAATTATGTTTACCCTCTTTTTGTTTTCACATTATTTAAAATATCTGGGAAATATTGATCTGAAAGATGGTCAAATTCATCTCCACGCATAAACATATCCGCATCTACTTGGTCATAGCTATCTTTACCTGCAGCTGCTATTAATTCATTACACATCTTAAGGGTATTCTTATGGAAATGGTACACTCGTTCTGTTTTATCAGTTATATCTAATCCTTTGATGAGTTTTTTATCTTGTGTGGCCACTCCCGTAGGGCATGTGTTATTATTACATCTCAGTGCTTGGATACATCCCAAAGAGAACATAAATCCTCTAGCATTGTTACAAATATCCGCTCCCATAGCTATAGCTCTGAGGATATCCAATGCTGTAAGCACCTTACCGCTGGCAATAATTTTCATTTTATCCCTCAAGCCATAGTTGGTCAAAGTTCTATTTACAAAGATTAATGCAGGCTCTAATGGCATCCCTACTCCATCAGAAAATTCAGGCGGTGCAGCCCCTGTTCCTCCTTCGGCACCATCTACGGTAATAAAGTCGGGATAAATTTTCAGTACATTCATCTGATTACAGATATCTTCAAACTCTTTAGTATCGCCCACACATAGCTTAAACCCAACGGGCTTACCCCCAGAGAGCTCACGCAATTGTTGCACAAATCGGAGCAATCCTGCTGCATCCGAGAAAGCACTGTGTCCAGGTGGAGAAAGAATCGTTTTCCCTGGTTGTACATGTCTTATTTTAGCAATTTCTGGCGTATTTTTCTGTCCTGGAAGTACTCCTCCATGCCCTGGTTTAGCTCCCTGAGATATTTTTATCTCAATCATTTTTACGCTTTCTTTTTGGGCATTTTCCGCGAAAGTTTTAGGGGCAAAATTACCTTCATCATCTCTACAACCAAAGTAGCCGGTACCAATTTGCCAACATAAATCTCCTCCATTAAGGTGATACGGAGAAATACCTCCTTCCCCCGTGTTATGGTAAAAATTCCCTTTTTTAGCCCCTCTGTTTAGTGAAATCTGTGCCCGATCACTCAAAGAACCAAAACTCATAGCAGAAATATTAAACAATGATGCACTATAAGGCTTTGAGCATTGCTCATTTCCTACCATGATTCTCGGTAATTCTTTTTTAGGAATTTTAGGATAGATAGAATGTTTTATCCCTTCATATTTTCTATGGTTAATGTCCAGCTGAGTACCAAACGCTACCGTATCGCTAATGTTTTTCGCTCTTCTGTACGCTGCAGAACGCTGATGCCTAGGGAAAGGCTTTCCATCGGTTTCTCTTTCTATAAAATACTGCTGAATTTCTGGAGAAATACTCTCAAAGAAATAACGAAAATAGCCTAAAACTGGGAAATTCCTCAGTATGGCATGCTTGGCCTGAAAAGCATTATACAGTCCCAAAATATAAACACAAGTGAGCAATATCGGTATCCAATAATGCGCCTTGATAAGCCATGCTATTGCCAAAGTAAAAGCAATAACAATGGGACCCAGTACAAGAAATTGTTTCCTCATAATGTTACGAATAATTGATTATAAAATTGTTACTAAGAAGCTATCTCGACTTATTTGATAACAATAATCATTAACAAGTAAAGAAAATTAAGTATAATAATCTTTTTATTAAAAATCTATAAATGGGATTATGAGAAATGTTTAGCCCAATGAATTTCATTATTTTTTGATACTTTATCGATGTTTTAAACTTTGGCGAACTGCTTTGAAATAGTGAGAATTGAGTAAAATAAAAAGTCAAGATGAGTTCTAATATTAATTTATATTTTTTCTAAAAAAAGGTCAAAATCTGCATGAACAGACACACTGCCATCTTCTTCTATTCTATTCAGTTTCAATACTTCTACTTTATTCACCGAATTACTATCAAAAGGTTTCTGCACTCTCACATAATTCTCTGTAAATCCGTACATTTTCCCATCTTTATTCTCATGTTCCCAAAGAATAGGCAGAGATTTGCCCAGCTGTTTTTCATAGAATGCCATTTTCTTTTTTTCGGACAAAATTCTCAGCATTTTATTTCTTTTCTTTCTCTCGGGCACAGGCACTACACCGTCCATCTTTACCGCTTCTGTATTTTCTCTTTCAGAATAAGTAAACACATGAAGATAAGAGATAGGCAAATCATTCAAAAAATGGTAAGTTTCTAAAAATTTTTCTTCCGTCTCTCCTGGGAACCCCACAATGACATCTACCCCAATAGCAGCATCGGGCATCACTTCACGAATTTTCATTACTCTATCCGTATATAATTTTGTGAGATAACGGCGTTTCATTTTTTTGAGCAAATCATCACTCCCAGACTGCAATGGAATATGAAAATGAGGCACAAAGCGATGACTCCTCGATACCAACTCTATACTTTCATCCTTTAGAAGATTAGGCTCAATGGAAGAAATCCTAATTCGCTCTATACCTTCTACTTTATCTAATTCCTTGATTAAATCAAGAAAAGTGTGTTCATGTTTTTTATTACCAAACTCTCCCTTACCATAATCCCCAATATTTACTCCTGTAAGCACGATTTCTTTAATGTCTTTCTGAGCAATTTCTTTCGCATTTTTCACAATATTTTCAATGGTATCCGAACGAGATATCCCTCTTGCCAAAGGAATGGTACAATAGGTACATTTATAATCACAACCATCTTGAACTTTCAGAAAAGCCCTCGTTCTATCCCCAATAGAATAAGAACCAATGAAAAAATCTGTCTCTTCTATTTCACAAGAATGAACCGTTCCTTGATTTTCAGATTTACGCAAATCATCTAGGTAAGACAAAATATTAAATTTCTCCTTTGCTCCTAAAACTAAATCCACTCCCTCTATCTTAGAAATCTCCTCGGGCTTTAGCTGGGCATAGCATCCCACGATAACCACCAAACCATCTGGATTGGCTTTCATGGCCCGTTTAATATGAAATTTACATTCCTTATCTGCATTATCCGTTACAGAGCAGGTATTAATCACATATACGGTAGCCTTTTCATCAAAGCTCACCTTTTCATACCCCGCTTCTGTCAGCGTACGAGCTATGGTAGATGTTTCCGCAAAATTAAGTTTACAACCGAGTGTATGATAAGCAGCAGTTTTGGTCATTTTAAATCATCTAAGAATTTGCAAATTTACGAATTTCATCACAAGAGATAATATCGTATTTTTGCAACATGGTAAAAATAGGTAATATCTCACTTCCAGAGTTTCCACTTCTCCTCGCTCCGATGGAAGATGTGAGCGATCCTCCATTCAGAAAATTATGTAAAATGCACGGTGCAGACCTTATGTATTCTGAATTTATCTCTTCAGAAGGACTCATCAGAGATGCAATAAAATCTAGAAAAAAATTAGACATTTTTGACTATGAAAGACCCATCGGCATACAAATTTTTGGGGGAGATGAAGAGGCTATGGCAATGTCTGCAAAAATAGTAGATACCGTACAGCCAGACCTTGTGGACATTAACTTCGGATGTCCCGTAAAAAAAGTAGTATGTAAAGGTGCTGGTGCAGGCGTACTGAAAGATATTGACCTGATGGTGAGACTGACCAAAGCTGTGGTAAACTCTACCGATTTGCCTGTAACCGTAAAAACAAGATTGGGCTGGGATACTGCCTCTATTAATATAGATGAAGTGGCTGAAAGACTACAAGAAACAGGCATCAAAGCACTCACCATCCATGCCCGAACCAGAGCTCAAATGTATAAAGGAGAAGCCGACTGGGAGCATATTTCCCGCATTAAACAAAACCCGAATATTGAAATTCCTATTTTCGGGAATGGCGATATAGATTCCCCCCAAAAAGCTCAAGAATACCGTGAAAAATACGCATGCGATGGCATCATGATAGGAAGAGCTGCCATAGGTTATCCATGGATATTTAATGAAATAAAACAGTTTTTCAAAGACCAAACTCTCCTCCCTAAACCTACATTGGCAGACCGACTTCTCGCCGTACAACAGCACGCAGAGTGGAGCACCGAATGGAAAGGCGAAAGAACAGGATTACTGGAAATGCGTCAGCATTATAGTAATTACTTCCGTGGGATTCCTCATTTTAAAGCATACAAAAAAAGATTCTTAGAAATAGATACCCTTACGGATATGAAAGAACTCATCCAAGAGGTAATTGAAAACTACACCGAAATTGTGGAATAATTAAAATTCCACAATTATCCCAAAATAAGGCAAAGGTGTGGTACGATCTGGTGTATCCATATTCAGCTGATAGCGTTGCTGGGAAGGTAATGCAGAAGGATTGGCAATAATACCATTCCCTTGTGTATCTCGTTCTAATGAAACTACAGGTAATATACTTGGATTTTTAGAGCCATATACATTCACAATGTCCATATAAGCTGTCAGTTGCCACTTGGAAAATATCCATTTTTTTTCAGCACGAATATCCAATTGATGCACGGCGTTTCCTCTCAAAGAATTTTGTCTAGAGTAGTCATATACAGGAGCATTATTGATATTCCAAATATTCACCAGTCCACTGGTCATGATATCATAAGGCGTTTGTGGAAATCCTGATTGCATTCTAAATCGGGCACCTAAGTTCCAATTTCTACCTAAATACTTTCCTGCCGTTAAAGATACGATATGCCTTGTATCCCAGCTCGATGGCAATAAATTCCCCACAGCATCGCTAAACTTAGAATAGCCAAAAGTATAGGCCGCAATACCATAAAAATTATTTACCGTTCTTTTTTGTGCTAAAATCTCCACTCCATAGGTTTCTCCCACTCCTCGGCTATCCAATGCTTCGGCACCAATGACCCCAAAATCAGAGCCTAAATTTGCCATAGAGACACCATTTCTAAGTGAGAAAGGATAGTTTTTATATTTTTTATAATAAGTCTCTGCCGTAATTCTCAGCTGGTTCTTCCCCTTGTACTCTAGCCCTGCTACCACTTGAGCATTTTGGATGTATTTCAATGTATTTTGGTTCACCAAAACACCCTTTTGCATGAATCCCATGGCGGTATATGCAGGTTTCATAAAATACTGCCCTGCATTAAAGTTCAGGCTCCATTTCGGAGAAAGTGCGTATCTTAAGGAAAGCCTTGGTGAAAACTGTTTCAAAGGATTATTCATCATCCGTGAATATGAATTCCCATCTACCCTTAACCCTACGGAAACCTGCAACTGATCATCTAACAATTTAGTATTCCCCTGAAAGTAAGCCCCGTACTCCACCAATTCTACATCGGTTTGATATTCATCTTTTAAGACCCCCGTAGCAGTTACCCTATTGACCAAAGAAGTATTTCTATAATTGGCGAAATTAACATTCGTCCCTGTACTCATCTGATAATCTCCGAGACGGAAATTTCTATCTATACGCATTTTATTTTCCACCTCTTGCGAATCATAATCTAACAAAAGATTTTCAGGAGTTTCTCTATTTCGGTAGTATTTTTTTGCTTTATTATCCAGCATATTTCTACTCATGGTAAAGAGCCAGTTTCCATTCTCTGTAAGGTGTCTATATCCTGCTCCTATGGTATAATTCCATTGGGGTGTAACGGGCAGTCTTTCTATCAAAGAGAGATTATAAGGCGTATTTTTTGCATTTTGGTTAAAAGTAAACTCATCTATTGCCCCTATACCGATGAAATAAAGTTCATCTCCGCTTTGGTATTTCTTAGCAATCTTAATATTCGTATCATAATACGAAGGCAAAAATGGCAAACCGATGGCTTTAAAAAGAAGCTGTAAATTAGATTTTCTTACTGAGAAAAGTCCTGTCCAGCTTTGATCTTTAGACAAAGGACCATCTGCCATGATTTGCATATCATCCAGCCCTAAAATCACTTTATAGCCCATCTTATCTTTTCGGGCATTTTTAAGATTAAACTCAAAAAGAGAAGACAGTGTTCTATTTCTTTTGGCAGGAAAAGCACCGCTATAAAAATCCACATCTTTAATAAAATCTACGGTAAGAATACCTCTTGGCCCACCACTTGCTCCTTGGGTTTGAAAGTGATTAATCACAGGGACCTCTATTCCATCTACAAAAAATGTATTCTCTGATGAGGCACCTCCACGGATGAATAAATCATTTCTAAAAGTTGCCGTAGTTCCTACACCTGGCAGAGAAAGCATTGCTTTGGAAACATCACGATTAGAACCTGGATTTTTCTGCACCTCTTCACTAGAAATATTTCTAAGAGAGACAGGACTTTCAGGAGTAGTTTTATATACTTTTCTGGAAATGACTACTTCTCCTATGGCTCTGGTATTATTTTTCTTAAGCCCAATGGAATGCAAGATATTCTGCTCAGGTAACACAGAAATATCATTCAGTGTGCCTACTTCATATCCCTCTGCCGAAATGATAAATGAATAATCTCCTGCCTCTAAGCCATCTATTTCCACACTTCCTACTCCCATCACTTCCTTTTCGGAGTTCAGTACTTGTACTTTTGCAGCAAGTGGCTGTTTAGAAAAATCATCATATATAGAAATAGTTATTTTTCCCGTTTGAGCAATAGCGAATGTGCTTACCACAGTAGCTAATAACACCAAATGTTTTCTCATTCTTAATTTGTTTTTATAATGATGCTACTTTTATGATTTCTTTGACAATCAAAAAACGAATTCATTCCAGTTGCATTATCTTTGATAATATAAACTGTACAAAGTTAAATTCATCTAAATGAATGCATGTTATTTAGAATTATTATAATTAACCATTGCCGATTAAATAAAAAAAAGTACATTTGCCCCATTATTTAAATTTAATCTAAAAAATAGATTTTCAGCCAAAGCAAAATCGCTGTTTCAATAAAAAATAAAGTATAATCTATGAAAAGAATTTTCATACTCAGTGGACTATTCGTCAATGCCTTTTTATTAGGGCAAAATAAATTTCTGAATCAAAATTACTGGAAAGCAAAGCCTACGGTAGAAACAATCAAAGCAGATATATCTGCAGGACATTCACCTTCTGAATTTAATGATGGGCTATTTGACCCTGTAACCCTTGCCATCAATAATGATGCACCTTATGAAACTATTATTTATCTCCTGTCTCAAGACGGGAACGCGGTGAATAAAGTAACTCATGATGGTAGAATTTATCTTCACTGGGCATCATTTAGAAACCGTACCGAACTGGTAGAATACCTCATCAAAGCAGGCTCTGACCTCTACGCAAAAGATACAGGTGGAAGGACGCCCTTTGATTTTGGAGCACTTGGAGGAATGACCAAAGCTACTTTTGAAAAATATTTTAACGCAGGTTATCCTGTAAAAAAATTAGATAACAATGGTGCAAATGCCTTGATGATAGCCGCTGCAAGGGATAATGAAAAACTAGAAACCACGGAGTATCTCATTTCTAAAGGACTTAGCGTAAAAGACAAAGATAAGTTCGGAAGAACCATTGTGGATTATGCTACCAGAGCAGGAAATGTAAAAACCGTAGAGGCAATGGTAAAAAAAGGCTATCCCTATACAGACCAAGCTCTGATCATGGCTGCTATGGGAATAAGAGCCACCAATAGTCTCCCTATTTTTACTTATCTGATAGAAACATTAAAAATTAACCCTGATACTACGGATAAAGAGGGTAAAAATGCACTCCACTACCTTGCAGGAAAAGACAATAGTGAAGAACAAGTAGCTTTTCTACTGAGCAAAAAAATAAATACAGGAAAGATAGACACTGAAGGAGCTTCTCCATTTCTTTCGGCAGCTAAAAGCAAAAATTTAAAAAATATCACGGCATTACTTAAATCCGAAAGGAATAAAAACCTCATCAATACGGGAAATAACCTCGCTCAAACCCCACTGATGATGGCCGCCCAATATTCTACCCCAGAAATGATGGAGTACCTCATCCTAAACGGAGCGAAAACCGATGTAAAAGACAATAAAGGAAATGGATTATTGTACTATATTACACAAAGTTATTCTCCAAGAAGAAAAGAAAGTGTACAGCATATCTCACAAAAACTAACTCTCCTGAAAAAGAATCATTTCCAATTTGGAACAAAAAATGCAAATGAAAATACACTTCTTCATTTGATAGCAGAAACGGACAATATAGAGCTGATGAAAATAGCCTTGCAATTCTCTCAAGAGGTCAATGCCCAAAATAGCCAAGGCAATACCGCACTGATGAATAATGCAATGGTAGCCACCTCTGAAAATATTATGAAACTACTCATAGAAGCAGGAGCCAATACCCAAATAGAAAATGAATTTGGAGAAACTGCTCATGCTCTGGCTTCTGAAAATGAAATTTTACAATCTAAAAATATCAATCTTAGCTTTTTAAAATAATTATAATGAATATCAAGAAAATTTTCGCAGTTGGTGCATTGTTAATGGCAAGTATTGCCTTCGGACAGAATAAATACAAATGCTTAGTACAAATGAAAAATTACCCAGGACAAGGGGCTTACATTGCGGCCTACATTGTAAATGGTAAAGGACAATTTGTAAAAACCTTACAAGTGATGGGTGATGACGAAAGATGGTATGATAGCCTCAAAACATGGCATAATGCACAAAATAAAAAAGCAGAAAAACTAGATGCCATTACAGGAGCTTCCGTTTCAGGTGGAAAAAGAAATATATTCACCATTCAAATAGATGAAAGCCTGATGAATAAGGGGAATAAAATCCGTTTTGAAAGTGCAGTGGAACATGGAGAATATGTGGCTTCTGAATTAGAGATTCCTTTGGATAAAGCTACTATTGAAGAAAAAGTAGATGGCAAAGGATACATCCGTTTTGTAAAAATAAATAGTATTTAATGACAAAGAAAATATGGAGATACAGCCACCTTGCTGTGGCTGTTATCATTTTTATTTACTTATTTATAGCGTCTATTACAGGCGCTATTTTAGGTGTACACGAGGCATTGAAACCTTCGGATAAATTTCAGGATTTCCCTATCAGTACGGTAATTGAAAAGGCACAAGAAAACTATGCTGAAATAATTTCCATAAAGAAAAATGGAGAACATCAGTTGGAAATTCAGGCGTATAATGAAGATTATGACGAAATAAAGGGAATTATTAACCCACAGACAGGAAAAATCACCGAGGGAAAAATAGAAAAAAATAAATTTATAGAGTGGATTACAGTCCTCCATCGTTCCTTATTTCTAGACAATCAGGGTAGGATGCTGGTAGGAATACTTACTCTACTATTTGTAATCGAGATGATTACAGGTTTTTTCTACATGCTAAGAATCATTCCAAAGAAAAAACATCTCTTTACCAAGTGGAACTATGGCTCTTTCCCTATGACTTTCCATCATTCCGTATCTCGATTGGTTTTCATTCCGCTCTTCATCATAGGAATTACGGGGGCTGTGCTTTTTTTCTTCCGATTCAATATCCTCCAAGAAACCCCTGCATCAGAGCAAAAACTTACCATTGAAAAAACAAAAAACAAAAGCGTAAAAGATTTTGACTTCCTGCAAAAAACCACTGTAAATCAGTTAGTATCTTTTGATTTACCTTTTGATGAATCTGAAAATTATAGAATAGAAACTACCGAAGGAAAGTACGAATTAGACTACCATTCTGGAGCAGTAGTAAGCCAAGAAGTGAATACCCCAGCTACGCAGTGGAAAACGCTTTCTTTTAATTTGCATACAGGAAAATCAAGCAATATTTGGGCGTGGGTCATTTCCCTTGCTGCACTGAGTATTCCAGGATTTATCATCACAGGGTTTATGCTTTTTGCACAGAAAAGAAAACCTACTACAAAACGCTTCTCTACTTCTCAAGAGGCAAAAGTCATCCTTCTCTACGGCTCTGAAAACGGTAGCACAAGGGAAATCGCCTACCAGTATGCTGAACAAATCCACCAACAAGGAAATAAAGTATTTCTGGGAACGCTCAATGAATGGACAGTCTTCCCCAATGCTGAAAAAATACTCCTACTCACTTCTACTTACGGTAATGGAGAAGCTCCGAGCAGTGCCGATTCTTTTTTACAAAAGTTAGAACAACAGGCACCGAATAAAGCTGTAAAAATAGGTATCATAGGTTTTGGTTCTAAGGATTACGAACATTATAATGCTTTTGCAAAAACTATTTTTAGCCAAATTCAGAATAAAGGAGAAATTGTATTTTTTGATGCCATCAATGATAAAAATACAGCGGAAATCCAAGCGGCTGAAGAAAAAATCAGAAGACATTTAGACCTTGCGGTGATTTCTAATACAAAAGAAGAAATAGAAATTCAATACCATGATGCAAAACTCATAGGTAAAACCGATATTTCTGAACGAAATGGATACACGATGCTAAATATACAAACGGACAAGAAATTTAAAAGCGGTGATTTATTGAGAGTACAGCTCCCAAACTCAGAGCTATTTAGATATTATTCCATCAGCCAATCCGAGAATAAAAATACCATTGACTTAGTAACCAAATACATTCCAAATGGTTTATGTTCTGAATATTTCAAATCATTATCTCAAGGAGCAACATTATCAGTAGCCATAGAAAAAAATGATACATTTCATTTTGAAAATGTGCCTACCATTATGATTTGCAATGGTACTGGCATCGCTCCATTCATTGGAATGATTGCACATAATCTCCAAAAAATACCTATTACGCTGTATGCTGGTTTCCGATTTAAAGAAGAAAGCACGGAAAAACTACGCCAAAGACTGGTAAATCAACAAAAAGACGGGCTTCTTTCTTCACTCTACTGGACCTACTCACGAGATGAGCAACAGCAAAGAATCACCGCCTTCATTGAAAAAGATATAGCGTCCATTATCTCCCACCTCTGCAAGGGGTATCCCGTGATGATTTGTGGAGCGTTAGAACTAAAAAATGAAGTAGAAACACTTATTTCTAATGAATTAAAAAAACAAAAAAGCACTATCACTATAGAAGATTTATATCTTAGGAAAGTATTGAAAGCCGATTGTTATTAAATTCAATACCCAAATCATTATCATGAAAAGAACATTTTCTATTTCTGTTTTGGGGAATAGGGGGATATTCCTCTTTTCTCTAATGTGCTTCCATACCATTTTCGGGCAGAAGAAAGTCAACGTGGACACTATTTTGATGGGGTCTCCGTTTCATATAGTAGTGTATCATGAAGATGAGAATTATGGAAAAATGGCCATACATGAATCCATCAAAGAAATCATTCGGATAGAAAATCTCATTTCAGAGTGGCAACCCAATACTCCCGTATCCGAAATCAATCGGTACGCTGGAAAAAAAGCCATCGCAGTTAATGATGAACTGTTTCATCTTTTGGTAATAGCTAAAAAATATAGTGAAACTTCGGAAGGAATTTTTGATATTACTTACGCCGGAATGGAAAGGATATGGAAGTACGATGGCTCCATGTCTCAAATCCCTACTGATACTCAAATCAAAAAAGCCTTAGAAGGAGTAGGAAGTCAATATTTACAACTCAACAAATCCAATAAAACCGTATTTCTCACGCATCCTAAAACAAGAATAAGCTTTGGGTCTATTGGAAAGGCGTATTCGGTACAAAAAGCCATGGAAGTATTAGGGCGTTTCGGAATAGAAAGTGCTTTAGTAAATGGCAGTGGCGATATCATGGCAATAGGAAATCCACCAAAGAAAAAAGCATGGACAGTGGGTATTTTCCGTCCTTATAGAAAAAGAAAATACAAAAAAATCCATCTTAAAAATGAAGCCATAGTAACCAGTGGAGATTATGAAAAATTCGCACTTATCGGAAATAAAAAGTATGGACATATCATTCACCCCAAAACGGGAATGCCCTCCACGGAAGTCAGTAGTGTTTCGGTAAAAGGCAAAGATGCTGTCATTGCAAATTTCCTTAGCACCACGCTGATGCTCACCAATCCCAAAGAAAGGAGAAGACTTCAAAAATTATTTCCCGATTATACCATTTGGATACAAAAAAGGAGATAATTTAGTTTTACCATAGGAATCTATTGGCTGTTAGCGAATTACTTGTTGGGACTGTTTCTAATTTCCAACATCCGGTGTCTAATATTGTTTTTTCTAGGACAGGAAATCGTCTCTCCACCATTTCTAATTTATCACTTTTTCAAATCCCTGAATCATTATACTTTTTACTTTGTACATCGTATAAGAAAACAAATCTCTAACTTCTCAATTATTTATCCCCTCTAAAAAACATAAAAACAGTACAAATATTAGAATTTGTACTGTTTTTATTATTGAATGGTATATTCTCTTAGATAAGTGGTTTATTATAAGATGTTAATAATTCCACATTTCATTTTCCATAGCGAGAATAGCTTCACGGATTCTGTTACTTTCCTCTATTTGCTCTTCTGCATTTCTCGGCACATAATCCTCTATTTTACCATCTCCCACACCGATAGATGATTTATAAATAACGGAAGAAAACCTCCTTGCATTGATTACATCATCAAAACTAATATCTGCGGAAGCATTTTTACCATTGTAAATCATATTATTGGCAAGCACTTCCCTCGCACTTGGATAATAAATCCAGAAAAGGTCAATAAGTTCATTTGCCCCAGCCAATGGTTGTCCGTCAGGACCTACTCTTCCTTGAATTGTAGGGTCTGGTCCCATTGCAGCAATACCAAGTGGTCTGTATTTCATCTGTCCATCTCTGGTATCTATGAACCACATTCCGAAGATTTTAATCATCTTCACCTTATCCGTTTTAGTTTCGCTGATATCAGTGTACTGACGCACTTCCTCTGGAGTCAATTGTCTCCCAGATTCCAAGATATCCAATGCTGCATCATCTAATCTTTCGTACACCAAACGCTGACGGATACCCTCTGGGGAAAGCTTCATAGTAAAATCTTCATCATCATATACCTCTTTTATTTCTCCGCTAAGTGCGGCATCTAAAAGTACATTATACAATGATTTATTTTGCCTAGAAAAGCTATTTTCCATGTTGTAATAGAAAGGCTGATTAATTTTATCATTCAAATCTATTACCTCCCATACATATACACTTTTGAAAATATCCTTCTCATCTATATAGCCGTAAGACAATGGAGTAATCCTATTTGATTTTCCATCTGCTTTAGCTTTAGAGTTTTCTTCTCTTTGTTTTCTAAACTCTTCTGGAGATTTCGCATTGAGAATAGATTGAGAGAAAGCCCATCCTGCTACAAAAACCATTAGGGTACTTACATATTTTTTCATAATTCTTATTCCTAATTATTATTGAACATTAATTTGAATACTTGAAGCCTCACGACCAGGTGCTACAGGAATACCTTGAGCGGTATATTTAATCGCATAGATGGATACTACATCTCCAGATCTTAGATTGCTTACTGCACCTCTTACAGATTCCAGTGAATTTCCGGTTACCGGTATCGCAGCTCTTCCTGGAACTTTCAGCAAGAAACTGGTTACATTAAATGAAACTGGGAAGTCAAAATCTGGAAGTGCTACTGCTACGATTTGATTTGCAATAGAAGATGCTGGCATACTAAGTACATTTTTACCACGAATCTGTCCATTTGGTGGAGGTACATTTTTGATTCTAAAATCAAAAGTTTTGCTCGTTGTTCCTCTTGGTCCTGTTCCTGAAATGGTTACTTTCACTAAATTTCCAGTTCCTGGAACTACCGTCCATTTTCCTGGTCCAGTACTTTTCACCTTCGCTCCCTGTGCAGTTAATGAAAGTCTAGAATTGTCCACTCCAAGGATAGCTCCCGAAATTGGGTTTTCTAATCCACGATACATTACATTCATCTTATCTGCAGTTACCACTGCTCCTGTTTCGTATTGTACTTCTTTCTGTCCTGCAATTACATTATAAGTATGCGTGTATGGAATTTCTAATGGTTTTCCGTCTGCCATACTTACCGTAATGGTACCACTAAGTGTTTTGGTTCCCAATCCGCTTGTATTCAATCCAATGATTCCTTTACCATTTTCAGTTTGGCTTACTCCTGAAATTTTGATTTTATCACTATTAGAGTAAGATGCCAGATATACAGTAGCTTCTGCCTTAGTACCTTGCACCACATCTACTGGGGCTTTTACCACAGCGTCATAATTATTAAACTTAATGGTAGCATCTACTTTTTCTCTAAGCATTAATGCCAATGCATCTGACTGTACATTTCTAGCATCATTCTGGATGATTTCAAGATTAGAAAGCGTAGCGATTAATGACTGATGGTAAAATTTATTCTGTAACCAAGACTTATCTTCAATAGGATTTTTCTGTTTATACTCTGTGATGAGTGATTTATTCGCTCTATCCACCAAAGATTTTAGATTACCGTTATTAGCAAAAGTTTTGTTGATATAATTTCTTACATCATCCATCATTGCCATCATTTTCTTAGCATTATCAGTAGGTTTCCCCTCTTCTCCCTTTGCAAAGAAATATCTTGTAGGAATTTCATTATTATTCAGCTGAGAAAAACTTTCAGAAAGATCTATCGGTTTTCCATCTTCAGTTTTTTCAGAAAACTCAGACTCTTTTTTTAGAGTAGTTTTAATATTTTCCACATATCCTACCAAAGCATCTATCTTATTTTTCAATACTTTATACTGCTCATAAGGTTCAGCATAAGTATCGGGTACTGTTTCTGCTTTCGCTTTTAATGTTTCTTCAAAAATCCCTGTGTTTTTTTCCTCTGTCAATAGACGAGTTTCATTAAGAGATTTGGTAGATTCATAATAAGAGCGGATAATCTCTGCATCAATATTGAGTGCCATCATCGCGATGAAAACCAAATACATGAGGTTAATCATCTTCTGACGCGGTGTCTGTTTTCCTTGTGCCATATTTTTACAATTTTATTAATGAAACAAGGACTATTTATGATTTCATTGCTGAAAGCATACCACCGTACACTCTATTCAAATTATTAAGATTGTGGGTAAGCCCCGCCAATTCTTCATTGAATTTTTCAGATTGAGCTGCAGATTTTTCAAGGTCAGCCACATATTTTTGGTTGTACTCCGCCTGTTTTTGACCGTATTCTAACTGAAGTGCATACAGCTGGTTCATTCCTTCCATATGCTGTGCTGCACGGTTCAGCTGCTCATTGTATTTATGTGTAGAAGCAGATACATCTACCGTTTGATTAATTTGATCTACAGAACCAGAGAACTTTTCTATTCCTGTACGCAATCTTTCGAAAAGGCTTACATCTAGCTTGGCTTCTTCCAGCATTTTATCTAGTTTTTCTGAAAGTCCATCTCTCATTTCTGCTACCAAAGTATTGTTACTACTTCTTGCCCCCAATGTAGAGTGTGCAGGATTAGGAGTAGCATCTTTATCTAAAAGTTCTGGATATACATTTTCCCATGCGTAAGATTCTTCGGATTTCGGAGGGTCAAAAGCAAATATGATAAAAATAATAGCTTCTGTTACTAGTCCAATGGTTAATGCCGCATTACCTGTAATTGGTCCCAAGTTAATATGTGTAATTTTAAGCCATGCTCCTAAGATTACTACTGCAGCACCCATGGAGTAAAAAAAGTTCATCCAAGCTTCTTTTGTTTTGAACATAGTTTTGAGTTTTAATTGTTATGAAATAGTGTATTTGTTTTTTATCTATCTTCTACGAGACTTTACTGCTCCCTCAGGGATATCCTGTACTGTTCTGAAACCGATATAGCTTCTTGCAGAGTCTTTTCTTTCCCAATCACGAGTTCCAGTCATAAGCATATAGCCTATGTCTTTCCATGAGCCACCTCTCACAGATTTACGCGTATCATTGTTTCTTTTAGTAGTAGGATTCAATGAGTTAGTAAACTGATATGAAGAATTATCATATTGTGAATCAGTCCATTCTGCTACATTTCCTGCCATATCAAAAAGTCCATAATCATTCTTACGGAATTTTTTCACTGGTGCGGTGAATGTATAGGTTCCTGTTTTCTCATCTTCTACATAGTTTCCTCTTTTCGGCTTAAAGTTAGCCAAATAGCATCCTCTATCGTCCACTAAATAAGGACCTCCCCATGGATAGCTTGCATTTTGTCTTCCACCTTTTGCTGCATACTCCCATTCTACTTCGGTAGGAAGTCTAAAACGCATTGGTCTTTGTTTCTTTTTCTTTAGACTTTCATTATAGTCCGATTTAAGTTTCGTTCTGAAATCACAGTACGCTCTGGCTTGATCCCAAGTTACACCTACCACAGGATAATCTTTGTATGCTTTGTGCCAGAAGTATTGTTCAAACAATGGTTCGTTATAAGTATATTTAAAATCTTTCACCCAAACCGTAGTATCTGGATAGATGGCCAAACTTTCTCTTTTTAGGAAGCCTCCGTAACGAGAATTTTCTTGAACTGCCGTATTATGATCTTCCCATACATAAGAATACTTCAATTTAGAAGCATCTATCATTCTTTCTCCTCTGTATCTTTGAGCCACAGGAATGTACATAGACTCTATTACCTCTGCATATTCTACATCTGGGTAATTATTGGTATTCCAATGAAGTGGTACTCTCCAGTTCAGTTTTTTATTAGGATCGTAGCCAGAGTCATCTCCTCTCCCTCCTTGAGATT
Source organism: Bergeyella zoohelcum ATCC 43767 (assembly GCF_000301075.1). Classification (GTDB taxonomy): domain Bacteria; phylum Bacteroidota; class Bacteroidia; order Flavobacteriales; family Weeksellaceae; genus Bergeyella; species Bergeyella zoohelcum. The sequence continues at coordinate 1,084,679 of NZ_JH932293.1, forward strand.
CTAGCCACTCTTGGTAAGGGCTTAGCTCTTCATCTTCTTCACGAATCAGATATGCATAGTCTCCTATACTTTGTCCATTTCCTGCTTCTTCACCACCTTCACCAGCAGCTTCTGCTAATAAAGTTCTTGCGATGGAGTCTCTTACATATTTAATAAACTCTCGGTATTCACCATTAGTAGTTTCCGCTTCATCCATAAAGAAAGAAGAAACGGTAACCGTTTTTAAATTTGCTTTTTCTGGAGTATCTGATAAATCTTGGTCAGCAAGTCCTACTACAAAAGATCCTCCCGGAATGGATACCATTCCATACGGTCTTTCGGCCACGAAACTTTTTGATTTTTCTCGAGGGATAAGTTCCCCTCTCACACCAGGTTTACCAGCGGATCCTCTGCCACCACCTGAGCATGAAACAACAGCAACTAATGATGCTCCTGCTACAATGTGAAATATCCTTTTCATGTTAATTTTTCTTATTTAGCTGTAAATATATAATTTTTTCTGATATGTATTAATAGATTTTTCTAAAAAAAATAAATACTTCTAAAAATAATTGTTTTATTTTTTTTACTTACAATCCACTAATACTATTTTATATTATTGATTTACAAAATATTAATCAATATATACATTGTAAAACGGAGTATTAAAAAATCATTAACATTTTTTAATACTCCGTTTATATTTTGAGCCTTACTCCACTGTTACTGATTTTGCCAAATTCCTCGGCTGATCTACATTTGCTCCTCTGAATACTGCTATATAATATGCCAATATTTGCATAGGAATAGCGGCTACTATAGGAGAGAAACACTCGGAAGTATCTGGAATTTCAATAACATGATCTGCTATGCTACTTACCTGTTCATCTCCTGGGTTTACAATAGCTATGATTTGTCCTTTTCTCGCTTTAATCTCTTGTACATTGCTCACTATCTTATCATAGTGTCCTCTCTTAGGAGCTACAATTACGATAGGCATATTTTCATCTATCAATGCTATAGGTCCATGCTTCATCTCTGCTGCTGGATATCCTTCTGCATGAATATAGGAAATTTCTTTGAGCTTCAAAGCTCCTTCTAGAGCCGAAGGATAATTATACCCTCTACCTAAGTATAAGAAATTGGTAGCATCTACATACTGCTTAGCAATTTCTTTACAGATATTGTGACTGTTTTTAAGTACTTCTTCTATCTTTTTAGGAATTGCATCTAATTCTGCTGCGAGCTGAGTAAATTCGGCATTACCTAGTTTACCATTATGCTTTCCTAATTTTAATGCTATTAAAGAAAGTATAGTAAGCTGAGCAGTAAATGCTTTGGTAGATGCTACTCCTATTTCGGGTCCTGCATGCGTATAAGAACCTGCATCCGTAATACGAGCTATAGAAGAATCCACCACATTGCATATACCATAGATGAACGCTCCTTTTTCTTTTGCTAAACGAAGTGCTGCCAAAGTATCTGCCGTTTCTCCCGACTGAGAAATAGCAATAACCACATCTTTCTCTGTAATAATAGGGTTTCTGTATCTAAATTCCGAAGCATATTCCACCTCTACTGGAATTCTTGCAAACTCTTCAATAAGGTATTCTCCTACCAAGCCTGCATGCCAAGAAGTACCACAAGCAATGATAATGATTCTTCCTGCATTGTTAAATCTTTCAAGGTGGTCCCATATCCCAGCCATCTTAATAACTCCTTCATTTACTAAGAGTCTTCCTCTAAGCGTATCTTGAATAGATTTAGGCTGTTCAAAAATTTCTTTCAGCATAAAATGCTCATATCCTCCTTTTTCTATCTGCTCTAAACTCAATTTCAATTCTTGTATAGGAGCTTCCACTTTGGTATTATCCACAATGACACGAATATCTACCCCATCTTTTAGGCTAATGGTTGCCATATGCCCTTCTTCTAGATAAATAGCCTCTTTAGTAAATTCCACGAACGGTGATGCATCCGAAGCAATAAAATACTCTTTTTCCCCTAGTCCTATTGCCAAAGGAGAACCCAAACGAGCTACTACCATGATTCCTGGATAGTCTTCATGCATTACAGAAATAGCATAAGCACCATACACTTCATTGAGTGCATAACGAACAGCAGTAGGAAAATCAATTTCCGTCTGTGTTTCCATAATGTATTGAATCAGATTGACCAATACTTCTGTATCTGTTTCTGACTGGAATGTATATCCTTTAGAAATGAGCATAGTCTTTATGGTATCATAATTTTCAATGATTCCATTATGTACCAAAGCTATTTTCCCATTATTAGAAACATGAGGGTGTGAATTAGTATCACTAGGCACGCCATGTGTAGCCCACCTAGTATGTCCTATTCCGAAAGAAGCTCTTCCCTTCATATTTTCGGAAATACCTACCAAATCATCTACTTTCCCTTTGGTTTTTACCACATTAAAATGACCATTATTCTCAGCAGTAACTATTCCCGCACTGTCATATCCTCTATATTCTAATCTTCTAAGCCCATTGATAACAATATCATAAGCATCTCTAAAACCTGTATATCCTACAATTCCGCACATATTTTATATAATGTATTTAGTTTTTAGCGTAAGTTACTATAAGTTGAACTTTTTTATCATTTCCTGGCTGAGTACCCGTAAAAACCATTCGGTGAGGTGTGTATGCTCTAGTATCATACTGAAAGCCATACAATTGACCTATTTGAGTATTTACTCTCCAGTTTCCTATTTCAAGAATAAAATCTTGATTCTTTGCTTCTTTTTCCACGATTCTCTTTAATGTCTCCGTTACTACGATATCATAATATTTCGGAGTTTTATTTTGAAATGCAAAGATCGAAAAATCTTCAATGGAAGAGAAAACCTTCATATCAGGAATAAAGTCATTTTTATCCTTCTGATAGAAAACAAAACGAGTTGGCAATTCATAATCATTCTCCCAAGAGTCATCTAGGTACAATCTTATTTTTGCCCCCATAATCCCTACTTTGTCATTTTGGAATTTCTGTTTTAAATCACTAATGGCTGATGCTGGAACTCTAAGTCCTACGCTAGGTCCTCCCATTCCTTGAAGATAAAGCTGATTATCTCCATAAACGGTATTGATATTAGACATTGCTGTAGCCACGGCTGAACCCGCTCTATCATATTCATACTGACCAAAACGCACATTCCCAGCCCCTAAAGACATCTTAAAATTCTGTCTTACACGAGTAGTAGTTCCGTTTTCCGTTTTATCATTTTTATAATAAACCATGATGTGCATGGCACTATAATCTAGACTCATCAGATAACCATCATTTTCCTCTACAGAAACTCTTACCCCTCTAAAATGACGGATAAAACTCGCTGCATCTGCAAGTACTGAAGTACCTTCTTTGTCAATGATTTTTGATTGGATAAACGCCTTATCCAAAGGAATTCTCAAAGAAGCATCATGAGAATAGAGTGTAGAATTATCCTCATCTTTGGTAATATTAACTTCATTTACGGTTCCTTTAAACTTCTTAGTACCAATAAGAGTAGAGTTTAGCCCAACCACCTTATTAGAAAATTTAGGAGAAGAGACCATTCCTAAATAATCTGTAACTTCTTGAACATTAATGGTAAATTCTCCATTGGGTAGAGTTTCCTTACCGTATTTATGTACTGGATATGAAATTACCTTTTTCTTTGCAGCCACATCTCCATCAGGAAAAACATAGTCCCCATCTTCATATTCATCAGGCTTACGAACATCATACAGCGGTTTAAGCACCAATACTGCTGAATCTACCACCGGATTTTCTCCAAAATCCGGTGCATAATTTTCTAAACGAACCTGAGAAACGAAAGCTGCTTTTTGCGTTCCAAACACCTGCTCTCTAAAGGCACCTAGCATAAGGTTCCCCAGCTCTAAATTATCGGCTCTCAGTGTATCTTTATTGTTAATATTATACCCGACAATATCGTAATGAGCTTCTTCAACATCTGTTTTAGGAAAAAATTGCTCCCCAAGCCGATCTACTTCTGGCTCACAGCTCAGTACTACTAATCCCGAAAGCAATACCAATGCTTTAGGCATGATTTTTTTTAGCATAGAAGATTGATTTTATTATTTATTTCCAGGCTCATAGGCTTGGAAAATATTATTTTCATCTAAATAATCGTAGGTTTCAGAGTTAGCATTTTTATACACTACCTCTATTTCATCATCTAAGAATTCATCTCCTTTCACTAGAGCATCTACATCATTGACAATGGAAAAAACCACATCCTGTGTAGTAGAATTTTCAGAAAAATGAAGGTTTTGAATCTTGTCAAAATTCAATTTTTCCATTACATCTTTCTCTAAAGGCAATACCGTTTCATTAAACAATGATAAAACCACTTTAGAGTCTTTAAAATAGCTATCATTTTTATAATAATCTCTTAAATACAAAGGAACGAAAGCAGACATCCATCCGTTAAGATGAATCACATCAGGCACCCAGTTTAGCTTTTTAATGGTTTCTATCACCCCTCTTGCGAAGAAAATAGCTCTTTCCCCTAAATCTTCAAAAGGTTTTCCTTCTTCATCTGTATAAATAGATTTTCTTTTAAAATATTCTTCATTATCAATGAAGTACACCTGTAACCTCTCGCCAGGAAGCGATGCAACTTTAATAATCAGCGGCTGATCTAAATCATTGATAATCACATTCATTCCAGAAAGCCTAATTACCTCATGCAGCTGAAATTTTCTTTCGCTTATGGTTCCGAATTTAGGCATGAATACACGAACATCATTTCCTTCAGAATGTGCTTTTAATGCCATCTTATTGACCAAGTTTGCCATAGCACAATCTTCCTGATAAGGAAACATTTCAGTAGTAATGTAAAGAATTTTTTGATTTGACATACAATCTTTTACTTTCTTGATTCCTCCATTAAGGATACAATCACGTTAATATGCAAATTTACAAAAATTTAAACAAAATCAATCTCCCAATAAATCATAAAAAAATCATAAATCATAAAACATTAATAATAAAAGGTAATTAGCAGTAGACAGGAAACTTTTATCGAATAGCTCCTAATCTCTAACTTCGAATCTCTTGCTTTTATCATTACAATTTATGCAAAAAAAATCTCACCCAAAAGTGAGATGTTTTTTTAGAATCTAAATTTTAATTGTAACCCCGAAGCTACAAAAGCTTGTTCTGGCTGGTAAATCATGGTAGGTGAAAGTGCTAAATCAGGGTCTTTTCGGCCTTCCGAAAGATGAGCATCTACCACTGCATCAATGATATTAAGTATATAAACAATTCCTGTAATCGCTATCCAATAATCTCTGTATCTTTTCATAGTATCTTGTTGGCGTCCCAAAGCTTCTTTCAAGTTGCTGATACCCAATGATGAAAACTCGTTGGGCTGTCCATTTAACTCAAGAACAAAAGCGTTTCTATAACGCTGATACTGTTTATCTTGATACAAAGTAATTCCTACGGAGGTACCAATAAGTCCCCATACTACAGGGATTTTCCAATATTTACGATTATAATACTGCCCCATCCCTGGGAGTACCGCTGAATAAAGCCCCGCTTTAATAGGAGTATTCACCCGAGGAATTTTTATTGCATTCACCCGTTCTACATCTGCTACCACCTCTTCTATTCTTTTTGGTTTTTCGGTAGTCAGAATTTCAGTTTTGTTTTCTATAATAATCGTGTCATTCTCAATGTTTTGTGCTTGAGAAAAAATACCTACAATAGTGAAAATAAAAAGACCAACGCTACGCATCTTGAAAGAAAGAAAGGATTTTTTCAAGCTCCTCAGATGAAGAGAAATTAAGAATTATTTTCCCCTTGTCGCCCTTTTTGGTTGCTTTAATTTCTACCTCTTTACCAATAGAATCTTCAAGGGTTTTTTGAATCTTTTTCAAATGATTAGGAAGTGGTGCTTTTTCCACTATCGTTTTTTTCTTACCATTTTTCAGTAAATTAGCCTCTTGTTCCGCCTGTCTTACACTAAGCCCTCTGTCAATAATCGTTTTGAAAAGTGTTTGCTGAGCTGCTTCATCTTCTATACTCAAGATAGCCCTGCCATGGCCTGCGGAAATTTTTCCCGTTCGGATGGCATCTTGAATTTCGGGATTAAGTTTTAGCAATCGGATGGAGTTAGTAATTGTGCTTCGCTCCTTACCTACTCTTTGGCTAAGTTTTTCCTGTGTAAGTCCTATTTCTTCTAATAATCTCTGATAAGTGAGTGCTATTTCTATGGCATCTAAATTTTCTCTTTGAATATTTTCCACCAGTGCCATTTCTAGCATCACCTGATCATCTACCAAACGGATATATGCTGGTATGGTTTTTAGCCCTGCTATTTTAGATGCTCTAAACCTTCTTTCTCCACTGATAATTTCAAATTTCTCACCATCTTTTCTTAAGGTAATCGGCTGGATAATGCCTAATTCCTTAATTGACTGAGCCAATTCTTGTAATGCCTTTTCATCAAAATGCGTTCTAGGCTGGGTGGCATTAGGATAAATATCTTCAATAGGAACTTCTACAATATTCCCTACGAATTTATCCGCTCCTTCATCATTAGCGGTATGTACAGAAGCTTTAGACTCGGCACTTAATATAGCACCTAAGCCTCTTCCCATTGCTCTTTTTTTATCTTTCATTGTAGTAGAAAATAAGATTTATATTGCTTTCTTTTTATTATTAGAAAGCACTTCGTCTGCCAATTGTAAATATTGAATAGCCCCTTTACTTTCGGCATCATAATTAAGAATACTTTCTCCAAAGCTCGGTGCCTCGCTTAGCCTTACATTTCTGCTAATAATGGTTTCAAAAACCATTTCTGGAAAATGTGCATGTACCTCTTCCACCACTTGATTAGAAAGCCTCAATCGACTATCAAACATAGTAAGAAGTAATCCTTCAATATCTAAATCAGGATTATGAATTTTCTGAACATTCTTTATCGTATTCAAAAGTTTACCCAATCCCTCTAAAGCGAAATATTCACATTGTATAGGGATAATCACAGAATCTGACGCCGTAAGTGCATTGACAGTAATCAAACCCAAGCTCGGAGCACAATCAATGATAATAAAATCATAATTATCCTTCACAGATGCTAAGGCATTTTTGAGCATATATTCACGGTTTTCTCTATCCACGAGTTCTATTTCTGCCGCCACCAAATCAATATGCGATGGAATAATATCCAAATGAGGAGACGAAGAACGCTGAATACAAGCATTCGCATCTACACTATGCTCTAACAAATGATAAGTAGAATACTTTACCTCTTCTACTCCCAAACCAGAAGTTGCATTCGCTTGAGGGTCAGCATCTATCAGGAGAACTCTTTTCTCTAACACGCCCAGTGCTGCAGCTAAATTTACCGCAGTAGTGGTTTTTCCTACTCCTCCTTTTTGGTTTGCTATTCCAATAATTTTCGCCATAGTTCTTAATTATCTTGACAAAAATACACAAAAATTAACCTGAAAAACACCCTCCGTGAAACATTTTCATTTTCATTATTGAATACCAATGTATTAGATGAAAAATAATTATCCACAAAAAAAATCTTTTGTGGATAACTATATCTCTAATATAGATTCATTGAGTTCATCTTAACTTTTATTTTGCCTCAACTTTCTGTGGATTAGAACTATTCCCAAGCACTTTGCTAAAATATGTAACCTTTAAGATAGTTAATCACCACTAAAACTACAGCATATTATTCCTTATAGAGTTTTCTCTTTCTATTCCACCATAAAAACGATAGGTACAGAATAATAAGAGCGTACTTTTTCTCCTTGATAAACAGCAGGTGTCCATTTTTTCTTGATTTTTTTAATGGATTCCAATGCTATTTTGTTAAAATCTTTGTCATTACCATTCGCTTTGAGCTGGGTAATCGTACCATCTCTTTCTACTACGAAAGAGATCACAGTGCTCAGTTTTCCATCTTCAGCATACAAATCTTCCTCTTGAAGATAGCTGGCTATATTTTGTCTAAAAAGATTGATTCCGCCAGGGAATTCGGCTTCTTTATCTACGGCAGTCATAATGGTATTATGATCCACTTTGGGCTGCACAATATTTTGAGTTCCTACTAAAGTATTTCCACTTCCCGTACCCGAAGTATTTTGAATTATCGTAGGAGTGTAATGTGTAGTAGATACTCCCACTTGTGTTTGGGTAGAAGCTATGGCTTCATCATAATCTTTTACCTTTGCAGCAGGTTTCTCTTGTTTTGCCCCTCGGGTAGGTGTAGGTACTGTAGCATCAAAAGTTTTCTTTTTCTCTACTTCTATTATTTGAGGTTTTTCCTCCTGAACGGCAGGTGCTACTTTTTTAGGTGGAAGCATGATTTCTTGGAAATCAACAGGCTTCAAATCATGTTTATCTCCTGTATTCTGAGTAGGAACAGGCTTTTCCTGAAGTCTCGACCATACCAATGGCGTAACGGCAATGGCCACAAAAGATGCTACTCCTAAAAAAACTGCTTTAGCTAGATAAACACCCTCATCTCTCCTAAGTACGAAAGCACCATAGTCTTTGTTTCTTCCTTGAAAGATGACTTCATCAAGGGATTTTTTATTCATTTTCTTCATTTTGTGTATTTTTTAATTGAGTTACTAATTAATTAAACTTCTTTTTATCGATTAAACAAATATTTTGCCAAAACATCATCTATTTAAAATTAACCTTTTTTATTCTGAGGTGCTTTGTCAAAGCTTTTAGTACTCTGGTAAAGTATCAAAAACAATGAAAATCATATAGTTAAATATCTTTTATCAATACATTGACTATTTTTAATAAAAAAATCATTGTACTCCGTTTTTTTACTTTTTAATGGATATTTTTATCTAAATAAGTCTAGATGGCTTCATTATCTCACTCTAAAATCCATTGTCTGTTCTCATTTGAGATTACGGCTAATTTCTCTACCTTTGTCTTCCAAAAAATATATTCATGAATAATCCACTTTTACATCCTTTTAATACTCCTTACCAAACCGCTCCTTTTCAGGAAATTAAAGAAGAGCATTATTTGCCTGCTTTCCGAGAACTTATTCAAAAAGCGGAAGCAGAAATTCACCAAATTACGGATAATACTGAAGCTCCATCGTTTGAAAATACCATTGAAGCACTTGCATATTCTGGAAGTCAATTGGATGTGGTATCTCATATTTTTTTCAATCTTAATTCTGCGGAAACCAATGACCAAATTCAGCAAATCGCTCAAGAGATTTCCCCTCTACTTACTGAATTTTCATCTAAAATCTCTCAAAACGAGATGCTTTTCGGTAGGATTAAACAAGTGTTCGACCAAAAAGATACACTCTCACTCAATACAGAACAACAAACATTACTGGATGAAACTTATAAAGGGTTTGTAAGAAATGGGGCTTTATTGAGCGATGATGATAAGAAGAAATTAGAACAAATCAACAGAGATTTATCTATTAAATCTCTACAATTCGGGCAGAATGTACTTGCTGCTACTAATGCGTATTACAAGCATATCCAAGATAAAAATGAACTTAAAGGAATCCCTGAATCTATCCTCTCCCAGTATGCTGAAGAAGCGAAAGAAAGAGGGCTAGAGGGATATGTGATTACGCTACAATACCCGAGCTATATTCCGCTGATGACCTATGCCGAAAATAGAGCTTTGAGAGCAGAGTTGGCACTAGCAAATGGTAAAAAGTCTTTTGATCATGGTGAATATGACAATCAGAATTTGATTAAAGAAATCACTCATCTTCGTCAGCAAAAAGCACAATTATTAGGGTATGCTCATTTTGCGGATTATGTTCTGGAAGAGAGAATGGCAAAGTCCTCAGCTATGGTTTTGAATTTTTTAAACGAACTGTTAGAAAAAGCTACGCCCTACGCCCAAAAGGAAATTGAGGAATTAAAATCACTGGCACAAGCAGATGGTATCTCACAAATGCAAGGATATGACCACGCTTTTTATGCTGAAAAACTCCGAAAAGCGAAGTTCGACCTCAATGATGAAGAACTGAAACCGTATTTCCAACTCGAAAAAGTACAAGACGCGGTGTTTCAGCTGGCTGGAAGACTCTTTGATGTGCAATTTGAAGAAATTTACCATGTACAAAAATACCATGAAGAAGTCCGAGTGTATAAAGTCATTTCGTCAGGACAAGAATCCATACTCTATGTAGATTATCACCCAAGAAAAGGCAAAAGAGCAGGGGCATGGATGACCAGTTATCGTAATCAGTATAAGAAAAATGGTGAAAACTATCGCCCTCATATTTCCGTAGTATGCAATTTTAGTAAACCTACTGCCGATACGCCGAGTTTGCTCACTTTCCAAGAGGTAACTACGCTATTTCATGAGTTCGGGCATGCCTTACATGGACTTTTGGCCGATACGCAGTATCCTAATCTTTCGGGAACATCTGTAAAATGGGACTTTGTGGAACTGCCATCGCAGTTTTTAGAAAACTACTGCTATGAGCCTGAATTTCTAAAATCTTTCGCTAAGCATTATCAAACAGGAGAAGTGCTATCCGATGAAAAAATAGAAAAACTATCTCTTTCTAAGAACTTTATGGAAGGCTATCAAACGCTTAGACAGCTCGGATTTGGGCTTTTAGATATGGCATATCATACCCAAATTATGGATAGTAATTTTGATATAAAAACCTTTGAAGATAGCATCACTGAACGCACTAATCTTTATCCTAAAAACCCTGAAACGGCTATAAGTACAAGTTTTTCACATATCTTCCAAGGAGGGTATTCCGCGGGATATTATTCGTACAAATGGGCAGAAGTTTTGGATGCGGATGCTTTCCAATATTTTAAAGAAAATGGAATCTTTCACCCAGAAACAGCTCAGAAATATAAAAAACTACTCTCCAGCGGAGGGACACAAGATCCTATGGAACTCTATATCGCCTTCCGAGGCAGAGCTCCAAAAGTAGAGAGTTTATTAAAAAGAGCGTTTGGATAACAAGTTAAATTATTTAAACTATTTTATTAGATGAAAAAAAGTATCATTAAAGGAGCAGGTTTTTATGTTCCTGAAAATAGAGTTACCAATGATGATTTGTCTAAAGTAATGAATACCAATGATGAATGGATAAGAGAACGAACTGGTATCATAGAAAGAAGACATAGAAAAAATAAGAATGATGACCAAGAAACTACCGCATACTTAGGATACAAAGCGGCGGAAATGGCATTAAAAAACGCAGGAATCACAGCACAAGAAATAGACCATATCATCTTCGCTACCCTTTCTCCAGATTATTTCTTTCCTGGCTGTGGAGTACTTCTCCAAGAGATGTTAGGGTGTGATACCATTGGTGCTTTGGATGTGAGAAACCAATGTTCAGGATTTATTTACAGCTTGGGAGTTGCCAATGCGTTTATTAAATCAGGGTTATACAAAAATATTTTGGTGGTAGGTGCAGAAATTCATTCTTTCGGGTTAGATTTTTCTGATGAAGGTAGAGGCGTTTCTGTCATTTTCGGTGATGGTGCAGGTGCCGTGGTACTTTCTGCTACGGAAGATGAAAATGCAGGTGATATTTTGGCGGTGAATATGCACTCCGAAGGAAAATATGCAGATGAACTTTGTACCAAATTTCCTGGAACAAAATACGGATGGAGTGACCGACTGATAAAAGAGCCTAACGCCCTTACTTATGCCGAAGTTTATCCGTATATGAATGGTAATTTCGTGTTTAAACATGCCGTTACCCGATTCCCTGAATCAATGAACGAAGCACTGGAAGCAGCGGGTAAAACAGTGGAAGACTTAGACCTTTTCATTCCCCATCAGGCTAACCTAAGAATCTCTAAATTTATTCAAGAAAAATTCGGGCTACCTGATGAGAAAGTCTTTAACAATATCCAAAAGTACGGAAATACCACCGCAGCTTCTATTCCTATTGCCCTATGCGAAGCGATACAACAAGGAAAACTAAAGAGAGGAGATCTCCTACTGATGTCAGCTTTCGGTAGTGGATTTACTTGGGGAAGCGTATTAATGGAATACTAAGGGTTTGAATTGGTTTGAAAAGTTTGAGATTGTTTATGGGTTTTAAAATGTGTTAACTCAGAAATTATCTCGCTTAATGAATAGAAATAACCATTAAGGAATGAAGATAATGGAGCGTATTGTTGTTTTTTATTAAGAATTCATTTTATAGATGGAGCGAAGTTCATTAAGTTTAATATCCTTCACCTGATTTAGCTCGTCAAATGCTTAATAAAATGGAGCGTAGGGAGAGAAACTGAAATCTCTAAATGCCTCAATGGTAGAAAAAAGTAGAGATGAGTTTATCGTATAGTGCAGTACGGTGCATTCGTATAGTGTAGTACGGTGCGTTCGTATAGTGTAGTACGATTTTATGGATTGGGTGAAATTCATTCAGCTGCAAAGTTAAGATGAGTGTAATAATACACAAAAGAATAAAAATATGAATGAGGAAATTTCACAAAACATTGCTTCGATACAAGAAAGAATCAATCATGCGTGTCTAAAGAGCAATAGAAACCCCGATGAGGTGAAATTATTACTGGCTACGAAAACCGTTTCTCCCCAGCGGATAAAAATAGCCTTACAGGCAGGGCATACATTGATTGCCGAAAATAAAGTACAGGAACTCAAAGAAAAATATTCGGCGTTAAAAGAGATTTCCCATACCAATCATTTCATCGGACATTTACAAACCAATAAAATAAAAGAGATTTTAAGATACGATGTTACTTGTATTCAATCACTTGACCGTATAGACTTGGCAGAAAAATTACAACAACGCTTGTGTAAAGGTGCATTAGAAATGAGTGAAAAATAAAAAGCTGTCCGAAAAAGGACAGCTTTTTTGTTATTTTTGAATGTATATTAGATTAGCTCTCTTTTATCCATTTCCAAAGTTCTTTCATGGTAGTTTTGTTTCCGTACATCAGAATTCCGATGCGATAAATTTTAGAGGCGATGAATACCATGAAAAGTGAGCTGGCAATGAGCAAAACCATGGATAGTATTAGCTCCCACACTGGAACTCCGAAGGGGATTCTCGCTACCATAGCCACAGGAGATGTGAAAGGAATGATGGAGAGCCAAAATCCAATAGGTCCATCGGGATTATTGATGAAGCTAAAGCTTCCATACATGCCTAGCATTAAAGGAATAACAGCAAATAGGCTAAACTGCTGTGTTTCTGTTTCGTTATCTACGGCAGAGCCAATTGCTGCATACATAGAGCTGTAAAAAATATATCCGAAAAGAAAAAAGAAAAGGAATACAAAAATGACCAAAGGTACATTCATTTCTAGCAGAATATGAGAAATATTGGTGGCCATTTCCTGGATATTCATATTGTCCATATTGGCATTTCCTTCTGGAATGGTATTTTGAAGTGAAGAAAACCCTGTATTGAGTACTAAAGCACCAATGATTGCCATGGTAATCCATACACAAAACTGAGTAAGTGCCACCAGAGTAACTCCTATGATTTTCCCTAACATCAAGTGAAAAGGCTTTACAGAAGAGATGATGATTTCTACTACGCGGTTATTTTTTTCCTCCAGAACGCTACGCATCACCCGCACACCATACATCAGGATGAACATAAATGTAACATACATCAGGAACATGCCTAGACCATATTTTACACCGAAATCCAAATCAGTATTGGTATCGCTGCTGGCATTAATATTGGTGGTTTTAAGGTCAAAATCTTTATCTAATTCCTTTACTTGCTCGGTAGTAAGGTGCATAGACTTTGCTTTTTCTTCTCTTAATACCGAAGTTAAATCATCAATGATTTTATATTTAGTGGTAAAATTAAGATTGTCATTGATGAGTAATTCAGATTTTTTTTGGTGTGAACTGAAATCTTGATTTTCAATATTTTCAATGATGAGAAGTCCGTCTATGCTTTCTGATTCTTTCAGTGCATTTCTATGTACTTTTTCATCATTAAGAGGAATGTCTATGTATTTGATAGTGTTATTAGATTTCAGTTTATCTTTGTATAGTCCACTTTTGTCCACTACCTGAATCACTGTTTCTGAGCTATTGGCGATAATAAGTCCGCTAACAAAACCTCCCAATGCTAAAACAAGGATAGGAGATAAAATAGTGAGAATGATAAAAGATTTCTTTTTTACTTGGGTAAGAAATTCTCTACGAGCTACAAGGAATATATTTCGCATAAATATTTTACAATTAATGATTTACTGAACTGCTTGGATGAATACTTCGTTCATACTCGGAATTTTCTCCTCGAAAAGCCGGATAGGTCCTATTGATGTTAAAGCGTTTAAAAGTATCAGTTGCTCTTCGGTGCTTTCTATTTCAAAGTGCAATAGACTTTCTGATTTTTCCTCATTGTAAATAGGGTATTGGAGGGTAAACTGTTGGAGTTTTTCGATGTTAGGGTTTTGAATGGTAACTCGATACATGGATTGTTTGTACTGTTCTCTTACATCGAATACTTTTCCGTCAATAATTTTTTGGGAATTATTGATAAGTGCTACAAAATCGCACATCTGTTCTACGCTTTCCATTCTGTGTGTAGAGAGAATGATGGTAGTCCCTTGTGCTTTTAGTTCTAAGATTTGGTCTTTGATAAGATTAGCATTTACGGGGTCAAATCCAGAGAAAGGTTCGTCAAGGATTAATAGTTCAGGACGATGAAGTACTGTTACCACAAACTGTATTTTTTGTGCCATTCCCTTGGAAAGTTCCGAAAGTTTTTTCTTCCACCATTGATCAATGTGAAGCTTTTCAAACCAATATTTTGCCTGTTCCATGGCTTCTTTCTTGGTCATCCCTTTCAGCTCTCCAAAGTAGATGATTTGGTCTCCCACAGTCATGTTTTTGTAGAGTCCTCTCTCTTCTGGCATATAGCCTATCTTTTGGATATGATGTGGAGCGAGGGGGACTCCGTCAATGAATACTTGGCCGCTATCGGGCTGAGTAATTTGGTTAATGATTCTGATGAAAGAAGTTTTTCCTGCACCATTCGGGCCTAGAAGTCCATAGATACTTCCCTTAGGAACATGAATATTAAAATCTTTTAGGGCAATTTTCTTCCCTGCGTTGTAGGTTTTTAAAATGTTTTCCGCTCTTAACATAATGGCAAAAATACTGTTTTTATTTGAAAGTTTGTGCTTTAGAAATGGGAAATTAGGGTTTGTATAATGTGTGAGTATAAGTGTTTTAGAAATTAGAAAGCTAATTGTCATTCGCCGCCCACCCGCTACTAAAAACCTACTGCTTACTGCCTATGGAATAAAAGCACTCAAAAAGCCATAAGCAGTAGGTTGTATGCCAAAAGTCTTTGTACTTTATACCTTATACATTGTACAATCCCTTAGTTCAGAAATAGACCAGCATGGTGCAGAAATGGATTATCACGGTGCAGAAATGAATTATCACGGTGCAGAAATGAATCATCATGGTGCAGAAATGAGTCATCATGGTGCAGAAATGAATCATCACAGTGCAGAAATGAATTATCACGGTGCAGAAATGAATTATCACGGTACAGAAATGAATTATCACGGTGCAGAAATGAATTATCACGGTGCAGAAATGGATTATCACTATGCAGAAATGAATCATCACAGTGCAGAAATGGATTATTACTATGCAGAAATGAATTATCACGGTGCAGAAATGAATCATCACGGTGCAGAAATGAATCATCATGGTGTAGAAATGGATTATCACGGTGCAGAAATGAATCATCATGGTGCAGAAATGGATTATCACTATGCAGAAATGAACTAAAACTATTTTGACAAAGTCTTCAAAACATAGATTTAGAGATTAGAAAGCAATTCATTAAAAGCTAAAGGTTATTCGCTAACGGCCAAAAGCTAACCGCTGTTTTAAATATTTGGCTTAACATCTATTCTCATGTACAAATCCGTATCTTTGTGCTATGAATCAAGATACAATTTGTGCTTTGGCTACCGCTAATGGTATGGGAGCGATAGGAATTATCAGGGTATCAGGAAATGAAGCCTTTAGCATTGTTCAGAAATGTTTTAAAGGAAAGACATTGGCACAGCAACCTTCGCATACCATTCATTATGGGTATATTGTGGATAGGCAGGAGGCAGGAAGCAATGAATCAGAAATGATGTTTAACGAAAAAAGCCTATCGCCTATTGCCTATTGCTTACAGCCGGAAATCATTGATGAAGTGATGGTTTCCATTTTCAAAGCTCCTAAAAGTTTTACCACCGAAGATTCTGTAGAAATCGCTTTTCATGGGTCGCCTTATATTGGAAAAAAGATTTTGGAAATTCTAATAAAAAATGGTGCTAGAATGGCAAAAGCAGGAGAGTTTACGATGCGTGCCTTTATGAATGGCAGGATTGATCTTTCCCAAGCTGAATCCATCGCAGATCTTATCGCTTCCGAAAATGAAGCCTCCAGAAAAGTAGCGATGCAACAACTGAAAGGCGGAATTTCCCAAGAAATTGCCCAGCTGCGAGAACAACTGCTCAATTTCACTTCCCTCATTGAGTTAGAGCTTGACTTTTCGGAGGAAGATGTGGAATTTGCCGACCGCACAGCGATGAAAACTTTATTATCGGCTATCCATCACAAATTATCAGATTTAAAGGAAAGTTTCCAATACGGAAATGCTATAAAAAACGGTGTAGAAGTAGCCATTATCGGGAAGCCGAATGCCGGTAAATCTACTTTACTTAACGCTTTATTAAAAGAGGAAAGAGCCATAGTAAGTGATATTGCAGGAACCACAAGGGACACCATAGAAGAGGTTTTGCATATAGAGGGTACAGCTTTTCGTTTTATAGATACCGCGGGGATTCGCGATACGGCAGATGAAATAGAAGCTATAGGTGTGCAAAAAGCCAAGGAAAAAATAGCATCAGCAAAAATCTTACTCTACCTTTTCGATGAAATAGACTCTACAGCGGAAGAGGTAATCAGCTTCGTGAAAGAATTTTGGAGGAAAGATTTGCATATTATCTTGCTCAATAATAAGATAGACCTTAATGCCGGTGATTTAGAATCGGAATTTTTACAGAAAATAAAATCAGAACTCGTTCCAGATTTTAGCCACATTATCTTAGGAATTTCGGCGAAAGATAACACCAATATTGAGATATTAAAACAAGAACTTTCGGATTATGTACAAAGCCTGAAAACCGATGAAAATAATGTGGTAATTACCAACCAAAGACATTACGAAGCCCTACAAAAATCATTGGATGCTATACATCGTGTAGAAGAAGCCATTGCTCACCATATCCAGACGGAACTTTTGGCCTATGAACTTCGTTCAGCATTAGAACATCTCGGCGAAATTTCTGGAGAATTTACCAATGACGAAGTACTCGGAAATATCTTTGCAAATTTCTGTATCGGAAAATAACTGCTATTTTTGTAAGTAATTGGTAGTTAGTGTTTTGTGTTTGTAAATAAGTGGTTTCCAACTAATTAAGGTGGAAATTTTTATTACTTTTTGATACATTTTGTTGTTTTTTGATACCAAATTAGGGTGCAATTTGGGATACGATGTTGGATTGAGGAGTAGTTTTGAGGACTTTTAGGGCTACGATGGCGAAATTACCAATGGCAAATACTGCTAAATAATGGTAAATACACGCAAATACTGGGAGAAATTATTAACATACTGAAAGACAAAAAGTGTAAAATGAGTAGTAATATTAGAATTAATCGCATTTGTAAACAATGTGGAGAGACATTCGTAGCCAAAACATTTAAAACTCAATTTTGTTCTCATACCTGTAATTCAAGATTTTATAAGCAAAAAAAGAGAGAGGAAAAACTACAAAAAGCAAAAGAGGAATATTCCACTGATTTGAAAATAAGTAAATTAAAATCTACCAAAAGGCATTTTGA
Source organism: Bergeyella zoohelcum ATCC 43767 (assembly GCF_000301075.1). GTDB lineage: Bacteria > Bacteroidota > Bacteroidia > Flavobacteriales > Weeksellaceae > Bergeyella > Bergeyella zoohelcum. Next base: position 1,102,544 of record NZ_JH932293.1, read on the forward strand.
TTTGGAGGAACTAAAAGCTAAAAGTTATTTAAGTATTGCAGAGACTTGTGCTTTGGTTGGAATGAGTGATTCCACAATTAGAAAACTTATCAAGGAGCAACAACTAAAAACCATTAGACTTGGCAAAAAGCATTTAATTTTGAAATCTCAATTAGATGATTTAATGAATTGATTGAGTTTAACATTGTTTATTTTAAAGTATCACATCTTAAATATCAAAAATGAGTATTAACTCAAAAATAAAAAAATCATCGTTAAAATCGCTTAAAAATCATTTGGCAGCCTTTATAATGTTTTTATTAAAATAGTTTTGTTGTTTAAGTTGTTAATTAATAATGATTTGAATTTTAAAAAAGCAATAGCCCTTATATTATATACCAATTTATATGTATATAGTTATATTATAGTATTTATATAAAATATAATTATATATAATATAAGCAAATAATAAATTAAAAAAAGTAATAAAAATAAGATAATTAACTATAAATAAGTTAATAAAAAATAAATAGAGGAGCGAAAAAATTTTAGCAGAGGAGTAAATTGAAAACCTGCCGAAAGAGAACAGAATGTTGGCTTTTGGTAGGTTTTTAATTTAGGAGTGCATAAATATGTAAAAAAATGTTGCCAATAACACAAAAAATATGAACTTTACACCCCAATAATTGAGGAGGTCGAAATCCTTAACATTGCTTTTTAAGTAATGGAAATCCAAGCCAAAAAAGGTTTGGATTTTTTTGTTTTTTAATACTGGATAAATAGAGGATTTTTGGAAAGGAAAAGTAAGAATGAGCTTGAATATAGGTGTTTGCTGTTGTCTCGTGTTCCTCAATAGGGGGAATGTTGCAACATCAAAATAAAAAGCAATGAAAGTTTATTTAAGAATAAGAAAAGGACAATTGAGCGAACTAAATAAGCAAAAAGGAAAAGCAAGAATGAATACATTTTACTTGAAATATTACGATGAAGAAACCAAAGAATGCACTTATGAATCCTTGAAACTACAAATATATGATAAGCCTAAAAACTTTGTAGAAAAGCAACATAATAAAGAGACCATTTTATTAGCAGAAGCAGTGAGAAGTGAAAAAATATTGGAAATACAAAGTGGTCGTTTTGGATTTGTAAGCAGTAGTAGTGGAAAGATAGGATTTTTAGCATACTTTGAAAAAATGGTAGAAAAGAAATATGATGTGAATGGAACTTATGGAAATTGGAAAAGTGCATTTAAACATTTAGTCAACTACTGCAAAGGAAAAGAAATCCAAATATCAAAAGTAGATGAAGTATTTTTAGAGGGGTTTAAGGACTATCTTTTGAATGAAAAAATATCAGACAAAGGAGGAAAGTTAGGGCAAAATACAGTATTATCTTACTTTAATAAAATTAGAACAGCCTTAAAAGAAGCTCATAGAGGCAGATTAATATCAGAAAATCCAGTATTGAGAGTAAGAGGAATAAAAGAGGAGGAAACCAATAGACAATATTTAACCTTGGAGGAAATCCAAAGTTTAGTACAGACTGAATGTGATAACCCATTGATAAAAAGAGCATTTTTATTTAGTTGTATGACAGGATTAAGATTTTCAGATATTGCAAATTTGAAGTGGAAGAACTTAAATTATGATGAAAATAATGGTTGGGTATTGAAATTCACAATGAAGAAAACCAAAGGAGTAGAGAACTTACCTATAAATGAACAAGCTATACAACTAATGGGAAAGAGAGGAAAAGATGAAGAGCAAGTATTTGAAAATCTTGTGTATAGTGCATATGGCAATAAAAAACTACACAAATGGGTAAAGGAAGCAGGAATAGATAAGCATATTACATTTCACTCTGCAAGACATAGTTTTGCAACATTGCAACTGACAATGGATACTGATATTTATACAGTTAGTAAATTATTAGGACATAAAAACTTAAAGACCACAGAAATATATGCAAAAGTAATAGACAAGAAAAAAATTAATGCAGTATCAAAAATTCCTAATATTTTTGTATGAAAATATTAGGGCTATGATACATAATGATTTAGAAAATGAAGAGTTTGATAAGGACGAATATGAGAGAGATTTAGAATATGAAGAGTGGTGGGAAGGTAAGGAAGGAAAAAGATGGAGAAATATAGAAAGAGCCATAAATCAAATAGAAGATGAAGAGTTTAGAAAAAAAATAGAGAAATTAAGGGAAAGTAAGGAGTATGCAAAAGATAAGAAGTGGGAGTTAGTTAAGGAGTTTGGGGAATTGAAAACATATGAAGATAAACTCAATTTTTGGATAGAGAAAGGGTTGAGTTTATTTGATACAAGATATTTTGATGATTTGGAGGGTTTTAAAAATGTTATGTTGATTGACCCTACGAATGATAAAGAAAAAAGCATATATTTAATCAAACTTACAGAATGGATAAATATTGTAAATGAGGAGGAAAAAGATAAAAGTTATCAAACTTTGATTGAGAAATATCATAAAGCAGATATAAATAGGAAGTTTATTAAAGAACAGATAGAAATTGCAGATAATTCTGTTGAAAATATAATGAGGGAGTTTGGATTAGAAGCAAATTTGATAAACAATTTTTTGAGTATGTATCAACAAAAAAAGAATCCAAATTGGTATGGTTTATCAAATCATTGTTTAATGCCATTAGGATTTAAAATCATTGCATATAAAACATCAAAGGTTATTGGATTTGTAAAATATAAAGAGTTTTTAAAAGGAGAACTGGAAAATATAAATGAAATTGAAGAAGTAAAAGAAATGGAAATAGAAAAAGCAGTAGAAATAGAAATAAAAGAGGAGGTAGATAAGGTTGTAGAAATTGAGGAAGAAATAGAATATGTTGTAAGTGGGTATAGAACATTTAGAAGAAATGAAAAATTTAGTGATGATGTCAAATTGAGAAAAGTGTTTGATGAACTAATTAATTTGGTTTTTATAGAAAAAATGGTTTTTGATGATTTTAAAAAAGTTTTTGATTATCAAGAAATTGAGATAGGAAGAAAAGAGTTAAAGAATAAAATTATTTGGAAAAAAGAAGCCAATAATTCAAGAGATGACAAAAAAGCCTATAATTGGTCTGAATTACTAACTTTGATAGATTATATTACAGATATTGATTTTAATAGATACACAAGAGAGATAAAGGAAATTATTATTTGTTGTTTTGATTTTCCAGATAAATCATTAGAAAATAAGATAGAAGATATACCAGATAGGATAAAAGCCTATATAGACAGAGAAAATAGTAATAGGAGAAATAAATCCAAAGTAGAGAAAATTTTTGATAACATAGTTTAAGCCCCCAAAAAAGGGGCTTAACTTTTTTTTAAAGGGGCTTAAAGCCATTTAGATTTGCACCATAATTTAATAAAGTAATTATTATAATTATGGAAGATAAAATGAATATGTTAAATGTAAAAGAGGCTGCTCCTTATTTAAAATTAAGTGAGCAGTATATCAGAAGATTGTACAACAGAGGTAAATTGGTAGGATATAAACCAAATGGAGGAAAAATCTATTTTGCTCTTGAAGATTTAGAAAGTTTTTTGAGAAGAAATAGAAGTATGAGTGAAGAAGAGATTTTAAGTAAAAGTTTAACATTTAAAAAAATTGCAATATGAATGTATTTAATTTAGACACTTGGGAAAACTATAAACATAGTGGAGTTATGTATTTATATGAGATATACGATAGTATAAAAGAGGGAGAATATAAGAATGAAATAGAAAAAATTAGATTGCTGTTAAAAAAAGAAATGAAACAAGAAGCTGATGAATTAAAAAGAAAATTACCTGCTTTTACTGTATCAGGGATTTTTAATACAAACAGAAGAGAGGAATATCTTATAAAATATTATGGCTTGATGACTTTGGATATTGATAACTTAAAAGATGAGGAAGAAGTAAAAAGAATAAAAGAAAAAATATGTAAAATAAAATATACTAAAATGGCTTTTATCTCTCCATCAGGTTTGGGAATTAAAATCATTGTGGAAACCAATAATACAAATGTGGAAAAGCATAAAGAAGTTTATAAAGAACTTTTAAATTATTACAAACAAGAACTGGATATAGAATTTGATGAGAAAACGATTGATGTTGCAAGATTGTGTTTTATCTCTTATGATGAAGAGGCATATTTAAATTTGGATTCAGAGATTTTTATAAGTAAAAATACGAATATTGGCAAAGAAAAAGTAGATGATGAGTTTGATAGAATAATTGAGAAAATAATAGAATTTACAAAGAAACGACAAGAATTTAAAAATGGAAATAGAAATCGTTTTGTATATTTATTGGTAAAGAATAGTAAAGGAGCTGGAATTACAAAGGAAAGAATATTAGAGTTTTGTTTAAATAACTGTATAGAGGAAGATTTTACAGAAGAGGAAATTCAAAATATTGTAAAGAGTGTATATAATGATGACAAAGTTTGTTTTGGACAATGGAAATATAAGTATAAGAAAAATTTATGAAATGATTTGTGTCAGAAGAAAATTTGATTAAATTTGCTCTACAAAATAGGTAAAATTATAAGAGAGAAAACATAGATTTTAAATAAAATTTGACGACATACATTTTGTAAACTGATTTGTGTATTTGAAAGGTCGAAAATTCAAAATATCCACACAATAAAGTTTAGCAAAGTGTTTAGGCTAATAGGCTTAAACATTGCTTTACTATGTGGATAGGGAATTCGACCTCCTCAAATACGAGTGAAGCAAATGCTTTAAGCCTATTTTGTTGTTTTATGGAATATAAAAAAGAAAATCATATGAAAAGAAAAATCGCTTTTGGATTATCAGTATTACTATTAAGTTTTACACTTATAAGCTGTAAGAATGATAGAATACAAGGTGTTTATCATTATGTGGAAAGTGAAAATAAAGATGATAACAATATTTTCAGAATGGGTATTAGATTGAGATGTGCATTAATAGGGGAAGTAGAATTTAAAAAAGGAAAATGCTATGTGAATATTGGAGGAATAGAAAAAAGGCTTGATTATGAAATAGATGGCAATGAAATCTATGTGAAAAATGATGATGGAACAGAAGATGTCATTAAAATAGTAGATAATAACACTATTATTGTAGCAGGTTGTACCTTTAAAAAAGATAAAAACAATTAAATAAATTATAGCATTATGTGGAATACAAGAAACATTAATTTTGAGATTATTAAGAATGATAGCCAAAAAGTAGAAAAAGATAGATATATGGATATTTATCCTATATTTATAGATTTTTTTAAAGGTAGAGAATTAGATAAAGAAGCTATTATTTTAGGTATATCGTTAGTGTATAGTTGGATGCCAACCATACCAAAAATAAATTTAGAAAATATAGATGAAGTTGTAGAAATCATCAAAAAGGAGGAACTTACAGCAGATGATTTAGAGGAATTATCAAAATGTTTTAATAATTCAGTGATTGGAACATCTAAACTATTACATTTTATTTATCCAAACAAATATCCTATTTGGGATAGTAATGTTTTTAAGTATTTTTATGATGGTTTGGCATTTGAATATAAGGTAAACAAAGTAAGACATTATTTAAATTATTTTGATTTTTGTAATGATTTGATTGCTAATAATGAGGAAGAAATAACAAAAATACAAAAGGATTTTATTAATAAATTTGGAGTGGAAGTAAGTAAAATGAGAACTTTGGAGCTGATATTTTTCCAAGTAGGAAAGACCAAAAAAGAAGCTCCTATAACATCAAAAACTCATAGATAATGGATTCAGAGGAAGAAGATAAGATAAGAGAGAAAATTTATAAATTGCACGAAAGGTTGATAAGTAAAGAGTGGGCAGAAGATAGAAAAAGAGCCTATGAATCGATAAAAGAGATGCAAAAACACTTGGAGTCTTTATCAGAAGAAGAAGCTCACAAACTAATGGTAGAGCAGACTCAAAGGATATTGAAAGGTGGTCAATTAAGTAGAAGACGAAAATTTAAGAAAATATAGAGAAAATAAAGCTGTTTTGAAATGATTTTCAAAGCAGTTTTTTATTTTTGCAAACCATACAAATCATATAATGCTTTTAGTAGGGGAAGAAAATATTAATGGAGAATATGATGATGTTTTTTTTGTAAAGTATTAATTAATAGGACTTTTTTATTAAATTTACTGTAAATAAAAAATATTATGAAAATTGAAGATAGATATAGAGAATTGAAAACAGCTGATAATTTAATGAGTAATCATTTACATAATAAGTTATCTACTGTATTGAGAGATATAATATCATTAGTAAAAGATACTGAACATGAGAAAATTCTAAAAGATTTTTATAAAGAGACAGAAGATATTCCTTTTGCAAAAAAAGGAAGTGAAGAGTTTTTAGAGATTAGTAAATTATCTTATAAGGTTTTGCAATATATAGAAGAGAATTTACTTTAATAAATTTACAAAGAAAACCAACTTTATGAGGACAATGATTTTAGTAGGTACATTTACACAGAAAGAGATATTAGAGCACAAAATAAAGGTGATGGGGAAAGATTGGGTGCAAAACAGATTGGAAGCAAAAGAGCAGGTTCAAGATATGAAAAAGCGACAGAATTCTTTATCAGAAGAAGAAGCTCACAAAGAAGCAATGGAACAAGCAGAGAAAATCAAAAGATTGAGAGAAGAGAGAATGAGTAGAGGAGAGGATAGTTTTAGTAGAAGAAAATTTAAGAAAATTTAGAGTAAATAAAAGCTGTTTTGAAATGATTTTCAAAGCAGTTTTTTATTTTTGCAAACCATACAAATCATATAATGCTTTTAGTAGTCAGATTACAAAATGGGCTACGATTGATTTTAAAACATACTTAAATGGGAAGTATTACATTTTCTGTATCGGAAAATAACTGCTATTTTTTTGAGTAATGGGTAGCTGATTTTATTAAATGATTAGTTTCCACTAAATTAAGTTGAGGTTGGTGTTAAACTATAAAAATTTGGTTTTTTGAGTCCAAAAGAAGTATATTTGAAAACGATTAATAATAACGGAAAGTTAGTTTTATAAGCTGAATCTAGATTTTTAATTATTATGATAATGAAAAAAATTAGTCTATTTCTATTGGTTTTTGTTGTTAGTTTTGTATTTGCTCAAAACTATAAAGTGGTATATCAAGTTTCTTGGAAACCTTCTAAGGAAAAGGATTCTGTATATACAGATTTATCCGTTTTGGTAATTGATGAAAACAAATCATATTTTGCAGGATATAATACCTATTATTCTGATTCTCTGAAGACAAATATTGTTGATAGTTATATCTCTAACTCTAAAGATGGGAGCTTGAGAATTCCTGATTCAAAAAAAAGTTTATTTAGAAAGATTATTTTAAAAAATATCGCTTCCGATAGCATTATTCAAGAAGAAAAATTTTATACCACTACATTCCATATACAGTCTTCTTGTAAACCCAAATGGAAACTTCACAATGAAGAAACTTTAATTTTGGGATATAAGGCTAAAAAAGCAAGTACAGAGTTTAGAGGAAGAAAATGGTCGGCTTGGTATGCAACTGAAATTCCAATATCTGATGGTCCCTATAAGTTTTATGGTTTACCTGGACTTATATTAAAAATATCTGATGAAAAAGAAGATTATATCTTTGAAGCAAAGGGAATTACAAATGAAATGGTTAAATTGCATTACAGACATTTTGGTCTTCCGAATCCCGTTTTATTAACAGAGAAAAAATGGTTTGATTTTTACAAGAAATATCAAAAACACCCCTCTATAGTTTTGGAAAATCTAAATACATCTTCTACCACCTTTGTTATCAATGGAAAAGAAATAGACAGAGATATAAAAAAGGAATATGATGAAAGAGAAAAGAAATATCTAAAAGATAATAATAATGAAATAGAATTAAGTAGCTCTTGTTTATAAAGAACTCGTCTTGACTTTTTATTTTGCTTAAATCCCTTGAGTTTTATACCACTTTAAATCTCTTTGTAGAAGTACTAAAAACTTTGACAAAATACCCAAAAGGGTGAAACTCATTCAACTCAATATTCTTCTATAGATTTCTAAAAAGCTTAAACAAGTTCTATAATAATGTATAGTGAATAAATCTTGATAAAAAGAACGAAATCATGATTTTAAATATTACCACTACCCACTCACCCGCTACGGATTTGGGGTATTTGCTTCATAAACATCCAGATAAGTTTCAGACTTTTGATTTGTCTATAGGAAGGGCTTTGGTGTTTTACCCTGAAGCAACAAATGAAAAAACAACCGTGAGCTTGTTGCTGGACATTGACCCTATTGATATGGTGAGAGGAGTGCGGAAAATGGGCGGAGATAATTTTGCCTTGGGACATTATGTAAATGATCGTCCTTATGTGGCCTCGTCTTTTATGAGTGTGGCAATTGCAAAGGCTTTCTCTTCAGCGATGAACGGAAAATGTAAAGATAAACCTGAATTGGTAGATAAGAAAATACCTATTGAGGTCAATATCAGCTCCATTCCTGCTCCTAAAGGAGGTGAACTTTTAATCCGAAAATTGTTTGAACCTTTGGGGTACAAAGTAGTACTGACACGCCATACTTTAGACCAAAAATTTCCCGAATGGGGACAAAGTAAATATTTTTCGCTCCAATTAGAGCATACCATAACCGTGAAAGAACTGCTCTCTCATTTGTATGTATTAATACCTACTTTGGACAATGATAAACACTATTTCGTTAGTGAAAGCGAGATTGAAAAATTGCTCCAAAAAGGGGAAGGCTGGCTCAGGGAGCATCCAGAAAGAGAACAAATTATTCGGCGTTATCTTATTAATTTAGCTTCCCTATCAAAACGAGCTTTAGAAAGAATCAGTGATGGAGAAACTGTAGACAATATAATAGATGAGTCTACAGAAAATAGCCAAATTCAAAAAAAGAAAGAAAGCCTGCATGATAAGCGCTTAAATTTGGTGGTAGAAAAACTTATAGAATCAGGAAGCGAACGCGTTTTAGACTTGGGTTGTGGTGAGGGGAAGCTCATTAAGCTGCTGCTCAAAGAAAGGCAATTTACAGAAATAGTAGGTATGGATGTATCTTACAGTGAATTGCTCAAAGCCAAAGAAAAATTGCATTTCGATGAAATGCCTCCTAAGCAGAAGGAAAAACTCCAGCTTTTTCAAGGTGCTCTGACCTATAGAGACCAGCGTCTCCATGGTTTTGATGCTGCTGCCGTAGTGGAAGTTATAGAGCATTTAGATTTAAACAGGTTGCAAGCTTTTGAACGCGTATTGTTTGGATTTGCTCAGCCAAAAACCATCGTGCTTACCACACCTAATAAAGAATATAATGTAATGTGGGAACAATTGGAAGCCGAGAATATGAGGCATGATGACCATCGTTTTGAATGGACAAGAGAAGAATTCCAGCAGTGGGCAGATAAAATAGGAAAAATGTATAACTATAGTGTGGAGATTTTACCCATCGGATATGAAGAAGAAAATATCGGTGCTCCCTCACAAATGGCAATATTTAGATATGGAAATTAAAGTACCAGAGCTTTCATTAGTAGTGTTAATAGGTGTTTCTGGTTCGGGAAAAAGTAGTTTCGCGAAAAAACTGTTTAAACCTACAGAAATATTATCCTCTGACCAATGTAGAGCATGGGTTTCAGATGATGAAAATAATCAGGCAGCTACCAATGACGCCTTTGATGTATTGCATTACATTGCAGATAAACGCCTTAAAAATGGTTTACTGACCGTAATTGATGCAACGAATGTGCAAAAATCAGCACGAAAAGGATTGATAGAATTGGCAAAAAATCATCATTGTTTACCTGTAGCAATAGTGCTAGACTTGCCCGAAAAAGTTTGCGAAGAAAGAAATCAAAACAGAGTGGATAGAAATTTCGGAAATCATGTTATTCGTAGACAAGCTCAAGACTTGAAAAAATCCATTAAAGGGCTAAAACACGAAGGGTTTAGGCATATCTATGTTTTGAAATCGGCTGAGGAAGTGAATGCCGTAGAAGTCATCAAAAGAGAAAAACTCTACAATGACAAAAAAGAAGAAAAAGGTCCATTTGATATTATTGGTGATGTTCACGGGTGTTTTCAGGAGTTGGAAGAATTGCTATTGAAACTGGGGTATCAAATCAATAGAGTTGAAGAAAATACTAACAATTTTGGTTTTGAAGTCATTGCTCCCGAAAATAGAAAAGCCATTTTTCTTGGTGACCTAATTGATAGAGGTCCAGATTCGCCTTCGGTTTTGAAATTGGTCATGAGTATGGTAAACTCTGGTATAGCATATTGTGTACCAGGGAATCATGATTTGAAATTGCAGAAATACCTCAGTGGGAAACAGGTACAGCTCAAACATGGGTTAGATCTTACCGTACAGCAATTAGAAAATGAAACTTCGGAATTTAAGAAAACCGTTGAGCAGTTTTTATATGGTCTCATCAGTCATTATGTTTTTGATGATGGGAATTTAGTAGTGGCTCATGCAGGATTAAAAGAAGAGATGCAAGGGCGTGGCTCAGAGGCGGTTCGTGCATTTTGTTTGTACGGTGAAACAACGGGGGAGATGGATGAGTTTGGTCTTCCTGTACGCCATAATTGGGCAGATGAGTACCGTGGAAAGGCGAAAGTGGTGTATGGACATACGCCCGTCCCAGAAGCTCAGTGGCTTAATAGAACCATTGATATTGATACCGGGTGTGTATTTGGAGGAAAACTAACCGCTCTTCGTTATCCTGAAGAGGAAATAGTATCCGTAAAGGCAAAACAAATTTACTGCGAACCTATAAGGCCACTACATTTTAATGAATCAGTTCAGCATCTCGATGCTCAACAAGCGTACGACGATGTTTTGGATATAAAAGATGTTATAGGTAAAAGAATTGTACAAACCCGACTGAAAAACAATATTACCATTCGTGAGGAAAATTCCATTGCCGCTTTGGAGGTGATGAGCCGTTTTGCGATTAATCCTAAATGGTTAATTTATTTACCTCCTACCATGTCTCCATGCGAAACGAGTACTTTGCCCGAATTTTTGGAATATCCCGTCCAAGCTCTTAATTATTACAAAAAAAGAGGAGTGAAAACTGTGATTTGCGAAGAAAAACACATGGGGTCGCGGGTTGTTTTGGTTATTTGTAAAGATGAAGCGGCAGCATTTAAACGCTTTGGTGTGGAAAATGAAGGCATTGGCGTTTGCTATACACGGACGGGAAGAAACTTTTTTAATGATGCAGAAATAGAAAAAGTATTTTTATCTCGTGTAAATCAGTGTCTTACTAATACCCATTTTTGGGATAAATTTCATACCGATTGGGTTTGCCTTGATGCTGAGCTGATGCCTTGGTCAGCAAAAGCACAAGCTTTGATAAAAGAACAATATGCGTCTGTAGGAGCGGCAGCAAGTGGTGCTCTTCCAATGGTAGAGCAGGCTTTACAGATGGCTGTTGATAGAGGGATTAAGGATGCCTTGCCTTCGTTGGAAAAATTTTCACAGAAAAATAAAGCCATTGAAAAATATGTACACGCTTACCAAAATTATTGCTGGCCAGTAACAAGTATTGATGATTATAAGCTCGCACCTTTTCATATTTTAGCTACAGAGGGGCAAGTGCATTTTGATAAAAATCATCAATGGCACATGAAAACCATCCAAGAAATAAGTAAAGGTGATGATCAGCTTTTTATGGCAACACCTCATAAAATAGTGGATTTAACAGATTCCAAGAGCTTTGAAGAGGCAGTACAATGGTGGCTAGATCTTACCCAAAATGGCGGTGAAGGAATGGTGGTAAAACCGTATGAATTTATTACTTACGGTACCGAAGGAGTATTGCAACCTGCAGTGAAATGCCGAGGGAAGGAATATCTCAGAATCATCTATGGTCCCGAGTACGATGCACCAGAAAATCTAGAACGCCTAAAAAATAGAAGCCTTTCCAGAAAACGCTCCTTAGCAATTAGAGAGTTTGCCCTTGGGCTAGAATCCCTCGAACGATTCGTGAAAAAAGAACCTCTAAGACGCATTCATGAAAGTGTCTTTGGGGTACTGGCCCTCGAAAGTGAAGATGTAGATCCAAGATTGTGATGCGACTGTATATTGAAAAAAATGAAGAAAGTAAGTATTATAGTGCTTTTTTAAATGTTTGAATTGTTGTATACCAATTAATATTTTATTTATTTGAAGTAATCTAGCTCCTGATGTTATTAAAAAAAAGCTGAAAATCTGGGGATTAAATTTCACTTACCATGATGTGGTATTTTGTATATTACAGGTTTATTTTTATTTTTTTCTAAAGAAAATTTTGAAAAATGAACATTTTAAGAATGGGGCTAATTATTTAAAATATTCATTCCAAAACAGTATATTTGCAAAAATCAATTATAGTGGCGTCTATTGTAGAGCAAATAAAGCAACCTATACAAGGAGAAATGAAACTTTTTGAAAAAAAGTTTTATGAGTCTATGCAAAGTAAAGTTCCTCTGCTAGATAAGGTAACGCGTTTTATTGTTACTACAAAGGGAAAACAGATGAGACCTATGTTTGTTTTTCTTACGGCGAAGTTAGTAGGAGAGGTAAATGATAAAACCTATCGTGCAGCTTCTATGATAGAGCTTATCCATACGGCTACATTGGTACATGATGATGTAGTGGATGAAAGTTTTAAGAGGAGAAATTTCTTTTCTATTAATGCGTTATGGAAAAATAAAATTGCAGTATTGGTAGGAGATTATTTGCTTTCTAAATCCGTTTTACTCTCTACAGATCATAAGGATTATGATTTATTGGCCGTAATCTCTAGAACCATCCGAGAAATGTCTGAAGGTGAGCTTTTGCAATTGGAAAAAGCAAGAAAACTAGACATTACCGAAGAGGTGTACTATGAAATTATTCGTCAGAAGACGGCTACCCTTATAGCGGCTTGTTGTGAAGCGGGAGTGCTTTCTAATTCTGCAGATGAGCAACTTGCGGAGAAAATGAAGCGTTTTGGGACTTATACGGGAATGGCATTCCAAATTAAGGACGATTTATTTGACTATTTGAGTTCTAATATCATCGGGAAGCCTGTGGGCATTGATATTAAAGAACAAAAGATGACTCTTCCACTGATTTATACTTTGAAAAATACCAATGAAACGGATAGAAAAAGGTATTTTGAAACGATAAAAAGATACAATAATCACCCTAAGAGAGTAAAAGAACTCATTGAGTATGTAAAAAAGTTTGGTGGACTAGATTATGCTATTGGAGTGATGAAAGAGTACCAAGAGAAAGCCAAAGCTATTCTTAATGAATTTCCAGATTCTGAAGCGAAAAAATCTCTCCATCTTATGTTAGACTATGTGATAGAAAGGAAACTGTAGTCCTTTCTTTTTCTGTAGATATTTTTTGAGATAAAAAAAGAGGAATCATTATTCCTCTTCTTCTATACTGATAACATCTGTAATTTCTGGTGCAAATTGTTTAATGGTGTTTTCTACGCCCAGTTTCATGGTAGAAAAATTCATGGGGCAGCCCACACAATTGCCTTGGAACTTTACCCAAACCTTATGCTCTTCTATTTTTACCAGTTCTATATCGCCTCCATCTCTATTCAGGAAAGGTCTGATGCTTTCTAGTGCTTCTTGCACTTTTTGTGTAAGTGATTCTGAACTCATATTTTTATTTTTTTGGTGAACATCCTGCCATTGTAGTAATTTTTACTGCTTCTGTAGGAGGTAGAAATTGGTTTCTTTCTACCAAGCTTTCTATCATACTTTTTGCGGTTTCGGTGTATTGGTGTGCGATAGGTGATGCCTCTTGCAATGCAGCAGGTCTGCCCACATCTCCCGCTTCTCTGATGCTTTGAACCAAAGGTATTTCGCCTAATACAGGGATATTGAGTGATTCGGCAAGATTTTTAGCACCATTTTTTCCGAAGATATAATATTTATTTTCGGGTAACTCTTCTGGGGTGAAGTAGGCCATATTTTCTATCAGCCCAAGGACAGGAATATTAATGCTTTCCATTTGGAACATAGCGATGCCTTTCTTTACATCTGCTAGTGCTACATGCTGAGGAGTAGAAACAATCACTGCTCCCGTTACAGGTACTTCTTGAATGATAGAAAGATGAATGTCTCCCGTTCCTGGAGGAAGGTCTATAAGTAAAAAATCCAATTCTCCCCAATGGGCATCTCTCAGCATTTGGCTCAGTGCCTTGGAAGCCATAGGGCCTCGCCATACCACTGCTTGATTACCACCAGTAAAATAACCGATGGAGAGCATCTTTACACCATAATTTTCTATAGGTTTCATGAGGTTTTTACCGTTTACCTCTACAGAAATTGGTTTTTCTCCTTCGGTATCAAACATGGTAGGAACAGAGGGACCATAGATATCTGCATCTAAAATTCCCACTTTGAATCCCATTTTAGCGAGGGTTACCGCAAGATTTGCTGCCACAGTAGATTTACCTACGCCTCCTTTTCCAGAAGCGATGGCAATGATATTTTGGATACCAGGAATCATTTTTCCACGGATGGTTTGTTCCGCAATGGCATCGGGAGAAGGAGAGTCTATCTTTAGCTTAAGCTGAACCTCTTCTCCAAACTGAGAAACGAAAGCCTGTTTCATGGCGGCTTCTAATTTTTTCTTTTCGTGCATCGCAGGGGAATGGGCTACCATGTCTATATAAACATCATTTCCCATGATTTGTAGATTATGAACAAGGTCATCTACTTCTATTTCTTTCAGGAATTCCTGTACAGTATTTTTGTTTATCATTATTAGAAATTGTCATGCAAATTTACTGAATTTTATGGACTTTAGGCGGATGTCTTTTTAAACTTTTTTTAAGGTTTAAATTCCTTGATTAAGTGTATTTTTCTCTCTTAAAAAATCTTATTTCTTTTTTATTCCAAATATTTCTTTATCTTTACTCTTGCAGTTTGAAAATAGTAAGCATGGGTAAGGATTTTTTTATTCTTATTTTTGTGCTTTGATGTTTTTTTTACCAACGAAATCGTTTTTGATGAGAGTATTTAAGTTTGGAGGAGCTTCGGTAAAAGATGCTCATGCAGTAAGAAACCTTAAAAAAGTACTGACTACCCAAGGTATGGTGTCAGGCGTCTTGGTTATTTCTGCCATGGGTAAAACCACTAATGCTTTAGAAAAAGTGGTGGATGCTTATTTCGAGAATGTAGACTGGCAGGTGTGGCTAGCAGATGTTTTTGAAAACCATAAAAATATTATTCAGGAGTTATTGCCCAGTGATGAAAGTTTGCTTTTAGCTATAGAGCAATTGTTTTTAGAAGTACAGTTTTTTTTAGAAAGAAATAAATCTCCATATCGTCCTTTTGTGTATGATCAAGTAGTGAGCTTAGGAGAATTGGTCTCTACCACCATTATTAGCTATTTTCTTAATGCCGAAGGTATTACTAATGAATGGCTGGATGTGAGAGAGTGCATAAAGACCAATGCTCAATACCAAGAAGGCATCGTGGATTGGCAAGAAACTCAAAGAAGAATAGAGCAGATTGATAACAATACACTTTTTGTTACTCAAGGGTTTATAGGAAGTGATGAAAATGGATTTACCACTACTTTGGGAAGAGAAGGGTCTGATTATTCCGCCGCTATTTTTGCTTATGGTCTTTCTGCTGAAAGTATGACGATATGGAAAGATGTACCAGGGGTGATGACTGCAGACCCGAGGTATTTTCCAGAAGCAAAATTGATTACAGAAATGACTTATGAAGAAGCAATAGAGATGGCTTATTTTGGAGCATCGGTAATTCACCCTAAAACATTACAACCGCTCAAGCAGAAAAATATTCCTTTTTTTGTGAAATCTTTCCTCTATCCAGAGTTAGAAGGTACATCGGTAAAGAGTACAGTAGAGACTAAGATGCCTGAAAGTTTGATTTTAAAACAAAACCAGCAGTTGCTCTCTATTTCGTCTAAAGATTTTTCATTTATTGCAGAGAATCATCTCAGTGTTATTTTTAATTTATTGTCTGCTAAGAGAATAAAATTTTCACTTTTACAGAACTCAGCCATTTCACTCATGCTTTGTGTGGAAGATAAATTTCATCATTTGCCAGAACTTTTGGAAGAATTAGCCCCTGATTTTAGAGTGCATTGCCAAGAAAATCTTTACTTATTGACCATTAGAAATATCGCTATTGAAGATATTGCGAGGTACAAGGAAGGTAAAAATATCTATTTGGAACAAATGACTCATAATACGCTACAATTGGTCTATGCACCACAATCTAATATATGAATAACTGAATACCATGAGTTTAATTTCAAAGAAAGATTTCATCTCCGCTGCAGGACTCTCCAAGATAGGTTTCCTAAAGCAGCCAGTGGCTTCGGCATTGATGAAAATCACAAAATTAGATAAAGTAAATCACCTCTATGATAAACTCAAAGATAAATCTGGAAAGGCATTTTTTGATGGATTCGTAGAGGAAAGAGATTTACAATATATTGTTTTTGAAGAAGATTTAGCTAAAATCCCTAAACAAGGCCCTTTTATATTAATTGCGAATCATCCTCTGGGAGCGATAGACGGAATCCTGATGACTAAAATTCTCACAGAGATTCGTCCAGATTTTAAGGTAATGGGAAATTTTCTTTTGTCCAAAATAAAACCCATGTCGCCTTTTGTGATTTCCGTAAATCCTTTTGAAAATAGAAAGGAGGTATTTAATAGTATGCAGGGCATGCGGGAAACGCTTAGACATCTTCAGGAGGGGGGATGTGTGGGGATTTTTCCAGCAGGTGAGGTGAGTAATAGGAATAATCCGCTTGGTGCAGTGGAAGATAAGGTATGGGAAGAGCCTGTGATGAAGCTCATTAAAAAAGCAAAAGTTCCTGTAGTGCCTATGTATTTTCATGCAAAAAATAGCAAGTTGTTTTATCAGGCAGCGAAGCTCAGCCCTTCTCTACAAACGCTGCTTCTCCCTTCTGAAATGATGGCCAAAAGGGATAGCCCCATCCGAGTGAGAATAGGGAAACCTGTTTCTGTAAAGACCATTGCAGAGCAAGAGACAATATCAGAACTTACAGATTACCTCAGGAATAGAGTCTATATGATGAAGTCCTACTATGAAAAAAGAAAATCTATTCCTCAGATGCTGAATCTTTCTAATCTTGTATTAAAATTTCCTATTTCACTCAAAGGAGAAACGGTGGCTCAGAATATCATAGATGAAACTCCAAAGGCTGATTTATTGCAAGATATTAATAAACTCAGAAATACAGATAAGCATTTCTTTTCTAATGGTAATTATGAAGTGTATTTTGCTGCCTATCATGATATTCCTTCTGTAATGAGAGAGATCGGTAGGCAAAGAGAGCTTACATTTAGAGCCATAGGGGAGGGGACCAATTTACCTTTTGATTTAGATGAGTATGACCAGTACTATCATCATCTTTTCCTTTGGGATGCCGAAGCAGAGAAGCTGGCAGGGGCTTACCGTATGGGGCTGGGGAAAGAGATTATGAAGCAAAGAGGACTAGAGGGCTTCTATACGCAGTCGCTTTTTGAGTTTGACCAAGAGCTACATCCTTTCTTTAGAAAAGTGATAGAAATGGGGAGGGCATATATCACTGAAGAATATCAGCAAAAGCCATTACCTCTTTTCCTGCTTTGGAGGGGCATAGTCCATGTATGTCTTAGAAACCCAGACCATAAATTCCTGATGGGGGGAGTAAGTATATCAGATAAATTCTCAGATTTTTCTAAATCTATGATTATAGAATTTATGCGTTCTCATTATTATGATTCTGCGGTAGCCCAATATGTTCATCCGAAGAAAGAGTTTAAAGTAAAACTTCGGGAGCAGGATAGAAATATGATTATGGAAGAGATGAATGCAGATCTTAATAAGCTAGATAAATTCATTGATGATTTAGAACCTGAGTTGCGACTACCCGTGCTTCTGAAAAAATACATTAAGCAAAATGCCAAGATGATTGCATTTAATGTAGATCCTAATTTTAATGATGCTATAGATGGGCTCATGTACATTAGAATTAGTGATTTGCCAGAATCTACCATTAAGCCCGTTTTAGAAGAAATGAGTAATCAGCTCAGGGAAAATGATAGTATTTACAGTGTATAGTGATTCCCCTCCTTTTAAAGCGAGGGGAATTATATTGGGCAAAATTGGTATTGACTTTTTACCTTGCTTAGATTTCTTGAGTCTTAATAAAATATCAAAGCACTAAAAACATATTTGCTATGAAAATATTATAAGTAGGAAGCTATACGCCAATAGTCATTGTACTTTGTACTAATTTCTAATCTCTAACTTCTAATTTCTAACATCATAATACTTTGCTATAGGCAGTAAGCAGTAGGCAATAAGCTTTTAGCGGTTGGGAATGGCTTTAAACTTTCTAATCTCTAACTTCTAATTCCTAAATATTTCGTTTATCTTTACTAAATTTGCATTATGTTTCAATTGGGGGCTTTTTTATCTTTACATTCATTTGGCGAAAGTCATGGCAATGCTATAGGTGGGGTAGTATCTAATTTTCCAGCAGGTATTTCCATTGATTTAAATGAAATTCAAAACGCCCTTGATAGGAGGAGACCAGGGCAATCTTCCATTGTTACCCAAAGAAAAGAATCAGATATTGTACAGTTGCTTTCTGGCGTGTATGACGGGGTGTCTACGGGGCAACCCATTGGTTTTTTAATTCCTAATGAAAATACTAAATCCAAAGATTATGATCATATAGAAAAAGCATTTCGTCCCAGTCATGCAGATTTTACTTACCAGCAAAAATTTGGTATTCGTGATCACAGAGGAGGCGGACGGTCTTCGGCGAGAGAAACCGCTAATTGGGTAGTGGCAGGAGCTTTGGCGAAGCATATTTTACCACAGGAAGTGAAAATTCATGCCTTTGTATCTTCGGTAGGAGATATTCATTGTCCAGAGGAATATACGGCAATGGATTTAGCGAATATAGAAGCTACAGCAGTCCGATGTCCTCATTTGGAAACGGCAGAAAAGATGATTCAGCACATCAAAGAAGTAAAGAAAAAAGGAGATACCATAGGAGGAGTGATTACAGGGGTTATTCAAAATCTTCCTGTGGGTATAGGTGAGCCTATTTTTGGGAAACTTCAGGCACAGTTAGCACATGCCATGATGAGTATTAATGCGGCTAAAGGCTTTGAATATGGCAGTGGCTTTGCAGGTACGGCCATGCTCGGTTCCGAACATAATGACGCCTGGAATTCAGATTTTAGTACGAAAACCAATTATTCTGGCGGTATCCAAGGAGGTATTTCTAATGGCATGGATGTTTATTTTCGTGTGGCATTTAAGCCTGTAGCTACCTTATTACAAAAACAAGAAAGTTATGATATCCATGGACGGCCTATCCTTTTAGAAGGCAAAGGTAGGCATGATCCTTGTGTGCTTCCTCGGGCAGTTCCCATTGTAGAGGCACTTGCTCAGTTTATCATTGCCGATTTATTTTTAATCCATACATTAAGAAAAATATAATATAGATATGAACTTAGAGAAATTTTGGAACGAAGGGCTTACCTTCCAAGAATATGTAGATTTAGCAAAAGGTAAAGCTGAAAATACCCCTGAGAGTGATGATTATGCGAAGTACTATGTTCTCGGCTGGCAGCGTATTCAGCGTACCATGAAAACCATAAAGTCTCTTCCAGAGCTACAAGAAAAAGTGAAGAATAAAGATTTTAAGCTTCTCATCATCTCTGAACCTTGGTGTGGAGATGCCAGTACCACTGTTCCTGCTGTGGCTACTTTCTTCGGAGAAATGAATATTCCTGTAAAAATTTTCCTCCGTGATACCGATACCGATTTGATAGACCAATTCCTTACGGATGGTACGCGTTCTATTCCGAAAGTATTGGTACTCAATGCAGCCAATGAAGTACAGTCCGTTTGGGGGCCAAGACCAGCGTACGGGCTTGACCTTTTGAAAAAATTTAAACAAGACCCTGAAGCGTACCCCAGAGAAGAATTTTATAATGATTTACAGGTGTATTATGCCAAAAATAAAGGTAAAGATGCCATTGAGGAAATTATTCATCTCATTTCTTAATATAGCAAAATGAAAAAAGGTCAAAATATTATTTTCATCGTTCTCACGGTGGTCATAGTGGGGATGCTTTTTATTCCAGGGGTAAAAAGTTTTATACAAGAAATGATATTTCCCATAAAGAAGATAGAAAATGCCACTACTCTTAGTGATAAAGCATATCAAGTAGAGCTCAAAGGAATCAATACCTCGAATGCAAATCTTGCGGACTTTAAAGGTAAGAAACCGCTTTTTCTTAATTTTTGGGGAACATGGTGTGCCCCTTGTCGCGAAGAGTGGCCGAGTATCCAAAAGCTATATGATGAAAAGAAAGGAGAAATGGATTTTGTACTCATCGCTATGATGGATAAAGAAGAAGCAGTGAGAAAATATTTGGAGGAGAATCAATTTACGGTTCCTGTATATCTAGCTGAATCTCCATTAGATGAGTCTATACTTCCAAAATCTTTTCCGACCACTTTCGTTTTAAGCAAAGAGGGAAGAATTGTATTGAAAGAAACCGCTACCAGAGATTGGCATAGTGAATCCGCCCTGAATATCCTGAACCAGATGGGAAATTAGTAAAAGTAAAAGCATCATAAAGCGAAAAAGATTACCTAAAAAAGGTAATCTTTTTCAATTTTTCTCATCATTTGTACAGTTCACTAGTACAACGAAGTATATGCTAATATCGTGCCAAAAAAGATGAATTAACTTGTTTTTTGATAAAAAGTTGCGTTTTTTTCTTTGTAGCAGTTGTTTTTAACTGTTTGATAATTTTTAAGTGTGTTTTTAACGAATGTGGTATTTGATTTTTAGACATTATGTCACAGTGTCATTGTGTCACTGTCATGTAGTGTCATTGTACCTTGCACATTATTTTCTTACTTTTGTCATCATAATCGTAAAAATCATGTACAGAAAAATAGCAATTGGGTTGTTTTCCACTTTTTTAGTATCTAGTGCTTTTGCACAAGGAATTAAATTTGAAAAAGGAAGTCTTCAATCTCTTATTGATAAAGCAAAAACAGAAAAAAAACTTCTTTTCATTGATGCAATGGCAGATTGGTGTGGACCATGTAAACTCATGGATAAAAATATTTTTTCCAAGACCGAAGTGGGAAATTTCTATAACGCCAATTTTATCAATGCTAAATTTGATATGCAAAAGGATGCTGTAGGTAGAGAAATTGCACAAAAATTTAATGTCTATTCTTTTCCTACCTTTTTGTTTATTAATGGTGAAGGGCAGTTGGTGGTAGAGAATAAAGGGTATATGGACGAAAAATCTTTCCTTCAGCTAGGAAAAGAGGCCGCAAATGCCACTACCATTTTAGCAGAAGTGAAAGATAAATTTCTCAAAGGAGATCATAGTCCAGAAGTACTCGCTACGGTGATTAGAACTTATACCCAATCAGACATGGAGCTGGCAAAAAAAGCTTCTGAAATTTATTTTGATAAGAAGAAAGATGCCACACTTTCACAGGAGGAAGTAGGGTTTTTATTGTCTTTTCTTCGTTCTACGGAAGATAAACACTATGCTTATTTTAAAAAATACCGTACTGAAATAGAGAAATATGTGAATCCTGAAATGGTGAAAAATTTTGATAATCAACTTCAGCTGGTAGATATTTGGAAACAAAGTTTAAATGTAGAAAAGAAAACGGTAAACGATGCAAAGTTTATGGCTCTGGCTACTCCTCTTTTTGGGGAGATGATGGCAAAAAACCTGCTTAATCAATATAAATTAGGTTATTATGAAACTTCGAGGCAATTTACCAAGTATGAAAAAATAGCGAACGAACTTTTTGCTAACGAGGAGAAAATCAATGCTAACGAAGGACTAAAAGCAGCATGGAATATTGCCGAACAATCTACAGATAAGAAAATTATTAAAGCAGCTTCGGTATGGGTAGAAAAACAAGTGATGGGATATGAGACTTCTTATAATACATTTGTTTTGAGTAAATTATACCATAAGTTAGGTAAAAAGGCAGAGGCAATAATGTTTGCAGAATCGGCAGTACGATTGGCAGAACAGGAAGGGCAAGATAGCAGTGCGATGAAACAATTTCTTGAATCATTAAAAAAATAAACCGTGAAGCAGTTAAAAAGTCCAAAATTATGGATAGGAAGCCTGATAGCTTTTATCATTGTTTTTCTGATGAGCTATCTGGGGAATAGTCAGGAGGATCGTTTAGAGAGAGCATTAATGGTTGCTGCTGGTGGTGCCATAGGAATGTTCTTTGGTTTACTTTTTCTAGGAAATACTAAAGACCAATTTCCTGATAAATTTGATTAATGGTATTTTCTACATGATTTCCCGTATTCCAATGGTTATTTAATCTCACGCATTAATTTTCGTAGTACTATTTATAGGGAAAAATAGGTTTATTAGTATTAACTTGTGGCAAATGGAATCTTTACTAAAACAGAATGTTTAATTCCTCTTTTTTCTTTTTAGGTAAATATTGGATAGTTTCTTATTAGCAATGCTGAGCAATTATTTAGCAGTGAGTTTTACTGTTTTATTTTTAAACTATAAAGAGGCTTTAGGTTTTGTACCACGAGAAATAGTAATTACTTATTTATCTTCAAACCAATGAAGATGGCTTCAAAAAATGGTATTGTTAAATATATATAGTTGTTGATAAAATTGGATTGTTTTATTTTGCTGATTATCATTGATTTGAAAATTCAAATATTTCTGATAAATATACTAAATCAACAATACCCCAAAAATCACTTTTATGAAAAATATACCCCATCAGTTTTCCATTAGAGTGTATGGCTGTGCCGTGAAAGATAGTCATGTTTTGGTTTCTCATGAACATTATCAAGGGAGTTATTTTACCAAATTTCCTGGAGGTGGAGTAGAATTCGGGGAGGGGCTTCATGATGCACTCATCAGAGAGTGGAAAGAAGAAATGGGCTTAGATATTTCTATCCAAGCCCACTTTTATACGCAAGATTTTTTTCAATCTTCTGCTTTTGACGCGACCGTTCAAATTGTTACTGTGTATTATTTAGTAGATATTCTTAATGAAAAACAGTTGGAAATATTAGACCATAGGCTTCAAGAAGTTAGATGGTTACCTATTTCATCAGAAAACCCTATGACTTTCCCTGTGGATCAACTGGTTCTTGAGAAGCTAAAATCTACTTTTTTACTTTAAATTCAGATGCTCCTTCGTAAGGAACTAAGTTCCCATTGTTCCAGTGCGTTTGTAGTAGAGATTCTATGAATTCATCCGTTCTGTCTTCCTTTGGATTGTAAGGGGTTTTAATGTCTACTTCGGCAATGTTTCCCTTCACATTCCACCAAAAAGCACTCCAGCCTCCTCTGAGTTCTTTAATGATTTGATACACCGTTTTTCCAGTAGCTCTGCTCATGAGTTTAGCAAAGACACGCCCTTCCGTGGTAGTAAGATTTCTTAATTTAGTTTCGTACTCTGTAGCCAGCTCACTTTGTTTTTTTCGGGCATAGGCTCTCTGTGCTTTTCTATCAAGATTTTCTAATTCTTCCTGAATGTCTTGATATTGTTCTAAAGCCGTTAAGAATAACGGATATACACGCACCAATCGTTTGTTAATGAAAAAATAATAATTTCGGTCTAAAGGGTTGTTAAAAATAGGATTTTTTCTGAGAACAATTTCGTCTAAAACCAATACCGTTTCTCCATTGATTTCATAAATTTTGGCTTTTTTCTTTTCGTCATAATAGTATTTTTGCCCGAATTCATCCGTTTTAATCCGTGTAGGATTTACCTTTGAAAGGGGCGTGATGTGAATGGTGTCTTGGGAAAAGAGCCAAGAGGAAAAAAAAAATCCCAAGAATAATAAAAATTTATAGGGTTTCATTATGACTAATTCAATTTTTTTATGGAATTTTGACCATCAAAAACCATTCCTTTTTTATGAAATATACAAAAAACAATTTAGCATTTTTAGAAAATTACCTTAATGTAGCTTCTCCTACAGGTAATGAAAAAGCAGGGCAAAAAATATGGATGGACTATATCCGCCCTTTCGTAGATGAAGTGAGGTATGATGCCTATGGTACTTGCTATGGGGTGATAAATCCAGAAGCAGAGTTTAAAGTAGTCATTGAAGCACATGCAGATGAAATTTCTTGGTATGTAAATTATATTACCGATGATGGGCTGATTTATGTGATAAGAAATGGAGGTTCTGATCATCTTATTGCCCCTTCTAAAGTGGTGCATATTCATGGCGAAAAGGGAATAGTGAAAGGCGTCTTTGGTTGGCCAGCAATTCATACTAGAATAGGAGCAGAGAAAGAAACCACTCCTAAATTGGACAATATTTTTATTGATTGTGGAGCAACTTCCAAAGAAGAGGTGCTCAATTTAGGGATAGATGTAGGCTGTATGATTACTTATCCTGATGAGTTTTTTGAACTGAATGATAAATATTTTGTTTGTAGAGCTTTAGATAATAGAATAGGTGGTTTCATGATTGCTGAAGTGGCAAGAAAACTCCATGAAAATAATGTGAAATTACCTTTCGGGCTTTATATTACTAATTCCGTTCAGGAAGAAGTGGGACTTTACGGTGCAGATATGATAGCAGATACTATAAAACCGAATATCGCTATTATTACGGATGTTACCCATGATACTACCACACCTATGATTGATAAAAAGAAAGAAGGCGACCAAAAATGTGGAGATGGTCCTGTGGTATTTTTCGCACCAAGTGTTCATCATAATATCCGTGAAACCATCATATCTGCTGCCAAAGAGAAGAACATTCCTTATCAGAGAGCGGCAGCTAGCAGAGCTACGGGAACAGACACGGATGTTTTTGCCCATAGTAATGGTGGCGTTCCTAGTGCATTAATTTCTTTACCATTAAGATACATGCACACTACTGTGGAAATGGTGGCGAAGGAAGATGTGAAAAATGTCATTGAACTGATTTATGCCACGCTTCTAAAACTTTCACCAGAAATGAAATTGAATTATTTTGATTAAAAACAAATAACGATGAGTAAAATAAAAATGATTGCACCGTCTCTACTTTCGGCGGACTTTGGGAATTTACAGAGAGACATAGAAATGCTCAACCATAGCGAGGCAGACTGGCTTCATGTAGATGTAATGGACGGGAGATTCGTGCCTAATATCTCTTTCGGGTTTCCTGTGATGAAAACCATTAAACAGCATTCAAAAAAGTTTATAGATGTACACCTCATGATTGTAGAGCCTGAAAAATATGTAGAAGAGTTCATCCATCAGGGAGCAGATTTGGTATCGGTACATTATGAGGCATGTACGCATCTTCACAGAACGGTGAAGCAAATTCAAGATAAAGGAGCAAAAGCAGGAGTAGTGCTCAATCCTTCCACTCCCGTTTGGTGCTTAGAGGATATCATAAATGATGTGGATTTAGTCCTTTTAATGAGTGTTAACCCTGGGTTTGGCGGACAAAAATTTATAGAAAATACCTATAAAAAAGTAGCAGAGACTAAAGAAATGATTTTAAGTGCCAATGCTACAGCACTTATTCAAGTGGATGGAGGGGTGAATACAGAAAATGCAGCACAGCTTTTTGAAGCAGGAGCAGATGTCTTAGTGGCGGGGAATGCCGTTTTTGCAAGTGAAAATCCTCAGCGAACCATTGAACAGATGAAATTATAATCGGATGTTTTCAAAAGCAGAAGCAGCACAGCTCAAAAAGGAATTTTGGACTGCCTTTGGAAAAAGTTTTCCAAGGAAGTGGCTATTGTATAATACTAAAATTAAAGACTTTTCTTTTAAGTTTTATGTAGATAATCGTTCTGCAGGTGTTTTCTTAGATATAGAAATGAGTGATGCACAGCTCAGAGCATTGTATTTTGAAAAAATCGATACGCTGAGTGCATTACTAGAGGAGCATTTAGGAGCATATACGGTGCTAAAAGATCATGTTTTAGAAAACGGAAAAATGATTCATCGGTTTTCTGTAATGAAATATGATGTTTCCGTTTTTAACAAAGCAAGCTGGCAGTCTATTTTTGAATTCTTTGTAGAAAAAATGACGGCTTTTGAAACCTTCTTTTGGGAATATGAAGATTATATCAAGGCAATAGAAGCGTATTAGTACCATAAAAAAGAGGCTATCTCACTATGGATAGCCTCTTTTGTTATCTTTAATTATGAAATTAAAAGCTGTATGAAAGTCCAAGCTGGATTACACTATTCTTATTAGAACCACCTGATTTTTTAGTAGAATCTGTAATTCCTGCTACATATCTTGCATTTACCCCGAATGTATTGGTGATATTTACTCCTGCACCTATTGCCACTCCGAAATTCATAGAATTAAGGTTTTCCTTTTTAAATGTTTCTTTAAAATGGTTAATAGCATCATCCACTTCAGTAGCCACATTTCCATTAGAAATAGAAGTTTTTACATTAGAAGTAATTAGGTAGCTGAACTCTGGTCCCGCTTCTACATAGAGTAAAGAAGGAACGATGTGGTACTGTACCATTACAGGAACAGAAATGTAGTCTAAGTTCATGGTATTTTCCACTTTAGGTAATTCTATTCCTGGGATAATATTATTAAAACCAGATAAGTTAAGAGTAGTTTTTGCACCTAATTTGTTGTACATGATTTCGGGCTGGATGCTGAGTGCTGCACCCACAGGGATATTCACGAATGCTCCTGCATTAAAGCCTATTTTTGCTTTGGTTTCTTTCAATGCACCATCAGAGGAGAGGTTAGAAAGGTTAGCCCCTGCTTTAATTCCGAATTTTTGTCCGAATGCCACTGAACTTGCTACAACGGTCATTCCTAAAATGATTTTCTTCATAGTTGTGAATAATTAATTTGTTTCTTATTTGTTATTTATTTTGTTTTAAAAGAGTAGTTTAGTACATTGGACTACCAGAAAAATAATTTTCTTGTAAAACAAATATAAGGAAATTATTTATCATACAAAAAAGACTGCCCGAAGACAGTCTTTACACAAACTATGAAAAGGATTCTGTTAGGTGATTAAAATTTGAATGAAGCACCGAACTGTATATTGTTTACTTTATTTTTACCTTCTCCAGTTTTGGTAATATCATTAAAACCAGCTACATATTTAGCATTAATACCGAAATTGGGTGTGATATTAAATCCAGCCCCGATACCCATACCGAAGTTCACGGCATTGAAATTATCTTTGTTTAGTTCTTTTACCAAAGAAGCCCCAGAAGATGAAGTATCTAATTTAGTAGTAGATTTAGCATTTACCAAAAAGTTTACCTCTGGTCCTGCCTCCATATAAAATTCAGGAACGAAATTGTACTGAATCATTACAGGAACAGTGATATAATTAAGGCTAAGATTACTTTCTCCTTTTATACTTTGGGTAAATTGATAAGTGGTTTTAGACCCTACATTGTTATACAATACTTCTGGTTGGATGCTGAAGTTTTCTGCTACTGGAAGATTCATAAAAACCCCTGCATAGTAGCCCATTTTTCCTTTAGATTCAGAGATGCTTCCATCTGCTGAAAGATTAGAGAAGTTACCACCTGCTTTTACACCAAACTGTTGTCCGAATGCCATTGAGCCTGCTGCAATGGCCATTCCTAAAAATATTTTCTTCATAATGTTAATTTTAAAAATCAAATTTTATTTTGACCATCAATCATTTTTCAAATGCCATGCCAAAAAAATAATTTTTCCGTTCGTAATCATTAAAATAGTTAGTGTAATAATATAAATATTGGAATATTATAAATAAACAAGAATATTCTGAAAGAAAATGATAATGATGCAGGAAAAGAGCTATTATGAATAATTTCGTAAATTTATCCGATGGAAAAATTGTGTTCAGTAAAGCGGGTAAGCAGTGATTTTTTTGCCACTGATTTTAGTGATGAATGCTATCACATTATTTTACTCAAAGGGCGTGGTAAGATTTTCATAGACCTCGTAGAGTATGATTTTTCTGAGTACACCATACTTTTTACCGCGCCGTATCAGAATTTTAAAATCATCACTCCGTCTTCTTTTGAGGTGGTATGGGCTAGTTTTCATGGAGATTTTTATTGCATTGAGTACCATAAAAAGGAAGTGGCGTGTAATGGCTTACTGTTTAATAATATTTATCTCTTCCCGCATTTTAATTTAGAAAAAGAAGTATTGGAGGAGATAGAGGGGATTTTAGATAAAATTTCTGCATTAGAAATCTCAGAACCGTATGCAGATGCGGTGATGAAATCTTATCTTCAGGTGGTTTTAGCTCTGTCTAGCAAGAAGAAAAACCAGCTACTGGATGCACAAAACCTGAACGAGGATTTTCATGAGGTAAAAAGATTCCAAAATCTGGTAGAGCAGTACTTTATTCAGGAGAGAAGTCCCTCTTTTTATGCTGAAAAACTTCATATTTCTCCTAACGCACTGAGCAAAAAGATAAAAAGAGAGTTTGCCAAAACGCCATCGCAAATTATTCAGGAGCGTGTAATTTTAGAAGCGAAAAAACAAATTCATCTTACCCGAAAGAGCATTAAAGAAATAGCTGCAGAGCTTCATTTTGATGATGAATTGTATTTCAGTAAATATTTTAAAAAACATACTCAGGTATCTCCAAGCCAATTCCGAGATGCAGTAGGGATTTCTATAGTAGCAGATCAGTAATTTCATTATTTTTTATGAAATTATCTGAACGGATGAGCTAAGAATAGCCATGTTTTGGGTGCTTTGCCAAAGTATTTTGAAAAAAATCTTTGTACTTTATACTTATTACATAGTACAATCAGAGAAGGTGCTTCCATTTTTTTCCATTGGTAAGCCTTATTTTTCCATTCTGTGATTCAAATGATTGAACTAAATTTGTCCAAATTTATTTTTATGAGAGCATTATTAGAGTTTTTAGCAAATTCACAGAGGAGTTTTATCCACTTTGTGAGAATAGGGATTTTTATAGTGATGGCTTGGATAGGCGGTCTGAAAGCATTTCAGTATGAGGCAGATGGTATAGTGCCCTTTGTTACCAATTCTCCTTTTATGAGCTTTTTCTATCATAATTCTGGGAAAATGGCAGTGAATGACGAAGGTAAAGAAGTACCGGAATATACTTTACACAAAAACCCTGAGGGGAAAATGGTGCAGAAAAACATAGATTGGCACCAAGAGAACGGTACTTATCCTTTTTCTTACGGTTTAGGTACGGTGATTTGTATCATCGGATTGCTCACACTGTTAGGGATTTGGTATCCTAAAATTGGACTTTGGGGCGGGTTGCTCACTTTTGGGATGTCCATCGTAACGCTTTCTTTTTTAATTACTACACCAGAGGTGTATGTCCCAAATTTAGGAGGAGATTTACCTACGCCTCGTTTTGGGTTTCCGTATCTTTCAGGAGCGGGTAGGCTGGTGCTGAAAGATATTATTATGATGGGCGGTGGTTTAGTGGCTGCGGGAGACTGTGCCAGAAGGCTTTTAAATAAGTAGTATCACTAATGTTTTGATTTTATGGCAGACCCCCTTTCAGTGTTTCAAAAGCTGAGAGGGGGTCGTTTTTCGGTGTTATTCTGTACCTATGCTGTAATCATTATTCATGAGGAGACGGGCGGTATTTTTATCTTCAGGAAGCCCTACTAAGCCTTTGATGATGGTGGTTTTTCCTTTGATGAGTAAGTCTATGACTTGTTTTTCGGTGAGTTTTTTACCAAAAATTTCAAAAGGAATGGTGAAATTACATTCATTATAATGGCTACATCCATAGGCTTTTTTTCCTTTTATGATGCCTTGTTTTTTACATTTCGGACATTCTATTTCAGAAAAATGGATTGCTTTTTTTTCTTTTTTAGCAGATGAAGATGGTGTTTTCTGTGTTTTTTCTGGTAAAATTTCCACTGATTTGCCCTTGCTATTAATGACTTTTTGAGTCAAATCTTTCACCATTTCTATCAGCTCGTTTTTAAATACTTGGGCATCGTATTCTCCTCGTTCTATTTTTCTTAGCTTATACTCCCACTCTCCTGTAAGTTCAGGGCTTTTTAGGAGTTCATCATCAATGGTATTAATAAGGCTGATACCTGTAGGCGTAGCAATGATATTTTTCCTTTTTTTCTCTATATATTTTCTTTTGTACAGTGTTTCTATGATATTAGCACGGGTAGATGGTCTTCCTATTCCGTTATTTTTCAGGCTTTCACGGAGTTCTTCGTCTTCTATTTGTCGTCCAGCGGTTTCCATTGCACGGAGTAGGGTAGCCTCTGTATAATGTTTAGGTGGTGTAGTCTTTCCATGGTGGATATGAGGCGCATGTACTCCTTTTTCTCCCAGTTCAAAAAGTGGAATTTCTTTTTCTTCAGCATCATGGGGCTCTGCATCATTTTTCTTTTTATCCGAAGCATAGACGGCACGCCAGCCCATTTCCAAAATTTGTTTTCCACTGGTTTTAAAAGGAACAGTTCCTACTATGGCTTCTACCAAGGTATTTGAAATCTTACATTCTGGATAGAACACAGCGATGAATCTTCTGGCAATGAGATCATAGATTCTTTTTTCATCAGTGCTGATTTGGGAAGTAGGGATGATTTCCGTAGGGATGATGGCATGGTGATCCGTTACCTTCGTATCATCAAAAACTTGTTTGGTTTTAGGAATGGGTTTTTCTAAAAGAGGTGCAATGAGCGTTTGGTAAGGCGTCATCTTACTGAGAATTCCTTCTATTTTAGGATATAGATTTTCAGAAAGGTAAGTGGTATCTACTCTGGGATAGGTAACATTTTTTTTCTCATATAGGCTTTGGACCAAATTCAGCGTTTGTTCTGCCGAGTAGCCGTATTTTTTATTGGCTTCTACTTGAAGAGCCGTAAGGTCAAAAAGTCTAGGGTTTTTCTCTTTTCCTTCTTTAATTTCAAAAGAAGTGATTTCTAACGGATGTTTTTTCAGATATTCCAAGCCACTATGTGCCCTTTCTTCCGTTTTTATTCTATCAATATCTGCGGTGAAGACGGTATCTCTATAAGTGGTTTTGAGTTCCCAGTAAGCTTCTACTACGAAACTATCTATTTCCTTCCATCTTTTCACCAGCATTGCCAGTGTAGGGGTTTGTACTCTTCCTATAGAGAGTACGGCTTTATTAGCCCCGTATTTTTTAGTGAAAAGTCGGGTAGCATTAATGCCCAAAAGCCAGTCGCCCACGGCTCTTGCATTACCTGCCAAGTAGAGATTATGGTAGTTTTCTTGAGGTTTTAGTTGCTCAAATCCTTCCAATATGGCATCTTCAGTAAGGGAAGAAATCCAAAGTCTTTTTACGGGTTTTGTATTTTTTGCTTTTTGGAGTACCCACCTTTGGATAAGTTCTCCTTCTTGTCCAGCATCCCCACAGTTAATGATTTCTTCACATTCTTCTACTAATTTTCGGATGGTTTCGAACTGATTTTTAACACCTTGATTTTCGATAAGTTTAATACCAAAAGCATTGGGAATGATGGGAAGGCTGAAAAGGTTCCATTGTTTTAGAGAAGGTTCATAGTCTTGCGGTTCTTTTAGTGTGCATAGATGCCCGAAAGTCCATGTTACGCAGTACCCATTGCCTTCCATATAGCCTTGTTTAGCAGTAGTAGCTCCTAAAACTTTGGCAATATCTCTGGCAACACTGGGTTTTTCGGCAATGCATAATTTCATATTCGGACATAATAGTAGAAACGCAAAAGTACAAAAAAGTAGAGGAAAATGGAGATAGTATTAATTGTTTATATTAAACATATATTTACTCCCTAAGTGCAATTTTTTATGCCACGAATTTATAAAGGGATATATTCAACCTACGAAGGTAACTTTTGCGGATTTCAATTACTTCACTACAACAAAAGCGAATACCATAGCATCAGAACTTATGGCAATACTCCAACAATTGTAATGCAATTTGAAAAAGCTGATTTAGGTATATTTAAAAGTGCTATTGAATACATTAATTAGGTGATGTAATTATTATGAATAAATATGAAAAAATTTCTAGGCTAAACGCATGAAAAATTTTGGATAATATCTTTTAAGTAATCTGTATTGTAGGCGGCTTTGAGTCTTCGTTTCTTTAAGTTTAATGTATCTTTTTGATTTTTAATCATTTGTAAGGATGATTTCCGCAGAGCAGATAGGTTTTCAGCCGAAAATCCCGCTCTGGCTCGGCACGAATCCTCCCGAAATGTTACATCCAAATGCCAATGCAGTTTATTCTCAATCCCCCAATGCTCACGAACTAATTCATTGAAATAATCCGCAGATAAGCTCTCTTCACTGCTGATATAATATCTCGTTTCTTTCTGAATATCAGTACCTAAATGCCTTTCAGACTCAATTTGAATCAAGGTTTTCAACCCCGCCCAAACCGATAAATTTTCGTCAAGCAACACATCTTTCGCCTGTAAAATACGGCATTTACGAGTTTCAAATCGAGACGAAGAATATTCCTATTCTTCTGAAAAACAATTACTTGACCTAGCTTTAAATCCGCAGACTACATCCTCAAATAATTCTGATTGATTCGATTTTAAGGACAGTAGATAATGCCCTTTTTTCGCCATAATTAAAGATGCTATTTCTTTCTGACAGCCCATCGCATCAATGCTAACTACCGAATTTTCAATATCTAAACTATTAATGATTTCAGGAATAGCCGTTATTTCATTGGATTTATCTGCTACTTTTTTCTGTCCGATGCAAAGTTCGTTTTTGCTCACCTAAGTATTTATAATGTAAAGAATTGTATTTTAGGTTTTTATGTGATTTGCATCTTTGACTTTATTCCCATTGGGAGCATTGACTGTGTATTGCTTTTTCCAGAAAACTGTCTCTTAATATTCATAAAGTCAATGACGGTCAATTATTTTTTGAATGTTCTTAAACCGAATTGGGGCTATTTAATCACGCATTAAAAACCCTTTCAGTGCTGCTGAAAGGGTTTCTATTATTGGCTTATCGATATTGAACTTTCAACCACATCTGACTGTCAGATAATGTAAAATGATTATTCTAAATCTTTTTCATTTCTTCTTTGATTTTCTCTTTGAGCCCCTCACTGGCACTTACTAATGGAAGACGAACGATGTTTTTGGTAATTCCCATTTCCGCGAGTACTTGTTTGATGCCGCATGGATTTCCTTCCGCAAAGATAAGTCGAGTGATTTCTACCAATTGATTATGTATTTGGTATGCCTCTTTTACTTTCCCTTCAAAAGCAAGGTTTACCATGGTAGAAAATGCTTTAGGATAAGCCTGTGCAATTACTGAGATTACACCATCTCCTCCCGCAAGGGTTACAGGAAGTGTGTACTCATCATCACCAGAGAAAAGCTGGAAACCATCTTTTTTCTTTCTTAGAATGTCAAAATATTGCGTGATATTAGGTGATGCTTCCTTAATGGCGAAGATATTTGGGAAATCATTGGCAATTCTGAGCGTAGTTTCTGCCGATACATTTTGTCCTGTTCTAGATGGTACATTGTAGAGGATGATGTTTTTTCCAGTTTGGGCGAGCATTTTATAGTGCTGATATATGCCTTCTTGGTTAGGCTTATTGTAGTAAGGAGAAACTGAAAGTATCGCTTCAAAGTGGCTAAGGTCAGTATTTTCTATTTGATTTTTCACAGCCAGAGTATCATTTCCTCCTATTCCTAGTACCAATGGCAGTCTGCCGTTATTTACTTGGAGAATATGTTGTATCACTTTATTTCTTTCCTCGGTGGTAAGGGTAGCAGCCTCTGCGGTAGTCCCCATTACGATGAAAAATTGTGTACCACCTGAAATATTGTGCTCTATAAGAGCAGTAAGAGCATCGTAATCTACAGAAAAATCTTCTTTAAATGGTGTGATGAGGGCTACACCTACGCCTTTGAGCTGTTGCATAACGAAAAAATTTACCCAAAGATAAAGAATGTTTTTGGAAAAAATCTAAAATAAACCTCAATTTTTTATGTGTATGAAAGGATATGTACCATATTTATTTTTCAAAAAAAACTACTTCCAAAATATGAAAGTAGTTTTCTTTTATTTTTAAGATGAACGAGGAAAATCTAGTAATCATTTGCATTAATAGATTCTTCACCGATATTCCAAGTAAGCCCAAAACGAAGTGTATTGTCTAGTGCAGAATTCAGTTTAGAAGTATTGATCAAATAAGAGACATCTAAACTAAAGGCGTTGTATTTAAAACCTACCCCTGCAGTAGCAAACTGTCTTGCTCCTTGTATTTCGCTTTCGTGGAAATAACCGCCACGCACGAAGAAAGAGTTATCATAAGCATATTCCACTGCACCAGAGAACATGATACTTTTAGGATTTTTAAATGATTTGGTAACTCCTTCCATTACTCCTACATTGGGTACTTCATAGACAGGTCTTTGGGTAAGTGGGTCTATTTTTACAAATTCGGAACCTGGAACGAGGATTTTAG
The DNA here is from genome assembly GCF_000301075.1 of Bergeyella zoohelcum ATCC 43767. Classification (GTDB taxonomy): domain Bacteria; phylum Bacteroidota; class Bacteroidia; order Flavobacteriales; family Weeksellaceae; genus Bergeyella; species Bergeyella zoohelcum. Next base: position 1,137,000 of record NZ_JH932293.1, read on the forward strand.
AAGCCTCACCAGAGATGCTGAGTCGGCTGTCATTATCTAAGAACATATCATAGCTAGCTCCTAATCTTGCCATGGTAGGAAGATAGCTTCTAGAGGCATCATCACCAGTGTAGTCTAATTTAGGACCTAGATTTTGGATGGCCAAACCAGCGTTCACTCTATTGTCCATACCTCCTACTCCTGAAAATCTAGGAGAAGAGTAGTACGAAGAAATATCTACGGAGAATGAATTGGCGGCTTTCAGTGTGGTGTCTGTATTAAATCCTCCAGCGAGGTCAGAGCGGATAAACCTACCTGTTACTGCCATGGAAAAGGCATCTGCTAGACGAAGTGCGTAGGCCACATCTATTGCTAATTCATTAGGTTTGGCAGTTCCTTCTTTAGCAATTACATTATTGTCTACTAAACGCGTAAGCTCTACAGAACCTAAATTAAAGTAATATAAGGAAGCAGAAATAGTAGAACGCTCATCTTGTCCTAGAAATTTATAATAGGAAGCGTAGAGTAAGAAAGTATTATTAGTAAGTTTTCCCATGTATGGAGTATAGTTTACCCCTAGTCCAGATGTATTTCTAGCGAAAGGATATTTTGCAGCATTCCAAAACTGTGAATATACATCAGCAGAAGTAGCTACCCCTTGGTCTCCCATACCTGCTGCACGAGCATCTGGTGCTATTCTTAGGAAAGGAGCACCCGTAAGCACAGGTCTTATTTTGCTAAGGTCCTGAGCAGTGGCATAAAAACTAGTGCCAATGCTTAATGCAATAAGTGATTTTTTTAATAATGCCATAGATTATTATTTGAAGTCTCAAATATATAAAAAAACTTATAAACTGTTCGTGTTTTCCAAAAATATTTTAACCCGACGCCCGATGCTTACCTTGCAATGTTTTAAAAAGTGGCTGACGGTGTGGCGTATAACGAGTGGCTTCTCTCGACTAACTAATATCTAATCTCTAACTTCCAATCTCTAACCTCTAATGTCTAAAATCATTGTACAAATTCTATTTTAGTATTACCATTTTTTCTACAGCGGTAGCACTGCCTTTGCATTTTTCTTGGTTTTGGCTACGAACAAATACCTTGTACACATAAGTCCCTTTACCTACCAGCTGTCCATAGTCATCTCTGCCATCCCATGCTATGGCTTGTTTAGGCGTTCTGTATCCTTGTAAGAAAGGTTCTGAAACTACAGTTTGAGAGATGGTTTTTACCAGTTTTCCGGTGATGGTATAGATTTGTGCATTTACATCTAGGATATCGTCACAATTGTGCTCAAAATGGATATAGGTTTTATCAGTAAAAGGATTAGGCCAATTCAGCAGTCGGTTGATGACTAAGTTTTCTTGTTTTTCATCTCTTACGGTAAAAGTAAGCGTTTCGGTGGTTGAGTTGTTATTAATATCCCAAATTTTAAAGGTAAGTGTATGCTCACCAGTGCTTAGATTTTTGAAAGGATACACTACGGTTCCCTTTTGGTAATCTTTGAGGTCCAGAAAGGTACAGCCTGCACCGTCTCCCGAGGTGTAGAAGTCATTCAGCACAGTGGTATTGATAATCTTTCCATCCAGATAGGTAACGATGTCATGGCCTACTCCTGCTCCTGTGGAGTTAATCCCTGTATCATCTGTAACACAAGCGATGAGTGTAGGGTCGGTATTGGTAATTCCTCCATTGGCAAAATGAATATTGTTCATATAGAGTTTTACTTTTGGAGGTTCGTTATCATTGAGTCCGTCAGGGTTAATACCACCGATGATGTATGGCATATTTTTCATTACATCGTATTCTCCATTGTCTGCATAGGCAAGGATTCTCCCCATTCCTAAGGTGTAATTGATGTCATTGGGCATATAAAATTCGGCTGTAAAAACGCCATTCACTACCTTTCCTACAGCTTTTACTATAGGGGTACCTTCTTCTTCATAACGAATAGTGGGGTTCATACAGCCGCTATTATCATTATTGCGGGTAGATTTTGTAATTTTTTTATCGTAAATATAGACTTGTGCTTTACCATTGAAATTGGGATTTACAGTGCCATTGGCATTCATTACTCTTCCAGTAATTTTGACAAAATCTAATGCTCTTAGCTGTCCCGCTACAGGAGATTCTATATTGTCTATTTCTAAAAGTTTTTTAGGGCGATTCAGCTTCATGGCAGGGTCTCCCAGGAAGTTTACTTTGAGGTGATTGTAATTAGGGCCTTGTCTTTTTTTGGCTTCTAGGTGAGCAAAACCTAATTCTCTGAAATCATCATTTTCTATTCGGGTGATTTCTTCGGTGAAAGGTCTGGTGAAATTAATTCCATAGATGACATCAATGGCTCTACTAGAAGTAATCATGCTGGCTGCTCCTCCTGACTTGAGTTTAATGAGCTGCTCACCCGCAGAGTTGGTATTAGGTTCATCCCAAAGGGAAAATTCGCAAGTGATGGTAGAAACCAGTGGAAATCTAGAAAAGAGGCTGTTATAGTTGTTGATATTTTGAATTTCGTTAGAGGTAAAAATTCGTTCTTGTGCCCATCCATTGATTCCTCCATGACCGAAATAAAACTGGTACAAGCTATTATTAAATCCTGTATTGAGCGTTTGGGTAATTTCGGGATAACGCTGTCCTCCTGCGGTATTAATTTGCGGATAAGCATCCATATACAATTTACGGATATTGTATTCAGGTTTGTCAGTATTAGGAGCTTCAAATACGCCCGTGAGGGTATTTTCTACATAATTATGGAAGGCGTTTCCTAAATCACAATCATCATCTACGGTAAAATCCATTCGGGTTCTCCAAATTCCGAAAGGAGTAGACTGATTAGGAAGTGCATTATAATATGCTAAGGTTTTATCTACTAATAATTTAGCCTCAGATATATTAGCGGCGGGAAGTCTCCCAATGGGGATGTCAGGAAGCATATTTCCGATGAGGGAAGAGTTTTGGGGTTTTGTCATTACGATATAATCATCACTAACGAAAGAAGAGGATACATTGGCACTTTGCTCACTTTGATAGCTGAGAACGAGATTGGTATTATTGGGGATTCTGTTTTTAAAATCATAGGAAGTATCCCCTAGTAGTAATACATTTTTTAGAGTACCTGCGGGGGTATTAAGTTTAGTAATGAAGTCTCTGAGTGCGGTAAGGTCTTGGCTTCCACTGCTAAATTCATTATAGATTTTATGAAGCTCTACTATTTCTACCTGATAATTATTTTTCGTTCTATGATAATCCGCTAATCTTTGGGCTTCGGCAAGAAACTGAGTAGGAGTGATGATGAGGTATTCTACTCCGGAGAGTGCAGAAAGGTTTTGATTATCAATTTTTCCTACAAAGGAAGGGGTGTAGGCGGCATCATTTCTAAAGGCTACAAATTCATTATTAAAATTTTGATTATTGGCTATATACCCGAAATTAAAAGTATTTCCTGATGCCTTATTTACCTTTCTTGTCGCATTGGTAATATCGGTAACATCCCATATTTGCTCTAAACCAGAGGCATTGGCTACCGAAAAACCATAGAGCGTCCCCGTGCCGCTATCGATATTAAAATCTCTGAAATTCATTTGGCTGCCATTGAAAGACAAGTTTTCTTTGTATTGGGCCTCTACATAATCTAGATAGAAAACACCATTAGGATTGGCACTGATATTGGGGGTCAGTTGGAAAGAAATTTGATTGCCTTGTTGGTTTACCACTGTACCTGCGTATTCCATGGGGAAAAAACCGGTGGCGTTAGAAGGGATATTAAAGGTAGAGTTATTTTGGGCGTTGATACTCATATTGAGTTGGTTACCATTAGAGCCATAACCGATGACTTTAGCTTTGTACCGAATGACATCTGTAGGCTGAATGGCAGAATGAGTATGGAGAGTAATATTTTTTTCGTTGTAGAAAGATTGATTTTCTACCCATATTCGTCCTAATCCTACGAGGTTTTTCTCGTCGTTATTGATGAATTGGTAAGCATCGTATCGGGTAATCAGTTCGTTGGGGAGTTGGGCATCTTCATCGGTTACTCTTTTACCAGGGCCTATATCAAAATTAATGAAGTAGTAAGCCGCATCTTCGTAGATGTTTTTCAGATGGTTACTTCTATCCGTTCGGGTTTCTACTCTTTTGTAGCCATTTCCGTTGGTATTGTTGTATAAATTATAGCCATCAGGACCTTGAGCATAGAAGAGTGCGTAGTCTCCATCATTCCATACTCCATCTTCTTCACCGATGACTTGGATGGCATTTTCTTGGAGTGCCGAATATCGGGTGTCTAAATTATATTCTGGAAGCATGATACCTCCGTTTCCATAGATTCGGAAATTTCGTGGGTTAATAGAGGAAGGGGAGATGCCATTGGCTTGCAGGAAATCTTTGGTGATTTTAAAAATTCCTGATTTATCTACCTTTATCTTGTAGAAGTTTCCAGAAGCCAAAGGGTTTTCTGTAGTACCTGTTCTTTGGAAGTTTTTATTTGCTATATCTGTATTTCTTATAGTAAAAGAACGAAGCCGATAGGCTTGTTTGCCATCGTATTTGAGCGTAGCAATTTTAATTTGGGCCATTCTTTGTCCCTCTTTATTGATACTGTAATGAATATCAAAAATCTCATGCTTCGGGAGTAGCGTTTCGGTAAGATGAAAAAGTTCTTTAGATGAAATTTTTTCCCATTTTGGTTGCTCTATTCTTATGTCATGTCCATTGGCAGGAAGGGTATGGTTATAGAAAACCACATGGTCTGCTAGTTCTAGTCCTTTGTTATCAAAAGAAGGAACGGTAACTTTCTCTATACCATAGTCTATAGTGGTAAAATTATTCCAATTTAAAGTAATTTCCTGAGCGGATACGAATAGCGAACCCGCTATAACGGATAGGATGCCAATTGTTTTTTTCATAAAAAAATCATTACTTTTCCGAATACAAATTACGGCAAAAATATCTCAAAAATAGAGTGCTTAATGAAAAAAAATGAAATTTGTAAAAAAAAATGTTCACATTATTTGATTATTTGAATAAAAAATTATTTCTTTGTAGCTAAGAAACAATTATAAGCACTATGAAAAAACTCAAGTTGTTTTCATTACTAGCCCTCGGTTCTACTTTGGCACTTACTAGCTGTGGAGGAAATAATGGTGGCGGTACCAAAAGTTTTGTGAGTAAAACTGGTTGGAAACCAAATGACTCTAGAGGTTGGTTCTTTACAGGGAAGTCTCAAAAAATGAAAGGGTGGCCAGGGATGGTCTATGTAGAGGGAGGTACCTTTACAATGGGACAAGTGAAAGATGATGTCATGAAAGACTGGAATAATACACCAAGGCGTATGACGGTAAGTTCTTTCTTCATAGGAGAAACTGAAATTACCAACTATGAGTATAGAGAGTATCTTACTTGGTTAAAGTATGTATTCCCACCTTCTGACCCTAATTTCCGTGAAATATATAACGGAGCATTGCCAGATACTCTATTATGGGATAATAAACTGTCTAGAAATGATTTTTCTGAAACTTATTTCCGCTCTCCAGAGTTTGACTATTACCCAGTAGTAGGGGTAAGCTGGAGCCAAGCCAATAAATACTGTGAATGGCTTACGGATAGAGCAAATGAAAAAGCATTAATGGATGCAGGGGTTCTTACTAAAGATTTGTATAAAGATGAATCATTAAATCTTGGTGGTGCATCTTTTAATTTGGATAAATTCCGTGCGAATGACCCAGAGATTCGTGCTTATATTAATGAAAGAAGAGAGCAGCAGCAAATGGGAATGAGAAATGCAAACCAAAGACTCATCGCTGCAAATAAATCTCCAGGTGCACCAATGGTACAAAAATTCAGACTTCCTACAGAAGCAGAATGGGAATTTGCAGCTCTCGGAATGTCTAAAGATAGAAATTATAATAACTATAAAGGAAAAAACCCATACACTAACAAGCTAAGAGCGAAGAGAGGTGGAAACCAAGGAATGTACTTGCAAAACTTTAAGCAAGGAGCTGGAGACTATTCAGGTACAGCAGGATGGAAAAATGACGGTTCTGCATACACTTCTGATGTGAAAAAATACCCTGCCAATGACCTTGGAATTTATGGAATGTATGGAAATGTATCTGAATGGACGGCAGATGTTTACAGACCTATCATTGATACAGATTACTCAGACTTTAACTATTTCCGTGGAAATGCTCCTCAGCGTATCTTGAGAAATGGAGATGGTACCATGAAAAAGGTAGAAGCTGGTGATATTAAATATGATACTCTAGCAGACGGAAGACTTCTTTATAGAAATTTACCAGGTCAGTTTGATAGAGAAACGGTAGCCAATTATAGTAACTTTAGAGATGGAGATAGACGCTCTTCACTGAACTATAGATCAGGAGGAGAGGAAGCAGAAGATAAAGGATATAGTATGTATAATAGTCCAAGAAAAGAATTCTTTGTAGATGCAAGAGGTAGAGTGGTGATGCAAAAAGACGAAACGAAGAGGTCTTCTGCTATATCTAACGAAATCCGAGTGGTGAAAGGTGGCTCTTGGCAAGATACCGCATATTGGCTAGACCCAGGACAAAGACGCTATAAAGGTCAAAATAATGGGTACAGATGGATTGGTTTCCGTGTGGCTCAGGATGCAAGAGATACTGGTAAGCGTACGAGAAGATAATTTTGATAAAAATAGCTTTTATCCTTCCCTATTCGGGAAGGATTTTTTATTTTTGAAAAATGATAACTTTGGATGAACTTTACGCACTTTATAAAAAGTCTTCTGCTGTAACTATTGACAGTAGAAAAATTCAGGGAGGTGAGCTGTTTTTTGCCTTTTCGGGAGAAAATTTTAATGCAGCAACATTAGCACATGAAGCCGTGCAAAATGGTGCCTTAGCAGTTATTGTAGAAGATGAAAATTTTGCCGATGTACAGCAGAATATTTACTATGTTCCCTCTACACTTCAGACTTTACAAAACTTGGCGAAATACCACCGTCAGCAGCTCAGTATTCCCATCATAGCACTTACAGGGAGCAATGGAAAAACGACTACCAAAGAACTCATTCATGCGGTGTTATCTCAGAAATTTAATGTTCAATATACACTAGGGAATCTCAATAACCATATTGGGGTGCCACTTACTCTTCTTAGTATCAATGAGAAACATGAAATGGCCATCGTGGAAATGGGAGCCAATCATCAGCAAGAAATAGCATTACTATGTGAAATCGCTCAGCCTGATTATGGATATATTACTAATTTCGGGAAAGCCCATTTGGAGGGGTTTGGTGGCTTTGAAGGAGTAATTAAAGGCAAATCAGAAATGTATTCGTATCTCATGGCCCATCAGAAGACCATTTTGGTAAATGCTGAGGATGAAATTCAGGTGGAAAAAGCAAAAGGATATTCCCCAAAAATTTCTTTTGGTAATGAGTGGCTACATACGGTAAATTATGGCTTTGAGGAAATTGTTCAGGCACATAGAGTAGGTGTTCGTTACAAAAATAGGGATATATGGTCTCAGCTTACAGGGGTGTATAATTATACTAACCTTTGTGCCGCTGTTGCTCTAGGGCTCCATTTTGAGGTAGAATTAGAAAAAATCCAACAAGGAATTACCAATTATTTTCCTAGTAATATGCGTTCTCAGATAGAGAAAAGAGGAGCGTATAATATCGTAGTAGATACTTATAATGCCAATCCGAGTTCTATGGAATTATCACTGAAAAATTTTAAAGATTTTGAAGGGTATAAAATTGCCATTCTCGGAGATATGCTAGAACTGGGAGAGGTAAGTCATGAGGAGCATAAGAAAATTTATCAATTCGCAAAAGGTTTAGGTATTGATGAAATTTATACCGTTGGAAAGTTTTTTATGGAAATTAATCATGAAAAATCCTTTGAAAAAACACAAGAATTAGCACAATATCTGGCTACGAATCCATTATTACAAGGACATGTGTTACTGAAAGGTTCCCGAGGCATGAAGCTAGAACAGTTATTAGACGAAGTGAGAAAAGTGTAAAAAAATGGTGGAAATTATTCCACCATTAGTTTTTTTAGAACGCTTTTTCCTCCATTTACTACATTCAAATCTACTTTGGTATTGATACCATAGACAATGCCTTTTTCTGTAAATTGCCATATTTTCCAGTCAGAATTGGGAGAGGGTTCAGGGACATCGTTGTAATTTGCCAGCCATAGTGGATATTCATCAAAGTTTCCTTCTAGATAATCTTTATGGTAATGGTAATAGGTGTAGATAATGGTTTTTTTATCGTATTTTTCTTCTACTATTTTCAGCCAAATTTTGAGGTTTTCTATGAGTTTTTCCTGCGTTATCTTTATTGGGCTTTTCTCTATGTCTAATACTGGTACCAAATCACCTTTCTCTAGTTGTACGCTTTCTAAGAAATTATTTGCCTGAAGTACAGGATCTTGGTCGGGTCTGTAAAAATGATAGGCACCACGGATGAGCTGATGTTTCCTCGCCTGTTTCCAAAAATGCTTAAAATTTTTATCCTTACTTTTATTCCCCATAGATGCCCTCATCACTACAAATGAAAGTGGTATGGTTCGGTGACCGATGGATAGAGAATCCCATTGAATGTCTTTGATTTCTTGATAATGAGAAATGTCTATTCCAAAGGCGTTATCTGCGTATTGGGTTACTATTTTTTCTATTCTTTTTTCTTCGGCAGGGGAGTTTTTGAGTACTTTATGCTGAAATTTATTGAAATATAAAGCGTAAAAATAGCTGATTTTCTGCTTCATATACAGCCCTGTTACCAAGAGAGCAAGTCCGAAAACTAAAAGTAATACATAACGCTTTAGCAGGAAATTTTTCTTTCTTACCTTTTGCCTTTTTTTTCGGGTGCTGCTGTTCTTTTTTGCCTTCATACAAAAGCAAAAATAAGATAAAATATCCGTACCTTTGTCCAATATCTAAATTAAATCATGTCTGAAATAAAACTCAATACAATTCCTGAAGCCATTGAGGATTTAAAAAATGGAAAAATCATCATCGTAGTAGATGATGAAAATAGAGAAAATGAAGGAGATTTCCTTTCTGCTGCTGAACTTACCACTCCTGAAATTATTAATTTTATGACCATCCACGGAAGAGGACTGATATGTACACCACTTCCAGAAAAAAGATGTGATGAACTAGGGCTAGACGCTATGGTGACTCGGAGTAGTGACCCCAAAGAGACCGCATTTACCGTGTCTATTGACCTTTTAGGAGATGGAGTATCTACAGGAATCTCTGCAAGTGATAGAGCCAAAACTATCCTTGCACTGATGGATGAAAATACCAAACCTACAGATTTTATGCGTCCTGGTCATATCTTCCCGCTCAGAGCCAAGAAAGGAGGTGTACTGAAAAGAGCAGGACATACTGAAGCTGCCATAGACCTTACTCGTTTAGCAGGGCTTAAAGAAGGAGGCGTAATTTGTGAGATTATGAATGATGATGGTACCATGGCAAGGCTACCACAGCTGGTGGAACTGGCAAAAAAGCTCGACTTGAAAATTGTTTCTATTGAAGATTTAATCCATTATCAGCTCCAAAAAGGAGACCTGATAGAGAAAATAGAACAAAGAAAAGTAAAAACTTTCTACGGGGAGTTTGATTTTTTTGCATTCAAAGAAGAAGGAACGAGCCAAATTCATTTTGCACTTACCAAAGGAACATGGACAGCAGATGAACCCGTTTTAGTAAGGGTGCAGACTTCTAATGCGTATTTTGATGTCTTGAGTAGATTAACCTCTGGTGAAAAGCCACAGCTGGAAAGGATTGCTCAAATGATTGATGAAGAAGGAAAAGGAGCCATCGTTTTTATTAATAATGTTTCCACAGAAGAAAATACCATGAGAAAGCTACAGCAGTTTATTGATTTTCAAGAGGGAGCAGCACAAAGAGCTACCTTGGCTTCTAATTTTAGAGATTATGGAATTGGTACGCAGATATTAAAATATTTGGGAATCAATAAATTTAAGGTAATTACTCAAAATCCAGACCTTAAACCTGTAGTGAGTGGTTATGATGTGGAAGTAACGGAAATGGTTTCGCTTTGGTAATAAAAGATTTTATGAACAGAGAAAGACAGCTACAAGCATTTTCAAAATTGCTAGACATCATGGATGAGCTGAGAGAAAAATGCCCTTGGGATAAAAAGCAAACCATGGAATCTCTCCGATATCTTACCTTGGAAGAAGTTTATGAACTTTCTGATGGCATCCTGAAAAAAGATTTGGAGGAAATCAAAAAAGAGATAGGTGATGTGCTGCTTCATTTGGTTTTTTACGCTAAAATCGCTTCAGAAAAACAGGCATTTGATGTCGCTGATGTCATTGAATCACTGAATGAAAAATTGATTTTTAGGCATCCGCATATCTATGGTGATGTGGAAGTGGCAGATGAGAAAGAAGTGAAAGAAAACTGGGAAAAACTCAAACTAAAAGAGGGAAATGACTCAGTACTTTCGGGCGTTTCTAAGGGATTGCCCAGCATGATAAAAGCCACGAGGATTCAGGAAAAAGCCAGAGGCGTAGGCTTTGATTTTCCTACCACAGAGGAGGCTTGGCAAAAAGTAGAAGAAGAGATGAAAGAGTTCCGTAATGCGGAAAATCCTCAGAATAAAAATGATGAACTGGGAGATGTGCTGTTCTCTATCATTAACTATGCAAGGCTGTTAAACCTCAATCCTGATGAAGCATTAGAACGAACCAACCTGAAATTCATCCAAAGATTTCAATATATAGAACAAAAAGCTAAAGAAAAGGGTACTTCCATTACTGAACTGAGCCTTCAGGAAATGGACGAATACTGGAACGAAGCAAAAAAAGAAAAATAAAACAATATGGAAAATAAAAAAATGACCTTCAAAACCAATCTTAATTGTGGAGGATGTGTAACTAAAGTTCAAAATGATTTTGATAACGCCGAAAATATTTCAAAATGGAATGTAGATACGGAAAATCCGAATAAAATTCTTACCGTAGAAGGCGAAATCGTTCCTCAAGAAGTAATGGATATGGTGAAAAGCAAAGGTTTTGAAATAGAACAGCTGAATAACGACTAAAAACACTATCATCCTCATGAAAAAACTTCAAAATCTGCTCATTTCTACCCGTACCATGGCTGTCCTTATGGTCATCTACGCTGTAGCAATGGGCTATGCTACTTTCTTAGAAAATGACTACGGAACGCCTGCTGCCAAAGCACTGATATATGAGGCTTTTTGGTTTGAGATGGTGATGTTCTTATTGATACTCAATTTTATAGGGAACATCGTTCGCTATAGGCTTTGGACTAAGCAGAAATGGCCTATTATGGTCTTTCACCTAGCTTTCGTCTTTATGTTCATTGGTGGAGCCATTACTCGCTATATCAGTTTTGAAGGGCTGATGCTCATCAGAGAAGGGCAATCCTCTAACGAAATCATTACGGATAAAAATTTCTTCAAAATTCAAATCGAAGAGAAAGGAGATGTACTCGCTTTCCAAGATGTACCGTACATGATGTCTCCTGTACACAAAAATTTTAACGCTACCTATGATTTTAGAGGTAAAAAAATAGTAGTGAAAACTTTGGATTTTGTGCAAAGAAAAAAAGACAGCCTCATTGCCGATGAAAACGGTTTGGAGTATCTGCACTTTGTTACTGCGGGAGAGAATGGGAGAATCAATTATTTCCTGAAACCAGGTGAAACAAAATCTATTCAAGGGACTTTGGTTTCTTATAACAGACCAATAGAGGGAGCCATAGAATTTAAAAATGAAAATGGAAACCTCTTTATCAAAACACCTGTGGATGCAGAGTATATGGTGATGGCTACTCAACAAAAAGGAGCTACTAAAAAAGATGATTATCAGCCACTTTCACTTAGAAGTCTTTACACCATTAATGATATTAGAATTGTAGTACCTGAGGGATTAAAAAGAGGAACAATAAAGCAGTTTGAAGGCGATAAAAATAAGGATAAGGCACTTCCAGATGCACTTACGATTGAACTGCAAGGCTCTAAGACCAAACATATTGTAGAACTTCCTGTAGAGAAAGGAAACCCGAATTTATTCAAACAAATTACGCTGGATGGTCTCAATATCATGGTAGGTTTTGGCCCAAAAATTTATAATACACCTTTTGAAATTAAACTGGAGGACTTCGTTATGGAAACTTATCCTGGCTCTACCGCACCGAGTGCCTACGAAAGTCATGTGAAAATCATAGATGAAGGAAAAGAAACACCGTACAAGATTTATATGAATAATGTATTAGACCATAAGGGATATCGTTTCTTCCAGGCAGGCTTTGACCCTGATAGACAAGGGACACACCTCTCTGTAAACCATGATTATTGGGGAACGCTTGTTACTTACATTGGTTACTTTTTATTGTTTACCTCCATGTTTATGATTTTCTTTTGGAAAGGTACGCACTTCAGTAAGCTCAATGAGAGTCTTAAAAAACTCAATAAGAGAAATACAGCATTGCTATTGGCATTTTTATTTTCCATTACGGCTTCGGCTCAAACCATAGAAACACATGGTACAGATGACGGAAGTGGAACTAACAAAACACATACGCATGCAGATGGTACCGTACATCAAGGAGAACATCATGAGGATGCTCCTAAAGAGGAAACTAAAACGGTAGGGCAGATGATGCCAAAGATGAGAGAAATCTCCATTGATGAAATTGTTGCTCGTACTAAAATATCTAAGGAACATGCCAAACAGTTTGGTTATCTTTTGGTACAAAATATTGAAGGACGAATAGTTCCCATAAATACACAGGCACTAGATATCCTCAGAAGACTGCATAAAGGGGATAAAATCAAGGCAAGTAATGGAAATGTGCTTACTGCTGAACAGTTTTTCCTTTCTGCCAATACCGATGCAGCCTCTTGGGCGATGGTTCCTTTTATAAAAATCAATAAAGGAGGAGATGCACTAAGAAAAAAAGCAAAAACCAATGCCGATGGCTATACCAGCCTCATGAACCTATTCCCAGTGGATGCTCATGGAAATATGAAATACATCCTTGAAGAAGATTACCAAACGGCTTTTGCTAAAAAACCTGCAGAACAATCTACCTATGACCAAGCCGTAATAGAGCTGAATGATAGAGTACAAGCCTTTAATGGGCTTTTCAGTGGGCAATACATGCGTATCGTTCCCGTGAAGAATGACCCTAACCATACTTGGCACTCTTGGCTAGACCAAAATATGGAGCCTGATATGGAAAGCCAAAAAGTAATGGGGCCTTATTTTGCGGAAGTAGTCTTCGCACAGCAATCGGGGAAATGGGATAAAGCGAATGAACAGCTGAAAATCCTTTCCGATTACCAAAAGAAATGGGGAAAAACGGTAGTTCCTTCAGAAAATCAAATTCAGCTGGAGGTTTTACTTAATAATTTGAATATTAATTATATTCTTCTTGTTTTTTATGCCATCATCGGGACATTTTTGGTGGTTTTAGGATTCGTGGATTTATTTCAATCTAAAAAATGGATAAAATACATCATCCAATCGCTCATTGTCCTTGGAATGGTAGGGTGGTTTGCTCAGCTTTTGGGCTTAATCGGGAGGTGGTACATCTCTGGGCATGCACCGTGGAGCAATGGTTATGAAGCTATTATTTTTATCTCATGGGTAGGGATTACGGCCGGTATGGCATTGTACAGAAACTCCAATGCTTTGATTCCTGCTGCTGGTTTCTTGGTAGCGGTAATCATGATGGGCTTTGCACATGGAGGGTCTGCTTTGAATCCTCAGATTACGCCTTTGGTACCAGTGCTTAAATCATATTGGCTCATTATCCATGTAGCGATTATTACCGCCTCTTATGGTTTCTTTGGGCTTTCCTTTGTCATTGCGGTAATCTGTTTACTTTTTTATATCATCAGTGGTAAAACCATTTTTAAGAAGCATTATACTACCACCATTAAGGAGCTGACCATTGTTTCTGAAATGTCTCTCACCATAGGGCTGTATGCACTTACTGTGGGTACATTTTTAGGAGGAATATGGGCAAATGAATCTTGGGGAAGATACTGGAGCTGGGATCCAAAAGAAACTTGGGCGTTCATCTCTGTAATGGTTTATGCTTTTGTTCTTCACATGAGATTAGTGCCAGGACTTAGAGGTAACTGGGCATACCACACAGCAAGTATGTTTGCCATTTCCTCGGTGATTATGACTTATTTCGGGGTAAATTACTATCTCAGTGGATTGCATTCCTATGCGGCGGGGGACCCTATCCCTGTACCTCTTTGGGTATATTTAGGTACGGCAGGAATGTTCATCTTGGCGATAGCTTCTTACTTTAAGTTCAATCAATTAAAGAAAGGATAAAACAAAAAAAGCTACACCTGATACAGATAAGGGGTAGCTTTTTTGAATATGAAAATCAGTATTTCAAAGAAAAGTTTTTTTACATAAAAAATAAATAAAATGAAACCCAGTTTAGCGAAAGGAACACGAGATTTTACGGCCTTAGAAGTAGCCCGTAGAAGATATATTATCCATATTTTACAGAAAAATTTTGAGCTTTTTGGCTTTCAGCCTTTAGAAACGCCCAGCTTTGAAAACCTTTCTACACTCACGGGGAAGTATGGAGAAGAGGGAGATAGGCTCATATTTAAAATCTTAAACTCTGGAGATTTTTTAAACAAAATTTCCGAAGAAGAGCTTGCGGAGAAAAATGCAAAGAAATTAACGCCTAAAATTTCGGATAAAGCATTGCGGTATGACCTTACCGTACCTTTTGCCCGATTTGTAGCCATGCATCACGGACAGCTTAATTTTCCTTATAAACGCTATCAGATTCAGCCTGTTTGGCGTGCCGATAGACCTCAGAAAGGGCGATTTAGAGAATTTTATCAGTGTGATGCCGATGTGGTGGGCAGTGAAAGCATTTGGCAGGAAATAGAACTGGTGCAGCTGTATTTAAAATCTTTTTCTGAGCTCAATGTTCCTGTGGTGGTACATCTTAATAATAGAAAAATTCTTTCGGGACTTGCAGCGTATGCAGATATTTCTACACAACTTATTGATTTCACTGTGGCACTCGATAAGTTGGATAAAATAGGTAAAGAAGGAGTCATCCAAGAAATGAGAGCAAAAGGAATCTCTGATGCCGCGATACAAAAACTGGATTTTCTTTTTGATACTGAAAGAGATGATTTGGCTACTTTGGCACTTCTCAAAGAAAAATTCTCGGATATAGAGATAGGACGAGAGGGAGTAGATGAAGTATCGTTTGTCCTAAAACAATGTTTAGAGTTAGGCATCTCTGCGGAGCAATTAAAATTAGATATTACCCTTGCCCGTGGACTCGATTATTATACAGGAGCCATATTTGAAGTCAAAGCAAAAGGGGTACAGATAGGCTCCATTGGGGGAGGAGGAAGGTATGATAACCTTACCGAAGTTTTTGGGGTGAAAAATATTCCTGGTATAGGTATTTCCTTTGGGCTAGACCGTATTTACTTAGTGATGGAGGAGCTGGGGCTTTTCCCAAGTCATACCGAAGCTAATGTGAAATATATTTTTGCCAATTATGGAGAAAAAGAAGCCCTCTATGCATCTCAAATAATCATGCAACTAAGAAATAAAGGCATCTCTGCAGAGCTGTATCCTGAAGCAGCAAAGCTGAAAAAACAGTTTGCCTATGCAGAGAAAAAAGGAATACGCCATATTATTTTCATTGGTGAAAAAGAGATGGCTACGGCATCCGTTGCGGTAAAAAATCTCCTTACTGGTGAACAGACAGAGATGAAGGTGGAGGAGTTTATTCATCATGCCACTTCGCTGTAATAAAATAGGCTGCCTAAATGGGCAGCCTACTTTTTTAATGAATTCTATCGTTTTTAAGAATTTTCTAAAACATAGGTAAACATGAGCGGTGCACAGATGGTAGCATCAGATTCCACAATGAATTTCGGTGTAGTAATGTCTAACTTACCCCAAGTGATTTTCTCATTTGGTACTGCTCCCGAATATGAACCGTAAGAAGTAGTAGAGTCTGAGATTTGGCAGAAATAAGACCAGAAAGGTACATCGTGCATTTCTAAATCTTGGTAGAGCATAGGTACTACGCAGATAGGGAAATCTCCTGCAATACCTCCCCCGATTTGGAAGAAACCTACGCCTTTACCTCCGCAATTATTTCTATACCAATCTGCCAAGAAAGTCATATACTCAATTCCTGATTTCATGGTAGAAGGCTTCAGCTCCCCTTTGATGCAATAGCTGGCGAAGATATTTCCCATAGTAGAATCTTCCCACCCAGGTACCACGATAGGTAAGTTTTTTTCGGCAGCAGCCAACATCCATGAGTTTTCTTTCGGGATTTCATAGTATTGCTCTAATACACCCGAGAGAAGCATTTTATACATATATTCATGTGGGAAGTACCTTTCCCCTTTGACATCAGCATCTTTCCAAATTTCGTAGATATGTTTTTGGAGTCTTCTGAAAGCTTCCTCTTCTGGGATACAAGTATCGGTAACACGGTTAAGCCCTTTTTCTAATAAATCCCATTCATCTTGTGGGGTCAAATCACGGTAGTGTGGTACTCTTTTATAGTGAGAATGAGCTACGAGGTTCATTAAATCTTCCTCTAAATTCGCTCCCGTACAAGAGATGATGTCCACCTTATCCTGACGAATCATTTCTGCCAGTATTTTTCCCAGTTCTGCCGTGGACATGGCTCCTGCAAGGGTAATCATCATTTTTCCACCATCTTTCAGGTGTGCCACATAGCCCTTAGAAGCATCTACAAGAGCTGCAGCATTGAAATGTAGAAAATATTTTTCAACAAATTCCGTAATCGGTTTATTACTCATTTTTTTAATTTTTACAAAGATATGAAAATTTACCGTTCATTAATTAGTATAAAGGGAATCCCAAAAAAAGGAACGGGCAGTTCCGCTCCTTAAAATTACATTTTTTCAGATTCTTTTAATATGTATTGGTACAAATCTTTCATGCTTATGTTAGGATTTTCTTTGTATTTTGTGAGTAAAGCTCTGTTAAAAACTTTAAACCGATTGAATCCTCGGTCTTGTTCCATTTGTGCTTCCATTGATGGCAAGAATCCCAAAACTTCTTCTTCTGAATAATTGTCCCAAAGATACAGGCTGTACACTGCAAAAGTCATATACTCATTGAAAACCTTATATGCGTTGTTATAAGCTGTGGTAATTTCACTTTTTGCCCATGTTTCGCGATCTGCAAAAACCTTGTTTATATCTTCTATCATTGTGTCTGAAAGCGGATTTACATAATTGTGGTCTATCTCGGTAAAAACCACACGCCCTTGCTTGATTTCATTTTGAATGGGCGAAAGCCCTTGATCGTCTTCGGCTTTGCAGATAAACATAAAAGTTTGCGAAAGTCCGTTGTCTTCATAGCGAACCGTGGAATGAGCTCCCTGAACCAATGGTGAAAAATAAACCATATACGAGCCGTATCCGAAACCAAATTTTGCATCCAACCAGTTTTGCATTTTTTGAATAGGATTTAGACGCTTGTAATCAGAAATTAGTTGATTGTAATAGCTTTGATTGTCTTTATAAAATTGTCTGAAATTTGATTTTTGGGCAAAATCTGCAAAAACTTTCGCATCTTTCATGGGGTCAAAAGCAGTCCATCCTTTTGCCAATTGTTTTATATTACCACTATTGACGATGTTTCCTTTTTTGTCAAATTCATAGGCACAAGCATTCATCTTCAGACCGTAATAATAGTAATAATCCTTAATAGGAAACATATATTCATTAGACTCATTCAGTGCTACCTTGGTAATATACTTGTGAATGGTATCCATAGCCGGATGCTTGAGGTATGGGGCAAAATGTTTTTTGATACGCTTGAAATAATCGGTCTGTGTATCAAACATATTAGAGTCTTTTTCCGCATCGCTGTGTAGTGCCATGAGGATATTGACCAGTTCGCTCACCTCAGGAATGGCTACAAAGGTTTTTCCTTGATGTTTCTGAACATATTTTTTAGAAAAAGTAATATTGGGGGCTACTGCTTTTATTTGGGTACGGAGGGTATCGTTTTGAGCGTTTATAAACCAGATATCTGTAGGAATATTTCTTTCGAGACCGATGGTTTGTTGTTTTTTTCCATCGGATAGAGTGATTTTTATTTTCTTTTTGGTGGTTTCTATTTCTTTGATTTTTTCTTTATCGGAAGCCCAATTCCAAGTACTAATTTTTTTATCGGTTTTGATTTCCAAACTGTTTTTGTCCGTATTAAAAATTACTTGCCCATAGGAAAATTGCATTCCTAAAATCAGCATTGTAAGGGTAGTTTTTGTTGTCATAAATGATTTCGTTGTTTTTATAATAAGATGAACCACTTTCTGAAATGTTACAAATATATTCAAAATTCTGCTACGGTAATTTATATTCTACCAAGACATTTTTTCTTTTTCCTTGTACATTCTCTTTCACTAATATACTTGATTCATTCGCCACTTTTTCTCCTTCTTTCTTGTTAAAAGACAGAAAGTTAAAGCTTCCTTGTATATAATAATCATCATCTTTAATGACTAATTTACGATGCGTTCCTACTAATCTTCTTTCTCCAATTTTCTCAAAATGAGAAGGTAAATGAATCATTTTGAATAGGTTAAAATATTTTTCTTTCAACTTTTCTAATTTCTTAATCACTTCATAATGATGTTCATCATTATCTTTGATTCCGTAAAGAATGATGACTTCGACTTTATTTTTCAACAAGTTTTCTATATCATTTAAGTAATTAAGTGTTGCCTTTTTTATCCAAGGGCTCTCAATTAAAAGTTGTTTTTTGGCTGTTTTTAATGCCTCCTTAAATTTACTTTGAGTTTCCCAAATAGACAATTCAGAAACTAAATCGTTATCAGTAACTTTTTCCTGAAAAGAAGCAATTAATTCTGGTTCCTCTTCTTGAATTTCGGCTATTACATTTCTATCAGAATCAGATAGTTGATAAACTATAGTGGGATATTCTTCTTGTAGTGATTTGGTTAATTCTTTATTTAATGAAAGGTCATTGTCATTATTTCTAACTTCAATAAATGGGTCGTTTTCATTGTTATTGTTGGGTTTGTATTCCACCATTATAAACTTTCCGAATACTTTTTTGTCAAAAAGTATTTCTTCTTTTTCATAATCAACCAAATAAGATTCTTCTAAATGTTCTTCTTTATATACATCTTGAAGTTGCTGACTCTTTTCTTCCAACATTTTCACATCTTTGTGGCTAAAATCGAATTTAGGATCCAATCTTTTATATTCTTCCGAGTTGGCAGATGTTTTTATATTCTTTCTTGATATAATTTTGTTCGTGAAAACATCCAATAGAAAAGAAAATTCTTCCTTTTCTATTGATTTCAAAATGGTTGTATCTTGTAAAAATTTTTCACCTTGTGGAGTTATTAGCCATTTGTCTGAAATTAAATCAAGGAAACCTTTTTTTCTAAGATTGTAAAGTTCACGAATAATAAAATCATCTTTAGTTAGCCCTAGAAATTGTATCAAATCTTTTTCTGTATTGTATCCTATTTTAACTGTACGGAGCAAAACTGAATAAATCTGTTGAAGAGATTTTTCAGGAGATTTATTTACCAAAGCATTAATTTTCAACTCTCTGTATGGGTATAAGAAAGGAATTACCTCATTGATTTTATACTCAATAGAGCATTTTTCTTTTAATTTATCATATATGCTTTTTAAGTCCATTTTTTAAAAAATTTGTTCAATATTATTTACTCTCCACTCCTCTTTTATTGCTTTCAAATAATTTTGTAAAGCAACTTTTCCTGACGAATTATGTGATTTAGCTTGTAATAACCATTCGTAATTGCCTATAATGATAAGTAATTTCTTATGGCGAGATAGTGCTACATTGATTCGATTGGCATTGGCTAAAAATCCGAGTGTATTTTGGTTGCTACGAACCAAATCAAAAATAATAATATCTTTTTCAAGACCTTGAAACTTATCTACCACAGAAACCGCCACATCTTTCATTTTTATTCTTTTTAATTTATTAGAATAAAGTGGTTTCAAATTTTTATTAATTTCTCTAAGTTGAGCTTTGTAGCCTGTTATTACTCCAATAGAATAATTTTTAACCCTGTCGAAATTATCCAATTTTTGCAGTAATTGAGGAATAAGCTTAGCACTTACTCTATTTTTTGAGGAGCCATTACCATCTACTTCACTTCTTACGGCATTTCCTATATCCAAAAATATGATTGAACTATCTACCTTCAAATCAAGATTATGTTCTTGTTCTTTTGGTCTTTCCACTGGCTTAATAGCTTCATCTCCAAAAACTTCATAAAAATATTTTGAAGTGAGGTGTACAGCATCTTTTGGCATTCGTCTGCACTCTTCAAGCTGACTTTTATAATCTTCATCTATTTTTTTTATAATATTTTCAAAAAGACTTGGACGATTGAAATAATCCTCAAAATTTTTTATTTCATCTAAAATTTTAGCCTCATTTTTGTGTTTTTCTCGTAACCATTTTTCTACTTCTTTGTTTGAAGTAAGCATTGGTCTTAACTGTCTATGGTCACCCACTAAAACAGCATTATTACCCAAAACAAGTGGAATCAAAGACTCTGGAAGTGTGGCTTTCCCGCTTTCGTCCATAATCACATAATCAAACTCAAAATTATATTTAGCGTACTTTTTCGCAGCGATATGACTTGTAGTGGCTCCTATAACTCTAATGGTGTCAATCAGTTTTTGGTTGATTTGGCTTTTTTCATCTAATCCACTAACGACATTGCGCCAATCTTTATAAATGTTTTGTTTTTCAAAATAATCAGAAAATGCTAACCCTGTAAGTGCATCTAATGCTTGCAGAAAATCTTTTTCGGAAGTTAATTCTGTAATTAGAAGGTTATATTTTTTACTGAATTTCAATTGTTTTTCAATATCCTTGCTTTTCTCTTTCCAATTCTTATTGGAAGAAAGCGTTTCAAATATTTGCCTTAAATCTTTATTTAATTTTTGAGCAAAAGCATTTTTAATAGATTTCCAATTCTCTTCTGTTCGTTTTTTAACTTCTTCCTTCCAGCCCTCAATTTTTCGTTCAAGAGTGTGTTTTTGTAACGACAGCTTTGGTTTTCGCACACCACTTAATCGAATTAAAGGAATATTTTTTTCTAGCAAATTATCCAATACATTATCCACAGCGTCGTTCGTTTGTGAGGTAATCAGTATTTTCGCTCCTCTGTCTCTATTTAGTATTTGAAATACAATTTCGGTAATGACCGTAGTTTTTCCTGTTCCAGGAGGACCTTGAATTACTGTAAGAGGTTTTCTGTGAATTGCATTTACGATTGCTTTCCGCTGATTGTAGCTGTACTGATAAGATTTTCCATTTTTATCTGTTTGATAGACTTTTTCTAATTGAATATCTATATACTCACCTTCAAGTTTATCAGAATTAAATAGATAATGAATTAACTCAGTGCTTTGAACATCATTATTTCTGATTTTATTTAGTGCTTCTTGTTGGCGTTTTTTCTCTTCTTCTTGCCTACTAATATTCTCAAATAAGTAACCATTTTTAGGAATTTTATTAGAATCGATAAATTCACAATCTTTGAATTTTAATATTTTTCCTGATAAATTTGAATCACTATCCTTTTTAGCTTCTTTTTGGTTCTCAATTTTTTCAAAATCATATGCTGTACCCAAAAATTTTAAAGTGTCTTTTTTTATTTGTTTTTTATCGGCTGTACTGCTTAAAATATATTCAAATTCCTCAGGTTTAGGTGGCATTGATTTGTCTATGTGCGTATAAACCTGACTATCATCAGAATATTTTTCATTTTTAGCAATTTTAAACCAAATTTCATAATCATTTATTTTTTTATAATCGGTATATTGTAATCTCAATGAATTTTTATGAATAATTTCTAACTCTTTCTCTATAAGCTCTTTGTAGAAATCCAATTCTTTATAAATATTCTTTTTGATATTTCTATAAGAATTTTCAGCCTGTTTTTGTTTTAAGATTTTATCAAAGAAAGGTTTTAGTGAAAAGTAATTCTTTTCATAATAAATTGGTTCATATTTATCACAATAAATTGGTTTATATTTAAAAAGTACAGGAACTTCTAGTTTTATACCTCTCTGAATTGTTTTTTTATAATTTTCTTCTTGGTCTCCTTTCCAAACATAATCAGTTATGTGTAAATCTTCTTCTTCCAGTCTCCATAATGCCTGAAAATAGTAATTTTTTGTTGCAACATTTAATAAAATATTGTTTCCTCCTTTCGGACTTATGTCAAAAACAGGCTTAACTTCTTCATTATTTAACTCTCCTAAAAAATCAATTTTTGCTAAATTATTCCTAACTGAAATAGGAACAAGTTCTTCATCTTCAAGAGAATTACTTTCTATAATTTTAGAGATTTTGGTGTGTAACTCATGATAATTGGGTCTATCTGATGGTTTGTTTTTACAAATATCTTTAACTAAATCATCTATCAAACCAATATTCTCATATTTAAAATACCATTCAATAACTTTTCCAATGGAGTATACATCAGATTGATAAGGAAATCCTTTTTCAACTTCTTTGTTCCATTTTTCAGGAGCAGCGAACTCACGAGCGAAAACTTCTATTTCTTTGGCTTGACTTAGTGTTGTGGCAATATCTGTAATTCCAAAATCTATTAAATAGAAATTATAATCTTCATCTACCAGAATATTTTCGGGGGTAATATCTCCGTGCGAAATTCTATTTTTCAAATTAAGTTGTTGCAAACAATCTATAATCTGAAGTATGCCTCTTAAAAAGAAATTGGGATAATAATATTCCTCTTCAATATCCCATTTCAAAGTGTTAGCTTCTTGCTTATATTCAAAAATGATACAATAAGCCTTTTGAGTTTCATCCCACCCATATTCAATGACCTGAGGCAATACCTTATGTTTTGCCTTCTGCAAATTGCGAAGTTTGTCCGAAAGTATCCTGCTGGGTGTGCTATCTTTGTGTATGCCTCTCAGCCATTTTGCAAAGTAGTCTTCACCTCTTTCATTTTGAACAATTGCGATTGAAGAATAACCTCTTTCGTTTATTTCTGATAGTAGTTGGTATTTGTTGAGAATCATTTTAATGAAAATGTTTTATTCGTTACATCGGATTTTTAATTATTAAACATTGCTGAACTTTTATGTCTTGGTGTTTTGTTTACAAAATTTTGTATAATCAAATTTTATAAAAAATGATTGTCAGCTTTTTTTGGGTTTGTTTTTAATATACAAAAAATTAAGCTGTAATGAAATATTATTAGCTCAATATTCTAACAATTAAGGCAACTTATAAAAAACTTAAATTTTAGTGAATTTAAAACGAAAATTTGATTTATTACTCATTTTTTTTTATTTTTACAAAGCTATGAAAATTTACCGTTCATCAATTAGCATAAAGGGAATCCCAAAAAAGGAACGGGCAGTTCCGCTCCTTTTTTATCTGTCCGAAATATCGAAACAAATCGATTTGTTTTAAAATGTCGGAACGGCATCGATTCGTTTTAAATCTTCTATCGGAACGGCATCTATCCGTTTTAAAATGTCGGAACGAATATGTTCGTTCCCTACGGTTTCATTTTTTCCTGCTTTCTTTTTTGGCTTGTTTTTCTAATTGATGGAGGGTTTCTAGATAGCTTTCCTCTACGCTAGAAAGCGTTTTGGCGTTGTATTTTCGGTATTCGGTGAGGGCTTTTTCTTTGGCTTTTTCGGTGGAGATTTTTCCTGCATCGGTCAGTACTTTTCGCCCTGTGGAGGAGAGGATATTGTCTAGCTCTCGTGCATAATCTGCCATTTTCATTTCTCGCTCTTCGATGGCGTTGAGCTCTGCCAAATCAAAATACGCCGCTACCAAATTGTTGAGTACTTTGAGTTCTTGCTCTTTGAGGTAATTTTTGGCAATCATTGCTTCGGCTTGTGTGGGTTGTGAGCCTTTGAAATTCGTTAGCCCAGCAAAGGGTTTGTCGCTATCTACGCGATAATAAATCACTTCGCTTGCGGTGTTGCCGTGTGCGGCGTAGTGGAGTTTGTTCTGCACGATTTTGAAAAAATCTTGACTCACTTTGCTCTTGGGGTCGTAGTCGGTAGCGGTGGCGTACAAGTCCAATACTTGCCGATACATTACTTTTTCGGACGAACGAATATCGCGGATTCTGTCTAAAAGTTCTTTCCAATGATTGCCACCGCCGAGGTTTTTCAGGCGTTCGTCATTGAGGGTAAAGCCTTTTACGATGTATTCTTTGAGACGCTCTGTAGCCCAAATACGGAATTTGGTAGCAATGTGAGATTTGATACGATACCCTAAGGAGATAATCATATCAAGGTTGTAATGCACTACATTGTAGGTTTTGCCATCGGTGGCAGTTGTTCGGAATTTCCGAACAACTGAATTTTCCTGCAATTCTCCTTCCTCAAATATATGACTAATATGCTCACTTACATTCGATTTACTTGTTTGGTAAAGCTCTACTAATTGCTGTTGAGTAAGCCAAATATTTTCGTCTTCCAAACGCACTTTCAGCTGGTTGTCTTCTGTGGTTTGGTAGATAATCGTTTTTTGGGTAGGATTTTCCATAGGTACCTTGTTTTAAAAAATTGTCCTTTATAATCAGGCAAATATACCGAAAAAAGGAACGGATAGTTCCGCTCCTTTTTTATCTGTCCGAAATATTGGAACGCATCTATCCGTTTTAAAATGTCGGAACGAATATATTCGTTCCCTACCGTTTTATTTTTTCTTGCTTCGGGCTTTGACTACCTCGTTCATATCGTTGATGATTTTTTCTACTTCGTGGACAAATTTTTGGTATTTTTCGGTGTCGGAAAGGTGCATGGCTACGAGGTATGGAATCAGTTTTTTGTTGATAAGTTCCAAAAGCGGTTTTCTTAGGCTACTGGCAGTGGCTTTGCTTTGCTGCTTGGCAAAAGCTGTTTCGTAAGCACGACGCACCTGCCCAAAATGTTCTTGTGCTGTGCGAATCCCTGCTATCGCCTCGCTCACTCCCGAAAGTGCTGTGATGGAAGCCTGCACCTCATCTGCTGAAAAATCCATGAGCAATGAATCTACAAGGTTGGACTGGCTGGAATAGTTTTCTGTGGTGATTTTCACACCGTATTTTTGGAAAATTTCCGAGAGTCTCTCGCCGTGTGGTTTTAGACTCTCTACGGGGATTACCTCATAGGCTTTGAGGAGTTTGCCTAGCACGCGAATGGCCTCGTCTCTTTGGGCATCGGCCTCTTCTAGCTGAGACACGGCTTTGTATCGCTTTACAGCTTCGGTAAGGGCAGTGCCTTGGGTTTCCAATTCTGTAAAAGTTGATTTCAGAAAGGCATCGTCTTGCAGGGTAGCAGTTGCTTGGTAAAGGTCTACTAAACGGTTGGCTACATCGCCCACTTCGGTAATTCTGGATTGATAATTTAATGGCTTCATAATAATATTTGTTAAATGTTAATGTTTGAATGGTTCATCATAGTGAAAAGGGGCATTTTATTTCTTTTCTGCCTTTTCACTTTAGTGAAAGAGCTACTTATAGCTAAAGGAATGATTTCACTCCAGTGAAATACCTACCTAGTTATCTTTTCTTTCTTTTCACTGCAGTCAGAGGGCTTCTTTTATTTGTTTTCTCCCTTTTTACTAAATTTTTATTTCTGATTTATACTACTGATTGCCAAATATAATGAATATTTTTAATGATTAAGGAAAATAAAAAAAGTTATCCGATTTTTTTGGATAACCTTGGGAAATATATTTTTGAAATATCTTTTATTTAAGTTTAAAAATATTCTTTTAGTTCATCCGAATGGAAAAGCAATTCCATCTCGCACATTGTTTTTTGAGGATTTTGAGGGTCGAAATTTCCAAGAGATTTGGCGTTTTCTAAAGCAGTTGATAGATACTCTTTGAGTTTTAAGTAAATATCTTGATTTTTTGTGAAAAAGTCTTCTGTTTTTTCGTATCCCTCTATATACTTTTTCAATTCCTTTTCTGCATTAGAGCAAGAATTAAATGTTTTTGTAGTTTTTATATAGTGAAGCAGAAACCAATATTCAAGACAAGGATTATTGACAATAACAACGACTTTTTTATTTTTGAGTAGCTTGTTTCTGTAGTTTATAAACTTCTCACTTGGTTTTTGGTTTCCTTTTTTGGCTTCTCTATCTTCTTTGAGAATGGTATCAAAATCAATAATCCAAAAAACTTTGTCAAATTCCTCTTCGGCTAATTTACATACCTTATTGTATTGCTGCTCTATGCTTTTTTTCTGTGGAATTTCAGGTTTTATTTTCACTCGTATTTGTCGTTTATTTCGTTTGAGCATTTGCAAATACCAGAACTCGGTATCTCCATCAACTACCACAGCAAAAGTGGGATTGGTTTTGGGTGTCCTTCTATTACTTTTCATAGCATTAATCAATGTAAGTATCGCCTAAATTAGGAGTTCCGCTTAGTTTTCCACTTTTGTAGGCATTCAAAATATTGGTTGTATCGCGAATAACCGAAGTATCAAAATCAGCCAATGAGTAAAGCTCTGTGGCACAACCTTCTCCTTTGTTGGTAAACCATATGGCATCGTTTCTGAAAAGGTCTTTATCGTTTAAAATTTCTCTGTTATGCGTGGTTGCGATGAGCTGAGAATTTTTAGCATTTAAAAGAAACGAAAGCAAAAAGTGCAAATACAAATCAGGATGTAAAGAAGTTTCCAACTCGTCAATGGGAAAAGCCGTTGAAGTTTTTATCAGTAAAGCCAATAGTCCTGCAAAACTATAGTAGCGTTTTGTACCTTCGGATTCTAAATCTAAGGGGAGATAGTATTTGGCTCCATTTACGGTATGCTCAAATTCTGTTTTAACTGCTGTGATTTTACCTTTTCTTTCTAATTCTATAATTTTTTCTTCAGGTATATCATTTTGTGTTTTCAGGAAATCAAGAAAACCATTGGGCAATTTATTTTCTTCTTCTTTTATCACGATATCCGAAATATTCAAATCAGCTTTTTTTAGTATAGAAAGTATATCTGATTTAGCTATTTCCTTATTATCAATTTTACTTGTTACAAATCCTTCCAATTGGGTTTTCGTATAAATAAGAGGTTTTAAATAAGTCCTAAACCAATCCACGACTTCCTGCAATTCTTTACATTCGATATTGGTTTTTAAGAATCCACCCAAAACGGTATTGTTCCACAAAGTATTTGCTGTGAGGGTTTTCTGAGAAATAGTATCAACACTGACTTTACTCCCAAAACTAATTTTGGTTAATTGTTTTTCCAAATCGGTCGTTCTTTTAAAAACATTGGCTTTTCTAGAATTGTTATAAGAATACAAGGCCTCCGAAACTATGGCTTTTTGGGAAAATTCTACTTCGTATAAGTATTTTACTTCGTTTTGGAGAAACTCAATGGTAAAAAAAGAATTTTGGTTGGGAGTATCAACATCAAACAAAAACGGATTAAAATCTAATTCTTCACTCTTTTTTTCCAAAGGATTCATTACCATACTACCCAAAAAGTTAAGAGCTTTGAGTATGGTAGTTTTCCCAGAGGCATTAGCTCCATAAATTAGAGCAAGTTTCAAAATCCTATGCTTTCCTGATTGTATGATATAAGTATCTTCAAGATGTGTTGATTTGTCTGCTTCAAATGAAAGCTTTTGCTTGTCCTTTATAGAGCCAAAGTTTTGAACAGTGAAATTAATAATCATTTTGATGCTCTTATTTGTAATTCGGTTACAAAAATAGTGTTTTATTTGTAATTATTTGCATATTTTAAAGTAAAAATAACTGTTTGTTTTTGGCGGGAAGTGGGGGGGCAAACCCCCGACCCTCTACACTGAATTGAGATTACTTTTACAATTGCTCCCAATGCCTTATAGCGTTGGAACATAGCTCCATTCTTCCCGCGAGGGCTATCCCGCTCACTATACTTTTTATATTATTCATAGTCATAATAAGACATTCACTTTTTTCCATAATTATTTTAATTAGAGGGAAGAATATGAATACTCCAACTATGGACATTGTAGCATCAATTGTTACGGTAAACCTCAAAATTCAGTTCTTTCTGTTCCATTTATTATGGAACTATTTTTTATACTCTTTTTTATAAAGGAGGAAAAACCTTTTGCCTTTTTATTTCTTTGCCATTATCAATATCATTTAATAAAACGAGGTAATCCAATCTCTTAAATTACCTCATTCTCAAATTTCCAAATTATCTAATTCCCCAACCCTCTCAATTTCTCTTCTAATAGAGCAATTTTCTCTTGGGCGTCTTTTTGTTTTTTGCGTTCGTTTTCTACGATTTCGGGTTTGGCATTGGCGACGAATTTCTCATTGCTCAACTTCTTCTCTACTGAAACCAAGAAACCTTTTAGATAAGCCAATTCCTCTTCGGTTTTCTTTTTCTCTTCGCCCAAATCAAGGTTTTCACTGAGTGGAATGGAAATTTCCGTAGCTCCTACCAAGAAAGTAACGCTCGGCTTGTCGGTTTTCGTTCCAAAGTGAATTTCTGAAACATTGGCCAATTTTCTTACCACGGCTTCGTTTTCAAACGCTGTAGCATTGGTGTAGATTTCTACAACTTCCCTTGGCGAAATCCCTTTGCTTTGGCGGTAGTTTCTCACGCCTGAGATAAGTTCTTGAGCAAAAGCGAAAGCCTCTATCACTTTTGAGTCAAAGGCTGCAGCTGTTTTTTGTTGGGCAATGACTAGAGCCTCTTCGCGCGTGCGTTCTGCCATATTTTGCCAAAGTTCCTCTGTAAGGAACGGCATAAACGGATGCAAGAGTTTCATCAGTTCGCCAAAGAAATAGAGGG
This sequence comes from Bergeyella zoohelcum ATCC 43767, assembly GCF_000301075.1. GTDB lineage: Bacteria > Bacteroidota > Bacteroidia > Flavobacteriales > Weeksellaceae > Bergeyella > Bergeyella zoohelcum. The sequence continues at coordinate 1,165,842 of NZ_JH932293.1, forward strand.
TTTTGTCGTACACCTCTTGCGAAATAGCTTCGCCGTAATTCGGCTTCACCGCTTCTAAATACCACGCACAGAAATCGTCCCAAATCAACTTATAGATAAGGTGCAACGCATCGGAAATTCTGAATTTTTCAAATTGCTCATTGATTTCTGCAATGGTTTTATCCAACTGATTACCGAACCACTCAATAGTTTGTTTTTCCGCTTCGCCCATTGGTTTTTGCTCTTTGTTCCACCCTTGGGTAAGGCGGTAAGCATTCCAAATTTTGGTAGCGAAATTTCGTCCTTGGAGCATCAAATCTTCGTCAAACAGCAAATCGTTTCCAGCGGCAGAGCTCAACAAAATTCCTACCCTTACGCCATCGGCTCCGTATTTATCGATGAGTTCGATAGGGTCCGGAGAGTTCCCTAAGGATTTAGACATTTTGCGTCTTTGCTTGTCACGAACAATTCCCGTGAAATACACATTTTTAAACGGCACTTTGTCTTTCCACTCCAATCCCGCCATAATCATACGAGCCACCCAGAAGAAAATAATGTCTGGACCTGTCACCAAATCTGCCGTTGGATAATAATAATTAATGTCTTTGTTTTCAGGGGCTAAAAGTCCATCAAACACCGACATCGGCCACAACCACGAGGAGAACCAAGTATCCAAAGCATCTTCGTCTTGCTTTAAGTTTGAAATTTGAAGTTCAAAATTTGAAGTTTTTTCTCTTGCTAATTCAAGGGCTTTTTCAATATTTTCAGCGACTACAAAATCATTTTCGCCAGTGCCATAATAGTACGCAGGAATCTGTTGTCCCCACCATAATTGACGAGAAATATTCCAGTCGCGGATATTCTCCATCCAATATTTATAGGTGTTTTTAAACTTTTCTGGGTGGAATTTCACCTCGTCGTTCATCACCACATCAAGGGCTGGTTTAGCGATTTCAGACATTTTTAAGAACCATTGTTGAGAGATTTTCGGCTCAATCACTGCTCCTGTTCGCTCCGAAGTTCCTACTCTGTTTACATAATCTTCGGCTTTTAATAAAAGACCTTTTTCCTCTAATTCTTTAGCGATTTCCTTGCGAACCACAAATCTGTTTTTCCCTGCATAGTGCATACCATGTTCGTTTAGATTTCCATCGTCATCTAAAGAATCAATAATTTGCAAATGGTGTTTTTGCCCGATTTCATAGTCGGCAATATCATGTGCTGGTGTAATTTTCAATACTCCCGTTCCAAACTCAATGTCTATATATTCATCTTCGATAATCGGAATCACGCGATTTACAATCGGTACAATTACCTTTTTCCCTTTCAGATGGGCATAGCGTTCGTCATTCGGATTGATGCAAACTGCCACATCGCCAAAAATTGTTTCGGGACGCGTGGTAGCTACAGTAAGGAATTCCTCTGAACCTTCGATTTGATATTTTAAGTAAAAAAGTTTTCCGTTTTGTTCTTTAAAAATAACTTCTTCGTCAGAGATATTGGTTTTGGCTTCTGGGTCCCAATTGACCATTCGGTAACCTCTATAAATCAATCCTTTGTTGTACAAATCTACAAACGATTTAATCACTTGCTCGGACAATTTCGGTTCCATAGTAAAACGGGTTCTGTCCCAATCACACGAGCAACCGAGTTTTTTCAATTGTTCTAAAATAGTACCGCCATATTTGTGCGTCCAATCCCACGCGTGTTTTAGAAACTCTTCACGAGAAATATCTGACTTATTGATGCCCTCGGATTTGAGTTTTGCCACTACTTTTGCCTCGGTAGCAATGGAAGCGTGGTCAGTCCCCGGTACCCAGCAAGCGTTGAAGCCTTGCATTCTGGCACGGCGAACCAAAACATCTTGAATGGTATTATTGAGCATGTGCCCCATGTGGAGAATCCCCGTTACATTAGGCGGCGGAATTACAATAGTGTATGGAGGTCTATGGTCTGGTTTTGAATGGAAAAATTTGTTTTCTAACCAGTATTTATACCATTTTTGTTCTGTATCTTGCGGATTGTATTTATCTGAAAGTTGCATAGAATTTTTTATTTTACGAGTATGTTTTGCAAAAATACTACAATGTGTAATATTTTTTGGTATTTTTAATGCTTATTTTATAAAATAATCTCATTTTAATTCTTCTAATGGCGTGTAAGATAATGAAACTCTCTCGACTTATTTGATAATAAACACCTAATAAAAAAATGAAGTGTAATGATTCTTTCGTTAAAAATCTAAAAGTGAGTCTATGAAGAATGTTGATGAATTTGATTGTTTGAGATACTTTGCCAAAGTTTTTAATACTTTGGCAAAGTGCTTTGAAATCGTATAAAGCTCAGGGAATCTAAGCAAAGTAAAAAGTTAAGACGAGTTCGATGTCAAAATGAGTGAAATTTTCATGATTTTAATAATTAACATTTTTTTAACACTTTTGAATGATTCTAAGTAATACCTTTGTAGTTCAAAAATTAAATTTATATATAAATGAGAAAAATTGCATTAAGCCTTGCGGCATTGGCTATTACTTTTTCAGTTACTAGCTGTAACAAGCCAGCAGATACAGTAGAAACAAAAGAAGCTACAGAAGTGGTAGAAGGGACATCTGTAGAAGGAGCAAATACTTTTACAGCAGATGTAGCGAGCTCTAAATTAGAGTGGAAAGGGGGTAAAGTAGTGGGAAGTGATTCACACAATGGTACTATTTCTTTAAAATCAGGAGATGTATTGGTAAAAGATGGTGCAGTAGTAGGTGGTACCTTTGTAATAGATATGAATACCATCACTGTATTAGACCTTACAGATGCAGAGAAAAAGGCGAGTCTTGAGGGACACCTTAAGGGGGCTGATGCTGAAAATGCTGATCACTTCTTTAATGTAGCTCAATATCCAGAAGGAAAATTCGAAATTACTGGTGTAAAAGGTGGTAATGTAGAGGGTAACCTTACGCTTAAAGGAGTAACAAAATCTGTTTCTTTCCCTGCTACAGTTACTGTTTCTGAAAATGAAGTAACTATTGTTTCTGATAAATTCAACATCGATAGAACGCTTTGGAATGTAAACTTCAATAACGAGTCTTTAACTGATGTAGCAAAAGATAAAGTAATTAGCAATGCAATAGAAGTTAAAGTAGATGTAAAAGCTACAAAATAATTTCTATAGTTTGTTATTTAGTAAAATGCTTTGCTTCCAATATGGAAGCAAAGTTTTTTTATGCAAAAGTTTTTAAACCTATTGGATAGGAATTATCATTAATAAGTAAAGAATGAAGTGTGTTTAGCTCAGCGAGTTTCATCGTTTTAAGGAACTTTATCAAAAATTGCCTCAAGGCTCAGGAGAAATTTAAGCAAATATTAAAAATCATTGTCTAAAACTATCGAAATAAAGGCGTTATTATCTCGAGTTTTCATAATTATATTTTGAATTGAAAAGGAGTTTTTTTGCTAATCAAAAATGGAAAAATCAATAATATATTTGTTAATAAAAAATATCCGAAAATTATCAATTTTCGGATAGAAATAGGAGAAATATTTTTTTTGTATTATCTGCTTTTTTGTAATTCCTCTAATGCCCTTTTTTGTACTATTTTATAAGTTCTTTTGCTGAGTAGGATGCTGAATTCATACAATAAAAGAAGTGGAACAGCGGCAATCATCATACTAACAATGTCTGCTGGGGTAATAATAGCGGCTAAAACCATGATGACTACAATAGCGTGTCTCCTGTAAGTTTTTAAAAATGTAGGCGTTACTATTCCTATACTGGTGAGAAAATAGATGATGAGAGGAAATAAAAATACAATGCCCATCCCTAAGACAATTTGAAAAAATAATGCAGAATAGTCTGATAGGTCATAGAGGGGCTGTATGATGTCTGAGATTTTAAAAAGGACTGCGAAATTTATGGCAAAAGGAAGAATGAGGAAATAACCTACTAAGGCTCCCATCATAAAGAAAATCCAAACAGCATTGATAAACGCCGCTGAATTTTTTCTTTCGTTAGGGTGAAGACCAGGGGCAATGAACCTCCATATTTCCCATACAATGTAGGGAAGTGCCAGCACCATTCCACCGAAAAATGAAATCATGAAAGCTACATTAAACTGTTGATAAAGTTTCTGTACACGAATGGGGAATTCATCAGGAAGTTCGATGGCTGTAGCTCCTGTCCATTTTAAGGAATATTCATTGATGAGTTTAAAAGTAATAAAATCCGAACGGGTAGGTCCGAAAAAAATATTGTCCATAATCCATGGAAGAAAATTCCATACAATGATGGCACCTATAATAACAGCGATAAGGCTTCTAATGAGATGACCTCTGAGCTCACCTACATGTCCTAAAAAAGACATTTCTTTTTTCTGCATAACTATAATGTTAAAAGGGATATTGTTATCAGTTTTTATGATATTCCTTCGTCTAATATTCTGTGTAAATCAATGATGCCTATGTACTGGTTATTTTCCATCACTACCAATTGACCAATATTGTACTCTTTCATCATTTCTAGTGCTTCTTTGGCTAATACATTAGGAGAGATGGTTTTTGGTGAAGTGGTCATGATGTCTTCTGCGAAAATCTGCTGTAAGGTAATATCTTTCATAAGCATTCTACGCAAATCTCCATCAGTGATTACACCACATACTTCGTTGTGATGAGTAACTACAGTAACACCATGTTTAGAGCCAGAAATAGAAAGGATAATTTCTTTCAGATTGGCATGCTTGTTTACCTCAGGTTTATTTTGAGACATGAGCTGAGCCACGGTGGTAGTGAGTTTTTTTCCTAAGCTTCCTCCTGGGTGGAATTTTGCGAAATCCACATCTCTGAATTGTTTAAGTTCCATGAGTGCTACAGCCAAAGCATCTCCTAACGCCATCTGAACGGTAGTAGAGCTGGTGGGGGCAAGGTTATTAGGGCAGGCTTCTATTTGTATATTGCTATTAATTATAATATCGGCTGTTTGTGCTAATTTGCTCTTTGCGTTTCCTGTCATTGCAATGAGTCCCGAGCTGTATTTTTTGAGATACGGAGCCAGTGCTATGATTTCTGGTGAATTTCCTGAATTGGAAATACAGAGTACAATATCTTTTTTTTGTAAAACCCCTAAATCTCCATGAATGGCCTCTGCGGCATGAAGAAACTGTGCAGGAGTCCCAGTAGAATTCAGTGTGGCTACTATTTTATTCCCTACATGAGCAGATTTTCCTATGCCTACCACGATGAGTTTTCCTTGACAATCAGCTATTTTCATTACTGATTGTGCGAAAGAATTATCTAAGTTTAGTGCGGCGTTTTTCAGCTCTTGGATTTCTATTTCAAGGGCTTTTTTGCCACTTTTTATAATCTGATTCGCGTCCAATATTATTTATATTTAAAAAAAATTAGAAAAAAAATAGATGGTTTATCTAAAAATCACTAACTTTGAGTGTATGCAAATTTAGGAAACTAAAATTTATTATTGTAGAATGAACGCAAAATTCCCAAATCTTTCTCAAGAATTAAAAAAATATTTTGGATTTTCTACTTTCAAAGGGCGTCAGGAAGAGGTGATATCTTCGCTTTTGGAAGGGAAGGATGTTTTTGTACTAATGCCTACTGGTGGAGGTAAATCTTTATGTTATCAGCTGCCAGCACTCTTGTTAGAAGGTACAGCCATTGTGGTTTCACCACTCATTGCTCTGATGAAAAATCAGGTAGATGCTGTAAATGGGCTTTCTAATGAAGATGGAGTGGCACATGTACTAAATTCTTCTCTTAACCGTACACAAACTCAGCAGGTTTTTGATGACATAGAAAAAGGAAAGACAAAGCTACTGTATGTAGCCCCTGAATCTTTAATTAAAGATGAGTATTCGGATTTTCTTAAGTCAGTAAAAATTTCTTTCGTAGCGATAGATGAAGCACATTGTATTTCTGAATGGGGGCATGATTTCCGCCCAGAGTATAGAAATTTGAAAAATATCATTGAAAAAATAGCCGATGTACCTATCATTGCTCTTACGGCTACCGCTACTCCTAAGGTGCAAGATGACATTCAAAAAACTTTAGGGATGTCTGATGCGAAAGTTTACAAATCTAGTTTTAACAGACCGAATTTGTATTATGAAGTAAGACCAAAGATTAATGTAGATAAAGAAATTGTAAAGTTTATTAATCAAAGGAAAGGTAAATCAGGGATTATTTATTGCTTGAGCCGTAAAAAAGTAGAGGAGTTTGCACAGCTTTTACAGGTGAATGGTATTAATGCCTTGCCTTACCATGCGGGACTTGATCAAAAAACGAGGGTAGCTAATCAGGATAAATTTCTTATGGAGGAGTGTGATGTCATTGTGGCGACCATCGCTTTCGGTATGGGAATAGATAAGCCCGATGTTCGTTTTGTGATTCACTATGATTTTCCTAAATCCCTTGAAAGTTATTACCAAGAGACAGGTAGAGCGGGTAGAGATGGCGGAGAAGGGCATTGTCTGGCGTTCTATGATCCTAAAGATATTGAAAAATTAGAAAAATTTTTAGCCCAAAAACCTTTGTCTGAGAAAGAAATAGGACTTCAATTGCTTCATGAAGTTATTGGTTATGCAGAAACTTCCATGTCACGGAGACAGTATATACTGTATTATTTCGGTGAAGAGTTTGACCCGATTCATGGTGAAGGTGCATTAATGGATGATAATTCTGCTAATCCACCTACGATGAAAGTAGTAACAGAAGAACTTTATAAAGTGATGGAAGTGATTCTTGCTTTGGGTGAAAAGTTTAAGACCAAAGATATTATTTCTTTTATTTTAGGAAATGAAACTTCGGTAACTAAATCGCATAAACTAGAGACGCATTCACTCTTTGGAATAGGGAAAGATGAAACGGACAACTTTTGGAAATCTATATTGAGGCAAGCTGCTGTTCAGTCATTTATAGAAAAAGATATTGAAACTTACGGTATATTAAAACTTACCCCAAAAGGGAATGATTTCTTACAAAATAAGGATAAGTATGAAATGAAAATTGCCGAGGATAGGGCGTATGATCTTAGCCAAATGAGGAACGAGTCTAAGGCAGAGCAGTACGGACAGGGAGGAATGGATGAGGTACTTTTCGGTCAGCTAAAACAGCTCAGAAAAAAAGTTGCCGAAAAATTAGGTATTCCCCCTTACACTGTTTTCATGGATTATAGCTTGGAAGATATGACGGTACAATACCCTATTACCGTACAAGAAATAGGAAAAATCTATGGAGTAGGGGAAGGGAAAGCTAAAAAATACGGTGCCGAATTTGCTCAATTCATCTCTAAATATGTAGAGGAAAATGGCATAGAGAGAACGCAAGATATGGTGCTGAAGCAAGTAGCAAATAAATCAAGTCATAAAGTGTTTATTATTCAAGGAACGGATAAAAAAATTGATTTAGAGGATCTTGCAAAGGCGAAACACCTCACCATGGATGAACTTCTCAAAGAGATGGAAGCAATAGTGTATTCAGGCACGAAACTGAATATAGATTATTATATTAATCAAAACTTTGATGAAGACTTAGTAGAAGAGTTTATGGAATTCATGAATGAATCTGAAAGCGATAGTATGAAAGTATTGCTCTCAGAGTTTGGAGATGATCTTACAGATGAAGAAGTAAGAATGCTCAGAATAAAGTTTATAAGTGATGTGGCGAATTAAGATGGTATTAGAATAAAGATTCATGAAAAAGAAAAGGGAAATTTTTTTTCTTTTGCCTGACATGGAAACAGGTGGAGCTGAGAGGATTGTACTTACCTTAGCGAATAATCTACCAAGAAGCCTTTTCAAGCCGACTATTGTTTTGCTGAGAAAAGAAGGCGGGTATTTAAGCTGGGTAAGAGATGATGTAGAAATAATAGATTTAAAGGTTCAGAGGATTAGAAATAGTTTGTTTCCCATCATGAATCTCATTAGAAAAAGAAAACCTGATGTTCTTTTTTCAGGGTTTGGTGAGGTGAATGCCTACCTCTCTCTCTTTATTAAACTTTTTCCTAAAACTCAGTTTATTGCTCGGGAGACTAATGTTGTTTCTCAGCATGTTACTCGGAAGGAGATTTTATTTTTCTATAAGTTTTACAATAATTTCCACCATATTATCTGTCAAAGTGATGATATGATGAAGGATTTGATTACTAATTTTAAAGTAAAAGCATCTAAGATTGCTAAGATTAATAATCCTGTAGATGTGGAATTTATAGATAATATTCTCACTCATTCTTCTAAACCCAATGCCTTTTCAGGGGAATATAAAAATGTGGTAGCCATAGGAAATTTATCTTCTCGTAAGGGTTTTGATAATTTGTTAAAAGTGTTTTCTCACCTTAAAAATGAGAAAATTAAACTTCATATTTTGGGGGATGGCAGAGATAAAGCATTGCTTCATCAGATGAAAGAAGAATTAGGATTGGAGCATGTCATTTTTCATGGTCAGCAGAAGAATCCATATCAATTTCTGAAATATGCAGACTTGTTCATTCTATCTTCTCGTTATGAGGGGTTCCCTAATGTCCTTTTAGAAGCAGGAGTTTGTGGCACTTATGCCTTAGCGAATAACTGCCCAGGAGGGATTAATGAGATTATTATTGAAGGTGAAAACGGAACCATATCTTCCATAGAAGAGTATGAGGATTTTGCTCTAAAAATCAAAGAATTGATACACCATTCCTACGATAGAAATACAGTGAGAGATGCCATTGTGCGTAGATATTCCCTAGATATTATTCTGAAGAAATACAATGAAATTTTAGCTTCTTAATTTCTTATTTAGAGGCAATACCATAGCATTAAGGGTAAACCGCAACAGCTTTCCATGATGACTGAATAGAAATATTTGGGACGATTTTCTTGGGTCAGTAAAATGAGTGCCATGGAAAGTAAACTGCTGATGCTCAGAGCGAAAAAACTTTTTGTGTCTAGAGTGTTGTAGCTGATAATGGTGCTGATTATCAGTAGTATAATAGCGAATAATTTACTCTTACTATTCCCTATGGCCTTTGGAATAGTCATTATTTTATCTAAATTTTTATCTCTAATATCAAAAGGGATGATGAGTGCCGTAATATACAGTGCAGTAATGAGCATATAGTACCATTCTATTTCTGGAAAAATCAGCCATCCATTTACCAATCCCCAGACCAGTCCTACATAAAATATTTTCATAAAAGGGATTTTTCTGATGTATAATTTTAATTGACGAGAATTATAAAGTAATCCTAATAGAATGATAAATAGCCATTTATAGAGCGTTTTGAACGAGTGCGAAAATATAAGAAAACCAGCTATGAAGATAAAGCAGGTGATATTGATGATAAGGATGGGGCGTAGAAGTTCCTTTTTATGTTGATTTTTAGTATAAAGGTAGCCATTAAAATAAGAAAAGAAAACCAAAACTACAAGTTTCCAGTGAATTATATCTTTTTCGAGCATGAAAAATACAGCCAAGAGCGTGCCCATAGTGGCAACGAATATGGGGTATTGTAATCCTAATTTTTTCGGTATATTTATTGATAGCTTCATTAGATGTGTAAAGGTAAAGAATTATGAAAAAAATCCACTTTTTTTTAGCATTATTTTTCATGTTAAGTACAGCAAATCTATTTTCCCAAAGCTACTATGATCAGCAGTGGAAAAAAATTCAATCGAATTACGAAAAAGGGCAGTACAAGTCCAATTTATCATTGATTTTGGAAATTCAAAATCGAGCCAAAAAAGAAGGGAATATTGCAGAACTCATTAAGTCTCTAAAGTCTGAATACGCAATTCTCAGTACAACGCATGATGATACGCAGAATAATTCCGTTTCTCAGTTTTTCGCTAAAATAGAAAAAGAAGAAAAGGAACTGAAAGGTGAACAGAAAAGCCTTCTCTCTATGCTGAAAAATTATTTTTTATTAGAGTACTATGGGAGTCATTCTTGGCAAATAGATAGACGAACACCAACCGCAGATGCTCAGTCTCTCCAGATGGAAACTTGGAGTAAATTAAATTTTAAAAATGCCATTGAAAAAAACTTTACCGAATTTGAAAAACACACCTCTCAATTACAAAATATAGATTTAGAAAAATATAAATCTATATTTGAAAATACAGAAAGCCGCTATTTTGTTACACTTTGGGACTGGAATGCCCATCAAAATATTTTCTTTCTTAATCATTCCGCTTTTTTTACCGAAAATGAAAGAAAGAAAAATCAGAAAAAAATTGAGGAATTGTATAAGGCATTGATTGCTAAAAATTCAGGGAATTCAAAACTATACTTTCAGCATCAGGAGTTGAATTTTCTTTGTGAAAAACAACATTGCACAGATAAAATTTCTTTATTAGAAAAATTGTATTCTTCGGAGGTACAAGGAGATTATAAAGTGGTGATTGTAGAGGAAATAATGAAGCTACTGAGAGAAAAAAAACCGAAAGATGCTTTGGCTTGGGCAGACCGTGTAAGAAAGGAGTATCCAAAATCTAAATTTCTGAATAATATTAAAAATATAGAGAATTTAATAAAAAACTCAGAAGCACATTATCGTTTTGAACCTACTGTTTTGGCAAATACTCCCGTTCATATATCGGTAGCTTCCAAGAACATTTCTAAAGTGTCTTTGGAGTTATTTAAAGTAACCGATGTCATGGAGTTTATGAGACATTCAAGGAATTATTATCATTTTCCGATGGCTGATATCAAAAAGGAGAAAATTGGAAAGTTTGATTTTGACTTAAATAGACCTGTGGATTATCAGTTTTATAAAACTTCTTTAAAACTTCCTGCACTGTCCCCTGGTATCTATACGATGAAAGATGTGCTGGGCAAAAATCAAACGGATGATGCGGATTTGTTTTTCTATGTTTCTGATTATAAATTGCTCAATACCTCTACTTCGGATGAAGATTTCTATACGAATGAGCATTATTGGGTGAACGCGAAAAATGGAAAATTTGCGAAAAATGAACCCTTGAAAGTGTATTATTTTATCCATCAAAAAAATATTCAAACGGAAACTGTAACCACCAATGCCTTAGGAGCTTTTAAATTCCCAAAAATTAAAGGAAAGGTACAGTACGGGCAGGTATATATTTTTATTCAAGATAGCAAGGGAAATGGGTACAATACCCAATATTATTTGGATGATTACAGAAAAAAAACTCAAAATGAACAGATAGCTCAGTATAAAACCCAAATTTTCCTCGATAGAAAAATTTATAGACCTGGTCAGGTGGTTTATTTTAAGGTGATTACTACCAAAAAAGAGGGAGAAAAAGAAGCCGTAGTTGCCCAAAAAACACAAAAAGTAAATCTCAAAGATACCAACTATAAAACGCTTGAAACACAGGAGCTAATTACTAATGAATTTGGTTCTTACAGTGGAAGATTTGTGTTGCCGAAAGGGAAACTGAATGGTAGGTTTACCATTGAGGTACAAAACGCTGATCGTACAGGAAATAGTGCTATTAGTTTTTCTGTAGAGGAGTATAAGAGACCTACTTTTGAAATACAATTTGAATCTATTAAAGAAGAATATCAGTACGGAAAGCCCCTTGAAATTAGAGGGAATGCCAAAACTTTTTCGGGGATTCCGCTTAGTCATGCACAGGTAAATTATGTAATCACAAAACAAGATGTACGCTGGAAATATTTCTGGGGATATTATAGAAACTATGAAAATTTTAATCCTATCATTGGTACGGTAAACACAGATGAAAAGGGGCAGTTTACCATCGTGATTCAGCCTGAGAAATCTGGAAATAAGAAAGGAATTCATGCAGATTATTTCGCTGTAGATGTTTCCATTACAGATATGAGTGGAGAAACACAAATGGCAAACACGGGAGTTACGGTGGCTACTGTTTCCCACTATATTGCTACAGACTTTGCTCAAAAAGATTTTTTTGAAGATGAGACAGTGGTTACCAAAGTGGCAGTGAAAAATTATAATGGTGAAAGATTAGAGAAAACTTACCATGCAAAATTGGAAAAACTGAAATCTCCCAAGCGTTTGTTGAGAGATAATTTTAAAGATCAAGTTCAAAATTATCCTATTTATTCTCGGTCTGAATTTGAAAAATATTTTCCTTATGACCGATATGACGCACATGATGATGTGAATGAGAAGGATGTAGAGAAATTGATCTGGGAAAAGCAAGCATACGCCAATAAATCAGAGGATTATACTTTGAATTTAGGGAAACTTGCCACAGGGAAATACCTACTCACTTTGTATAATATTGAGGGGAATGACACCATAAAAACTCAAGAGCAAATAGAAGTTTGGTCTAAAAAAGGGCTCAAAAATGAGCAGCCGTTCCTGAAAGTATTAATGCAGCAAAAAAAGGTAAAGAGAAATGAAAAAGCAAAATTCTATATTTATTCAGCAGTACCAGAAGCGTTAGTCAATATCTTTACCCAAGACGGTATTTCGCCCATGAAGCATCAGCAAATAGCCTTGAAAAACGGATGGATGATTTTCGAGGCAGAAATGCCTAAAGATAAATCTGTTTCCTCAGTGAATTTTACTTTCCAAATGATGGCTTTGAATGATGTTCATACCATTACCCATACGGTAGGCATAGCAGCTGAGCAAGAGCCACTGAAGATAGAAACCATCACGATGAGAGATAAAATATTGCCAGGGCAAAAGGAAAAATGGGTGGTGAAAATTTTGGGCAAAGGAAAAGAAAAGGTGGAGACAGAAGTGCTTGCTAATATGTATGATGCTTCTTTGAATTCATTTGCCTCTAATACTTACACATGGCAAAAATTTTACTCATTCCAAAAGTATCCTATAAAGCAATTTCATGATCCATTGGGTTTAAAAACTTATTATTATAGAAAAGATTTTCGTTTTTATGATGATGTGATGATTCATCCTCCGTATTTTAATTGGTGGGATGGTGAAAGCTATATGTACCCTAAGAGGTCTGGTAAGAATTTTAATGTGCTATATAGTGAAATGGTTCCAGCACCCATTGTGTCGGCAAAAGTAGATTCGGCACCTATGGAACTTGATGCAAGTGTTTCTAAGGAAATGATGGATGCTCCTCCAAGTCCTAATTCAATAGTTGAAGCCAATTTAGCCAATGTTTCTGAAAACAAAGATATTTCTAAAGAGAAGATATCGCTTCGTAAAAATAGACAAGAAACAGCGTTTTTTTATCCCCATTTGAAGACTGATGCAGAGGGCAATGTACATTTTGAATTTACTTCGCCAGAGGCATTGACGAAGTGGAAACTCATGTTCCTCGCACATACCAAAAATGGGGAAGGAGCGGTGCTGGAAAAAGAAGTAATTACCCAAAAAGAATTTTCTGTAAACCCAAATTATCCAAGATTTTTGCGTGAAGGCGATGAGATGAAATTTCAAACCAAACTGAGTAATATGACTCAGAAATCACTCACCGGAAAAGCACAATTGCAAATTTTAGACGCAAAGACGAATGAAGATATTACAGAGCAGTTCGGAAGTGTGAAGCCTATAGATTTTAATCTGGATAGTCAAGGAAATACGGTAGTTCATTGGCACTTAAAAGTACCTATGGGAGTGAATGCCGTGGTTTTTAAAACCATAGCTAAAGCGGGGAACTTTTCTGATGGTGAGCAAAAAGATATGGTTATTTTGCCTAATCGAATGCTGGTAACAGATGCTCAGCCTATTTTTGTAAAACAAGGACAAAAGAAAACTTTTACGCTTCAAAACTTAGCAGAAAACTCATCTGCTACAGCAGTGAATGTTGCCACTACTTTGGCACTGAATACCCAGCCTATTTGGGAAGTGATATTTGCCCTTCCATCTTTGAAAAACGCACCACACCAGTCGGCCGATGTGGTATTTAATAAATGGTTTGCAGATGTTTTGGCATCAGAAATCATTAAGGCCAATCCGAAGGTGAAATCCGTATTTGATGCGTACCAAAATGAAGGTTTGCTGAGTTCTAATTTGGAAAAAAATGAGGAACTGAAGCAGCTTCTTTTAGAGGAAACCCCTTGGGTACTCCATAGTGAAAATGAGACGGAACAGATGAAGAAACTGGCAGCATTGTTTGATGTAAATACCATGCGACAATCCATTAAAACGGATTGGGAAACTTTGGTGCAATTGCAAAATTCAGATGGTGGTTTTAGTTGGTATCAGGGCTATCCAAGTAGTTACGCTACATCACTTTATATTTTGAAAAAATTGGGCAAAATCAATCAATGGATAGGTGAAAATGCTCGAGAGTATCAGAATCGTGATGAACAAAAAATGGTGAAGAGATTAGTAGCTTATGTGGATAACCATATCGCCCAGCATTGGGAAACGAATAAAAAATGGGTGTGGACGGATGCTGTGCTTGATTATTTGGATACACGCCACTACTGGGAAGCACAATATCCTTTGAGTGCAAAAGGAAAAATGTTTAAACAAAAAGTAATACAACAAGCAAGAAAGGCTAAGGTAAAAGATTTCACTTTCTTTGGATTGCATCGTGCAGCATTGCTTTTTGATGCATATCAGCTGCCACAGGTCTCTAAAAAGCTGATGACCTATCTGAAAGAAACTTCTACAGAAACCGAAACGCAAGGGGTTTATTGGAAACAAAATTTAAATGATTGGGGATGGTATTCATCTAAAACAGTAAACCATGCAGGAGCATTGGAGGCATTCCAAAAACTTACTCCTAGTGATAGTCATTTTATTGAAGAGATGAAAATAGCTTTGGTAACGCAGAAAGAGGTAAGTGCTTGGGAAAATTCTAGAGCCACTGCTGAAGTGATTTTTACCCTACTGAACAGCGGAAAATCTTGGACTGCTACTGGAAATGATAAAGTGGAAATACAATGGGGAGGAAGAGCAATTTTACCATCTGCCTCGGGGATAATCAAACAGACGATTACCCAGCCGGAAATAGATAAGGATTGGGCTTCGGTAACGGTGGCTCAGCCTAATGCAGATATCGTACAGGGAGGACTGTATTGGCAGTATTATGAAGATTTGGATAAGATAAAAAGCTCAGAAACATATCTTTCTATTACCAAAGAATTGTACAGAAAAGTGAAAACCACTAATGGAGAAATCTTGGAAAAAATTACGGATAAATCTCCACTAAAAGTAGGTGATAGAGTAACCGTAAGAATGATTCTCAATACCGATAGACCAATGGAATTTGTACACCTCAAAGATATGCGTGCAGCAGGATTTGAACCTATCAATGTATTTTCTGGCTACCGATGGAAAAACGGATTAGGCTACTATGAAAGCACCAAAGATGCGAGTACTAATTTTTATATTCAGTATCTTCCGAAAGGGAAATTTGTTTTTGAGTACGATTATATATGTAATGCAGCGGGAACCTTCTCTAACGGAATTACTACGCTCCAAAACTATTATGCTCCGCAGATGAATGCACATAGTAAAGGAGTTAAGGTACAAATTGAGGAATAGCATTTTTAGGGGGAATGTACCCTTTACTGAACCCCTAAATATTATTTTTTTTCGTGATGGTTTTTTCATATCTTTCGCAGATAATTTTTAGATAAAAAATGAATAAAAAAATTAAGTTAAATAAGTTACTATTTATTCTACCACTTACCACTTTAATGTTTTGCTTTAATGCACCACAAAATGATGATGAGAAGATGAAAACCATCATGCTAGGGGTAAGGAATACACTGAGCTATCTTCATTATAGTCCGAAACCGATTAATGATGCTTATTCTAAAGAGGTCTATAAGAAATATTTTGAAATGATAGATTTCGCGAAACGATATTTTACCGAAGCAGATATGAAGGAGTTTCAAAAATATGAGACAGAACTGGACAACTACTTTAATCAAGGAGATTTATCTTTTTATAAACTAACCACAGAAAGGCTTTTTCAGAGATATGATGATGCCGAGAAAATGACTGCGGATATTTTAAGTAAGCCATTAGATTTTTCTATTGACGAAAGTATTTTACTGGAACACAAAGATAGAAAATACGCTACCAGCAAGGAAGAGCTGTACAATGAGTGGCGTAAATACATTAAATATAATATTTTGCAGGAAATAGAGACGCTAAACTCTCGTGAAGAGATTCAGAGAAAAAAGAAAGATTCGGTCATCAAGCATAAGCTGAAAGATACCATTAAGCTGCTGAACCTTACGCCAGAGCAAAAAATGGAAAAGGCAACCAGTGATGTGAAATTCTATATGAGCCAAAGTTTTAAGAGGCTGAAAAAAAGAAAAAAAATGGAGTGGTTTACCGTTTATATGAACGCTCACTCAGAGGTATTTGACCCTCATTCCGTTTATTTCTCTCCAAGAGATAAAGAAGATTTTGACATGGGATTCACAGGGAAATTCATTGGTATAGGGGCGGTAATTCAGGAGAAAAAAGGTAAAATATTCTTAGGTCCGCTCACTGTGGGAGCTCCCGCCTGGAAATCTAAACAATTATCTGAAGGTGATAGAATCTTAAAAGTAAAGTCTAATCCTAATGACGAAGAGATTAATGTAGCGGGAATGTTCGTGGATGAAGTGGTACGGTTAATCCGTGGGAAAAAAGGTACTCCCGTTATGCTTACGGTGGAGAAAAAAGATAAATCCATCAGCGTGGTAACGCTTATCCGTGATGAGGTAACCATGGAGGATACTTATGCTAAGAGTATTGTGATTCAGTCGGTTAATGGAAAAAAGTACGGTCTGATTAATCTCCCAAGTTTTAATGTGGAATTCGGTAAGAAAGATGGAGGTAAAAACGCATCTGATGATGTGAAAAATGAACTCATCAAGCTCAAAGCCTATCAAGTAGATGGTGTGATTTTAGACCTTAGAGGAAACGGTGGAGGAAGTCTTACCGAAGTGGGAGACATCATGGAGCTTTTCTTAGAAAATGCAGGGCCTTATGTACAGGTGAAAGATGGGCAAGGAAAAATTCAGACCTTAAAAAATAAAGCCCAAAATCCAGTTTGGACAGGGCCACTCATTATTATGCAAAATGAATTTTCAGCATCAGCATCAGAAATTCTGGCAGGAGCTATGCAAGATTATAATAGAGCTGTGGTAATAGGTTCTCCTCAGTCTTTTGGAAAAGGTACGGTGCAGACTTTTGTAGATTTGAATAGATTTTTAAGCTCATCAGATGATTTTGGGTCTCTGAAACTCACTATTCAGAAGTTTTATAGAGTAACGGGAGAGTCTAACCAAAGAAAAGGAATTACTGCGGATATTCAGATGAAAGATTTCTTTAGCTATGGAGAATTTGGTGAAAGATTTGATGACTTTGCCCTGCCTTGGGACAGAATACAAAGTGCTCAATTTACTCCTGTAAATAAGGTGCAAACAGAATCTCTAAAAGCAAAAAGTAATGAACGAATTTCTAATAGTGCTTTTTATCAGCTTTTACAAGAAGTAGCACAGTGGAGAGAGAGTATCAATAAAGATAAAATGATGACAGTTCAGTATGATAAGTTTTTTAAACTGATGAAGGAGAGAAAAGAAAAAGTAAATAAATACAAACCAATAGAGAAATACGATAACCAACTGAAATTTATTCAGTATCCGCATGAAATAGAAAGAAGTAAAAAAGAAGAAGATTTTAAAAAGAAATCGGAAACTTGGCTTAAGAATCTTAAAAGAGATTTCTATCTTCAGGAAGCGGTAAATGTGATGAGTGAAATGTAAAAAGAGAAAATGGCTTACTTCGCGCTAGAATGTAAGCCATTTTTTATTATCCGCCGTTCCAAGTTCTTGGTTTGGCTTCAAAGGGCTTTTCTGGATTTAGGATGTCATGAATTAAAAATCTAAGAGATTGGAGGGCGTCTTGTAAGGAATAGCTATCATATTGCATGGTGGTAACGCCTTTTTTTATTGATGCAAAACTCCAAATTCCTGCTTCCACTTCACTGTACTTATGCTCAATAATACTAGGCAATGCGTGGAGATAGATGGCAAGCTGCATAGCTTGTTTGTTGCTCTCTTCCATGAAATGCGTTTCTATTTTATCAGGTTTTATATCTAGGTGGAGCTTACTGCTTACCTTGGCAGATTTATAATCAATTACCCGAAGTGTACCATCCAGTTCATCTATTCTATCTATAATACCATGAAAATAAACTGCATCGGTTTGGTCTTCATTTATAGGAAAATACACATCAGAAAATTCTTTTTCTAATGCAATGATTTTGAGCTGATGCCCTTTTTTTACCAATTGTAAATCATGATAGATAATGGCTTTTACTATTTTTTCTGCCAATGTTTTATGGATGAAGTTAATTCCTCTTTGGTAAAATTCTAACTCATGTTTTAGTTTTTCTATGGCTTGTAGAATGGCTCCATCTATTTCCTGCTGAGAGAAAGTAAGGTCTTTATCTGTGAGGTATTTTCCGCAGATAGGGGTATAGAGAATCTCTAAAATACTGTGAATAAGTGTTCCGTAATCTCTGGTGGAAAGTTCTTCTGAAATCTCTGTAGTTTCTCTAGCACCCAATATTTTGGATAAATAAAATTGGTAAGGGTCATAGACATAGCTGGTAAGCGAAGAGGCGGATACATTCTTTTTCCAGTCATTGAGTTTTTCCATGACTATGGGCGTCTTTTCTACAGAAATAGCTCTTTGCTCCAGATGTGTGGAAGATAAATCTACTAATTTTTTATTAATTGAATGGATCGTATTCGCTTCGTATTCCAGTTGGGTAATAAATCTACTTTTCTCTCCCGTATTGAGTCCAGAAGAAAGCCCATTGTACAGCAATATCACATTTTCTGCCCCTTGCAGAAGACGGTAAAAATGGTAGGCAAAGATGGCATCATACTCTTGGTAAGTATAGAGGTTAAAATGTCTTCGTACATCAAAGGGGATGAAGCTGTTTTGCGAAGCAGGTGTGGGTATTTTTCCTTCATTTACGGAAAGTAAGATGATATTTTTAAAATTGAGCAGACGGGTTTCCAAAAGCCCCATTACCTGTAAACCTTGGAGCGGTTCTCCTTCGAAACTGAGCATTTCTGAATTCAGAAGCTGACCGATGAGCTGTTCTAATGCTTCTATCTGAATAGGGAAATTAATGGTAGTGATGAGATTCAGTAAGGTGGTGAGTACTTTTTCAAAGACAGAAATATTTTCGAACAAGATGGCGTCATCTTCATTATTATTCTTAGCTATTTTACAAAATTCTAATAATTTCTCTATCAGTTCTATCTCAGATGATGTAGGTGCCAGTAGTGGAAAATAAGGCATATCTTTCAGCTGTTCTTGTAAGAAATCAGGTCGGATATAGACCATATTTCTTTTTTCCAATTCCGTTTTGAATTGGTGCATCTTTTCTATTTCTTTTGTAGAAAAAGACCATCCTTCTATGATGGGCAGTACATCATTATAATAATAGGAACTGGATTTTTTCTCCAATTGTTTTTGGAGATGAAAAACTGATTTTACAGCATTGCTAAATGATAGATTTTTAAGCGGATATCCCATGGTGATATTCACCGCCTTTGCGGAGGATACTGCATCCAAAGTGGCAGGGAGGAGATTTTCATCCATCAGTACGATGGCGGTTTCTTCTTCATGGGTATGTTCTGTGAGGTAATTTCTGAGGTATTGTGTCTGTGCGATATTCCCTGGACATTCTATGATGCTGATGTTTTTTCGTTCAGAAAATTCATTTTCCACCCAAGCAAAAGGTCGGTATTCATTAAACTCTTTCCATTTTTTTATTTTTCTGAGAAATGTCCCTGCCTCTTGTAAGGGATTGTTCATATAATACGCATCAGTATGGAAAAAAGCTTGGGCTTTATCAGCCTGTAAGAGTGCTTTTATAAGTTCTTCCTCCAAAGGTGTGAGTGCATTGAAACCGCAGAATACCCATTTTTTCTGTGTTTTTTGTACGAACGAGCTAATGTTTTTTCTTGCCAATTCATGGAGCATTCCTGGGGTAGCCCAGTTCTTTTCCTTAAGTGCATTTTTGAGCTGAGGGAGGAATTGATGGGCATTTTTCCAAAAATTAAGGTATTTTTTTCTCGGGGAATCAGGAGAGATGTCGCCTAAATTTTCTGCCCAATTTTTAATTCGTTCCTCATCATAGAGGTATTCCAAAACTTTGTGGTCATCTTGCTCGTATTTGAGCATATCATCCCAATCTTTTTGCAGGGTAGGATACCATTTTAGGAAGGATGCAAAGTCTTCTCCATTGTACACCGTGGACTTTTGATATTCATGATAGGCAAAAAGCCAAAGTGCCACTCCTTCTATAGGAATACTATCGGAAAGCTGTGTACAAAGCTCTTCTATGGTAATAAATTCTGGAAGAAAACCCTCGTAGCCCTTGTTTTCAATGATTCTTTTGATAAAAACAATGGGTCTTTTTCCAGGTAAAACCAAAGCGTATTCGCTTAAATCTTGACTATCAGAAAGAAGATGGTCAAGGATTTTTTCTAAAAATACCATAGTGAAAAATAGTTTTTTTGAATAAAAATGGATTATACGATATGTCCTTTAGAAAGGTAAACCACCTTTTTAGTTTCAAAAAAGGGCTCATCGAATACTTTTTTCAGCTCGAAAATTTCGCATTTTATCCCTGCCAATTCTTCGGCTAAATCACCTCCTTTTAGGTAGAGAACACCGTTATGTTTAGCATTCATTTGCTCTTTTTCAAATTTGCCTTTCGTCCATCGTAAAAATTCGGGCATTTGCGTTACGGCTCTACTCACAATAAAATGAAATTTCTCTTTTATTTTTTCTGCTCTGCCGTGAACTGTGCGTACATTTTTCAGCCCTAATGCTTCAATTACAGCATTCACTACGGTAATTTTTTTACCGATAGAATCTACTAGAAGAAATTCCACTTCGGGAAAAAGTATTGCCAGTGGAATTCCTGGAAAGCCTCCTCCAGTACCAATGTCTAAGACCTTTGTTCCCGCTGCAAAAGGCATGATTTTAGCGATGCCTAAGGAGTGTAACACATGTTTTTCATACAAAGCATCCATATCTTTTCTGGAAATCACATTGATTTTTTCATTCCATTCGGTATATACGCTTTCTAGCTGCTCAAATTGTTCTTGTTGTCTTTCTGTAAGGTCAGGAAAATATTTTATAATGATATCTATTGCCATGGTTTTTCTATTGATTACAAAAGTAGGTATTTTCAGAATAAAAAGATAGACTTTGTTATGCGTTTTTCCTTACATTTGCTGAAATAATAAAATAATGAACTTACTTTCAGATAGAATTCATAGACTAGGGTATTCCCAAACTTTTGTTATGAGTAATAAAGCGAGGGAAATGAAAGCCGCAGGTATAGATGTCATTAGTCTTACGCTTGGAGAACCTGATTTTGATGTACCCGAAGTGGTGAAACAGGCAGCCATAACAGCTATACATGAAAATTATAGTCATTATTCTCCAGTACCAGGATTTATAGAACTGAGAGCAGCCATAGCGAATAAACTGAAAAGGGATAATGGTCTAGATTATAGTCCACAGCAAATTTGTGTTTCTAATGGGGCGAAGCAAGCTATTTTGAATGTCCTTGCAGCAGTGATTAATGAAGGAGATGAAGTACTTTTACCTTCGCCGTATTGGGTGAGTTATGATGAGATGGTAAAAATGATGGGGGGGAAGTCGGTATTTATTCCTACCAGCATTAGTTCTGATTTTAAGATGACAGCAGAACAACTAGAAAATGCGATTACGGAAAAAACAAAAGCATTACTTTTTAGTTCGCCTTGTAATCCTTCGGGGAGTTATTATACGCATGAAGAACTTCAATCTTTGGTAGAGGTACTTCAAAAATATCCGCAGATTACCATTATTTCAGATGAGATATATGAGTATATTAATTACGAGGAAAAAACGCCCTCTATAGCAGCATTTCCCGAAGTGTATGAACAGACAGCAGTGATTAACGGAATGTCCAAGGGATTTGCCATGACGGGGTGGAGGATAGGCTATTCTGCATGTCCACAGTGGCTGGCAAAAGCATGTGAAAAAGTACAAGGGCAAATGACCAGCGGTGCGAATACGGTGGCTCAGAGGGCGGCCATTACCGCACTTAGTACAGACCCGAAAGAGTTCGAATACATGATTAAGGCATTTCAGGAGAGAAGAGACCTTGTTTTTGATTTAATGTCCGAAATTCCTGGATTTAAGGTAAGAAAGCCTAAGGCTGCATTTTATTTCTTCCCGGATATTTCTTTTTATTTAGGAAAAACCATTAATGGAACCCCAATAGAAAATGCAGATGATTTTGCTATGTTTTTATTAGAAAATGCCTTTGTGGGAAGTGTAGGTGGGGTATCTTTTGGAAGTCCAGAGTGTATTCGTTTTTCTTATGCGGCATCTCGGGAAAACCTTATAGAAGCCATGCGTAGAATAAAAGAATGCTTGGAAAAAGCGGAGATTGTAGCATTTTAATTATCTTTGTAAAAATCATTTTGATATGAAACTTCAGAACTTGAATTACCCTTTAGATTTTAAATTTAGACTTACCACTCTTGCCAGTGATTTTAATATCACTGATGCTCATGGGAATTTCGTGGCGTATGTTCGTCAGAAATTGTTTAAACTT
Organism: Bergeyella zoohelcum ATCC 43767; assembly: GCF_000301075.1. Classification (GTDB taxonomy): domain Bacteria; phylum Bacteroidota; class Bacteroidia; order Flavobacteriales; family Weeksellaceae; genus Bergeyella; species Bergeyella zoohelcum. Next base: position 1,188,344 of record NZ_JH932293.1, read on the forward strand.
AAAGAGGAGGTAGTTGTTTTTAATAATAATAAAAAGGAGCAAGAAATTTTTAAAATCAAAGCCAATAAATGGTTGGATTTTAATGCTTCCTATGAGATTGCTAATCTTTTAGAACACAAAAGTCAAGGTAAAATCACCAGAAAAGGGATGCGTTCCTTTTGGAAATCTACTTATCAGATTTTTGACGGGCAGTCCGCTGAAAAATATTCCCTGACAGAAGATAACGCATGGGTAAAGGTGTTAGATGGTTTCTTCGGAGAGCTTCCTGTGATAGGGATGTTTACGGGGTACTTCTTTAATCCATCCTATTCTGTAAAAGATGCCTCTGGCAGGGCTTATTTTCAATTGAAAAAAATGCCTTCTTTCTTCGGGAGAAGATTCCAATTGCACAAGCTCAATGAAGTTCCAGAAGAAGATGAAACACTCATTATTTTATCACTTTTGATGATGGTATTATTAGAAAGAGCAAGAGGATAATGAGAAAAGGAGTAATTTTTGCCATGATGAGCTGGGCACTCGTGGCTTGTAATAAAAAGGAAACCGAAAAAGTAGAGAGAATTCAAGACTCTGCCATGGTTCAGATGGTATTGCCTATCCTTAATACGATAGCACTTCCTGAAGAGTTGGGCGAATGTTCATGTAAAATGGCGGCTTCGGAGACAGATTTTAAGGAGGGGAAATTGCTTTATGCAGATGATTATGGGAATACTGCATATCTAAAAATTAATGGGGAAGATTTTGTTTTTACCTTGGATGAAAGTTTTGATTTAGAAAACTTTGATAGAAAGTTAGAGAATGAAAAATACTTACTTCATATAGTGCATCAGAATGAGAAATCTCACGATGGTATTCATACTTATCGAGGGCAGATAAAGCTGGTGGATAAGAAAACAAATAGCACATCTGTAATTCCAGTGTATGCAGAGTGTGGATGTGCCTCATAGAGTTGATTTATTATTGTATCATAAATAAAATCAGAACAATTCATAAAAAATGAAAAAAATATTTTTTGCTGGTGTCATCGCCCTTGGTGTGCTTACCGCTTGTAATAAGGATGGAGATGTGCTTACCATTTTAAGCGAATACAATTATGAAAAAGAGCAAGAGGGATATCATTTTGGGGATATTATTGATTTGCCGAAAGAAATCAAAGATGTAGCACAGTCCATTGAAATTAATTTCGGAGATAAGCAGGTGAAGGACCTTAAAATTACACAGGAAAATTATAAACTCGGGGATAATTCCATTACCTTTATTATTACTACCAAAGATGGAAAAACCCTTACACAGGAGGCTACCATTAATGTTTTTGCTTCTCATCCAGAAAAAGAGCTCGGCTACGAAGTAGTGCATACTTATGAACATGATAAAACCAATTTCGTACAAGGATTTCAGCTAGAAGGAAATACCATTTATGAATCGGTAGGGCAGTATGGAAGTTCTAAGCTAATGAAATACGCTCTTGGTACGGTATCTCCTATAGTGGAAGTTCCTCAGTCCCAAGATGTATTCTCAGAAGGAGCTACCATAGTGGGAGATAAAATTTATCAACTTACTTGGCAAAATAAAAAAGGTTTTATCTATGATAAAGCAACACTGAAACAGGAAAGTGAGTTTGTGTATCCTAACGCCATGTTAGAAGGCTGGGGACTTACTTATGATGGAACGCACTTACTGGCTTCCGATGGAACTAAAAATATCTATTTCTTAGACCCAAAGAATCCATCTCATTTGGTAAAGTATATTTCAGTGGCAGGAAATCAAAGAACTTTTGACCAAATTAACGAGCTGGAATATCATAACGGATTTATCTATGCTAATATTTGGCAAAGTCCTACGATACTGAAAATTAATCCCAAAACAGGAGAAGTGGTGGCTACAATAGACCTTTCTAAAATTGCCGTTCAGCACACTACCAACTCAGATGATATCCTAAACGGAATTGCATTTAAGGGCGAGAATATGCTTATTACAGGTAAAAACTGGAATAAAATTTATGAAATCTCTATCAAAGAATAGTAGATTGATTAGCAGAAGAAAATCAGGATAATCATGATGGATTATCCTCTTTTTATTTAAAATTATGAATACTACGGCGTTTATCATTAATCCCAATTCGGCACATGGGAAATATCAGCAGTTTTTGCCCGCTATTCATCGTCTTTTTCCTGAAAGTCCTATTCATATTTCTAAAAGTAAGCATGATACGGAAGAATTTATAAAATCCAATTGGGAAAAGATAGACTATTTCATCGCTATAGGGGGAGATGGTACGGTATCTTCCATTGCTGCATTGCTTATTCATTCGGATAAGAAATTAGGGATTATCCCCACAGGTTCTGGAAATGGCTTTGCCAAGGAAACGAATTTTGAACAGAATGTGATTGCATTAGCCCGAAAAATACAAAGTGGAAAAAGTACCTGTATAGATACTTTTATGATAAATGACCATTTCGGTATTAATGTTTCGGGGGTAGGGTTTGATGCTTTTGTGGCTAAAGAATTTGAGAAGACTCGCAGAGGACTGATAAACTATATTAAAGTAAGCCTCCGAAGTTATTTTCAGTTTAAAGAAATTCCAGTCAAGGGAATGAGAGAGGACGGAACGGTGCTTTTTCAGGGGAATTTTCTCTTTGTGGAAATTGCTAATAGCAGGCAGTTTGGGAATAATGCTTTCATTGCTCCTAATGCTTCTTTACAAGATGGATTATTAGACATTATACTGGTAAAGAAATTTCCATGGTGGCAGTCTTTACAGTTCGGTTATCAGCTATTTGCTGGGAAAATTCTTCGGAATCCTTCGGTGGAGCATTTTTCCTTGTCTGTATTGGAAATGCATACCTCTTATACCACTTGGCATATTGATGGAGATTATATTGAAATTCAATCTCCAGTTAAGATTACCATTCAGAGAAATAGTTTAAGATTAATTAGCGATTAGTTTTTGGCGAATGACTATGGCGATATGCTTTCTAAATTCTCATTTCTAAAAGCAGGAGGCTTTTAGTTGCTGGCGAATAGCTTTTGGCTGCTAGCAGTGGGCATCTAACTTTTTAGCCTTTTAGCTTTCTAACCTCCACTTTCCAATTTCTAAAATCCGTAGTCAATAGGTTTTTAGTTTGACCTCGTAGAGGTCAGATCTTTAATGGCATGGTAGGATATGATTCCATACAATATACGACCCCGTAGGGGTCGTATGCTATAGATATTTGACCCCGATGGGGTCAGCACTGCAATAGGCTTTTAGCGGATGGCAGTTGGCTTTTAGTGATTTGCCTTCTAACCTCTAAATTCTCATTTCTAAAAGCAGAAGGCAGGAAGCAATGGGCAGGAGGCTCTTAGTTTGACATCGTAGAAGTCGTATGTTTATAGCAAGGAAATTATTCCATACAACATACGACCCCGCTAGGGGTCGAATAACAAAATGGTGGCTATGGCTATACACATTTGACTCCGATGGAGTCAATACATGCGGTGGGGTTTTAGCGACTGGCTTTTAGCGAATAGCTTCTAGCGATTGGCGGATGGCTTTTCATTTTTTAACCTCCAAAATCTTTGTACATTATACATCGTACATTATACATTGTACCATCTCTAAATTCCAACATCTAAAATCTTTATTCTTCCTTGAGTTTTCTGTTTTTGGAAGTTATCATGATGAAGAACCCAGCAATCATAAATGGAATGGAAAGTACTTGTCCTGTGTTCAGCCCTGCAAAAGTGATAAACTCATCGCCTTGTGGCTCTTTAAGGAACTCTACAAAAAAACGAATTGCCCAAAGAAGGATGAAAAATAACCCGAAAAGCCATCCTTGTTGGTATTTTTTATTGGTTTTTTTGTACAAAGTCCATAATAAAATGAAGAGAAGAAAGTAGCCTCCTGCTTCCAATAGCTGAGTAGGGTATCTTGGAACTATTGCTCCATAGTCAGGGCTTTGTTGTGGGAAAAGTACCCCGAAAGGAGAGTTTTCTGGTGCTGGCTTGCCGATGATTTCTGAATTAAAAAAATTTCCTATCCTCACAAAAGCTCCTCCTAAGGCAACCACGATTCCTAATCTATCATATACCCAGAAAGGGTTTTTCTTAATGATTTTATAGGAATAATACAGCGTAGTAAGAATCAATGCTATAGTAGCTCCATGGCTGGCAAGCCCTGAAAAACCTGTGAATTTAAACTCAGGCTTCGTTTGAATAGGCAAAAATACCGACCAAAAGTCTTGTTTGAAAAGCTCTGGCTGATAGAAAATGACATGTCCTAATCGGGCTCCTAATATTGTCCCTACAAGCGTCCATGTGAATAAAGGTTCCAAAAATTTTTGGTCTATTTTATCTATTTTAAACATTTTTCCCATTAGCATAGAGCCCAATCCGAATGCAAAAACGAACATCAGGCTGTAGTAGTGGAGGGTGAAAAATCCTAAATTGATTCCCGTATTAGGATCCCAAGTGAATGAAAGTAGAGTGGTAAGTGTAGTCATTATTATTTTATTTTTTAGGTGGAACAGGGTCATGACCGCAACCACCCCAAGGGTGGCAGCGAAGTATTCTTTTCAGTCCGAGCCAAAAACCATAGATAACTCCATGGGTCTGTAGAGCCTCTGCCATATAATGAGAGCAGGTAGGCGTGTATCTACAGCTGGAAGGGAGCAAGGGAGAGATCGCCATCTGGTAAAACCGAATGGGCAATAGCAGTGGAAGAATCCACCATTTTTTTTTCTTTTCGCTCATAAGATGCAAATGTATCAATTTAATCTTGATTCTTGAAAATAATATGAGCTAAACTAATTCAAAAGCATTAAATAGTTATTTTATAGGATATGATAAAAGTTTTATAAAAACAGATTTTGATTTTTTGTTTTTTCTAAGTACTCTGAGGTTTAATACGATTTCAGAATACTAGAAAACTTAGGTAAAGTACCCAAAAAAATGAACCCTAGTCGAGATAGTGTCTAAACTAGAATTGATGTTATAGTTTAGGTATTATAGACAATCATTTAATGCTTTGGAAAATTAATTAAATAATAAAAAAACCGCCATATTGGCGGTAATTAATTAGATTATTTTTTCTAAACTATTGATGCTTTTTTGTTTTTGTACTTCATCTAATTTTTTCTGAACAAAACGAAGTGCTGTAGGAGCTAAATAAATAAGTGCTGCTCCTAAAAGTTTGTCTTTCCAGCTTTTAGATTTCATTTTTTTCTTTGCCAATGCTGCAGTACCTAGTATTACCCCCATTTTTATGATTCCTTCTACACTTTCTCCCTTGAGTGCAGAAGAGGCAATTTGCACGAAAGCATTTCTGTTGAAAATCTTATTTTTTACTCCTATCTTAACATCTTGGATGATGTTATCTTTGTTTAAAACAGTTTTTATCCCTCCGTCATCCGCTGGTGTATTGTTGAGGTAGCGGTCTGTAAGTCCGCCTGTTATAGCCCCTAATGATTGTTTTCCGTTCTCAAAAGTAAATAGCCTTTCTTGTCTTTCTATTTCCGTTTTTAGTGCTGCTTTAGCTTTTCGGAGTTCGTCCAAGGATGTATATTTTGTTGCCATAGTATTACGGATTTAGGGTTTTTATTAGTTTATTAATGATGCGAAGTTTGATGCTGTTTTTCATGATGAAAAGCACAAGGGCAATTAAAAGATAAAACCCAGCCATGATGAGTATTCCATAGGCATAATTATCAAGATAATGCCCTATGAGTAAGCCTAATCCTATGTTCACTAGGATGAAAAAAAACAGCCCAATGAAAGCGATGAGTGTATAAACTACTATTCCTCCGATGATTTCAGAAGATTTTTCTGTGGCTTCTAGTTTTATCAGTGCCAATCTATTTTCTGCGTATTCTTTTATTAACTTTATCATATCGGGTGTAAAGGTAAGAAAAAAAAGGAACCTAAGTTCCTTTAATATTTCAGGATTTATTTATATAATTCCTCTTATTTTAGTGCATCTAATTCTGTCTGAACATCTTCTGCTACATCCTTAGACTTATCCACTACTTGATCTTTGTATTTGTGGTAGCTATTTTTTACATTATCTGCTACATCTTTAATATTAGAAGCCAAGTGTTCATATTGGTCTTTTACCTTTTCAGATACATTATGATAAGTTTCTTTTGTTTTTTCAGAAAGTTCATGGTACTTATCTTTTGCTTGGTCTGAAAGATCGTTTGCTTTTTCCTTAATTTTTTTTCTGGTAGTTTTACCATCTTCTGGTGCGAAGAGCATTCCTAGAATCACTCCAGCGGCCGCTCCAGCCAATAGACCTGCTAATACAGTTGCGGTATTTCCTTTTCTTGCCATAATTTATTCTTTTATTGTTATTAATGGAATTTCTATGGTTATCATGCAATTAATATGCCATATAAAGTTAAAATTAGGTTAAAAAAAGAAGTTCAATCATTTTATTGGGAAGGTGAAATTTTGTTTTCAATGTATCGTAGCATTAACTCTAGGGTTTGCTCCTTATTGATATTAGAATTATCAATGACAATGGCATCATCTGCTTTTCTTAAGGGAGATTCTTTTCTATTTTCGTCTATGAAATCTCTTTCGGTAAGGTTTTTTCTTACTTCTGCTTCTGTAATGGTTTTGCCTAAGCTAATAAGTTCCAAATGGCGTCTTCTTGTGCGTTCTTCCACAGATGCGGTAAGGAAAAATTTAAAATCTGCATTGGGGAAAATGGTGGTTCCGATGTCTCTACCGTCCATTACAATGGAGGTGGTTTGGGCATAGCTTCTTTGTACATCCAAAAGATAAGTTCGCACTTCGGGAATGGCGGCGACTTCACTCACAAAGTTCGCCACTTTCGGTTCTCTAATTTCATCAGAGACATTTTCATCGTTTAAAAATAGTTGAGTACTTTCATTGTTTTGTTCTAGCCTAAGGTAAATATGCTGGAGGGAAGCAATGAGTTTTGCGTGGTCTAAACCATCATTCTCATTCAAACAATGTCTTAATGCGTAAAGGGTGATGCCTCTGTACAATGCCCCCGTGTCTATATGGGTAAACCCTAAACGACTGGCTAATAGCTTAGAAATAGAACTTTTTCCTGTAGATGAATATCCGTCTATGGCGATGATCATGGTTTAAAAATAACGATTGTTACTGATGTCAACTTGTATTCCGATGAGGTTAAGATTTCCTGCACTATGGTATCTGGCATGGGTATAATCTATCTTGAAACGATTAAGCTGAAGACCGAAGCCAAAAGATAATCCTGCGAAACTTCTTTGTTCTGCAATGGCAAGTTCTGTTCCTCTTCGGATATTATATCCCGCTCTGAGCTGAAAATTTTTCTCAGGGAAAAGTTCTACCCCGAAAGAAAAGTGGTCGGCAATTTTTCTACCGATGCTCACTTCCTGCCCATTTGTATTATAAGGAGCGGAGATATTGAACTTTTGTAAGTCGTGAGCAGTAATAGTGATGGCAGCGGGAAATTTTTCTAATATTTTGGTGTACCCTACATCTACACGGAAAGGGAGTCTTTCTCTGTATCCATTAAAAGTCTTAAACTGATAGCCGAAATTTCTTGCTACAATGGCGAGGGTTTCCTTGGATTTTTCGAGGTGGTAAGTTACTCCTATATCTCCTGCTACTGCCATAGAGGTAAAAGTATCTATCTGAGAATTAATGTATTTTACATTGACTCCTACAGTCCATTCTTTTTCTACATTGTAGGCGTAGCCTACGCCGATGGTGGTATCAAAAGCCCCAAAAGTGCCATTCTCAAATCCTGCTTCATCGGTTCTAGGAATACTACCATAATTCATGTATCTGGCAAAACCATGAATGAAATGATGACCATTATCAAAAGCATGTGCATAGGCAAGCGTTCCATATTTACTATCCGCCAAATAACTGGCAGCATTGAGTGCAATTCTCTGGTGGGTATCTTCATTTTGGAGTGCAGGGTTTACAGCGAGCATACTCACATCATCGCCATAGAAAGAAACTGCGTCTCCTCCTAATGCAGATTGTCTAGCAGAGGTAGGTAAATTCAGAAAAGGATATACATTTTCGCCCAACTGAGCTGAAAGCTCTACAGATCCCAGTAAAGCACAAGAAAAAGCTAATTTTAAAAAAAAACTTTTCATCATAAGGCAAAGATAATTCATAAAACGATATGAAGGAATAAATTTTTAAAAATTTTGTCCAATACAAAGGAAAATATATTGCACCTACCTTAATTTTTATTTGTTTAAATCTTTTGAATTTTATGAGACTGTTTCAGGGTATCAAAATATACTGTAATGTTACTGATAACCATTGTGCTTTATATATGATAGAATGTACATTCATTTGGTAAAGGCAAAAAAAACACTTCCTAATGGAAGTGTTTTTTAGATATATAAAATGTGTTTTTACCTTGCGATATTTACAGAGCGAGTTTCACGGATGACCGTTACTTTTACCTGTCCTGGGTAGGTAAGTTCATTTTGGATTTTTTCAGAAATGTCATAAGAAAGCTGTGCAGATTCTTCATCATTTACCTTTCCACTTTCTACCATCACTCTTAATTCTCTTCCTGCTTGGATAGCATAAGCACTATACACCCCGTTAAAACTCATGGCAGCGGCTTCTAAGTCTTTAAGTCTTTGGATATAAGATTCTAGGGCTTGTCTTCTAGCTCCAGGTCTAGCTCCTGAGATGGCATCTGCCACCTGAATGATAGGGGAGAGTAGGGAAGTCATTTCTATCTCATCATGGTGTGCACCAATGGCATTAATCACTTCTGGGTTTTCTCCATATTTTTCTGCCCATTGCATACCTAGAAGTGCGTGAGGAAGCTCTGATTCTTGTTCAGGTACCTTCCCTATGTCATGGAGAAGCCCTGCTCGTTTAGCGAGTTTTACATTGAGTCCGAGTTCCGCTGCCATGGTAGCGGCGATATTAGCTACCTCTCGGGAGTGTTGTAAGAGATTTTGTCCATAAGAAGAACGATATTTCATTCTTCCCACTATTTTTACTAATTCAGGATGGAGACCATGAATACCTAGGTCTATGATCGTTCTTTTTCCTACCTCTATGATTTCCTCTTCTATTTGTTTTTTGGTTTTCTCCACCACTTCTTCTATTCTTGCGGGGTGAATTCTACCATCGGTAACCAATCTATGGATAGAAAGTCTTGCGATTTCTCTTCTTACAGGGTCAAAACAAGAGAGTAAGATGGCTTCTGGAGTGTCATCTACGATGATTTCTACACCAGTAGCAGCTTCCAAGGCACGGATATTTCTCCCTTCTCTACCGATGATTCTTCCCTTTACTTCGTCAGATTCTATATTGAATACGGATACGGAATTTTCAATGGCTTGTTCGGTACCGATTCTTTGGATGGTTTGAATCACAATTTTTCTAGCTTCATTTTTGGCATTGAGGGTGGCTTCCTCCATAATGGCCTGTACATGTGCCTGTGCACGAGTTTTTGCCTCAGCTTTCATGCTTTCCACTAATTCTCTTTTTGCCTCATCAGCAGAGTAATTAGATATTTTTTCCAGCATTTCTACTTTTTGAGCCAATGTTTTGTCTAGTTCTTGTTGTTTTTTAGAAAGGGCTTCGCTTTTTCTTTCATTGTCAGAAATATGCTTTGCCAAGTCTTTTTCTGTTTTGGCTATTTTAGAAAGTTCCTCATTGAGTTTAGATTCTTTGTCCTTAATTCTTTTTTCTGTTTCTTGAACTTTTTTCTCACGGGATTGTATATCCGCATCATGTTGAGATTTGAGTTCGAGGAATTTTTCTTTTGCCTGAAGGTGTTTTTCTTTTTTAATGGCTTCCGCTTTTACTGTAGCTTTTTCTATCAAGTTATCGGCTTGTTTTTTAGCATCTTCTATGATGTATTTTGCTTTTGTGTTCAGATTGCTTTTGGAAAAAAACATTCCTACTGCAAAACCAATCGCTAGTGCCAAAAGCCCGATGATTACATAAGTTAACATATATTTTTTATTTTTTTTAAATTTTTTTTTCTCTACAATGCTGAGCATGTAATTTTTTTATTTTTTTTCATGCTCATGGTGTTTGTATCTCGTTTTCTAATTCTTATTTTCACAAAAAAACCTACAGCAATCCATTGATTTTGAGTAAACTCCTAATCAACACGATTTGAGCTATTTCCATCCTCTGTAATCCGTAGTAGTACGGCACGCCATCAGAAGGACTTTCACCCGGTAATGGTTTAGCGTTGAGTTTACCAATAATGTGTTAGAATTGCTATAGGCAAATATGTTAAGAAGACGGTGATTTTTTAGTCTTCTGTTTCCTCTATTTTTTGGCTGATTTTTTTCAGTTGATTCACAGAGGATTGTATGATATTTTCTTTTTCTAGGGAGATAACTTCTGCATTGGTGCCTAATTTCAGTGCACACATCGCTAAGGCATCTTGTTTATCTTGGACATTGAAATTTTTTTCGAAGTCCTTTATCATATTTTCTATTTGTTTACCTACTTTACGAAGGGTTTCTTCTTCCGCAGCCGGAACATTCAGGGGATAGACACGCCCAGCAATATTTATGGTAATACGCCTTGTTTCCATCACAGTCCTGTATTTTGAAGTTCAGCAATACAATAATCTATTTCCTTGATGAGTCTATTGATATGATGTTTCATCAGTCGGTTATGTTCTGGGTTTCCAGAGATTGCTGCATGCAGTTTGGTTTCTTTCTCTCGTTCGGCTAATATTTGGTAGCGTTTTCGCTCTTCGTCATATTTCTTTTCTAAATCTGTATATGCTTCTGCCAATCGCTGGTTTTCAGTCTGTAATTGTCTCTTTTTGAGCAATAAATCATTGACTTTCTCCTCGATTTCTAATAAATATTTTTGTAAATCTACTAGCGATTCTGACATAATTATTCTAACAATTCCACAAAAATAGGAATTTGTACGCTAATATTAGGAATTTTTGCACTAAAAAATGAATGTCACTGAAGTTTATTCAAATTTTAATGTAAAGAGTATCGCTCTGCTACTTCCTGAGGATAGAGCTTTGGTCCAATAAGGAGGTGTAGCATCTTTATCTGCTACCACTTCATTATTTAGGAAAAAGGTACCTCGGATACCAGGAGTGAGTTTAAATCGGTTGAAATAAATTTGGATACCCATTTCCGCAGACCATGCAAAGTTGTGAGTGGTACTACGAAATGTACCTTGTAAATTATCATCTGGTGAGGAGGAATTAGACTGTAAATTCATGATGTAGTTAATTCCTGCGGCAGCGTATGGGCGAGTATTGTACCATCTATTACCATGCATCTCTACCAAGATAGGAATATCTAAATAAGTAGATCTGATATTTCTTATTTTGTCTTTTTCAGCTAGTGTTTTGGTTTCAAAAGCAGGATTGGTAAGGGAGCCTGCAGAGTAAATATCATTCTTTTGGGTGTCAAAATAGAGCTGTCTCTGTGCGAATTGCATTCCAGGTTCTATTCTGAGGTCAAAGTAGTCATTCATACGCATTCTACCGATGAGCCCTGCCCCGAAGCCATAACCTCCTGTAGAAGTCACAAGGTTCTTATTGCCGTCCATGCCATATCTTGGATCTAATACCAAACGATAATCATAGTGAGAGCCATTGAGGAAAAATCCCCAAGAAAACTTTTGGTGGTCAAAGTTTTCTAATTTATCCATTCTATGGTTGATATTAAAAAACTGTGCTGTAGCTAAACTACTTATGGATAAACCCGTTAGGAGGCATATTTTTAATAAATTATGTTTCATTGTTATTATGGTTTTTCTTTTGTTATTATTTTGTTGCCTTATATATGGTAGCAATTCCAAGGCTTAATTTTTTCATTTTCACTTCTTTAAATCCTACAGAAAGCAAAATATTTTTCATTTTCTCTCCATAGGGGAAAGCGTTCACGGAGTCAGGGAGGTAGGTATAGGCTCTGTTATCTTTAGAAACTAGTCTCCCAATGAGTGGCAGAATATTTTTAAAATAAAACATATAAAGTGGCCCTAGTATTCCTTCTACTTTTGAGAATTCCAAGATATAGACGCTTTTATTGGGTTTTACTACTCTTCTCATTTCTGAAAGTCCTTTTTCAAGGTTTTCAAAGTTCCTTACTCCAAAGGCAGCGGTTACTGCATCAAACTGGTCATTTTCAAACGGCATATGCTCTGCATCTCCTTTAATCATTTTTATTTTGCCGTCTAAATTAAGTTTTTTTATTTTATCTACACCTACATTTAACATTTGTTGAGATAAATCATAACCTGTAATTTCCGCATCGGTTCCTTTTTGTATAGCGATGGCGAGGTCTCCCGTTCCTGTGGCTACATCTAACACAGAATTGGGCATTTCAGTTTTAAGCATTTTTACCAATGTTTTTCTCCATAGTGTATCTACTTTCATAGAGAGGACATGGTTCAGTAAGTCATATTTAGGAGCAATGTTATCAAACATGTCTTCCACTTCATTTTTTTTGCTCGCTCCTGAATTATAAGGTTTTACTTCGTTATGTGAAGTATTATTTGTTGTAGTATTCATTATGATAATTAATAAAATCTTGTTTTCTGAAAATTTTTGTTCTAGATTCTACTTTCTGTATGTTTTTAATAACTGCATCATATTCCTCATCTATGTTGTAATAAAAATCATCAATGTAGAGTGCAGCAGTTTTTTGGGGTCCTCCGTAATAGTTTTTTCCATCTATTTCTGTGAATCCTTGTCTTAACAGAAGGCTGTCTTTATTGAGTTGATAACCATAGTATTGCGTATGGATATAATAGTCTTTCTTAGTAAGATTAATCAGCCCTCTTTCTTTTTTTACATTAAAAATGGTATCGTAAATTAATTTTTTTTCGGCATCAAAGACAGAAATTTTGTTTTGTCCTTTATGGATATTTATTTTTAGAAACTGTCCTGCTCCTAAAATTTTTTGTTCTTCATTGTTAATTTTGAAATAGTAAGTATCTGGTGTAGGGTTATCTACTAAGTGATAATTTTTTTTTGAAAGAAAAATAGAATACACACCGAAAGCCAATAAGGCGATGGCAACAGAGATTATTAAACCTAATGTAGCAGGATTTTTTTTCATGAAGTGTCTATTTTTGCAAAGCTAATAATAATTTATCTGAAATTTGGGATTTGGTTTTTGAAATTTAGAAAATATTTATTTGATGCCCAGTGGGTATTGTGTTTGTGTATTGGAGTAAATGTATTTTTTTTACCCATTTTGTGCAAAAAAGATATTTGTTTTACCTTTGCCTAGGAATGAAGTTTTTTCGTAGTTTCATACTTTCTTCTATTGTATTCCTATTGAGTTTTCAGGGGACTTTATTTCTTTTGGACTATCATTTGAACCAAGAGAAATATGAGGCTCTGTGCGAAAATAAAAATCGTCCTGAGCTAGAATGTCACGGAAAGTGTTCGCTGAAAAAAGAAACCGAAAAACAGCCTACGCTACAGCAAGTATTAAAAATAGATTTTAATTTTTTGCCTCCTGATGAGGTTATGCTTCGTTCTGAAAACTTTTCAGTATCTTATATTACCATTACCACCACTTTTCTAAATCCGAACCTTTGTGGTGGCTATCTTACATCATTACTTAGACCGCCTATTTTTTAATGAGACTTCCTAATTAGAAGATGAATTTTTCGGTGATACTATTATTCTCGTTGTATAATGAGAAGAGTTGTTTCATCATAAAGTTTTTATCTTCTGTTGATTGTTTCTTTAAGCTCAAAATCAAACCGTTAAAAATTCATGATGCCCCGTCTCTATAGATGATGGGCAGACGGTTTTTCATGTGAATAGCAAAATAAATTTAATTCAAAAAAAAAGTAATGATTTTTAATATATTTCAAAATACGAACAGCGGTAAATCTGCCTTTATTATTGGAGTTTTTATTGCTCAAAATTCTTTTTCGCAAACTGTAACAGATAGTATAGCGTTACCAATAGAAACGGTAACCATCTCTAAAATTCATTCTTATAAAAGTGGAAAAATATCGCCCCAAAAATCTGATTTTGCAGGACACGATGCAGGCCGTTTTCTAGCAACTATTCCAGAGATTAATGGCATCCGAAAAGCGGGAAATTTTGCTACAGATCCTGTTTTGAGGGGGTTTAAATATGAACAGCTCAATGTGGTAATTGATGGTGGACTGAATGCTATTAATGCTTGTCCCAGCCGAATGGACCCAGCTGTGAGCCATATTAATATGAATATGGTAAAAGAAGCAGAAATTTTTAAAGGACCATACAATTTCCGTTTCGGAACGGCACTCGGAGGAAGTATAAATTTCGTTATGAAAGAACCAAAACTTACTGAGAAAATAAAGGCGAATGGAAGATTAACAATGGGGTATGAGTCTAATGGAAATATTACTAAAAATGAAATTACCACTGGACTTACAGCAAAACATTGGGCAGTAGATGTCTTTGGAAGTTACCAAAAGGGAGATTCTTATAAAGATGGAAATGGGAATATTGTTCCATCATCGTTTTTGAGATATACAGCAGGTGCTAAAGGACTATTTCGATGGAATGAAAATCATACCACTTCCCTACAAATTAACACCAATCAGGGGAGAGATGTGGAGTTTGCCGCTCTAAGAATGGATTTGATTTATGATAAAACATTGATGATGCAAGGAAAGCACTTGATGAAATGGGAACACTCCTTGCTAAAACATCTTGAGTTGAGTGGGTATCGAACAATGGTAAAACATTCTATGGGAACGCCTGATAGAAAGATGGTTTCTGATGTGGAATCCCAAACTTATGGCGGTAGGGCAGAGTTTAAATTTCAGAAATTAGGTTCGCTTTTCTATTCAGGGATTGATGCAAAAGTAGAATCGGCAAAAAATATCAAAATGACGATGCCTAAAATGATGCCTATGAGAGACGGTACGGCATGGCAAGATGCTGAAATAGAGCAGTTCGGTTGGTTTAATGAATATCAATACGCTTTCGATAAAGGAAAAATGAGCCTCTCCTACAGAATGGATTTTAATCAAGCTAAGACAAATGAAGTATCCCAGCTTTTCCAGAAGTTGTATGGTAATACAGAATCTTCTCAGCTTAATCATAGTATCAGTTTAGGATACAGTAGATATTTTGGGAATTATGCCATCTTTTCTTTATGGGCAGGGCGTTCACAGCGTAGTGCCTCCATTTCGGAACGCTTTATTAATCGATTTGTTGTGGGAATAGATGCCTATGAAATGCTTGGAAATCCACATTTGAAACCCGAAACCAATCATCAAGCGGATATCATTTTCACTTTCAAAAAAGACCATTTACAGTTTCGTGGGAATGGATTTTTCTCGCATTTGAAAAATTATATTTCGGGTGTTATTACTCCTCATATCCCTAAATATGGAATGCACAGCCCAGGCGTAAGACAATATACCAATGTGAGAAATGCTATGAAAACGGGTGCTGAGGCTTCTTTAGAATGGGAATTCCTTTCTCGATATAAAAGTCAATGGGCAGTAGCTTATACTTATGCGAAGGATTGGGATACGCATCATCCGCTTCCAGAGATTGCTCCTTTGGATTTTAGATGGAATTTGTATGCTGATTTTCATCCTATTTCTTTTGCTGCAAAATTCCGATATGTAGCCCCTCAAAATAGAATCAATAAGGACTTTGAAGAGCTGAAAACTCCCGATTTCTATACGGTGGATTTGGAAACGCAGTACCAAGTATTTAAAAATGCTCGTTTAGAGTTCCATCTTCTTAATTTGTTCAATAGGGCGTATGCGGAACACCTTAATAGAACACTTTCTACAGATAAAAACCAGCGTATCTTGGCAGCAGGAAGAAATTTTTCCTTAGGTTTTTCTTATATCTTCTAATATAAAATAGTGTAAATCAATATATATAATTTTTTTGGTATAAGCCTAAAGCTATTCGCCAAACGCAATTTATTTCTTTCAGCAGGGCGTAGTATTCAGAATAAATTCCTAAATTTGTACTTATTTTTCAAAACAAAACAATGGCAAATACGATTATTATCGGTTCTGGATGCTACTTGCCCGAAAGAATCATCGGAAGAGACTATTTTTATTCTACTCAATTCTTTGATGAGCAGTTTGCACCTATCGATAAGCCTGCAGAGGAGATAGTTTCTAAGTTTGTGGAAATTACAGAAATAGAAAATAGAAGGTATATTAATGATAATCAGACCAATTCCGAGATTGGTGCCATTGCTGCGAAATTAGCCATAGAAGATGCAGGGATAGATCCTGAAACCTTGGATTACATCATTTTCGCTACTAATTTTGGTGAACTGACTAAGGATGGTAGGTCAGATTTTATGCCTACATTAGCGGCAAGAGTGAAGAAAAAACTTGGAATAAAAAATAGAAAATGCGTTACTTATGACATGATTTTCGGTTGCCCAGGTTGGGTAGAGGGGATGATTTTAGCAAATCAGCTGATTAAAGCAGGAAGTGCAAAGCGTATTTTGGTCATCGGTTCTGAGACGCTCAGTAGAGCTACAGACCCTTATGATAGAAATAAAATGATTTTTGCCGATGGCTCTGGTGCGGTAGTTGTAGAAGCTACGGAGGATGAGGGTGTAGGTATTATAGCACATAATACTTTGTGTGATAATGATGCAGAGCTTTGCTATTTGGAGAATAATCATTCACTCAATCCTGACGAAAACCCTTCAGCACTTTATATCCGTATGCAGGGAAGAAAAATCTATGAGTATGCACTGAAAAATGTTCCTGACTCAATGAAAAATACCATTGAAGATGCAGGGCTGAATATTGATGATATAGATAAAATTTTGCTTCACCAAGCCAATGCAAAGATGGATCATGCCATTATTGATAGACTTATGAGGCTGTATGGCATAAGAAAATATGATCATGCCATTGCACCTATGACCATTCAGGAGTTTGGGAACTCATCTGTGGCTACCATTCCTACTATGTTTGATTTAATTATCAAAGGAAAAATGGAAGGACAACAGTTTAAAGATAAAGGAAATGTACTGATGGCTTCCGTGGGGGCAGGAATGAATATCAATGCTTTTGTTTACAGATTTCCGTAATAATAGAAAATCATTTTTTATAATTTATACACTTTTCAGCATGATACTTGCATAGTATTGTGCTGATTTTTTTGCTTATGAATACAGTAATGATATTTACCACGCTGGTGTTTTTTATTCTAGAATTTTATGCATTTCAAGCAGTGAGGCTATTGACTTCTCATCTTGTTATTCGGGTGAGTTATTGGGGTATTACGCTTATGGCGTATGGAGCTGTGCTTTATGTATTGAATGCGAATCCTAGACCACCTCATGGGCAGGTAAATATTGCGGTAACGCTTTTTCTGACATTGATTTTGTCCAAAGTTTTCATCGTTCTTTTTCTCTTCATTGAAGATTTCATGAGAGGACTTCAGTTTTTATTCCGAAAAATGAGAGGAGAGCAGGCATACATGCCTTCTCGGAAAAAGTTTTTTTCCACGGCGGGAATGGGCTTTTTTGCCTTTACAGCACTTTTATTTTTAGACGGCGTTTTTTTCGGAAAATTTCGGCATACTGTTCGGAGGGTAAAACTGAAATTAGAAGGGCTACCAGTAGCCTTTAATGGATATAAAATCATTCAAATATCAGATTTGCATAGCGGTAGTTTTCCTAATGCAGAAAAACTTCAGTTTACCATTGATATGATTAACGCAGAAAATCCAGATTTGGTACTTTTTACCGGTGATGCCGTCAATAGCTATGCAGATGAATTTATCCCTTTCATTCCTTTATTTAAAGCCATTAAGGCGAAAGATGGAAAGTTTTCTGTACTCGGAAATCATGATTATGCGATGTATGGAAACTTCCCTAATGAAAAAGCGAAACAAAAAAATATAGATGACTTGATACGGTACTTTCAATCGGCAGATTTTCGGATGCTTAGAAATGATAGTGTGCGTATTCAAAAAAACGATGAAGAAATTGCCTTGTTGGGTGTAGAAAACTGGGGACTGCCCCCTTTTCCCCAGTATGGAGATTTAGATAAGGCACTTAACGGCGTAGCTCCTGATTTGGTAAAAATATTGATGAGCCATGACCCTACGCATTTTGATAGCGTGGTAAAACAGCATCCTCAGAAAATTCATTTGACACTTTCGGGGCATACACACGGAATGCAGTTTGGTCTAGATTTAAAAAACATCCGATGGTCTCCCGTTCAGTACAAATACAAAAAATGGGCAGACCTCTATGAGTCCCAAGGGCAATATCTGTATGTGAATAGAGGGTTTGGAGTTATAGGCTATCCAGGTAGAGTAGGGATAAAACCAGAAATTACATTATTTACATTGGAGGGATAAAAAATACCGTAAGCAGTGGTGGCTTACGGTATTTGGTTTTATACATGAGGTTGTTTTTTCAGGAAATAAATGATGAGTAGCAACCAAGAAATAATCATGAACAGTCCACCGATAGGTGTGATAGGTCCTAAGAACTTAGCATTGAAATTCCATGCCTCTTGCATTGCCAGTAGGTAAATGCTGAATGAAAAAAGCACAGTTCCCAGAATCATGGAAAGTGAAATCCACTTTTCTGCTCCCGTTTCAAATTTTAAGATGTAACCTACTATGAGGAGGTAGAGTGCCGCATACATCTGATAACGAACACCTACTTCAAAACTGGAAAGCCTCTCTACGCTTAATATACTTTTTAAAGCATGTGCTCCAAAAGCTCCAAATACAATGGATAATAAACCGAAAGCTGCTCCTACAGCTAATGTGATTGTTTTCATTTTTTATAATTTAAATAGATGATAATTAATTTTATAAGCAGTAGGCCGTATGCCAATAGTTATCATGTTTTGTACATTATACATCGTATATTATACTTTGTACAAATATAAACGCTTACCCTCTCATTTTTTCTAGTTCCGAAATAACTTCATGGTGAGATACGGTTTTATTCTTAAAATATTCTACAAAATATTTTTTCTCCTCTTCGGTGGCATTAAACTGATTAAGGATATTAAAGAGGTGCATTTTCATATGTCCCTTTTGGATACCTGTAGTTACCAGTGAACGAAGAGCAGCGAAATTTTGTGCCAAACCGGATACGGCTAAGATGCTCATGAGTTCATTAGCAGAAGGTTTACCTAAGAGTGCTAATGAAAATTTCACTAGAGGATGCAGATTGGTAAGTCCGCCTACTACTCCTATGGATATAGGGAGGTCTATCCAGAATCTAAAAACTCCATTATCGGTGGTACAATGTGTTAGGGAGGAATACTTTCCAGAACGAGCTGCATAGGCGTGTGCACAAGCCTCCGTGGCACGGAAATCATTTCCTGTAGCAATGACTACAGCATCTACACCATTCATAATCCCTTTATTATGAGTAGTAGCTCTATAAGGTTCTATTTCTGCAATGGTTACCGCTTGTTTAAACTTCCATGCGAACTCTTCTGGACGCATGCCACTATCGTCTATTAGATCTTCTATTTTACAAGAAACCTCCGCTCTTACAATACAATCTGGAGTGTAGTTAGAGAGAATATTCATGACCACTTGCAGAGAGTTTTTTTCCTCAGCAGTGAAATCTTCTGATGCAGAAATGGTTTCTTTTAGCGTTTTACCAAACTGTTCTAAACAAGAGTTAATAAAATTGGCTCCCATGCTGTCTCGGGTATCGAAACTGGCTTTCAGCTGGAAATAATTCGGAAGGTCTTGCGTTTTGTCAATGAGTTCAATATCTAGGATTCCCCCCCCTCTTTGTCTCATGTTTTTGGTAATCGCCTCGGTATCTTGGAAGAGTTTTTTCTTGAGTTCAAAGTTAAAAAGGTGGAGAATTTTATGGGCTTCGGCACGAATGATGAAATGGGTATGTCCCAGTTTTTTGGTATTAATGATGGTGGTTTTAAATCCGCCTTTGTCTAGCCAAAACTTGGCTGCTTTAGAAGCCGCTGCTACCACAGAACTTTCTTCTACTGCCATAGGGAGTGCATATAATCTTCCATCGATGAGGAAATTAGGAGCAATGCCATAAGGCATATAAAAATTAGAAATGGTGTTTTCTGAAAACTCATCATGGAGTTTCTGAGTAGCCTCATCGGTATTCCAATATTGCTTTAAAATGGTTTTCATTTCAGGATTTCCCTCCAAATATGTATTAGTAATCCATTCTATTTTTCCTTCTTTGGTCAGTTTAGAAAAACCTTCTATTGGTTGTTTTCCCATATTGATAAAAATTTGCAAAGTCAAAGGTAATTAATATTTCTATAAAATACTTCATGATTGGGAAAAAAAGGCACATGGCACATTCAACCCCCAAGTGCAATTTTTTATGCCACGAATTTATAAAATAAATTTTTAGGTTCTTCAAAATCTAATTAGGTCAAACGCACGAAATCCTATTTTCATAGGGTACTCAATAAAAAAATAATTGAATATCAATATATTAAAATTTGCCCTTAATCACTTTTATAAAAAGAGTATGAAATTTAAATATTTGATTATTAATGTATTATAAATTTGATGCGTTTGCCCTACTTTCTCTCTCTTTTCTTTAGGCTAGACCAAAGATAAAAGAGAGAAAAACTATCCCCAAAAATTACACTTACTAATGGAATTTAAGCCATTAAAGAAATGTATCTTAAACTTGATAATATTTAATTCTACTTTATAAAAAAGAACTATTTTTGTAAGCAAATATTAAGGTTATTATTATTCAAAATATGGCAAAACTTACGACAAGAAAAGAAGATTACAGTAAATGGTACAATGAAATAGTGCAAGGTGCCGATTTGGCAGAGAATTCAGGTGTGAGAGGATGTATGATTATTAAGCCTTATGGATTCGCAATATGGGAAAAAATGAGAGACCAGCTGGACAAAATGTTCAAGGAAACAGGACATCAAAATGCTTATTTCCCTATTTTCGTTCCTAAAAGTCTTTTCGAAGCAGAAGAGAAAAATGCAGAAGGTTTTGCAAAAGAATGTGCTGTAGTTACTCACTATCGACTCAAAAATGATGCCGACAACCCAGGTAAACTGATGGTAGATCCAGAGGCAAAGCTAGAAGAAGAACTCATCGTAAGACCTACTTCAGAGGCTATTATTTGGAATACCTATAAAAACTGGATTCAGTCTTACAGAGATTTACCTATTCTTATTAATCAGTGGGCGAATGTGGTGCGTTGGGAAATGCGTACAAGGCTTTTCCTTAGAACAGCAGAATTCCTTTGGCAAGAAGGACATACTGCTCATGCTACCCAAGAAGAAGCAATAGAGGAAACAGAAAAAATGCTGGAAGTGTATGCAGAGTTTGCAGAAAAATATATGGCTATGCCTATAATAAAAGGTTTTAAAACACCTTCGGAAAGATTTGCAGGAGCAGATGAAACCTATTGTATAGAGGCGATGATGCAAGATGGAAAGGCACTTCAGGCAGGTACTTCTCATTTCCTTGGACAAAATTTCGCGAAAGCATTTGATGTAAAATTTACCAATAAGGAAGGTAAAATGGATTATGCTTGGGCTACTTCATGGGGCGTGTCTACTAGGCTGATGGGAGCACTTATCATGGCACATTCTGATGATAATGGCTTGGTGCTTCCTCCGAAACTTGCCCCTATTCAGGTGGTTATAGTTCCTATTTTCAAAGGAGAAGAGCAGCTGAATGCCATTTATGAAAAAGCTCAACCGCTGATGAATGCACTTAAACAGGCGGGTATTTCTGTAAAATTTGACGATGATGAGAAGAATAAACCAGGATGGAAATTTGCAGAGTATGAGCTGAAAGGGGTTCCGGTTCGTATCGCTATGGGAGCTAGAGATTTAGAAAATGGAACAATAGAAATAGCAAGAAGAGATACTTTAGAAAAACAAACGATTCAGCTGGAGGGTGCTCTGGAGTATATCCAACATTTATTAGACGCTATTCAGGAAAATATTTACCAAAAAGCCCTGAACTTCCGTAATGAGAATATTACCAAAGTGGATTCTTATGAAGAATTTAAACAGATTTTAGAGACCAAGGGCGGATTTATCTCTGCACACTGGGATGGAACCGCTGAAGAGGAAGAGCAAATTAAAGAAGAGACAAAAGCTACCATCCGATGTATTCCTTTAGATGCGGAAGAGGAAGAAGGAGTATCCCTTATTTCAGGGAAGCCTTCTAAAAAAAGAGTAATCTTTGCCAAGGCATACTAATTTTTATGGAAGAGGAAAATAGGAAACTATCTATGACCTCTTTCTTTTTTTCGTATTAACATTTAATTTTATTATCCATTGATATGGCATTATCTATTACTGAACTCATCAAAGGGCAATTTGGAGCTGCGGTAACTTCTCAGTTTGCAGGTGAATTTCATGAGCTAGAATCGGGAGTGAAAAAGGCTATTCATGCGTTAATTCCTATAGTTATGGTACATTTTTCTGGTATGGATACCCACCCTGCTTTTATTCAGAAATTAGAACAAGCAGATGATGAATATTTTCTTAGAAATGGAACTATTTCAGCGTCTAAAAAAGAGGAAATAGAGTATTGGGTGAATACCATTTTTGGAAAAAAAACAGGTGATATTACTAATGTGGTAGCTACCTATTCGGGAGTTAATAATTCTTCTGCTCATCATTTGATGAAGATGATTATTTCTGTAGCTATGGGAATTTTAGGCAAAAAAATCCAAGATGAGAATTTGAATTTGGAAAGTATTCAGCAGTTTATGAAGGCACTGGAAGGAGAAGCCCGTGCTTCGTTTCCTGAAAGTTTTCCATTAGAAAGGTTGGAGATGGAGGAAAGTAGCACAGCAGCACTGAAAGGATTACCTGATATGCCACAAGATGCTAAGAGAAAAGATAAGTGGATTTCTATCGCCCAATGGTGGATACCACTTGTATTACTGATATGTGCAGGGTATTTCAGCTTTAAAACGATAAAAGAAGTACATGATTTTGAAGAAAATAGTGAAAAAATAGATACACTGAGCCTAAAAAAAATAAGAGATGGACTGATAGATATTCCAATGAAAGACACTCTCATCAGTGGAAGAGCAGAAGGTTTTGAAGAGTTGATGATAGGGTTTCTCTCAGGAAAGGATAGCTTGGACACGGTAAAGGAGAAAGTGTTTATTATGGAAAGGGTGAAATATGAAAGGATGGGTGAGAAAGTACTTACTTCATCTTCTTTGGAACAAATTAAAAACCTTGCTATGATACTTAAGTACCATCCTGAAGTGATGGCAGAGATTAGTGTATATAATAATGATATAGATAATGCTCAGAAAAATACAGCACTTTCTGAAAAAAGGGCATCTTATATTTATGAAATACTTCGCAAATATGATAATAGAAATCAAATCATAGCGGTGAAAGGTTTAGGGAATTCTAATGCCACTGTACCACTTCATCCAACAGAGGAAGAGAGAAATAAAGATAGGAAAATAGAAGTAAAAGTGATAAAACCGTAAAAATATTCTTTGTTAAGGACATAAAGTGCTTATTATTTTATGAATTCATCTTTTTCAGTGCGTTTTAAAGATTCCACTACCCGAATGACTAAATTTTTTACCAGTCAGTATCTGTATGCTGGGGTAAGAATTGCTTTAGCCATTGTAATTCCGAGTTTGATTTTAGCCTATTTTGGATTACTCAAAGAATATTTTATTTTTCCCTTAGGGACTAGTTTTGTGGGGCTTACGGATATGGCAGGGCCTTATCACAGAAGAAGAAATACGCTCATATTAGCATGTGTGTTATTCACTTTTATTGCATTGGTAGGAAGCTTATTTCAGGGGTATCCTTTTCTTATCTTTTTAGAAATCATATTCTTTGGGATTTTTCTAAGTATCATAGGAGTATATGGTATGCGTTTAGCAGCTGTGGGAGGTTTGGGATTGGTAGTTATGGCAATTTTTATTGATGGAGAATTGGCATCTGGAGGGCTTGTAAAGACTTTAATCACGCTATTCTTAGGATGTTTTTGGTATGTCATTATTTTTATGTCCGTTTCCAGACTTCAGCCTTATAAGCTCGCACAGCAGATGATTGGCGAAAACTATCTTCAGCTGGCAGAATATTCTAGAATTAAAGCAAAATATTATCATCAGAAAAGTGATATTAATGCTTTGCATAGAGCGGTGATTTCTAAGCAAATCGTTATCAAAAACTTGCAAGAAGAAACGCGTGAAGTGGTTTTTATGACCAGAAAAATAGTTAATGAATCTACCACTACCAGTAGAATATTGATGCTGATGTTCCTTAATTCTATTGATTTTTATGAAAAGCTCATCACTACAGATCATGATTATGTTTCACTCCATCAGTTCTTTAAGCATGACAATATCCTTAAAGCCATTGAAAAATATTTAGAAACCATGTCTGATGAATTGGAACAAATTGGAGTTTCTATTCAGAGTGGATTTGATTTGGTGCAGAAAAGAGATTTGTATAGAGAATATCAAAATCTTACTTCCGAATTTCAACGGATAGAAAAAAAATACGAAGGGAGCAATGATGAGGATACTACGGCTGCTATTCAAAAAATTAGTTTTATCTTGGAACGAATTAAAAATGCTACAGAAGATATTATAACGATTCAAAAATTTAAAAATCAAGACACTAAATCAGCAAAATCACTTTCCACAGGATTAGATTATACGCGTTTTGTAGCAAAGACAGAGCAGCTTAATCATAGGGTACTTCTTGCTAATTTTTCGCTAAAATCTTTCCATTTTCGCTATGCCATTCGTATGACACTCGCCTTGCTGATAGGCTATGCCATTACCCTGATTCCCTATTTTGAAATCGGGAGGCCTTACTGGATTTTAATTACCATTGTAGCCATTATGCGTCCTGCCTTTAGCACTACTAAAGGTAGAAATATACTCAGAATTTATGGTACAATGGGTGGAGCTATTGTTTCTTATATTGTACTAGTTACGGTAAATTCTCCCATGGTTTTACTTTTTATTTTACTGTTTTCTATGATTTTATGTTTTTCATTTTTGAAAGACAATTACTCATGGGCGGTATTTTTTATGACTATCTATATTTTCATTACCTTTAATTTTATGCAACCTGGAGATGTCAATACACTGTTTTATGATAGAATTATAGATACGCTGGTTGCTGGGGTCATTGTTTTTTTGGTTTCCTATTTGGTACTCCCTGTTTGGGAGCATAAGATGAGTTCCGTGCTGATAAAGAAAACTGCCAATGCCAATGAAGCCTACTTTAACATCGTCATGAAGAAGCTGAAATATAATGAAGTAGATGAGCAGGAATACAGACTTAAAAGGAAAGAAGCGATTATTTCCTTAGCGAATCTTTCTGATAATTTCCAGAGAATGCTGTCTGACCCCAAAAAAGAACAGAAAAAAATGGAATATATTCATCAGTTTGTTAATACTTCTCATTTGGTAACCGCTTATACTGCGAGTTTGTCCCAATATTCTTGGAATCAGTACTTCCAAAATGATAAAGAATTGAATCAGCTCAATCATTGTATTTCCTCGGATTTTCAGGTCATCTCAGAAATGCTTACTGCTTCATCTGTGGGGGAGCAAAAGTCCAATCTTTCTCCTGAAATACTCTCTCCTGAAAGTACAGCTTCAGACACGGATTTGCACCATATTTATGATGTGCTTTTTTTGCTTCATGAAGTGGTCTCAGAGCAAAAAAGATTAATACAAAGGCAAATGAAGGAAAGTAAATAATTTTTTTAAGCTGTTTGTTATTATACTCATACTTTGGCATATTTTTTAGTATCTATGTGAGTTAAGTTAATTAAAGATGTAATGAAGAAATTATATTTTATCGCTATCATGGGACTAGTGATGGCATGTGGAGGTGCCAAAGACCCTCAGATGGTTGCTTTAAAACAAGAGAAAGAATCTCTAAAGCTGCAAACAAAACTGAATAGTCTCCAAATCTCCTTACAAAAAGAAAAAAAGGAGCTAGAGAAAGCACAGCAAAATGTGAATAGCTTGAATAACAAGGCGGATAACAGAACTACTGGTTTTTCTGCTTCTAGTGATGCTCAGCATACCGCAAAAGATGCTCAGCGTACGGCCAAAGTTTTAGAGCAAACCCGTAAGGCAAATAATCAACTGTATAAAGTACAGAAAAAAGTGGATAAATTAGAAAGGGAAATTTCTAATGTTCAAAATAAGCTTACAGCGTACCAAACGGAGGAAAAGTAATAAGAATTTAATGCAAAAGAATAAGACATATAGAGCGTATTCTATATGTCTTTTTTGTTTTTTTCCATAATCCATTTGCTTAGGTATTTGGTACTTTGAAGCGTGTGATGCCTAAACAAAAGCCCAAGGTAATGGGAGTTTCTATGCTGATGAATTTGGTTCAAAATTTTTGAAATACGCTTTTTAAAGGCATCGCAATACAGTTCTTTTCGGAATTTTTCATCAATGATGATTTTTCCATTTTGCTGAAATTTTTTCCATAGAGTAGGGTTTTGATACACATCAATACTTTTTCGTATAAAATCATCATCATTATCGCAGATGTAGCCATTCCAGAATGGAGTTTCATCGTTAGACGCTATCTGCATTCCTTCAGCACCGATGGATGAAGTTACGGATGGCAAACCAAATTGCATGGCATCTAATAATTTTCCTTTAATCCCAGCTCCAAAAGGAATAGGAGCCAGGAGTACACGGTATTTTTTGAAAATTTCTTCCGCACTATCGGCACTTCCTTGGATGATGAACCCTTCATTAGGATTGTGTAGCTGGTAGGCTTTCGGGGGAGGATAGGCACCATAGATGTGGAGTTCTGCCTCAGGGATTTCTTTTTTAATATTTTTCCAGATTCTTTTCAGCTCTAGCACGGTGTGCCAGTTGGGTTCGTGAAGAAAGTTACCGATACTTACAAAATCTTTTCTATGCTCATAATGGGGCGTTTCAGTATTAAATTTCGCAAAAAGAGGAAGGTAAATAAGCTGTGAGAGAGGGATGTGGAAGGTTTCCGTGAGTAGATTCATTTCCTCATCAGAGATGATAAGAGAAATATCACAACGGTGGATAGCGGCCATTTCTCTAAAAAAAGTAGGGTTACCTAAGAGCATATCTTTATTCCAAGGGATTTGTTTTTTAAAGGCATCTGCACGGCTGCGTCTTAGAAAATGAAGGTCTTCGGTGTCCAAAATGGTGATGGCATTGGGGAGTTTTTCTGTTACCCTCCACCCGAATTGTTCTTCGGTGAGAAAGCGGTCATAGAGTACTGCATCAGGTGTGAGATGTAATAGGAGTTTATCAAAATCATCATTATTGAGCGTGATGGAATAAGTGGCTACATTCAATTGGGACAAATCAAAACTTCGTTCACTTTTCTCCGCAGCAGAAAGGAAGGAGATTTTCCAGTTCATTTCTTGGAAAAGGGAGATGAGCTGTAGCATTCTGGTTCCTGCCGCCGTAGAGGTAGGTTCTGGAAATACGGTTCCAATAATTACCAAATGTTTCATACTAAAGAAATTGTTGATAAATACATTTTTCCCTCTTTCGGTAGGGAGTGTTTGGAAAGAGGGAAGTGTGCTATCTTATTTTTTTACTTTTTTTAAGTCCAAGTCTTCAAAGTCAAAGCTAAAATCAGTGGCATCGGAAATGGGTTTGAGTTTAAAACCTGTGGCAATGCCTTTTTCATCTAACTCTAAAAGTAAGTAAGCATCGGCGTCATAAGACCTATCATCCCATTTTACGATGAATGCTGTAGGGGAATAGGGGAGGAGTGTACCTTTGAGCCGTGGTGATGTAGCACATTGGATTCTAAAATCATTTTGGTTTTGGCTAATCGTTATATCTCCGAACCAAGCATCCGTATAGGTTCCTATAAACTGCTCTGGTTTTAGGTGGGCATTTTTATTTTTTGCGAATGTATGGGCTTCATCGTAAGCATTTTTTTTCTGTGCTTCCCACTGGGCATTTCTTTTTTTCATTCTTTCGGAATAGGTGTTCAGCCAGTTTCTATCAGGAATGTTCAGGTACGCATCTTTAATGGTATTGGTAATGGTGTTAAAAGCAGCTCCGCTTTGCTGATTCGTGAGTACCACAATGCCTAATTTAAGGTCAGGGATAAGGGTAAACTGAGTTACGGTGCCTATGAGTCCGCCCGTATGCTGTACCTGTTTATAGCCTTTTACATCACTGATGAACCAGCCTAAGCCATAGCCATAATTTTGGGTGTCATAAGGATTTTTCAGTGCCATGGTAGAAGGCTGCTGAATTTGCCAAAGCTGTGCGATTTGCTTGTCTGAAACTAATTTTTTTCCATTTTTAGTAACGAATCCATTGATTAAACACTCGGCCCATGTAAGCATATCAGGGATATTACTCACGATGCCTCCAGCGGCATTTGCCGTTTCATTCCAGTCATGAGGTACAGCAACGGCTTTGCCCTCTACAGGGGCATGGGCATCAATGATATTTTTTACTCCTGCCTTTATGGCTCTATTATAGCTTCCGTAGCTTTGCTTCATTCCTACGGGCTTCATGATGCTTTCTTCCACAAACTCCGCCCAAGATTTTCCCGTAATTCGGGTAATCACTTCCCCAGCGATGATGAATGCAATATTATTGTAATTTAATTGGTTTCTAAAAGAGCTTTTAGGCTGTAGGAAACGCGTTCTATAGACAATGTCTTGGATACTCAGGGTTCCCCCTTCAGGAAAAAACATCAGGTCTCCTTGTCCTAATCCCAAGCCTGTTCTGTGGATGATGAGGTCTTTTATGGTAACTTCTTTAGAAACAAAAGGGTCATACATTTGAAATTCAGGGATGTATTGGGTTACTTTATCATTCCAGTCCAGTTTTCCTTCGTCTGCTAATATTGCCAATGCTACTGCTGTAAACCCTTTGGAGTTAGAGGCAATGCCTACAAGGGTTTCCGTATTCATTTTTTGGTGTGTCTTTAGGGAAGCGGTGCCATGGGCTTGTGCGTAGATTACTTTTCCATCTTTAATCACACCGATGGACATTCCAGGTACATCAAATTCTTTCAAAGTTTTTTGTGCCAATAGGTCAATTTCAGAATTTTTTATTTGACCAAAAGTACAGGCAGCCACTGTTATTAGGGCAATGGTATATAATTTTTTCATTTTTTAAGTTATTTTTCCAAAGATAATGAAAATGGAAGCAATGGGCAATGAGGTAGCCTAAGCTACTATTGGTGAATTATCCGGTACTTTGACAAAGTTTTTAACACTTTGTCAAAGTGCTTTAGAATGGTCTTATTCAGAAATCAAAAAAGTATGTTTCCGCGGAGCGAGAGGGGTTCGGCGATAGGAAAAAGTATGTTTCTGCAGAGCGAGAAGGTTTCGCCGATAGGAAAAAGTATGTTTCTGCAGAGCGAAAGGGTTTCGGCGATAGGAAAAAGTATGTTTCTGCAGAGCGAGAAGGTTTCGGCGAAAGGAAAAAGTATGTTTCTGCGGAGCGAGAGGGTTTCGGCGATAGGAAAAAGTATGTTTCTGCAGAGCGAGAAGGTTTCGGCGATAGGAAAAAGTATGTTTCTTCGGAGCGAGAGGGTTTCGGCGATAGGAAAAAGTATGTTTCTGCAGAGCGAGAAGGTTTCGGCGAAAGGAAAAAGTATGTTTCTGCGGAGCGAGAAGGTTTCGGCGAAAGGAAAAAGTATGTTTCTGCGGAGCGAGAAGGTTTCGGCGAAAGGAAAAAGTATGTTTCTGCGGAGCGAGAAGGTTTCGGCGAAAGGAAAAAGTATGTTTCTGCGGAGCGAGAAGGTTTCGGCGAAAGGAAAAAGTATGTTTCTGCGGAGCGAGAAGGTTTCGGCGAAAGGAAAAAGTATGTTTCTGTGGAGCGAGAGGGTTTCGGCGATAGGAAAAAGTATGTTTCTGTGGAGCGAGAGGGTTTCGGCGATAGGAAAAAGTATGTTTCTGCGGAGCGAGAAGGTTTCGGCGATAGGAAAAAGTATGTTTCTGCAGAGCGAGAGGGTTTCGGCGATAGGAAAAAGTATGTTTCCGCAGAGCGAGAAGGTTTCGCCGATAGGAAAATGCTTTGAAACTTTATTAATCTTCGCATTGCTGTACCTCACGGATGAGTTCGTACTCAAATCCACGGCTGAGACAGTACCGAATGGTTTTGGTGTGCTTTTCAAATGCTTTCCCTTTCGTGATTTTATCAAAATAGGAAAAATATTCTCTCTTTAGCGTGGCTCTGTAATCATCTTCGTCAATTTCGGTAAAAGCGGTATGGATGAGTTTTTCATGAACTCCTTTTTGGAGGAGGTGTTGCCTTATTTTATTTCTTCCCCAGTGTTTGATGTAAAATTTTCCTCGGGCATAGCTTCGGGCAAATCTTTCTTCGTTAAGGAAGTTTTCTTGAATCAGGAAAAGCATAATTTCTTCTTTTGCTTCGGGAATTAGCAAAAAATCACGCATTTTTTGTTCTACTTCTTGATGGCATCGGTCCTGATAGGTACAGTAGTTTGCCATCTTGAGTTTTATTTCATCAAAGGTATAAGACTTGGACACGCGTAGTAAAAAATTAAAAAGATTAAAAAGTTCCCCTCATTCATAGCGTGAAGAATGAGGGGAAAAGGTTAGTTTTGATTTTTGGATGCTTCTATCTGTTGGGCAATTTTTAGATTATAATTATTTACCTTGGAAGGAATTAAAAAGAGGTCTATAAAAGCCCAAATTCCAAATCCGCCCAATGTGAGCCAATATAAAATTTGCCATCCCCATTTACCTAAGTAGGCATAATGAACTCCCAAGAAAAACCAGCATAGATAGGCTATTCCTGAAGATTTCATTTTGGACATAAGATAGTATTCGTTCATTTTTTTATCTATTTTTAAGAAAATAATGGTTTTCCGCTCATCATCTCTCTTACTTGCTGTCCTACCGCAGTGATGGTTTTTTCATCTTGGATATTGGTAACCACTTGGTTGATAAGGTCAGCTATGGTTTCCATATCTTGTTCCACCAGTCCTCTGGTAGTAACAGCGGCGGTTCCTAAACGGATGCCCGATGTAGTAAATGCCGATTTATCATCAAAAGGTACCATGTTTTTATTACAAGTAATTTCTGCTCTTACCAGTGCTTTTTCGGTTTCTTTACCATTTACCCCTTTGTTTCGGAGATCTACTAGCATCAGGTGATTATCTGTACCTCCGCTCACAATTTCAAAACCTCTGTCCATCATGGCTTTTGCCAAAGCACGAGCGTTGGCCACTACTTGCTTGGTATAAGTTTCAAATTTAGGGTCAATAGCCTCCCCGAACGCCATGGCTTTTGCCGCGATAACATGCTCTAGAGGTCCTCCTTGTACGCCAGGGAATACGGCACTGTCTAATACTTGGCTCATCATTTTGATTTCCCCTTTTGGCGTTTTGTGTCCAAAGGTATTTTCAAAATCTTTCCCCATCATAATCATTCCTCCTCTTGGTCCTCTTAGGGTTTTGTGGGTAGTAGTAGTTACCACATGACAATGCTCAAAAGGAGAGCTTAAAAGCCCTTTTGCGATGAGTCCCGCTGGGTGAGCGATGTCTGCCCAAAGTGTAGCACCTACTTCATCTGCTACTTCACGGAACTTAGCATAGTCTAAATCACGGGAGTAGGCGGAATATCCTGCGATAATCATTTTCGGTTTCACTTCGAGTGCTTTTTGCCTCATCGCTTCATAATCTATAAGTCCGGTTTCTCTTTCTACGCCGTAAAACTGTGCGTTGTACTGAATACCCGAAAAGTTTACGAAAGAACCATGCGTAAGGTGTCCTCCCATAGAGAGGTCAAGCCCCAGAACGGTATCGCCTGGTTTTAGGCATGCTAAATAAATGGCAGCATTGGCCTGAGAACCGGAGTGAGGCTGAACATTAGCGTAAGCTACACCGAAGAGTTCTTTGGCTCTTTCTATGGCTAAAGTTTCTATCTCATCTACCACTTCACAGCCTCCATAGTAGCGTTTTCCTGGGTAGCCTTCTGCATATTTATTGGTAAGAATGCTTCCCATGGCTCTCATTACCTCTTCAGATACGAAGTTTTCTGATGCGATGAGCTCTATACCATGGGTTTGTCTAGCTCTCTCCTTTTCGATTAGATCAAAAATTATTTGACTCATATATTAAAATTGTTTAGACCACAAAGGTACTTATTTTTCTCGGGTTTTAAAATAAGTTTGAACGCGATATGATAGGGAATTAGGGAATTGGAGAATTGGAAAATTAGGTAATTAGATAATTATCTCATTACCGCATTACCCCATTATCTCATTATTATCCTATTATTGCCAAGAGCTATTTGATAATTCTTCTTTACTTTTTTTATTTTGACGAAAATAAACCCTAATTTTGTGATATGGATTTAAGAGACCAACTGAAGAATCTTTTCCCTGACCATCAGGAGCAGGATTTTGAAATGCCTGAAGAGGTTTTTGAACAGAAATCACCATTGATTTGTAAGTACGAAAAAAAAGGTAGAAATGGCAAACCTGTTACATTAGTGGAAGGCTTTGAGGGAAGTGATGAAGACCTGAAAAAAATATCGAAAAAGATAAAGACTACTCTTGGGATTGGTGGCTCTGAGAAAGATGGGGTAATCATCATCCAAGGGGACAATAGAGATAAGGTAATGGCCATACTCCAAGAAATGGGCTACAAGACTAAACGCGTGGGCGGATAGAGAGAAGGTTAGGAATTTGATTTTGTTTGAGGTTGTTTGAATTGTTTGATTTTGTTTGAAGTTGTTTGAAAGGGCTTATTGCTAATGCTAACGGCTTATTGCTCTTATCAGAATAGTAATCGTTTAATTATTGAATATTTTAATTATTTTAATTCATTATGAATACATTAGCTGCATCAGAATTGGTGCTAAACGAAGACGGAAGTGTTTACCATTTGAATCTTTTACCAGAGGATATAGCACATAAAATCATCCTTGTGGGAGATCCTAATCGCGTAGCGAAGGTTTCTCAATATTTTGATAAAATAGAAATCAAAAAGAACAAAAGGGAGTTTTATACCCATACGGGAACGCTCCGTGGCGAAAGAATTACGGTAATGTCTAGCGGTATAGGTACGGAAAATATTGATATCGTGATGAATGAACTCGATGCCTTGGTAAATATTGACCTTAAAAACAAAGAGTTGAAATCAGAACATACTTCGCTAGAGCTATTTAGACTGGGTACTTGTGGCTCCGTAAATCCAGACATTGAGGTAGATAATATGCTCGTTACTCAGAATGTGGTGGGGCTAGATGGATTACTGCATTTTTACCAAGATTATCATTTTGAGAATGAGTTTAGTAAAAACTTCCTTGAGCATTTTCCTTATGAGAAAATAAAGCCTATGCTCTATTTCTCTGATTGGGCAGAGGATATTTCTGACTATTATAAAGATGCAAAGTACCATGGAAACACGGCTACTTTCCCTGGGTTTTATGCTCCACAAGGGCGTCAGCTGAGACTGAAAGCAGTGGATGATCAATTCTTAGAAACGCTCAATAATCTTGGAGTAACCAATTTCGAGATGGAAACTTCTGCAATTTATGGACTGTCTAAGCTTTTAGGGCATAAGGCTCTAACGGTAAATTGTGTCATTGCCAATAGACGAAGAGGAGAGTTTTCTGCTGATCATCATGCTTCAGAGAAAAATATGATAGAATGGGTATTAGAAAGACTGGTAAAATAAATGTTTCATCTGTAACCCCGAATAAATCATCTAAAAAAATAAATAAATTATATTGACAATGAAAAAAATACTCGTAGGTGCGGTATTGCTTTTGTCTCAGGTTTCTTTTTTTGCACAGAAAAACGAAACTCAAAGACCTAAATTAGTGGTAGGAGTAGTGGTGGATCAGATGCGTTGGGATTTTCTCTATCGCTATGAAAATCACTACGGAAAAGGAGGATTTAAAAGGCTTCTGAACGAAGGATACAATCTTAATAATGTGATGATAGACTATGTGCCTACCGTAACGGCAATAGGGCATACTTCTATTTACACAGGTTCTGTACCAGCTATTCATGGTATTGCAGGAAATGATTGGACAGATAAGGCTACTGGGAAGAATATATATTGTACCACGGATACTTCGGTAAAGGGCGTAGGATCTTCGTCTGAAAAAATAGGTGCACATTCTCCTCATAATTTGTGGAGTACTACGATTACAGATCAAATAGGGATTGCTACCAATTTTCAATCTAAGGTAGTGGGTATTTCCCTCAAAGATAGAGCTTCTATACTTCCTGCAGGGCATAATCCTACAGGGGTGTTTTGGTACGATGGAGGAAATGGAAACTTCGTTACCTCTACTTACTATATGAATGATTTACCGAAATGGGTAAAAGATTTTAACGCACAGAAATGGGGAGAAAAATTGGTTGCCCAAGGGTGGAATACTCTAAAACCTATCCAAGAATATAAGGAAAGTACTGCCGATAATGTAGAATGGGAAAATCTTTTGGGAAGTGCTCAGTCTCCTGTGTTTCCATATTCAAATTTGTCTAGCGATTTTGCTAAAAATAAAGGCATCATCAGAACGACACCTTTCGGGAATACGCTTACTTTAAAGATGAGTGAGGCTGCTCTAGATGGTTATCAGCTTGGAAAAGATGATATTACGGATTTCTTAGTGATTAATTTGGCTTCTACGGATTATGTAGGTCACGCCTTTGGGCCAAATTCTATTGAGGTTCAAGATACTTATCTGAGATTAGACCAAGATTTAGAGAAATTTCTCAATACACTAGACCAAAAAGTGGGTAAAAATAACTATTTATTATTCCTTTCTGCAGATCATGGAGGGGCTCATGCTATGGGGTATATGAAGGCAAATAAAATGCTCACAGGGCTTTTTGATGATGGCTTGGAAAAGAATTTACAAGAGGAACTCAAAACAGCCTATGGGGATGATAAATTGATTTTAGGGATTAATAATTATCAAATTTATTTGAATCAAAATTTGATAGCAGAAAAAAAACTGGACGAGGAAAGGATAAAAAAATCTATTATTGATAGACTCAATAAAGACCCGAGAGTGCTTTTCGCAGTAGATTTGAAAAAAGTGGGGCAGTCCTCCATCCCAGAGCCTATAAAATCTAGAGTGATTAATGGGTACAACTGGCAAAGAAGCGGGGATATCCAAATTGTTTCTCATGATGGTATGCTTCCTAAATACGCAAAAAAAGGGACTACCCATAGTGTTTGGAATTCTTATGATGCTCATATTCCATTGATTTTCTATGGAAAGGGAATAAAAAAAGGCGAGAGTGCTAAGCCTTATCACATGACGGACATTGCTCCTACACTGGCACAAATTCTGAAAATAGAAAACCCAAGTGGAAATATAGGTCAGCCTATAGATGAGGTGATAAAATAAATAAAGAAGAAGCTGCTCCAGAAGAGCAGCTTCTTCTTTATTCAATGTAGAATCTATTTTAGCAGTTTTTCTAATCTTTCGAGTCTATTTTCTAGCTCTTGATTCTTATTTCTTAACTCTTTCACTTCTTTTTCCTTCTCCATGAGATGCAAGTAAAGCTCTTCTATTTTTTCTACATTGGTCAGCTGGGTTTCCATTAAATCTACATAACCCTGTGCTTTAATGGTTGCTGCTGATTTATACCCAGGCAAGTGTCCATTGGTTTTTACAAAATCTTCTACTTGGCTTAGGGATTTGAAGTTATAATCTGCCTTGATAGACGAAGTTCCTGTATAGTACTTTTGGAATACATAATCTGGAAAGATAGTGGCTCCATTGGTACCTTTAAACGAAGAAGCAAACATTTGCCCTTCGTCATTAATCGTTATGATATTATCCGTTCTATCCGTACCATCTGCTTTTACTGCCAATTTCACATGATTTCCATCGGTTTTCCATACCGCTCTAGACAAGGCTGTAGAAGCATTTCCTACTTTAAGCACCCCATCTGCCGTTACAAACACCGGACGGTCTCCTGTACTTGCTACATTGGTACTAACCGAATGTTTCAAATCTCCGAAACGAATTTGCCCTGCTTCTGTATGTATAGCACGGTTAATAGATGTACCCCCTTCTATACTTTGAATGAAAAGCCCTATATTTTCTGTTATTGTTGGAATAGTGGCACCCGAAACTGCTCTAAAACCATCTATGAGAAAACCTCTTATTTTTTTAATTACAGGTGCCGAGTTGTGAAAATTTCTAAAAAAAACTGCTCCTCCTACAATATTATCTATTTCCGATGTTGATCCATTTTGAATATGAACATTAAATGTATTAGCAAATACATTAGCTATTTTTCCATTTCCTCTTATATAAGTATATACCTCTCCCCCTCTTAGGTTCTTTATTGGTTTAGATGAATAAGTAAGCAGTCTGTTTCTACTACCATAGACATTATCTGCAGATGCATTCATACCTAAAAGAGCTTCTACTTGTTGCCCCCAAATATTATCTAATTTTTCAGGAGCATGATATCCTACAAAATTACCACCACCCGTTATACTTTTTAATTGTTTCAATCCATTTAAAGTAGAAGGTACATAAAGAATACTAGTGGTATTTGTAATATCTGTAGCTTTATCTGGAACTTCATTTAAAAATGTTTCATTGGTATATGTATTAGCAGGTATATTTCCCCATACACCTGCTACTATATCAGCGGGCACTTCTATAGTGGAACCGAATACTCTATTATATTTTTTAGAAAACAAATAATTCTCAGTAGGCAGAACTGAATCTACTTCTTGAAGATTTTTTGAGTCAAAATATTTCGTAATGAGTGTAGGTTCATCTATATCTCTATGTGAACCTTTCTCTGTATAATATACCAAGTTTTTAAATGGATCGTTTCCACTTCTTTTTAAATTAATTCTCTTAGTAACAGGATCATACACCCATTCTCCACTATTTATATCACTCCCCGCTTTCACCCACTCGGTACCATTATAGAAATAATACCCTTTTTCCGTAATCTTCGCTACTTTAGGGTCATTACCTGTATAAGCAGAAATAAGTGAAGTAGCATCATCCGTAGCATACACCAAAGTACCTTCTACTGGCGTAGCAATATTAGCAATTCTCGTCTTGCTTAGCTTTGGGGCAATAATCCCTTCGTTAGTGGTCGCTTCTTTTTGAGCATTGGCTGTACTTGGGCGAATGTCCATCGTAGCACTCGGCTCTATGGTGTTTACCCCTACTTTACCCTTGTAAGGGTCTTGCTGCTGTTGCTGTGCGTAACCATAAGTCATAAAACCTAAGAACGCTAACACACTGATCTTGACTGTTGTTTTGTTCATCGTTTTTAAATTTAAAATGTTGATTTATTTTTTTTTATTAAATGATTAAAAGATTCCGTTCGTTTCGATGATTTCGATTTTTTTAGATTCTTTAGTTTATTTCCTTTTT